>NZ_JBVKBG010000021.1:1420-2837 GCF_055657265.1 Streptomyces sp. NPDC107575 | reverse complement strand
CAACACAGTGGACGCGAGCAACTGAGGACAAGCCCTCGGCCTATTAGTACCAGTCACCTCCACACCTTGCGGTGCTTCCAGATCTGGCCTATCAACCCAGTCGTCTACTGGGAGCCTTAACCCCTCAAAGGGGGTGGGAATACTCATCTCGAAGCAGGCTTCCCGCTTAGATGCTTTCAGCGGTTATCCTTTCCGAACGTAGCCAACCAGCCATGCCCTTGGCAGGACAACTGGCACACCAGAGGTTCGTCCGTCCCGGTCCTCTCGTACTAGGGACAGCCCTTCTCAATATTCCTACGCGCACAGAGGATAGGGACCGAACTGTCTCACGACGTTCTAAACCCAGCTCGCGTACCGCTTTAATGGGCGAACAGCCCAACCCTTGGGACCGACTCCAGCCCCAGGATGCGACGAGCCGACATCGAGGTGCCAAACCATCCCGTCGATATGGACTCTTGGGGAAGATCAGCCTGTTATCCCCGGGGTACCTTTTATCCGTTGAGCGACGGCGCTTCCACAAGCCACCGCCGGATCACTAGTCCCGACTTTCGTCCCTGCTCGACCCGTCGGTCTCACAGTCAAGCTCCCTTGTGCACTTACACTCAACACCTGATTACCAACCAGGCTGAGGGAACCTTTGGGCGCCTCCGTTACCCTTTGGGAGGCAACCGCCCCAGTTAAACTACCCATCAGACACTGTCCCTGATCCGGATCACGGACCCAGGTTAGACATCCAGCACGACCAGAGTGGTATTTCAACGACGACTCCCTCGATACTGGCGTACCGAGTTCAAAGTCTCCCACCTATCCTACACAAGCCGAACCGAACACCAATATCAAACTGTAGTAAAGGTCCCGGGGTCTTTCCGTCCTTCTGCGCGAAACGAGCATCTTTACTCGTAGTGCAATTTCACCGGGCCTATGGTTGAGACAGTCGAGAAGTCGTTACGCCATTCGTGCAGGTCGGAACTTACCCGACAAGGAATTTCGCTACCTTAGGATGGTTATAGTTACCACCGCCGTTTACTGGCGCTTAAGTTCTCAGCTTCGCCACACCGAAATGTGACTAACCGGTCCCCTTAACGTTCCAGCACCGGGCAGGCGTCAGTCCGTATACATCGCCTTACGGCTTCGCACGGACCTGTGTTTTTAGTAAACAGTCGCTTCTCGCTGGTCTCTGCGGCCACCCCCAGCTCAAGCAGCAAGTGCTATCACCAGGTGTGGCCCCCCTTCTCCCGAAGTTACGGGGGCATTTTGCCGAGTTCCTTAACCATAGTTCACCCGAACGCCTCGGTATTCTCTACCTGACCACCTGAGTCGGTTTAGGGTACGGGCCGCCATGAAACTCGCTAGAGGCTTTTCTCGACAGCATAGGATCATCCACTTCACCACAATCGGCTCGGCATCAGGTCTCAGC
>NZ_JBVKBG010000021.1:0-1326 GCF_055657265.1 Streptomyces sp. NPDC107575 | reverse complement strand
GTATGAATGACACGACTTCGGCGGTACGCTTGAGCCCCGCTACATTGTCGGCGCGGAATCACTTGACCAGTGAGCTATTACGCACTCTTTCAAGGGTGGCTGCTTCTAAGCCAACCTCCTGGTTGTCTCTGCGACTCCACATCCTTTCCCACTTAGCGTACGCTTAGGGGCCTTAGTCGATGCTCTGGGCTGTTTCCCTCTCGACCATGGAGCTTATCCCCCACAGTCTCACTGCCGTGCTCTCACTTACCGGCATTCGGAGTTTGGCTAAGGTCAGTAACCCGGTAGGGCCCATCGCCTATCCAGTGCTCTACCTCCGGCAAGAAACACACGACGCTGCACCTAAATGCATTTCGGGGAGAACCAGCTATCACGGAGTTTGATTGGCCTTTCACCCCTAACCACAGGTCATCCCCCAGGTTTTCAACCCTGGTGGGTTCGGTCCTCCACGAAGTCTTACCTCCGCTTCAACCTGCCCATGGCTAGATCACTCCGCTTCGGGTCTTGAGCGCGCTACTAAATCGCCCTATTCGGACTCGCTTTCGCTACGGCTTCCCCACACGGGTTAACCTCGCAACACACCGCAAACTCGCAGGCTCATTCTTCAAAAGGCACGCAGTCACGACGCAAGGAACAAGTTCCTTGCGCGACGCTCCCACGGCTTGTAGGCACACGGTTTCAGGTACTATTTCACTCCGCTCCCGCGGTACTTTTCACCATTCCCTCACGGTACTATCCGCTATCGGTCACCAGGGAATATTTAGGCTTAACGGGTGGTCCCGCCAGATTCACACAGGATTTCTCGGGCCCCGTGCTACTTGGGTGTCTCTCAAACGAGCCGCTGACATTTCGACTACGGGGGTCTTACCCTCTACGCCGGACCTTTCGCATGTCCTTCGTCTACATCAACGGTTTCTTACTCGTCCCATCGCCGGCAGACGATGGAAGAGAGATCCCACAACCCCGCACACGCAACCCCTGCCGGGTCTCACACGTATACGGTTTGGCCTCATCCGGTTTCGCTCGCCACTACTCCCGGAATCACGGTTGTTTTCTCTTCCTGCGGGTACTGAGATGTTTCACTTCCCCGCGTTCCCTCCACACTGCCTATATATTCAGCAGCGGGTGACAGCCCATGACGACTGCCGGGTTTCCCCATTCGGAAACCCCCGGATCAAAGCCTGGTTGACGACTCCCCGGGGACTATCGTGGCCTCCCACGTCCTTCATCGGTTCCTGGTGCCAAGGCATCCACCGTGCGCCCTTAAAAACTTGGCCACAGATGCTCGCGTCCACTGTGCAGTTCTCAAACAACGACCAACCACCC
>NZ_JBVKBG010000020.1:0-3230 GCF_055657265.1 Streptomyces sp. NPDC107575 | reverse complement strand
GCAGGAACCGGTCGGGGGACGGGTGGCCGCGCCGGCACCGGCCGGTGCCAGTGCCACGCGCGGGCCGGTGAGCAGCATGCCATGTACGGATCACCATTTTCGACAGAGCGGGCCCGCTGGGAGCGGGCCCCGGCAGCCTTGCCGGCGCGGACCGGGCCTGCGGCTTGGCCGGGGGCGGCCCCTGCTGTCTTTGCAATTACGGGTCGTCATGGCCGCGTCGGCCCTGATGGCGGCCGGCTGCGGGCAGGGCACCGGTTCCGCGTCCGCCGCCGGCGTGCGGCGCAGGCGGCGACGGCCCGAGGAAGCCCTGCCCCGCCGACGGCACGAGCCGACACGATCCTGGTGGGCCGGTTCGACGACGCCCCTGTCCGGATGAGGTCACCGGCCCGGACCGCACCGGCACCGCTGTGAGTGTCCAAGGAGGGGCCGAGAGCGGCCCGTTCGGTGAGAGGACCCCGGTGACGCACGTGTTCGGGGCCGCCAGGGAGGACGCCGGCGCGGTGGGTGTGGCCGGTTTCAGTATCGACGGCATGCTCGGCGTGTTCGTCAGTGTCGCCGGAGGCCTGCGGGGCATCAACGCCCCGCAGGCCTCCGGCCTCTGGGAGTACGGACCCGGCCCGCTCGGTGGCGACGGCCGGGTCTCCGTGAAGCGGCCCGTGAGCTCCAACAGGGGCGGGGCGGAGAGATTGAGGAGGCCAGGAGGCCCGGGTCGCAGACTGCCCCAAGACGCCGCCCCGGACCTGGCCTTCCTCGTCAATACCGCAGACGGCGTCGAGGAGCGGAAGGTCCTGCTGCCCGCGCCGGGCCCCGGCCCGGGCGACGCGGCCCCCGACGCGAACGTCACGTACGGCCAGGGTGCGACGAATGCGTCCTCCATCCCCCCCGCGGCAGTGGGAAGATGTTCTACCGGCCCTGCTCCGGACACCCGCTGCCGGCACCCGCCCCCCGGGCGTGCGTGCGGACAGGGCCGTGACGGGACCGGGCTCCCGCGTGGTGCTACCGGGTGAGCGGGATGCCTCCGCCGAGCAGGGTGTCGACGATCGACGTTGCCGCTTCCAGGCCGGCCTGCTCTCTGGGGGTGAGTTCCTGGGGGTCGTCGTCGGCGGCCGCCATACCGGCGCCGCCGAGGACGGTGCAGGTGGCCAGCAGGGTGGACACGAACAGGGTGCGGATACGCATGGGGGTTCTCCCGTCTCTGGCCGCCCCGTGTCTCCGGCCCGGACAGCGGGGGGAGTGGTGCGGGGCGGGCACGTTGCCGATCAGTGGCTGTGGCACGGTCATTGAACCGGGGCGGCCCGGGGTGGCCGGTGACGACACGGCCGGGGCGCTATCAGAACCCCACGGCCGGGGGTCTAGGCGGCTTCCGGATACGGCCCGTGAGCGGAAGCCGCGTTAGCCCCCCCGGTCCCTCCGCGGTTGCCCCGGGGTGAATGCTGAGCAGGCGTGGTCCGCAGCATGTGGATCGACAGTAGAACGGACCGGGGCCGGCTTCCGCCCGCTCTCGCGCGGCCGACGGCATGGCGCAGCGAACGTTGAGGCGGGCTCGTAGGGAGGGCGGCGTCGAGTCGATACGGGCAGGAATCCGGGCAGGGAGCTGTCCGGCACATTGCCCACCCGGGCCGCTGTGAGACTGGTAACGCACTCCCATGATCAACTTTTCTCTGTTCCGCTCCGCCGCCTAGCGTCCCCCGGACACATCGACAGCCGGGGGGCCAATTCGAGCGGAGCAAGACAGTGACCCACCGGATCTTGGCCCGAGGCCACTCCTACGGCGGTGACCCGCTGCCCGGCTGGGTGCTGCTCACGATCATCGTCGTGTTCGCCGCCTGTCTCGGCTACCGCTACTGGCAGGGCAAGTGATCCCCCTGGCGCGGGGGCACTTCGGCGTCGTCCCCTTGTGGATCGATCTGACGTTCATAGGGATCTGTTTCGGTCTAGTCGCGTTTTTCCACTTCTGGGAGCGGCGCAAGTGAGCGGTTACGTCCCGCCCGACCTGACGCACGACCAGGGGATCGTGGTCCTGATCATGGGCACCACCATCGCGGTCGGTGTCTTCGTCTGCATGTTCCGGAGGCGCAAGTGAAGCCGCGTACACGGATCAGGGTGTTCATGGCCTCGGTGTCCCTGAGCATGGCCGTGAGTATCGGGAACCTCCTGGCGGACCGCGAGATCCCCGCCTGGAAGCTCACGGTGATCATCATCAGCATGACGTGCGCCGCCGTCGCTATCGCCATGGGCCTGCGCGACTACCGCCGCGGGAGGTGGCCCAAGTGAAGCTCCGCATGGACTGGACGGACCGGGCCCTGCTCATCGCGTTGGCCATCTTGTTCGTCGCCAACGCCACGGACTCGGACACTTCGACCGGCTGGCGGTTGTGGGGTATGTTCCTGCCCGCTCTCATCGCCGTGTCCATCGTCCGCACGGCCCGCCGCGAACGCCGCAAGCGCCTCGACCGGCGCCAGGCCCTGCTGACGCGCCTCGACCGCCTCATGCGCGACGAGGTGAAGCGCCGATGATCAAGCGTCTGAAGAAGCTCGTAGCAACGCCCGCCAGCGGCACCGCCGCAGTGTGCGGAGGCGGTGGCGGCGCCGGAGCCTGGAGCGGGCTCGGCTCCGATGCCCCCGTGGTCATGCCGGGGTGGCTGTGGGCCCTGGTGGGGGCCGTCCTCGCCGTGCTGATCGTGGCCACCGTCATGAACATCCGTGACGTCTTCCGGCTGGAGAAGGAGAGCCGATGAAGTCGCGTGGGGAACGGTGGCGGACGCCGGCCTTGCCAAAGAAGCTCACCGTCCGGGAGGTCGTGGCGACCCTCGTCGCGTTCGCCGCCGCCGTCGGCGTCTTTGGCCTCGTCTTCGGCAGGTGGCCGGACATGATCGGCGCGGGCACCAGCGCCGCCGGGGGGGGCATCTCGTGCACCAGTGGTGGGACGGCCTCACCGCCCAGCCCGAATACGAAAACGAGGGTGGTGACGCATGACGAGGCGGATGTCGTCCGAGACGATCGCGCGCATCGTGGCGGCTGGGATCCTCGTGCCCGGCTATCTCTCGGTGCAGGTGTTCAGCAGCGGGGAGACGTTCGGGGATGCATGCCTGAGCCTCGGCATGCTGGTGGCCCTCAGACTCCTGTTCCGGCTGGTTGTGAAGTCTCATCAATGCTGCGGTTAGAGCGTGTTTCTGGCCTGTAGTGCTGCATGAGCAGTGAGACTGCTTTGAGGCGGATGGGCGGGGCTTT
>NZ_JBVKBG010000019.1:0-6251 GCF_055657265.1 Streptomyces sp. NPDC107575 | reverse complement strand
TACGTCCTGCCGATCTCCCACGACGAGGTCGTGCACGGCAAACGCTCACTCGTCTCCAAAATGCCCGGCGACTGGTGGCAACAACGCGCCAACCAGCGCGCCTACCTGGGCTTCATGTGGGCCCACCCCGGCAAACAACTCCTCTTCATGGGCCAGGAGTTCGCCCAGGGCGCCGAATGGTCCGAAGCACACGGCCCCGACTGGTGGCTGCTCGACCCCGCGTACGGTGCCGAACCCGACCACCGGGGCGTGCGCGACCTCGTACGCGATCTCAACACCCGCTACCGGGCCGCGCCCGCCCTGTGGGAGCGGGACACCGACCCGGCGGGCTTCTCCTGGATCGCCGGCGACGCGGCGGAGGACAACGTCTTCGCGTTCCTCCGCCACGCCGCGGACGGCACCCCGCTCCTGTCGGTGTCCAACTTCTCCCCGGTGGTCCGCCACGCGTACCGCCTGGGCGTACCGGACGACATCTCGGCCTGGCACGAGATCCTGAACACGGACGCGGCCCGCTACGGCGGCGGCGACGTGACGAACCGCGACCCGATCAAACCGACAGACGACCCGACACACGGCCGCCCGGCAAGCATCACCCTCACGCTGCCGCCCTTGGCAACGGTGTGGCTGCGGCCGTAATTTTCAGCCCCTCCGGCGTTTGAGGAGCGGGGTCCGGGGCGGAGCCCCGCGGCGTCAGGAACCCGCCCCCTCAAGCGCCGAGGCCAGCGCCCGCGGCAGCGGATCCGCATGCACGACGCCCAAATCCTGCGTGGCCCGCGTGAGCGCCACATACAGATCGCTCACCCCGAACTCCCCGGGCTCGACCACAATCACCCGGTCGAACTCCAGGCCCTTGGCCTGCCGGGGATCGAGCAGCACCAGATGCCGCGTGAGATCGGGCTCACCCCCGGCCTCCACCCCCGGCAACCGCGCAGCCAGCGCCGCGCAAAGCCGCCGCGGCGCGATCACCGCGAGCCGCCCCTCCTCCGGAATCCGCTCGACCGCGGCCTTGGCCGTCGCCTCCACGACGTCGTCCGCACGCAGCGCCCACGGCCGCTCGCCGGTGGACCGCACGGAGGACGGCGCCTCGTAGCCCGGATGGGCGTCCCGCAGCACCGCCGCCGCCACGTCCATGATCTCGGACGGCGTGCGGTAGTTGACCCCGAGCCGGGTGTGCTCGAAGCGGTCCTCGACGTACGGCTCGAGGATGTCCGCCCACGCACCCACGCTGCCCTCCTCCGAGGTCTGCGCGGGGTCGCCGACCAGCGTCATCGACCGCGTCGGCGACCTGCGCATGAGCAGCCGCCACGCCATCGGGCTCAGCTCCTGCGCCTCGTCGACGATGATGTGCCCGAACGCCCAGGTCCGGTCCGCGGCGGCCCGCTCCGCCGCGCTGCGGTGGTCCTCCTCCTCGTACCAGCCGGCGACCCGGTCCGCGTCCACGATGTCGTGCGCGGCGAGCACCTCCGACTCGTCCTCGTCCTCGAACTCGTACGTCTCCGAGCCCTTGGAGAGGTCGAGCACGCCCTGCGCGTACGCGATCCGCTCCTGCCGCGCCGCCTCCGCGGCGGCCCGCTCGGCGCTGTCGTCGTACCCGAGCAGCTCGGCCGCCTCGTCGAGCAGCGGCACGTCCCCGACCGTCCACTCGCCGCCCTCGGCGCGCCGGATCGCGTCCGCGTCGTCCTCCGGCAGATGCGTCGGGTCGGCCAGATAGTCGGCGAGGAAGCCCTCCGCGGTCAGCTGCGGCCACAGCTCCTGGATGGCCGCGTGCACCTCGGCACTCGCCGCGACCCCCTTGCCGAGCTGCGCGATGTCGTCGGGGCCGAGGAAGTTCGGGCCGCCGTAGGGGTCGGCGCCGATCCGCTCGGTGAGCTGTTCGGTGAGCGCGTCGATCACCCGGAAGGCGAAGTGCGGGCGGCCCAGGTTGTGCGGCAGCTTGGTGTCGCGGGCCGCCTGGCGGGCCTCGTAGGCGATCTCCCAGTCGAGGATCAGGTCGCCGTCGTCGTGCGGAATGATCAGCGGGGCGCCGGGCTCGGGCAGTCGCTGCCGGTCCTCGACGGCCCGCGCGAGGCTGTCGGCCATCGCCGCCGAGCCCTTCACGGTGGCCGCGCGCGGCGTGTCCTTGAGCGTGGCGTGCACGCCGGGGAACAGCTCGCCGACCGTGGAGAGCAGCACCCCGGTCTCGCCGAGCGCGGGCAGCACCTCGCTGATGTACCGCAGGAACGCCGGGTTCGGGCCGACGATCAGCACGGCCCGCTTGGCGAGCAGTTCCCGCTGCTCGTACAGCAGGAACGCGGCGCGGTGCAGCGCGACGGCCGTCTTGCCGGTGCCCGGCCCGCCCTCGACGACGAGCACGCCGGGGTGCGGGTGGCGGATGATGCGGTCCTGCTCGGCCTGGATCGTCTGCACGATGTCGCCCATGCGGCCGGTGCGCGCCGAGTTCAGGGCGGCGAGCAGCACGGTGTCCCCGGTGGGGTCCTCGTACCCGGTGCGCTCCGAGTCGTCGAGGTCGAGGATCTCGTCGTGCAGCTCGGTGACCGTGCGCCCGTCGAACGTGAGGTGGCGCCGCCGGCGAAGACCCATCGGCGTATGACCGGTGGCGAGATAGAAAGGCCGGGCGACGGGCGCCCGCCAGTCGATCAGCATCGGCGTGCGCTCCGAGTCGTCGGCGCGAATTCCGATACGGCCGATGTGATGCGCCACACCGATTTCTTGATCGTCGTCGCTCTTGAGGTCAATTCGACCGAAGCAGAGCGACCCCTCGACCGCATTCAGCGCAGCGAGCAGCCCCGACCGCTCGACGACCAACAGGTCACGCTCGAGGAGCGCCTGCTGGCCGGTCCCCACCGGGGTGACCGCATCCCGGACGGAGTCCGCGGTGACGCCACGCAGCTCATCGACGCGCCTGTAGAGCGCGTCGATGTATTCCTGCTCTTTCTGCAATTCCAGGCTGTCCCGGCTTGACAAAACAACTCCCTGCCCGGTACCGTGGTTTTTGTTGGCCCCCACTGCGGGGCCTTTTCTGTGGGCACACAGAAACACCGAATATACCCCGGGCGGGGCCGAATTCCAATTGCGGGAGTTCGAGGGTTACGGAAGCTCCGCCAGTTCCTCCAGCAGCTTCCGCCTGGACCGGGCTCCCACGCGCGACCACACCGGCTCGCCGTCCTTGAACACCATGAGCGTGGGTGTCCCGAGCACGTTGTACGTCACGGCAGCTTCCGGACTCACATCGACGTCGACGGCCACGACGTCGAGCCGGTCCCGCTCCTCCTCCGCGATCGACTCCAGCACGGGACCCAGCTGCCGGCAGGGCCCGCACCACCGCGCGGTGAACTCCACGAGCACCGGCCGCCCCGCCCGCAGCACCTGCTCCTCGAAGTCCGCGTCGGTCACTCCACGCAACGTCATTCAGTCTCCCCTGGTTCGCCCAGTTCACAGCGCGGCTCGCTCTCCTGCGACGCGGCCAGCGCCTCCATGGCCCGCTCGGCACGCGCCAACTGCGCGCCGACCGTCTCGCGTACGGCGGTCAACTCGCCGATCAGCGCATCGAGTTCGGCCACCTTGCTCCGGTACACGGCCACCGACGCCGGGCACGAGTCGCCCTCCGGGTGACCGGCCCGCAGGCACTCCACGAACGGCCGGGTCTCCTCCAGGTCGAACCCGAAGTCCTGCAGCGTGCGGATCTGCCGCAGGGCCCGCAGGTCGTCCTCGTCGTACGTCCGGTAGCCGTTGCCACCGCGCCGCGCGGGCAGCAGCCCACGCGACTCGTAGTACCTGAGCGCCCGCGTCGTCGTACCGGCGCGGGCGGCGAGCTCTCCGATGCGCATGCGGAAGACGTTAGACCTTGCCGCTGACGTCAAGGCCAGTCGACGAGTACGAGGTACAGCGCGAACGCCGCCACGACGGCGAACGGCGCCGCCACCGAGAACCCCCGCCGCCGGGCCACGAACCGTTCCTCCCACGGCAGCAGCCAGGCGGTGGCGAGCGTGAGGAGCGCGACCGTCAGCCCCCAGCCGAAGACCGTGAAAGGCCACTCCTGCGAGGCCGCGGCGACCCCGTACGCGAGGAGCGCGGCGGGCAGCGTGATCACACTGGACACCAAGGGGGCGACCCACGACCGGGGACGCGGCGCGGGCGGTGCGACGGAGTCGTCCACGAGTTCGGAGATCATGTCTCCATCCAAGGCGGACAGCCGTTCGCCTACCTGAGTGCGCGTACTCAGCTCAGGTACTCAGCTGTCCCGGCCCGCACGACCGACTTCATCGGGCACAGGATGTCGGGTCCGCCCCCGTCCACCACGCCTAGCGTTCAAGACGTCAACAGCAGAACCGGAAGCAGCAGGAACCGGAGAGGAGAGGCCAGGTTGCTGGACCGACTCAACCAGGTCATGGACCACGTCGAGCAGCGCCTCGACGAGCCCCTGGACATCGCGGACCTGGCGCGCATCGCCACGACGTCCGAGTACCACCTGCGCCGGATGTTCTCGGCGCTCGCGGGCATGCCGCTGTCGGAGTACGTCCGACGGCGCCGGCTCACGGTGGCGGGCGCCGAGGTCCTCGCCGACCAGGAGTCGCTCCTGACCATCGCCGTGCGCTATGGGTACGGCTCGGGCGAAGCGTTCGCCCGGGCGTTCCGTGCCCTGCACGGGGTCGGCCCGGGCGAGGCCCGCCGGACGAAACCGGCTCTGGTCTCCCAGCCCCGCCTCTCCTTCCGGCTCACCGTCGAAGGGAACAGCAGCATGCGCTACCGCGTCGTGGAACGCCCCGACTTCAGCGTCGTCGGCCCGAAGGCCCGGGTCCCCCTGGTGTACCAGGGCCCGAACCAGTCGATCATCGACTTCGTCCGCTCCGTCCCACCGGAAACCGTCTCGGCCCTGAAGCAGTTGTCGAAGGACTCCGGCGAGGATCCCGAGGGCATCGTCGCGGTCTGCGACGACCTGGATCCCGGCCGCGCCGAGGGCAGCGAACTCGACTACTACCACGGGGTGGTGGCCGGCCCGGACGCACCGGCCCCCGCGGGCGCCACCGCCCTCCCCGTGCCCGCCGGCACCTGGGCCGTCTTCACCACGTCGGGCCCGGCCCCGGAGGCCATCCAGGCCCTCTGGGCGACGGTGTACGCGGAGTGGTTCCCCGCCAACCCGTACCGCACCCGCCCCGGCCCGGAGATCCTGCGCACGCGGATGTCACCGGACGGCACGACGGCGGACGCGGAACTGTGGCTGCCGGTGGAGCGGGAGCCCTCCTGACCCGACGGGCCCGTAATTCCCGGCCGATTGTCAGTGCCTGCGGCTACGTTGCGTCCATGAGCCACGCCGCAGGCACAACCTTGTCCGTCGCCCGGTATCTCGACTGCCTGGCCGCCGACTTCGACCGGCTCGGGGCCGCGGCCGCGTCGGCCCCGACGGCCCAGGTGCCGAGCTGCCCCGAGTGGACGGCCACCGACCTGGTGCGCCACGTCGGGCAGGTCTACGCACACAAGACGCAGGCCATCGTGGCGGCCACTCCGGGCACCGAACCCGAGTGGCCGCCGAAGGGCACGTCCGACGAGGCCCCCTTCACCCTCCTGAACCGCGCCTACGCCGAACTCCGGACGGCGATCGAGACACGGGAGCCGGAGGACCCGTCGGGCACCTGGTACGCCCCGGACCAGACCGTCGGCTTCTGGATCCGCCGCATGGCACAGGAGACGGTCATCCACCGCATCGACGCCGAACTCGCGGCGGGCGGCCCGATCACCGCGGTCCCGGACGACCTCGCCGTCGACGGGATCGACGAACTCCTGAAGGTGTTCACCGCCTACGCGGTCACCGAATGGTCCGCCTATTTCCGGGAGCCGCTGGCCGGCTCCCCGGGCCGTATGTACGAGGTACGCGCGGAAGGCGAGAAGGCCACGACGTGGCGGATCCGTACGGGGGCCGGTCCCACATTCACGGTCGAGGAGGCCGAGGACGCTGGCGGCCCGGCGGACGTCACCCTGAGCGGCACACCCGAGGCCCTGCTGCGCGATCTGTGGAACCGCGCAACCGCCGACGAGACCTCGCCGGTGCGGATCACGGGGACTCCGGAGGCGGTGGAGGAATTGCGGGCCTGCCTCAGGATTTCAACCCAGTAGAAAAGGCAGCTGAAACGCAGAAAAGCCCGGACCGTATCCCGGTCCGGGCTTTTCTTCAAAAATAGTTCGGCGGCGTCCTACTCTCCCACAGGGTCCCCCCTGCAGTACCATCGGCGCTGTGAGGCTTAGCTTCCGGGTTC
>NZ_JBVKBG010000018.1:6071-8961 GCF_055657265.1 Streptomyces sp. NPDC107575 | reverse complement strand
CGGGGGCGGCCTGGGTGATCCAGACGAGGAACGCGTAGGCGAAGAAGGGGTAGCTGATCCCGCGCAGCCCGTAGAAGACGGTGACCAGGGTCGCCGAGTCGGAGGGGATCGCCCAGGCGAGCAGTGCCACTTCGAGGGCGAGCCAGGAGATGGCGCCGTAGAGCATCACGCGGCGGGGGCCGAGCACGGTGGACAGGGCGCCGGAGAGCCACGAGCCGACCGCCACGAACGCGCCGTAGACGCTGATGGCGGTGGCGGCGTGGGCGGCGGTGAAGCCCTCGTCCTCGAGGAAGGGGGAGAGGTAGTTGCTCTCGACGCCGTCGCCGATCATGAAGAGCAGCACGCCGAGAAAGCCGAGCGCCAGGGGAGCGGGGAGCCCGATCCGGTCGAGGAGGCGGTGCGCGGCGGTGGCCGGGCGTGTGGAGCTGGGGGCAGGCATGGGGATTCCTTCGCCGTCGAAGGGCATGGTCGGCCGTGAGGCGGGAGGCGGCAGGGCCATGGAGGGCAGGGCCGCGAGATTGTGTACGTACAAGCCGTACCGCCCGGACAGTATGTAGCTCGGCCCGTGACGTCAATAGGTGAGAGTCGCGAGGCAGGTCACCTTGGGTGCGCCGTCGGGTGGCGGGTGCTGGATTAATTTTGTACGTACAGTCCGTAACGTATGGACAGGATGGCTTGGGCGTCCTACCTTGCTTGTGTTCGCCGCTGCACGGGACGTCGGCGGCGGACCAGCCGGCTGGGTGTCTCGCTCAGCCCGAGCCAGCGAGAGGACGCGACGATGCGTGCGGTTGTCCTGGACGGACAGGGAACACCGAAGGTCCAAGAGCTGCCCGACCCCGTGGCCGGGCCCGGTGACCTCGTGGTCGCCCCCGCCGCGGTCGGTATCTGCGGCACCGACCTGCATCTGGCCGTCGGTGACTATCCGACGGGCCGGTTCCCCGTGGTCCCCGGCCATGAGTTCTCCGGCACGGTGGTGTCGGCCGGGCGCGGGGTCGAGGGCTTCGCGCCCGGTGACCGGGTGTGCGTCGACCCGAACGTGGCGTGCGGGACCTGCGAGCAGTGCCGGGCGGGGGCGACGAACCTCTGCCCCGATCTGGTGCCGATCGGTGTGACCACCGACGGGGCCTGCGCCGAGCTGGTGCGCGTGCCCGCCCGGGTCGCCTTCCACCTGCCCGAGGGCGTCGACTTCGCGACCGGTGCCCTGGTCGAGCCGCTGGCCTGCGTGCTGCACGCCGCCTCGCGCATCCGCCCGGTCAAGGACCAGCGCGTCCTGGTGTACGGGGCGGGCTCGATCGGGCTGCTCACCGTCGCCTACGCGCGGGCCCAGGGCGCCAGGAGCGTCGACGTGATCGAGCCCAGCGCGGTGCGCCGGGGTGCCGCCGTGGAGTTCGGGGCCGACGCGGTGCACGCGCCCGGGCAGCGGCCCGCGGGGCACGACGTCGATCTGGCCGTGGAGGCCAGCGGCCACCCCTCCGCGGTGGCCGACGCCCTCGACCGGCTCGCCAAGCGCGGCACGCTCCTGCAGATGGGCGTGGTCAGCCCGGAGGCCTCCATCGACCTCTTCCCGTACGACTTCTTCGACCGCGAACTGTCGATGGTCGGCTCCCAGTCCCTGGCCACGGCCTTCCCCGACGCCGTGCGCGCCGTGCTCGACCTGCCGCGCCTCGCGGAGCGCATGGTCACGCACACCTTTGGCCTCGACGACTACGCGCAGGCGTTGGAAGCCGCCCGCTCCGACAGCGCCCGCAAGGTCCATCTCCTTCCGCAGCAGTGATGCCGCACTCGCGTCGACTTGATTGGGGACACCGATGTCCGCACCCGCCTCGCCGGCCACCGGCGAGCACCAGGGGCTGATCGACCGCCTCGGCCTGCCTCGGCCGCTGCTGTGGGGATTCGTCGGCCTGCTGCTCTTCATGATCGGCGACGGTGTCGAGTCCGGGTACATCTCCCCGTACCTGCGTGACAACGGCGCCGAGACCGCCACCCGCGCCGCCGTCATCATCACCGTCTACGGCGCGGTGGTCACCGCCGGATCGTGGCTTTCGGGCGCGCTGTCGGACGTGTGGGGTCCGCGCCGTGTGATGTGGCTGGGCCTGGCGATCTGGGGTGGCCTCGAGGTCGTCTTCCTGGCCGTGGCCCTGCCGACCCAGAGCTACCCGCTGCTGCTCCTCACCTACGGGCTGCGCGGCTTCGGCTATCCGTTCTTCGCCTACGGATTCCTGGTGTGGGTCCTCGCGGGCAGCCCGCCGCGCCGACTCGGGTCGGCGGTGGGCTGGTTCTACTTCGCCTTCACCGGCGGCCTGCCGACCCTGGGCTCGCTCCTGGCCAGCGGCAGCGAGCCGCTGATCGGCGAGTACGCGACGCTGTGGCTGTCCCTGGGCCTGGTGGTGGCGGGCGCGTTCATCGCGCTGCTCGGCATCCGCGGGGCGCAGGGCGGCGACCGCCTGGCCGCGCCCGGTGTGTCGGCGGGCCGCTCCATCGCCAACAGTGTGGCCATCATCTTCTCGCAGCCGCGCATCGCGGTCGGCTGTCTCGTGCGGATCGCGAACACGGCCCCGCAGTTCGGGTTCCTGGTCTTCCTGCCCGACATCTTCGCCGACGACCTGCACTTCGGTACCTCGGGATGGCTGCAGCTGGTGTTCGTCCTGGGCGCGGCGAACATCTTCGCCAACCTGTTCTTCGGGGTGCTCAGTGACCGGCTGGGCTGGCACCGGACCCTGCGCTGGTTCGGCTGCGTGGCCTCGGCGGTCAGCTCCCTGTGCCTGTACTTCCTGCCGACCCATGTCAGCGGTGCGTACTGGGTGGCCGTGGTGTGCGCGGCCCTGTTCGGGATCACGCTCGCCGGGTTCACCCCGATCTCCGTGCTCATGTCGCTGATGGCTCCGGGGCA
>NZ_JBVKBG010000018.1:0-5975 GCF_055657265.1 Streptomyces sp. NPDC107575 | reverse complement strand
CAACGCCATCGCGGTCCTCAACCTCGGCGCGGGCGCCGCCACGTTCGTCGGTCCGCTGATCGTGGCCGTGTTCCTCGACAGCCTCGGCGCCGGCGCCGTCGCCGTGATCTTCGCGGCGCTGTATCTGCTGGCAGCCGTCGCCGTGCGGTGGCTGACCATCCCCGAGGAGTCCCAGCAGGCCGTCGAGGCCGACGAGCCGCTGGTCCATGTCACCGACTCCCCGGTGACCCGCTGAGCCCCGACCAGGGAAACCGGGAGGGGCCGCCGTGCACGTGCACGGCGGCCCCTCCCGGTCTGTTCGCCCGGCGTCTCCGGTTCAGGACGCCGTCGTGTCGACGTTGACCTCCAGCGGCACGATGTCGCTGCGCACCCAGGTGTTGTACACGTCGAAGTGCTGGCCGCCCGGCGTCCAGGACGTGGAGCGGATGTGCAGCACCGGCGTCGTGGGCCGGATCTCCAGGGCCTCCGCGATCTCCGGCGTGGGCGCCACGGCGCGCACCGAGCGGTGCGCACCGCCCAGGGTGAAGCCGGCCTTCGCAAGGGCTTGGCTGAGCGAGGCGCGGCCGTCCAAGACGTCTTCGCTGGCGGCGATGACCGGCACCAGTTCGGAGGGGCTGTAGTTGATGCTGTAGAGCGCCGGTACTTCGTTGAGCGTGCGCAGGCGCACCAGCTCGTACCCGGCCGTCTTCTCCGGCACCTTGAGTAGCTGGCACGCGAACGCAGGCAGGATCGTCGGGCCGTGCCGCAGCACCTGCGTGGCCACCGACCGGTTCTCGTGGCTGAGCGCGTTCTCCAGGAAGCCCGTGGGCTGCTGGATGGTCCATCCCTCGTCGGCGGCCCGGGCCCGGTTGGCGAACACGCCGCGGTTGGCGACCCGCGTCACCAGGCCCTGTGACTCAAGCACTTGAAGTGCCTGCCGGACGGTGGCCCTTGACAGGCCGAACTCCTTGCACAGATCGTTCTCGCTGGGCAGCCGCTGGCCCTGAGGGATCTGCCCGTCGGCCAGACGCTGTTCGAGCGCGTCGACGAGCTGCTGGTAATAAGGCGTCGACGACTGCCGGTCGATGGCCCCCGATGGCGACACCATGCACTCCCTCCACTGGCTGAGGCGGCATGGAGCCGCCACGCACCATCGTACGCCCTGTATGTACTGTCCGTACGAGACCTTGGCGCGATTCCGTGTACCCCGAGCAGGGGGCGTAGGCCGTTGGCCACGCCCCTGCTCGGGGTCGGACGTCAGGCGTTGATCCAGTCCGTGTCCACCGCGATGCCGGCTCCCGCCTGCGCGGCCGCCGCGGCCTGGAGCACGATCGCCGAGGCCGTGGCCCCGGGGTCGAGGACGCCACGGGCCACTTCGCCGACGTAGCTGGCGCGGCCCCGCCGGGCCAGGAGTTCAGCGGTCGAGCGCGCGCCCGCCACCGCCGCCTCGGCGGCGCCGGCCAGCGCCTGCGCGGCGTCCGTGGCCTGCGGGGCGGCTTCGCTGAGGGCCTGCGCCGCGGGGGCCAGCGCGTCGACCATCGTCTTGTGGCCCACCTCGGCCTTCCCGTAGCGCTGCACCGTCGCCACCCCGCTGCTGAGGCCGTGCGCGAGCTCGGCGAGCGTCGGTTCTCCCTCGCCCGCGCAGCGCGCGAGGTCGCGGAAGAACATGCCGTACAGCGGGCCGCTGGTGCCGCCGGTGCCCAGGAATCCGCGCGACACGGCGGTCAGCCAGCCCCGGTAGTCCTGAGGGGGTTCGGCGGCGATGGTCTGCTGCGCCCGTCCCAGCGCGGCGGAGATGTTGTTGCCGAAGTCGCCGTCGCCGGCCAGCTGGTCGAGCCTGCCCAGCTCCTGGGCGCGCCCGTTCAAGAAGATGTCGAAGAGCGACTCCACCCAGCGGCGGCCGAAGCCCTCGGCGAGCCGAGTGTCCGTCACGGTCGTGGTGGTCATGGCAGTCCTGCCTCTCAAGTTCCTGTTCTCGTCTGCTCGTTGCGGAATTCGTGTCACCAGGTCAGGGCAGGTGTGCGCACGGGGGCATCCCACAGCGGCAGCAAGTCGTCGTCGGCGGGCAGCAGTGTCACGGACACTCCGTGCATGTCGAGGGAGGTCACGTACGAGCCCGCGAGGGTGCGGGCGACCGCGACGCCCTGGCCGGTCAGGTGCCGGTGGACGCTGCGGGTGCAGACCGACAGCTCCAGCGGGGAGAGGCCGCCGAGCCCGTTGACGAGGGCGATCACGGAGGAGCCGCGGCCGAGGTCGAGCGCGCCCGACAGCGGATCGATCAGCTGGGAGACGAGGGTGTCGGCGTCGGCGAAGTCGATGCGCCCCGTGCCGCGCTCGCCGTGGATGCCCACCCCCAACTCGACCTGCCCGTCGGGGAGTTCGAAGGCCGGCCCGTCGGCGCCGGGGTGGGTTGCGGCCCGGACGGCCAGGCTGAGTGTGCGGGACCGGCTCGCGACCCGGCGGCCGAGTGCGGCCACCTCGCCGAGTTCGGCGCCCGCCTCGGCGGCGGCTCCGCAGATCTTCTCGACGGCGAGGACGGCGGCCGTCCCGCGCCGGCCCGGCCCGTCGTCCCCGGCGCCGTCGGTCGCCAAGTCGTCGTCGACCAGCACGACTTCGGTCATCACCGCGTCGTCCCCGGCGATCTCTCCGGCGATCTGGAAGTTGAGGACGTCGCCCGTGTAGTTCTTCACGATCTGTACGACGCCGCGCCCCGAGTCGGCCGCGAGCGTGCCGTCGACCACCTGCAGGGCGGTGGGGCTGGCGAACAGGGCGCCGGGCACGGCGACATCGAGCATGCCGGTGCCCACGAACCCGGCGTGCAGCGGCTCGTGCCCGGAGCCGCCGCCGGAGACCAGGCCCACCTTGTCGCGGGCGGGCGCGGCGCGCCGGACGATGCCCGGCTCGCGGTCGTAGGACACCAGGTGGGGGTGGGCGAGTGCGACCCCTTCGAGGGCCTCATCGGCTGCGTGTTCCGGGCGGTTGACGAGGTGGCGGTGCATGGCGCGGTGCTCCTTCGGCTCGGGTCTTGACCGGCCCCACGCTAACGCTTACTGTTCGGACAGTACAGACTGTACGTACAATTTTGCTGCGTGCGGGACCGGCACCGCTCGACCTGCGGTCATGTGTCCGCACCTGGCCCGCCACGGCGCAGAGCCGCCCACAACTGAGAGGGATCAGACAGCCATGTCCATGGAATACCGGATGCGCCGTACGCTGCCCAGCGACCGCGCGGCGATCATCATGCCCGTCGACCACGGCCTGATCTTCAACCGCATCGCCGGCCTGGAGACCCCCTCGGCCCCCTTCTCCACGTGGACGAAGACCGATGACGTCACCGGCTTCATGATGACGCCGGGTCAGGTCAAGCAGACCGAGAAGTTCTTCGCCGCCAACCCGCACCTCTCGCGCGTGCTGACCATCGACACCTACTACGACGTCGCCAACCTCGACGGCGGCGGCTCGCACCAGCTCATCACCACCGTCGAAGAGGCCGTCCGCATGGGCGTCGACGCGGTCAAGATGCTCTTCCCGTGGAACATGACCCGCGCCGAGCAGGCCGCCATGTGCAAGCGCGTCGGCGAGGTCGTCACCGCCTGCGACGCCTGGGACATCCCGCTCGTCCTCGAACCGGTCATCATGGGCGCCCCGCGCACCGAGGAGGTCATCGTCGAGGAGGAGAAGGTCGCCCGCATCGCGTACGACCTCGGCGCCCACATCATCAAGATCGCCTTCCCGGGCGAGGAGCGCACCCGTCGCCTGGTCGACGAGCTCCAGGTCCCGCTGGTCATCGCCGGCGGCCCGCTCAGCGGCGATGTCGCCGAGACCGTCGACGCGGTCGGCCAGACCATCCGGGCCGGTGCACGTGGTGTCATCGTCGGCCGTAACATCTGGCAGCGTGAGCAGAGCGAGGCCGACAAGGTCCTCTCGGAGGTCGGCGCCCTGACCCGCCAGGTCAGCTTCCAGGACTGAGTCCCCGCCACGACGGGGGAAGCCACCAGCGTCGATCGAAGGAGATGACGACACGTGGGAACCACGGCGACACGGCGGGCAGCGGTCCTCGGTGTCGACATCGGCAGCACCAACACCAAGGTGGTCGCGCTCGACGGGGACGGCCACGTCGTCGCCCGCGTCCGGCGCAGGACACCGCGGGGTGCCGACGACCCTTCGGTCGACGCGGACCGGCTCTTCGAGGCGATCGAGGACATGGTCCTCGAAGCCTGCGGTGACGAGCTGACCGTCCGTGCCGTGTGCGCGGCAGGCATCGGCGAGGACGGCGTCCTCGCCGACACGGGCCTGCGCCCGCTCACCCGTGCGCTGGCGTGGTTCGACCCCCGCCGCCAGGACCTGTTCAAGGACCTGGCCCCGGAACTGGGTTCGGCCGACGACATGGGGGTCAGCCCCGACCCGGCCCGCACCGTCGTCGGCTGGACCTGGGCGCGCGCCCAGCCCGGCGCCGAGAAGGCGGCCAACTGGCTGGCCCTGACGGACTACGCCGGCGCCCGCTGGTCCGGCACCCCGTTCCTCAGCGAGACCCTGGCCGCCCGCACCGCCGCCTGGCACACCACGGCCCGGACGTGGACGGCCCCGCGGGTCGCGGCGACGCTCGGGTCGACGGACCTGCTGCCGCCCGTGGCCCGCACCGGGGACCTGATCGGGCCACTGCGTTCCGCGCGCCTCGCCGAGGCCGGGGTGGTGCACCCCGAAGCGGTGGTCGTCGCGGGCGGCCACGACCACCCCGTGGGCGGCTGGGGCGTCGGGCTGCTGCCCGGCGGCGCCGTTCTCGACTCCATGGGCACCGCCGAGGTCGTCACCACCCAGTCCCACCGCCCCGCCCCCGACCCGGCGGACGGCCTGGACTCGGCCCCCGGAATCCGCCAGGACGGCACCACCGTCCTGCGCGTGGAAGAGCTCGACCGCAACGTCAAGTGGGCGCGGCAGGACCCCGCCGTCTCCAAGGCCCTCGACGAACTCATCGCGGGGGAGCGGCAGCCCGACGGCTACCTCACGTCCGGCGCGTTCCGCCCCGGCGCCGCCGGCGGACACTGCCCCCTGTACACCCCGGACGCCCCCGCCGACCCGGCCTCCCGCGCCGCGGCCGTCCTGGGCGCGCTCGCCGAACTCGGCGGCCACGCCATCGACTCCGTCAGCAGGTACGCCGCACCCGGCGCGCACGTGTTCACCGCCGGTGGCTGGGCACGCTCTCCCGGCTGGGTGGCCATCAAGCAGGCGGTCACCCAGCGCGAGGCCACCCTGATCTCCGAACCCGAGGTCACGGCGACCGGCGCCGCCCTGCTCGCCGCCCACGCGATCGGCTGGCTCCCGGAACCGGCCACGGCCCTCGCACCGGCACCGGCTCCGCAGGCGGTCTGACCGGCCGCCCCGTCACGCTGCTGTCGCGACGGACCGCGGTCCGCCCTTCTCGCGCCTGCTCTCGTCGCCGCTCGTACGTGAATCGCCCCGCGCCCGTTTCCGTGCGCGGGGCTCACGTGGAACAACAGCCGCTCCCCGGTGGCCGTCCACCTGCGCCAGTTGCGGCCTCGCAGGGCTTGCCCGCGCAGGCGGTCAACGGGGCTCGGGTCATCGCAGGTTCGCACAAGTCCGGAGCACACCACAGGCTCAACTGCCCTTGGTGGGTAAGCTCCGGGAGTTTCACCGGTCGCGCGTGCGCGGCGGGCACACTCGCGAGACCTTCGAGGGGGACACCGCATGACGCAGCAAGGGTCCATTGCGACAGAGCGCCTGGATGGATCGGCGGCAGCGCAGGCCGAGGACGCGTTCAGGCTGATCTACGCGGAAGCGTTCGCCGAATCTCCTTACAACGAGACCGAGGACGACGTCGCCGCCGCCTTCCGACGCTTTCCCGTCCAGGCGCGCAACCGTACGTTTCGTGCCGCCTTGGCCCGTGCCGAGGACGGCGAACCGATCGGCATGGCGTACGGCTTTGCGCTCGGGCACGACACGGTGTGGTGGGACGAACTGACCGAGCCCGTGCCCGA
>NZ_JBVKBG010000017.1:10297-18554 GCF_055657265.1 Streptomyces sp. NPDC107575 | reverse complement strand
AAAGCCCCGCCCATCCGCCTCAAAGCAGTCTCACTGCTCATGCAGCACTACAGGCCAGAAACACGCTCTAACCGCAGCATTGATGAGACTTCACACCCGCGGACACACCGAAGAAATCACCGTCGACGGCGAGACGGTGGTGGTGAAGTTGGGCGTGTGGGTCTCCAACACCAAGGCCAGGCGGGACAAACTCACCACGGAGCAGTTAGGCGCGCTACGGGAGTTGGGCATCGACTGGGTGTGATCTGGCCACCGCAGATGCCTCGAGCCACGCGGCTGCCATCGCTGGGTGTCCGCGTTGCCTGGGCTGGCGAAGCTATGCCTGCCAGCGGTGCGAGTAGCCCTCTCGCAGGGGCCCGCCGACCACTTCCAGGAACTCCTCCACTACAGCTGCCAGAGGAGCCGTGTCGGCCTGTTCTGCGACGGCTCGGTGTCCGTTCAGCAAGGCCGTCCCCCGTTCGGGGTCCGCGGCCAGAAGCCGGCGGGGCAGCCACTTGCCGATCCCCGTCCACGCGCCATGGTGGGCGGTGACGAGCTCGGCCGCCTCGCGCAGCACGTGGTCGGCGATGACCAGTTGCTCATGGCGGCTCGTCGGCGACGTGTCGACCAGGTCATCCAGATAACACGTCAGTACGTAACGGCCATGGCGCCACTGCTCGGCTGTCAGCGGAGGCGGTCCCATGGCAACGACCTCTTCCGCCAGTCGGCGAGTGCGCTCCACATGCCCGTACGGGTCGGTCAGTGCCAGGCCCTCGGCATAGACGAAGACCACTGTCGCCCGCCGCCGAACCCGGTCCCACTCGAAGAACTTGGGCACGTCCCCCACGGCGTTGACAAACACCTCCGCCAGTCGTCCGTCGTGACGGACCACCTCCCGGCCGGACACGGCGGAATCCGGGAGAAGGACACCAATGTCCAGATCACTGGCCGCAGTCGCACGTCCTTGGGCAACCGACCCACCGAGAACAGCTCCAAGAGCCTGCGGAAACAGTTCCTCGACCAGACGGCCAGCCTGGGCCAGTGCAACTTCTTGATCACTCATGGGCGTTCATCGTGCCAGCAGAAGATCTGCGGCATCCAGACATCAGCTGATCTCAAGGCACGAACCGCCGATCGGCGAGTTCCTCAAAGAGGTTCTACGTCTCACAGGCCGTAACCGATCAAGGGATATGACACAGCTACTGAAGCGGCAGAAACAGCCGGGCACCTGGGCACGGCTCCTGCCTGAGCAACAGGAACGACTGACCGTACTCGGCATCAAACCGCTTGAAGCGCCGGTTCCCGGCCCGGCGGCCGGACGGGCGGAGAAAGGGGCGAGCAAGGCGCAGCAGGCGTTCCAGCGGGGCCTGGCGGCGCTCGCGCAATGGGTGGAGCGAGAAGGAGTGCACCGGCCCGTACCCCGCGGTCACAGCGAAGAAATCGCGGTCGACGGCGAGGCGGAGCCAGTGACCGTGAGACTCGGTGTGTGGGTCTCCAATACCAAGGCTCGGCGGGACAAGCTCGGCGCGGAGCAGTTGGGCGCGCTACGGGAGTTGGGCATCGACTGGGTGTGATCTGGCCACGGTGCGGAACGGTGAGGTCAGGATCCTGAAACGCCTGTCGGGCACCACTGCGCCCGGCAGGATGTGCACATGCCATCCAGAATCAAGTTCAGCGGTGCCGAGAAAGACATGACTCTCGACGAGCTTGAAGAGGCCATCAAACATGCCCGCAACGCCGGCGCCACGGGCGACCGCTACGTGTACGCGGTCCTCAGCACCAGCGGGAAAATCAAAGAAGTAGGCGTCGACATCGGCGACGACCCCAGCTACTGACTCCCATCGCATCCAGGATCTGGTCCGCAGGGGCCGTTGGGCCGGTGTGCTCAGCGCTGGCCGTGCATTCCACGCTGCCCTGCGGCAGGTGCCCCGGCCCAACTTCCTTGATCTGCATACGCACCCGTGGGCCGTGGGCGACCGAGGCGCTTGGGGCGAGCAGGACGTCGACGTGATCACGGACCTCGCCGTGCCGTTCTCGGCTCTGCTGGAGCTGCGGCGCCCGGTGAAGCAGGACGCGGTCCAGTGGCCGGCTTGGAACGTCAGTCCAAGGTCTGCGTCAGCTCGCTACGGCTCGATGAGTGGACGATCCGGCCATGCGCCCCGTTGACGATCGGCAGGTAGGGCGGGATGTGGCCGCACTCGACGTCGGCGATGATCGGCACGTTCAGGGATCCGAGCGCGTCGAGGACCGCCTCCTGGTGGCTGAGGGAACTGTGGCCCCGTGTGCTGCTCCGGCCGACGAGGATCGCGTTCGCACGGTCGAAGAATCCGGCGAGCCTCATGCCGTGCAGGTTTCGGCAGATCGTGAAGACGTCGCTTCCCGCTTCCTCCGCGTACACGAGGAGCCCTTCCGGCGACTCATCGCGGGCGAAGGCGTCGGCATTGAGGGAGCCCGTCCCGGCGAGGTTGCAGAGCGCCTCGATGCAGCCCCCGATCAGCCTTCCCTCGGCCTCCACGTCGCCGGGGCCGTCGAGCCGGGTCCATGTGCCGGCGGTGTCAAGCGTGTATTCACGTACCTCGGGATGTCCGGCGAAGTCGTCGGAGCCTGTGGTCCGATGGCGGCCGGGCGGGTACTGCGTGAACCGGTGGCCCCGGGGTGCGGCGGCGATGTCGAGCCACGACAGCAGTCCCTCGGGGGAACACGGTAGGGCGTGTCCATGAGGGGCTGCTGTCGTGGAGTGTCGCTGTCCCGGTGAGCAGGGGCAGCGGTGCCATCAGGTTCGAAATGTCGGAGAAGCCGACGAGCCAGGTCGGCTCCGCCTCTGGCAGCCGCTCCCAGTCGAGCAGGAATCAGGTCGATCGCGGTCTCTCCGCCCCACGGCGGCACGACCGCCCGGATGGTGGGGTCGGTCAGCGTCGTCATCAGTTCACTCGCGCGGTCGGCGGCTGGGGCGCTCACGTGCCCCGAGCCATCCATGCACTCTCCAACGACAACCTCATAGCTGCGTCGCTGCACGTCACGGACGGCGACATGGAGCCGCTCCCGCAAGTCCTTCGGGACTCCGCTTGAGGGAGCGGTCACGCCGACACGGTCACCGGGGCGCAGGGGGCGCGGATTTCGAACCGGCATGCGGGGGATTCTGGCACAGTGCCCTCCCTGACCGGGACCCGGTTCCTGATCCCTCATCGGGCAACCCGCAAGTCATGTCAGCAGCTCAAAGGCGCCTGCTGGGAGGGTCGTTCACGGCTTCCGAACACCGCGTCACGGTCTGATCGTATGGGTGAACAACTCGATCCGGCGTTCCCCGTCGGCTTGCCCCGGTAGCGATGGGCGACGGCGTGCCGACGCCTCCTGGTGGCGCAGCGGCGATGATGGTGTCGAGGATCGCTTGCGATGCCTGTAGGTCCTCGATGGCGCGCGTGATGCGCTCGCCTTCCCGGCGAAGTTGGCCGAGCAGGTCCGGGCAGGTGGGAACGAGTTGCTCGCCGTGTGTCCGTATGCAGGGCAGTATCTGGGCGATCAGTGCGGTCGGAAGCCCTGCCGCGAGCAGACAGCGGATGCGGCGCACTGTCTCGACATCCGACTCGCCGTAGACGCGGTAGCCGCTGGGCAGCCGGCCGGGCGTCAGGAGTCCTTGCTGCTCGTAGTAGCGCAGCAGCCGCTCGTGGACCCCCGTACGCCGCACCATCTCCTTCATGCGCATGCCGTTCACCTGATTTCTTGCTCTCCTGGCCCACGCCGCGGCTTGACTCTGACACTGATGTCGGAGTTTAGCGTCGGCGTCATGACCGCTGATCACGCAATTCCCGGCTCTCACCTCGATGTTCTCGTGCAGGGGCGCGGCCCCGCGCTGCTGCTCGCGCACGGTGCCGGCGGCGGCATCGAGGGGAACTTCGGCCTCGTCCTCGATGACCTCGCCCAGGACCACACCCTCGTCGGCCCGCACTACCCCGGCGCGGGCGGCTCTGCCGTGGCCACCGAGCCCCTGGACCTGGACGACCTCGCCGACCGCCTGGTCGCGGCCGCCGTCGCGGCCGGCCAGGACTCGTTCGCCGTCCTCGGGGAATCCCTCGGCAGCGCCGTGGCCGTCCGGATCGCCACACGGCACCCCGGCCGCGTCCGGGCTCTCGTCCTCACCGCCGGCTTCGCCACCGCGGACCCCGTCCTGGCGCTCGCCGCACAGCTGATCAAGTCCCTGGCAGCCGCGGGTCAGTGGGAGGACGTGGCACGGCTTGCTCTCCTGTCCTGCATGTCCCCGGCGGACCTGGCGGGCCTCGAGCCGGCCGCTCTCGATGAACCGGTCGCCCAGACCCTGGCCGCGATGCCGCCCGGCATGCTGGACCACTTCGACCTGGTGTCCCGCGTGGACGTCCGGGCCGACCTGGCGCAGGTGTCCGCACCCACCCTGGTGGTGGCGCCCACCGGCGACCGGCTGGTACTGCCCGAAAGCTCCTGCCGCCTGGCGGCCGGCATCCCGGGAGCCCAGCTGATCGAACTGCCCGGCGCCGCCCACATCCTGAACCCGTCGGACCGGGCGACCTGGCTCCGCCACGTACGCGACTTCCTCGCCGCACTCCCCGCGCTGTCGGCGTGAGCGCGCCACTCCTCACGGATCAAGCCCGTGGCGCCCCCTGGGCTCCCGTGGCCCCGTGACCGGGCAGCTCCGGGCGGATCCGAACTGACCTGCCCTCGCTTCACGGCCCCGCGCGGCCGTCGTGCCTGCCGGACAGCCGCTGTCACTCCCCGTCGACGACGATCCGGTTGAGCGGGGTGTCCAGCACGAAGAGACCGGGCGGCCGCTGCTCGATGGGCGGCGCCTGCAAGGGAAGGATCTCGAACGTCGCCTCGCGGCCGCGGTATTCGCGGTCCCAGGTACGGATCAGGCCGGTGACGTGTGCGGCGAGTTGCGCGCTGCCGGGGCCGTGGCCGATGACGCCGAACTCCCACAGCCTGCCGCCGTCGGGGGCCGGGCGATCCAGCGGGCGGCGGGCGAGGCAGGTGACCGCTCCCCCGTCCACGGGCGGGGTGGGCGTAGCCGCGGACCCGGTTGATGGCGGGTTCGTGCTCGCGGCCGGTGAACGGCGAAGCGCACGAGGGCCAGGGCGCGGTCACGGCGGCTCGGGCTTCCCCGTCGGAGTCGAAACCGCCGTTGGCGCAGTGGGTTCTGCACAGGACCGGCACCGTGGTCCGGCCGCCCGGGCGTTTGCGGGCCCGTCAGGGCACGGCTACAGGTCGAACTCGAGGTGTTCGATGTCGGTGAAGCGGACTTCTTCCAGGCTGCCGGCGCGGCGGCCGCCGTCCTGGAAGTACACCTCTTTGAGGGCGTCGGCGGCGATCTGCTGGAGTTCGCGGTCGCAGGCGCCGGCCTGTTGGGCGTCGAGGAGGCGGGCGGCGTGGGCGGGGGGCAGGGCGACGGTCAGGTGCCGGATGCGGTCCTGGTCGGTGGAGCCGATGGGTGCGGTGTAGCCCAGGCGGGCGCGGGTGTCGAGGACGAGGCCGTCGGTGCTGGCGGCCCGCTGCCGGGCCCTGGCGCGGATTTTCGGCTGCCAGCGTTGTTTCACCTCGCGGTCCAGGCGGGCGGCGAGGTGCGGGCGCGGTTTTTTGATCTGGTCCTTCACGTAGCGTTCGACGGTGCGCTGGGAGATGCCCAGCAGGTGGGCGGCGGCGCGGGTGCCGCCCACCTGCTTGACCAGGTAGCGCATCTGCGGGCCCGCGTTCTTGGGGGCCGGGCGGGTGAAGGCCTTTTGCACGGCGGCGTCCAGGCCGTCGGCGAACCGGTTCATCGCCTGCTCCTACTCGCCGCTGTCGATGTCGGTGACGGTGCCGTCCTTGATGTAGCGGGCGAGGTTGAGGCCGGGGGCGGTGAAGCGCTCGCGGACCTCCTCGCCCCACAGGACGGACTGGGTGCCTTCGTGTTTGACCAGGCCGGGGTTGATGCCGAGTTTGAAGCCGCCGGGCAGCGGCCTGCCCTGCCGGTAGGGCAGGAAGTCCAGCGGTGAGGGCCCGTTCGAGGCGTAGACGACACAGTCGGACAGGACCGCGATGGGGTACTGGCCGGTGAACGCCGCATGCTTGAGGATCTTGCGGTGCAGGTTGATGCGGGTGCGGGCGATGACCGCCGCGCGGATGTCGGGCCGCCAGGTCGGCCGTGACAGGGCGCGCCAGGGCTCGCCCGGCCGCCATCCCTCGCCGCGGGGGCGTTCGCGCAGCTTGCCCAGGCCGCCCTTGACGGTGGCCTTGATGGCCGAGGCGACGAGCGCCAGCCCGGGGTCGCGGTCCCGGTAGCCGTCCATCGCCGTGAGGAAGTCCTCGGGCGCCAGGTCGGCGGTGACCCCCAGGTCGGCCATCGTGGCCAGGTGGGCGTCGCGCAGCCGCTGGTACCAGCCGTCCAGGTAGCGGCCGTGGTCGTGGCGCACCCAGGCCTCCAGCGGGCTCACCTCGTAGCCGAGCTCGACGGCGTAGGCGACGGTGGGTGTCGCGTACCAGGCCGGGCCCGTCGGGTGGTCGCCCTTCGGGGTGAACGGGGAGGGCAGCAGCGAGGCGTCCAGCTGCACCCACGTGTCCTTGGCCGTCTTCACGCGGGAGAGGTCGACGTGGGAGAGGTCGACCAGCCAGCTGCCGGGCAGTTTCGCGTCGAAGTCCGGGCGCGTTGCGTGGGTGGGCGCGCCGAGGCCGACGGTCAGGCCGTTGGCGCCGGCCGCGAAGGCCATGTTGACGTCGATGCCGACCAGGTGGCGCAGGGTGCACTCGGCGTCGGTCATCGGGCGCGCCCAGTCACAGGCCTCCTCGAACAGCTTTTCCGCCGGGCCGCGGACGTGGAAGCGGGGCAGGTCCTTGAGCAGCGGGTGGCCGTCGGGGGCCTCGCAGGGCGCCGGGTCGACCGGATCCCTGCCCAGCGAGCCGGGGTTGTGCTCGGAGTGCCGGATGCCGTCGGCGTCCGGGGCGGAGGCCCGCGTGGGCGGGTGCAGTGCGGTCATCAGCTCCAGGCCGGTCACCGCACTCGAGCCGCGCGGTGTCATGACCCGGGAGGCGTACACGCCCAGGACGCGGGCGAGTTCGGCCGGTGAAAGCCGGGCTGCCTCTGCCCAGTGCCGGGCATCCAGGGCGTGCCAGGCGGGGATGCACAGCTGTACGCACGCCCGCTCCGCACCCTGCGCGGGGCGGTAGATCCGCGCCCACGGTCCCAAGCCGCGCTTGGTCAGCTTCCACTGCGCGCGGGCCAGCTGCCTGACAACCTTGTGGCCCTCCGGGAGGCGGCCGGCGAGGCGCTCCTCGTCGGTGAGGGCGGCCGGGAGGCCGTAGCGCTCCAGGGCTTTCTCGGTGAGCACGAGCAGCGGGTCGGCGTCCTTGCCCGGCCCGGACAGCCGGGGCTGGCCGAGCCGGGCCTCCGTGAGCGTCCAGTCCACCAGGGCCGGGAGGCTCTTGGCGGGCACGTCCAGGACCAGGCCGCCGGTGCAGTGCGCCACCGTCCGGCCGTCGGCATTCAGGTCGACGACGGCGAGCGGGCCGTTCGCGAACCGCGGATCGCGGTCGCCGGCCGGAGTGCCAGTCGCAGTGCCAGTCGCAGTGCCAGTCGAGGCCGCCTTCCTTGCAGCGGGGCGGCGGGGGGCCGGCGACGGGCCGGCGGCGTGCGCCGGGGCGGGCGCGGCGGACGGGCGGTTCTCGACGGACGGGGCGGCAGGGCCGGGCGGAGCGGACGGGACGGTCTCGGCGGCCGGGCTGGTCTCAGCGCTGGTCTCGGCGGGCGGGGTGGTCTCGGGTTCCGGCCCGGTTGCTGCCGCAGACGCCTGGCCCGCGGGCGCGGCCGGGTCCGGGGCGTGCGTGCCGGGGACCGCCGCCGGGTCCGGGGTGTCCGGTTCCGCCGGGGCGGGGTAGAGCTGGGCGAGCTGATCCAGCAGCCGCGCGTACGCCTCCCGTTCGGGGCCGCGCGGCTCGGTCGGCTTCTTCACCGACTCCCAGCCCGACACCGTGGCGCGGCGCACCTTCAGCGCGGCAGCCACCTGATCCAGCGTCAGGCCGTGCGCGACGCGCAGCCGCTTGCGCTCACCCGCGGGCGGCAGCGGCGCACGCGACGCCACCAGCGCGTCGACCGCGTCGAACAACTCCGACATCGAACACCTCCTGCCCCGCACCCTACCCACCGGACCGGACACTTCGCGTTCCTTGACCGTACGGGTCGCGTACGCGCGGCGAGTTGGCCGGGCGGGTGGAGGCGGGGGCGGGGCGGGGGCGGGGTGGCGATGCTCTGCCTCGCACCGAGGACCCGCCGGGTGTCTCT
>NZ_JBVKBG010000017.1:0-10203 GCF_055657265.1 Streptomyces sp. NPDC107575 | reverse complement strand
CGTTCTGCGTTCTGCGTTCTGCGTTCTGCGTTCTGCGTTCTGCGTTCTGCGTTCTGCGTTCTGCGTTCTGCGTTCTGCGTTCTGCGTTCTGCGTTCTGCGTTCTGCGGAGCCTGCCTCCTTTTCGGGGTGGCCGCCTCGTACAGAATGCCGTCATGACAACGGTCTCCACCGGCGCCGGGCAGGTCGCCGCGGCCGTCGATGCCCGACGCCGCGGGGCGTCTACCTGGTCGCGCTCGACGGCATGGGAGGCTCCGGCACATCAACCCTGGCCGCGGCCCTGGCCGCCTCGCACGGTGCGGTGGTCGTGCACGCAGACGACTTCTACCGCCCGATGGACGCACACGAGCGCGCCCGGCTGGATCCCGAGCAGGGCTACCACCGCACCGCTACTTCGACCGGCAGCGGCTGCGCACAGAGGTGCTCTCCCCGCTCGCCGGAGGCCACGACGCCCGCTACCGGCGCTACGACCGGAAGACCGGGGACCTCGCGCCGGACGAGACCCACACCGTCTCCCGCTCCGGCCTCGTCGTCGTCGAAGGGGTGTACACCGCCCGCCCCGAACTCGCCCCGTCCTACGACCTGGTGGTCTACGTCGACACCCCGCGCGAGGAATCCCTGCGACGGCTCCGCGCACGCGGCCACGACCACGGCCCGGTCGACTGGGAATCGCGCCGGCGCCGGGCCGAAGAGCACTACCTGGCCGTCGAACGCCCCCAGGAACGGGCCCACCTGTCGGTTCCCGGGCACTGAACCGGCCCCGTGCGCCGGCGGACACCGGCGCAGCCCGACCCCGACCCCCAACCCGGCCCGGCGGGTCAGCGTGGTGCCGGGGCGGCTCTCCCGTCCGTGAGCTGCGCCAGCAGGGCGTAGTACTGGCCGGGGCGGTTTTCGAAGTCCGCCCGCGCGGACAGGCCGAGGCCCTGGCCGTCGGGTGTGCGCAGCAGGTCGACGGAGGCCTGGGCGAAGCGGGCCGGAAGGCCTTCGCGTTCGGCGCGGGCCGTCAGGGAGCGCAGCCTATCGACGGCGCGGCGGGCGGTGGCGCGTTGTTCGCGTCCGGCGCGCAGCATGCTCCGGTAGCCGGAGGCCGCCTGGGCGTCGGCGAGGGTGCGCTCGAGGTCGCCGGCGAGCTGTTCGGCGGTGCGTGCCGTGTGGTGGGCGTCGGGTCCGGCGTTCACCAGGACGTGCAGCGCGTTGAGCAGGGCGGTGGTGCGCGGTTCGGTGGTGTCGGGGTCGATGCGTGCCGGTACGGCGGCCCGGGCGGAGTCGGCGTGGCGGCGGGCGGCGGTGTGCAGGCGCGCGGCCTCGTGATGCCCGATGCCCATCAGGCGCAGCCCGGGTATCCCGGCATCGAGTATGTCGCGGGCCGCGGCTGGCACCGGCCGCCTCCGCCTGCCGCACCGCCCGGCTCCCCGCCCCTGTTCCGGCCAGCCGGTGGACGGGGAGCGCGCCCAGTTCCGCGTCCCTGCGCGCGGTCTGCAGTGCGTGCCACGCGTCGCGTACCGCCTCGCGGGCCTGCGCATGGTCGTGGGCGGTTTGGCGGGCCGCCTCGTGCAGGGTGCGGGCCCGTGCCACGGTCCGCGGCCGGGCACGTGTCAGGGCCGTCGCGGCGCGGGTGTCGCCCCCGACGAGGCCGACGGCGATCAGGGCCAGCCCGGCCAGGGCCAGTGCGTCCGACAGGGCGTAGGGCTCGCGCTCGTCGAGTGAGGGCTCCAGGTCGCCTTGGTGTGGGCCCTCGGTGAACATGAACCCGGTCTCCCAGCCGTTCTCCGTCCCCAGGACGGAGTGCGACGGCTTGAGCACCTCGCCCCGGCCGGGATCGCACCGGTAGGCGCTCTCACGCCGACGGCCGCCGTCTGGGTAGGGGTCCTGCCAGCGGACCGTGCACCGGCCGTCGGGCTTCTCGCTGATCACGGTGAGGTCGACCTGTTGTGTGGCCGGATACGACGCGTACAGGTACGCCGACCAGCCGAACAGCACCACACCGAGCGTCAACACCCACCGGAACACCCCTCTGTGCCGCATGAATCCCCCCACTTGGCACCCGGTGGCCGCCCCGCCGGCCGACGGGTGCGATGCAGGTCTCGCCCGTATCCGGGCCCGGCCGCCGGCTGCCGGTCCGGGGCGGGCCGGCGCAGACAGGCCGGCCACCTGCGCCCCCGGGTGAACGACAGGGCCGCCTGGCACATCTGATGAGCCGTCATTCTGTGCGGCAGTTGGCCTGTCGGGGGCCAGGACGCCTCCCCCCGCGTGCGGCCGTCGTGCTGCGCCACGAGCCCCTCCCCCGTGCCCGCCGGCCCTGCACGGGCGGGCACGGTCATCATTCCACCCGGCGGCGGGACGTGACCGGCCGTTCGCCGGCTTGCGGGAGGCCCGGCCCGGGAGGCCACGACCACTCTGCTGCGTGCGGGGCTGCGGCAGGCGAGGGGGGAAAAGCAGCAGGTGAGTGGCGGGTTTCCGTAAGGGTGTTCCCGCAGGTCAGGGTGTGTGAGGGATGACCACGACCTGTACATCGTCCTCGTAGATCACGTGTCCCGGGTCGGTCGATTTCACCGCGTGGCATTCCACGTCGTGCGCGGACAGGATCTCCAAATAGCCCGCCACGCGCTCGATGAGATGAGACGCCGAGGGCTTGAACCAGGCCGTGGCCGCGGGGTTGACCGCCGGATCGTACACACGCGGGTCCACCGTGGACGGATCCGTATACGCGGCGTCGTACCACGCATTGTTCTCGCTTCGGAACCGGTCCTGCTCGGCCGTCAGCCGCCCGTCGCGGGCGAGGTTGTTGACCAGCCCGAACACACCCTTGAACTGGCCCCGCTCGTCGGACACGACCGACTGGAACCGCACATACTCGATGGACATCACCCGATCCTGCCACGCACTCCCCCGACGTCGGGAAGGTTCTCCACCCGCAGCAGCTGGCGGTCGGTCTCCGCGTGCTGGAGCTGGCCGGGGTGCTGCTCGCATATGGCTTCAGTGGCTGTCCTCCGTCAGACGGTCCCATGCCCTGCGCCACACCCCGCCACATGAACTGGTAGTCAGTCCTCGCCGAGAAGCACCCGCAGCTCACGGGCATCATCCTGAAGGGTGCGCTCGTCCTGGCGGAGTGGAGGACCAAGGGTGGGGACTCCGTTCTCGACGAGATCCTTACCGCGGGTGACTCCGCCGGCTCCTACATTGCGTTCAACCACAGGGTCCACCCCCGGGCGCTGTCGACAGATCACTGGTTGTTCGGCATCGGACAGACCCTGGCCTGGGACACACCGGCTGGACACGTTGTCGATGAAATACGCCCCTGCACACGGAAAGACGACCCGCCGATCCACCGATGCCTGCGGGAAGGCGACCACACGGCCGTAGCCGCCATCCGCGGTGCCCACGGCACCGTCCTGCAGCTCACCCTCAACCCGGTTAACTACTTCCGCATCGACAGGTAAACCATCTGTGTCTCCCCCACCCTGCTGAGATATCCAGTCGGCCACCAGGAACGATCGAAGTTTCAGCCACCACAGTCGCGTTGAGCGAGAGTGCAGATTCCCGCCGTCAGCAGGCGCTTCGGCTTCTGCGCGACCGGGGCAACGCTGACAGACCATGCCTTGCTCCGGTTGCCCACGGAGTCCTCGGCAGCATGCCCCGACGAGCTTGAAGAGACCATCAAGCATGCCCGCAACGCCGGCGCCGCGGGCGACCGCTATGTGTACGCGGTCCTCAGCACCAGCGGAAGATCAAAGAAGTAGGGGTGGACATCGGCGACGACTCCAGCTACTGACTCCGATCGCATCCGGGAGCCGAACGTCGCAAGCGAAACCACCCCACTCTCCACAGGCCTCGTCAGGCCGACCGGAGTTCCTGTCGCAGGGCGCTGAACTCCTGCCTGGCGAGCTCGGGTTCTGTGCGCAGTGTGGCGTTGGTGTTCCGGCCATGGATACCGGTCGCGCTCTTTGGTGCCATGCTCCGGGCCGCCCCACTGCGGTGGGGCGGCCCGGAGCATGGCACGGCCTGCGGGGTCCGGCGGTCGTCAGGCGTGGAAGCTGGCGAAGTAGCCGGCGGCCATGTCCTTGTCGCCGTGCCCTTGCGACGAGGCGCGCTTAAAGCGCTGGTGTCCGGCTTCGACGGTGTCCATGCGGACGCCGGTGCGCTGTGCTGCCTCCAGCACCAGTCGTGCGTCCTTCTCGGCGTTGTCCACGGAGAAGCTCGTGGTGTAGTCGCCGGAGAGGATGGCGGCGGACTTGCCCTGGAAGTAGCCGTTGTCCATCGGCCCGCCGGTGACGACGTCGACGAAGTGCTGTGGGTCCACCCGCAGCTGCTTGGCCAGCGCCAGGGCCTCGCCCACGCCGTGGGTCAGGGCCACCACCCAGGTGTTGAGGACGAGCTTCAGGCGGCTGGCCGCGCCGGTGGTGCCGTCCTCGCCGACCCACAGGGTGCGCGAACCGATGGCGTCGAAGATCGGCTGCACGCTGGGGCGCACCTGCTGCGGGCCGGCCGCCATGACCACGAGGTTGCCCAGCTCGGCCGGCTGGCGGGTGCCTTGTACGGGAGCGTCGACGAAGACCAGGCCGGTCCTGGCGGCGTGGGCGGCAAGTTCGTCGACAGCCTCCCCGACGGTACTGGCCTGCACCCAGATCGTGCCCTGGGTCAGTCCCGGCGCGGCGGCCTCGATGGCTTCCCGTACCCGGGGGCCGTCGTTGAGGACGGTCAACACCACATCGGCGCCCGTGACCGCCTCGGCCGGAGTAGCTGCGGCATGGATGCCGTCGGCGGTCAAAGCCTCGGCTTTGCCGGCGGTTCGGTTCCAGACTCGGACGGTGAAGCCGTTCTTGCTCAGGTTGCGGGCCATGGGCGCTCCGATGATGCCGGTGCCCAGCACCGCGATGACCGGCTGTGCGGTGGTCATTCATCCACTCCTTGCAGTTCGGGAGATTGAGAGATGGTGAAGCGCGTCGGCCGCTGAATCCGCAGGAGGCGAAGGGCCGGCGCGGGCTGAGGTCTTGGTGTGTCAGCCGGACTTGGCGGGCGTGGGCACCGGCGCGCTGTTCGGCCGGTGTTCGTGGGCGGGCGTTGCACGGTGGTGCAGTACGCCGGAGACGGCGGCCGCTCCCAGCCCCGCCACTGCCAGCAGGGCGCCGACCCAGGCGGGAGCGGTGTAGCCGAGGCCGGCGCTGATGACGCTGCCGCCGAGCCACGGACCGATGGTGTTGCCGACGTTGAAGGCCGAGGTGTTGGTGGTGGTGGCCAGCGTCGGAGCGTTCCCGGCCTCGCGCATCACCTGCGCCTGCAGGGCGGGATTGATGGAGAACGCCGCCACGCCGAAGACGGCGATCGTCACCACGGTGGCGATCCGGCTGTGCGCGGTGAGGGTCAGCAGGGCCAGGACGAGTGCCATGGCGCCGATGCCGATGTAGAGGTTGGGCAGGAGGTGGCGGTCGGCGAATTTCCCGCCCACGATGCTGCCGGCGAAGCAGCCGAGTCCGAAGAGGACGAGCAGCAGCGGCACGGCCTGTTCGGGGAAGCCGCTGACGGCGGTGAACAGGGGCGAGAGGTAGCTGAAGCAGCAGAAGATCGCTGCCTGGGTCAGCATGGAGGTGGCCAGTGCCACCCAGACCCGCGGGTTGCGGAACGCGGCGAACTCCGCCCGGATTCCGGTGTGGGGCCCGTTGGGGCGGCGCGGTACGAGGAAGGTGACGCCGAGCAGGGCCAGGACGGCCAAGGCGTCCACCACCCAAAAGCTCGCCCGCCATCCCGCGTGCTGGCCGAGGAAGGTGCCCGCGGGGACGCCGAAGACGTTGGCCACGGTCAGGCCGGCGAACATGATGGCCAGGGCCTGTGCGCGCCGCTGCGGGCCGGCGAGGTCCACGGCCGCCACCGAGCCGATGCCGAAGAAGGCTCCCTGCGCCAGGGCGGCGATCACCCGGCCTGTCATCAGCACCCCGTAGCTCGGGGCCAGTGCCCCCATGGTCTGTCCCAGGACGAACAGGGCCAGCAGGCCGGTCAGGGAGGTCTTGCGGTTGATTCGCAGGGTGGCGACGGTCAGTATCGGGCCGCCGATGACCACGCCCAGCGCGTAGCCGGAGATCAGCAGGCCCACGGTGGGGATGGACACCGACAGGTCCCGGGCCAGGTCCGGGAGCAGCCCGGAGATCATGAACTCGGTTGTCCCGATGCAGAACACGGTCAGACCGAGGATGTACACGGCGATGGGCATCGCTGCTCCTGCCTTGTATTTGAATACTCATTACAGAACTTGGTCAAAGAAAACGACCGACGGTGCCGTCGGTCGTTCACGGCCTGCTGAGGGGGACTCAGCGCGGCGCGACGCTCAGAGGGTTCGCAGGACCTGGTCGACGACGCCCGTCAGCGTCTGCCGGTCGGCCGCTTTGCCCAGGACGCGCAAGCCGTACATGGAGCTGAGCAGGTACTGCGCCAACTGCCGTGCATCCTGTGCCTTGTCGATCTCCCCGTCGCGCTGTGCCCGCTGGAGGGCCTCGTGCAGTGCCTCCTCCATGCGCGCGAAGATGTGCCGCACGAGGCCGGTGACTTCCTCGTCCTGTCCCGCCAGCTCCAGTGCGGAGTTCACGGCCAGGCAGCCGCGGTGTTCGGGGCGGGGGGCGGTCTCTTCCTCCACCACCGTCATCAAAACCGTCCGGATGCGGTCCCGGACCGGCCCTCCCCCCTCCAGCACTTCCACCTGGCGGGAGGTCCACACGGCGTCATAGCGGCGCAGCGCGGCTTCGAACAGGCCGTGCTTGCTGTGGAAGGTGTTGTACAGACTGCCTCGCCCCAGCCCGGTGCCGTCCACCAGATCCTGGGCCGAGGTGGCGGTGTAACCCTTGTCCCAGAAGACGGACAGGGCTGCATCGAGCGTGTGGTCAAGGTCGAAACCTCTGGGGCGGGACATGGCCGGGAGCGTAGCAGTTCTGGAACGAACATTAAAATAGGTGCGGAGAACCGCCCGCCTCGCGCACCAGCCGGCACATCTGCGGGCCGGGCCAGCTATCACGTCGCCTTCGACCGCGACGGCGTACGGATCCTGGACGGCTGGTGGGACAACCCGGACACGGCCGACGGGAAGTTCGACGGGCTCCAGGCGCAGCACGAGGAGTACGCCGGCACGCGCCTCCACCTCACCGAGTGGGACGAGGGGCAGGAGTGGCCGCTGCGCGAGTGGCCTGACGCCGCGAGGGTGAAGGCCGGGTGATCTCGATCTCCTACGGCCGCGAGGCGCTCGACTTCCTGACCGTGTGAGTCATGCAACGAACCCCGTGATCAACTTTCCTCCGCTCCGCCCCGCCGCCTAACGTCCCCCGGACACATCGACAGCCGGGGGGCTAATCGAGCGGAGCCCGGTAGATGCACACGTACGCCCCGAGAGCCCCCTACATGAGCGGAGAGCCGGTCTCCAACTGGGTGGGGATACCGATACTCGTCCTGGCGGCCGCCGTGTGCGTCTGGGCCCTCTGGCCGCGCAAGTGACCCCCCTGGCACACGGCCGAAGCCCCGACGCCCTCAACAGGCTGATACCCGATTGGCCGGCCCGGTCGGGCCTGATCGTGATCGTCGTCGCGCTGGCCATGGGGCTGGTCGTGGGCCTTCGCTCCCTCGGCAGGACCCGCCGTGCGCTGGGCCTGGGGTGGACCGAGCTGGTTCGCACCCTCGTCGAGACGAGCCGCAGGGAGCCCAAGTGACCGGCTCCATCCCCACCGACCTGCCGCACGACGAAGGGCTCGTGGTCGTGATCATGGCGTACGCGATCGTGGCCGGGGCCGCCATCCACCTCTTCCGCCGGAGGCGCAAGTGACGCGTACACAGCTCGGGATGATCCTGGGCGGCGTATCCCTGGCCCTGGTCGGGAGCGCCTTGAGTGTCGTGACGGCCCCGGAGGTGTCGGCCTGGACGCTCACGGTGCTCAGCGTCGGCGGCGCGTGCGGCGTCGGCGCCTGCGGCATAGCCCTGCGCGAATACCGCCGGGGGTGGCCCAAGTGAAGCCGCGCTCGGACAAGTGGATGGACGTTGTCATCTCGGCCGTGGCGGTCGTCGTCACCGTTCGCATCGCGACGGATCCCAGGAACTCACCCTGGGGCCCCGTGTACGGGCTGGCCGCCACCCTCTACATCCTCGGCTGCCTGTGCTGGCGGTATGTGAAGCGCCGCCGTATGCGCGACGAGGTGAAGCGCCGATGATCAAGCGTCTGAAGAAGCTCGCAGCAACGCCCGCCAGTGGCACCGCCGCAGTGTGCGCAGGCGGTGGCGGCGCCGGAGCCTGGAGCGGACTCGGCTCCGACGCCCCCGTGGTCATGCCGGGGTGGCTGTGGGCCCTCTTGGGGGCCGTCCTCGCCGTGCTGATCGTGACCACCGTCAAGAACATCCGTGACGTCTTCCGGCTGGAGAGGGAGGGCGGATGAAGCTGCGCCTGAAGTACCGGCTGAAGTTGATGGGGGCACACCCGGACCCGCCGAAACAGCTCACCGTCCGGGAGGTCGTGTTCAACGTCGTCGTGGCCGTCGTGATCTTCGGCGCCATGGGGCTCATCATCGGCGACTGGCAGATGGCGATCGGCCTGGGGATCAGCGTCACCGGATCCCAGCTCATCCACCAGTGGTGGTGGCGCCGCACAGCCGGAGGCCAAGGATGATCATTAACGTCCTCGTCCGGATCATGTACGCGCTGATCTTCGGCGGCATGGTCGCCTACGTCGCCCAGGGCCTCTTCCACGACGGCTGGGTGTCGGCGGCCTTCGGAGCGGTCACCGTCGCCGTCTTCGGCGTCTGGAACCTACGGCGGGCCACGGTGCCCCACGACAAGCAGCTCGGCAGCTTCGGCACCCGTCTCGGCCGGTTCCTGCCCACCCGCACCGGTCTCGTGGTCCTGCTGGTCGCGCTCGTGCTGGCCGCGGGGCTCGTCTGGGTCGGCGGGGGCGACTGCCCCTCGACGGACGCCGCCGGGAAGTGCCGCATGCCCAGCCACATGAACTGGTAGCCACCGCACACGAAGGGCACCGACCGGGATAGACGACACGGCCGGCGAGGGAAGCTCGGCCGTTCTCGACGCCCCCCTCCCTACGAGCCCGCCTCAACGTTCGCTGCGCCATGCCATCGGCCGAGAGAGAGGGGGGCGGAAGCCGGCCCGGTCCGTTCTGCTGTCGATCCACATGCTGCGGACCACGCCTACTCAGCATTCACCCCGGGGCGACCGCGGAGGGAGCCGGGGGCTAACGCGGCTTCCGGACACGAACCGTATCCGGAAGCCGCGTTAGCCCCCGGCCGTGGGGTTCTGACGGCGCCCCGGCCGTGTCGTCACCGGCCGCCCCGGGCCGCCCCGGTTCAATGACCGTGCCACAGCCACTGATCGGCAACATGCCCGCCCCGCACCACTCCCCCGGCTATCGGGCCGGAGACGCGGGGCGGCCAGAGACGGGAGAACCCCCATGCGTATCCGCACCCTGTTCGTGTCCACCCTGCTGGCCACCTGCGCCGTCCTCGGCGGCGCCGGTATGGCGGCCGCCGACGACGACCCCCAGGAACTCACCCCCAGAGAGCAGGCCGGCCTGGAAGCGGCGACATCGATCGTCGACACCCTGCTCGGCGGAGGCATCCCGCTCACCCGGTAGCACCACACGGGAGCCCGGTGCCGCCACGCCCCTGCCCCCGCCACGCCCCAGGGGGCGTGGCGGGGCACCGGCGGGGCGGCGGGGTGCCGCCACGCCCCAGGGGGCGTGGCGGGGCACCGGCGGGGCGGCGGGGTGCCAGAAACAGGACCGGCAGAACACTGCCGGCTGTCGCGGGGCATAGAGGGCGCGTTCGTCCTGTCCCGGCCGTACGCGGTGTTCGCGCCGGGGCCGCGTCGACCGGGCCGCCGCCCGGCACGGGCAGCAGGACCTGCCGCTCCTCAACGCCGTCCCCGGCGTCGACGAGGAGGTCCAGGTCCGGGCACGTGCGGGCGGCGAGAGGGGCCGCGGTCCGCTCGCCGTCCCACAAGCGTTCCTCTCAACTCCCCCGCGTCCCACCACCCGTGAGGAGACACAGCGGGGCCACCCCCAGCGAAGCCCCCGGGCCGGTGCGCCCCGACGGAGACGGCCGCGGCCCGCTCCCAGCGGGACCGGGCTGTCGAAAGAGGTGATCCGTACATGGCATGCTGCTCACCGGCCCGCGCGTGGCACTGGCACCGGCCGGTGCCGGCGCGGCCACCCGTCCCCCGACCGGTTCCTGC
>NZ_JBVKBG010000016.1:0-28674 GCF_055657265.1 Streptomyces sp. NPDC107575 | reverse complement strand
GGGGGCCGGGCGGGGTCGCATGCGCGGGGCGGGTTGGACAGTGCGGCGGGGAACGGGTCGTCTTCGTCGGCGGGCGGGACCGATGCGGATGCCGGAGCGGGGGCCGGGGCCGGTGGTGGTTCCGGAGGGGACGGTTCTGGAGGTACGTCGGGGGGTGCCGGGGCCGGGGCTGGTTCCGGTGGGGCGGCGTCCGGTGGGCCGTCCGGGGCCGGCTCAGGCGGCTCCGGTTCCGGTTCCGATTCCGGTGGCTCCGGGACGTCCGGATCCGGGAGCGAGGGAGGCGGTACGTCTGGTGGATCCGCTTCCGGTGACACCGGTGGAGCGGGGGCAACAGGCCGTAGCCATACGGGGGTTGGAGGGCAGGCGACCCCGAGCGGTGACGCCGGACCAGCGACTACGTCGTCCCCATCCCCGGCGCCGTCGTCCGATCGGCCGCTTACCCCGTTCGACGCGGGCTACAACGAGCAACAGTCCGCGTCCGGATCCTCCGCGAGCCCGTCGAGCACGCCGGACGCCGCGCCGTCGTCCGGAACGCCGGACGTGTCGACGGATTCGGGCACGGACGGGCAGCGCAACGGCAGCAGTGAGACGGCCACGCCCGCGCCCGCGGCGCAGTCGGACCCGTCCTCCGCGGTGCCGCACGCGCGCGTGGAGGCGGATACGCCCGCGCCGACCCCCACGCCGGACACGTCGCCGCCCACCGTGCAGGCCGATCCCTCCCAGGGCATCAACACGGCCTCGGAGAGCGCCGCCCCGGCACAGGAGGCCACCAACACCGCCGCGCAGACCCCTACGCCCGACCGCGGCAACGATCCGTCCACCGCGACGGACCCACGTACCCAGGTCCAACAACCCACGGCGACGGCGATGCCGGCGGGCACCCCCACGCCCACCGACACCTCGTCACCCACGTCCGCCTCCACTTCTGCGACGCCGGGCTCCATACCCGGCGCGGGTGCGGGCGCCCACACGGGCTCCGACTCGCCCTCGCGTACGTCGTCCAGCCCCACGTTCCACTCCCAGAGCGCCACGGCCACCGAGGCCCACGCCCCGACCCGCCCCGCACCCACGACGAACCCCACGCCGACCGGCGACCAGAACTCCACAACACCGACCCCGAACCAGACGCCGAACGTCGCACCGACCGCGACCCCGGGCCCGGTCGCGAACACCCCCACCACGCCGACCCAGGGCCCAGCACGCCAGCCCAACCCCACGACGAACCCCCGCACGGACACACCCCGTACCGAGGCCCCCCGACGCGCGACCCCCACCCCCACCAACAGGCCCGGTCCTACCAACTCCAACCCCAACACCCCGAACCAGCCCGGCTTGTCGTCCACACCGACCCCGAACCAGCCGTCGAACCAGACTCCAAGCCAGACGCCGAACTCGGCACCGAACCAGCCTGCGAACCAGGTCCCGAGCCAGTCTCCGAACCCAGCACCGAATCAACCTGCGAACCAGGTTCCGGGCCAGACCCCGAATCAACCTGCGAACCAGGTTCCGGGCCAGACCCCGAACCAGCCTGCCAACCAGGCTCCGACGCAGACGCCGGGTCAGACGCCGAGCCAGCCCGCCAACCCGACTCCAAGCCAGACGCCGCAGCACACTCCGAGCCAGACGCCGCATCAGCCTGCGAACCAGATCCCGAACCAGGTGCCGGTCCAGGTCCCGATTCAGACGCCGAACAACAACCCCGGTACCCAGCAGCCCAGTTCGAACGGACACCCCGCGCAGGAGCCCTCCGGCGCCACACCCCCCAAACAGGACCAGCCGGCGCCGCTGTCCCAGGGGCGGAGCCTCCAGCAGATCCGCGACAGTCTCAACCACTCCCCGTACGGTCTGCTGCCCCCCGACCCCGCCCACCAACAAGCCGTCGCGGACGCCGTCCCCCGCAACCCCGACGGCACCCCGCAACGCCACCCCAGCGTCTTCGGCAAGTGGGCCCGCCTCATCAACGACGGCGGTTTCGACCAGCCCGGTCGGTCCAACAACTGCCTCGACAACGCCCGCTCCGCGCTCTCCACCTGGTTCGGCAACCCCCAGGTCTCCGCACCCCGCACCCCTGACACCAACCCCGACGGAACCCCCGACCGGAACACACCCGAACGCGACTCCTACAACAACCTCGACGCTTGGGCGGGCCGACCCCAGATCTGGGCCGGCAGTGACCACCCCAGCCCCTACGCCCGCATCGCCCACCACCTACAACAGGCCGGCCCCGGCTCCGCCGCCGTCGTCGGCGTCCAGTGGCCCGGAGGCGGCGGGCACGCGTTCAACGTCTACAACGACAACGGCCAGATCGTCTGGGTCGACCACCAGACCGGTGAGATCAGCCCCAACCCCATCCACACCGGCGCCACCGACGTCCGCTACGTCCCCTTCGACCCCAACGGCCAGACGATGGACGCCCCTTGGGAGACGAAGGACGACACGGAAGCACAGTCATCGGACACGTCGGCAACGTCCGATTCCAGTTCCTCCAACGGGTCCAACTCCTCCAGTTCCTCCAACGCGTCCGACCCAGCCGACTCGTCCAGCGCATCCGACTCCGCCACGTCCAACTCTCACTCGTCGCCGTCGGTGCAGTCCCCGCAGTCGTTCGCGGCACCTCGGCCCGATCAGGGCCAGGGTGGATACGGCTCGGACCCCACGCCCTCTTACGGCGCGGCCCCTGATCAGCCCGACCAAGGGCAGCAGCAGGAACAGGACAAGCCCGAACAGCAAGAGCAGCACCAACAGGAAGAGGAATCATCGCGGCGGGACCTGGACCCCACGCGTGCCAACCGGAACGGCGGCCTTGTCGCGGAGAAGCCGGAGGACCTTCAGCAGGGCGTGGCACCCGACCCCATCCAGGCCGCCCTTCGAGAGTCCCACGACGTATATCGGACCGACCTGGATGCCGTGCACCAGACCCTGCGGGACTGGGTCGACCCGGACAAGCATCCAGAAGCCCCCCTCGCCGGGCTTCTGGAGCAGGCGGCTGAGCGTCGGAAGGCCTATGAGGAGGCGATGGAGCCGGTCGAGACGCCTCGGAGAGCCTTGCAGGACGCTCTCATCGAGGAACGGGCGATCGAGAAGCAGATCAAGGATCACGAGAAGAACGGCGAGACGGACAAAGCGGCCGCGCTGAAGGACGGAAAGCTCGTTGAGGCCGCGGAGCGCAGAGCGGCGGCCGAGCAGGCCTATGCCGAGGCCGTGGAGAATCACCGCGGCACCGAAGTCCCGCCGACCGCTTTCACCGACGCCGAGTTGAGAGCGGCTCTCGGTGAGAAGTTCGCCTCGATGAACGACGGTGAGAAGTACGCGGTGGTCGCGGCGATCGCGCGCATGAGCAATTCCTTCCATGCGGACAATGCGGTCGGAAACAGCCCGGAGCGCCCACCGGACAGCGACAGCCCTTACGAAGGCACCACCAAGGGAAGCGGTGCCAACCAGGTGCCCAATCCCGCCCAGAACGACTACGAGTCCTCCGCGGCCAGGCGACGGAACGAAGCGGCAGCGGATCTTCCTCCGAAGTACCGCTCGGACACCGAGTCGAAGAAGGCATTCGCCAATCTGCGGACCGTCTTCAACGAGTCCGTGGCCGAGGATCTGTCCGCCGTGAAGCGGCGGAAGATCCAGGACCTTCTTGAGTCCGCGCTCGAGTCCGGCACCGGGCCCGACCTGTCAGGGAAGAACTATGCGGTGGTCGAGCTGGTCGACGCGGAGGGCAACAGCACCTACGTCGTCGATTCCTCCGTCCCCGCCGGCTTGGACGCAGTCACTCCTCTGCATTCCGAATCGCACATCCTGAACTGGATCGAAACCGTCAACGGCGCCACGGGGCCCGGAGCCGACCCGAAATACGCGATCGCCGGCCTGTACACCGAGCGTGAACCTTGTGGTTCGCGGGAGCTCAACTCGGGCTACGCCGAGTGTTCCAAAACGATTGCGCAACACGAGTCCATGAACGGTGTGCCGGTGTACTACAGCACGACGTACCGGCACTCGGACAAGGAAACGAAGAACAGGATGGACGAGGAGCTGGCCGATCATCTGGCTGTCGTCGCGGAAACCTGGATCCGCGTGAGAACACAGATGGTCGGGTCGAATGGTCCAGGGGGCGCCGCCACGTAAAGCCGCATCGAGTGACGTGGAGGCAGGGGAGATTCACGTGAGGGGCGGCCGGCGCGCGATTGGTTGTCGGGTCCTGAGGCCGGGGGCGAGCAGGCACTTCGGGAATGGGACGTGAAAGTAGAGTGAGCCGCATGCGCAACGAGCCACAACAGCCCGCACATGTCGACGAGCTGCCCCCAGCGGCGGCGATCGACCTGGTTGCCGACGGCTGGCAGAAGCTCACGGGCGGAGGCGTGACCTGCATCGTGGACGCGTCCGGCCGGCACGGCGAGGAGGTACTGCTCGCCGTGCACGAGCGCGTGCCCGACAGCGTCCTCGTCGACGTGGCCGGCCGCACCGCGGACGAGGCGCTCACCAAGGTGCTGGACGCTCTCGGAGCGCGGGCCAAGGCGCCCCGTTCCTGGACCCGGCAGGTGCCGAAGAAGCCCCCGCGGCCGGTGCTCGTCTCCCACCTGGAACTGGTGGGCCACACCCGGACCAGCGGCGAACCGCAGCGTCTGCTGCGCGCCCTGGGCCGGATCGGCGGCAAGGGCCACGCCGTGGTCGTGGTCACCCGCGACACCCGCCACCTCGGCGGCGGCGACCGCCCGCTCCAGCTGACGGTACAGGCCGAGGCGCCGCGCGAAGCGCCCGTAGAGGTACGGGCGTTGGCGCAGGCGGAGGCGCGTACGGTGCCGTACGTCATCTGGCAGGAACTCGTCACGGCCATGACCGGGCGGCCTGTCGAGGTCGACGAATTGTCCCGGGTGGTCGAGCGGCACGGCGAACTCCTGCTGGCCGGGACCGAGAACCGGACGGTCTCCTTCCGGGACGAGTCCGTTGCACGCGAGCTGCGCGCACAACTCCCGCCCGAGGACCGCGCACGCACCCACCGCCACCTCTACGCCCACCTCGCGGAGTCGAGCACACAATGGGCCCATCCGGAGGGCCGCACCGGCGCCGACACCGATACGGACCTACTGGCCCGATACGCCACGACCGCCCTCGCCGCCCACGCCGGGGCCGCGGACACGGCCACCGGTGACACGGACTTCCCGCTGCTCACCGCGCTGCTGCGCGACACCCGCCTCGTCGCCCACATCCCGCCCACAGCGCTGCTGGAGGCCGCCGAAGGCGCGGGCATGGAGCAAGCGCCCGCCGGTTCCGTGCTCGCCGACGCGGTGCTGGCCCGGGACTACGCGATCCTGCCGTGCACGCAGCCGACGTGGGTGGCGTGGCTGCACCTTCAGGCGACGGTTCGTGGCGACACGGAGTTGGCGGAGGAGCTGGAGCGCAGCGGTGTCCGGTTGCCGTGGCGGGTGCGGTGGTCGCGGTGGCGGCCCCCGGCGGGCCTGCACGTGTCGTACCTCGACATCCCCGATGTCTACGACCTGCTGGAACTGCGCCTGCACGACCGCCGGGTGGTGGCTTCCCTCGCCTACCGGGGCCGGGAGCGCCATGTGACCGTGTACGACCCGCAGAGCGGCGAGGTTCTGGCCACCGGCGCCTGGCCGCGCAACCAGCCTCCCGAGGAGGCCGCACCGGGTCTGCGCTGGCCGACTCCCGGCGGCGAGGACGACCGCCCGGATGTGGACCCGGCCAGCCGGTACCTCCTCGAAGCGGGCCCGGTGACCATCGGCGACACGGTCGTACTCGGCGGCTGGGGCGGCCTGTTCGCCATCGAGCCCACGTCGAACCTGACGGCGACGAAGACGACAGCGCCACCCTTCACCCGCCTCAGCCTCAGCCTCCGCCACCGCTCCGAGGCCCTGTGCCCGTCCGTACTCACCGCCCCGGCTACCGTCCCGGCCCACGCCCCCGCGCCCGGCCCCGAGGATCTCGACACGATCTTCGAGGCCGATTCCGGGACCCTGTTCCGGGTGCGGGAGCCCCTGCTCCCCGACGGCCTCACCGACCCGGCCACCCGCGAATTCCTCACCACACTGGGCCTGCCGTCCTTCCGCGACGTACATGGTCTCGGCTTCTACGGCCTGGAACCGGACCACCGCTGGACCGACGCCGCGCAGGGCACCCACACGGGCCCGCTGCCGCCCCGCCCGGCAAATCTCCTGCGCGAGGTGGCGTGGCCCGACGGCGTCCCGCACGCTGACTACCACCACGAACCGATCACCGTCACCGGCCCGTACTACGCCATCGGCCTCTGGATGGGCGACGACGTCGTGATCGACGGCCCGACCGGGCAGATCCTCCACCTGCCCGGTGAGGACCGCGAGGACTTCCACAGGGCGGAGATCGTCGGTCGGAACCTGCACGACTTCCTCGCGCTGGTCTCCGTCTGGCTCGTCGGCGTCCAGGTGTTCACGACATCGGGTGACGAGATCGAGACCCGCGACATCGCGGACCGGGTGAAGGGCCTGCAGTCCGCGATCGATCCGCTCGGTGCGGCGGCGGGAGTCTGGGGTGTGGCGTTGACGGAGCATTAGGTGCAGCCGGTCACGGCTCAGCACTTCCAGGCGCGCCAGGTCGGGGGAGCGAACCACCAGTCATGTACGAGAGTGTCACCGCCGCGACGGCGGTCGAACGCATCGCAACCTTGCACCGTGAAGGCACCTGTCAGGTCGTCGAGTTGATGGGCTCGGCCGAGTCGGAGCGCACCGCGATCCTGTCCCGGGTACGCGACGTCGTGCCCGGTGCGGCGTGGGTCGAGGCTGCGGGGCTCGGGGCGCGGGAGCTGGCCGATCGGGTGGGTGAGGCCCTGCGGGACAGTGGTGCGGCCACCGGAGCGGGCCCCGCGGTGGTGCTGGTCGCGGGTGGCCAAGAGGTCCCCGGCGGGCGCGGAACCGGCTACCCGGACGCCGCCCTCGGCCTCCTCGACCATGAGATCGCCGCGACGGCCGAGGCCTTGGTCGTGGTCGAGGTCGGCTGGCACGACCGATGGTTCCCCTCCCGGCCGCGACTGGAGATCGAGGCACCGCGGCGTCGCCCCGACCGCAGCAGTTCCCCGGCGGAGCTGCGCGAGTGGGCCCTCCAGGCCCTCGCCCTCGCCCAGTCGTCCGCGGCCTCGGTCGAGGTATGGCGCCGGCTCTCCCGCCTGCTCAACGGCGGCGATCTCGAACTCCCCCTGGACGCCCCGGAGATCACCGTCTCGACGGACGGCCGTGTCTGGTTCGCCGATTGGTCGCGCCGGGACGAACTGCGGGCCGCGGTGGACCTGGGCCACGCCCGCCACGTCCACGCCGAGATGACGCAGTGGCTGCGCGAGCGTGTCGACCAGCGAGAGGACGGAGTGGGCCGCTACGCCGTCCTCGCGCTGGCCGCACACGCGGTACGCGGAGGGCGGTACGGCGAGTCCTTCCACGAACTGTCGGGTGACACGCGGCTGTTGGCCCGCCTCTCGCCCCACAGCCTCATCGAGGCCGACAAGACGGTACGCGCCGACCTCGACGCCGTACGGATGGATCCCGCCTACCGCGATCGCTACGCCGCCTGGTCGGCCCCCACGCCCGCCAGTCGCGCACGCGACCTCGAAACGGCCGGACTGCGCACGTTCGAGTTCGACGAATGGGCGTCCTGGCTGGCCCTGGCGGCGCGGGCGCAGGGGGACGAGGCGGCGGCGGAGGCAGTGGCCGAGGCACACCCCGACCGCCCGTGGACCGTGCGCTGGTCGCACTGGCGTCCACCGGGCGTCGTCGACCCGCGGCGGGTGTTCCCCGGCCCGGTGACCGGCCTGGAGCTCGCGCCCGACGGCTGGCACCCGCAGGGCCGGACGGCGGTCGTCGCGCGGGACGACACCCGGCCGAAGCCGCGCTACTGGGTGTTCGACGCGGCCACGGGTGAGGTACTGGCCGGGCCGTGGACGGGTTCCGTGCCGACCTTCGGGGAACGTGAGCCGTTGTGGCAGGGCGGGGGCGGTCGCTTGCGGGCGTGGGCCGCGTTCGACCCGTTCCCTGTGGAGCCGGGGCTCGTACGGGACCGGTTGAAGGTGGGGGAGCTGGTCGTGGTGGCGTCGACCGGCGGAATCTTCGCCACCGAGGCCACTGACCCGGAACGGTTCGCGGACGGTTTCCCCGGGCCGCGCACAGTGGACGAGGAAGACGAGTTCGAGGAAGACGAGATCGAGGAGGGCGAGGAGTGGGACGAAGAACTCGATGACTGTGCGGGGGACGACCTCCTCAGTACCGCCATGCCGTCCCCGACCGCGTCCGGGCTCATCGACGTGCATCCCTGCCACATCGCCCCCGGCCAGAGATACTTCGCATCGTCCCCGGAGTCGGTGTTCGGTACGCAGTCCATGACCCGCCTCTCCGAACCCCACCTGCCCGCGAGCCTGACCGCCCCCGAGGCCCGCCACACCCTGACCGTGACCGGACTGCCGACCCTGACGGCAGCCGAGATCCACCTGGGCATCGACCCGGAGGCCGAGGCCCCGCTGCCGCGCGTCCGCGACCTGCCCCTCTACGCGCTGGGCGACTGGAACGGCGGCCCCATCGCAGTGCACGCCACCACCGGCCGGGTCTACCGCCTGCCCCGCCACGCCGACTGGACCAAGTCCGACCTCCCCGACGACACCCCGCCCGGCGACGACTGGTACCCCGACTGGCACTCCGGCAAATGGAACGTCGACCACGACGCCCCCCACCTCATGGCCGAGAACCTGGACGTCTTCGTCCGCCTCGTCACCACCTGGGCGGTCATCCGCGGTCACTTCCCGATGTCGTACACGCAAGGCGAACTCTTCGGCCTGCGCGACGCGTTGGAGGACCACCTGCGTGACGTCAGCCCGCACGCCGCGCACAGCTGGTGGACCGAGGGGCTGCAGGAAGTCATCTGACGGTCGCTGGTAACCGAACGCCTGAGGGGACTTGCGTGCACCGTGAGACGCATGGACCCTCCCTCCTCGATGAGGCGGCCCCGAGCGGCGAGAAACTGCTGCGTGCCGTGCGCGGGCGGACGCCCACCGCAACGATCAGCCCCCCCCCCGGAACGGAGCCCCTTGTGCCCCTGACGATCCTGTCCGACCGCGACGCCGTCATCGCCCGCCTCCGCACGCCCACCCAGGAGTGGGTGGAGGCCTGCACCGGTGAGGCGGGGACCTTGTTTCCCGCCATCGACATCGAAGGGGGCGGGTACCGGGGGGAAGGGCGGTGCTGTCGGTTGGAGTCCCGAGCCCGCCGAGATCTTTGCCGGCGCCTACGGTCACGATGAAGAGGCCCCTGCCTCCTGCGACTGCATCGGTGTCTACGGCAGTGAGTATCACCTGATGGAGATGCCGACCGGCGAGATCTCCGTCTACGACCCCAACGGCTGGGACCACGCCGCAGGCATGGCCTCCGCCAGAGAGTTCGCCACCGTCGCGCATGCCGGAGCCGCTGTCGCGCTGCTCGCGGCCGTCGTACGGGAGATGGATCGGCTCGACGGGCTCGAGGACGACGACGAGAGCGCGGAGGCGCTGGAGGCCGCGCTCGAGGAATTCGGTGACTTCGTCGGGGCGCTGCCGGACGATGTGGGTGGCGCCCACTTCTGGGAAGCGGCCACCGGGAGCCTCACGGATCACTACGAGCCGTAGGCCCGACCGGCTCGGGATGAGCCGCCTGCCGCCCGTCGGCTAGGGTCGCGGGCATGACACGTACGGGTGGAGACGGCACTGGCCTGCAGTGGGAGGCGGACTTCTCGCGGAAGTGGGAGACCGAGCTTCCGCCGGAGGAGCGCGCGCTCGCCGAGGAGCGGGAGCGCGTCGCCGAGGCGGTGCGGCGCGAGCGGCTGCGGGGGATCGTATGCGCGGCCGTCTTCCTCGCGGCGGCCGTCGCGGCGCTCATCGGCCAGGCCGTGGGGAGCGCCGGCGCGGTCGCGATCGGTGCCAACGCCCTGGGTGTGGTCGGCGCCTGCGGCGCGCTGTGGCTCGCCGTGCGCGGCGCGGGCGGCATGGGACGTCAGGGGCTGTGGCTGATGGTCGGTTCGCTGCTGGTCATCGGGGTGGGACAGGCGCTCTGACCCGCGCCTCGGACCCGCCCGGCAGGTCCGTCCCCGCTGCTCCCACCCCCGTCACGTCATCTTGCTCATGCTGGAGATCGTGCCGCCCCCGCCCGCCGCGAAGTCGACGTCATTCTGTTCCTGGCGGATCAGCTGCTCGTTGAAGGACTCGTTCTCGGCGTGGTTCTTGGCCATCGCGCCGAGCGCGCCGCCGATGTTCGTCAGCTCCTGCGCGAGGTGCTGCATCGACTCGAACATGCCGGTCTGCAGACCCTCGTAGGCGATGCCGAACTTCTCGCCGATCTCGTCGTCGCCCCACGGTGGCATGTCCGCCTTGTCGGCGAAGCTCGTCAGGCCCTGGACGAAGCCCTCCACCTGGCCCTTCTCGGGCGCGGGGGCCTCGCCGCTGGTGGGGGCGCAGGCGTTCACCGACGCCAGACCGTTCTGCAGGGCGGCCGCCGCCTTGGCGAACGCGGCGCCCAGGTCCTGGAAGTTCGTGCCTTCGTTGGCCAGGGACGTCGTATCGGTACGGAATCCTTCGCGGGGCATGAGGTCCTCTCGGGCTGCGAACGGGTCGGACAGACGACGGACGGACAGACGGACAGGCGTACGGGCAGGCGCACGGTCAGTGGGTCAGAACAGGCCGTGCCACATCTGCTCGATGATCACCGACCACCAGTTGCCGGCATCGTCGAAGCACGTGGGGTCGAGCGCGATCAGGCGGGCCTGGAGGTCGGCGACCGCCGCCCCCGCCTCGTACGGATTCATGCCCACCATGAGCTCACGCGTGGCGGCGAGCGTGGCGAGGCAGTGCGCGAGCGCGGCCACCGACGCGTTGACGTAACGGCCGCCGCCCGTCGCCGGGTTGGCCGCCCATACGCTGCCGGCCTCCTGCTGCACCGTGATCACGTACTGGCCGTCCGTGCCGATGCGGGTGTGCGCGGCGAGGATGTCGGCGGCGGCGGGGGACAGCTCGGCCCCGAGTTCGCGCAAGTGGGTCGCCGCGTCCACGAACAGGCCACCGCGCGGCGGGTTCTCGGGCCGGTCCGCGGTGAAGAAGAAGCGGACGTCGGCGGGGAGCCCGGGGCTCGCGAGGGCGGCACGCGCGGCATCGGGGAGCGCGGCCGAGGCGAGCAGCTCCGCCCCGTAGCGCTGCACAGGAAGCCTCCCCGGGAGCTCGGTGGGCAGCACAGGCGCCGAACCCGTCGGAGCCGGCAGCGGTACACGGTGCGGACGCGGCGGCGGCGCCTGGCCCGCGAGCCGCGCCATCGACTCCACCTGCTCGGTCAGCGCCGCGACGCCCTCCGCGCGCTCCGCCGGGTCCCCGCCGTACGGATGGCTGGAGGAGAGCGCCGCGTTCGGGAAACCGGCGCGGAGCGCGTCGAGCGTGTAGCCGCCCGGCAGGGAGCTGGGACTGAGATCGGTGTGGACCGCCACCACATTGCTCGCGGGCACCTCCGCGCCACGCAGGTCCGCCCACCCCTGGTACTCCACGGGCGGCAGACCGGGACCGGAGACGCGCGTCAGGTACGTCTCCTCACCGGTGCGCGGGTCGACGTACGTGAACACGACGGTGTTGCCGGGCCCGGTGGCGGCGCGGGAGCCGCCGCCGTCCGGCTGCGCGGCCTGCCGTTCGTCCTGGTCGTGCGTGGTCACGGCTGGGTCTCCATCGGACGGGTTGGTGAACGGTCAAGAAGGCGTCGAGGCGGCCGACCCGCCCGGCACGACGCCCGCAAAGTCTAGTGCCGCCCGGTGACAGTGGGCAGGGCGAGACCTGGCGACGGCCCGCGTCAGCCGCCGGCCGTCGGTCGTCAGCCCTGCCCCACCTGCCGCCGATAAAGGCTGATCGCCGACTCCGGCGGGAAGTTCGGGACGTACATGGTCGAGCCGTCCGTCTTCGAGATGACCAGGTGGCTGCCCCCGTACGAGGGCGGCTCGGTCGGTGGGAAGGTCGCGTAGATCAGGAAGCCCAGGTCGAACTCCTGGACGTTGAGCGTCGCCGGGGTGCCGTCCGCGCACAGTGGCTGGAAGGTCGTCCGGGCGATCGCGAGTGCCTCGTCGGTGGTGCGGGGCGGCGTGCTCAACTCTCGTCTCCTTCACGTCGGTTCGGGCAAAAGCGTACGGCGCCGGGCATCGGTCCCCCGATCCCCGGCGCCGTACGATACGCGTCGCCTAGGCGGCCGCTAGTTGCTGCGCATCGGCATCCACGCCGTCTGCACCAGCTGCGCGCCGCCCTTGCGGGTGACGAGCATGCCTCGGCCCGGCGGCAGCTTCTGCGGCTTGAGCGGGCCGAAGATCTGGCCCTCGGCCGGGTCGCCGGACAGCACCAGGCCCGTCGCGCCGAGCTCCTTCATGCGCTGCATGACCGGCTCGAAGGAGGACCGTGCCGCACCGGAGGAGCTGCGCGCGATGATGATGCGCAGACCCAGGTCACGGGCGAACGGCAGGTACTCGAGCAGCGACTGGAGCGGGTTGCCGGAGCTGGTCGCCACCAGGTCGTAGTCGTCGACGATGACGAACGCGTCCGGCAGGTCGTACCAGGAGCGGTTGCGCAGCTGCTCCGGCGTGACGTCCGGACCCGGCATACGGCGGCCCATGGAGCCCGCGAGGCCGGTGACGACCTCCTGGAGCTGCGGGCCCGAGGCGCAGTACTTGTAGAGGTGCGACTCGGGCAGCTCGCTCAGGTGCGCGCGCCGGTAGTCACCGGCGACGATGAGCGCCTTGTCGGTCGCGTACCGCTCGGAGATCTGCTTGGCGATCATGCGCAGGAACGCGGACTTGCCGGACTCGGACTCTCCGTAGACGACCATCAGCGGGTCGGTCTCGAAGTCGATGAACGACGGCGACAGCGTGGTCTCGTCGACACCGATCGCGACACCCCGCTCGGGGAAGTCGTTGCCCTTGGGGACCTCGCTGATGTGCAGCTTGGTGGGCAGCATCCGCACCGGCGGGGCCGGCGGGCCCTGCCAGTGCTCGGCGACCGTCGTCACCATGTGCTCGATGGCCTGGCCGAGGGTCTCCACGTCGGACGAGGCGTCGATCCGGGGCAGCGCGCCGAGCGAGCTGAGCTTGTCGGGGGTCAGACCGCGACCGGGCATACCGAGCGGTACGGCCTCCATCTTCTTGCGGTCGAACTCCGACTCCATCGGGTCACCGAGCTTGAGCTCCACACGGTTGAGGAGCTGGTCGCGCAGGGCGGGCCTGACCTCGGTGTAGCGGCCGGAGCCGATGATCAGGTGGATACCGAAGCCGAGACCGCGGGAGGCCAGGTCGAGGATGACCGGGTCGAGCTGCTCGTAGTCGGTCTTGAAGGCCGCCCAGCCGTCGATGATCAGGAAGACGTCGCCCCACCGCTGGTCCGGGTACTGCCCGGCGGCGCGCCGGGACCGGAACGTACCGATGGAGTCGACGTTGTTGGCGCGGAAGAACTCCTCGCGCTCGTTGAGGATGCCGCGGACCTCGGCGACCGTACGGCGCACCTTCTCGGAGTCGAGGCGCGAGGCGGCCCCGCCGACGTGCGGCAGGCCCTCCATCGCGAGCATGCCGCCGCCACCGAAGTCCAGGCAGTAGAACTGCACTTCGGACGGGGTGTGGGTGAGCGCGAACGAGGACATGATCGACCGGATCAGGGTCGACTTGCCGGACTGCGGACCACCAACCACGAGACCGTGACCGGCCGAACCGGAGAAGTCCAGGTACTGGATGTCGCGGCGCTGCTCGAACGGCTTGTCCACCAGCGCCATCGGCACGACCAGCTTGCCGAGCGCCGGGTAGTCGGCGGCGTGCAGGCCACGCTCCGGCGTCGTCGACAGCGGCGGGAGCAGCGAGTCCACCGAGGGGGACTCCTCCAGCGGCGGCAGCCACACCTGGTGGGCCGGCGGGCCCTGGCCGACGATGCGCGCCACGATCACGTCGAGGACGGTGTCCGCGAGCGCGTCGTCGACCTGGTCGGGTACGACCTCGGGCTCCGGCTCGTGGATGATCTGCTCGGCGACGGGCGCCGCCGTGAACAGCACGGGCTGCCGGTGGGTACGCGAACCGCCGCCACCGGAGCCACCGGCCCGGTAGACGCCACCGACGTACGCCGCCTTGAACTGGATCATCGTCTCGGTGTCGTACTTGAGGATGCCCGAGCCGGGGACGTTCGGCAGGTGGTACGCGTCGGGGACACCGATCGCGGTACGGGACTCGGCGGCCGAGAACGTACGCAGACCGATGCGGTACGAGAGGAAGGTGTCCAGACCGCGGAGCTTGCCCTCCTCCAGGCGCTGCGAGGCGAGCAGCATGTGCACACCCATGGAACGGCCGATGCGGCCGATCTGGATGAACATCTCGATGAAGTCCGGGCGTGCGGTGAGGAGTTCGGAGAACTCGTCGAGCACCATGACGAGCGAGGGCAGCGGGTCCAGCGGGGCGCCGGCCGCGCGGGCCTTCTCGTAGTCGGTGATGTTCGCGTAGTTGCCCGCCGAGCGGAGCAGCTCCTGGCGGCGCTGGAGCTCACCGGTGATCGAGTCGCGCATGCGGTCGATCAGGGTGAGGTCGTCGGCCAGGTTGGTGATCACGGCGGCGACGTGCGGGAGTTCCGACATGCCCGCGAAGGTCGCGCCGCCCTTGAAGTCGGCGAGGATGAAGTTCAGCGTCTCCGAGGAGTGCGTCACCGTGAGGGCGAGCACGAGCGTGCGGAGCACCTCGGACTTACCGGAACCGGTGGCGCCGACGCACAGGCCGTGCGGGCCCATGCCCTCCTGCGAGGCCTCCTTGATGTCGAGCATGACCGGCTGCCCGTCGCGGTCCACACCGAGCGGCACACGCAGCCGCTCGTGCAGGGTGCGGGGCCGCCAGGTGCGCGCGACGTCGACCGAACCGGCGTCGCCGATGCCCATCAGCTCGGTGAAGTCCAGGTTGGCGAGGAGCGGTTCGTCGCCGTCCGCCGAACCGGCGCGCAGCGGCGCGAGCTGCCGCGCGAGCGCCTCGGCCTCGGTGAGCGAGAGCGTGTCGCAGACGCCGGTGTACTGGGTGCCGCCCTGCGACTCGAGCAGCAGCTCACCCGGCTGCACCTGCACGGACAGCGAGCCGCGCAGCTCCTCCACGACGCCGGGGACGACCTCGATGATCGTGACGCCCTGCAGACCCTCGGCGCCCGCGATGATCGACTCGTCGGGGATGCCGCCGCCGTCCATGACGACGACGAGGTGCGGCTGGTCGACGACCGGCGGGCCCTGCGGGTTGAACCGGCCGCGGCCCTCCAACTCGTCGGCGAGCATGGCCTCGACCTCGCCGAGGTCGTCCACGATCACGCGCTGGGAACCGGCGCCGTCGCTGCTGCTGTGCTGCACGTGCGGCAGCCACTTCGTCCACTCCCACTCGGCCATCGCGCCGGGCGAGGCGACCACGGCGACCCGCAGGTCCTCCGGGGAGTGCAGGGTGCACAGCTGGGAGATCATGGCGCGCGCGGCACCGTACGTGGTGTCCGGATCGCCGGAGACACTCACGTGGTAGAAGGAGCGCAGGGACACGGCCAACGGCAGCGCGTCCAACGTGCCGTGGGTCTCCAGGAACGACTTCATCGCGTGCGCGGTGAGCGGCTCCAGCTCGTCGAGCGGAGCGGTCTCCGGCGCCATCAGGGGAGTTGACAGCTGCTGCGGGCCGAGACCCAGACGCACCTGGGTGAAGTCCGAGTCGCTGGAGCGCCGTTCCCACACCCGGCGGCCCTCGGCGACGAGCGCCCACAGCTGCTCCGGGTTGGGGTGCAGGAAGTACTGCCCGTCCCGCTGCATGCGCGCGGTGGTCCGCACGTCACGCCGGACCTGGGTCAAGTACTTGAGGTAGTCCTGGCGTTCCTGGGCCATCTCGGCCCCGCCGCCCTGCCGGGCCTTGACCAGCTGCGCAAGTGCCATCGCGAGGGTGGAGACGATCATGACGCCACCCATGATCTTCATGATCGACTGGCCCGAGGTGAAGAAGAACGCCGAGGACGTGCCCATACCCAGCATGGGCAGCAGGCTCATCATCAGGTTCTGGTCCTCGGGCCGTGCCAGCTCCGGCGGCGGTTCGAGACGCACCTCGTCCGTCGGTACGTCGGGTGGCAACACCCGAGGCGGTCGCTTGACGATGACCACGCTCACCGCAGCACCAGTCCTTAAATCTTCAGTCGGATCAGTTGGCGCGCACGGATGCCGTGCACGTCGGGACATGTCGGACCGCCCCCGTTACTGGCGGTTCCCCCAGGCCGAAGGCAAAGAGCTCCGGCGTGCCCGGTGATCCTACTGACTCTCGTCAAGTAGCGGGGCCTGTGGGGTGAGATGGGCCCAGGGCGCTACGCTGTCGCACCGCGCGTGACGCCGTCCGGACGCCGCGCCGCCGCACCGATGCCACACCAAGTCATGACATTAGGGGGAACCGCGAGGTGAGCACCACAGCTCTTGCCGGGGGCGGAACCGGCTTCTGCCGGGTCACCGTCGCCGCACCGGACGCACGTATCGATGTGGCCCTGCCCGAAGACGCCGCGCTTGCCGACATCTACCCGGAGATCCTCCAGCTCTCCGGGCAGAGCCAGGCCGAGGGCGACCCCACCGGGTACCACCTGGTCCGCCGGGACGGCACCGTCCTCGACGCCGGCCGCTCCCTCGCCGACCAGCGGGTCCTCGACGGCGACGTGCTGCTGCTGCGTCCGTTCGCCGAGTCGCTGCCCGCCGCGGTGTTCGACGACGTCTCCGACGCGGTCGCCTCCGCGGTCCGCCGCGACCGGCGCCGCTGGAGCGACGAGCTGATGAGTGTCGTCGGCCTCGGCGCCGGCGTCCTGCTGCTGACGCTGATGGCGTTCGCCCTCTGGTTCTCGAACCCGGTCGACCGCGACATGCACAGCCTGCCCGGCATCATCGCCGGTGTCGTCGGCGTCCTGCTCGTCACGTTCTCCGTGGTGCGCGCGCGGGTGTACGACGACCGCGCCGCGTCCACGTCGCTGGGGCTCGCCGCGCTGCCGCACCTGCTCATCGCCGGGTCGGGCATCTTCGGGACCGGTGCCGCCGAGGGCCCGGGCCGGCTGCAGCTGCTGTCCGGCTGTGTCGTGGTGCTGATCGCCGCCGCGCTGCTCGTGGTGCTGCTGCCGCACGGCGACGCCGTCTTCGTCGCCGCCGCCCTCGGCTCGGCCGTCGGCGCCCTGGCCACGTTCGGCGCACTGATCACCGAGGCCTCGCCGAGCGAGGTCGCCGGCGTCACGGCGGTCGTCTCGATCATCGCGATGGCCTGGCTGCCCGGCATGTCCGCCCGCTCCGCCCGGCTGCCCATCGGCTACCGCTCGCCCGACCAGATCTCCCAGGGCCGCGACTACGGGCGCGACGAGGAAGAGAACATCGACTTCGACCGCATCGGTGCCCAGGTCCGCCGCGCGCACGAGCTGCTCCTCGGCCTCGTCATCGGCTGCGCGGCCCTCGCCGTCGCCTCGGCCGGCGTCGTCCTCGGCTTCTCCGACAACGTCTGGGCGCAGCTGCTCGCCCTGGCCGCCGGTATCGCCGTCATGCTGCGCGCCCGTCTGTTCGACTACACCGCGCAGGTGGCGTCCCTGGTCGTCGGCGGTCTGCTGATCCTCGGTCTGCTGATCCTCGGCGTGACCCTGAACACCCCGAGCGACCTGCTGCAGAGCTTCCTGCAGGGCGACAGCGCCCCGCTCAACATCCACATCCTCTGGTTCGCCGCCGCGATCGGCGGGGGAGCGGCCCTGCTCGTGATCGTCGGCCTGTCCGTGCCGCGCAAGGGCGTGTCCCCGTTCTGGGGCCGGATGCTCGACCTGTTCGACGGCTTCGTGCTGCTGACCCTCGTACCGCTGTGCCTCGCGGTGCTCGGTCTCTACACGCAGGTGCGCAGCATGGTCAGCTGATCAGGGGACCGGCGGCCGCCGTCAGGCCGGCCGCCGGGCTGCTGGTACGCTGTGTGACGGCCGTTTGTGTACGCGCCCCCGGCATTGCAGGACATTCCTGGGGGCAGCGCCCAGCGGATCCCCGCCTCCCGAGTTTCGGAAGCTCTCCTGAGATGTAGACCAGGGGCACTCGGCGGCAATCAGACTCTACGAGGAGTAAGCGTGGCTCTCGACACCGCTACGAAGAAGCAGATCATGACCGAGTTCGGCACCAAGGAGGGCGACACCGGCTCCCCCGAGGTCCAGGTCGCCATGCTCTCCCGCCGCATCTCGGACCTGACCGAGCACCTCAAGACGCACAAGCACGACCACCACTCGCGTCGTGGCCTGCTCATCCTGGTCGGCCAGCGTCGCCGCCTGCTGCAGTACCTGGCCAAGAAGGACATCCAGCGCTTCCGTACGCTGGTCGAGCGCCTCGGCATCCGCCGCGGTGCGGCCGGCGCCCGATAAAGACGCTGTGAGAGGGGGCGGTTCCCGATTGAGGGGGCCGCTCCCTTTTGCCGTACGTGCGCACTGTCACCGAGGCTTTGTAGTCTGGTGACGTACGACTGCGCATATTGAGGAGAAGCGCCACCTCGCCGCCGCCGGTCCTCGGTAGTGGCCCCCGGAGACGCAAGAGGATCCCCGGGAGCTTCGATCGAAGACCGGCCCGCACCCAAGGCGCGCTTCTCCACCTCGTCCCTCTGCCACACGGGCAGCAGCGGACAAAAGACGTAACAGACGAAAGTAACGGAGAAAACGCTAGTGGAGAACGAGACCCACTACGCCGAGGCCGTCATCGACAACGGCTCCTTCGGCACCCGCACCATCCGCTTCGAGACGGGCCGTCTGGCCCGCCAGGCCGCCGGCTCCGCCGTCGCCTACCTCGACGACGACACCATGGTGCTCTCGGCCACCTCGGCCTCGAAGAACCCCAAGGACAACCTCGACTTCTTCCCCCTCACGGTGGACGTCGAGGAGCGGCAGTACGCGGCCGGCAAGATCCCCGGCAGCTTCTTCCGCCGTGAGGGCCGGCCCTCCGAGGACGCGATCCTCACCTGCCGCCTCATCGACCGCCCGCTGCGCCCGTCCTTCAAGAAGGGCCTGCGCAACGAGATCCAGGTCGTCGCCACGATCATGGCGCTCAACCCCGACCACCTGTACGACGTCGTGGCGATCAACGCCGCGTCCGCGTCGACGCAGCTGGCCGGCCTGCCCTTCTCCGGCCCGGTCGGCGGCGTCCGCGTCGCGCTGATCAACGGCCAGTGGGTCGCGTTCCCGACGCACACCGAGCTCGAGGACGCCGTCTTCGACATGGTCGTCGCCGGTCGCGTCCTGGAGGACGGCGACGTCGCGATCATGATGGTCGAGGCCGAGGCAACCGACAAGACGATCCAGCTGGTCAAGGGCGGCGCCGAGGCGCCGACCGAGGAGGTCGTCGCCGCCGGTCTGGACGCCGCGAAGCCCTTCATCAAGGTGCTGTGCAAGGCCCAGGCCGACCTCGCCGCGAAGGCCGCCAAGCCGACCGCCGAGTTCCCGATCTTCCTGGACTACCAGGACGACGTGCTCGAGGCCCTGACCGCCGCGGTCAAGACCGAGCTCTCCGCCGCCCTCACCATCGCGGGCAAGCAGGAGCGCGAGGCCGAGCTGGACCGCGTCAAGGGTCTGGCCGCCGAGAAGCTCCTCCCGGAGTTCGAGGGCCGCGAGAAGGAGATCTCCGCCGCGTACCGCTCGCTGACCAAGTCCCTGGTCCGTGAGCGCGTCATCAAGGAGAAGAAGCGCATCGACGGCCGCGGTGTCACCGACATCCGCACCCTGGCCGCCGAGGTCGAGGCCATCCCGCGCGTGCACGGCTCGGCGCTGTTCGAGCGTGGCGAGACCCAGATCCTGGGCGTCACCACCCTCAACATGCTCCGCATGGAGCAGCAGCTGGACACCCTTTCGCCGGTGACCCGCAAGCGCTACATGCACAACTACAACTTCCCGCCGTACTCCGTCGGTGAGACGGGCCGCGTCGGCTCCCCGAAGCGCCGCGAGATCGGCCACGGCGCGCTCGCCGAGCGCGCGATCGTGCCGGTCCTGCCGACGCGCGAGGAGTTCCCCTACGCGATCCGCCAGGTCTCCGAGGCGCTGGGCTCCAACGGCTCGACGTCCATGGGCTCGGTCTGCGCCTCCACCATGTCGCTGCTGAACGCCGGTGTGCCGCTGAAGGCCCCCGTCGCCGGTATCGCCATGGGCCTGATCTCCCAGGAGATCAAGGGCGAGACGCACTACGTCGCCCTGACCGACATCCTCGGTGCCGAGGACGCGTTCGGTGACATGGACTTCAAGGTCGCCGGTACCAAGGACTTCGTCACGGCCCTCCAGCTGGACACGAAGCTCGACGGCATCCCGGCCTCCGTCCTGGCCGCCGCCCTCAAGCAGGCCAAGGACGCCCGCCTCCACATCCTCGACGTGATGATGGAAGCGATCGACGTCCCGGACGAGATGTCCCCGAACGCCCCGCGGATCATCACGGTCAAGATCCCCGTGGACAAGATCGGTGAGGTCATCGGCCCGAAGGGCAAGATGATCAACCAGATCCAGGAGGACACCGGCGCCGACATCACGATCGAGGACGACGGCACGATCTACATCGGTGCCGCCGACGGTCCGGCCGCCGAGGCCGCCCGCGCCACGATCAACGGCATCGCCAACCCGACCATGCCGGAGGTCGGCGAGCGCTACCTGGGCACCGTCGTGAAGACGACGACCTTCGGTGCGTTCGTGTCGCTGCTCCCGGGCAAGGACGGTCTGCTGCACATCTCGCAGATCCGCAAGCTCGCCGGCGGCAAGCGCGTGGAGAACGTCGAGGACGTCCTCGGTGTGGGCCAGAAGGTCCAGGTCGAGATCGCCGAGATCGACTCCCGCGGCAAGCTCTCCCTGATCCCCGTGGTCGAGGGCGAAGAGGGCGACGAGGCGAAGGACGACACCGACAAGTGACGTCCCGTAGCACCCAGGCGACGGCCCGCACCTCTTCGGAGGGGCGGGCCGTCGCCCGTACCCAAACCCTCATCAAGGGCGCGAACGGCATCGGCACGGTCCGCAAGACGACGCTGCCGAACGGCCTGCGCATCGTCACCGAGACCCTGCCCTCGGTCCGCTCGGCCACCTTCGGCATCTGGGCGCACGTGGGCTCGCGCGACGAGACGCCGACGCTGAACGGGGCGACGCACTACCTGGAGCACCTGCTCTTCAAGGGCACCAAGAAGCGCAGCGCGCTGGACATCTCGGCCGCGATAGACGCGGTCGGCGGCGAGATGAACGCCTTCACGGCGAAGGAGTTCACCTGCTACTACGCGCGCGTGCTCGACACCGACCTGCCGCTCGCCATCGACGTGGTCTGCGACATGCTGACCGGCTCGCTCATCGAGGAGGAGGACGTCGACGCGGAGCGCGGCGTGATCCTCGAAGAGATCGCGATGACCGAGGACGACGCGGGCGACGTCGTGCACGACCTGTTCGCGCACACGATGCTCGGCGACACCCCGCTCGGCCGCCCGGTCCTCGGCTCGGTCGACACGATCAACGCGCTCAGCAGGAACCAGATCACGCGCTTCTACAAGAAGCACTACGACCCGACGCACCTGGTCGTGGCCGCTGCGGGCAACGTCGACCACAACAAGGTCGTACGCCAGGTCCGCGCCGCCTTCGAGAAGTCCGGGTTCGACGCCGTCTCCGCGGCGCCCGTCGGCCCGCGCGCAGGACGCAAGACCCTGCGCACCGCGGGCCGCATGGAACTCCTCGGCCGCAAGACCGAGCAGGCCCACGTCATCCTCGGCATGCCGGGCCTCGCCCGCACGGACGACCGCCGCTGGGCGATGGGCGTGCTCAACACGGCGCTGGGCGGCGGCATGTCGTCCCGCCTGTTCCAGGAGGTCCGGGAGAAGCGCGGGCTCGCGTACAGCGTGTACTCGTACACCTCGGGCTTCGCCGACTGCGGACTGTTCGGCGTCTACGCGGGCTGCAGGCCGAGCCAGGTGCACGGCGTGCTGAAGATCTGCCGTGACGAGCTGGACCAGGTCGCGCAGCACGGCATCAGCGACGACGAGATCAGCCGCGCCATCGGCCAGCTCGCGGGTTCCACGGTCCTCGGCCTCGAGGACACCGGGGCGCTCATGCACCGCATCGGCAAGAGCGAGCTGTGCTGGGGCGAGCAGATGTCGGTCGACGCGATGCTGGAGCGCATCTCGGCGGTGACCCCGGACGAGGTGCGCGCGGTCGCACGCGACATCCTGGGACAGCGCCCGTCCCTGTCGGTCATCGGCCCGCTCAAGGACAAGCAGGCCTCGCGCCTGCACGAAGCGGTCGCGTAAACCGTTTTCAGTACGCACTGAAGGAACTGGGAGATCATGAGCAAGCTGCGCGTGGCGGTCATCGGGGCCAAGGGCCGCATCGGCTCCGAGGCCGTACGGGCCGTCGAGGCGGCCGAGGACATGGAGCTGGTCGCGGCCCTCGGCCGCGGCGACAAGCTGGACGCCCTCGTGGAGTCCGGCGCCCAGGTCGCGGTCGAACTGACCACCCCCGACTCGGTGATGGAGAACCTGGAGTTCTGTGTACGCCACGGAATCCACGCCGTCGTCGGCACCACGGGCTGGACCGACGAGCGCCTCGCGCAGCTGAACGGCTGGCTCGCGGACTCCCCGGAGACCGGTGTGCTGATCGCCCCGAACTTCTCCATCGGCGCGGTCCTGACCATGAAGTTCGCGGAGGCGGCGGCGCCGTACTTCGAGTCCGTCGAGGTCATCGAGCTGCACCACCCGAAGAAGGTCGACGCCCCGTCCGGCACGGCCGCCCGCACCGCGCAGCTGATCGCGGCGGCCCGGGAGAAGGCGGGCAGCGCCCCCGCTCCCGACGCGACGGCCACGGCGCTCGACGGAGCGCGCGGCGCGGACGTCGACGGCGTCCCGGTCCACTCGGTCCGCCTGCGCGGCCTCCTGGCGCACCAGGAGGTCCTCCTGGGCGCCGAGGGCGAGACGCTGACGATCCGGCACGACTCGCTGCACCACAGCAGCTTCATGCCCGGCATCCTGCTCGGCGCCCGCAAGGTCACCACGCACCCCGGCCTCACCTTCGGCCTGGAACACTTCCTCGATCTGAACGGCTGACCTGCTGCGATGCGCGCGAAAATCACCTACGCCGTCACGGCCCTGGTCCTGGTCTTCTACTTCGTCCTGGCCGGCGACCGCGGCGTCATGCTCCTCCAGCAGGGCACGGCGCTGACGATCACCTTCGGCGTCGCGGTGCTGATCCTGCCGCTGATCGGCGTGTGGTTCCTGTGGGCGAACACCCGGTTCGTCACCAAGGCCAACCGGCTCGGCGAACTCCTGGAGGCGGAGGGCGGGCTGCCCGTGGACGAGCTGCGGCGCGATCAGTACGGCCGCATCGACCGCGACTCCGCCGACGAGGTCTTCGCCAGGCGGAAGGCCGAGACGGAGGACGCGCCGGGGGACTGGCGCTGCTGGTTCCGCCTCGCCGTCGCCTACCGGGACGCGCGGGACACACCACGCGCGCGTAAGGCGATGCAGCGCGCGATCGCACTCCATGAGGGCCGTTCACTCGGCGTCTGACGCACGACGAAGGGGCCGCACCGGCACGATGCCGGTGCGGCCCCTTCGTCATGCGTTCACGCGTCCACGCGCGCGTGCGTCAGCGCCGGGCGCGGTACTCCTCGGCCCAGACCTCGACGGTGTCGGCGGCCCGGTCGAACGCCGTGCCCCGTCCCAGGAAGTCCGCGCTGTGACTGGTGAGCAGCGTCGTCTGGTCCCCCTGCTGATCCCGCTGTACGAGGATCAGCGCCTGCCCCTGAACGGTGCGGGGCAGCCCGAGCCAGCGCACGGGCTGCTGCACCGTGCGCGCGGTGGCGACCCGGTCCCACGGTGCCGTCCGGGTGACGAAGAAGGCGACGTGCCGCAGCCCGCGCGCGCTCACCCAGGTGCCCATGCGCAGCAGCCGCAGCGCCGACGCGATGATCAGCACCGCGAGGACGCCGCAGACCGTGGCGGCGGACGTGTCGCCCGCGACGGCGATGATCACCGAGGCGAACAGCACGTACGACGCCAGGAGCAGCAGCAGCGCGGCCGCGCCCACCCGGTACGGGCCCGGGCGGTAGGGGCGGCGCCACTGGTCGCGGTCGTCGAAGGGCAGCGGGATGTCCGCGGCCTCGTCCAAAGCACGGTCGGCCGTCAGGAAGGGCAGGGGCACGACGGGTCCTCACTCGGTCCACGCGGTATGGGGGCTGTGCCCGGTGAGGCTATCCGGGGTCGCACCGGCCTTCCACTCCAGGGGGTCCGGAGGGGGAGGGGGCCGGCCGGGCGACCGTCAGCGGCTGTCGGAGGCCTCCGACTGCTGTACGTGCTGCGTGGTCTGATCGATCGACAGGGCCGGCATCCCGATCAACAGGGCGCCCACGAGGCCGGCCACGACGGTGAGGCCGACGAGCGCGCGACCGGCGCGCTGCCCGGCGGAGGGACGCTCACGCGCGGGCGGTGTGACGTTGCTACGGAACTTGTCGGCTTCGGCTATGAAGGCGAACGGTACGGGCTCGCGCCGACGGAACATGGGGCTACTACTCCTCAAGCGACTGGTGATGCTCGATCTAGAAAGTGTGTTCATCTACACAGACGAGCGATCGCTTCAAAGGGTGCCCTGTTTCACCAAATTCACCAAACTTCGCTCCTGTTCGCCGGAGATCGTCGTGACAAGCGAGCGAATGCCCTCTTGTCAGTGGCGGCCCGTAGAGTGGGCGCCGCCCTGGTGAAGTGATGGGAAGGACCCCGGCAGCATGACCGAAACCCCAGCTGAAGACCTCAAGCCGACGTTCCGCGGCGACGTCACCGTCGAGCTGGTGAAGCACACCGCGAGCGACACGGACGTGCTGTTCGCGGCCCGCGTCTCCACGCTCGGCGAGCAGTCGATCGACGAGCTGTCGAAGGACCCCGAGCGCTCCAAGGGCCTGATCAACTACCTGATGCGGGACCGGCACGGCAGCCCCTTCGAGCACAACTCGATGACGTTCCTGATCAGCGCGCCGATCTTCGTCTTCCGGGAGTTCATGCGGCACCGCGTGGGCTGGTCGTACAACGAAGAGTCGGGTCGCTACAGGGAGCTCCAGCCGACGTTCTACGTCCCGGACGCCGACCGCAAGCTGGTCCAGGAGGGCCGCCCGGGCAAGTACCAGTTCGTCGAGGGCACGCAGGCGCAACAGGAGCTGACGGGCCGCGTCATGGAGGACTCGTACCGCCAGGCGTACGAGGCGTACCAGGAGATGCTGGCCGCGGGCGTCGCCCGCGAGGTGGCCCGCGCGGTGCTCCCGGTCGGCCTGTTCTCGTCGATGTACGCGACGTGCAACGCGCGCTCGCTGATGCACTTCCTCGGCCTGCGGACGCAGCACGAGCTGGCCAAGGTGCCGTCCTTCCCGCAGCGGGAAATCGAGATGGTCGGCGAGAAGATGGAGGCGGAGTGGGCCGCCCTCATGCCGCTCACGTACGCGGCGTTCAATGCCAACGGCCGCGTGGCGCCGTAGTTCCGGGATCGGCACAGATGTACGGACGCTCGACTGAAGTGCCCGTATTGCGGCTTTTCGGAAAGTTCATCTAGCCTGATCAAACGGACCCGGCACTGCTTGAACCCCCGAGCAGGCAGTGCCGGGCTCCACCTTTGTTGTGACTTGTCGCATCCCCCGAGGGGGGACCCGGTACTGAGCAGCGAGTAGCGTGTTACCCATGGCTCCGACCTCGACTCCGCAGACCCCCTTCGGGAGGGTCCTCACCGCCATGGTCACGCCCTTCGCGGCGGACGGCGCACTCGACCTCGACGGCGCGCAGCGGCTCGCCGCCCACCTGGTGGACGCAGGCAATGACGGCCTGGTCGTCAACGGCACCACCGGCGAGTCCCCGACCACCAGCAACGCGGAGAAATCGGATCTGATTCGAGCCGTCGTCGAAGCGGTCGGCGACCGCGCCCACGTCGTCGCCGGTGTCGGCACCAACGACACCCGCCACAGCATCGAGCTCGCCCGCGAGGCCCAGCAGGCCGGCGCGCACGGCCTGCTCACGGTGACGCCGTACTACAACAAGCCCCCGCAGGAGGGCCTGCTCCGCCACTTCACGGCGATCGCCGACGCGACCGAGCTCCCCGTGATGCTCTACGACATCCCGGGTCGCAGCGGCGTGCCGATCAACACCGACACGATCGTCCGACTGGCCGAGCACCCGCGCATCGTGGCCAACAAGGACGCCAAGGGCGACCTCGGCCGCGCCTCCTGGGCCATCGCCCGCTCGGGCCTCGCCTGGTACTCCGGCGACGACATGCTCAACCTGCCGCTGCTCTCGGTCGGCGCGTGCGGCTTCGTCTCGGTCGTCGGCCACCTCGTCGCGCCCGAGCTGCGCGCCATGCTCGACGCCTTCTCGACGGGTGACGTGCACAAGGCGACGGAGATCCACCAGAAGCTGCTCCCCGTCTTCACCGGCATGTTCCGCACGCAGGGCGTCATCACGACGAAGGCCGCGCTCGGCCTCCAGGGCGTCCCCGCGGGACCGCTGCGCCTGCCGCTCGTGGAACTCACCCCCGAAGAAACGGCCCAGCTCAAGATCGATCTTGCCGCCGGCGGGGTACAACTCTGATCACAGACTTGGCAAAGCTTCACAACTGAATGAACAGAATCACCAACTGAACAGCAAGACCCAGGAACCACCACAACTGCTATTGCACGAACGTCATGCGCGCCACGTGCCTACAGGTACGTGGCGCGCGTGGTTGAGGAGAGTCTTTTGAGTCATCCGCATCCTGAACTCGGCGCCCCGCCGAAGCTTCCGAAGGGCGGCCTGCGCGTCACCCCGCTCGGCGGCCTCGGTGAGATCGGGCGCAACATGACCGTCTTCGAGTACGAAGGCCGTCTGCTGATCGTCGACTGCGGAGTGCTCTTCCCCGAGGAGGAGCAGCCCGGAATCGACTTGATCCTGCCGGACTTCACGTCCATCAGGGACCGTCTTGACGACGTCGAGGGCATCGTCCTGACGCACGGCCACGAGGACCACATCGGCGCCGTCCCGTATCTCCTGCGCGAGAAGCCGGACATCCCGCTGATCGGCTCCAAGCTGACCCTCGCCCTCATCGAGGCGAAGCTCCAGGAGCACCGCATCCGCCCGTACACCCTCGAGGTGTCCGAGGGGGAGCGCGAGCGCCTGGGCCCGTTCGACTGCGAGTTCATCGCGGTCAACCACTCCATCCCGGACGCGCTGGCCGTCGCCATCCGCACCCCCGCGGGCATGGCGGTGCACACCGGCGACTTCAAGATGGACCAGCTCCCGCTGGACCGTCGCCTGACCGACCTGCCGACGTTCGCCCGGCTCGGCGAGGAGGGCATCGACCTCCTCCTGACCGACTCGACGAACGCCGAGGTCCCGGGCTTCGTCCCGCCCGAGCGCGACATCTCGAACGTGATCCGCGGAGTCTTCGCCAGCGCGCAGAAGCGGATCATCGTCGCGTCCTTCGCCAGCCACGTGCACCGCATCCAGCAGATCCTGGACGCCGCGCACGAGTACGGCCGCCGGGTCGCCTTCGTCGGCCGCTCGATGGTCCGCAACATGGGCATCGCCCGCGACCTCGGTTACCTGAAGGTCCCGGCCGGCCTCGTCGTGGACGTCAAGACGCTCGACGACCTGCCCGACAGCGAGGTCGTCCTGGTCTGCACGGGCTCGCAGGGCGAGCCGATGGCGGCCCTGTCCCGCATGGCCAACCGCGACCACCAGATCCGGATCGTCTCCGGTGACACGGTGATCCTGGCGTCGTCGCTCATCCCCGGCAACGAGAACGCGGTCTACCGCGTGATCAACGGCCTGACCCGCTGGGGCGCGAACGTCGTTCACAAGGGCAACGCCAAGGTGCACGTCTCGGGCCACGCGTCCGCGGGCGAACTCCTGTACTTCTACAACATCTGCAAGCCGAAGAACCTGATGCCGGTCCACGGCGAATGGCGCCACCTGCGCGCCAACGCCGAGCTCGGCGCCCTCACCGGCGTCCCGCACGACCGCATCGTCATCGCCGAGGACGGCGTCGTCGTCGACCTGGTCGGCGGCAAGGCGAAGATCTCCGGCAAGGTCCAGGCCGGTTACGTCTACGTGGACGGCCTCTCCGTCGGCGACATCGGCGAGCCCGCGCTCAAGGACCGCAAGATCCTCGGGGACGAGGGCATCATCTCGGTCTTCGTGGTGGTGGACTCCAGCACCGGCAAGATCACCAGCGGCCCGAACATCCAGGCCCGCGGTTCCGGCATCGAGGATTCGGCGTTCCACGCCGTCATCCCGAAGATCCAGGACGTCCTGGAGAAGTCGGCCCAGGACGGCGTCGTCGAGCCCCACCAGCTGCAGCAGCTCATCCGCCGCACGCTGGGCAAGTGGGTCTCGGACACCTACCGCCGTCGCCCGATGATCCTTCCGGTCGTCGTCGAGGTCTGAGGCACGTAAGGAGCGGGGCGCCTCGATTTGCATCGGGGCGCCCCGCTCCAGTACGTTTACGGCTCCGCTCAGGGGGAACCCGGCGCACTCACGTGCCCGACCAAGTCCCCGACTGGGGCGGGATATTCCGACTCAGAATCTCTGATAAAGTCGGAGCCGCCGAAAGGCAAAGGCCCTCCAACGGCCACCGGAAATGAAATCCGAACCGGAAACGGAACGGAAAACGGATCTGGTAGGGTTGGAAACACGAAA
>NZ_JBVKBG010000015.1:0-50086 GCF_055657265.1 Streptomyces sp. NPDC107575 | reverse complement strand
GGCCGTCGGCCAATCGAACCCCAACATCTCCAACAACCACGCCAGCTCGTCCGGCAGCATCATCGCCATGGCGGCATCTCCCCCGTGTCGCCGAAAACCGCACAACCCCGTGCGTCCCAACAGCCCTGATTTTGCTCGTAGGTTACCAATATGATCGAACAACAGGGCGACCAAGGCGCGCAGTTCACTACAGAACGCATGAGACCCGTGACCGGGTGAGTGGTCACGGGTCTCGTCGGTCTTGCCTACTGGCGCGGGGGCCCCCACTGCGGGGGTTGCTGCTGGCCGTAGGGGCCGGGGTGCGGTGGGGGTTGGGGCGCGTAGCCGCCCTGCTGGTAGGTGGGTTGGGGTGGGTAGCCGCCTTGGTGGTAGGCGGGTGGGGGCATGGTGCCGGGTCCGCCGGGGCCGCCGTGGTTGTTCTTGTTGCGGGAGACGATGACGATCACGACGACCACCACGATGACGACGAGCGCGGCGATGCCGATGCCGAGGTAGAGGAGCATGTTGGAGCTGTCGTCGTCCGAGGAGTCGGAGGCGTTGCCGGCGGCGGGGGAGGCGGATGCGCCGGCCTTGTCGTCCGAAGGCTTCGGGAGCGAGGACAGGTCCCAAGGGCCGTTCGCGTGGCCCTTGGGGATGTTGGCGGTGAGGGCCTTGAGCGGGCTCAGGTCGCCGTAGCCGTGGTAGGCGTCGGGGAGCTTTGACTTGTCGATGCCCTTGGCGATGTAGGTCGACTTGATGATGCGGTTGACCAGTTGGCCGGGGGTGTAGTCCGGGTACTTCTGTTTGAGCAGGGCGAAGGCGCCGGAGGTGATGGCGGTGGACATCGAGGTGCCGTCGGTGGTGAGGTAGTCGCTCTTGTGGCTGTTGCCGTTGGCATCCTCGAAGTCACCGTTCGCGGTGGCCATGATGAGGTTCTTCGCGGGAGCGGTGAACATCAGGGACTTGGAGTAGTTCGAGGCGCCGTTGTCGTCGTCCCAGCGATTGCCGTCTTGCGTGGAGCCGCCGACCTGGACGACTCCGGCGACGGAGCCGAGGCCCCTCTTCTCTTCGACCCCGTCATTGCCGGATCCCTGGACGACAACCACGTTGTGGTCGAGTGCGTAAGCGATGGCACTCTTGTCCACCTCGTCCGCGTAGTCCTGGCCGACGGAGATGTTGATGACATCGGCGCCTTGGTCGACGGCGTACTTGATTGCCTCGTCCCATTGACAGACATGTGGATTGTCGGCGCCGACGGGGCCGCCTTCGTTCTCGAAGATGTCGATGGGGAGGATCTTGGCGTCCGGGGCGAGCCCGAGAACGCCCTGGCCGTTCTCGGCCCCATGACCGTGGCCCGCGATGAGCGAGGACATCGCAGTGCCGTGATCGTCGAGCGTTTCATTGTTGGCCGGCTGGTCGTCCTTGCAGCGTTTCCCAGGAAGAACGCTGCCAACGAGGTCCGGGTGTGAGCCGTCCACACCGTCATCGAGGACGGCGACGGTGACACCCTTGCCGGTGGCGACTTTGTGGATGGCGTCGATGTCGAACGCCTTGTTCTGCCACTGGTTGTTTCTGGTCGCGTCCGCCGATGCGGCCGATGCGGTGCCGAGCACCAGGGCTCCCACCATGGCTGCGCCACCGATTGTGCGGAGCGTTCTGTGCGCGAAGCGCATGCTCTGACACCTTTCTGATTTGGGTCCGAGGTGTAAGTCGTGTGATCCCGACTGGGGAACGGCCGGGCGCGCGCTGCTTTCCTGCGCCTGTAACGCCCGTGCCGACGCAGCGGTTGCGGAACGTCAACCCCGGGTCCTCCAACGTCGAGTTGGGCTACGCGCCCGCGGCGGTCACGTCCTCATGCGTGAGGCCCGTGACCGCGGGTGGGCGGTCACGGGCCTCACGGTGTTGCTGGGGGCGTGCAGTGTGCGGTCAGTCGGTGCTCACTGGCGCGGTGGACCCCACTGCGGGGGCTGCTGCTGGCCGTAGGGGCCGGGCTGCTGCGGCTGGGGCGGGTAGCCGCCCTGCTGGTAGGCGGGCGGGGGCATGGTGCCGGGGGCACCGGGTCCGCCGGGGCCGCCGCGGTTGTTCTTGTTGCGGGAGACGACGACGATGATGACGATCACCGCGATGATGACGAGGGCGCCGATCCCGATGCCGACGTAGAGCAGCGTGTTCGAGCTGTCGTCGTCCGAGGAAGAGGCGCTGGGGGCGGAGCCGTCACCGGCCGCCTTGCCCTTGTCGCTGCCGGAGGCCTTGGGGAGGGACGACAGGTCCCAGGGGCCGTTGGCGCTGCCCTTGGGGATGTTGGCGGTGAGGGCCTTGAGGGGGCTCAGGTCGCCGTAACCATGGACCTTGTCAGGGAGTTTCGTCTTGTCGACGCCCTTGGCGATGTAGGTCGACTTGGTGACGCGGTTGACCAGTTGGCCCGGGGTGTAGTCCGGGTACTTCTGCTTGAGGAGGGCGAAGGCACCGGAGGCGATGGCGGCAGACATCGAGGTGCCATCGGTAGTGAGGTAGTCGCCCTTGTGGCTGTTGCCGTCGGCGTCCACGTAGTCGCCGTTGGCGGTGGCCACCGTGATGCCCTTGCCAGGCGCAGTGAAGAGCAGGTGCTTCGAGTAGCTCGACTCTTCCCAGGGTGTCCCGCTCTGGGTCGAGGCGCCTACCTGGACGACTCCAGGGACGGAGCCGAGTCCGCCGTTGTCCTCGACTCCGTCATTGCCGGAGGAGAGCACCAGGACGACGTTGTGCGCGAGTGCGTAAGCGACGGCTTCCTTCGAGTCCTGACCGGCAAAGCCCTGGTCGAGCGACATGCTGACGACGTCGGCGCCCTGATCAACGGCGTACCGAATGGCTTCCGGCTTGGTGCACGCCGTCTTCCGCCCGATTCCGGATTCGTCGCCCTCGCTGCCATCAGCGGAAAAGATGTCGATGGGAAGAATCTTGGCGTCCGGAGCCATTCCCAGCATGCCCTGGCTGTTCCCTGATCCGTGGCCGTGGCCCGCGATCAGCGATGCCATGCCTGTGCCATGGTCGTCGCTGATTTCGCGGTTGGCGGGCTGGCCGTCCTTGCACCGCTTACCGGGGAGAACGCTGCCTGTCAGGTCGGCCTGATTGCCGTCCACACCGTCGTCCAGAACGGCGACGGTGACACCCTTGCCCGTGGCTACCTTGTGGATGGCGTCGATGTCGAACGCCTTGTTCTGCCACTGGTCGTTTCTGGTCGCGTCCGCCGAGGCGGCCGATGCGGTGCCGAGCACCAGGGCTCCCACCATGGCCGCGCCGCCGATCGCGCGTAGCGTCCTGTGCGCGAAGCGCATGCTCTGACACCTTTCGTGGTGAATTCCGTGCTGATGTGCGTGGGGCCCACGACCGGAAATGGTCGTGGGCCCCACGAACGCTATCTGGTTACTCGATGACGGGCGGATTCGCCTTGCGGTCCTTCGGCTTCCAGGTGCTCTCGTCCTCGACGAGGTAATCGGGAAGACGACTGCCGTTCCCGCCTTCGCCACGTCCCTTTCCGGCGCCGCGTCCGCCGGCGGCTCCGGCGGGGCCGAAGCCGTTGCGGCCGTTCTGGCCCTTGCCGGCGGCGCCGGCACCGCCCGCGGCACCTGCGCCCCGGTTGCGGAGGCCCGAGCCGCCGGGGGTGAACGCCCCGCCGGTCTTGCCCTTGGCTCCGCCGACCACGCCGCCCTTCAGGCGTGCTCCAGCGCCGTTCTTGCCGCCGAGGGCACCCTTGCCGGCCGCGCCGCCTGCGCCGTGGGCGCCGCCGCCCATGCCGCCCATACCGCGACCCGCGCCCGCGCCCGTGCCTCGACCTGCTCCTGCGCCGGTACCTCGGCCGGCCATTCCAGAACGTCCGGCCGCACCGCCGCCCGCCCCGCGGGCAAGCCCCGCCGCGCCGCCGGCGAGTCCGCCCGCCATGCCACCGGCCATGCCGCCGCCCAAACCGGCTCCACCGGCTCCGGCGCCACCGCCGACTCCGCCGCCGGCCCCGAGACCGCTGCCTGCGCCGGTCGCGGAACCCGGGCCTCCGGTGAGACCGGGGGCTGCACTGTCCAGGTCCGTACCGATCTGGGACGGGGCGGTGCCCGAAGCGGTCGGCGGCTTCAGGCCGTTCGCGTCGAAGCCGGGGATGCCTTGGCCGGCTCCGCCTCCGCCGATGCCTGTGCCACCGCTGATGCCCGGATTGGTGCCACCGGCGCCGGGGACGTTCATGTCACCAGGGCCCTTGATGTCGGGCTTGTTGGGGACCTCCGGCGGCTTGTAGCGGGTGTCGTCACCATTGAGCTGCGCGGCGTTCGTCTTGTAGACGTGCCCCAACTCCTCCATGTGTGTCGCAGCCTGGAGCGCCGCCTGCCTCTTGGCGCCCATCTTGTCGCCCCACTTGCCCATGACGTCCCGGGTGTCCATGCCGCTGGCGAGGTCGGCATCGATGCTGCTTCCGGAGCTCCTGACGCTTTGGTACAGCTGGTACTCGGTGTACAGCTGCGTGGCGGGGTTGGCGAGCATCATGGCGAAGTCCTTGGCGGACATGTTGGTGAACATGTCCGTCGCGGTGTCCCACGCCTCGTCCCACCAACTGACGTCGATGCTCTGGACCTGATCCTGGATCCTGTAGAGGTTGTCCGCAGAGTTGTCCATCGCCTTGCCGGCGAGCTGGGCGAAGTTGCCACCCTTGGCCATCTCCTGGCTGATCTTGTCAGCCTCTTGCTTGAACTTGTCCGCGGACGAGCCCTTCCACTTCTCCAGGACCTTCTTCACCGCGTTGTCGAACTGTTGCTTGAGGCCGCCGCTGCCGTCGGAGCCCACGAGGTGCTCGTGGACCTCGGTCCAGTTCTGCGCGACCTCCTTGACCGTCTGCGGTTTGGCGTCCGCGACCATCTGCTTCAGTTTGTCGAGGTCGTTCTGGTTGAAGTGGGTGTCCCAGCCCTTGCCCGACCCGGTACCACTCAAGCCGCCGCCCGACGGCGCGTCAGCCACCATCTCCCCGTCCCCCTTCAGGCGTTGCGGTTTGCGACGCCAGAGTCACCGGTCTCCTTGACCGCGTTGTCGGCCTCGGCGTCCTGGTACTTGCCGCGGGCCGTGTCCGTCTTCTTGCCGAACTTGTCGACGAGCTTCTCGATCTTCGCGATCATGTCGACTTCGATCTTCTGCTTCATGTCCCCGTGCGCGTTGTACAGGTCACTCGCCTCAGAGAAGTCAACGCCCAAGGCACCTTCTGGGATGTACGTCCCGTACTTGGCCTTGTCCTTCGGTCCACTCATATCGCTGAGGACCTGATTCAGCTCCTTGACCACCTGGTCAAGGGCGTCAAGATCGACCTCGTAACCACCATCAGCCATCGCAGGCCGCCTTCCCCGTTCTCCCCGAAATGCTGTTGTGCCGCGCGCAGTTCAGTACGCAGGCAGCTTCTCTAGGATCGCTTCCCGCACACCGAACTCACAAGTCGAGCACAGGTTCCCTCACACAACGTCCTCGCCCCGCCGCCGCAACCAGTCCCGACGCGCCATCGCCCCCGCCGCGATCACCGCGAGGCCGATGCCGCCGCCGATCACCAGGTACGTGCCGTAGCGGGAGTTGCGCTCCGCCGGGGTTTCGCCGAGCGTCAGCTTTGCGGCGGTGATCTTTTCGCCGCCGGGGCCCGCGGCCGTCGCGCCCTGCAGGTCCTCGTTGGTGATCTGCTGGGTCGGCGCGCTCTCGTCCTTGATGGCCGCCACCGGGTCGATGACGCCCCAGCCGATGTTGTTGTCGCGGTACGCGTGCGAGCGCGACGCGGTGTCCTCGAGGTGCCAGATGATCTGCTCGGGCTTCCACGTGGGGTGCTTCTGCTTGAGGAGGGCGGCGACCCCGGCCGCGTACGGGGCGGCGAACGACGTTCCCTGGTCGACGCATTGGCCACCCTGCGGGACCGTCGAGACCATGTCGACGCCCGGGGCCGCGATGTCCACGTGCTTGTTCGGCGTGGAGAACGGGGCGCGTTCGTTGTTCCGGTCGGAGGCGGCGACGGACAGGATGTTCGGGTTCTTGAGGGCCGCCGGGTAGGTGTTGGTGGCCTTGCCCGACGAGCCGCTGTTGCCGGCCGAGGCGACGATGAGGGCGCCCTTGGCCTCGGCGTTGTTCACCGCGGTCTGCAAGGGGCCGAGGTTGGACACGTTCGCCGTCGTGCCCTGCGAGATGTTGATGATCTTCGCGCCGGCCGAGACGGCGGCGTTGATGGCGTCGATCATGGTCGCCAGATTTCCGCCCTCCTCCGCCGTGCTCGTCTGGAGGGGCAGGATCTTGACGTCGGGGGCCAGACCGTGGAAGCCCGAGCCGGCGATCGGGGAGGCCGCGATGATGCCGGCCACCTTCGTGCCGTGGCCGACGCCGTCGGTCGTGGCCCTGCCCTTGCCCTTCGCGAACGACTTGCCGCTCAGGACCTTCCCGGTCAGCTGCGGGTTCTTCGTGTCGACGCCCGTGTCGATGACGGCGACGGTCACGCCCTTCCCCTTGAGCTTCTTGCCCTCCCACAGCTGCTCGGGGATGACGCGCTGCAGCGACCACGGCGTGCCCTTGATGACGTTGCCGCCGAACTGGCAGTCGGTGGAGGCCAGTTGGGTGCCGTCGTCCGCGACGGCGGGCGTCGCGGTCAGGCAGGCGAGTACGGTCGTCGCCGCGAGCGCCGCGGCCGTGCGTCGAGCGGCGACGATGGGTGCCATGGTGGGTGCCACGGTCTCTCTTCCCCCTATGAGTTCTGCGCCATCAGTTCTGCGCCGGCGATGCGGCGTCAGGAGTTCCGCGTCAGGAGTTCTGCGTCTGCTTGGCGGCCGTGGTCGTCAGATCCGGCCCGGACGGCAGCAGCTTGGACCACTGTGCGGGGACCGACACCTTGCGCGTCTTCTCGTAGCCGAGGCGGATCTGCGCCTTGCCGACCTCTTCCTTCTCCGAGCCCGACGAGTCCTTGCCGGAGTCGTTGTTGACGGGGAGGTAGTAGCGCAGGCCGGTGTCCGTGACCAGGTAGTTGAAGCCGCTGGCGGACTTGCCCTCCTCCTCCTGGTAGAGCAGGCCGCTGCCCGGGCTCACGTACGAGGACGCGCTCGACGCGACCGAGGTGATGGGCAGGGAGGAGCCGGCCCAGGCGCTCAGGTTGGTCGACTTGCCGCCGTTGTAGACGGAGCAGGAGGTGTCGTTCGAACCGCCGTTGGCGAGCGCGACGGCCTTGGTGGGCCAGGTGTCGGCGCCCTGCATGGACGCGCCCCGGTCGACCGACAGCTCGGGCTCCTGGATCGTCTTCGGGGTGGAGTCGCTCAGCGTCTCCCGGAGCAGCTTCGCCTGGAAGTCGGAGACGGGGACGACCTTGTCCTGCTCGACCAGGTAGTGGTCGCCGCCGTTGGTCTTCAGGAGCGTGCCGGTGGTGCGGAACTTGGGCGGAACGCCGTCCGCGCTGGAGGCCCCGCCGTCGCCCGGCACGTACGGCAGCTTGATCGGCTGGGGGCTCTGGTTGAGCGTGGCCAGCCAGTCGTCGGTGACGGTGCGCGGCTGGGCGCTGTTGCCGAACAGGGTGCGCACGAGCGAGTCCAGGCTGCCGCCCTGGCCGGCCTCCAGCTTGTACGCCACGCCGCGGCTGCTCACGAGGTACGGCGTCCTGGCCTCGTCCTGGACGTACAGGGCCTTGCCGGAGTCCAGCTTCCCCGAGCCCTTCGACGTGACCTTCTTCGCGTCGTCCTTGTCGAGGACGAACACGGTCTGCTGCGTGGACGTGGACATCGCGTCGGCGCCGCCGATCGCCTGCTGGCACAGGGCCCACACCTTGGCCGTGCCCGCGTCCTTGTCGTTCGGCATTCGGTCGGGGGCGTACGGAATTCCGACCATCGAACCCTGGGCGATATTCGATTCGTCGAGGAACTTCTCCTTGACGGTCTTCACGGAACCCTCACCGCTGTTTTTCGGGTTCAACAGAAGCTTCGCGGACGCGAGGTTGAGGACAGGGTGCAGGACGGGCTTGTCCTTGCCGTTCTTATCCTTCTTGTCCGACTTGAGTACGACGTATCGCGTCGCCGACGGATCCGTGACGATGATCCCGGCCTCCGGCGTGTCCCAACCCTTGGGCGCCACCGGGCTGATCATGCCGCAGGCGCCGAAGCCCGCCAGCACCACCACGGCCATGACGATGCCCGGGACCGCGTGCTTGAGCGGCCGCGGGGCGCTGTCCACCGATCCATTGGGGAGTGGTTTGAGAAAAGCGGCAACGGTCCGCTTGCGTGCGAAATTGTAGGCATTCAGCTCATCACGACGTGATGCCATCGTTACGTTTTCTCCCCGTCCTCGCTGGACCGTGCTGGACTATTGCTGCTGGCCCACTTCTCGACCACCCCCGGCGCATGCGCCGCACGGGCCTCTACTATGCCGTGTGGTGATCGGGCCGTAGCGTACGGGTACGGTTTTTCCACGCGCCAGCCGACGTTGGGTCCCGATGGCCCGGGGCGGTCCGATTGCGACCGATTCAACCCAGCCGGCCATCACGAATCATCACAGCAGCGAGCGAAGGAGCAGGGCGGGGGATGTCCAGCGCCAGCAGGACCCGACAGCGCGGCAATCAGGGGCGACCGGCCCCGAACGGGCGCCGCGGAGGGGGCCGTTCCGGCGGCCGCCCCACCGGTCGACCGGGCGGGCAGGGCGGACGCGGCGGGCGTGGTAGTCGTACCGCGCAGGTCGCTCCGGAGCCGCAGCAGCAGGCCGCAGGCCCGGCGAGACCGAAGCTGCCTCGCAAGATCGGCAGCATCGGACCGGTCAGCACGCACCACTTGGTGATCATCGAGATCGCGCTGGCACTCGTCGTGGCGGCCGCCGCGATCAAGGCCGTGCTGATGGTGCCCGCCGCCATCGTCGGCGGGCTGCTGGTCTTCCTCCAGCTCGGCCGGCGCCGCCGCCACCCGCTGCCCGAGTGGATGGCGATCGGCCGCGCCCTCAAGCGCCGCCGCCGCGCCTTCAGCGGTCCGCCGCCCGCCGACATCGACAGCGGCTTCGCGCCGCTCCTCGAAGCCGACCCGAGCCTGCGGACGTACGAGTACGAGGCCCGGGACCGACGCCTGGTCGGTTTCGTCGGTGACGGCTCGTTCCTGACGGCACTCGTTCAGGTGGACTCCGCGCCCGGCCCGCTGCGCCCGCAGGGTGACGCGCGGCCGCTGCCCGTCGAACTGCTGGCCGACGCCCTGGACGTCGAGGACATCCACCTCGAATCGGTGCAGTTGGTGCAGTACACCCAGCCCGCGCCCGCCCCGCACCTGCCGCCGCAGGCCCTCGCCGCGCAGGCCTACGCCGCGCTCCAGGCGCAGGCCGGCACCCCGGCGGTCCGGATGACGTGGGTCGCGCTCAAGCTCGACCCCGAGCTGTGCCCGGAGGCCGTCGAGGCCCGCGGCGGCGACTTGCGCGGCGCCCAGCGCGCCCTGCTGCGCGCCGCCGACCAGCTGATCAGCCGGCTCAACGGTCAGGGCTTCGTCGCCGAGGTCCTCGACGAGAACGCCGTGCTCTCCGCGCTCTCCGTCGCGACCTGCGTCAACCCGCGCGCCAACCTCAACGCCCAGTCGCAGCGCGGCAGTTCGGGCCCGCGTACGGAGGAGACCGTGCGCGCCTGGCGGTGCGACGACCGCTGGCACGCCTCGTACTGGATCGGCACCTGGCCGCAGCTCGGCCGCGGTGGCACGCCGCTCGGCGCGCTCGCCGCCGGCCTGTCCACGACCCGTACGCTCGCGACGACGTTCAGCGTCGCCCTCGCGCGCGCGGGCCGTGAGGACGTCGCGGTCAGCGGGCACGTGCGCCTCTCGGCGCGGAGCGAGAACGAACTCGGTCAGGCCAAGCGCGAACTCGAGCGCGCCGCCTCCGGCCTCAAGGCCGGCCTCGTCCGTCTCGACCGGGAACAGCTGCCCGGCCTCCTCGCCACCCTTCCCCTCGGAGGCACGCGCTGATGAGCACTCCCGGAAACCAGGACCCCCGCCAGCAGATGACGCCCGAGCAGCACGCGGAGCAGGAGCGTCGGGCCGCGGAGGCGGCGGAGCGGCGCAGGCAGTGGGAGGCGCAGCAGGCCGCCGCCCAGCAGCAGGGCGGGTACGGCTACCCGCAACAGGAACAGCAGCAGGAACAGCAGCAGTTGACGCCCGAGCAGCACGCGGAGCAGGAGCGTCGGGCCGCGGAGGCGGCGGAGCGGCGCAGGCAGTGGGAGGCGCAGCAGGCCGCTGCCCAGCAGCCGGACGGCTACGGCTATCCGCAACAGCAGCAGCCCACTCCTGAGGCGGGTGGCTACGGGTACCCGCAGCAACAGCAGCAGCCGACGCCCGAGGCGGGCGGCTATGGGTACCCGCAGCAGCAGCCGGTCCCCGAGGCCGGCGGCTACGGATACCAGCAGCAGCAACAGCAGCCCACCCCCGAGCAGGTGGCGCACCAGCAGGCCGCCCAGCAGCAGGCGGCCGCCCAGCAGGCCGCCGCGGAACAGGCAGCTCAGCAGCAGGCCGCCGCCCAGCAGCAGGCCGCCGCGGCCCAGCACGCCGCGGAGCAGCAGCAGTTGCGCGCCCGCTACCAGGAGGAACAGCGCCGAGCGGAGGAGGCCGAGGCCCGCCGCCGCGAGTGGGAGGACCAGCAGCGCCAGCAGCAGATGGCGCAGCAGCAACAGCTCGCGGCCCAGCAGCAGGCGGCCGCCCAGCAGCAGTACGCGCAGGCGCACCCGGACCAGCAGCCGCAGGATCCGTCCCAGGGCGTCGTCGGTGGCATCGCCCAGGTGCCGCAGCAGGCTGCTCCCGCGACCGGCACCACCATGACGTACGCGCCCGCGCCGGAGGTCGGCTCCGGCCGGCCCACGCACCGGGCGCTCCCCGAGGACCCCGCGCACGAGGACGACTTCGCGGAGTTCGAGGAGGAGTTCACCAGCCCCGGCTACGGGCTGCGCGGCCCGCGCCGCCGCCGGCACGTCATGTCGAAGAAGTCGCTCGGCTCGCTCGGCGTGAGCGTCGGGGACGACGGTGTCGTCATCGGCGTCGACCCGCAGGGCAGCCCCGCCGTCCTCGACGTGCTGCGGCCGAAGCCCCGCGAGATCGTCGTCGTCGGCTCGATGTGGACCGCGCAGATCATCGCGCTGCGCACCGCGGCCATCGGCGCCCGGATCGCCGTCGAGTCCGTGCGGCCCGCCGCGTGGGCGCCGATGGCGCAGGCCGCGGGCGGCGGACTGCAGTGCGTCTCGGTGTACGAGCCGCGCCAGATGGCCGCGCAGGGTGCGTCGGTCGCCAGCCCGGTCCTCGTCGTACGTGACCTGGGCGCGCAGCCCGGCCGTTCGCAGATCGCGCCGACGCCCTGGCAGTCGACGCTCACCGTCGTGCCGTTCCTCGGCCCGCGCGCGCCGCGGCTGCTCGCCCGCGCCGACGTCATCGGACTGCAGAACCTGTCCCCGCAGGAGGCCGAGGCCATCGGCCGAGTGCTGCGGCTTCCGGAGCAGATCACGCAGACGCTGCCGACGCTCAGCGAGGCGACGATGCTGTGGATCGCGGGCGACAAGCACCAGTACGTCATGGTGCAGCCGACGGAACCGGAGACCGGGCTGCTCGGCGGCCCGCGCCGGATGGACTGACGCCCGGCGGACCGGGCGTGGGGCGGGTGGCCCCGAAGAGGCGTGGGGTGGCCCCGTGGAGAGCGGGTACGCGACATGTGCCGACGGGTACGTGACACGTACCGCCTTTACGGGGGCCGCCCCGAACCGTTTACGCTGTCCGGACGAACGGCTGAGACGCAAGTGACGCGGGGCCGCCGCGACGGTCGGGGGCGACGACGCGCGACCCACCAGGCCCCGCGGAAACCGGTCGTTCAGGTGCACAGCAGAGACCAGGAGGCACAGTGACCAGTGACCGGGACCAGCGGAACCCGGACCCCGGCGACGGTTCGATCGAGACGGAGCTGACGGGAGAGTTCCGGCTCGATTTCGACGCGCCGTCCTGGTACGCGCAGCCGAGCGAGTCCAGTGCTACGCCGCCGTCCGGCACGCCCGCGACGCCGCCTGCCTCCGGCGCGGCAGGGGGCGCGACTCCTCCTCCGCCGGCGCCGGTTCCCTCGTCCGAGGGTTCCGCGCCGCCGCCGGCCGCTCCTGGGTTCCCTTCTTTCGGGGGTACGGGCGCGGGTGCGGCTCCGGCCCAGGCTCCGGCTTCGGCTCCGGCTTCGGCTCCGGCTTCGGGGGAGGCGGCTCCGGCCGCGCCGCCGGCGGCCCAGCCCGCCGCCGATGCCGACCCCGCCGCGTCGAGCCGCCGCTCCGGGGCCGTCGATCCCACGGGTGACCTGTGGGGGGACGACGATGACGATGACGACGCCGAGGACGGTGCGGAGTCCGCGACGGCGACGTCCGAGACCGCGACGTCCGGTGACGCCGCCGAGGTGAACCAGGCGGCGGACGCGGCCGGTTCGGCTCCGGTCGCACCGCAGGCGGCTCCTGGCCAGCCGGCTCCTGCCGCTCCGCAGCCGCCCGCCGCCGATGGTTACGGCTACCCGCAGCAGCCCGCGCCGCAGCAGCCTGCTCCTGGTCAGCCGGCGCCCGCTGCGCCGCAGCCGCCCACGGCCGACGGTTACGGGTATCCGCAGCCCGCGCCGCAGCAGCCCGCTCCTGGTCAGCCGGCTCCTGCCGCGCCGCAGCCGCCTGCCGCGGGTGGTTATGGCTATCCGCAGCAGCCCGCGCCGGGTTACGGCTACCCGCCGCAGCAGCAGCCCCCGGCTCAGGCTCAGCCGCAGCCCCAGGCTCAGCCCGCTCCCGGTCAGCCGGGCCAGCCGATGCCCCCGCAGCAGCCGGGACCGTACGGCCAGCCCGCTCCGCAGCAGCCCGCGCCTCAGCAGCCGGGTCCGTACGGGGCGCCGCCGCAGCAGCCGGGCCCCTACGGTCAGCCCGCGCCGCAGCAGCCCGCTCCCGGTCAGCCGGCGCCCGCCGCGCCGCAGCCGCCTGCCGCGGGTGGTTATGGCTATCCGCAGCAGCCCGCGCCGGGTTACGGCTACCCGCCGCAGCAGCAGCCCCCGGCTCAGCCGCAGCCCCAGGCCCAGCCCGCTCCCGGCCAGGACCCGGCCGCCCAGGCGCCGCCCGCGCCGCAGGCCCCGTACGGTCAGCCGCCGCAGCAGGGCCAGCCCGCTCCGGGTCAGCCGGTCCCCGGCCAGCCCGCTCCAGGGCAGCAGGCCGCTCCCGGTGCCCCCGCCCCGAACGCGTACCCGCAGCCGGCCGTCGACCCGCGCGCGGGCTGGGACCCGGGTGCGGGCCAGCAGCGTTCGGCGCCCGGCGCCCCGCTCGGCTACAACGCGCAGGTCGAGCTCAGCTCGGACCGCCTCCTGCGCAACCAGCCGAAGCGCAAGAACAACAACAAGGGCCCCAGCAAGTTCAAGTTGGGCGCCAAGGCGGCGGAGGCCGAGCGGCAGCGCAAGCTCCAGATGATGCGCACGCCGGTCATGTCCTGCTACCGGATCGCCGTCATCAGCCTCAAGGGCGGCGTCGGCAAGACGACGACCACGATGTCGATCGGCGCGACCCTCGCCTCGGAGCGCCAGGACAAGATCCTGGCGATCGACGCCAACCCGGACGCCGGCACGCTCGGCCGCCGTGTGCGTCGCGAGACCGGTGCGACCATCCGCGACCTGGTGCAGAACATTCCGCACCTGCACTCGTACATGGACATCCGCCGGTTCACCTCGCAGGCCCCGTCGGGCCTGGAGATCATCGCCAACGACGTGGACCCGGCCGTCTCGACGTCCTTCAACGACGCCGACTACCGCTCCGCCCTCGACGTCCTGGGCAAGCAGTACCCGATCATCCTCACGGACTCGGGCACCGGCCTGCTCTACTCGGCGATGCGCGGAGTCCTTGACCTGGCCGACCAGTTGGTCATCATCTCGACGCCGTCCGTCGACGGTGCCTCGAGCGCCAGCACGACTCTCGACTGGCTGTCGGCGCACGGCTACGCGGACCTCGTCCAGCGTTCCCTCACGGTCATCTCCGGGGTCCGTGAGACCGGCAAGATGATCAAGGTGGACGACATCGTCAGCCACTTCGAGACGCGCTGCCGCGGCGTGGTCGTCGTCCCGTTCGACGAGCACCTGGCGGCGGGCGCCGAGGTCGACCTCGACATGATGCGCCCGAAGACGCGTGAGGCGTACTTCGAGATCGCGGCGCTGATCGCCGAGGACTTCGCGCAGCGCGCCGAGGCGCAGATGCAAGCGGGCGGCATGTACGGCGGCCAGCAGCAGCCGGGCATGCCCCCGGCCGGCTTCCCGCCGCAGCAGCAGGGCTTCGGCCAGCAGCCGCCGGCGGCCCCGCAGGGCTACGGCTACCCGCAGCAGCAGCAACAGCCGCCGCAGGCCCCGCAACAGCCACAGCAGCAGCCGCCCCAGCAGCCGGGTGGCGGCGGCCTCCCGTCGGGCTGGACGACGCAGCAGCCGCCGCAGTAGGCGACAGCGGTACGAGTACGCAAACGAGGGAGGGGCCACGTCCGAGTCGGACGCGGCCCCTCCCTCGTACGGCGTTACGCGTGCTTCACCGCTGGAAGGTGGCCCGTAGATGCTGGTCGAGCCAGGCGGTCCACGCGGGCAGATCGATGTTGCTGTACGAGAAGGGGTACGGCCCGTGCGGGCCGGTGATCAGGTCGAGCGAGTCGTGGCGCGCCACGAACACCGTCTCCAACTGCCCGCCCGGACGCCGGTAGTCGGAGGGGAACCACATCTCGATCTCCTGCCAGTAATCGGTCTGCGAGTTCCGGCCGCCGCTCGGAGTCCCCTTCTTCACCTCCGCCTCGTCGAAGCGGAAACCGAGGTTGGCGTACGCCTGCAGCAGCGCGTCCTGCGCCGGCAGCGCGTGCACCTGGATCTCGTCGAAGTCACCGCGGTCCACGGCGTTGTCGACGGTCAGCTCGGTACGCACCGCGACCCGCGCCCCCTTGAGCGGTCGCCCGCCCAGGACGTGCGTCAACGGGGTCTCCCACGGCACCTCGAACGTGACCTGCCCGTCCTTCGTCTCCCCGGCCTTCAGCTCGAACTTCTCACCGAGCACGAGGGACTTGACGACACCCGGATTGCTCCACAGGGTCTCGGTCTCCTCCCGGTCCTCGAACCGGGTGACGATCTCGATCCGTACCCGCTCGACCTCGATGTCCACGGAGCCGCCCTGCAGTTGCACATTGCAGTGCAGCTGATCCCCGGGCCGTACGGCGTTCGCACTGAGCGTGGTCTCGACCTCGGGCGCACCGACCCCGAGCGAACTGAGGAACTTCCGAAAAGCCACGAATACCCACTCCCCGGGCCGCCGACATCTCCACCCGGACTCTCCGGGAACCCGCCCCGACCCGCCGCGGGAACCCTAACGCGACGGTGCGGGGTGGCACTTGGGGCAGGAAGAATCCGCGCGGCCGAAGGCGGGCCGGTACGGCGTCGCTACCAGAGCACGATCCGGAAGACGATCGAACCCAGAAGGCCGAGCCCGCCGATGACCCACAGCCACTCCTCTGTCGCCTTCACGGGCCTCGGCAGCAGCTGCTCCGCCTCGCGGCGACTCGGGCCGACTCCCTTCTTGGGGAAGGAGCCGGCGACCGCGCAGGTCAGGCCGTAGCCGAGAACCATCAGGAAGAAGAAGCCGACGCACAGGTTGTTGGCGACGGACAGGAGGCTGGTGACGGAGAGCTCGCCGTCGCTCGACCGGTTGACCTCGAGGTCGGACGCCTTCTCCCGGACGACCCGGTTGATCGCGTCGGCGTCGGCCTTGCCCGACAGGGAGATCTCCGCAGTCCGGTCCACGGTGCCGCCGTCCGAGGAGCGGAAGCTCCCGGTGCACTTCGCCCCCTTGAGGACCTTCGATCCGTTGTGCACGGAACCACCGGAACTGCCCTGCCCGTACTCCGGCGCGCACGTCCGGACGGTGAACTTCCCCTGCGTACCGAAGAGGCCGGTGGCAGCGGCAGCGCCGGAGAATGTGACGACCGCGACGATGATGGATGCCACCACCAGTACGATGCCGAACGCGCGCCCGACGGGCGACGGTGGTGCGGCCACGGGCACGGGCTGGGAAGCCCCCGCGAATCCCTTGGCAGGTGGCTGCGGCGGAAGTGCTGATGACATCGGATTCCCCCAGGCGGCCGCGGTGACGGAGCGAGCGGCCACTTGAAATTGATCTTTGCCGGTTGGCTGAATCGAGTTGCTGAGTTTCGGCGCACTGGCGGCCGAATGGCAGCAGAACGGTAACGGACCACGGTGACTGTGGTGCGTGTGACGTGTGAAGATGCCGTTTGTCCGGCTCTGGCCGATGCGGCCGTCGACTAACCTGATGGCCGGGATTCGACTGTGGTCCCGTTGGTTACAGGCAGCAGGGGGAAGACATGGCGGGCCCGCAGTTCGATGTCGATCCGGACGTCCTGAAGGCGCAGGCGCGGAGCTTTGACCGGATGGCGAGCGAGTTCGCCACCAAGTCGAAGGCTTTCGAGGAACGGATGAAGGCACTCGAGAAGGGTTGGGGCGAGGACGACGTCAAGCTCGTCAGCGCGCTTCTCGATGTGTACGGGCCAGTGAGCGGGGGCATCCTCGGCGCCCTCGATCACCTCGGCGAGGCCCTGAAGGGCGTGGGCGAGAAGCTCGAATCCACGGCGCGCAGCTACGAGCAGACCGAAGAGGATCACTACCACGCGCTGAAGCAGGCAGGTCAGCAGCGTCACGGCTGATCCGATCCGCGCGCGGCCGTCGGGCCGCCCGTCCGTGTCCCATCCGCGTTCGCCGATACGGCGGCGCAACTCCGTGTCCTGAGGGGAAAATCCCGTGTCCATCATGCTGCCCGGGGAGCTCGACTGGGTTCTCGATCTGCTGGGTTTCGAATGGCCGAACATCGATGAGGACCTGCTTTTCCAGGCCGCTCAGGAATGGCGTGACTTCGGTCAGGCCGTTTCCGAGTACCAGGAGCAGGGAAATGCGGCGGCCAGTCTCGTCATGAGCGCGCACGTCGGCGATGCCGCCGATGCCTTCATGAAGGAGTGGAGCAAGTTCGCCGACAACGGTCTCGGTGTCGGTGGGGCCGGGATCGGCTATCTCGACGGACTGGCCGGCGCCGGTGAAGTGCTGTCGCTGATGCTCGAGATGTGCGCGATCGCCGTGATCGCCCTGAAGATCTTCGTCATTGTTCAACTCATCGACCTGGCCATCGAGTTCGCCATTGCCCAGGCGTCCGCCCCGGTCACGCTCGGCGCGTCCGAGGCGGCGCTCGCCGGCCGCATCGTCATGATCCGGATGCTGGTCAAGCGCGCCCTGACCGAGGCGGCGCAGAAGGTCCAGGAGGCGGTCGTCAAGGCCGTCAAGGAGCGCGTCGTCGTCAAGGCCAAGGACATGGCCGTCGACCTGGCGAAGGACGTCGGCAAGAAGGTGGCCGGCGAGCTGGCCTCCCAGGGCATCAAGGCGTCGTTCGGTGCGGGCGGCAGCTGGGGCGAGAGCCTGACGTCGCTCGGCGTCGCCGCCGCCAACCCGGTGCTGGGCAAGGTCGCCGGAGAGATCAAGGAAGACGACGACGGTTCCGGCTACCACTTCGAGACGAAGGCGGGCGGCAAGGTCGTCGAGGGCGCGATCGGCGTGGCCCAGGGCGACTCGGAAGGCCTGTCGAAGATGGCGCAGGGCTCGGGCGAGCTCTTCAACAACTTCACGGAGAAGAAGGGCGCGGAGTCGGGCAGCGGCACGACCCCGGAGTCCGGCGGCGGTTCCGGGGAGGGTTCCGGCGGCGGGACGACGTCGCAGTCCGGTGGTGGCACGACGGCCGAGTCCGGTGGTGGCGGTACGACCTCGGAGTCCGGTGGCACCACTTCGGAGTCCGGTGGCGGGACGTCTCAGGGGTCCGGCGGCGGTACGACCGAGGGTTCCGGAGAGGGCGCCACCTCACAGGAGTCGGGCAACGGCACCTCGCAGGAGGCCGCCGCGGCCCAGGCGCCGCCGGAGCCCAGGGAGGGCGGGGCATCGAGCGCCGAGGGCATCCCCGAGAACGACCGCGTCCGTACCGTATTCGGCTGACCGGCCGCACCGACATCCCGCCGCACGCCCCCCCTGACGAGGAGACGAACACAGCATGAGCACCGGAAACCAATTCGGCCCGCAGGGTGAGCGGGAGTACCCGATCGAGGACACGAATCTGACCGAGGAGCAGAACGAGCACCTCACCGCGTCCCTCCGCAAGGTGCGTGACATGAAGGACGCGCCGCCCGCGCTGCAGGATCTCGCGCGTCAACTCCTGGGTGGGCGTATGGAGTTGAAGGACGTGCTCGATTCGCCGTCCGGTCATCGTGCCCTGGGTGAGGGGCTCGCCGGCATGCGGGAGCAGTGGCGGAACATGTCTCCGCAGGAGCGGCAGAAGGTGCGGGACTACGACCCGGACGAGGACCCGAAGAACGCCCCGGGGCGTGACGGCAGGATTCGTTAGTAATGTCGGCTACCGACAGCGAGGCGTGGCAGCGCCGCCGGGACCGTCGCTCGTTCACGTACCGGCGGGGCACGGGCTGGATCATCGGCGGCGTGCTCGTCGTTTTCGCCGTCAAGATCCTGTTCTCCGCGGGCGGTTGGGTCGGCTGGCATGTCACTCCCCAGGAAGGGGTCGGCACGCCCGGAGTGTTCAGGTTCACCGCGTGCGCGCCCGCCGGGGACGACTACCGGTGCACGGGTGCGTTCCGCGAGGACGGAGGGGAGCGACGGACGTTCGACGACGCCGTCTTCATGGCCCACACCGAGCAGTTCAAGGGCGGCCTCGCGTCTGTGTACCGGACGCCGGAGGGTGACTACTCGTACGGCAACCCGGGCGAGGTCACCAAGGGGATGCTCGGTGGTGCGTCCCTGGCGTCCGGTGCCGCCGCCCTGATGGTCGGCATCGGAACCTTCTTCCTGGCGACCGGATACACCCCGCGTCCGCCGCGGATGGCCGGCTGGTCCCGGTGGGGGCGCGTTCCCTTCGGGGAGGCGTGGCAGGTCGTGCGCTCCCGCGCCCCGCTGCTCTGGCCGATCGTCGGCTTCTGTGTCCTGGGGCTGGTGCTGCTGGTGACAGGGCCGCTGGTGGTCTTCTTGACGTAAGGAACGCGCAGCAACGCCGTGGGCCCCGAGCCGTACTCGACTCGGGGCCCACGTGTGTGACCGGTCAGATGAAGATCTTCGTCAGGATGACGCCGACGGCGGCGGCGGAGGCCACAGTGATCACCGCGCCGCGTGTACCGGGGCCGACGTTCTGACGCCAGGCGACCTTGAGCGGGGCACTCCCGCCGCCGCCCCGCGGCCAGTCGGCCGCGAGGCAGAAGATCCCGGCCGCGAGGAAGAAGAGGCCGCCCAGAGCCATCAACGCGGAATGCTCCGTCTTCTGCGGGTTTGATGTGTTGAACTCGCCGACGAAGTTTCCGAGGGCAGAGTCGGGGTTCAGGCGGGCCGTGTGCAGCTCTGTGCCCTTGCCTCCGGTGTTCATCAGGTTGCGGATGTAGCCGTCGCCGTCCGGGACCGGGGCGTCGTCGGGGTGCAGCGTCATACGGACGGATGTGGCGCCCGCGGCGCCCCCGTCGGGACGGAACGTGCCGTTGCACGTCACCTGCGGTTCGTGCGAGGAGCCGTTCTTGTGGGAACTGCCGCCGGGAGTCCTGCCGAAGGATCGTTCGCACGAACTCGCCGTGAATGTCCCGCTGGTTCCGATATTCCCGCTGGAGTAGACCGCCTGGAACGAGAACCAGGCCGTCAACCCGAGGAAGGCCGCGATGAAGACGAATCCGAGAGCGCCGCGGTCCCGCAAGCGGGTTCTCGGCGGCTGCGTTGCCACGGTCTGACTCACGAATGCCGACTTTCGGTGGGGGGTATTACGATCGCGGGCCCGGCGGCCCGGTCCGTTAGGGTACGGGACGCGATGTGCCGCCTGGGCCAGTGTTCGGGCCGGGAGCCGGAGGCCGGCGATGAGGGCGCTTCGCCACATACACATGACACACAGCTAGGGGGCGCCACAGCATGAGTAGTGGTGGAAATGGATACGGCCCGCAGGGTGAGCGGGAGTACCCGATCGAGGACAAGAACCTCACCGAAGAGCAGAACGAGCACCTCACCGCCTCGCTCCGCAAGGTGCGTGACATGAAGGACGCGCCGCCCGCGCTGCAGGATCTCGCGCGTCAACTCCTTGGCGGACGGATGGAGTTGAAGGACGTGCTGGATTCGCCGTCCGGGCACCGTGCCCTGGGCGAGGGACTCGCCGGCATGCGGGAGCAGTGGCGGAACATGTCCCCGCAGGAGCGGCAGAAGGTGCGGGAGTACGACCCGGACGAGGACCCGAAGAACGCTCCCGGGCCCGACCGCAGGATTCGTTGAGGGCAGGCACGCACGTGACATCCACGGGGGCCGCCGAGCAGTACGTGGCTCGGCGCGATTACATCTTCCGGCGCATGTTCGGCTGGATCGTCGGCGTGGGCATCGTGGCCATCGGCTGCGCCACGGCCTGGGCGGGCGTCGGGTACCTCGACGGGCATGTCTCGGTCTCCGCGCGGCCCGGCTCGCTGGTGGTGCGGTCGTGCGAGCCCGCGGGCGCCGAGTACACCTGCGCCGGCACCTTCGAGGACGACAAGACCGGTGAACGCACCGGGGGCGCCACCATGACGTGGAGCCGCGATGCCATCCCCAGCGCCGCGATCCCCGCGTTCAAGACGGACGACGGCTACACGGCCACGGCCGACGGCGAGCTCACCACGGGCAAGCTGTCCCGGGCCCTGTTCTGGCTCGGCCTCACGGACCTGTTCTGGCTGGTCGGCGCCTTCTTCCTGCTGACCGGCTACCAGCCACGGCCGGCTCTCCACTACGGGCCGTTCATCGGTGTCTGGCGCGAACGTGAACGCCGCTTCGGCCGGGTCACCCTGGAGGAGGCGTGGCACGTCGTGCGGCACGAGCGCGGTCCGGCGCTGCCGATCCTCGCCGTCGTGACGGTGCTGTGCCCGGTGCTGTTCGTCGGGAGCTGGCTGGCAGGGGGTGCGTGACACATGGCGTTGCAGGACGGCGACCTGCGGGAGCGCTTCGCGTCGCGCAGTGGCTACGTTCTCCGGCACCTGGGCGGCTGGCTGCTCGGGACCTTCGTCATCCTCATGGGGCTCTTCTTCGGGCTCGCAGGGGCCGGCGCCCTCGACGGGCATGTGACCGTGTCGGCAACCCCCGGCACGCTCCGCGTCGAGTCGTGCCGGCTGGCTGACGATCACTACGTGTGCAAAGGCACGTTCGAGAGCAAGATCGGCGGGGAGACGGCGACCGACATCTCGATGGAGCGGATCGGTCGCGCCGAACCGGGCGAGCAAGTGGACGCCTACAAGATGTCGGACGGGTACGCCGCGTACCCCACCGACGGGCTGGAGCCGAGCGAGCTGTCCCGCGGCCTCTTCCTCGTCGGGGCCGGGGTGTTCGCCGTGACCTGCGGGTTGTTTGCTGTCCTCACGGGGTACTCGCCGCGCCCCAGCTATACGAACCGGCGTCCTGACCCGTCGTACGGCCGCATCGGCCTGGCACAGGCGTGGCGCGGTCTTGGTGGCTGGGGCCCGGTGCGGCTGATCCTCTGCGGGGTCGCGGGCGCCGGCGTGCTCATCGCCGTATGGGGTGCGGTCGTGTCGCTCCTGTACCGCTGAGGTCCGGGCGGACGACCGCTACAGCGCAAGTCCCAGCAGCAACGACACCACCACACCCAGCGCCCCGACCCCGGCAAGGCCGAAGAGGACCGGCCGCGTCGCGCCGCCCGCCGTGGAGCGCCACGCGGTGCCGAACGGCACCCGGCTGCGCGACCCGGTGTAGCCGCTCACCATCGCGAACGCGCCCAGGGCGGTGCCGATCAGCATCCCGAAGGCGAAGGTGAACAGCAGGCCGGCGTTCCAGGCGTTGGCCTCGACGTACGAGAACCGCTCGCTCGGCAGCGTCGAGGCGGATTCGGTCTGCGTCACCGAGACCTTCGACCCGGCGGGGTGCGAGGACTCGGGCTCGAGGTAGGCGTGGGGGTCGTCGCCCTTGCCGCCGTCCGCGGTGAACGTCCCCTGGCACTTCACCTCTTCACGCGTACGGTGCTTGCCGTGCGAGCGGTAACTGACGGTCTGCGTCGAGCACTTGGACACCGTGAACTCGCCGTGCGAACCGCGCAGCCCGGCGGCGTACGTGGCCTGCCAGACGAAGATGCCGCTCGCGATGAGCGTGACGAGCATGACGCCGACGCCGATGAGGCGCGCCACGAACGGGACCTGGTGCTTCGGCGGCACGGGCATGGGAGCGGGCGCCTGCGGCGGCGGGTGGGCGCCGGGCGGCTGCTGTGGGTGGTGGGACATCTTTCGGGTGATTCCCCCTGTGCCGAATGGATCGCGGTACTCGCGGTACGCCCGTCGCCGCGCCTCACGGAGACGGTTGTGGACAGTTGCGGAACGCTACCGCAGGTACATGGCAATCGTGCGAGGAGGCGGTGAAGACCGGCGCTTGGTGGCGAGTGGTGTGTGTCGGGATCACTAAGGTCGCGTTGTCGGACATCTACGTTCGGGGGCTCGGGCCGCCGCGCGCGTCAACTGCGCGCCAACGGGACCTACTTGAGCGACACGCACGCACATTCATGGGGGAGCACATGGCAGGTTTCGGATCGGGCAGCTTCGACGTCGACCCGGCGGTGCTCAAGGAACAGGCAGCCACGTTCGGCGAGTTGGGCAAGTCCTTCAAGGCCGCGACGAAGACGCTCAAGGACGCCCTCGAAAGCGCCGAGGGTGACTGGGGCGAGGACATCATCGGCACCTTCAACGACATCTACGAGCCGGTCCGCGAAGGCATGAACACCTCGATGGAGCACCTCGCCGACGAGCTCGACAAGATCGGCGGCAACCTGAAGGTGATGGCCACCCAGTACGAGGTGACCGAGGACGACCAGGCCCAGATCATGATCGGGCAGCAGTCGAGCCGCCCGGGCCTGGGCATGCAGTTCTGACCGTCGGACCTGTCGGCGGGTTGCACCGACACACACGTACCACCAACACACGAACCACGGGGGAGTGACACGGCATGGCTCTGACCCTGCCCGACGAGGTCGCATGGGTTCTTGACCTGCTCGGCTACAGCTGGCCCGACGCCGACGAGGACAAGATCCACGAAGCGGCCGAGGCATGGCGGCAGTTCGCCACCGCCGTACGGGACACGCAGAACGGCGGTACGAGCGCCGCGAGCGCCGTACTGGGATCGAACTCCGGCGACGCGGCGCAGGGTTTCGAGGACGCGTGGAAGAAGTTCTCGGGCGGCGGGGGCGGCTACCTCGACGACGCCGCGATGGCCGCCGAGATCCTGGCCTTCGCGCTCGACGCGGTCGCCCTGATCGTCGTGGCCAGCAAGATCGCTGTGATCGCGCAGCTCATCGCGCTGGCCTTCGAGATCGCCGCGGCGCAGGCGGCGGCACCGGTGACGTTCGGTCTCTCGGAGATCGGCGCGGCCGGGGCGACCCAGGCGACCCGGCTCATCGTGCGCCGCATCCTCGACGAGCTGAAGCAGAAGCTCATCCAGCAGGTGACGCAGGCCGTCGAGCAGCAGGCGGTGCAGTCGGTCAAGGAGATCGTCCTCGACGTCGTGAAGGAAGCGGCCGTCGAGGCGGGCAAGGCGGCCGGGCAGAACCTCCTCCAGCAGGGTGTGCAGAACCACTTCGGCGCGCAGGACGGCATGAAGTGGGGCGAGGCGGCCGTGGTCGGCGCGGGCACGTTCGCGTCGGAGACCGTCAACGGTGCCGCGGGTGCCATCGACGAGGCCGCGGGCCGGTTCGGGCCAGCAGGGCAGATGCTCGGCGGAGCCGCGAGCGCCGGGCTCGGCGCGGTCGGTGAGGGCATCGGCGAAGGTGTCCACGCGACGGGCGAGGGCGTGGGTCAGGGTGCCGGGGCGGCGGCCCAGGGCATCGTCGACAGCACGGCCGAGAGCCTGCCGGGTGCGGGTGACGCCGTCACGGAGGCGCTGGACCCGCGCTCGATGGTCTCGTCACCGGGCGAGACGGCCCAGGGTGTGATGGACGGCGCGGTCGAGGGCGCGACCGGGGCGCTCGGGGACGCGGCGCAGGGCGGGCTCGGACGCCTGAGAGGTGAGCAGCCGGCGGCGGAGGATCCGAGTGCCGGGCCGGGCAATGGAGATGGCGCGAGCGGTGCGTCCGGTACGTCTGGCACATCCGGCACATCCGGCTCGTCCGGCCGCTCCGGACACACCGCGGAGGACGCCCGCGCCAGGTCGGTCTTCGGCTGACGTAACCGATGTAAGTCGCGTAAGCGGCGTAACCACCGTAACTGTCGTAACTGATGTAACGGACGTAAGGGGCCTGTGTGAGCAGTGTGACCCCGTGTCGATCCGTGACATTGTGTGGATCCTGTCACGGCACGGCCGGTCACCTGGGAACCGCCTTGGGTGACCGTGTCAGTTGTGGCTAAAGTACTGTCGCGGCACTATCGAGAAGTGCCACCCGCGCCCCAGTTCCCTTCGGGAGTCGAGCGGCGCGGGGACCGATGTCGAATTCTCATGGGGGCTAGTGGCCATGGCCGGTCAATTTAATGTGACGCACGAGGAGATGGTCGCGTTCAGCGGCCGTATCTCCCAGGTGAACGAGTCCATCCAGGGTGAGATCCAGCGACTGCAGACGGTGGTCGACTCGATCACCTCCGGCTGGAAGGGCCAGGCGGCCACTGCGTACAACAACCTGCAGAACCAGGTGAACGAGGACGCCACCGCCCTCAACCGCGTGCTGAACGAGATCAAGGAAGCGATCGACGCGACCGCCCAGAACTACCAGACGTCCGAGGACGAGCAGGCCTCGTCGATCTCGCACGTCGCCTCGGGCGCGGAGGCCTCTCCCTTCGGATGAGCCGCCCCGACCGCTGATCCGGCGCCGCGAGGAGCCGACGGCGGGCAGTGCGTCACCGACGTAATCCTTCTTCACCTTTCCGTCCAACATCCCCCGGGGGAGACATCATGTCCGGTCAGGTTCTGGTCAATTTCCAGACCATTTCCCAGGCTTCGCAGGACGTCAAGTCCACGGCCAGCAACGTCCGCCAGCAGCTCGACGACCTCGAGGCCGGCGTCAAGCGCATCGCTTCGACCTGGGAAGGTTCGGCCCAGGAGGGCTACCAGGCCAAGCAGCAGGAGTGGGACCAGCGCGCCGCGTCCCTGCACCAGACGCTCGAGTCGATCGCCCGCGCGCTCGACACGGCCGCCCAGAACTACCAGGCGACCGAGAGCCGCAACACCAGCGTCTGGTCGTAAGGCTTAGCGCGTAGCCATACGTGACCGGGGGCGGCGGGTGCACTTGCACCGGCCGCCCCCGGTGGCATGTACGAGGGCGTACGGGGGGCCACTCGATGAAGCCGGAGCACCGAAGTCACGTCGAGCCGCGCCTGCGGCCGGGCGAGGAACTGATCGCCGCCTGCCCGTGCGAACTGGCGCCAGGAATGCCGGACCCGCCGCTGTGGCTGCGGCGCCCGCCGCGGCGGGAGACCGACCTCGAGCGTCGGATCAAGTCCCGGCTTCCCGGGCCCGTGCGGAACTTCCTGCGGCCCAGCGAGCCGAAGCCCATGGGGCGCTTCGAGAGGGCCATGGAGACGCCCGAGTGGGCGATCGACAACGCCCTGATGCGGGCCGCGCATGGCAAGGCCCTGCACGGCGGCTGGGACGGCCAGGCCGGACAATTCCTGGTGACGCACTACAGCGCCGCATACGTGCCTGCCGTGACACTTCTGCTCGCCGTGACCGACCGCCGAGTCCTGGTGCTCGCCGACCGGGCGAAGCTGTGGCAGTTCAAGCAGGTGTACGAGCCCCTGTGGGAGGCCCCCCGGGCGTCCGTCGCGGAGATCCGCGCGAACCCGAAGGGCCTCGTCCAACGCGGCCGCTTCGAACTCGCCTTCGCGGACGGTTCGTGGATCGCGCTGGTGGCGTCGGTGCCGACGTACGCCGCGGGGTTTGCGGCGCGGGTGGGGCCGTGAGCCGGCGGTCGGCGCGTCAGTGCTCCGTCGCCGTCGCTGTCGCCGGGGTGCGTTCCTCCTTCGCGAGGAGTTGACCGACGAGCGGCGCGAGGACCACCACGAGTGCCGTCCAGACCCGCCAGCCACCGTTCGCCGGTACGAGCAGCGCACCCACCGCGGCCGCCGCGACCAGTAGTCCGGCCACGAGGCCCATCGGCACCGTGCGCGGCCAGAAGGCGCCGAGTTCGAGGAGCCGGGTGCGGCGACCCGGGTCGACGGTGAACGCATCGCGCGCTCCTGTTCCCGCTTCCGCCGCGATGCGCGTCGCGACCGTACCGGGAACCCGCCCCGGCAGCTGCCACCCGTCGTCCGCCACGAAGTCCGCGGCGACCTTGGCCTTGCCGCCGCCGCGAGGGTCCCACAGAAGCCACCCCTGGGCGCCGGTGAGCACGGGAGCCGCCGCCTGCAGCATCGCCGAGACGGCCAACGGCACGTCCGCACCCGCATCGGTCCGCAGCGTCAGACACGCGTAACGACTGGCGCTCTTCCCGCTGTTGGCCTGCTTGCCGTCGCCGCTCGCGGCCTCCTCCACGTGCTCCGCCTGCCCGGTCACGACGGTCCGCAGCGCGATCCAGTCGCCGTCCACGCGCCGTGCGCCACGAGGGCGCGCTGCCACTCCGGTCCCCACGGCCACGGCCAGGACGACCGCGATCAGCCACCCGACGGCGACGAACGGGATGTTGCGGGACGGCAGGGCATGCCCGGTGAGCTGCCCCTCGACGGCGTCGACCGAGGTGTCACCGACCGCACCGAGACCGGGCTGCGCCGGCACGTAGGCCACCTCGTAGGTGTCTCCCACGCCTCGTACGCCCTTGCCGCTGTACGCGCGGAACGTCGCCGGGGTGGCCTTGCCGCCGTCCGCCGACGGCAGGTTGACGGTGTAGTCGGCCATCGCCGAACTCCGCGAACTGCTCCCCGAGGCGTCCACGTTGGCGACGGAGACGATCGGCAACTCCTCGATCACGTAGTCGGCGTCCGCGATGGCGGCGGCCGTCCCGGAACGCTCGGGCTGAGCGAACCCGAGACACACGGCGAGTACCGCCGTGGTCACCACGGCGACCGCGACCGCGGTGACCCGGCCCCAGACCCAACGCGTCCCGTGGACCGTCGCGGGCACCCCGCTGTCACGCGGCCCCTGAACCGACGCCACCGCCAGCCCGTACGCCTCCGCGCGCGACACCCGCCGCCCGGAACGCACCTGCCCTGCGACCGCCCCCACACATCCGACGAGAACGACGAGCCCGGCCCACGCGAGCGAGGCCCTGACCACCCCGGCCCCCAAAAACAACCAGCCACCCGTCATGACGACAAGAGCACCGACCCCGAGGCCAGAAACCCACCGCCCGAGCCGAACGGCCGCGGTATTCATCGGGCTCATCGCACTCATTTCACTGATTTCACTCATCCGAGATTCCCGAACTTCCGAACTTCCCGGGCTTTCCGAACGTCCCGAGTTTTCGGCGTCAGGTCTTTCCTTCACGCTGTGCGCGCCCTTCCCATTTGTTCTTGTTTGTTCTTGCGGCAGCGACGCCTCACCCGAACATCGGGCCGTCCCCCAAAGACGCGATCGCCGCTCCCACACACATTGCCGCGAAAGCCCACCGCGTGCGTCCGAACCGGGCCAACAGCACTCCGCACCCGCTCACCACACCACCCGCGAGGTAGAGCACCGTCCACGCCCCCGCCGTGCTGCCCTGGCCGAGGCGGACGCCCGTGACGGCGACGGCGACGAGGGCGACCAGCGCCGAGACACCCGCGGACATCCGGCGAGCTTGCCGTGCCGCGTGGCGCCGGTCCGCCACTACTCTCGGCCCACCCTGGCCCTGGAACCGCGTCTTCAGCGTCTTGGGCGCCTTCAGCTGTTCGTCGAGTTCCGAGCCGTAAGTCATGTCGCGGAGCCTAAACGCCCCCGATCTCCCCGGTGGCCGACGCGACAGGTTCCCTACACTCCCTGCCCATGTCGACACCTCACGCCCACGCCCCCGCACCTGGTGAAACCGTCGTATGCACTGGTCAGCGCAGCTCAGCTGGTTGACGGCGGTGGGGCTGCTCCGCGCGGGCGGACGCGCTGTCCGGCGGCCCGTACGATGATCGCCGGATTCGAACCGGCGACCGGTGAATGGAGACCGGGCACCGGCGACCGGTGACGGCGGTTCACAACGGGGGAGTTGTCCAACGCCCATGGCAGACATCGACATCAATGCCGCACGCGTACGCGCCACGGCCGATGACACCGAGTCCCTGGCCCGCCAGACGGCCAAGCGTCTCGGCCACGCACTCGACACCAGCGACGAGGTACCCACCTCCCACCACGGCCACGGCTGGCGCAGCCCGGCCGAGCTGAGGGCCTGCGCGCGCCAGTGGGAGGAACACATGGTGTCCCTCGCCCAGCGGATGGGCGAGCTGAGCGAGAAGTTGCGGGATTCCGCGGACAGTTACGACCGCGCCGACGCCGAGGCGGAATCGCGCCTGCGCGCCGGCCTCGCCGACCTCGGGAGGGCCTGAGCATGGTCGCGTACGAGGGTGTGGCAGGTGCCCACCCGAAGACCTGGGCGACCGCCGCCGACGAGTGGCACGCCCTCGCCAAGCACGCCCTGGGCGCGGCGAAGGACCTGCGCGAGTACGGCGCCAAGCCGCTCGCCGACGACTGGACGGACGAGGTCGGTGCCACGGCGGCGGCCGAGTTCGAGAAGCTCGCGAACCAGCTCGAGTCCGCGTACGACATCCTGCTCGCGGTCAACATGGTCGCCGACGGCATGACGACGACCATCGAGACCGCGCAGAGCACCTTGCACGCCGCCCTTGACCTCGCCGCGCGCCACGGCCTGGAGGTCGCAGCCGACGGCACGATCACGGAGCCGTCGGCGGGGGCTGAGGGGACGGACTCGTACAAGTCCGAGGTGCGGGACCTCCTGGACCAGGCCGTCGAACAGGTCACCGCCGCCGACGAGTTGGCGGCCGCCGAGTTCGCCAAACTCGCCGCCCAGACCGGCGTCACCGACCCGGACAAGGCGCTGGGCGACCTCCAGGAACACGCCTCCCACGTCCAGATGCGGATGCTCGCCGCCGACATCCCGGTCGGCGCGGACAAGGCGACGGCCCGCCGGTGGTGGAACGGCCTCACGTCCGAGCAGCGCAAGGACATGATGCTGGCCCAGCCGGTCGCCATCGCCAACCTGGACGGCATTCCCGCCGACGTACGCCGTGAACTGCGCGGCACCGACGGCAAGTTCGACCGCGTGAAGATGGTCGAGTACGCCCTCGCCAACTGGAACAAGGCCGACCCCACCGACTTCGGCAACAACTGCGCCAACTTCGTCTCCAACGCCCTTCAGCACGCCGGCATGAAGGAGAAGACCAGCCTCTGGGGTCCCGCGGACGACGACACCTGGATGGCCGGGCCGCGTACCGGCATCGACGCGATCGACAAGCGTGTCTCCTACTCGGACAGCTGGGCCGCGGCCGAGAACCAGCAGAACTTCATGCTGGAGCACGGCGGTTCGGAGGTCCCGCAGTCGGAGGCGAAGCCGGGCGACATCATCTACTACGAGCAGGCCGGCACGGCCGACACCGAGGACAGGGGCAACACACACCACGCGGCGATCGTCACGGCGGTGATGCCGGACGGCGAGATCAAGTACACCCAGCACAACAACGAGTACCAGAACGTCAGCCTGGAAGGCCGCCTCCCCTCGACGGAGAAGACCCAGGGCGACCAGAACCTGCGCTTCGTCCGCCCGAGCCCGGACTGGTACTGATGCGGTCCCGCCGCGTACCCCTGCTGGTCCCGCTCCTGTTCCTGGCCTCGGCAGCGCTCCTGGCGGCCCACTTCTCCTTCGACGGCGACACATACCAGAACTGCCACTACGTGGGTCCGTCGACGCGGATGTACGTGACGGCATGGGCGGCCCCCGTGTGCGCGGCGGCGGGCGCCCTGCTGCACGTCTCTCTGCACCGCCACCTGCCGCCGCCACGCCGCCGTACATGGCAGTCGCGCCTGTCCTCGGCGGCGACGTGCGCGACCCCACTCCTCCTCCTGCTCCAACTGGCGGCCCTGTACTGGGTGTGCGCACCGGACCCGGCGGGTGGGCGGGACTGTTCGGGGTTGATGGTGACAGTGACGGAGCGATGGAACGCGAACGCGTAGGACCGTAGAAGCCGACAACGACAAGGACTTCATGAACTCCGCCGAGAAACTGATCTCGTACGCCCGGGGAGGGCACTTCCAGGAGGCACTGCCACAGTTGCTCGAGATCGCTCACCGGCCCGGTGGCGCGCGTGGCCCCGTCTGGGAAGCCGCTGCCGCGTCGATCCAGATCCTGCAGTGGCTGGACCGCCTCGGAGAGGCCGCGGATCTGGCCGAGTCGTTGATCCGCAAGGACGGCCCGGGCGGGGGCGAGCTGTGCGACCAGGACATGCCGTTCGACGAGGCGTTCCTGGCCGCACCGAACGTCACGCCGGAGGCTATTGCGGACCGCCTCGTCGCGGTGGCGGAGACACTGCCGCCCGGGCGAGTGCTTGAGAAACGGCTGTCCTGGCTTTCCGAGCAGCTGGCTCAGCGTCCTCTGGCACAACTGATGCCGGGGTTCAAGCCTTGGGGCGTACCGCTTCCGCCGTCGGGCGCCGAGCACCGTTCTCCCCTCGTGGAGCGCGATTACGAAACGCTCGGCGCCGATGAACAGCACGTCGTGTGGATGTCACTCAGAACCGCCAACGACTTCCCGCGTGCACACGACCTCTTCGTGCAGCAAGGGCACACACCGCCCCGGTACGCCGAGTGCTGCTGGTTGGCGGGCTGGTACGCGTACCAGGGGGACATCGAACGAGGCGAAACCCTGCTGCTCGCCGCACACAGCCGCTGGCACCCGTACAAGAAGTGGGACGCGATCCCGACGTGCCCCGTTCTCCAGCCCACGCTCCGCCCCGCCGTCACGGACTGGGTGCGCGAGCACTATCTGACACGGCCCATCGGCCCGGAAGCGAAGTGATTCGAAATGTCCGACGAGGCACTGGAACACCTCATGGGCCGCGCCCGCGGCCCCATGGGCCCGGGGATCGACCTGGACTTCGGCCGTGAGACCGGCCCCCTCGCCGAACTCGGCACGGTCCTCTCCACCATGAACGGCTTCTTCCTCTTCAACGCCGGCGTCCAGGTGTTTCGCGCGGGTGACGAGGGCCTCGGCCCCGACCTCCTGTCCTGGAACGCCGAGGACACGTGGAAGGACACCTACGACGATCTGGCCGACGACGTCTTCTGCTTCGGCCAGGACATCTTCGGTACGCAATTCGGCATCGTCAAGGGCGAGAAGGTGGTCACCTTCAACCCGGAATCCGCGGAACTGACCACCCTCGGCACCAGCCTGAACGACTGGGCCCAATGGCTCCTCGACGACCCCGACGTCAACGGCACGGCGAGCTTCGCGTACGCGTACCAGAAGGCGAACGGGGCCCTGGACCCGGCCGAACGCCTGATCCCACGCCAGTTCTTCGTCACGGGCGGCGGTTACGACTTCGACAACTTCAAGGCCGTGGACGCGGCGACGGCGATGCGGATCCGGGGGCCGATCGCGCAGCAGGTGTTCGATCTGCCGGACGGGGCGACGCTGCGGTTGCCGAGTGAAAGCCAACTTGGCTGAGGAACCCATGGACACGATGAATCAGCCAGCGGCGCCCGACATCCCGCAGGTCCTGAAGCGCACTTCCGGGCTGCTGACGCGACACATCATCCGACGCCTCGCCTTGAGTCTTGCTCTGATGGCACTGCCGCCGGTGTTCTTCTCCTTGGGGGCGCCGAACACCGTCCTCCTGGCCCTGCCCATCCCGGTGGGAATGTGGCTCCTCCTGTTCCTCGCGCTCCGACTCAGACACGGATGGCGCTTGAACGTGTGCAAGAAGGTCCTGCGCACCTATCCGCTCGAATACCGAACGCGAGTGGTGAGGAAGCACGGGGACGGGAACGGGACCGAGTGGAAGTACCTCGGCACCATCCACACGATCAAACTCTCCAGCCGCGGCAGCTACGGAGCGCCTCGTATGCGGGCCGTCAACGCAACGACGATGCGGCGCTGGCCCGAGGGCGCCGACGAGGGCGGCGCCTGGTTCGCCGGTGATCCGATCTTCGGCGGCGTCATGATCGTCCCTGGCACCAAGGACATGATGTTCATGCAGCCCGCCAACTGGGAGAAGTACGCCCAAGCGCGTGCGGAAGCCGACGCGGCCCGGATCGAGAAGGCTGGGCGGGCGGGCATTGCCGAGCTGGTCGAGCGCGACCCGATCGTCGGCGGCTGGGTGTAGGGAGACACGTCACCTGGCTCCGCGGCTTGCGGCGTACGACCCGGGACAGCACCACGGCAATCACGGCGGTCACTGCCCCAAGCGCACTGACGGCAGCGACCCCGAAGTCCTTGTCATTCCCTACGACCACCGAAGCCCCCAACTCCGCCGCCCGCCTGACCGCCCACCGCCGACTGTGCTGCGTGCCGAGACGCTGCCAAGGCTGCGATCGGCGATCAACCGCTGCCGTACGAAGGTGATGGCGAACGACGCGTTCTCCCTCGGGCTCAACCGTTGGGACGACAGGTCGCCACGGTCCCGGCTGATCACTTCGCCGCCGGTGAACCGCAGTGGAAGCAACCTCGCGGAGCCGCCTCATCGCTTTCACAGAACACTCGGGTACTGTCGACGCTCGCCCGAATCGATCGAATGAGCACTGGGCGCCGGCCCACCATCAGCAGCAGCCGGGGAGCTGATCAATATATGTCCGATGGTTACCAATTCGACGAAGACCAGGCAAAGCGCGCCTGGAACCGTCTGAGCGAAGCCGCCGAGCGTATGCAGGCCGCGCGTAAGCGCCTCGAGGAGGTCGGACCGAAGACGCTCGGCACCGACGGGCTCGATGACGCTTGCGACACCTTCCAGAGCGAGTGGAAGGACGGCATCACCCGCATCGAGCGTGCTTCGTCCGACATTGCCGAGCGGCTCAAGACCACGATCGACGGTTACGGCAAGAACGAGGAGACCGTCGCCACGGGCTTCGGTGCCAAGTAGGAAGCAGGAGAGGGGGAGCGCTGCGTGTCCTGGCGGAGCATGTTCATAGAGGACGACAGCGGCTGGCCCGGGGTCGGGTTCAACCCGGCCAAGGGCGATGCGGATGCAGTCGATCTCCTTGCCAAGCACGTCGCCTCGGTCGGGCGTGAACTCGACGAGCTGGAGGAGCTGCTGACCTCGGTCGGCAAGGACGGCGGCTGGTGGCAGGGAGACGCGGCGGAGAAGTTCCGGGCCAAGCTCGCTGACCTGCCCAAGTACCTGAGGCAGGGTGGGGAATCCATGAAGGCCTGTGCGAACGGCCTGCGGATCTACCATGATCACCTGACGGGTATGCAGAGGCGCGCGCAGAGCGTGGAGGCCGAGGCTGTCCCCGCCCGCAGGGACGCGGATGCGAAGCGTGACCGGCTCCTGGACCTGAACAACCAATACGCGGGCCGCGTCATGGAGGCTGCTGAGGCTGAGCGTGTCAATCGCATGATGAGCGCCGCGTCCGAAGCCTCGCAGGATGCGACGGACAAACTCAATCAGCTCGTCCGCGAGGCGGAGGACATCCACGCCGCGTGGAAGGACCGAGCGGGGGACGCCGAGCGGGCCATCCTGAAGGCCTCTGAGAACCACCCGCCGGACTTGTCCGTCTGGAGCCGCATGGCCGATGGTCTCAAGGAGGCATGGGGAGGCTTCAAGGACTGGCTCGTCGATCATGCCGATCTGCTGTCCACGATCTCCGCCGGCCTGGCCGTGGCTGCTCTTGCGGTGAACGCCGTTCCGGTGGCCGGGCAGGCGGCCTCCGTGATCCTGGGAGCCGGGTCCGCCGTGTGCGCCGCAGGGGCGATGGCTGGGCACTGGATGGGAAATGCCCGCGGGAACGGGACTCCGGCTTGGAAGATCGGGCTGGACGCACTGGGGGTCATTCCGGGGGTGGGCGGAGTGGTGAAGGGAGCCACAGCAGGTGTGAAGGCCGCCAGCAAGACGGCTGCGTTGGCGGGGGAAGAGGCTTCCCTGATCGGGAAAGTGGGCGCCGCCGGAAAGGGCATGGTCAGTAAGGGGGCCGGCAAGGAGATCGTGGGCGCGATCGAGAACCCTCTCAGCATGAAGGGCATCAACGGAGCGTTGGGAAAGATCGCAGGCAAGGAACTGCCGCCTGCGCCCACGCAGATGGTCATCAAGGGGGTCTCGGCAGCCAAGGGCGCTTGGCATGAGATCACCGGCGAAAACGATGTGCAGACTCAGGCTCCTGCCGCACCGGACAGCAGCAAGTATCGCCAGACGCTGGCGGCCTGAACCGTGGTGGAAGGAACACACGCATGACGACGACCACGCCGTCCGCCCTTACTCCGGCCGAGTTGCGTATCGGCTGGATCATGCCGCCGTTCGTGCACGAACTCCCCTTGGACGCCGCATCCGATGAAGAAGCGGCGCAAGAACTCTATGAGCTGGCTTGCGACGTGCTGCCCGATAGGGAGCAGGACACACGGCTCGCCTTCGCTCAACTGCTCGGGACGCAGGTTGTCGAGCTGAAGAATGATGGTGCTCTGTACGCAGGATTGTGCTTTTTGGAGATCGAGGGCGCGATCACGGCCTCCACCATCCTTGTCACGCAGATTGAACATGATCTGCCAGAGGCCGGTGCCGATGAACGGCTGCGTGGCACTCTGGAAGAGGCCTACCCGCAAGATGAGATCTTCCCGGTGGCCCTGCCTTGCGGAGCCGCTGTCACTCGCGTGGCCGCGACGCCCATTCCTGTGCAGGACGCCGACGACGGCACGACTGTGAAGCTCCCGCGCAATGTCATCCAGACGTACGTTCCGCTGCCTGGCACCCCCGAGTTGCTCCTCTTCGAGCTCAGCCTGTTCACCCTTGAAGGCTGGGACACGCACTCCGAGCTGTTCGCCGAAATCCTGCGCACCATCGATTGGGCTACGGATGCCGAGATTGCCCAGCAGAGACAGCCACAACAGCCGGTGCATGAGACACAGTTGCCCGAGCCGGGTACCCAGGACCTGCTGCGAGGACAGTCAAGCCAGCTCCTCGAGGCGATGGCTGGCCGTGGCACCCTTGATGAGAACTACGACCAACTCGCATCGCTCACCTGCGACGACTGCTCCGCCCGCGGTCTGCCTTCCTCTTGTGTCGCCCGACACCTTTGGCGTATTCGAGGTCTCGATGAGGCGTCGGCACGCGACACCGTGGCAGATGTCGCCACTTACCTGGACGATCAGGGATGGGCGGTGTCGCAGCAGGAGAGCGAGGAGACCATGGCTCTGGCCGCGGAGCAGGCCACTGCGCCGGAATCGCGCCTTGTCACGACAGGTATCCGAATGAGCGTCGTGTTCCAGGACGGAACGTGCACGGTGACGGTCACCACCAAGTGCGCCCGGGAAGCCGCCACTTCAGTGCCAACACCGTTCGGCTAGCCGCACGCCAGCACTACGCGAACTCGCTCATTTCGACAGCACAGGAGTTGTACCCACCCCATGGATCCCTTTGCAGTCGGGAACGTTGAGGCGATGCGTCCGCGTGTCGCTGCCCTCCTCCCGCCGGGAACTCCCGTCACCGGGCCCTTCGCCATCAATCGCCTGGATTGGTGGAGGGAAAGGGAGCCCGTCGCTCCGGCTGACCGGCGCCCGGAGGTGTTCGGTGATGAGCGCGGACCTGTGGGGACGGGGCAGAAGACCAAGCTGGTGGCCTCGACACTGTTCTGGGGAGACGAGAATGCCCCGAAGAATGGACCGAAGGACATCTGTGATGACCCGGGTAAGCGTGAGAAGTTCAAGCGCCGGAACCGTGGCTTCTGGGGCGGCTGGGACAGCATGGCCGGGCACCTGCAAACCGCGATTCAGCCTCGCTCCCGCTGGTGGTACGTGTACTCGTTCCTCGTCCTGACCCCCGACAGGTTGCAGGTCTTCTACGCGCCCAGTGCCGAGCTGCCTCCCTCGGACATCGCAGATGAAGGTGCCGAGGCCGGCTGGCACTGCCCCCGTTCTCAAATGGCCTGGATCCGTCATCAAAAGAAGGAGGAGCTCTTCGAGTTCGGCTTCGCCGACGGGTCCTGGGCAACTCTCCATCTCCCCAACCCGAAAGCGTTCACCACGCAGGTATCGGGCATCCTTCCGGCCGGCGCGCCCAGGCCGTAGAGGAGGAGGGCGCCGCTTCCGGCGTGCGCGTGTGGCAGGTGAGCCGACGAGGAACGCCGGACGCTCGGTGCTCCCGTGAAGTCACGTGTACCCACGAGACCGCGCCATGCGCGGCTCGCAGTCAAGCGGGGCGAGTCTGGATGCGACGTGGATTGCGAGGTCGCACTGTGGCTCCGAGGTTGGCGACTTGGTCGGTGTGTCTTCCATGTTGCTGCTGTCGCCGGGGGTATGCGTATGGGGTGGCTTTGCGTCGAATGCGCCCATAAGTAAGCGTGTCCGCCGTACCTGTCGCGGAGTTGTGACGGGTAGCACCGAGCGGGGTGTGGGTGCCGTTCGATAGGCTAAGGACAGGCTTGTGACAGGGGACCGGACTTATCGCCCCCAAGGGGAAGAACGGGACTAGCGGGATGAACGGGGAGGGCCAAGCGCATGGCCGGTGATGGGTACAAGGTCGATCTGAGCGCGCTCGATCAGGTCATCAGGAAGCTGAACGGGGTTATCGGCGACCTCGGTAAGGCCAACGCGGACACGAAGCACAACACGTACCTCCCGAAGGGGGCGTTGGGGTCCGGGTTCGACGAGGCCGAAGAGCTGTCCCGCGCGCATGACGAGATGAAGACGCATCTTGAGGAAGTCGTCGACCACCTGGAGAAGGTGATGGACGACTTCGGCTCGAAGACGAAGAAGGCTCACGGTGCGTACCAGGACGCCGAGGCTGACACGGCAGGTGCGGTGAACGGGGCTTCGGCGTCGACTTCGTCCTCCACCTCTGGGTCCGGCACGGGCGCGGCGCATGGATCGATGGCGTGATTGACGTGGACTTTGTGAACTTCGTGATTGACAGAGGGCGAGAGGACCGGGGGCTTCCGGCATGAGTGGGGACAACGGGTACCAGGCGCCGACGCAGTGCTACGTCGGTGAGAACTCGACCAACTTCAAGAACCACGACATGGACACCATGAAGTCCATGGTCCAGAACGCCAAGCCGGGCGACGTGCACGACGCGGCCCGCGGCTGGAAGGGCGTCCACGACCAGCTCGTCGACGTCAAGGCGGCCTACGAGTCGGCTGTGTCCGAGGTGCTGCAGCACTGGGAAGGCAAGTCGGCCGACCAGTTCCAGGCCCAGGCAAAGATCATCATGAAGAAGATCCAGGACACGGCCTCGTACGCGACCAACGTCTCGCAGGCGATGACCAACGCGGCCACTGTGCTTGGCGAGATCAGGCCTGAGGTCATGGCGATGGAGAAGCCGAGCGGCGGCAGCAGCGCCTGGGACAAGGTCACGGATGGCGGTCGCGACGAGGACGGTCTCAACCGGGACATCGCCAACAAGAATGTTTCTGCGCAGCAGATCGTCGACGGTCGCGAAGGCGACATGTCGGAGGGACGCGAGGCGCAGATGAAGATGGCTGTGAAGATGGAGCAGCTGGGGGCTGGATACAACGCGCAGACCAAGGCCATGGGCACGTGGCCCAAGAAGAATCGGCGGGAAGACCCCGTGGATTATCCGGGCGACCCCGGCGGCGTCACTCCTGTACCGATCGTCGCTGGCTCCGTAACTGCTCCTTCCAGCAGTGTGGGAGCAGGTAACCTCAGTCGCTCCAGCGGCTCGGGCTCGTCGATCAAGAGTGTGAAGTCGCCAACCACCAGCGGCATCAGCGGCGGTATCGGCTCGCAGAAGCCGACGGCGGGATCACAGATCGGTGCTGGCAACCTCAGCTTCGGCGGTGGCTCGGGAGGCGGGGCCGGTGGTATCGGCGCGGGTTCCGGTGCTGGCGCTGGAAGCATCGGTGGCGGCATGACGGGTTCCGGTGCTGGCGCCGGCGGTGCCAACGGTGCAGGGATTGGCGGCGGGATCGGTGCTGGTGCGGGCCTCGGCGCGGGCGCTGCAAGCCGTGCTGGCGCGGGTGCTGCGGGCCGCGGTGGCCTCGGTGCAGGCGGCGCGGGTTCCGGAGCTGCGGGCAAGGGGGCGGCGAAGGGCATGAAGGGCAACTCGCTTGCTCGCGCCAAGGGGGGCGAGATCGGGAAGTCCGTCGTCAAGCCGGGCTCCGGGCAGCAGGGCGGCTCTGCCCTTCGCCAGAAGCCGAAGACCGCGACGGGCGGTACAGGCAAGAACGCCGGCCGCAATGGTCTTGGTGGGCACGGCGCCCAGACGGGCGGCAAGGACAAGAAGCGGCGCGACAATTCTCGTCCGGACTACCTGGTCGAGGACGAGCAGACCTGGGCCAGCGACCGCACTGTTAACCCCAAGGTCGTGGAATAGTCAGGCCTGCTGGTTAAGTATGCGGTGAAGACGAGACGGGGCCCACAGCCTTCAGGGCTGTGGGCCCCGCCCTGCGAGGGAAGGTGTTACGGCATGAGCTTCACGCGAGCGCTGCGCGCGGTCGGCGCTGCAGGAGCGGTGGGAGCGCTGCTTTTCGCGGCCGCGCCGACGGCGTCGGCGGACCAGGTCAGAGATGACCAGTGGCCGTTGACGGCGTTCGCCGCCGAGAAGGTCTGGAGTGAGGCGACTGGAAAGGGTGTCACGGTCGCCGTCGTCGATGCTGGCTTCAAGACTGACCACCGCGACCTCACTGGCCAATTCCTCAAGGGTAAAGATTTCCTGGCTGAGGATACGGCGGGCTCGTCAGGTGCGGATCAGGAGGATGCGGGGCATGGCACCGCCATGGCCAGCATCATCGCTGGGCATGGCCATGGCGCGGGGGGTGCGAGTGGCGTGAAGGGACTCGCGCCTGATGCCAAGATTCTCCCCATCCAGTCGATCGGCGGAGACTCCACATTCTTCGCGAAGCCGATTAAGTATGCTGTGGATCACGGCGCGGATGTCATCAATATCTCTCGTGCAGTGGATGATACGAGCGGCGAGGTGGAGGCGATCAAGGCAGAGCGCGAAGCCATCGCCTATGCGTTGAATCACGGTGTGCCAGTTGTAGCTGCATCTGGAAACGAGGGTAGGACTGGTGTCGACAACCTGTCCTACCCCGCAAGCCAGCCAGGCGTGGTGACTGTCGGCGCAGTCGATTCGGGGGGCGAGATCTGGAACAAGTCCAATTACGGCCCTCAACTCATGCTCGCTGCGCCCGGTGTGAAGAACGTAGTCGCCGGTATCGATGCCGACGGCTACGACCAGGCCAATGGCACCTCCGGCTCCACCGCTTACGTCTCTGCCGCCATTGCTCTCCTCAAGCAGAAGTTCCCCGACCTCTCCGCAGGTCAGTTGGTGAACCGCCTCACCAAGACCGCTGGACTCCCTGCCTCTGCCAAGGGGGCATCGCTTCCTGACCAGCACTTCGGCTACGGCTTCATCAAGCCGTACTCCGCGCTCACCGAGGACATCCCGGCCGGTCCCAAGAACGGCCCGCTGAAGGTCGATGAGCTGAACTCCGCCATCGCCAAGGCCAAGGGCAGCGGCGCCTCGGCGCCCTCTTCTTCGGCTCCTGATGCCGCCTCCGATTCCTCGGACTCCGGTGGCATGAGCATGGGCATGATCATCGGTATCGCGGCCGGCGTCCTGGTCGTCCTGGTGATCGTCGTTGTAGTCATCGTCCTCAGCCGCAAGAAGAACGGTGGCGGTCCGCCGCCGCCCCCTGGCGGTGGCTGGGGTGGTGGCGGTGGCCAGGCTCCGTATCCCGGGCAGCAGCCGCACCCGAACCCGTACCAGCAGCAGGGGCCCCCTGCGCCGGGGGGCTACCCCCAGACGCCGACGCAACCGCCGTACGGCCAGGGGTAGTTCCTCTGGAAGCAGTGTGACTGCGCGCGTACCACGCGCCCTGCCTCCTTCCGGATGTGGGGCGCATGGTCTGTGTGCGTCAGGAGCTGGACTGCCCCCTTGTCGTTGAGGCGGGAGCAGCGACAGACAGGTGCCGGAATGCAACCTTTGCCCTGGCTCTGAGCCCGGTGGTTGAGGCAGGGGCATGAGGTGGTCAGGACTGCTGGTCAGGTACGCGGTGGGGACAAGGCTGGCCTGCACGGGTTGTGGCCACACTCTGCGAGGGAAGGTGTTACGGCATGAGCTTCACGCGAGCGCTGCGCGCGGTGGGCGCTGCAGCAGCGGCGGGAGCGCTGCTTTTCGCGGCCGCGCCCACGGCGTCGGCGGACCAAGTCAGAGATGCCCAGTGGCCATTGTCAGCCTTCTCGGCGGACAAGATTTGGAACGTCGCAACCGGCAAGGGTGTCAAGGTCGCCGTGATTGATGACGGCGTCGACGCGAACCATCCTGACCTCAAGGGCAGCGTGCTGGCAGGCAAGGACTTTATGTCCGGGGACGACGATGCCTCGCCCGAAGGTGATGACGATCACGGGACGCACATGGCAGGCATCATCGCGGCGCACGGCCATGGAGCGAACGGGGCGGAGGGTGCCAAGGGCCTGGCTCCAGAAGCCAAGATTCTTCCGCTTCGTGACTACGGAGGTGACCAGGGATGCTTCGCGCGGTCGATTCGTTACGCAGTCGATCACGGTGCCCAGGTCATCAACATCTCGCAGGGCGTCAGCCAGTGCGCCGATGTCCGTGCGGAGCATGAGGCGATTGCCTATGCCAACGAAAAGGGAACCCCGATTGTCGTCGCTTCTGGAAATGAAGGAGTGAACGCGGACGATAAGCTGCCCAACAGCTACCCTGGCGTTGTCTCAGTAGGGGCTGTGACAAGTAGTGGTGAGATTTGGGGAAAGTCTAATTACGGCAAGACCCTACTTTTGTCCGCGCCCGGCGAAGCGATCGTTAACGCGGCGGCAGGATCTACGGGATACAGCAAGACGAACGGTACGTCCGACTCCGCCGCCTTCGCTTCCGCCGCCCTAGCGCTCCTCCAGCAGAAGTTCCCCGACCTCTCCGCAGGCCAACTGGTCAACCGCCTCGTCAAGACCGCCGGCCTCCCCGCTTCCGAGAAGGGCGCGTCGCTTCCCGATGAGCACTATGGCTACGGCTTCATCCAGCCGCTGGCCGCGCTCACGAAGAATGTTCCGGCGGGCCCCAAGAATGGTCCGCTGAAGATCGACGAGCTGAACTCCGTCATTGGCAAGAGTGGCGACGCCTCGGCGCCCTCTTCTTCGGCTCCTGATGCCGCCTCCGACTCCTCGGACTCCGGCGGCATGAGTACCGGCCTGATCATCGGTATTGCCGTCGGCGTCCTGGTCGTCCTGGTGATCGTCGTCGTAGTGATCGTCCTCAGCCGCAAGAAGAACGGCGGCGGCCCGCCCCCGCCCCCTGGCGGTGGCTGGGGCGGTGGTGGTCAGGCTCCGTATCCCGGGCAGCAGCACCCGAACCCGTATCAGCAGCAGGCGCCCCCTGCCCCGGGTGGTTCGTACCCTCAGGCCCCTTCGCAACCGCCGTACGGGCAGCAGTAGTAGCCCTCGCACCACCACCGCCCGCCTGGCCCAAGTGCCGGGCGGGCGGTTCGCGTTTTGGGATTGGAAATGAGGCGGGGTCGCAGCCTTCGTGTCGTGGGCGCGTTCAGCCGTGACTCAGGTGCAGCCGATCAACCAGGAAGCGTGAGGTCGGCCGTACCCGCTGGGGCTACCCATTCCGTCGGCTGTCCGGTTACTTCGGCGATCATGTCGTAGTCGCCGTCGTAGTGGAGGACTGTCGCGCCGTGGCGCTCCGCGGTCGCGGCGATGACGAGGTCCGTGCTGGAGACGGCCCGCCAGTTGCCGTTCGCGACGAGGGTCCGCTGGACCTCGGCTGCCCGGTCCCAGACCTCGTCCGGAGTGGGCAGCCAGTCGAATCCGCGGAGGCCTTCCTGGATGCGATCGACGTCTGCTTTGGAGCGGGCGCTGTGAGCGATCTCGATTTCGATGGCCCCGCAGATGGCCAGCAGTCCTTGGCGGGACAGACTGTCGAGGCGGGGTGCGACGTTCGGCTTCGGCCAGCGGGCGAACGCCGACTTGTCCAGGAGGTAGCGCACGCTCAGGCGACCTGTTCGCGGCCGGTGCCGTCCGGATTCTCCGTCGGGCCGGTGAGGTCGGGGAGGCCCCCTGACTTCAGCCACTCGGTGAACGACTCCCGTTTGCGAAGCTTGATCAGTTCCTCCAGTGCGCCGTTCACGGTCGCCACCTTGGTCTGCGTACCGAGTAGCTCGGCGGCCTGGGCCAACAGTTCGTCATTGACGTCGATCACGGTTCTGGACATGCGCACCTCCCAGGCTGATATCAAATTCTTGTTGAGATGATATCTCCATGGGGGTGGGGACTGCAATCCAGATGGCACTCGCTGTCACAGCTCGCGTGTCCTGGGTGAGTGGCGTCATGTCTTCCCATGCGGCGGCGCGCCGGTCGACGGCATGCCACCGACCGTGAGGTGGGGCGGACGACCTCCTCGAAGTCGCCCGCCTCACCCCCGAAGCGTCAGTCGCCCATCTTGATGAGGGACGCCTCATGCGCCTCGCTCACCACCGAGCTCTTGCCGGTGTTGGAGACCGAGGCCAGGAACATGCGGTCGTCGTGCATGTAGGGCATCGCCCAGGCGTCGTGGCCGAGGGCCCCGTCCAAGTGTCCGTAGTACTGCTCCTGCGTCTCGGAGCCGGACTTGGGGTCGAGGCTGACGAGATACATGGGGGAGCCGTCGCCGCCGAAGGTCTCCTCCCGCCAGCCGGTGTCGTCCTGCTTCAGCGCCAGGAGCTCGTTCCCGGAACCCTGGACGAGTGAGTACTGCACGTCCTCGCTGGTTCCGGTGGACCAGACGCGTTTGCCGCTGTCGAGGTCGTAGGCGTCGATCGCCGACCCCAGGCTCGAGCCGTCGTGCTTTTCGGCGATGTACAGCGTATTGCCGATGACCTTCAGTGCGGCCCGTGGGTCGCCCTCCGTCGCGGCTTCTTGCTGCGAGAAGTAAATGTCGGCGGAGGAGTACTCCTCGAGGTTCTCTCCAAGGACCAGGGTGTTTCTTGCTTTGCCGTCATCTTCCAGGACGGCGTACCCGTTCTTCTTCACGTCCTGCGGGACGCCGACGATGACGGGAGAGGTCGACACGACCGTCGCGTCCTCGCCGTAGTCCCACTCACCGTCGCCCATGGCGTAGGTCCACTTCGCCTTGCCGGTGGCCGGGTCGACGCCGGCCGCCGTCGAGCTCTGGCCGTCCGGGGAGCCGTAGGCCCAGCGGGTGGTGCAGATCTGCACGCGGACCAGCTGCTTGCCGCCGACGTAGCCCTCGCCCTTGCACGCCTTGCCGCCGTACGTCTCCTTCTTGCTGTCCTTCCAGAGCACCTTGCCGGTGCGCAGGTCGTACGCGGTCTTGTCGTTGACGACGACCGTGCCGCCGCTCACCGCGGTGGCGGGGCCGTCCTGGCGCTTCGGGACCGTGTGCTGCCACAGCTTCTTGCCGGTCTTGAGGTCGACGGCGAAGAGGCCGTTGCAGTCGTGGACCGCGCCGACCGCGAGGACCGCGATGTTCTCGCTGGAGACGGAGGAGGCGTGGCAGATCGTGGAGGCTCCCTTGCCGGGGGCGGCCATGCCCCACTGAAGGTCGCCGCTGTCGGCGTCGAGGGCGCTGATGCCGTCCGTCTGGGCGCGGACGACGTTGTTCCCCGTGAACCACGTGCCGAGGTAGTTCTGCGTGTCGGATTCGCCTCCGTAGTACGGAAGGCTCCACTCGACCTCGGTCTTGGCGGGGTCGAGCAGGATCCAGGCCACCGAGCCGAAGACGCCCGACATGATGACGCTCAGGACCAGGAGGAAGATCGTGAGTCCCTGGCCCCGCTTCTTCCCGGGCGCGGAGGACGCCGGATGCATTGGCGTGAACTGCTGTGGTGCGAAGCCCTGTTGGGGGTGCGGTGGTGCGTAGGGCTGTTGTTGCGGCGGGGCGTACGGAGAGTTGTAGGGCTGCTGTCCCGGAGCGGGCGGCATGCCGTTGGAGTAGCCGGGCGTCGTCATGAGATCTGCTTCCTCACGTAGTCGGCCCAGGCGCTCTGGAACTCGTCCGTACCCATACCGGTGGCCTTCGTCAGCTGCGCGTCCATCCCCTTGGGGTTCTTGTACTGCTCGGCCACGAAGGCGAGAGCCTTGTCCTCGCCGTACTTCTCGGCGATGAACTGGATGCCGAGCCAGCCCAGGGTGTAGTGCGCGCTGTTCTCCGCGTCGATCGTGCTGTGGAAGTCCTCGCTGAGGGGGAGCTTGCCGTCGAAGGGATCGACGTAGCTGCCCGCGTAGTACCTCTTCAGGTTGCGCACTTCCTTGGCCGCCGCCGAGGGGGTGTTCCGCATGGCCATGTATTCGGCGAAGCCTTCCACGACCCACAACTGGGACTGGCCGTCAGGGCCCGTCAGCGGCTCCACCATGGTGTGCGCCAGTTCGTGGTGGCTGATCTCGAGGACGCTCGCGGCGTAGTCGGGGCGCTGGAACCGGCTCTGCGCGGTGTCCATGACGATGCGGGCGCCACCGTTCTGGACGTTCACCTTGGCCTTGGTTCCGCCTTCCTGCACCGCCGGCATTTGGATCGAGACGCCGGCCTCGGCGATCGACTCGTCCTCCTCGTCGCCGGAGCCCTCCCGGTACATGTGCTTGTACACCTTGCGGTTCTTCTCGAGCGTGACGACGAACCCGGGCATGGTGTGGCCGCTCTTGGGGCCCTTGGCGGCCCAGACCGCGAGATTGTCCGTCGCCGCCTTCTCGATGTACGGGGCGAAGCGACGGGCGTCGGCCGCCTGGGCGGAGTCCGACATGATCACGGTGTGCGGCTTGACGGTGACGGCCATCGAGTCGTACGCGTCCCAGGGCGCCGGGTAGTTGGTCATCTCGCCGTAGCCGGGGATCTCCGGAGTGGACGGGCCCACCGCGGTGACCTTCAGGTCCGCGTCCTCGGTCTTCTTCTCGACCGTCCAGCGGTACAACTCGGCGACGGGGCTGGCGTCAGCCCCCTTCACCTGGTGCACGAACGCCACTTCGACCGTGGCGGAGGCACCCGCCCCGTAGTGGTCGACGGCCCGCCCGTCGATATTGAGGTACTGGTACTCGGACACCGCGAACGGGACCTTGCGAAGGTTCGCGAACAGCGAGGCCTGCTTGGTCTTGAGGGCCGGAGAACCACCTTCGAACGGCGCGAGGTAGGCGCCCTTGTCGCCGCCCGTGAGCGCCTTGGAGTGGTTCTTGAGGAGCGCGGACATGTCGGCCTGGGTGATCTCGGTGGCCTGCCCGCCCTTGCCCGCCACGGGCAACGGGTCGTCGCTCACCGCCTGCGCGATGCCGAACACCATCAGGCCGAGCGCGAGGACAGCGATTCCGCCGAAGGCCACGGTCACCCACTTGAGGACCGGGTTCACTCCGCGCGGCGTAGCGCTCCGCGGCGTGTTCGGCGGTCTAGGGGGCGCAGGCGGCGGGGACGGCGGCCCGGGTGGCTGTTGCGGGGGATACGACTGCCCGTATCCCTGCGGCGGTTGAAACGACATGGATCCCTCGTTATAGGGGGGACACACGTCCGTCCCCCGTGACGACGCTTGTCATGCATCCGACTTAGGGGACGCGAACCTCATTCTTATCAGATGCTTATACCGGTCACGCTGGTCACTCCCGTGACGCTGGGGACAACCGGCAGTTCAGTAGAGTCGGCGCCCTGTTCAAGAGCCACTCAAACGGGGACGGGGTCACGGCGGCATGGTGACGAGTAGGGCTTCGGGGGTGCCTGTCCGGTGCCGCGTGCGCGGGCTGGCGCCGGCCAGTTGGACGGCTTCGAGTGCGTGTCTGCTCGGCTTTCTGGGGTGGCTCTTTCTGCCGGTCCTGGCGTGGCGGCGCATGGTGGTCGTCGCGTGCTTGGTGGTTGTGCTGGGGTGTCTGGTCGCCCTGCTGCTCGGGCGGCGCGGGCTGCCCGTGGGTGACGGTGGCGAGAGCGCGGAGTACAAGGCCGTCAGGCCGGGGATTCCGGTGGACGGGGCGCCTCCGGGGTTGCCCGCGGTGTTGCCCGTCGGGCGGCGGGTGAAGGTACGCGGACTGGTCGGCATCGTCGCGTTCCTGGCGGCGCTGGCCGGGATTCTGGCCGTTGCCGCGGGAGACGGCGCGGACGCCGGGCGAGCGGCTGACCTCGTCGAGGCCGGGGCCGTGCGGGGCAGTGCGCGGGTCGTGCAGGTGCGCGAACTCGAGCGGTTCGCAGGTCGCTCGGATACGGACTTCGGAGCCGACCTGACGGTGGTCCTGCCGGGGCGAGGGGGCGAACCGGGTGTCCGGACCACGCTCCGGGCGCGTACGCACGAAGAGCCGCACGAGGGCGGTCAGTTGAGGGTCCTGTACTCCCCGGGGCGCCCCGAACTCGGCGCCGTGCACGGTGACATGGCGACGCTCGATCGGCTGCAGGCCGGTACCGCCTTGACGACCGTCGCGACCTGGGTCTTCTTCGGCATCTGGGCAGGGGTGTCGCTCCTTGTGGTGCTGATGTCGGTCTTCGGCGGCAGTTTCCGGGGGCTCTCCCGCCTCGAAGGCGGTGCGCGTGCGGTACGGGGGACCGTTTGGGGTGTTGCGCGATGGGACGGCGGCGGCACCGCGCTTCGGGTGCGTACCGCCAACGGTGAGGTCCACTTCTGGGCGGAGCAGAACAACCAGGCCATCGCGGCCTCCCTGCGGTCCGAGGAGGTCTGGGTCTGCTGGGGCGTGGCCGACAGCCACGCCGTCAAGGGTGCGGGCAAGAGGCGGTGTGCCGCCTTGGTCGGTGACGGTGGATGGTGCCTGCCGGGTGAGGTGTTGACCGCCCAGGTCGCGCGGGTCGATCGCGACTCGTCCGCCGTGGGCACGTCGCAAGCGCCGGTCGACCCCCGCCGGGCGGTGTCGTTGTGGCTCCCGGTGACGTCCTGGCCGCTGCGCCTCCGTGGGTGGAGTGTGCTGTTCCTTACAGTCACGGTGGTTGCCACCGCCCTGCTTCTGACCGACACGGGAGGCCGCCCTCGCTGGGCGGCGGGATTCGTCGCGGCTGTTGCGCTACTGGGGGCGTGCGTCAGTTACTTGGCTTCCGGCAGGTCTCGGAAGGGTTCCTCCGCCGCGACCGGGGCGGCCACGACGAAGGCCTGAATACGGCCGCGAATCGGGGCAGCCGTGCGGCGGCGCCCCGTTCTCAGAACAACCCATGCCACATCTGCTCGATGACCAGTGACCACCAATGGTCCGGCTCCGACAGGGCGTTCGGGTCGATGGTCAGGAGGCGGGTTTGGAGGTCGGCGACGATGTTGCCCGCCGTGTGCGGGGTCGCGTCGATCATGTGGCCGCGCGTCGCGTACAGGGTGGCGAGGGAGTACGCGAAGGCGGCGACCGAGGAGTTCACGTACTGGAGGCGGCCGTCCAGGGGCAGGGCCGCCCAGACCTGGCCGGTGTCGCGCTGCACCGTGATCACGCACATGCCATCCGTGCCGATGCGGGTGTGTGTCGCGAGGGTGTTGGCCGCGTCGGGGGACAACTGGACGCCCGTGCCGATGAGGTGGGTGCGTGCGTCCGCGAACATGCCGCCCATGACCGGCGGGACGCCGGGCGCGTCCGTGTCCGCCAGGAAGAAGAGGGGGACGTCGGCGGGGAGGCCGGCGGTGGCCAGGGTTGCGCGCGCCGCGTCCGGGAGGGCCGCGGTGGTCAGGAGCGGGGGAGCGTAACGACGTACCTGCTGCTCGCCGAAGACCTGGACGAGCAGCGGGCCGAGCTCCGCGTCCGGCAGGACATGCGTGGGCGGTACGGGGTGGGGGAGCGGGGCCCGGGACGGTTGCGGCGGTGCTTGCTGGCCCGCGAGCTGGGCCATCATCTGCGCGTGAGAGGTGAGCGCGGTGATGCCCTCCGTGCGGGAGGCCTGGTCCCGGCCGTACGGGTGCGCATGCGAGTGGGAGGCCTTCGGGAACGTGGACAGCAGGACGTTCGCCGTGTAGCCGCCCGGGAAGTAGCCGGGGGACAGGTCCGTGTGGATCGCCACGACGTTGTCCACGGGCACCCGCAACTCGCCCAGCTGCGCCATGCCCTGGTACTCGACCGGCGGCTTGCCGGGGGCCGAGACGGCGGTGACGTAGGCCTCCTGGCCGGTGCGCGGGTCGACGTAGGTGAACACGGCGGTGTTGCCCGGGCCGGTCGCCGGGCGGCCGGGTGGTGGGTCGGCGGGGGCCGGAGCAGGGGCCGACTGGCGCGGCTGCGGTGATGGCGCCGGCGGGGCCAGCGGGTAATCCACCACGGTGGGCGTGGGCCGGGAGGCAGTGGGGGCAGCCGTGTCGCGGGCCGTCGAGCGCAGCGCGCCCGCGTACTGCGTGAGCCCGTCCTCCTCGAACGCCGATGCCAGCATCCGCGCGCGCTGGGCGGGCCCCGCCTGCGAACGCGTCATCAACGGGGCGATCCGCAGATACGTACGCCCCGGAGCGGGCAGCGACGCGCGCGCCCGGTCGTCCGGGGCGATCTCCTCCAGCGCCGCCCGCAGCACCACCGGGTCCGCGTGCACAAGCAGCCACGGGTCCTTGAGCAGGCGCGGCAGCTCGCCCGCGCCCAGGAGGTGGCCGACGATGCCGTCCCGTACGTAGGGGTCGGCCTGCTCCCAGCCCTCGTCGGGCACCCGGTCGGCCAGCTCCATCGCGAGGCAGAGGTGGGCGGCGCGTACGTCGGGGAGGGTGGCGCGGAGGGCCTCGGCGAGCGCCGGGTGCGTGAGGGCGACGAGGGTGGGTTCCGCTTCGTCCTCGTCGTTCACCGTGGTGACGAACGGGCCCGCCAGGGGCATTCCGGCCGCGATGTCCTGCGACAGGTCCCGTGCGGCCAGCGCCGAGGCCAGCGGCGCCCACAACGGCAGCGGCAGCCCCTCGCCCTCGGCGAGGGCCAGCGGTGCGAGCATCGCGGTCAGCAGGGCCGGGTCGGCGCCGAGGCGCTGGGCGTGCATCGCGACCGCCTCGGCCGGACCGGCGGGGAGGAGCGCGGGGTTGGGAGGCGGCTCCGGGGCCAACAGGTGTGCGTTGACCGTCAGTTGGGCGGTCAGGCGGCTGCCGCCGGGGCCCGCGGCCGTCCGTGACGCGATGCCCTGCGCGAGCCAGAGCCGCATCTGCGGGTCGTCGGTGAACGGCAGTCGGGGCGCCCCGAAGTTCGGGTCGAGCGCGATCTGGGTCTGCAGGGTGAGGCCGTGCGGGTCGGCGTGCTCGGGGGCGTCGAGATCGATGACCTGCGCCGTCCCGGCGGGGAGCGCGGCGGCGATCTCGGCGGCCACCGCGCGCGGGACCTCGGCGAGCAGTCGTACGGAGGGGAGCCCCGCGAGCGGCACCAGCAGCTCGCGCGCCATCCGCTCGGCCCCGCGCCCGGCCCGTACGGGACCGGCTTCGGCCACGTCAGGCACGACGATCACGTGTTCGCTCGCGCCCAGGGCCTCGTAGACCTCCGCGTCGCGCGCGACGTCGATCCCGTAATGGTCGGCGAGCAGCCACAGCACCTGCGCGGGCGTGCGCCCCGCGGCGCTCGGCACCGCGGGCGCGGGCAGCGGCGGCGGAACGGTCCACGGGTCCAGGCGCGCGAGGTCGATGCGCTCGCGGTGGCCGGGGTCGCAGAGCATCAGGAAACCGGTCAGCAGGCGCGAACTGCCGCACCCCCGGGAGCCGGTGAGGAGCGCGACGCGCGGCGCCTCCGGCACGGCGGCCCGCCAGGCGGCGAGCGCGCGCAGGGCGGAGGCACGGCCGCCGATGAACGGATGCGGCTCGTAGGCGACCTGCTGCGGCGCTGCCATGGGGTGCTGCTGCGGCGCCGCCATGGGGCTGTTCTGCCAGCTCACGACTCTCCCTGGTTCCCCGTATTCACGTGCCTGCTCACTCTACGGGCGAGCTCTGACAACGGGGTACGTGAGGCTGGCGGGGGTTGCCCGGGCGTCAGGGTTGCTTGGTAAACTCCGCGCAAAATTACGTCTGTTGAGGCACGCGTGGTCCTGCGGATGTTCGGCGACACGGGGGAGATGCCGCCATGGCGATGATGCTGCCGGACGAGCTGGCGTGGTTGTTGGAGATGTTGGGGTTCGATTGGCCGACGGCC
>NZ_JBVKBG010000014.1:52404-56402 GCF_055657265.1 Streptomyces sp. NPDC107575 | reverse complement strand
TGTGAAGTCTCATCAATGCTGCGGTTAGAGCGTGTTTCTGGCCTGTAGTGCTGCATGAGCAGTGAGACTGCTTTGAGGCGGATGGGCGGGGCTTTCGTGTCTCTGACTTGCTATGCAGCAAGTCAGTTGAGAATGCTGCAAATGTAGTGAGACCTCGATAAGGCCTCTCACGGTTGGGGCCTAGACGAATAGATCCGATGTGCGTAGCAGTCCCGAACGCGGGGGTCAGGGGGCCCGCAGGGCGAGGGTATTGGGATCGCGCGGGGAGACAGGCGAGGCCGGGACCAACTGCGAACGAGTGAGTGCTGTGCCGACAACGGCATAAGGTCGAAGATTTCAACGCTCCAACGCACACCATCTGGAGAAGACTTCACTGGCGTGGTTCGATTGAGTCAGAAATTCGCCCAGTTCCGCAGGGAACTTTGGACGGTGTCGCTTTCCAGCTGGTGTCCTCGGTCCAGGCTTTTCAGGTGCGCGGTGGTGTTTGTCATGCGGTCGGGGTAGTACAACTCGGGTGCCAGACAGTCGGGGCAGTCACTGAGTAGGCAGAACGGCGTTAGGGGGATGGGTTTTTCCTCCGGCGTGACGAGATAGAGACTGTCGTCCGCCAAGGGATGGGTCAACTGGAACGAGGTGGGTGCGAAGTCGGGGTGGTCTCCCATCAGCGCCAGGCCCGATACGCTGAACGATCCGGCGGCGGGCTGCCAGTGGAGCCGTTCCGCGTGGACCCATCGGCTGCGGGCCAGGAACGTACACCCTGACAAACTGCTGTGCATCAGCTTCTCGATCTGCTCGAGGCTCCTTTCGAGCTCTGCCCGGGTGCGTGGCCCGGCACCGTGACGGATCTTGTTCCGAAGGGTGACGAGACCACCGAGGTCGGCAAGCAGGCCTTTCCCGCCCTTCTTTCCTGCGGCCGCTGCGGGTAGCCCCGCGGCGGGGTCGCCGTGCTCCCGCGCATCTTCGGCCACTGCCCTGATCACCGCTACCCAGTGGCCGAGGGACACGCCGCCTTGCCGAACGGACTGTGTCCACTGGTCGATTGGCTGCAAACTCTGGCGGCCCCGGTCAGTTGCCAGCGCAAGCGCCATGATGCCCAGCGAGAGGATCAAGGACTCCACGCACTGGATCGCTGCCTCATGTTGCTCCGCCGGTGACGGGGCGTGCCGGAACTTCCGCACCGCGCGGGCGATGGCATAGGGGTAGGTTTCCTGGAAGAGCTTGTACGGCTCATTCTGCTGGCGCAGGTTCTGTGCGGTGAGGGAACTGATTGAGGCCGCCTCGTCGAGACGTGACAGTCGTGCGGCGCTCGTGCCGCTCTCGAAGATGTGCGTCTGCATCCGGCGGAGCTCGTTCAGGATGCGTTCGGCCTCGCGCTCCCCTTCCCTCAGCTGATCGAGGGCGGCACGGATGTGGGAGTGGTCGCCATCGCACCGAGGGATCCACACGTCGCCCATGCTGCGTGCCCTGATACGCGGGATGACACTGTTCTTCGGGAGCTGTCGTTCGGCCGCGGGGCTAGCCAGATAACTGGCCACGTACTCCGGGGGCAGCAACTCACGGGTTATGCGGACAACGACAAGCCCCTGACCCGGCTGGACGCCCTCGTACTGGTGCGGCAGCGTGGTCCAGTGCCGATTCCCGGCGAGGTCCCGGCCGACGATGTCGCCCTGCCTCAGCCGGTGCCGAGGCTCGCGTTCGTCCGTACGGCAGGGCAGGTCCGCCACGTCCGGCAGCGTGCTGGACAGGAGGACTGGAGTCAGGACACGCCGACGTGGATCACTGGTGTCTTCGTCCGGTTCTGCGCTCAGCTGGGCCTTGCGGACGGACCCCGCGAAAACGTCGGTGAAGTCTCCCAGCCGGACGCCCCCTTGGGCTGACCGCTGCCCTTCGTACAGGGCGCGATACCGCTCAAGTGAAAGGTCATAGCCCTGCTCGGCGACTTCCGAGCGTTTCACGCAGAAACTCTGCTCCGATCGGGCGCGTTGGCGTTCGCTCCCGCTTCGATGCGTCCAGCGGCGCAACAGATCGGGAAGGTTGTTCTGTGCATGGTCGGAAGTGTCGAGCGCGCGTTCCGGAATTGCTCCCAGCTTGTCTTCCGGCAGCAGCGGCGCACGTCTGCCATCCAGGCTCCAGCCGTCCGCCACCAGGTCGTAGAACCAGACGTCGCCGGAGCTGCCAGCATTCTTGGTGAAGTACAGGATCGCTGGCGACATCCCCGTGTAGGGCTGGAAGATTCCGCTGGGCAGCTTCACCACGGCTTCCAGGCCATGTTCGTCCACCAACATGCGGCGTATCTCGACGTGTGCCGGCGACGTGCCGAACAACAGCCCCGCTGGCACGACGATCGCGGCACGGCCGCCGGGCTTCAACAGCTGCAAAGCGAGAGCGATATGGAGGATCTCGCCGCGTCTCGTGCGGACGGTCTCGAGCAACTCCGGCGCGACCGCCTGGTAATCCCGCTGCTCCCCGAAGGGAGGGGTGGCCAGGACAACCGAGTAGCGCCCGGCCTCCGTAGTGGCGCCCGCGCCCAGGCCGTCGTGGCGGCTCACGCTGGCGCTGGCAAACCCGTGCAGCATCAACCGCAGACTGCTCAAACGCATCATTGTGGGGCTACTACCGAAGCCACACAGGCGGGGGGTGCTGCGCATCGTGGGCCGTTGTGCGAGGTCTTGGGGGAGTAGTGGCTCCACGTGCTGGGCGGCAGCGGCCAGGAACTCCCCGAGGCCGCAGGCCGGATCGCACACGGTGTCGTCGGCTCCGGGCGCGGTCATTTCGGCCATGAGAGCCGCCAAATGGCGTGGCGTCGTAAAGAAGCGGTACCGGTCGGCGACGGTCATTCGCTCGAGGAGACATTCGTACAGCCCGACTGCAGCTGTGTCGGTTCCTGATAGTGCCGCCTCGATCAGGTCGACGGACCTGGCCAGCAGGTTTGGCGTGGGTACCGCAAAACGCGCGTCTTCGAGGTGCTGCGAGTAGGGCATCCCGCCAGTCCCGTGACGTCGCAGCAGGGGGAGCATTTCGTCGGCAAGCGTGGCGTACAGGCGCGGCGGCGTCATGCGGATGAGCTCGCCCCACCGAAGATGCCGTTCGCTTTCGGTGAAGACCGGCTTATCGGGGGAGCCTTCACCCAGGTCGGCTCCTCGTTCCCAGGCCTTTTGGGCCTGATCGAGTTCCCGGAGATATAGCAGGAAGGACACCTGGTCGAGGATCTCCAGCGGGTTGGAAACCCCGGCAGACCAGAAGGCGTCGACAAGCTGTCCGGCAGTGCGCTTGAACCCGTCGTCTGTCACGTACCGGAGGGTATCCACATCATGTGCCACCGTGCCTGCGCGCTCCGGATGGCCCCGCAGTGGCGCAGAGCGGGATCACAGCAGCCGTGCGCACGGCACGGGCATGACCACGCGCCGTGATTCGCCTGGCCGCCCGGCAACTGTGGCCCTTGTCAGCCGGGTTGACGTGGCAGGATGAGGATGCACGTGGAGTGGGGGGCAGTGAGTAAGTACCGCGAGTTTGTCTACCTGTCGGATGCGAAGCTTCAGCAATTCTCGCAGCCGCAGCGGTTGACCATGCCTAGTGCCCTGCGGCTGAACACCCCGGTGGGCGGCATCGACGTCGACGTGCCCGCGGCCGACGGCGAGCGAAGCCGGATGCGGCAGCTGGAGAAGATCGACAAACACCTGGGACAACAGGCGGAATGGTTCGCCCAGCCGGGGCTGCGTCCGGGGCAGTGGATATGGTTCGAGACGCCGCTGCGCTGTGTCGCGCTGCAGGGCGATTTCCAGCACATGGTGCTCTTCGTCGACCCCGCCCCGGGGGAGGACCCGGGCTACGAGACGGACTGCCGCCTGCTGCTGCACGGATCCTCTCGCCACCTGCGCGGGTTCACTCCCGTCGCGGTAGAGAGCTCGGCACTGGAGGGCATCGCGGGGGGATCCAGCTTCGCTGAGACTTTCCTGACGACTGCGGGTCAGGCGGTACGCGCCCTGTCTCTGGAGCAT
>NZ_JBVKBG010000014.1:0-52307 GCF_055657265.1 Streptomyces sp. NPDC107575 | reverse complement strand
AGAGCTCGGCACTGGAGGGCATCGCGGGGGGATCCAGCTTCGCTGAGACTTTCCTGACGACTGCGGGTCAGGCGGTACGCGCCCTGTCTCTGGAGCATGAGGCGACTGCCGAAGGTGTAACGCCTTCATCTCAAGGACTGAACGGGGCAGGTGTCCGGGAGCTGTTGGAGGCGGTAGATGCCCGCCACGACCAAGTGCCAGGTGCCTGGATGTCCGGGTTGGCCCGTGTGACGACGGAGCTGCTGGCCGATGGCATGACGGCGCGCTGTGTGGTCGCCAGCCCGCTGAGCGTGGAGTACATGCGCGGCCCGGCCTGAACGGTCGGCGCACAAGGGGGAACTGATGACGAAAGGGACTGCGCGGTGAACGACTCCGCCCTGCCTCGCACGATTCAGCTTGTGCGGAAATACCTCACGCATACCTACCGGCCGTGGATCGATCTCGCCGATGCTGCCCAACGCGCTCCCCATGAGCAGGAAGTGGTCCTGCTGTCCCGCGCCCTAGCCGCCCAAGCCGTCAGCATGCTCACCAGCTGCAGCCCTGAGGATGCCGCTGCATCAGTTGTGGACGGTGCTCAAGACTGGGGCATCGACGCCATCGCGTTCTCCAAGGGCGGCTCCGATATCTGGCTCGTGCAGGCGAAGTGGAGCAACACAGGCCGGGCCCGGTTGGGGGAGACAGACGCTCTTCGTCTGGTGTATGGACTGCAACGTCTGGCTGACCAGCGCTATGAAGGTTTCAACTCCCGCATCCGCGCATTGAGCAATCGCATTAACGAGGCGCTGGGTTCTCCAAGCTGCCGCGTTCACCTGGTCGCGGCCCTGGCCGGTGACGCCCGGCTGACCCTGCAGGTGGAACGCCGACTGGCCGAGGTGGGACAGGGATTCGGCTTCGCCGACCGGACCCCGGTCGACGTGCGCACGTTGGGGCTTGCCGATTTTCATTCCGCGGCACGCGCCGACGTGGCGCCCACTCACGTATCGCTGTCAGCAACCCTGACGGACGGCTGGCACCGCATCGACGCCCCCTACCAGGCCTACAGCACCAGCGTCTCCGCAGACGAAGTCGTTTCCTGGTACAACACCCACGGAGATCGGCTCCTTGCCCCCGCCCTGCGCCCGCACTTCACCGGACGCCCCGATCCTGTGGCCGTGAACCGATTGGTCACTGCACCGGAGGAGTTCTGGTACTTCAGCGGCGGCATCACAGTGATCTGCGACCACCTCGAAGCGAGTTTCCTCGCCCGAAGAGCACCAGGGCAACCGCTCCGCTTGCAGATGCGTCACGCCCGCGTTGTCAACGGGGCCGCCGAGCTCGCCACAGTCGCCCAAGCAGTCGACCAAGTCCCCGAGGCCGGTCAGTCGGCACTGCTGCCGATGCGGATCATTTGTCTCGAGGACGCTCCGCCCGGCCTTGCCTCCGCTCTCGCCCAAGCTGGCGAGACGCCAGGACCCGCCGATCCGATCGACTTCATCGCCCTCGACCCCCTCCAGGCAGCGCTGCGTGACGAGTTCGCCGATGAACTGCACAAGGAATACGCCTACAAGAGGGGCGCGGTGGCGCCTGGCCCGGACGGTGGCTGCACCGTCCAGGAAGCGGCAGTTGCGCTTGCCTGCGCCCATCCGGACGTCTCGCTGGCTGCCAGGGCCGGCGCCGACCCTGCCTATCTGTTGCGCCCTGCTCCGGAAGGCGCCTACAACCGTCTGTTCGGAGGACGCCCCGGCGCCCGCCAGATCTGGCAGTGCGTGCTCTTGCTGCGGCGCGTGCGGCATGCCCTGGCCTACGCCGCTGAGGAAGGAACTCCTCGCAGCAGTGATCTTGCCAAGCACGGTGAACTCCTCATCGCCCACCTCGTCTTCCGTAGCATCGACGCGGACATCCTGGAAGAGCTCTGTCTATCCGCCGACAGGCTCGGAGACTGGGCTAGCCAACGCACCCAGGACATTGCCGACCTCGTTGCCTCGGCTGCTGAACGCCTCTATGGCCAGCACCTCTTCTTGGCGAGCGTGTTTACAGACGAACGTAAATGCCACGTGCTCGTCGATGACGTCACCCGCTCCCTCACTGCACCCCCAGCTTCGGTGCCGGACGCCTCCTCCGGCACCAGGCGCAGGCCGCCCAACAGCGTTGTCACGCTTGTCGACCACGGCCGCATCCCGGAGGGGACGCGGGTGATGTACCGGCCCGACTCCTTCCAGGAGCGCGCCATCGGCGAGTGGCTCAGCGAAGACCCCCGCCGCTACCTCGCCATGTGGACCAACGACCCCCGACGCCCCTTGATCTGGGAAGTCGACCAGCAGGCCTACTCGCCCTCCGCTCTGGTGCGCCACATCTGGACCGAAGCCGCGTGGCTCGAAGCCCCCTCCGCCGTCCAAGGCCCCCGCTACTGGGTGATCCCCGGGGAGGGCACACTCCTCGACCTGGCCATGGCGCTCACGCCGGCAACCGGAAGCGGCGGCGACTGACATGCGCAGCATCGGACGGTTCGAACTGCGTAACTTGATCGGGCAAGGCAGCATGGGGCAGGTCTGGCAGTCCTGGGACACCCAGCTCAATCGCCCCATTGCCATCAAGATCATCAACCCTGAGCGGCTCGTCGGACAGGGCAACAGCATCACTCCTGAGGCCATCGCAGCACGCTTTTGCCGTGAAGCCGAACTCGGCGCCCGTTTTACCCACTCCGGGCTGCCCGTGCTGTACGACGCCCAGCTGAACGGCAGCCCGAACGACCTGTACATGGTGTGGGAACTGGTCGTGGGGCAAAACCTCGCTCAGATCCTCGAAGCGGAAGGCGGCCGTCTTCCGGTCGGCCGAGCCCTGTCTTTCGCGTCCCAGATCGCAGAGACTCTGGCGTGCATACACGAGGACCCTGTCATCCATCGCGACCTCAAGCCGTCCAACGTCATGGTCACCGAAGCGTGGAGGACGAAGCTCCTCGACTTTGGCGTTGCTGCCGTCTATGGGAGGGACTATCCCCGTCTCACTCAGGACGGCCAGTTCCCCGGCACCGTCGACTACATGGCTCCCGAGCAGCTCGCTGACCGCGGCATGGTCTTGCCGCAGACCGATCTGTACGCGCTGGGATGTCTGCTCTACGAAATGCTCACAGGCCAGCCGCCGTTCACCGGCGACCTGCTCAGCGTGATGGACGCCCACCGCACCCGCACTCCCGTCCCAGCCCGCGAACTGCGACCGGACATTCCCTCAGACATCGAAGACCTCCTGATGAGCCTGCTTGAAAAGACTGTCGCCGACCGTCCAGCCTCGGCACACCAGATCGCGGACAGACTCGCACCCCACATCATGCTGTCGGCCCCTGCTGAGCCCTTTGCCGACAGTGACGGCGACCCGGCCGCCGCCCCCGCCGCCCCACCCGCGGAGGCACAGCTTTCCGCGGACATACGCATCGCCCAGGCACAGGCGCTTTTCGATGCCGGGCACTTCGGCGATGCCCTATCGCTCTACAACGCACTGTGCGCAGAACTGGCCCCAGCCGGCGACGGCTCCGCAAAAGTGGCAGAGTGCCGGGCCAAGGCTGCCTTCTGCCACCTGCGGCTGGGCAACTTCCAGCAGGCACTCACCGAGCACACCGACCTCGAAGCAGAACTGGCCCGGGCCGCACCGCCGGAAGACCGTCTGCTGCTCGAAGTACGCAGCCGGATTGGTCTGATACAGGCTGCCGGCGACAGACCGGAAGAGGCACTCATCACCTTTGCGAGCATCTATTCCCTCCTCACCCGACACCTCGGCCATGACGACCCGCTGACTGCCGAGGTCCGCACCGTGTTCAACCGGCTCAACCGGCTCGGCGGGATCTTTCCACGGCCGACCCCCGCCCCAGGGCGACAGGCGGCAACCTGAAGCTCTGCCCAAGCGGATTTTCTGTGAAGAGCTGTCAGTCTGGGGGACTGCGCTGTCTGCCCACATTGCCAGTGGTGTCGGCAGTGCCCATTACCCGCCTTTTTGGAAGGGCGGACTCAGAGAGCGCGGAGTGAGGTCTCGATCGCGTCAACGATGCCGTTGTGGGCTGCCGGGGTGACCCGGCGGCCACGGCCCACGGGCGCGGGTGCCTGCTCTGCGATTTGGTCCAGCACTCTCAGGAAGTTCTTGTCTGCGGTGAGGAACACATCGCAGTCCGGCAGGTGGGAGGCATGCTGTACATCGCGAGGGTTGCCACCGGTGATCTTCATGTCTGTCTGGACGGTTTCGGCAGCCCAGCGCAGCCAGTTGCGGGGCATGTTCTCGGACTCCACTTCGTACAGCCAGAAGCGGTTGAACGTTTCCCTCGAGGCGCACATGGCGCCAAGGTCGACACGTGCTCCGACCCAATCGGCGCCGGTGGTGTCCTCGTGGGTCAGGGCGGAGCGGCGGCCGACGGCGAAGTAGTGCCAGTAGACCTCCTGCGTCTGGAAGCGCCACGCTGCGATCTTGTCACCGGGCTCCCAGCCGAACTGTGGCCCTGCCGGGGTCTCTTCAGAGGGGGATGTGGTGATGCGGGAGAGGTCGCTAAGGTCGAACCCGCCGTCACGCCAGACCTTTTGCTGTTCCTTTTGGGCGTCCACCATGAACTGTGTGGTTCGTGCTGCGCTCCGAGCCGGTGCGATCTCTCGGAAGCGATCGTGGGACTCCACTGCCTGTCGCCAGAACGTCTTCGTCCAGTAGGTGCGCCATGTTGCCTCGCGCCCGGTGTCGGGCACCGGCCGTATCCACTCGGGGTGGAGGCGTCTTACCTCCGCGATGACTTCGGCGGCCTCCAGGTCGGCCTCGCTGCGCAATCGCTCGTCCGTACCGGCTAGCACGGCCCCGACGATGGCCTGCCGCTTGTCTGGCCGGGGGTGCTGCAACACCTCCAGCAGCACACCGGGTGCCGTCACCACGCGATGCCCCAGAGCGTGGACGAGTGCCTTGAACCGGGCGCCCGCCTGCTCATCGCCCAGGTAGGACCAGACGTTGTTGTCCAGCATGACTTTCACGGTCGGTATCTCCCCCTGGCATCCCACCAGCACGGTGTGCGCTCGCCGGATGCGGAGCTTCGTAGTTGCTGCCGGCCTGTACTTGCTGTCTGCACGGCCAACTGCGGCGGCTGTACGGGTAACTTCAGCTTCCGCTACCGCGCACGGTGTGGATCTCCTGGTGATGCTACGCACAAGTCCGGACGGAGCCGGTTGTCAGCGGCAGATCGTAGGGTCACGGCCATGACTGAGGAAGCGGCGCGTGTCGGGCTGGCCCGCAGGATTGAGGCAGACCACGCACTGCTGGCAGCCCCGTCGGCGACGGCGCGGCCGCTGACGGTGTCAGCACCGCACCTGCTCAACACTGGCGATCTCCAGTGGGAGAGCGTTGAGCATCTGGTGGCGTGGCTGGCCCGGCGAGTGGAGGGCTGGGAGGAGACCTGGCTCTACGGGGAGAGGGGACAAAACCAGCATGGCATCGACGTTGTCGGTGTGACAGGCAGGGATGCGGCGGTTTTCCAGGCCAAACGCCTGAAGGAGTTCACCCACAACGACCTTGAACGCGCAGTGAACCGCTACGCGCTGGGCAAGCGGCCCTTCGGTGCGCGCCGTCTGGTCGTGGTCACCACCCATGACGCGAACCGTACAGAGATCAGCGAAAAGCTCTACGAACTGCGCGGCACCTACCCGGACCTGAAGATCGAGCTGTGGAACCGCCAGACTCTGTCGAACTTGCTCCGCCCGCACCCCGACATCGTGACCGCGTTCTTCGGGGCCGCCACAACCCAGCTGTTCTGCCCGGCACCCCCGGCACCCAGCCTCTCGCCCGCAGAAGCGAACGAGGGGCCCAACGCGGAGGCTCTGTTGCGCGGCCCGGTAGCCCATCTCGGGCTGGACGGTGCCCTCGCCACCGCGGACCAGGCCCTGCAAGAGAACCCTGGAATCGCCGCCGCCGCGTACGGTCGGATCGCCGACCAGCTCGAGCAGACCCTGTACCGCCCTTATGCCCGAGCCTTGCGCGCCAGGCAGGCCGCTGCGCTGCACGCGGCCGACGACCTCGACGCGGCTGTGCGTGTCGAGATGGCCCGTATGGCCAGTGATCTGATCGAGGGCCGTACCTTCGAGGCCCGCGCCACGCTCATCCGCCTGGCGGAGGAGCAGGTGGAAGCGGATGATGCCCTGATCCGCACTGTGAACACCCTGGGAAGGCTGGCCGAGTTCGAATTCGAGCACCGGGTCACCCTCGACGACGTCGCCACGAGTCTCGATGAGCAACTGACCGACGACCCCAGCCTGCTTCAAGCTGCCACACTGTTCGCCGAACACGCCTTGGCAGAGCGCAGACCTGAACTTGTGACCAAGCGGGAACAACGCTTCACCGTGATCGCCGATTCCAGCGGCACCAGCGACCTGGACACCGCCCGCCTGCAGGCCTGCCTGGCCGACGTCGACCCCACCGGCAAAGCCTGGCGCGAGCTGCACCGCACCGCCCGCCATACCTACCCGATCCCTGTCCGCAGCCTGCTCGCAGCCCGCCGAGCCCGTTTCCTGGCCTCCACCGCAGACATGCACGGTGCCGTCGACGGCTACTACGACGCGGTCGAACTCGCACTGGCCGCCCGCACCCACCGGGACGCCGAGGAGTGGCTTGCCGCCCAGCGCCTGGTCCTCAGCCGCAGCGCCGAGACCCCCACCGAACGCGAGAAGATCTTCAGCGCCCACGGCTTCGAGCAGGTCCTGCGCCAGGCCAACCGCGAAAGCCTCCTGCCTGCCATCTCGGATACCAGAGCAGCGGCCATGTTCGAAATGCTGCGGGAGAAGTTCCACGATGCCCGCCAATACCTGTTGCAGTACCGACGGCGTGCCATTGCCATGGGGAGCTGGGGACATCAGAACGAAGCCGAACAGCTCCTGGCCCGACTGCACATGAAAGTCGGGAATACCACCACGGCGATGACCCACCTCATGAACTCCGGCGCAGCCAGCACCACCACGGCCGTGCGCACCTTCATCCCGGGCCTCCCCGCCGAGGCCTTGGACTGGCCCGCACCGGAGGATCTTTCAGGCCGCCCAGTCTGGGAACGCACTTGCGCCTTCGCCATCACCGAGCGCATGGCCGACGTGCTTACCGATACCTCGGCCAGGACATGGATCGACGCCGCCCTGAAGGAAGTGGCGGATCCCGCCGACCGCGGGTCCGGGCCGACCGCCCCCACCGACGCGGCCTGGGGCGCTCTCGCCAAACTCGCTCCCGCAGCCACATCGGACCAGGCACAGCACACAGCAATCCTGGCCGACCTGACCGCCACTCCCACCCGCGTCACCACGGCGAACGCACAGGCATGGGCCTTGGCAGCGGTTTCCGAGGCCCACGGCGCGTCCGCCCCCGCAACCGTGACACGACTGACCCGGGCTGTACTGAGCAACAGCGACCTCCTCAGCACCGTCGTCGGCCACGGCGAGGAACTGTTCAGCCGTCACCCGCGGATCGTTGCCGCGGCTTGCACCGTCCCGGCACGCCAAGGAAGCCTCGACGCGCTGCGTCTGCTCCTGCTTGCAAGAGCAGAACCGAGAGTGTGTCGCGAGATTCTCGCCGGTCGACTCGGCCGGGACCCCACTACCGAGCCCGGCGAGCGCCCGCAGCTCGGTCCTGCTGAACTAGTCCTGTTGGGCGAGCAGGTGCTGCCGCGTGCCGTGCTCATACCCTGGGCGGAGCGGCTCGCCGCGCAAGTGCAAGAGCCCGCGGGGCAGGGCGAACAGCGCTGGACCCTTGACGCGATGACCGTGGCTGCCTCGGCCCTGCCATCTGACCAGCAGCAGCCGTACATGGATATCGCACTCCGGGCTGCCCGAGGCGAATTCGCGGCTGACCCGGGCGAGGAACTCATGCGGGAGCACCCCCTGGACCGCTTCCGCTTCTGGACAGGGCCGTCTCTGCTGCCCCAGCAGGGATTGGTGAGTGCCGCACGGCTGGCCGGCACCGACCCGGACACGGCGGGCACCATCGTCACGCTGGCCCTGACTCAGCTTCGGCATGCCACTGACGCAGAAGCGCGGCTGATCGCGCGTGCTCTCAACTGCCTTGGACCGGGCCTTCTTCCTCCGCTGACTACTCTGGCTGTCCACCACCAGCCATGGATCCGCTGCCTGGCGACCTCTGTCAGCAACGCCGACGGCGACGGCCTCAGTTTGTGCAGGAATCTCCTTGCTGACGATCCCGACTGGCGCGTGCGAGTCAACCTCGCGCGCAACTTGCCTGATGGCCATGGCCTGCTCGCCAGGATGCGCGAGGACGTCAACCGTCAGGTCCGGCGGGCAGCCCAACGGGCCGCACAGTTCCCTCCTGTCTCCGACACCTAGAACGCCCCGCGTTCGGCTCGCCAGGAACGTTGGCCTCTCCTTCCGTCTCTCTGCGGGCAGCTGGGACCCTGTTGTGAGGTTCCGGCTCGGTGTGAACAGGCACGTGCCCCGGTTCTGCCGGGCTCGCTGCGGTGGGGTCGCGCATGCGGGGGCGGCCAATGTCAGTGGCGTCTGCCAGGATCCGCCGCCATGGGAAAGAGACGAAGTGCCAAAGAAATAGCGTTAGTCCGGTCCCGACTGAAAACCGAGTTCGTGTCCAACCTGTCCAGCCCGGGCAAGGCGCTGGACGACATGCCGCTGGCCTCCACAGACCAGTGTCAGTGGCGCTGCTCGGCGGAAGGCTGCGGGCACCAGTGGCCCACCCGGCTGCAGTTCCGGACCCGCACCCTCAACCCCACAAGCTGCCCCGAGTGTTGGAAGCGCCGGAACCGGGCTCCCGGTCCCGGCGAATCGCTGGCTGATCTGAACCCGGCCCTGGCGCGGCAGTTCCGCCGCAACCTCAGCCGCCCCGGCCGGGGCCCGGCCACTCTGCGTCCGCAGTCTCATGACCTGTGTGAGTGGGAGTGCGCGCAGGGGCACTTCTGGCCTGCGAAGCTCGCCAACCGCACCAACGGACGCGGATGCCCGGACTGCACCGGCCACGGGCGCTCCCCGTTCGAATGCAACGTCGCCATGCTCGTCGAGGCCGCCTCCGGGCTGAGCGTAGAACTGGACCACCGTCTCCACCTGCCCGGGCGCCAACAGGACCGCTTCGACCTCTACCTGCCCCAGCCGGCCCCGGGACTGCTCATCGACCTGGATCCGGAGTGGACCCACAACAGGCCAGGAAGCCTGGAGCGTGACACGGCCAAGACCATGGCAGCACTTGCCGCCGGCCTGGACGTGGAACGCATCCGAAGCCGCGGACTGCCGCCCGTGCCCGTTCACGGCTTCTTCCACAATGAGGCGGGGCCAGGAGTGAACCCCCACGACTGGGCGGAAGCTGTGGGCGCCGTACTGCGACGCCGCGGCCTGCCCTGGCGAGAGCTCACACCGGCGGAGACGACAGCGGCCCTCACGAAGGGGGCCCAGCTGTGGGGCAGCGTCGTCGCCGGTCCCGAGACGTCGGCAGTCCATGCGGCGCCCCACCTGGAGGAGGAGTTCGTCGCGAACCTCACCGAGCCGGGCAGGCCCCCAGAGCGGATGCCGCCCGGCTGCAACGATCTGTGCCATTGGCGGTGCAGGAAGCCGGACTGCGGCCACGAGTGGAAGGCCGCCGTCGCAAGCCGGGCACTCAACGGCCGCGGCTGCCCTGAGTGCGGGCACGCACGGGTGGGCGCAGCAAACAGCAGACCTGGCCCCGGGGAGTCACTCGCCGAGACCAACCCGTCAATGGCCAAGGAGCTCATCGAGGTCATCGGCCACCCCGGATGGACCGCATCCGACCTGCTCCCGGCATCCAACAAGGCCTGCCGGTGGCGGTGCCCCGCAGCGCACTGCAGGTTCGAGTACCCCGCCCCGCCAAGCCGGCGCACAGGACAGTCGAGCGGGTGCCCACGGTGTGCTCGCCAGCGCACCGTGGCCTCCCGGGTGCGCCCCAAGCCCGGTAAATCCCTGCAGGACGTGTACCCGGCCATCGCCGACGAACTCCTTAAAGTGATCGATGAGCCGCACCTGACCGCGAAGGACATCCGGCCCAGCTCTACCAAACCGTGCCGGTGGTCCTGCTCGAAGCCCGGCTGTCCGGGCCGATGGGAAGCCACCCCCGACCAGCGGACCCGCCGAGGAGGAACCGGGAAGCGCTGCCCCGAGTGCCACCCACCCCGTAAAAACCCCACCCGGACATGACACCGACCTGCCATTCCCGGCCAAGCAGGTCATGAAGCGAAACTTCACCAGCCGTTTCTGTCTCCAGAGTTGGGGCCGATCGGGTGCAAGTGCCTATCTGGCTAGCCGACGTGAGCTGCCCCGCTTCAGCGGCACAGCCGGAGGCCACCGAGTCTGTGCCTTGGCGGCAGGGAGGGGGCGCATCACCACTCTGCGTGTGATGCCCATCGCCACAAGCAGCATGGACGGGGCGAGCGCCTTCTGCGGCGTGGGATGGCTCGGCGGCCGAGCCCGAAGCGCTCTGTTCATGCGGTCTGCCGTCCACCGGGACCTGCCGGAACGAACCTGGCGGTGATGCGGCATCCCCCGTTTGCCCAGAACGGGGAATGCGAGACCGGCGGCGTGGAACCACGGGCCGCATGCCTCAACCGTGTTGGGGTCGTCTGCGATTCTTGACCCGAATATGCCGGATGCCGATGATGCTAGGTTACGCGCCGGGGAGCGGCGGTCGGTTCGGTTGTGTTGACGTAGCTCTGTCGTGAAGCGCGTGCAGAGCAGGGGAGTTGGACGTTCCCGTCGTGGGCGTCCCGTTCGGTCGGACTGGTAGTGGGGAACGTGGGGCAGTCAGGAACGCACTCGGCGGCAGGCCAGATGACCGGGTATCTCTACCAGTGCGAACTGGCGCTGCTCGAGCTGGCCCGGCGCAGCTGGCACGACGTCACGGTCGAGGTCCGGATGGAAGTCCTCGACGACATCGAGTTTCTCCACCAGGAGAGCGAGGACCCGGCAGAACTCCTGCAGTCCAAGCACCGCGGCGCGGCGGGGCCGCTCAGCGAGACCAGTAAAGACGTATGGCGCTCGATTGCCTCCTGGATCGACGCGCTGGCCCGGCTCGGCGACCCGTCCGCAGCCGACATGCCGGTCCTCCGGCTCGTGTCCACCCAAGTGGCCACGGAGGGCACCTTCCTCCACCTGTTGCGGCCTACAGCGGACCGGGACGTGTCGACAGCGCTGCAACGGATGGAAGAGATCGCCAAGGATCCTGAAGGGCCGGACGGCACGGCCAAGGACCGGAAGCTGTTCCTGTCGCTGAGTTCTCCCCAGCGCCACCGGCTGGCCGACGCCATCGTCGTCACGGACGCCGCTCCGCTGATGTCAGACCTGGACTCTAGTCTGGCCAAAGAGTTGGGGATCACGCCCAGCCCGCACGCGCAGCGGGTTCTCGAAGAGGTCAAAGGGTGGTGGTACGGCATGGCGCGGCGGTTGTTGGAACGCGACGCGTCTCCGCGCAAACTGCCTTCGGTCAGTGCACAGCAACTCTTGTGCCGCCGCGACGAGATCGCCGACCGGTACGTGGGACGCGACCTGCCCATCACCGAGTCGCTGCGGCATCTGACCGACGCCGAGGTCGCCGGATACGAAAGCCGGCTCATGGTGGACCAACTGCGCTGGATCGGCCTGGGCGACGACGACATCGTGCCGCATCTGCGCGACCACCACCACGCCTGGGCTCAGCGGTCGCAGTGGCTGCGCGCCTTCAAGATCACCGAAGCGGAACTTGAGGAGTACGAGCGGGAACTGTGGCACGAATGGGACCACATCCACCGGCGCCGCTCCCGCCGCAGGAAGTCGGGCATGACTGAGGAAGACCTCCAAGACATCGGCCTGGACGTGCTGGACGACTCCCTGTCCAAGGCCGCAGACATGCCCGCACGCCCCGGAAGCATCACCACCTCCTGGATCGGCCGCGGCACCCTGCACAGCCTCGCCGACCGCGCCGACCCCACAGCCGAGCCCGACGAGTCCGTGGGCTGGCACCCCGACTATCGCACCCGGTTCCCGCGCCGTGACGAAGAGCAGAAACAGTGACCATGACCGCGCCCCGCCGCCCGCCCGAGGCCCAGGCCCTGTTCAACCCCGCCTTCGGCGCCTACCTGCTGGCCACCAGCATCCATGCCGCACACAAGAAAACCGGCCGACCGCTGCCCTGGCCGAGCGTCTTCCTCGTACTGCCCCTCGTGCTGCCCGAGGACTACCGCAGTGATCTGCCGTCCAGGTCCACCGTGTCGCTGACGGCCTGGCTGAACAACAACCCCCGCCACCGCGCAGCATTCGCCGAACGGGCAGCGGCCCTAACCGACTGCACCCGCGCCAGCCTGCGCACCGCCCTGCGCCACACCGCCATAGAAGTCACCCCCGCCGGCCTGCACAGCGCCCGCACGCCCCGTTCCGTCGCCAGCGCATCCGACGAGGTTGCCGACTGCGCCCGCGCCGCTGGCCTGGTCGGCCGCTGGCTAGCGGTGACCGAACCCGTCACCGCCTTTACCGCCCTGGGTGTTCGCCCCTAACCCGCCCTAGCACGAGGAGTTTTAGAGCCGTCATGCAGCTACTCGCCGTGGCCCTCTACCACCACGACCGGGAGGCCATGCCCACACCACGGGTTGTCCGCTTCCGGCCGGGGGCGCTCAACATCCTCACCGGCGAGTCCGAGACCGGAAAGTCCGTTCTCCTGGAGATCGTCGACTACTGCCTGGGACGCCGCACCCCCCACCTGCCGGACCAGCCCATCGACCGGACCGTCGGCTGGTACGCGCTCCTGGTCTCCTTCGACGAACACACCCGCATGATGGTGGCCCGCCCCCGCCCCAGTGGCGCCTCCACCACCCAGGCCATGGTCCGCACCGGCGACGACAGCCTTGACCTGCCTCGCGTGCAGGATCTCGTGGCCGACTCCAACACCGCATTTCTGCGCAGCGAGCTGAGCGCCCGCCTGGGCATCGAGGACTTCCGGTTCCAGCCTCCCCAGGGGGCCGGCCGCTCGCCCTTCGACGTGTCCATCGCCCAAGCGGCGCTGCTGTGCTTCCAGAGCCAGAACGAGATCGCTGACAAGCAGCGCCTCTTCCACCGCCAGGGCGAGACGGGCATCGCCCAGACCATCAAGGACACCCTGCCCTACTTCCTCGGCGCCGCCGGCCCTGACCAGGCCCTACGCCGCTTCCACCTCGGCGAAGCGCAACGCGCCCAACGTGCCGCCCAGCGCGCACTCGACGAAGCCGAGCGCCTTCGCAGCACCGCCGACGCCGACGGCCTGGCGCTCATCCGGCTCGCCGAGAACGAGGGCCTTCTCACCGACGTCCCCACCACCCCGGAACCCGCCCAGATCCCCTCCTTGCTGCACCAGGCACTCGCCGCCGCCCCCGCCACCGCTGCGCCTTTGATCACCCGCGACCTACGCCAGGACCTGTCCGAGGAGCGGCGCGCTCTGCGTGAACAACTCCAGCGCTATGACGAAGCCTTGGCCGCCGTCGACCGCTGGCGTGCCCAGGGCACTGCATTCACCGGCGAACTCCATCTCCAACTCGGCCGCCTCAAATCCCTCGACCTGCTGGGCCCTGAAGGCGACCACAGCGCCGCCGTCTGTCCTATGTGCAACCAGGCGCTGGAGAGCCCCGATCCGGCAGCAGCCGACCTCACGGAACTGACCCAGCACCTGGCCGCCGAACTCGACAAGGCCCAGACACTCCAGCCCGTACGCGACGCCCACCGTCGCAGTCTGCACACCGAACGAGAGCGAATTGCCGAGCAACTGCGCCTCAACGGCGCCCAGATGCGCGAGCTCATCGCCAGCGACCAGGCGATGCACAGCCTGCAGGAACAGCATGTGCGCGTCGCCCACGTCCAAGGACGCATCTCACAGGCCCTCGTCCACGCCACCGTCCCCGACAACGACCTGGCCAGGCTGCGCAGCGAAGTGGAACTGGCCCGCGACCGTGTGGCGGGCCTGCAGGAAATGATCGACGAGGACGACGTCGCCGCCGAGACGGAGCGCCGCCTGACCGACATCGCCGCCGACATGACTGCTTGGGCCCGGCGCCTCCACCTCGGCGAGGCCGTCTTTGCCGAGGAGGCCCGCATCAGCCTCAGTCAACTGAACGTCGTGCTGCGCCGTGCAACGGGCCGGCTCCCGCTCAGCCGGATCGGCAGCGCCAAGAACTGGATCGGCTATCACCTAGTTGCCCACCTCGCCCTGCACACCTACTTCCGGCGCCACCACCGACCCGTCCCGAGCTTCCTCATGCTCGACCAGCCGACCCAGGCCTTCTTCCCCGAGCAGGTCCACGACGCCAGCCTTTTCGATGACGCCGACTGGGCAACCGTCACCGCGTACTTCGAACTGCTCCTGTACGTCGCCGAACTCAACGAAGGGAACCTGCAGATCATCGTGTGCGATCACGCCAACCTGCCCGATGCCTGGTTCCAGAAGTGTGTGATCGGAAACTGGCGCCCCCGGGACGGCGACTCGGTCGCACTGATCCCAACCGACTGGCTCGGCTGACCTTCCCATGGCAGGACACAGCGCGGGCAGCAGACAGCCGCCGCGGCCCCGGCGGTCATCGCTGGCAGAGTCGAAGTCCAAGACGTCACCGGGCACCGCCGCAGGGGCAGCGTGAGAGGCGAGCCGCCGGGGTCAGGAGGACGCTGGCCCCAGATCGAGGTTGTTCTGCTCCGCACGCATGTAGGGGGAACGGCGCTGGAACGCCTCAAAGCGGCTCTGCATGTACTGGCTGGCCTCCTCGGGAGACGGATCCGGGGCCGGCCCCGGCGGCCACGGCTGGCTGCACAGGTCACGCAGAGCCAGAGCGAGAGCGTCGCGTGGATGCACGGGCGCGTCCGCCGCCTGCTGCCGAGCAAGTGAGCAGCCACGCAGCAATGCCGCTTCCACACGGTGGAATTGCAGAGGGTCGAAGATGGCCAGCAACCGTTTGGTCGCGTACGGAGGCGTCAGCCGGAAGCCGATGTGCCCGGCGTAGGTGATCAGGGGCAGGGAGTGGGCATGGTCGTCGGGCAGGGCGCCCAGTACCTTGCTCCAGTTCTGCTTGAGCAGCCACCGCTCCATGGCCTGCGCCGCCTGAGCGGGAGTGGCGCTGGGCGCGGAGGCCATGACATGGCGTACCACGCTCCAGTACTCCTCCTCGGCATCCAGACGGGCGTGCTTGAGGCTGGACAGGAAGCTGGGGAGCACCTCGGCAGGCAAGCCGATGCAGGCGGGCCGACCGGTGCCCCGCCCGGCGCGCAGCGTCAGATTGCCGTACAGCGCGCCGACCTCGAGGAGGTCCACGACGAGGGTCGTGCGTCCGGCGACGCCGGTGCGCGGGCGAGATGAGGATTTGCGGCTCTTGCTCACGCGACCGCACCTCCCCTCGTGCCGTCTTCCCGGCCTCGGCCCGGTTCGCCGCGGCGCGCAGCGACGGGGTGGCGTCCGAGTGCGCGGTGAGCCACGTACCGCGGCTCGTCCTGGGGCACGTGGCCCACCGCGCACTCGGTGGCGAGCAGGGCAAGAGGTTCGGCTGTGTCGTGACGAGCCTGCGACTGGCGCATGGCGGACAGTTCCCGGTTGTCATCCTCGATCGTTTCGTTGCAAGGCCTGTGGCGCTGCCACGGGGCAGCGCCGAGGGGCCTGGCCTTGATCCCGCAGTGAAATAGCGGCATGGACTGTTCTTCCTGGAGTGAGTGGTTGACGTGCGTTGCGGTGCGGTGCCTGAGGCGAAGCGAGGTCAGCCGCGCTGCGCCGCTCGCGGAACGGAAGGCAGGCCCCCCGGCGGCCGAGTGCAGTCGGGGGAGTGCAGTGCAACGAGCGGATAAGAGGACTGGATGCGGGGCGAATCTGCAGAATCGGATCGCCGCCGCGAATCAACCCCTGCGCGGGCAGGGCGAGTTCGGTGACCTTGCTTCGATGGTGCGTCAGGGCAGCTGGAATGGGTCGCTGTCGAAGATGCCGACCAGCTGGCTGTCCAGGAGGTCTGCGGTGACGGCCTCGAGGCCGGTCTCGATGGCCTCCTGGGCGCTGTGGCAGATGAGTTGGGACAGCGGCTTCATGTATCCGCCGCTCCGACGGTGCAGATGTGCGGCGAGTTTCAGCAGGTCGCCGGGCTGGTGCCGGTGCAGGCGCAGGTTCTCGTCGAAGGACTTGACGACCGCGTGGAACAGGGCGTGGTCGTCGGGGCTGTAAGGGATGGGCAGCACGGGCAGCGTGGGGATGCCGCCGGACCGCGCGCCCGCCGGAGAGGGGCGCTTGCCGCTGCGGGCGTCGTTGACGATCTCCCGGGCGCCGACGCCGCAGTAGACGAAGCAGACGTCGCACTCGGCCGACAGGTAGTCGAAGTAGGTGAAGACGGTGGCCAGTTCGTTGTTGTCGAGGCGGTCGATGCCGTCGACCAGGACGAGGCGTGTGCCGCGCGTCTTCATCACGTGGCAGACCGGTCCGGTCATGTCGGTGCTGCGGGAGGCGGTCTCGGGGTCCTTGGTGTGCTTGAAGCCCAGGAACTCGGCGAAGGGGATCGACATGTCCAGCTTGCTGCCGGGGGTGAGCGGCGCATTGATGTGGATGACGGGGATTCGTTTCGCATCGCGGGGGAGCTGGTCGCGGACGATGCCCTCGAAGAGGCGCCCGATGTGGCGCAGCACCGTGGACATGCCGGTCTCGCCGGGCCCGTCGAGGGCCAGGTGCAACTGGCCCTCGTGGCGGGGGCTGCTGGCCAGCCACAGCCGGCGGGCGAGGGTATGGGCCTTGGCGATGGCCGGGGTCTCTACCCGGAGCATGGTGGCGTGATAGCGCATGCGGGGATCGTCGGGGGCGACACCCTCCGCGGCGGGCGATGCGGGAGGCGGGCAGTCGGCCAGGTCCGGGGCGGTGACGACGTGGTCCAGGCGGGCCTGCCAGCCCGCCCGCTCGGTGGCGGGCAGGAGCAGGGCATCGTCACCAGCCGCCGGGGGAGCGGGTGCCGTCATGCCGGCTCCGGCAAGGCCGACTTGGCGGGATCGGAGTCCGGGGGCTGGGGGAGCGGGCGGGGCAGGCCTCGGCCGAGACGGTTCAGGGGCACCTCCAGGCTGGGCAGCGCCCGGACGGCGGCGAAGTCGGGGGCGGGGATGCCTTCATAAGGGTTGCCGGCCGGTTCGACGCCGACCTGCATACCGCGGTCGATGGGCCCCGGCCGCCTCTCGCCCACTGCGGCGGGCGAGGGGCCCCGGCCGGCGCGCTCCAGCAGGGCGCGCACGATGCGGGCGATGGCGGCCTCGTTCTTGGTAGTGCCGCCGTTCTCGATGTGCTGGGCGGTGGCCAGGTCCCAGACCTGCTCGGTCCATCCGTCGCCGATGAGCCGCTGGAACACGAACTCGGCCTCCTTCCAGCCGCCAGCGGCAGTCGTCTGCAGCCAGACCTTCTCCGGCTGGTGCGGGTGGAAGCGCACCGGCCAGCGCCGCCCCTTGCCCAGCCAGCCCGACCGCTCGCCGCGGAAACCGTTCAGGGCACGGCTGTCGTAGGTGCGGTTGTTGAACCGGATGCCCTTGTCCGTGACCGACAGCCAGGCGGTCGGCAGCAGCCGCAACCGGTCCTCGGCGCTCAGCCGCACCGGCGCGTACCCCATGCTGGCCACGTGCGCGGCGAACATCTGATTCGGGGTGCGCGGCGGCATCGACGGAGCGAACGGGCTGCGCAGCTCGTCATGCGGGCGCATCTGCCAGCCCAGCACGAGCCACTGCTGCAGGAAGTCATTGACCTGATCGACACGCCACAGCCGCTCCCGGCCGACGTGCTTGCCCTGCTGCGCCAGGCTCTTGCCCATGTAGCCGGGCAGGTACTGGCTGAACAGGCTCTTGATTGACCCGAAGGTCCGCTCGATGATCGCCTTGTGGGTGGGGGAGTTGAAGCAGGCCGGCCGCACCGTGATGCGCAACTGGGCGCAGGCGTCCATGAAGGCGTTCCCGGCGAACACCTTGCCGTTGTCCATGACGATCATGTCGGGCACGATCACCGGCCGGGCGGCCGCGCCCTCCATGCGCTCGTCGGCCTCGACGAGTTCCGCATACGGTAGGTCCGAGCCCTTGGCGGCGGCACGGGGCGACCAGTGCGGACGCAGCGGCTGCGGCGTGCACATCTCCGCGAGCAGCAGCAGCGCGTCGACGGCCTTGGTGGCCTGCCCGCCGTGCCTGCGCGAGGACGAGCCGGTCTTGCTGCCGGAGGACTTCGGGCGGACCACGGCCGCCAGGATGCTGCGGGACGCGACGTCGATGGCGGCGGTCAGCTCGAGCGAGACGATCCGCCCGGTCTCGTCCAGGGCCTTGAGATCGAGCGCGGTGGTGTCGATCTGCACCTGCTCGCCCGGCGCGGTCGCCATCGCCAGCGTGTAGGGCGGATCGGTCCGGTTGGCGTCGTCGTTGCGGCCGCGTGTCGTCTCCTTGCCGCACGCGATGCCGAGCCGGTCCAGGAGCCGATAGAACGTGGCGCGGGACGGGATGAACTCGTCCGCCTTCTTCTTGAACTTCCGTCGGCAGGCCCGCTGCAGCCACTCGTACAGCCGCGAACGGGTTCCGATCGACTGCTGCCGGTGCCGGTGCTCGATCTTGAGCAGCAGCTGCACGACCTGTTCGTCGACTCGGCCGTAGGCGGTGCGGCCGCGCAGGCTGCGCTGGTCGACGAGCCCCCACACGCCCTGGCGCAGCCAGGCAAGCCGCTTGCGTTCCACGGTCGCGGCCGACACCGGGTGGTGGGCCGCGGTCAGCTCGGCGGCCTTGGACGCGTACCGCTGCCGCAGCGTGGTCAGTTCGGGGTCGTAGCAGGACCGCGGCCGGGTCCCGGGTTCGGCGAAGCCGGGCAGCCCGGTGTGCACCTCGAGCACGTGGTCCAGCCAGAACTCGGCATCCCTGCGCAGCGGAACGGGCAGGCCCTCGAGCAGCACCGCGCACCCCAGGCCGGGCCGGTCCGGCCCGGCCTCCACCCGTGAGGGGTCTGGATTGGCCTGCGCTTCCTGCGGGTGGGGCCGGCCGTCCAGCACACGGAATCCGGGGGAGGAGTACAGGGCATCCAACAGCACGACGGCATCCTCGCCGTCCGCATGCTGGCTGAGCAGATGCGCACTGGCCCCCTGCAGCGCGGCCACCAGGTAGGTGTCGCCGTGCCAGCGCACGACGCCGCCCACCGCCACGCTCCCCGGCGGAGCCTCGAGCGGGACGCTCACACCGCCTCCTGCGGGTGCGACCAGACCACCGTGCGGCCCGGCACGAACGGCCGTCCCCAGTCGAAGCACAGCTCGCCCCGCCAGATCAGATGCAACCCGCAGGAGGTGGCGGCGAACGGGGGCATGCCGCTGGCCGCGACACCCTGGTCGAAGCAGCGCGGCTCGGTGAACGCCCGACCCAGGGCGCCGGCGATGTCGGCGTCGGCGAACCGATCGTGCCGGTAGCGCGCCAGACGCTGCCGGTTGCGCACCACGACCGGATCCTCGTCACCGTCATGCACCCGCACCTGCCAGCCCGCCTGCTCACCAGCGGCCTCCAGCAGACCAAGAGTGCTCTGCCAGCGGCCGGATTCCGGACCGGACGCAGCGGGACGGCGCACCAGCAGCCGGCCCCGCCCGTCGCCGAGGCGGACGAAGAAGTCCGGCACATAACCAGGGGCAGCGTCGCCCCAGTGCAGCCGCACCGGCCACGACGAGAACGTCACGACCTCAGGGTCGAACTCCAGCGCCACCGCCGCATCCAGCGCCCCCAGCGTCGCGCACCCGACGTGCCCGGCCCGGTCCGCCGGCCGCCACCACGTGGCGATCGCCCGCCGCCCCCGGTACCGCTTCGGCTCCCATACCCCGGCGCGTTCCTCCAGCCGCTCCTCGCGCAACTCGCGAACCGGGAGCTCCCGCAGTCGCCCCGCCCGGGAGCGGAACTGCCCCCACACCACATCGCTGACCACCAGACCTCCAGGACGACACGACAACGCAACGCCGTGCTTCGAACGCATCGGCGACAGCGAACACGGTGTCCAATCCGAATGCCGGAATGGAAGCGATCGCACGGCCTTGCACTCGGACAAGTGAGCGCACAACGAGAGGGCTCGCGCCCCCAGTTGGCGTGCTGTAGGCCACCGCGCTGCTGGTCGGGCGGTACGCACGCGCGGCGGGCGGGGCGCACGGCAACCGCGGCCGCACGCTCGCACGAACGGACTAAATTCGCACGGCCCTCGAACCTGTGTCTGTGCAGTTCAGCGTCGTGATGGACCGTTTTTGCGTTCCACGCAAGCGGCGTGCTGTGCATGGAACGCTGCGCCGCACGCCGCAAGGCATTCGCCTTGCGGCATCCATGCCATGCACGCAGCCAGGGGGAGACGAAGCAGCCATGGAAGATGCTCTGTTCGAGCCGACCGCGATCGTTGCCGGCCGGTCACGCCCGCCCCTCCCAGCCCCCGCCGACCGGATCCGGGTGCGCACCCAAGCCGCCCTCAGTCCACGGCAGGTGGCCGATGCCTGCGACGTCACCGAGGACGCCCTGACCCAGTGGGAGCAGGGCACGGCCACCCCTCTCGGCGACCAGGAAGGCACCTACGGCTACCTGTTGGCCGCCCTCGAGGCCCGCCACACCGGAACGCCTCCCCAGTACCCGGTCCCGCAGATGCTGCCGGACCGGGCCGCCCTCGGCCGCCTGCGACACGAACTGCCCACCAGCGTCACCGCCCCGGACCGCTGCCGACGCTGCAACGAACCCACCCTCCAACGAGTCGACGGACGCCCCCAGCACTTGGGTACCCGCTGCCCCGCCCCAGGCTCCACGCCCCGGCCCCCGGCCACCCGCCCAGCCCCTGCCATCCCACATCCAACAGCCGCACCAGGCCCGACCCTCCCGGCCGGCCCCGTACCGTCACCGGCACGGCCTGCGCGAACCCTGCCGTACCCACCGGTGCATCAACGCCGCTACGCCAACGGCCCGTTGGCAGTCGTCGAAGCCAGCTCCACGGGACTGCTGGCCCACCTGGCCGACGGGCGCACCCGCGACTGCACCTCCCGCAATCTGGCAGACCTCATCGAATGGTCCCTACGGGCCTCCCTCGGCGCACCCCCCGACCGCAAGGAAGCCCTGCCCACCGGGCCACTCCTCGTCCTGACCGACACGGCCCTGCTCCGCCTGGGCCTGCCCGCCCAGGCCCCCACCGCCGCGCATCCGCGCAGCGACCACCCGCTGCCGCGGGAATTGCGCAGCATCGGCTGGCAGACCGACGACCGCGGGCTGGGTCCCTGGATGCGACTGCACCCCGTCAGCGGCGACCCGCACTGCGACACGGTCCACCTCGCCATCACTGCGTGGGGCGCACTCCACCACGACACCTGGCGCCTGCCCGTGAACCTCACGGCCGCCCAACTCGCCGGCTTCCTCGGCCGGTACGCCCGCCTGGTGCGGCCGCCCATCGGAGAACCCGGCGAGTGCGGGCATCACTTCATGCTCGACCTGCGGCCGGCCGAACACCGTCACACCCGCACCGGCGTACGGGTCGCCACCGGAGTGCGTGCGGCTCTCAGCTGCACCGAACCCGCCCCCTGCGAAGCACCCCCCGGCCACCCGCTGTCCGACGGGGACACGCTGGCCGACGCCGATATCAACTGGTGGCGCCCTCCCACCCCGGAGGAGGCCCAGTCCCCGCATGTGGTGTGCTTCGCGATCAACCTGCCTCGCTTCGCCGACAGCAGCAACCTACAGGTCGGCGACGGCCCCGCACGCCTCGTCCACCATCCGCGATTCGACCCGAAAGTGCCGGGCAGCTGGCTCGTCGACCTCTCCAGCGCGAGGGGCACCCACCCACATCTGCCGCCCGCGTTCGCCGGCGAAGGACTGGCCTGGTACACCACCCCCGCCCTCGCGCACGCCGCCATCCGCGACGCACAGCCCCAGCCTCTCCGGGCCTGGCTGCGCACCGACTACAGCGGCCCCTACCTCTCACCCTGGTACAAGCGCCTGCGCGAGTCCCGCCTGGCCGTCTTCGAGCGCTTGGGCCTGACCCCCGACATGGACCCCCACGATCTGACGGACGGCCTGGCGCGCCTGTCAGACAGCCACGCCCCCTCGCGGCTGCTCCTGCACGCGGTGCACGCCACGATCGACGACGCCATGACCGGCCTGTCCCGGCTGCCGTCCCGCCCCGATGAGCAGATGCAGCGGCCATGGCCCACAGCGGCCGACCCCACCTGGCGCCCCGACGTGCACAGCGCCCTCATCGCCAACGCCCGCGCCAACCTCCACCGGAAACTGTGCCAAACCGCCCGCGACGGCCGGTTCCCCCTCGCCGTCGCCGACGACCACATCGTCTACGCGACCCGCACACCCCAACTCACCGACATCACCGGCGGACCGAACTGCGGATTCCGGCTCGGCCTGGCGCCCGGCCACATCCGGCCCGTCGCATCCCGGCCCATGGACTGGTACCAGGATCAATGCACCGATCGGGCCAACGCGGCCCGCACCCTCAAGGAGTCCTGCCCCGCCTGGTGAGTCCGCCAGCCGGTGCTCACTCCAGCACGCTTACCGGCCGCCCCAGCCGCCACGGCAGACAGGACGCGTCCTCCAGCGGCCCGTACGCCACCGACCCGCGGTGCGGCTCCAGAACGGGCAGCTGCTGCGACAGGTAGTCCGCGGGCGGCCTCCGGCCGGCCAGCCGGGAGACCACCGGGGCCTGGACCCGGTGCAGCAGCGTCCACTCCCGCAGCGCCCGATAGCCGGCCTGCTCCATCGCCGCGCCCATCCGCAACCGTTCCCCGACGAAGGTGATCCAGTGACGCGAGACCCAGCCTGGCGCGCCCCCGGCGAACTCCCGCCCCCACCGCCGCTGCCGCTCGAACACCGCCATCGCCTCCGCGACCACGACCGCCTCCGGGTAGACCACGAGCGGTGCGGCCCACTCCGTGCGCCCGGCCCCCAACACGGCCTCCCGTCGCGCCCACACGGTCTCCGCCCCCATCAGCCGTTCCTGCCACCAGCAGACCGCCACCTGCAGCGCATCCGCCAGCAGCATCCGCGCGTAGGGCCCCACCCGGCGCCGCATCCGCAGCCATCGGCGATGAGCCTGCACGACCTCGGCCAGGCCCGACAGGCTCACCTGGGCCGGCCCAGCCCCTGCCGGGTCGCGCAGCCACCGTCCGTGGCGCACGCACACCTGCCACGTCTCCCGGCCGGCCCACCACACCGCGGCCACGATGTCCTCCTGCCGCGCCAGGCACCCCGCGCACGGCTCGAGAACCGTCCACCCCACCGGCCACGCGGCCACCCGCACCGGCCGCCGGCCCCGGCCCGTCACCTCCAGCGTCGGCAGGATCCGCCGCAGCTCGTCCGGAGTCCGCCACGCCATGACGGCCAGCCGTTCTACCCCCTCACCACTCAAGAACACCTCATGAGCCCGCGGGGCGGTCCACGCCTCGACCCGAGCGCCGCCCGCCGCATCCTTCAGCACCGACGCCACCGGAAGGTCGTTCACGAGGGCCAGCCGCCGGACGAACGAACCGGTCGTCTCACCCGGAACAGCAGTCAGCCCCACCGGTTTGGGATGCACCTCCTGCACCTCCTGCACCGCCCCACCTCCATGCCCCTGGCTGCCAACTCACCGCATAACAACGACACATCACGCGCACAGCAACGCCCTGGCACGAAAACGACCGCCATGCACACGCCTCCCGCGACCACATCCATCACGCACGCCCTGGACCTGGCCGACGAACGGCACTGGACTCGCCAACCGCCCGCCAAGCCCGCAGCCCGGCTGCGCGTCCTGCTGAAAATCCAGGAGCCCACCACCCTCGCCGCACGGATCTTCGCCCTTCCCCCGACCGTGGACCGCTGGGCGCAAGGACACGACCTGGACCACCTCACCGACACCCACGCACGCCTCATCGAACGGGAGATCTACCGCAGCTGGCAGCCCACCGTCCGACGCCGAGCCCACGAGCAGATCCTCCACCACAACGGATGCGTCACCACTCAACTCCACGCCCGCTTCACCTACACCACCCCGGCCGGAGAGTTCCCCGACCACCGCATACGCCGCCTCACCGAAGACCTCCCCGCATTGCACGCAGCTCGCCTCTTCGACGCCCGCCACCGCGACGCCGACGACAGCGAACTGCGCCGCATCCTCGCCGACGGCATCGGGGAGGCCTACTTCTTCCGCGCACTACCCCCCGACCAGCAACAGGCCGCCGTGACCATCAGCGACCTCGAACGCGTCCAGTTCCACTACTGACTTCTCTCACGGAGCCCTCATGACACTCATCTACGCCTTCCAGGACACCCATGGACACTGGCACGGCGAACCCGACACCCCCCTGACCGGCAGCGAACCGCCCTCCCGCGGACTGCTCACCTACCAGCCCGTGCCGGGGACCCCCGAAGCGGACAGCCCTTTCGCCGGACAGGCCCTCACCGTCCTGTTCGGCGTCACCGACCTCGAGCCGAGCCCGGTCCTCTACCAACTGGACAGCGGCGGCCGATTCCAGGCGACCTGGCCTGTCCACACCCTCCTGGCCTCCCCGATGGGCTCCACCCTCATCCCCGCCCAGCGCAACAGCGGTGGGCCCAGCCCGGCCCTGGAAAACAGCTTCACCGCGCACGGCTCGCACTACTCGCTCACCGCAACTCAGGACAACGCCACCGGGGCTGCTCTGAGCATTGACATCGTCATCACCGGCACCGGCGGAGAGATCCAAGGTGAGCTGCACGGTGCCGTCGACGCATCCCACCTCTCGTTCCTGGCGCGCCTGTTGAACAACACTGTCCCGGGAACACTGCCAAGTTCACCAGCGCCGCCGGCCGAAGGAGGTGCATGGGCTCCCAGCGCGTCGCAACAGCCAGCGCGACGTTTCCACCAACAGAACAACTTCACCCGCCCAGCCCCGGCCAGGCCGGCCTCCAATGCACTGTCCTCAATCGAACAGCGCCGGCTCGAACACGCCAACACCCATGCCCGCTGGACCGAACAGGAAGAGATCGCCCTTGCGCAACGGTGCTCCGAGGGGATTCTCGCCCCGCAACTCAGCGAGGAATTCGGACGTAGCCCACTGGCCATCGAGACCCGCCTGCTGAAGATCGGTGCGCAAGGCCCCGCGGCCGACCAGGCCAGACACAACAACCTGTGAGCCGCACGCCCCGTGCCGAGCAACCCCCTGCTCCGGGAAGGGGCTCGGCACGAACGGCGAACGGCCCGGACAGCACGCGCTAGGGTTCCCCCGACCTTCTCCTTCTCAAAGGAGCCGCTCGCGTGGGCATGTCCTTGGCACACCAGTTGCGCGCCACCGTGGCAACACTCCTGCACGAAACAGGCAAGACACAGACAGAGTTGGCCGACGCCATCGGGGTGAGCCCAGCCCAGGTCAGCCGCCGCCAGAGCGGCACAGCGACATGGAGTCTCGACGACTGCGACACCCTCGCGGCCCACTTCGGCATCGACGCACTGACCCTGTTGGCCGGGCCGTCGGCCGCGATCTGGGCCGTTCAGGAAGCCCGGGCACGCCACAACGTGTAGCGCCCGACGAGAAAACGGGGCAGCGGGAAGCGCTCGCCAGACGACGGCCGCGACCCGAGACCGGTCAGTACAACCAGAGGACGCACCTTCCTCTTTGACACCCTGTCACCCCACACCTACAATCGAGTACGATCAAATAACTGAGTTTACTTGAATGCTGAGAGTGGAAGGAGGGGCGCGTGTGCTGCTGACCACAGGCCAAGCAGCCCAGGAACTGGGCTGCGCCATCACCACCCTGCGCCGCCTGGTCCATGCCGGACTGCTCCCCGACCTCACTCGCCGCGGCGTACGTGTGATGATCCCGCTCGCCACCGTGCAGAGCCTTGCCGCCCGCACCCACGCGCCCCTCCACCATGTGGAGGCAGACGAGATCGCGGTCCTTCGCGTGGACGCCGCCCGGCACGTCGCCGAGAACGACCGCGACTGGACTGGATTCGCAGCCTCACTGCCGCCCGAGACCCTGCTCAGAGCGCTGCGCGGGTGGTGGCGCTGCGACGCCGCGAGCGTCGCAGCCGCCGGCATCCTGCCCGTCACTGTCGCCGGATACGTGGTGGCCATACTGACCGGGCTGGAGCGGTGGGAGACCAACGCCCAGGGGCGCCGCGCCTTCCCGCACGCCCGCCTGGCCGGATACATCACCGACCTGGCCACCCCCGTCAAACACCTCACCGGGGTCACCGACGACGAGAAACGACTCGCCGACCACCTGCTCGGGACCCGGCTGCCCTCCCACTCCAGCGGGCCCATCGCCTACGTCGCTACCCGCCCCACCGGCTGACCCGCCACCCCATGCCAAGGACCCTGATGGACGCACAGAGCTACAACGCCACGCTCGCCGACCTGCGGACAGTCCGCGACGACATCAAGAAGACCCAGGCAGTACTCGCCAAGCTGGAAGCCGAACGCGACAAGCAGATCGCCCAACTGGCCACCTACGAGAAGGCTAGGGCGGAACGCATCGCCCCGGCCGCCGGACTGAGCCTGGCCGAAGTCGTCGACCGCGCACCCACCCTGGCGCCTCAGCCCCTGTCCGTCCCTGCTGCCCTTGCGCCTGAACCCGCAATGACCGCCGAACCGGCCGGCACCCTCGACACTGCACCGCAACCCACGGCACCGCCGACTAGCCCGGCCGCCGAAGCCGCGCAGCCGCCGGCGCCGTCTGCGGCCACGGCTCCGCTCGCGGCCCCGGTCATGGGAGAGGGCGAGCCGCGCACCCTGCCCTCGATCCCCGAAGGCAACGAGGGCGACGCCTGGTTCACCCACACCCGGAGCCTGGCCTCCACCCGCCCCAACTTCACCCAGCAGACCCGCTCCACCGTCTTCCTCGACACCGACACCGGCATCCTGGTCCACCGCAACCAGACCCACCGTCTCGACCTCGGCACCCGCTCCGCAGCCGACCTCCTGACCGCGGTCTTCCACACCCTGCCCGAGGGCGCCGAACGCATCTACATCACCGCAGGCGCCCCCTGGCACCGCGACGCCGAGCGCCACCCCTACCTGCGCGACGCCGTCGCCGCCTGGCTCAACGCCCCCACCCCCGGCTGGCGCACCGACACCGGCCGCGGCCGCGACCGGATGGCCGGCCACTTCGTCCACGCCCGCTACCCCGTCGCCCGCTACGTGAGCGACGACGAATCCGCCCATGTCGAAATCCGCTCCATGGGGGAGTGGTTCGACCTCGAGGACGGCGACACCCCCGCCACCGCCCGCGACGCCTTCGTCCTGCTCTGGCAGGCCCTGCGCCGCCACTTCGACGATGCTGTGCTGATGGGCTCGCCCTCGCAGACCGGCCGCGACCTGTGGACCCGCAGCATCCCCGCCCGCGGCCAGTACTCCGAGGGCTACCCCGTCCTGTCGGAGGAACTGCGCGGCCTGCTCCATGCCACCGCCGGGCAGGGCCGCAATGAACTCCTCGCCCCGCCCCGCGTGCCGGAGGTACTGCCCCAACTGGTGGAGTACGACCGCACTTTCGCCTACGCCAAGCACACCTGGAAGTCCCCGGTCGGCACTCCCCGCCGCATCACCGGCCGCCAGTTCGCCGCCTGGTCGGAGAAGGAGCAGGCGCGCGCCCTGTACGGGTGCGGGCACTGGCACATCCGCGCCACCGTCCCCGACACCTGGGACCACGTCGGCCTTCTCCCGGCCCCCGCCCCTGGCGACCGCGCCTGGCACTACCCGGCCACCCCCGTCACCACCTTCACCACCTGGGCCGGCGGCCCCGAAGTCCACACCGCCCTGACCAACCCCCTCGGCCCCTGGAAGGTCGAGGTCCTCGACGGCATCCTCTGGGACGACGGCAAACCCCTCGACGAGTGGGCCAAAAAGCTGAAAGAAGCCTGGTCCAACCTCAGCGCCCAGGCCCACTTCCAGCAGGACCCTCAGCAGGCCCGCGCCGCCCACCTCGCCTCCCGCGCCGTCCGCGCCATCCTCCTGTACGGCATCGGCTCCTTCGCCCAGCGCCCCCGCATGGTCACCGGCACCACCCCCCGCACCCAGGAACGCGACGTCCCGCCGGACGCTGAAATCATCGGCTTCGACGACGACACGATCACCTGGCAGAAGCCCACCGGCTTCAGCCGCGACCCCAACGCCCACCCCGAATGGGCCGCCGCCATCTGGTCCGGCGCCCGGGCCGCTCTGCTCACCCAGCGCCACCGTGCCGAGGACACCTACGCCGGTGCCCTGCACGCCGCCCCCGGCACCGTCATCGCGTTCCGCACCGACGCCCTCTACCTCACCCAGCCCCAGGCCTGGCCCTACCACCAGCAGCCCGGCGACTACCTCAAAAAGGGCCACCTCACCGGCCCCCTCGCCGCACCCACCACCGAGGAACAACTCCTCACCCTGCGCGATGCCGGACGCGCCGCCCTCACGCCCGCCCCGACCACGGCCGGTGCCTGATGCCCCCACGCACACGCCGCCAACAACTCGCCCCCGCGCCCGAGTTGAACGAGGCCGCCCAACTCGCCGACCAGCTCCAGCAGGCCGGCTACACCAAACGCGACATCGCCCGCATCATCGACCGCGACCCCTCCCTGGTCTCCCAGTTCTACACAAAACACAAGGGCGCCGCCTTCGTCCCCGCCCTGCGCCACGTCCTCGACGCCGTCACAGAAGGCGGCATCACCGACGTCCCCGAACTCGCCGCCCTGGCCGCCCGTCACACCACCCGCCGCACCACCGCCAAGGGCACCCGCGCCCGCGTCCGGTCGAAGGCCGTCCTGATCACCCCCACCGGCACCGGCACCGGCCGCGTCGCCGCCCAGGCCATCGCCTCCGGCTCCGCCCGCCTGCGCCCCCTGATCGCCGAAGCCGCCCGCCGCGGCCTGAAGTTGGCCTTCACGGTGCGCCTGCACCAGTCCGGCTACGTGATGCCCTCGGGCAGCCGCACCGACTCGCCCGGCATCCGCCGCGACGTCATCCAGCGCACCGACCACACCGAGGAACGCTCCTACGGCTCCGCCGCCACCGGCGGCTTCGACGCCGCCGACTTCGCCCAGCGCGTCGACGCCGCTGGCGGAGACGTCACCGCCGCCGTCCAGCAGTGGCTCATCGAGACCGGCCGCATCCACACCGATGCCCACATCGTCCACCTCGAAGTACGCACCTGGCGGCCCCGCTGATCGGCAAGAACGCTTGCTGTCTCGGGGAGGGGCAGGCCGTGACGGGCTCGCACTGAGCGCAATCGACACCGTCGGGCGGGCTTCTTGCGCGCCTTCACTCCCACCCGCAGCGAAGGCTGACCTCGGTAACACAAAGCGCGCTGAGCCCTCTGAGGCAAAACCCCTGTGTCGCCTTTCGTCTCCTGGTGGACCGGTCCGGCCGCCTACGCCCGTCGAGGCGCGATTGCTTGCGCCTTCGCTTCTTCGCCGCCCTTGCCTAGCTCAATCCTGCCCTCCCTGTCAGGGGAAGAGCTCCCGGCGTGACTGGCTGGGAGGCGGATACCAGTTGGCCAAGGGGGGGCAAAACGGAAGAGAGACGGTCGCGAGGCGGCGGCGTGCTGCCCAGCCTCACCAAGGCGGCCGCCAGCCTGTTCATTTGATCCCCTCCGAGAAAGGCGATCTCGTTGTGCAGGTACCGCTTCAGGGATGCGACGGTGATGCCTGTGTGCCGGGCAAGCAAAGAGACGAACTGCACGCCGTAGTACCGGTTCAGCGCCTGTAGGTCGGCCTTGAGTAGATGCCGGTCGACCTGCACGGCCCTCTGCCTCGGCCATGCGGGCCGCTGCAGCTCCGGCCAGTGGCGTGGACTCGTGTCACCGTCGTCCTGCTGCCCCAGAGGTGCGGTAACTGAGGTATCCGGGGCGCTTCCGGACATCAGCGTGCGCAGACGCACCTGTTCACGGGCGGCATCAAGGCGCCGGCGAGGGCTCGTGCAGGTCCGTTCCAGCAGGTCCAGCCACTCGACCCGCTCTGCGAAGCTCGATACCCGGCATGCATCAAGAAAGGCCAGCAGCCCCCGCACCGTGATGGGCTGGAATCCGTTGGCCATCGCGGCAAGCGTTGAGTGCGCGTAGTCGCACTGCCGCGCCATCGCCCGGAAGGAGATCGACCGGTATGCGCGCAGCCCGGCAAGCCAGAAAGGCAGGGCTCTGGGGCCCGTAGCCTGCGAGGGAGGAGTTACCTTGCCCGTCTTGTCCCAGCGCAGCCACGTGCTTCGCCACGCAGGACGAATGCGGTCTTCGTGGTCCATGCGCTGAGTCTGCGGACGTGCCGATGTCGGGCGTTGCCCGCGCAGGGCAGCTTCACGGCGGGTCAGCCACGAAGCCGTCTCCAGCTCGCCACAGGCTTCGACGAATGCCGTGAGCGTCCGTTCGCTGGGTACGTGGACCCCGCTCTGGGCACCTGACAGCGCGCCGGTCGACAGTCCGGACAGCTGTGACAACTGGCTGAGGGTGAGGCCGGAGCGCTCCCGCAGCGCGCGCAGTTCGGCGGCCAGCACCACACACGGCAGACTCTGTTCATCCGGCAGTTCGTTGTTGGGGCGCGCCAAGGCTGGTCATGCTCCTCTCATCGGAGGCGGGGTGCCGGGCGGGCCCGGCACCCCGTGGGTGGTCAGAACAGGCGCAGGCGGAGTTCGGCTGCGACCACTCCGCTGGCGGCCACCGTCGCGACTGCGACGTGCGGCGTGCAGCCGGCCGTGACCAACCAGCTCACCCCTGCGAGCACCAGGGCCAGGATCGCCGCAGATGCGGGCGGCTTGCGTGCAAACAGCGTTGTAGCGGTCCCGCCGCCGTGAGCGGGGTTCCCGGCGCCAGGCTCTTGGCGCGAGAGGGTTCGAGACAGGGCGATGGACATACACTCTCGATTCTTCTTGCGGAGCCAGGACCGCACACAGGCGAAGACCTGACCCCACGACCCGGACAAGGTTGCGTCGGCAGGGGCCAGTTGACGCTGGAGGTCTGCCGTCAAACATCATTACCGGCGAGCCTGACGGGGGACAGCCCCTCAGACGAAAGGTGAAGAATGCGCCCCCTGATTCTTCACGAATTGGAGCGTGAAGCTCTCTTTGAAGAACTCGATCTCCGCGCAAAGATCCTGTTCACCGGACGTACGTGGCCCCCCGGCGTGCAAGAGGCCGTTGCGTAGTTACTCCGCCGCAGGTCACCATTTCCATAGCGTCGGTGGAGTGTGAACAATCCGCGACGCACCAGGGCTTCTCGTGCCTCGACCCGGACCGGGGCCCTCAAGCGGAATGTTGTTGACGCGGCATACCCGCAGCCGGATGGCAGGGGCCTCTCTGCCATCCGGTGCACTGCCCCCGAAGAGGACTGGCACGTGGCCTGTGCCCACTCGAAGTGTCTCTGCGGTGTCGCTCGACACATGGAGCAGATCGCGAACACACCGGCTGTACTCTTCACGACCGGCGGGCTGTTGCAGGGACCGCGGATCGACCCCGGCAGGTCGGCAGTTTTCAGAGCGCCCGCGCCACGCCGGAACCGGCGCACGGGCCGGGCGACCTCAGGACGGCGCCACCATCTCCGAACAACCGCTGGGCCCGCTGGCCCGCGCCCAGTTCAGCGCCGACTACATCGCCGTCCACCGGGCCGACCTCCTCGACGCCCTCGCCGCACGCGTCCAGCCGGGCAGCCTGCACCTGGGACACCGCGTGGTCTCCGTCGACCAGCACCCCAACCACGTCACCGCCGAATTCGACAACGGCACCACCGTCACCGCCGACCTGGTCATCGGCGCGGACGGGATCCGTTCCGCCGTCGCAGCCAGCCAGAACATCTCCACCACCCCGCGCCCCTGCGGCTACGCCGCCTTCCGCGGCACCATCCCCCACCAAGGCCTGGAAGACCTGGGGACCGAGCACGCAGCCTGGCTCGGCCCGGACTCCCACTTCGTGCATTACCCCATCCAGGGCGGCAAGCTGATGAACTTCGTGGCCGTCGTCCCCTCGCCCCGCCAGGAAAGCGAGTCATGGAGCGTCGAGGGCGACATCCACGAGGCCCGCGCCCACTTCGCCCAATGGGATGCGCGCATCCGCGGCATCCTCGACGCCGCCCAGTCGGTCCGTCTGTGGGGCCTGTACGACCGTCCGGTCAGAGACACACTGCACACCGGCCGGATCGCTCTCGTCGGCGACGCCGCCCACCCCGTACTGCCCTTCTTCGCCCAAGGCGCAAGCCTTGCCCTGGAAGACGCCGCGGTCCTCACCACCCTGCTCGCCGGTGCCCGCCCGGCCGACCTGCCCGAGCGCCTGGCCGCCTACTCGGCCGCACGCGTGCCCCGCGTCCGCCGGGTGCAGGAGGTCTCCTACCGCAACGCCACGATGTTCCACCTTCCCGACGGTCCCGAACAGCAGGAACGGGACGCACGCCTGGCCTCCGTGGCCGGCAAAGACCCTGTACGGGACAACAGTTGGCTGTTCGGCCACGATGTGCGCGACGACGCAGCCCAAGCTCTCGCCGGCCTCGGACACCGCTCATGACGCCGCCCCTGCCCGGCCGCGCCCGCACGGTCGCCGCCATGATTGCCGAAGAACTACGCGAGCAGATCCTCGACGGCGAGATCCCCGTCGGCTCCCGGCTGCAGCAGAACGATGTCGCCCAGCGCTTCGACGTCAGCAGCACCCCGGTGCGCGAGGCCTTCGCCGAACTGCGCAGGCAAGGCCTCGCAACCGGCTCCGAACACCGCGGCGTGCGGGTGTTCTGCCCCTCCGCCGACGACGTGCTGGAGGCAGCTGAGGTCCACGAACTCCTCGAGGGGGCCTGCATCGCCGCCTCCGTCCCCCGACTGACCGACGCCGACCTGGACGACGCACGCCGACTGCTGGACGAACACCGCAGTGTGCCGTCCGCCGAACGGCGGCGCGGCGTCGACCTGGACACGGCCTTCCACACCGCCCTCCTGGCCGGCTGCCCCAACAGCAAACTCAGGGACATGGCCGAAGCGGCCCGCAGAGAGACCGCGGTCCACCGCCTGGTCCTCGTCCCCGTCGACGAACCCGACGAAGCCCTGGTGCACACCATCCACGAACAGCACCAGGCGATCTACGACGCCTGTGCGGCGCGGGACGCGGACTCGGCAGCGGCCCGCACCGTCGAACACATCCGCTGGAGCCGGGACATCTTCCGCGAAGTACTGAACTGAGCGCACCTGGAGGTCGGCATGGTCCCCCTAGCGCCGGTCGCACCACCCTCCGCCCGATGGCTGGTTCCGCTGCTGTGCTGGCTCGGCCTGGTGGCCGACGGGTACGAACAGTTCGCCTACGGAGCGGCACTGCCCGCCCTCATCGGACCCGAACCATGGGGCGTGAGCACCGCATCCGCCGGCACTGTCGGAAGCCTGGCACTGGTCGGCGCCCTGATCGGCGCCATCGGCACCGGCACGCTCACCGACGTCTTCGGCAGGCGCCGCCTGTTCATCGCCTCCATCGCCCTGTTCTCCGTGGCGATGGCCGCCTGCGCCGCCGCGCCCAACTTCACCGTCTTCGCCGCCAGCAGGTTCATCTGCGGCATCGGGTTCGGCGGCCTCGTCCCCGCCGGAGTCGCACTGGCCGCCGAGTTCGCCCCACCCCGCTACCGCTCCCGGATCCTGGGGCTTGTCCTCACCGGACCCGCGATCGGAGGAGTCCTCGCCTCGCTGGCCGCCCTGGCAACACTCGACGAGCACGGTTTCCGCCCCGTCTACCTCCTGGGAGCACTGCCGCTGATCACCGTCGTCCCCCTGGCCCTCGCCTATCTCCCCGAATCGGTCTCCCACCTCAAGACCCGAAACACCGCACAGGCACCGGCCACCGCCCGCGCCGCCGTCCGCACCCTGTTCACCCCCGAAGCCCGCCGCGCCACCCTGGGACTGTGGCTGGTCACGCCCCTCGTCATGCTCGGCATCTTCGGCGTGACCACCTGGCTGCCACAGCTGATGAAAACCGCCGGCTACCCACTCGGCTCCTCCGTCACCTTCCTCCTCGTCTACACCAGCGGAGCCGTAGTGGGAACGCTCATCGGCTCAGCCATCGCCGAACGCACCGGCCCCAAACCACTGGTCATCGCCGGGGCAGCGGTGAGCGGCACCGGCCTGCTCCTCATCAGCTCAGCCCAGAACACAGCCGCACTCTTCACCGTGGTGGCCGTCGCCGGCTTCGGAGCAGCGACCGCCCAGAACCTGCTGAACGACCACATCGCCGCCCTCTACCCGCCGCACGCCCGAGCCACCGGCCTGGGCTGGGCCCTCGGAATCGGCCGCATCGGAGCCATCGCCGGACCGACCTACGGAGCACACATCGTGGCCTCGGGAGGGCAGGTGTCAACCGCGGCACTGGCCTTCGCGATCCCCGTCCTCCTGTCCGGCCTCATCATGCTCACGGTCCGCTCGCGGCTGCGCCCCTCCCAACCTCCCACCCAGCCCCCCGCTCTTGAGAGCCCGGCCGCCGCCGGGAGCGAACACACCGGATAGGGAAACGGCCCCCGGCCGGCCGCGGCCACCGGGATCTCGTCCAGGACACACCACCCCGTTGCGCACGACCCAGTACGCACCGCTGATCATCCGGCTCCGAACCCGTACAGCAGCATCTCGAGAGGAACCCCCGATGTGCGACGGCAGACCAACAGCAGGACGGATCGAACCACCCGGCGCACCCGTACCAGCAGGCCCCGAAGCGCAGCAGCACAGTGGTCCGAGCCGCCGGGGACTGTTGAAGGCTTCGGCACTCGGCGGCGGATCGGCCCTCCTCGCCACCAGTTTCGGCACGGGCCAGGCCACCGCCGCAGCCAGCGCAAGCAGTGCGCCGACGGCCACCGGCCGCGGGATGGAGGTGGTACTGCTGGGCACCAACGCCGGACCGGTCCTGGGCGGCAGACTCGGAATGTCCACCGCAGTGGTGGTCGACGGTGCGGTGTACCTGGTGGACGCCGGACTCGGGTCCACCCTGCAGTTCTTCAAGGCTGGCCTGGACCGTCGTGCGCTGCGGAACATGTTCCTCACACACCTGCATTCCGACCACGTGATGTCGTACTACGACTACTTCCTCACCTCGACCACCGTCAACGTTCCGGGAGCGACGACGGTGCACGGCCCCGGCTCGGCAGGAGCGCTGCCTCCCCGCGAGGACGGCTCCACGCCCGGAACGGTCGCCCCGGCTGACCCCGTGCCGGGAACCCGGCAGCTCACCGAGCGCTGCCACGAGGCGTTCGCCTACAGCAGCAACGTCTTCATGCGCGAGATGGGGTCCGCCGATCCCCGCGATCTGGTGGACGTCCACGAGATCGAGCTGCCACGGGTGGGCGCCTCGGCACTCGGCGAGACCGCACCGCGTATGCGGCCCCTCAAAGTGATGGAGGACAACCGGGTACGCGTCACCGCCGTCCTCGTCGACCACGGACCGGTCTTCCCAGCCTTCGCCTTCCGCTTCGACACGGACCACGGCTCGGTCACGTTCTCGGGCGACACCCGCCCGACGCCGAACCTGACCGCGATCGCGCGGAACACCGATCTGCTGGTCCAGGAAGCGATGGCGGACGCATCGATGGCGGGCACGGACCCGATCTCTCGGCACCAACGCGCTTCCCATACAGCTCTGTCGGACGTGGGCGGCATCGCCACGCAAGCAGGCGCGCGCAGCCTCGTGCTCTCACACATCTCCACCGGTACCGCGGACCCGATCGACGCAGCCCAGTGGGCGAGCGTCATCAAGTCCACCTACGACGGGCCGGTCACCATTGGTAATGACCTGATGCGGCTCACCGTGAACCGCAAGCCCTGACGGCGGTGAGTCTGGGGCCGTGGTGTGGCCTCGCACCCATGGCGGGGCGACCGGGAAGTCGACGTGAACACACGGGCCAGGAGCCGGCCGGCTTCGATCACAGCGCACGGCAACGCACCCGCGAACCACGAAGAAGTACCTGCGCACAGGCCCCGTGAGTCGGAGTGCGATGCGCCGCGTCGCCGTCCGAGTACATGTCCGTCCTCGGCGAAGGCCTACAGCCAGTACTGTGCCCCCTGTGGTGGTTCTTGGCCGTGTTCGCTCCCACCGGGCCCCTACAGCGCCGAGCTGGCGGGCTTGGATGGCATCTGTCCGGCCGCAGCATGGCGCCAGGGGTAGCTGTCCCATCCAGCGTCCAGGACGGCGTTGCGGGCGTGGGTGTGGCCTGACAGTGCTTCACGCAGGGCGTATGTGAAGCGCAGCGGGTCGGCAGCCCGCTCCAGCAGGAGTCGGCCGACGGGGGCGTCGGTGATAGTGACCATGTTCTCCAGCTCGCTGATGCTGCACACCGTGACGGGCACCGTGGTCGCCGGCAACTGTGGCCGTTGCACCGGGGCGTTGACGATGTGGAACGGCTCCATCGTCACGATCAGCCCGTGCACCGGCCGGTCGGTGGGAACCTCGGCGAACTCCTTCTGCCCGCTGGCTATCAGAGCGGCAGTGTTGTCGATCTGCTCATAGGCGTGGCCCAGCATGCGCTTCACCTCGTCGACCCGCTGCTCGTTCGCCAGGCGCAGATGCGCGGTGGGCCGCACGGACTTCACCTCCACCAACAGCACCAGTTCCTCGGTGACGACGATCCAGTCGACACTGAGCGCGTTGCCCCGCCCGTAGACGATCTCCGGATGGACCGTCGCATCGGGCAGCAGCCCCAGCTGGCGGCCGACATAGGCCTCGAACAGATCACCCAGGTCCTGCGCGAAGGCGCTGCCGAACCGGGCGACGCCGGTGTAGTAGATGCCAAGCGGGCTCGCCTTGGCCGGGATCAGCTGGCTGACCGGTGCGAGGAAGCCTGGGCCGTGGCCCTTCACCAAGGGTGTGCCGCGCAGCGGGTTGTACTCGTAGCGGCGCAGGAGCGGATCGGTGGTCATCCGGGCCCTGACGTTGGCCTGCCTGAAGGCGGCCGTGTCGGTCGCGAAGTGTTTCTCGGTCACCGACATGATGGTCGCGGCCGGGATCTCCGCGCAGATCCGCTCCGCACCGGGCGCTGTGAGCGAGTCCGGGGCGAACCGGCCGGCGCAGTTGATTGCCGAGGCCCACAGAAGCTGGGCGATGCCGACGTAGTGCGACAGACTCGTCCCCAGCAACTCCTTTTCCCAGCCCGGACTCAGGCACCGCGCCGGACGTGTGCCTGCCGTTTGTGTGAGCATCGCCGCGGCGCGCGCCAGGTCCTGGAACACCGGCTCCTGGTAGGTCATCTGTTCCCCGGAGGCGCGCAGCAGCCACCGGCCCAGAGCGTCCCCGTCGGTGTCGTGCAGGAAGTGGTCCTCCAGCCGCACGTACATGTCCAAGATCTGCAGCAGGTCCGCATCGCTCGCGTCCTTGCGGTACTCGTTCCCGCAGGCAAGCGACACCCGGGCGGCGTCGGCCAGCGCCCACGGCGTGTACTTCCGGTACGGGCTCTGCAGCCACGACGACTCCAACGAGTAGGTCGCCGACGCTCGCGCGATCAACGGCAGCAGAGCACTGGGCCGATGCCTCCGCACCCGCGCCACATACTCCACATCCCGTACCGCCCGACTCCCTGATGTCCACTTCATGCACTCAAGGATCTCGTGTCCACTCTGTGCTGTCCTCCTCGTTGCAGCCCGCCCCGAACGGCCCTCGGTGAACCTGCCGCCGCTGGGGGGGGCAAAGGAGCACGGGGCGAGAGCACGCTGGGAAGAGATGGGAGGCGTTGGGATGGAACAGCTCTCTACTGTCACACCCTCTCGCGCTGTGGGGTCGCCGAGTGTCAGTCCGAGGTGGTTGCGGTATCCGGAAGAGGCCGGGTTCTGGTTTGGTGAGGAGGCCGCGGTGGACCACGCGTTTCAGTTGGCGCGGCTACCTTCGATATGCCGGAGCGGGACCCGTAAGGAACCGGCCAAGGTCCGTAACGGGCCGCGCCGGTGACCGCACTCGATTACGGGGCGCCAAGACAAAGTTCTCCGAGGTCAAGAGCCCTGAGGACTTCGCGGCTGCTCCCGAGGTGAAGCAGAGGAGTGCCGAGCTGGAGGCCGACACGAAGCCCTTCAGGCGCTACTGGCTGCCATGGCTCTGGTTTCTCCTTGTGGGCGGCCTGGATCGGTCCGACACTGACGACGGGGGACGTGCAAGCTTGCGCGACGCGCCCGGCGTTTCTACTCACCCTGGTCGAACCAGCCGAGAAATTTCGCTGTTTGCGCTAAGACCGCGAAGGCTCCGGCGAAGCTCGCAGCGCCCCATCGGGCAGCTGTCCAAATGCCGTCTCCCGCGAAGCTCGCCGCCAAGGTGGCAGCTAGGGCAAAAACAACGGAAGTAAGAAGCACGATCGCGGCGTAGAGGCCCCTGCGCTGGCGTTCCTGCACTCGCTCGGTCCAATCGCTAAGTGGACCGCCCGGTGCGCAGCGCACCAGGAGACGGCCCATGGCCAATCTCTGATGCCCTACGCATTGCTCGTCTGCGCTCTCCCGACCGTCAAGACGGATTCTGCTCTCTACCGCGTGCCCCGGGAGACTCGGGGAGGCACGCAGTGAACTTAACGACCTGAAACGGCGGTGGCAACTCTGCTTCTCCGGACGGTACTTGACCGTCAACCGGAGGCACTCCCTCATCTGTGAAACGCCTCGTCGATACGAGTGTGGCTCTCCTGCAGTGAGATCGTCTCGGTGTGCTGTTGCCGCCGGGGCGGCGTTTGCCGGATCGTCGTGCCCAATTGTCGGGGATGGGAGGCGGCGAAGGTGTCGTGGCGGGAGGAACTGGAGCGGCGAAAGGCGGTTGCGCGGGAGAGGACCGCTGAACTGCGCGAACAGATGCACGAGTTGACGGCTCTGTTGGTCGAACAGGAGGCGGTGGCGTCCCGCCTGGAGGTTACGCGGGAGAGGATGAGAGATCCTGTCCCGCCGGCGAGTCGGTGACCGGTTCCGAGGCGGCCGAGAGCGCGGCGGGGAGCCGGTGAACGAGCTGGCCGAGTGTGTCAGCGAGGCAGCTGGCCTACGCCGGGAATGACGGTCCGTCATTAAATGATGGACCGTCCATGGAATGATGTCGATATGGATAACGGCGAAGAGCAGCAGCTGCAGGACGCGATGGCGGCCCTGCGTGAGGCGGAGGAGAACGTAACCGGCGCGCTGCGGGCCTATCTCGCTCCCGACCCGGTTACCGGGCGTCCCGTGCACGGCAGGATCGGTCGCGCTGCCCACCTCACCGGCTGGGGCGAGCAGCGGGTCAAGGAAATCGCCAACCCGGCGCTTGCCGAGCGTCGCCGAGCCAAGCGGATCAGCAGCTAACAGCAGGTCTGCCTAGGCGCAGGGAGGAGTGGCCAGACGGTCCACCCTCAGCCGTAGGGCATGGCCTCCCCTGCGCAGCGTGTGACGCGGGCAGCGATCGGTCCCACGGTTCGTGCCCGCGATGTAGGCGGAGCGTGGATGCTGCGTCCGCCCCCGTCGGCCGCGGCTGGGAAGGGCGGCCTCCCTTCCGGTCAACTGATGATCTTGTGGAAGAAGTACACGGCGGCGACGAAGGCGCCACCTCCCACCAGGACCGCGCCCGCGGCCGATCCGGCATCGAAGAAGGCCAGTGCGCCAGCCCCCGTCCCGGCGATAACGCCGAACAAGAAAATGAGCGCGGCACGTTGCCCGAGCAAGGGATCACGCCCGTCGTTGTTCATACCAGCTCCTGTTGATCAGTCGGATCCGGCAGCGCGAGTCGCCGGAATGCTTACTGGCCCCTTGTAGGGCACCGCACCTACCGCTCCTTCGTGTGACGCACGCCACGCAGGGAGGGCGGGAGAGGCGAGGGCAGAACGGTTCCGAGCCCCTAGGGAAAGGATGTGAGGCAACCTCAGGCAATCGACGAGCCGGTCGCGGCGCCAAGTGCGCATGTCTGACCAGACACACGGCACCCCCGCCCATGCCGGCACACCAGGCGTGGACGAGCTGGTGGCCACCCTCGAAGGCGAACTCGACCGCGCCGACGGGCTCATCGTCGGCAACGAGCCGCCTCTGGACGCCGAGGAACGCAGTCGGCGCGTCCGGAGTGAGACCAGTCCGCTGCCTGAAGCGTCGCCTCACGCTGCGTGCTGCGACCAGCGTGAGTGCTGCCGCAAGGCTCGCTAACTATTCGGCTGCGGCTGCGCCGAGAATGCTCACGGGCCAGCCTCCGGCGTCGGGGAGGACGGGTTTGTCGCAGCACGGTGGCGCAGTCCCAGTCGTCTCAGCTTGCGGCGCACCCGGTTGCCGAACGCATCCGGATCGTCGGCGCCGCCCAGAGCCGCGGCCTGGAGCCATGTCACGCGTTGCGCACTGTAGATCATGGCTACGGCCCTTTTCATGGGCGCCAGATCCGCGAGCACGGTAAGGACGCGGCAATCGTCCACCTCGCCGTGCAACAGGTCGTCCTCCGGCCGCCGGTCATCGCTGACCACATCTTTCAAGGACACTCCCGGCGCGACCGGGGCCTCCAGCAGCCGCACCGTGCGGCCGCCGGATTTTCGCTCCCAGAGCGGCCGCAGATAGCGATGTTCCCGTTTGGTATGACGGTGGAGCAACTCCACGATCTCGGCATCGCCACTCAGGTGCTGGCCAAGAGCCCCAACCCAGTCACCCAGCAGGGCCATCTCCACGGCCGCGCGCCACGCGTGCGGCTGGCCAAGATGGAGCCAGGTCCGAGAGAACTCGTCCACGGCTGCCGTGTCACCCTCGAGGCAAGCATTGCGTGCCACCAACGCGGCCATGACGGCTTCGCGGCTGGTGAACGCTTCTGGTCCGCTGAGCTGCTGCGCGAGCGTGTGCAGGACGGCAGCGATGAAGTTCACGGGGGAGTGCCTCGCGTCGGTGTCTACTCTTTGCCGCCCCCTCTTCAACAAGGCGATCCAGACGTCCTGGGCGAAGGCCCCGTCCTGTTCTTGGTCGACGTGTACGGCGTCATCAGGTAGACCCTGAGCCCTCCACATGCGCGCCATCTCATACAGGTGGCGCACGACAGCCCTCCGGGCTTCCTCACCGGCGCCGGGCACGGGGGCGATCACTTGCCCGGCAATCCGGCGCAGCCGTTCGAGCACCCGGGAGGCCGCAGGCCGAGCCTGCACTGGCCAGGTCCCGTACTGCACGGGCACCGGCTTAACGTGCACCGCATACACCGCCTCGTGAACGGTCTTCCCCCTCGGGATCGGCCGGTTGAGAGCCGGACAGCCTGCCTGTCCATTGCGGGGGCATTCCGGGCAGAGGTAGCGAAGATGGGTGTTCCGGTCCATCAGCTGTTCCTGCGCGTAGCGCAGGAACTGGACGGTCCGCAACGCCAGTGCCTCGCTCTCGGGTGTGCAGTCCTTGATCGGTGAGGCGAAGCGGGCAGGCAGGCGCGTGGCCCGGTCCTGGGTGTCGACCAAGAGGCTAAGTACCCAGCTCTCCAGCGCGGCATGAAGTGCTGGGACGTCGACGAGGTCCTCGTCCTCGAGATCCGAGTAACACAGCAGGGCCATGTGAAGCTCCTTACCTGTAGCGCATGACGAGACTGCTATTCCTAAGGACCGGCCTGAAGGTGAACCGGCAATCCCTCCGCACTTTTTCGAAGTGATCTAAGTCACTCTGAGGTCCTGGGTGGCCCGGCCCTCGGAGGCCGGTACGAGCCACGCCCACTACGTCGCAATCACGCGCGCTCGCCACCTTGCCTTTCAGTTCCGCGATGGCCGACTCGAAGTCCTCCAGCGAGTCGAACGCCCGGTACACGGACGCGAAGCGCAGGTAGGCGACGAGGTCCAGTTGCTGAAGCGGGCCGAGTATGGCCAGGCCCACGTCGTGCGTGGTCAGTTCGGTGCTTCCGGTGGCGCGCACCGCCTCCTTGACCCGCTGGCCGAGCTGGGCGAGGGCGTCCTCGGTGACCGGACGGCCCTGGCACGCCTTGCGTACGCCATTGATGACCTTGGTGCGGCTGAAGGGTTCGGTCACCCCGCTCCGCTTCACGACCATCAGCGAGCAGGTCTCCACCGTCGTGAAACGACGGGAGCAGTCCGGACACTGACGGCGCCGGCGGATCGACGTGCCGTCGTCGGTGGTGCGGCTGTCGACGACACGACTGTCGGGATGCCTACAGAAGGGGCAGTGCATGAACTCCCAACCCTCCTTCACGGCACGGGAGAGGAGAGGAGCTCGGCAGCGGCAGAGTAGGCACTGGCCGACAGGGGAGGCCCTCGACACCGGTCTGCCCGGCTCGGGTGTGGCGAGAGTTTGGGTGGCCAGAGCGGCCGAAAGGGGCCTGGGGCAGGTTCCGGAGTGGGATAGTCGGGGCTCCCGCAGTGGAACACGAACGGATGGGGCAGGGTAGGCGCCATGGTGACCTTGGCCAGCCGGACAACGGATGGGTCGGTGCGCTCGGCCGTATCGCCCGTGCTGCCTTCCGGCGTGCACTCGGCGTCCCTGCGAATCCGGGGCACCTCGGTGCTGCTCTTTTACCGCTTCGACGACCGCGAACACGCAAGGCGCCGCAGCGCGGGCGCCGGCCCCTTGTCGCAGATCGATGTATTGGAGGCGTTGCTGGAACTGCCGGCGGGCGAGCCGGTCGCACTCGACGGCCTCGGCCCGGCACAGCGCCGGACCCTCGGGCAGGCTCCACCCGGCGCCGTGGAGATCAGCGGCTCGGCCGTGACCCGCCGCGCGGTGCGCCCGCTCAGCATCGAGCTCGCAGTGGTCCGCGTTCGTGCTGCCAACTGGCGCCGCGGCCTGGCTCTGGCGGGCCGGTTTGCGCCGTTCTGCGCGCGGGCGCTGCTGCTGGACGGGCCGGTCTCCGACGGGCAGGAGCTGCTGATGCAGGCCTCCTTCTACGGGACCGGCGTTCTCCTGCCGGACGCTGACTCACTGCGGATGGCGGTGGAGCCGGAGCTCTACCGGCCGCACCGGCACACGGCCGCATCCTGGTGCTTCACCGAAGAGGTCTATCAGCGGGTGACCTGACATCTGCCGGTGCTAGCCCGGGGGAGACGCCTGGGCGGCCTGGGGAGCGGCGGCCGGGCGCTCGGCCCACCGTTTGAGCTGCGGCGGTGGTGCGAAGGCGCCGGGCTGGCGCAGCGCCGTGTTGACGATGTCGTAGCGGTCCACGGCGTTTTGGCAGCGCTGCTGCCACCATGCGGCGCGCCGCATGGGCTCCACTGCCGCGAAGGAGCGGACCCAGCCGGAAAGAACGGCAGCATTGTGGGCGGCGGCGGGCGCCTGCTCCTTGAGGGTGGCGAAGGTGTCCAGGGCGCGGCCCTGGCAGGCCGTGCAATGGCACACGGGGGTCTGGGCGGCGGCGAACCGGTCGGCGATCTTGCGGCCCAGGAAGAACGCCATGAGGTCCTCCACGAGCACATGCGGGGAGCTCGGGCCGCCGCCCGAGGTCTTTGCCGGCTGCGGGGGAGGGACGATGTGCCGCTGGCTGCTGGTTGCTCCGAAGGCGGTGAACGCGGCATCGTGGGCCAGCGCCCCGAACGCGGCCAGATCGGCGCGCAGCAGAGCACAGTGCGGGACCTGTTCCAGCACCTGCACCAGATTGCCGACCGCTGCCGGGAAATGTCCCAGGGGATCCAGCTGCCCGCCGAGCATGAGGGCCTTTGCCCCGGGGACGGCCTGGAGGGTGGCGATGAGCTGTTTGACGGCGTCGTCCCGCAGCCAGCCGACATCGCACGGTACGGCGAAGACGAGCCGCGGGTCCGCGAGCTCCCTGATGCGCTCGGCGGCGGCCAGCAGCGCATCGGAGTCCTCGGCATGCAGGTAGCCGGTGGGGGAGAGGGCCGCGCTGGCGCCGTGCTCGAGCTGCTCCTCGACGGCGTTGGCAAGATGGTCCCCGAAGGCCATCTGCGTGCCGCCGGGTATGGGGAACGGCTCGTCCTCGGTGGCCGCCTGCACGGTGTACACGGCCGGGTCGACCAGCACCGGCCCGCTGAACACCCCGGCCTGGCGCAACTGCCCTGCTTTTGTCAGCGCTTTGGCTCCACTGACCACCAGTCCGCTGCGGGCGGGATCGAGCTGATCGATGATCCAGCCGACCCGCTGCGGAATGCTCTGGACGAAGACGCGGTCCGACAACGCCGCCACCCGAGGATCGAGCGGCCGCTCGGGGACGGCCATGTGGTGTGCGGGCGGATCGGTGGGGACATGGGACTCGGTCATGGCCTCGCCTCCTGGACGCAGGACAGGGCTGCGCCGTGCTGCGGCGCATAGAGCGTGGCGAACTCCTCGGGCAGCAGCAGCGCGCACGACGCGGCCCGCTCCAGCCCCGGACTCTGTTTCACGGCCAGTTCGGCCAACCGGCCGACAGCATGGGGCTGTTCGACCGGCAGGTCCACGGGCTCGCTGGTGCGGTAGCCGAGCGCCGACATCTCTGCCATCGCGCTGCGGTACTGCCACTCGGTGAGTGTGTTGAGCGTCTGTGCCCGCTTGAGGAGGGCTGCCATGGATACGCGCCAGGCCTGCTTCAGCTGCGCCAGGCGGGCCAGGTTCACGTCCGCGGTGAGAGCCGGGCGGATGTCGCGGGCGGGCATGAGGAACTCGGCCGCGAACGCGTCGGCCTCCTTCTCCTGCGCGGCATCTCCTGGAGCGTGGTGCATCACCAGGTGCCCCAGTTCGTGGGCGAGGCTGAAACGGCGGCGGTCCGCCGGGGTGCCTGCAGCGAGCAGCACCAACGGGGCCCGGGCGCCGTCGAACTGGCTGACCGCGTCCAGACGCGGCCCGGCCAGTTCCCGCACGGCGACCAGGATGCCTGCCGCCTCGAGCACGGCGATGACATCGTCCACGGGCCCGGCCGTCATCCGCCACTGCCGCCTCACCCGCCGCGCCGCGTCCTTCGCGGTGGTCAGGGCATCCAGCTTCACCCGGGGCACCTCGTGCGCCTGCAGGTCATAGCCGACGGCCCGGGTGAGCCCGTCGATCTGCAGCCGGGCCAGCACCAGTTGGGCATGCACGCACCGCAGGGACAGCGCCCCCAGCGAGGCCTTCTTGCGGTGATGCACCAGCCCCACCCCGACCCCCGGCCTGCCGGGCTCGACCAGCAGCAGCTCCGGCGGATACCCCAGCGCCGCGGCATACAGGCCCAGCCGTTCGCCGGTGACGGTCAGCCGGCCCAGCTCCGCCCGGCTGACGTACCCCTGGGACACCTGCCCGCCGGACACCTTGGCCATGGCCGCTGCGACTTGTACCTGCGTCCAGTTCCGTGACTCGCGCGCGAGCACCAGCATCCGGGGCCGCGCACCGTGACCAGCCACCGCCCATCACCCCGCCTCTCATGGCAGACCTCAAAAGAGTAGGCCCAAATATTCCTGAAACGAGGGGAGTTGGCGCTGAACGGCTGGAAACCGCCGAGATGACCGCGCCGCCGGTCGTTCGCCGCGGGCATGAGGTCACACGCAATATAAGAAGATGGACGAAATGGAGAAAGGAAGGTCGTGCGACCACAAGAATACGCAGAGTTCCTGGTGATCCGGATGGATATCGGTTCTGCAAATACTGGAAGGGGGAGTGAATACTGAAGCCGGGCATGGCAAGTTTCCAGACCCGCTTCCAAGTGGCTGCAGCACCGGAATGAGCGACTGGTGCGGCAGCCTGTTTATCTTAGCTTCATGCACCTCGCTCACCTAAGTTGCTGCCAGAGGGTGATCCGAGAACAGGAAGGACTGTCCATGAGGCCGCTAGGAGAGGTGCGCACAGTTGTCGGGCGCCGCGTCACTACGCTCGGTGCACTGATAGCCATTTCACGTGTTGAGCGCTTCGACCCTACAACCGGCCGCTTTCCGATGTTGTTGGGTGGGTATTCCCCTGGCGTGAGGGAGAGCGCAAGGGTGAAGATCGGACACACCCCCATCGTCTTTTTGATCTAGGGGTTTCAATCGACACCCGCCCAGGTAGGGTCTGGAACCCTCCCACTCGGATGGTGCACATACGCATCAACCAACCATGAGGAAAGCCCCAGTCGGCTGCTGCCCAGCGGGACGATCAGGGCTCCTCACGATCCCTGTGAAATGGAAATCACCATGAGTACACGTATACGGTTCTTCCGCGCGGCGAAAGAAATAAACGCCCTGATTTGGTCATGCCTCCTGCTCGCCTTCCTGGGGCTCGCCGCTTCGGCGAGCCTCATGATCAGCGGGACTGTAGACGGCGAGACGGCGAGTTTCATACTCGTCGCCTCGGCCGCCCCACTTGGGACTATTGCCTCGGGGACTCACCTCCTTCACCGGGAAAGTGAAGGAGATGGCCCGACCGAGATCTGACCAAGGACATGCCGGGAGTCGGCGAGCCTCAGCCGCCCACCGACTCCATTTCCTTCTCTACGGCCAGCGGCTGGCACGGCATCGTCTTCTACGCCATCACGTGGCCCTGTTTCTTTGCCCCACCCTTCGTCGGCACGACCTGCCGCGTCACCGGGGGAGGCGAACGTGTTGGTGACAGCCCCAACGCGTGCGCAGTCCTCGCCTTCTCAGGCACCGCTTAACGAGAAATTCCTGCGAGAGCAGTGTCACGACGGCGAAAGACCGGTTGTCCGTGCAGCCTCACGCACGAGCGCCGAGGGGTGTCGCAGCAAAATGCCGTGCAGTTCTTGACACAGGCCGTCATCAAGGGCTCGGCCATCGGAAAGAGAACTAGCGACGGCGTGCGGCGTGTGACACCCCGCATCCTGAGCCGCGGCCAGAACAGCCTCTCGGCAGACCACGCTGGAATCGGGTGTGAGGGACCGGACCAATGCGACGGCCGCGACAGCTCTGACCCGGTAATAGGGATCATTGGTCAATGCGAAAAGCATCCCCTGAAGCAGCATGTCATCGGCCTGCCGCACGGCGAAGGACGCCAACCGTGCGGCAGACAGGCGCCGGCCGGCCGGGCCGTGCAGCCAGCCCGCGATACGAGCAAGCGCACTTCCGGAATCGACCGCACCGAGGCTGAGGGCGAGACCGAGAGAGGCCTCCTCCAGCTCCTGCAGGGGCGTGAAACCGGTGTACGCGGCGATCTGGTCCGGCTGGACCACCACACTCTGCCGTAGCGCCTCCGCCACGGGCTGCGGCAGGTCATGAGCACGCAGCGCGAGCAGTTGCATGGCCCCGACCTTGTCGTCGACTGCCACTTTGGGGTCCGCGAGGAGCTCGCTGACGATTGCCCAGTCGGCGTGCTCGGGGAACTCCAGACCACACCAGACCAGCAGCCGGGTGGTGTCCGGCCCACCGAATCCCCAGGAGTTGTTCCGGGCGTCTGCGAGCCGCGTGCGGCACTGTTCAGCGGCAAACACGGCAAGTGCCGCGACGGCCAGCTCTCCCAGGTCGGCCTGCGGCAAGAAGCCAAGGGCCTCGATGCTGCCGTCCCGTGCGCGACGCAGGAGGGCATCCTGGGCCTCACCGTCGCCCGCCTTCGCCAGCAGGGCGAGCATGGCAGCCGACAGCCCCGCATGGGCCTGCCCCAGAGCAGCGCTGCGCCACTGCTCGACCATCGAAGCCACCGCACAGGGCCGAAGCTGGGCCACCAGCCTGGCCACGTCCTCGACGATGCCTGCTTCCTGGCCGAGCTCCCGCAGCACGTAGGAAGCTGTTGCCACGTGCAGACTGTCGCTGGACGCCGACAGAACCCGCCCCAACGCCGCCTGCGTGTAGTGACGGATGTGGAAGGTGGGCCGGATCTGCTGCGCGAGTACGCCAGGGTCGTCCAGAATCCGCAGACACTCGCGGGCCGTCGTATCAGCCTGTTCGCCTGGCAGGAGGTCCCCAGCCAGTTCCCACAGCAACAACTTGGTCCTGGCCGTGCTGTGGCGCCAGCCAGCATCCGTACTCCGCTGCAGGGGCACAGACAGGCAGACTGCCGGCCCGGAGGCACGCAGCCGCCGTACCGCAGCACCGAGTTGCTTGACAGACCCGTAGCGGCGCAGCACATCGACGGCCTGCCCCAGCGCCGCAGCGCTCGCGTCCGCGACCGACTCCACCGTTGTACTGCGCCACTGCACCTCGTGCCGCATCACCGCGTGACAGGCACGCTGTGACGCGGGCTGGGCAGCAGCACCGCGCAACCCGCACAAGGACGCCTGCAGCCACACGCCCCGCAACCGTTCTCCTGCCCCGCCAGCCGGCTCTTCCCCCGGCTCCTCGCCCTGCCCCCAGGCGGCGAAAACCTTCGCATCATGATCGGACAACGCCCAGGCGACAGACTGCGAGCGCCACCAGGACGAAGCCGTGTCGCCCGTGGTCACAGCGTCCTCAAGCTCGCGGACGTCCCACACCGACGACTCGAACAAGAACGACGCGGCAGCCGCGGCGATCGCCCGTGCCGTCACGTCGTCACTGTCCAAGATCACCGCACGCTGGCAATCGGCCGCGAGGCCCCGCGCCAGGGCCATCTCGCCGCGCTCCCCGGCGAGCAGAGCCCGGTGCACCAAGACCCAGGCATGATCCACGGGCGGCAGATCGTCTCCCGCCTCCGCCAACACACGCTCGGCCTCGGCCCAGCGCTCCTCATCGGCCAGGAAGACAGCGCAGACGACCGCGGCCGCCGCACGCCGGTAGGGGTGTTGGGCGTGCCGAGTAACTTCGGCAGCGGCCAGGTCCAGCAGCGCAGAAACGTCACCCTCGTCGACTGCTTGGAGGTAGGCGTGGAGCAGACGCCAGCGCCAGCCCTTCTGATCTGCAAGCTTTGCCAGCTCGGGAGTCGTCTGGCGATAGGAGTCGAGGGCAGAGCTGCGCCCCTGGGAGACCAGAGCGATCGCCTCCTCAGGGGCCAGCACCCTCTCATGCCCCGTGTTGGGATGCGGAGCGATCAACCGCGGGGCAATCAGCGCGTGACGCACAGCCCGTCCTGGAGCCACCGCTGCAGCGCCGGCCGACCAACTGCTGCCCTCCAGCGCCCACGCCGTCTTCGCGGACGCTGCGACCTCAAGCAGCTCCGGCAGCTGCGCGGGCTCGACGCGTTGGGAGGACGGCACGAGAACCTTGAACCCTTCACCGGACGGCACCACGCTGCCCTCGGTGACGTGCGCCCAATACGACACCCTGGCCTCACGATCGTGGAGGACCAGCAGATGAGGAAGGCCGTGCTGGACCCAGTCCTCGAAATGACGCGCATCGGACTCGGCATACCACCACCCCGTCACTTCCCCCGCCAGATCGCGCTGCGGTTTGCCGAAGTAGCTGGGGCCCGTCTTCACCTGCGCCGCCATGAACACCGTTCGGTCGAAGCGCCGCTCATCACGAACCTGCAAGAACAGATCAATGCCCAAGTCGTGCTGACTGTTCTCCACCGGGCCCCAGCCGAGATCCTCGAAGTCCGCCATCACCCGGTGCGCGCCGACCGAACCTGTGGCCTCCTGCTCGTCACTGCGCATCCCCACGCCAGATCCCCTCTTTCTTTCCTGCAACTACAGGGACGACGGACCTCATCCCCTTCTCACACCTCTCCGAGGAGAAGCGATACAGCAGTACGGAGCCAGCCACGCTCACCCGGGAAAGGCCACCAGCACCAAGTCCCTTCACTGCCTGGGACGTGAACCCCCTGGCAGGCCATACCGGAAAGATGCCGAGCGAGCACGGACAACTTGTCGCAGTCACAACGGTCCGCCCCCGCGCCCTGCGCCGCCGTCCCTCACCGCCCTGGCAAACGTCTCCTCCGCCTAGCAGGTGCCCGCCTCGGTGACCGGCATGACGAGCCCCCTGGAGGACGGACCTCTACGCCAGGCGCTGGCAGCCTGAAGCCCATGCTTGCCCGTACGGCCTGCTGAGAACTCACCTACCTCCACATCCCTGACTCCGCCCCATCATCCGGCGAGTTCGAAGGTGACGACGCGAGGCGACGACTTCGATATGAAGGAGTAGTCGAAGAAAGGGTGCGAGAAACGAAGGCCAGGGTTCACTTTCCAGGAGTCGCTGCTTGCGCCAGTGACTCCTGCAGGCCGCGGAGGACCCGCTTCCACTGCCACCGCTCGGCGCTGGAGACGAACCAGGTCCTCAGCACTGACCGGTCCAGCTCGCTGAACTCCTCGAGTGCCTCGACCAGCTCATCCACCCCACCCTGCCGGCCACGGTTGTTTGCGGCGTAGCGGATGTCCTGGGCCAGCGTGTGCAGACGGTGCGCGGCCCGGTAGTAGGCCACCTGGTCCTCGGTCAGCCGCCGCACGGCGTAGCCCCCGCACTTGCTGCAGGGATCGAACTTCTGGTTTCCCAGTATCCGGGCGAGCGGCACGAGTTCGTCGGCAGCCTCGAGCCGGTATGGCAGACGCCGGTGCGCGCAGGCGGGGGAGTGGGCCCGGCCCTGGTACATCCCGGCCGCGTCCGTGGTGTACACCTGTACGGCCGCGAGCACGCCCAGCGGAAGATCAGACCCGGGCCAGTCACCGTCCGGACCCTCGAACGGCTCCAGGTCCAGCTGCTCCATCGCCAGCAGCCCGTGCCACACATCCGACGGGAACGGACGCCGAGGAGCCCCCTGCGCGTCGTAGCTGTCGTATGCCAGCTCCCGCAGATCCACCACGGAACGGGCGAGCGCCAGCGAGCGCAACGCCTGCTCCACCTCCAAGCGCCCCTCACACAGCCGCACCAGGACCCGCTCGCCCTCCGCCATGCTCAGCTGCGCCCCGAAGCCCTCCTTGCCCGGATCGTGCACCCGAGAAGCCCACACCGGCCCCTCCTCGCCCGCTGGCCCCGCAGCCCGGCCATCGAACAGCTCCGAGGGAAGGTCACTGGCGGCCGCGAGAATGATGCCCCGCCACCCGGCAGCACAGCGCTCCTCGAGCACGCTCAGCGCCACGACCTCCACACCCTGACCCAGCCCGGCCACGACATACAGCTGCTCCGCCTCCCGCACTGAGCTGCGCAGCGCCCGCAAATGCTCAGCAGTCACCAACCGCCGCCCGTTGACAGGCGTGTCGTCGAAGACCCCCGGCACCACGCCCTCACCCAGCCGTGGCGCCACCACCCGCGCCGCGGTCTCCTGCTGACCGTCCTGTTCTTCGTAGGACAGACCGGGCCCGAGCTCCCCGGACAACAGGCGCACCGCGACCACCTCAGGCACCCGCACCCGCACCACCAGCTGCCCCGCCTCCCAGCCGGCCGACACTGCGAACGAGGCCAGAACACCCCGCTCCCACCCGCTGAGCCGATCGAAGAACGAGCTACGCCCCTCACGCTGAGACCAGCCATCAGGCAAAGCCCGTGTCACCAGCACCCGCTGACCCAGCGCCTCGGCCGCAACCGCCCCACCCGCAGCCACCCATTCCCCAAGCAACTGCCTGCCACGGCCCACCAGCTCGTCACGCCCCTTGCGCCGACGGCCCAGCGCATCCGTCAGGTAGTGCGCCATGTAGTCGTACTCCCGCGGATGGTCCCAACCACGCTCCACCGCGCCCTGCCACCGGTCCCACAACTTCCGCAACGCCGCCTCGACAGCAGCGGCAGAACCCAACACAGCGAACGCCGGATCGTCAGAGGGGAACAGCGGCCGCTCCATGCCCGACACGGCCGCAGCCACCACCAGAGCCTCAGCGTCCACCAACTGCGCAGCCTGCCCCCTGAGCTCCTCACACCGCCGAGCCTTCAGCTCCACCCGCTCAGAGGCCCACGGCACCAGCCAGGGAAACAACACCAACGCCTGATGCACCCGGTCCAAGCTCGCCAGAGCGCCCAACCAGGAAGAGAAGACACCCTCCCTGACACGCTGCGCCTCGCGCACCGCCTCCCAAGTCTCCTCGTCCTCCTCAGCATCACCTTCGCCGGCACCGAGCACACGAGCCGCCTCAACAACCTCAACATTGCTGAACTCGTCCTCATCCGCCTCGGCATACGACTCCAGCTCGTACAGCATCCCCAGGCCCGTCAGGGCCTCCAGAAAGATGCCAAGCCCTGTCCCGGGCCGAGCCCACGAGCCGTACCAAGCACACGAGGGACACATCCGTTCCAACACCGAGGCATCCAAGGCCACTTGCTGTTCCACCGCCCGGGAGGAACGCAGATGGGAACACGAAGCCCGCCCGTGCAACCGTGCCCGGCCACCGGGCACACCCCACACGGTGACAGAGGAACCCTCGAAAGGGCCCAACGGGATATCAGAAGGCAGACGATCCATCACAAAACCTCCCCCAAAGAGGACTTGAGTCTAGCCACGCCCACCAACCCACACACCGAAAAACCCGAAACCCCCAGCGCCGTCAGGCGCCACACCCCCTCCAAACAAGACACACCACCCCCAACAAAAAACAGAAACACCAGAATCCCAGAAAGGAAAACGGTGAGCCGTCAGGCGAACCAACCAGCAACCCCCACAACAAAAATGACACCCACTCAAAAACAGAAAGGCCGCGTCAGCGGCCTAAAAATAACCACCCAATAAAACAAACCAGATTTTTCGTCAGAAAAATCAAACGCCCAAACAAGGGCCGCGTCAGCGGCCCGAAATAAACCACAACGAATTTGCCGTCAGGCAAATTCATGCCGCGTGGAATTTCGTCAGAAATTCCTTTAGGGGCATTTATGCCCCTCCGCCCCC
>NZ_JBVKBG010000013.1:0-131506 GCF_055657265.1 Streptomyces sp. NPDC107575 | reverse complement strand
GCGCACTCCCCCACCGACACCACCGTCGGCATCGACAACGCCGCCGAAATCTTCCAAGAAGCCCGCCACCCCCGCAGCTTCATCTCCCTCGAAGGGGCGGATCACCTGCTGACCGCGCGGGGGCAGGCGCAGCGCGCCGCACACATCATCAGCGCCTGGGCCGACCAATACCTCGACGAACCACACCCCTAACCACACCACCCCACACCGCCACACCAACACCGGTGCTGGTGCGACGGCCTCATGTCGTCACCGACACCTGCGCTGGGATACACAACACCAGACAGACCCTCACAAGAAGGCGGGCAGCCCCCGCCCCCGCGCGACATGAACGCAGCCACGCACCACCCATACCAAGTTCCGGCCAGCCGCCCCCACCACCACCGTCGGATACAGCACAACAACGACCAGCCACCACCTGTGAACGGGGCACAGGCAGCACGGCACCGTTGGATGCTGCGTCAGTCCTCCTGGCCGGCGGCGCGGCAACGCCACCCGCCACGAGAAGACCGCAACCATCTACCTGGCCGGCTCTCACGTCGCGGGGATCCTCCGGCGGTCCGCCCACTGACCCGAGCCAGGAGCCTCAGGGGCGGCTTCCCGCCCTGCGAGCCCGTCAGCCCGCCGCCGCCGCGATGACCTCGTCCAGGACCCCGCGCGTGTACCGCAGTTCCTCGGTCGAGCGGTCGATTCGGCGGCGCCCCGCCTCCAACCGGCCGGCCAGCCACGGAGCCGCCGTCCTTGCCGGACCCCCGTCATGGTCCCGCGGGCAGCGAAGCACATGTGCGATCCTGTCGGCACTCAGCCCGGCGGCCGGCAACTGCCGCACACGGAACACCCGGCCCACGGCCGCCCCCGGATACTCCCGGTGCCCGCCGGCCGTGCCCTCGCAGGCAAGGACGCAACTCGGGCCCGTAGGAGCGCCGGGACCGCACACGCACGCCCGTAGGGCGGGACAGCTCACCGGTCCTCATGGCTTCCCGGCCCCTCACCCGGCCCCGGGGTAGAACCTGACACCGGTGTCAGATCCTACGGTTCCCGCATGACACACACGGCCACCTCCCCGCTCCTCGCCCCCTACTCCCTGGGCCACCTCACCCTCCCCAACCGTCTCGTGATGGCCCCCATGACACGGTTCCGCGCGCACGAGGACGGAACCCCGCTCCCGGCCGTCGCGCACTACTACGCGCAGCGCGCCGAAGCCGGCCTCCTCATCACCGAGGGCATCTGGCCCCACCGCCGCGGACAGAGCGGCTGGCGCATCCCCGGACTGGAGACCGCAGCCCACATCGCCGGCTGGCGCACGGTGACCGAGGCCGTGCACGCACGCGGCGGACGGATCTTCGCCCAGCTCATGCACGGCGGACGCCACGGACACCCGCGCTCCCGGCTGCTCGGCGACATCCCGGCCGGACCGTCCGCCGTACCGGTCCCCGGCCCCCTGCACGTCAAGGACGGCAAGGCCGAGGCGCCCCTGCCACGCGAAATGACCAAGAACGACATCCGTACCGCGATCGACGACCACGTGGCCGCCGCCCGCAACGCCCTCGAAGCCGGCTTCGACGGCGTGGAGATCCACGGCGCCAACAGCTACCTCACCCACCAGTTCCTCGCCGACAACACCAACCTGCGCACCGACGCCTACGGACACGACAAGACCCGGTTCGCCACCGAACTCGTCACCGCCGTCGCCCAGGCCACCGGAGCACACCGGCTCGGCCTCCGCCTCTCCCCCGGCAACCCGCAATTCGGCATGTCCGAACACACCCCCGCCCCCGTCTACCGCACCCTCATCCACACCCTGGCCCCCCTCGGCCTGGCCTACCTCCACCTCACCGACAACGACACCTACCCGGCCCTGAAAGACCTGCGCCCCCGCTGGAACGGCACCCTCATCGCCAACGTCGGCGAAAACCACACACCCACCACCCCACAACAAGGAGAACACGCCCTCACACAGGCACACGCCGACCTCATCTCCTTCGGACGCGCCTTCCTCACCCACCCCGACCTGCCCGCACGCATCGCCGCCAACGCCCCCCTCAACACACCCATCGACACCCAACACCTCTACACCCACGGCACACAGGGCTACACCGACTACCCGACCCTCCACGAACAACACACCCAACACCCCACCCCCACCGCAGCGGCACACTGAACCACCCCCACCAGACACCCAACACCACCACCCCAAAACCCCCACCACGCCACAAGAACCACCCCGACCCCGCCCAGCACACCAGCACCCCCACCCAACAGCCCGGAGACCCGAACAAAGCACCCCAGCCACCGGGAAGGGGCCCGGAACAGCACTCGAGGACCCGGGCCGGTCGGCCCTCGCCGGCGGGCCAGAACGCAACGTGACAGCGGGCCCACCACCCAGGGCCCCCGGAGTCGTTGCCCCGGATCAACAGAGCAGAGCCACCAGCGAAAACGGCGAAGTGATGACGCAGTGCCCGCCACCGACGCCTCTGCCCCCCCCCGGCGGGAAGGCGGGCCACGCCCGCTTGACGTCGTGCCCGCACCGGAGCAGTCCAGCAGCCCCCGGCCGGTCCGCTCTCCCGGGTACCGATGAGCGGGGCGTTTCGGCGGGCGCACGCAAGGGAGGGGCCGGCCCCCAGCGGGCCGGCCCCTCCCCAACACCTCGAGGCGCTGCGAGTCCTACAGCGACGGCAGCGTCTGCGCCGGGTCCACACCCGGCAGCGACGGCAGCTTCGGCAGACCCTTCAGATCCGGCGCCGGCAGATCACCACCCAGCACGATCGCGACCACGACGTTGACCGTTCCGGTCAACGTCGCCTGCAGCGCGGCCGCGGTCGCCTTCGCGTCCCCGGCGGCGGAGGCCTTCACCAGGGCGTCCACCTTGGTCTGCAGGTCCGCCGCCGCCTTCGCGACCAGCTCGGGGCCGGGGGCCTGCGCGCGGGCGCCCGGTGCACCCGCCTTGTCCGCCGCACCCTTCGCCCCGGCCGCCAGAGAGTCCAGCGCCTTCTTCACGTCGGCCGCGTGCTTCGTGGCCTCGTCCTTGGGCAGCTTGCCGTCCGGCGCCTTCAACACCCCCGCGACCAGATCCGTCACCGGCTGCACCACCGCCCCCGCCCCTGCCAGCGCCGTGTTCTGCTTGGCCAGCGCCTCCGCGCCCGGCAACGGAGCAACGGACTCACTGACCCCACTGCGGGCCGGCGCCTCCGAAACGGACGAGAACGCCGGACCCGCCACCCCCAGCGCGAGCGCCCCACACAGAGCGGAAGAAGCAAGAAGACCGGCTTTCCGGGAAATACGCATGAATCAATCCTTCGACGCGGTTGACGAACACTGCTCCCGACAACCCTGCGAGGAGTGCATACCGTACGCAATCGGAACAACACGTTCGGTCGCGTCCACCCAGCCCACCAACACCCCCCTGACCAGGCACCTTCCCCGAACCCCCCGGGCATGTCACAAATACAACCAAACAGGCGCACAACCACCCACACCCACCAGAAACACACCCGACCAACCCACCCCCAACCCACCACCCACACCACACCCCCTCACGGCTCAATCAACCCCGCCCGAATGGCATACCGCGTCAGCTCCAGACGGTCATGCAGGCCCAGCTTCTGCAGGAGATTCGCCCGATGCCGGTGCACCGTCTTCACGCTGATGAACAGCAGCTCGGCGATCCCCTTCGACGAATGCCCCTCCGCCACCAGCTTCAGCACCTCCTCCTCACGCGGCGTCAGAAGGTCGCCCGAGGCCTCCTCGCCGTGCCGCACGCGGTCCAGGTAGTTGCGGATGAGCGCCGTCACCGCCCCGGGATACAAGAACGGCTCGTCACGCACCGCCGCCCGGCACGCCGCCACCAGGTCCCGGTCGGCCACCGACTTCAGGACGTACCCGCACGCCCCCGACCGCAACGCCTGGAACAGATACTGCTCGTTGTCGTGCATCGTCAGCATCAAAATGCGCAGCCCCGGCTTCAATGCCGCCAGTTCACGGGCCGCCTGCAGCCCCGTCAGGCGGGGCATCGACACATCCAGTACCGCCAGATCCACCTCACAGGTGCGCGCCAGGCTGATGGCCTCCGCCCCGTCCCCCGCCTCCGCCACCACCTCCAGGTCCGGCTCCCGGTCCAGGATCAGCCGCACCCCCCGGCGCACCAACGCATGGTCATCAGCCAGCAGGATGCGAATCGGTGACACTCCCGAAGACGAACCAGTGGACGGGCCCGAGGACGAACCCGAAGACGGAACGGGTGCTGCGGGCTGGTACGGGTCAGGCATGGTCACAGCTGCTTCCTGAGAAGAGGGGCGGTCAGACGGACCCGGGTGCCGGAGCCCGACGTGGACGTGATGTCGAGGCCGGCACCGAGCAACAGGGCCCGCTCACGCATCCCGCGGATGCCCGCTCCCTCGCTCGCCGCCTCGATGCCGCGGCCGTCGTCGGTGATGCTGAGCGTCACCGCCCCGCCCGTGTCCTCCAGGGCCACCTCGAGGCGCTCGGCGTCCGCATGGCGGGCCGCGTTGGTCAGGCTCTCCTGCGCCACCCGGTACAGCACCAGTTCCGTCTCATGGTCCAGGGGCGGCAGATCCGCGTCGAAACGACGCACCACCCGCAATCCGGTATGCGTCGCGAAATCGTTCGTCAGGGACGACAACGCGCTGACCAGACCGAGGTCGTCCAGGACGCCGGGGCGCAGGCGGCGCACCAGGCGGCGGACCTCGTCGAGGCTCTCCCGGGTGATCTCCTGTGCCTGGTGCAGTTCCGCACGCAGCGGGCCGCCCGCGTCGTCCGCGGCCCGTCCGAGTACCAGCAGGACCGCAGTCATGCTCTGCCCCACCTCGTCGTGCAACTCCTGAGCGATCCGGCGCCGCTCCGCCTCCTGGGCCAGCAGGGCGCGGGCGCTGCTCGTGGCCCGTTCGTGCTCCAGGCGGTCCAGCATCGCGTTGAACCCGCGGATCAGCTCGGATACCTCGCTGCCGCCCGACACCGGAAGCCGTTGACCGGGGCGCAACAGGTCAACCGTCGACATCAGAGTGGTCAGGCGGGCCAGCGGCGCCATGCCCCACCGCAGCAGCGCGCCATTGGTGACGAGCATGACGCCCATGCCCACCACCAACACCACCGCCTCCGTCAACAAGATGGGCACAGAGACGGTCACCGGGGCCCACAGCAGCAGGGCCGTCGCAAGACCCAGCACCACCGTATTGAGCCCGAAGATCCGCCAGAACAGGGACACCGGGGTACGCCTCCTTCAACGACGTGTCGACCACGTACAGCTCTCGAGTACAGCTCTACTGTCGGTCATCGCATGCCGTCGGTGGGAGCCGCGGTCCTGGTGAGCGGCCGAGCACCCGGCCAGCCTGCCGCATTCGGGCCGTCGGTTCGATGGGGTCCGGTCCCCACATTCCGGGGTGCGGACTACCCATACTCCGGCGCACACACCGTCGGGCGATGGGCGTATTCGTCCCGGTCCCGGCTCCCGGTGGGCGTCGACCGGTGGGAAGGTCTCGGTATGGACGGGGGGATCCTCGAGCGGGATCTCGAACTGGGGCGACTGGCCGATGCCGCCCGGGAGGCGGCACTCGGGGCCGGTTCGGTCGCGCTCGTCCTCGGTGAGGCCGGGATCGGGAAGTCGTCGCTGGTCCGGGCCATGCCCACCGAGTTGCCGGCCGCCGCCCGGCTCCTCGTCGGGCACTGCGACGACCTGGCCACCGGGCGTCCGCTCGGCCCGTTGCGCGATCTCGTCGGCAGTGTGGGCGCCGATCTGGCCCGTGCCGTGCGGGACGCGGGCGACCGGCACCGGATCTACGAGGCGCTGCACGCCGAGTTGGCCGGCGCGCCGCATCCCGCGGTGCTCGTCGTCGAGGACGTGCACTGGGCGGACGAGGCGTCGTTGGACGCCCTGAGGTATCTGGTACGCCGCATCGAGCGGTTGCCCGCGGTGCTCGTGCTCACCTATCGGGACGACGAGCTGGGGCGCGGCCATCCGCTGCGCCAGCTGCTCGGTCAGGTGTCGGGGGCGGCGCGTGTGCACCGTCTGCCGCTCGCTCCGCTGTCGCGCGCGGCCGTGGGCCGGCTGTGCGCGGCGGCCGGGCTCGACGGGTCCCAGGTGTACGCGGCGACGTCGGGGAATCCGTTCTTCGTCGCCGAGGTGCTGGCGGCGGGTGGCACGGGTGTGGTTCCGCCCACTGTCGTCGACGCCGTGCTGGCCCGGCTGCGTCGACTCGACGACGCTGCGCGGGACGCCCTCGAGCAGCTGGCGGTGGTGCCGTCGGCCGTGGAGCGGCCTCTGGTCGACGCCTTGTTGCCGGGTGGTTGCGCGGCGCTGGCGGCGGCCGAGCAGGGCGGTCTGTTGACGGTGGCGACGGACCGGGTGGCGTTCCGGCACGAGATCATCCGCCGTGCCGTCGCCGACTCGCTGCCCGCGGCGCGCCGCATCGCGCTCGACCGGGCGGTGCTCGCCGCGCTGGTGGCCGCTCCGGACGCCGACCGTTCGCGGATCGTGCACCACGCGGCGGCGGCCGGTGACCTCGACGCGGTGGCGCGGTACGGGCCGCGGGCCGCACGCGACGCGGCGCGGGCGGGCGCGCACCGGGAGGCTGCCGCGCATCTGCGGCTCGTTCTGCGGCAGCGCGAGCGGTACGGTTCCGCCGAGTTGGCCGATCTGTTGGAGCAGTACGCGGTCGAGAGCTACACCATCGGGGATTCGGACGCCGCTGTCACCGCGCAGCGGGATGCCGTGGAGCTGCGCCGTGGGCTCGGTGAGCCGCGGGCGCTCGGTGCGGATCTGCGGTGGCTGTCAAGGATTCACTGGTGGGCGGGCGACGCGAAGGCGGCAGAAACGGCCGCGCGCGAGGCCCTTGCGGTGCTCGAACGGGCCGGTGACGACCGGCTGTTGGCGCTCGCGCTCAGCAATACGGCGCAGTTGCGGATGCTGTCGGACGCGTACGCGCAGGCCGTCGAGTACGGCGAGCGGGCGATCGCTCTGGCGCGGAGGGCGGGTGACCCGGCGATCCTGGCGCACGCGCTCAACAATGTCGGCTCGGCACGGTGGCGGGACGGGGATCCGCTCGGGCAACGGCAGTTGGAGGAGAGTCTGGCGGTGGCGCTCGATTCGGGCGAGGTGGAGCACGCGTGCCGCGCCTACGCGAATATCGTCTGGTCGCTCCTGGACGATCTGCGGTTCACGGAGGCGGACCGGCACCTCTCCCCCGCCATCGATCTCGCCGACCGGGCCGAGCATCTGGGGTTCCTGACGTACCTTCATGTCGAGTTGGCACTGCGGAAGTTCGCGGCAGGCGAGTGGGTGGAGGCCGAGCGGTACGCGCGGCTCGGCGCCGATGTCTTCCCGCCGGCCCGCTGTCCCGCGCTCACGGTCCTGGCCCGGGTCCGGGTGCGGCGCGGCGAGCCGGGTGGCGGGGAACTGCTCGACCAGGCCTGGCGGATCGCGGTGGGCACCGACGAGCTGCAGCGCCTCGGTCCGGTCGCGGCGGCCCGCGCGGAGGCGGCGTGGCTGCGCGGTGACGCGGCGGGTGTGCTCGCCGCCGCCGGGCAGGTGCACGAGCGGGCCCGTCGGCTGGCCGCGCCGCAGCGCTGGGAGCTGGGCTACTGGCTGGCGCGGGCGGGCGGGACCGTACCGGTGGACGGGGCGACCCACCCGTACGCGTTGCAGGCGGCGGGTCAGTGGGACAAGGCCGCCGAGCTGTGGCACACGGCGGGCTGCCCGTACGAGGAGGCGGCCGCGCTCGCGCAGAGCCCCGACCCGGCCGTCAAGCTGGGCGCGCTCGCCACCCTGGACGCGCTGGGTGCCGCGCCGCTCGCCCGGCTGGTCCGCGCCGAGCTCCGCGAGCTCGGGGTGCGCCGTGTCCCCCGGGGTCCGTACGCGGCGGCGCGCGGCAATCCGGCGGGGCTGACGAGCCGTCAACTCCAGGTCGTACGGCTCCTGATGGCGGGTCTGACCAACGCGGAGATCGCCGGGCGGCTCGTTGTGTCGGTCCGTACGGTCGACAACCACGTCCGTGCCGTCCTGGAGAAGCTCGACGCGCCCACCCGGCGCCGGGCCGCCCAGCGGGCGGTGGAGATCGGGCTGACGGCGGCCGACGAAACGTAGGTACCCGCCGCGCCCGAGGTGGGTGACCGCCACGCATGCCCGGCCGTGCGCAACGCCCGTAGAACGGGGCGGACGACACCCACTCGACACGGGGGATCGCATGACCAGCACACCCGCACAGGCGGCGCGACGCGAACTGACCGGTTTCCGGGGGACGCTGACCGGGCCCACGGACTCCGGGTACGAGGAGGCCCGAGCCGTCTACAACGCGATGATCGACCGGCGTCCCGCGCTCGTCGCGGGCTGCGCCGACGCCGACGACGTGGCGAAGGTGATCGCCTTCGCCCGCCGTCACGAACTTCCGCTCGCGGTGCGCGGCGGCGGCCACCACGGCGCGGGGCTCGGCACCTGCGAGGCCGGCGTGGTCGCCGACCTGGCGCCGATGAACTCCGTCGAGGTCGACGCGGCCGCCCGCACCGTGACGGTGGGCGGTGGCGCGACCTGGGGCCTGGTGGACGCGGCGACGCACGAGCACGGGCTGGCCACGCCCAGCGGCATCATCTCCACCACCGGTGTCGGCGGCCTCGCGCTCGGCGGCGGTCTCGGCCACCTCACCCGGCGCTGCGGGCTCACCGTCGACAACATCCTGGCGGCGGAGGTCGTCCTCGCCGACGGCACGCCGGTGCGCGCGGACGCCGACACCAACACGGACCTGTACTGGGCGATCCGGGGCGGCGGCGGGAACTTCGGCGCCGTCACGTCCTTCACGTTCCGGCTGCACGACGTGAGCACGGTGGTGGCCGGGCCGACGTTCTGGCCCGCCGAGCAGGGCGCCGAGATCCTCGCCGCCTACCGGGAGTTCCTGCCCTCCGCGCCCCGCGACGTCAACGCGTTCTTCCTGTACGGGTCGGTGCCTCCGGCGCCGCCGTTCCCCGAGGAGCTGCATCTGCGGAAGGTGTGCGGGGTGGTGTGGTGTCACACGTCCGGGGATCCGGAGGCGGCGGAGCGTGCCATGGCTCCACTCCTTGGTGAGGTGTCCGCGCCGCTGCTGCACGCGGTGGCTCCGATGCCGCATCCCGCGATGCAGTCGATGTTCGACGGCCTGTATCCGCCCGGCGACCAGTGGTACTGGCGGGCCGACTTCGTCAAGGAGATCCCGGACGAGGCGGTGGAGCTGCACGCCAAGTTCGGGCCGCAGACGCCGTCCATGCAGTCGACGATGCACCTGTACCCGATCGACGGGGCCGCCCACGACGTCGGCCCGTCCGACACCGCGTTCAGCTACCGGGACGCGCGCTGGGCGAGTGTGTTCGCGGGCGTGGACCCGGATCCGGCGGGCGCGGACCTCCTGCGGCGCTGGACGGTCGACTACTTCGAGGCCCTGCACCCGTACTCGGCGGGCGGCGCCTACGTGAACATGATGATGGACGAAGGGCAGGAGCGGGTGCGGGCGAGCTACCGCGGCAACTACGCGCGCCTCGCCCGCGTCAAGGCGGCCCTCGACCCGGACAACGTGTTCCGCAACAACCAGAACATCCAGCCGGACCCGGCCGCGCGGGACAACGTGCGGCCGTGACGACGCGGTGAACCCACGACGCGCCGCCCGGCCATCGGAAACGTAGCGTGGTCGCATGTGCTGGAGTGCGACGGCCGATCTGGTGGCGGGTGGCGCGGTCACCGCCGTGGGCGTGGCGTGTGTGACGCGGGCGGTGCGCACCCGGCCGCGGGCCGTGCCGCTCGCGGCGCTGCCACTGCTGCTCGGGGCGCACCAGATCATCGAGGCGGTGATCTGGAACGACGGCGGTGGCAGCGGCCCCGCCGTCGTCGCGTGGGCGGTGATCGCGCTGCCGCTGCTGCCGTTGTGGGTGCCGGTCGGTGTGTGGTGCGCGGCGGCTCCGCAGGCCCGCCGTCGGTTGCTCGTGCCGCTCGTGGCGGGCGTCGTGACGGCGGGGGTGCTCGGGTACGTCCTGGCGACGAGCACCGTGACGGCCGAGGTCCGCGGGCACACCATGGGCTATGCGATCGGGCTGCCGTATGCCGGGTGGCTGCTCGCTGGCTATCTGCTGGCGACGATCGGCTCGCTGCTGCTGTCGGGCGAGCGGATCCTGGTGCTGCTCGGTGTGCTGGCGGCTCTCGCCGCGGCGGTGTGCGCGGCGCTGTGGCGCTGGGAGTTCATCTCCACGTGGTGCGCGTTCGCTGCGCTCTGCTCAGCGGTACTCCTCCGCTGGCTGGCGCCGAGACCGTAACCACTCACACCGCCCCCCCGCCCTGGGGCTCCGCCCCAGACCTCGCTCCTCAAACGCCGGAGGGGCTGAGATGGGTCAGTCGGTGATCGTCACGCACGGCAGGCCGACGCTGGCTCCGCCCCGGAAGCCCTCGGCGCACAGCCTCGTGCCGGCCGGGAAGTGACGCTGGGGGTAGGCCTGGTCGCGGTAGGTGCGGAATGCCGCGACGTCCTCGACCTTGGTGTTGGCGGACCAGCCGTTGGTGGTCCACACGCGGGCGGACATCCGGTTCGGCTGGTTGGTGTTGACGACGGACACCTCGACGCGGCCCAGGTAGGTGCCGGTGTCGTAGGTCTCGATGCACACGGAGTTGTTGCACCACTTGCCGTCGGCGGCGGCCGGCTGGCCGACGGCGACGACGCAACCGAGGGCGGCGACGGCCGCGGCGAGCGAGGAGACGGTCTTCTTGACGTAGGCCCGCATGGTGTCCCGCATGGGTGACTCCCTGTGTCTCGTACGACGTGGTGCGCGGAGCCGGGTGTCCGCGCCTCGCGCGCATCAACGTCGTACGCGACCAGGGGTTACGCCTCCTTCGACCGGATGGTGAGCTCCCCGTCGCCGGCCTCGACCAGGATCCGGCCGCCCGCGGTGATCTCGCCGTCCAGGAGCATCCGGGAGAGCCGGTTGTCGAGCTCGCGCTGGATGGTGCGGCGCAGCGGGCGTGCCCCGTACTCGGGCTGGTGGCCGCGCCGGGCCAGCCACTCGACGGCCTCGGGGGCGAACTCGACGGTGATGTCCTGGGCGTGCAGGCGGCGCCGGGTCTCGTCGAGGAGGAGGTCGGTGATGCGGGCCAGTTGTTCGGTGTTGAGCCGCCGGAAGATGACGATCTCGTCGACGCGGTTGAGGAATTCCGGGCGGAAGTGTTCCCGCAGTGGGCGGAGCACCTGTTCGCGGCGTGCGGTCTCGTCGGTGGAGTCGTCGGTGCGAAAGCCCAGGGCGGCGCCGCGTCCGGCGATGGCCTCGGAGCCGAGGTTGCTGGTCATCACGATGACGGTGTTGGTGAAGTTGACCGTGCGGCCCTGGGCGTCGGTGAGGCGGCCGTCGTCGAGGACCTGGAGGAGGGTGTTGAAGACATCGGGGTGTGCCTTCTCCACCTCGTCGAGGAGGATCAGCGAGTACGGGTGGCGGCGCACGGCCTCGGTGAGCTGTCCGGCCTCCTCGTGGCCGACGTATCCGGGCGGCGCGCCGACGAGGCGGGAGACGGTGTGTTTCTCCTGGAACTCGCTCATGTCGAGGCGGACCATGCGGTCCTGGCTGCCGAAGAGTGCCTCGGCGAGGGCGCGGGCCAGTTCGGTCTTGCCGACGCCGGTGGGGCCGAGGAAGAGGAAGCTGCCGATGGGCCGGTCGGGGCTGGCGAGCCCGGCGCGGGAGCGCAGGACGGCCTCGGCGACGGCGGTGACGGCCTCGTCCTGGCCGATGACCCGCTCGTGCAGATGCTGTTCGAGGCCGAGGAGGCGCTCCTTCTCCTCCTGGGTGAGGCTGCTGACGGGGATGCCGGTCTGGCGGGACACGATGTCGGCGATGTCCTCGGCGGTCACCTCGACGATGTGTCCGTCGCCGGGGTCGGGCTCGCGCGCGCCCTCGATCCTTTTGGTCAACTCGCCGATGCGGTCGCGCAGTTCGGTGGCGCGCTCGTACTGCTCGGCGGCCACGGCCTCGTCCTTGTCGCGGCTGAGGTCGTCGACCTGGCGTTCCAGGGCGCGTACGTCGGTGGTCTTGGTGCGGTCGCGCAGCCGGACGCGGGCGCCGGCCTGGTCCATCAGGTCGATGGCCTTGTCGGGCAGGAAGCGGTCGGTGAGGTAGCGGTCGGAGAGGTCGACGGCGGCGAGCAGTGCCTCGTCGGCGTACCGGACCTGATGGTGTGCCTCGTAGCGGTCGCTCAGTCCGCGCAGGATCTCCACGGCGTCGGCCGTCGACGGCTCGGGCACGAGGATCGGCTGGAAGCGGCGGGCGAGCGCGGCGTCCTTCTCGATGTGCCGCCGGTACTCCTCCAGGGTGGTGGCGCCGATGACGTGCAACTCGCCGCGTGCCAGGGCGGGTTTGAGCATGTTGCCCGCGTCCATGGAGCCGCCCTCGGAGCCGCCGCCCGCGCCCGCGCCGACGACGGTGTGCAACTCGTCGATGAACACGATGAGTTCGTCCGGGTGGGCGCGCACCTCGTCGATGATGCCGGTGAGCCGTTCCTCGAAGTCGCCGCGGTAGCGGGTGCCGGCGACGACGCCCGACAGGTCGAGGGAGACGAGGCGGCGCCCGCACAATGTCTCGGGCACGTCGCCCTCGGCGATGCGCTGGGCGAGGCCCTCGACGACGGCGGTCTTGCCGACGCCCGCGTCGCCGATCAGCACCGGGTTGTTCTTGCCCCTGCGGGAGAGCACCTCGACGGTCTGCTCGATCTCCTCGTCGCGGCCGATGACGGGGTCGAGGCGGCCCTGGCGGGCCCGGTCGGTGAGGTCCTCGCCGAAGCGGTCCAGGTTGGGGGTGGGCGCCGTGCTCCTGGTCTGCTGGCCGCCGCCGGGGCGGGTGTCGGCGGACGAGGGAGGCGGGCCCTGCGGCGCGGGGTCCGGGGTGAAGCGGGCCTGGTTCAGGAGGTGTCCGGCCGCCGAGTCGGGGTTGGCGGCGAGTGCGAACACGATGTGGTCGGGGCCGATGTAGGCGACGCCCGACTCGCGCGCGATCACATGCGCGTCGAGCAGGGCCCGCTTGACCGCGGGGGTCACCGACAGGGACTGCGGGGTGCGGCTGGGCTCGCCGCCGCCCGCGTGCCGGTCGATCTCCCCCGCCAGCCGGTCGGGGTCGGCGCCCGCCCGTGTCACCAGACTGCGGGTGGGTTCGAGGGAGAGCGCCGCCCACAGCAGGTGCCCGGTGTCGAGGTCGCCGCGGCCTCGTTCGGTGGCGTAGTTCGCGGCCGTGGCCACAAGGTGGCGGGCCGGCCCGCTCATCAGCCTGCCGATGTCGATCTGCCGTCGGCCACTGCCGAGGAACCGCGAGAAGAAGTCGCCGAAGGGGTCCTGTCCGTAGCCGTCGGACCCGGTGAATCCGCTGCTCATGCCCATCCGTCCCGGCGCGCGCCGCCCGTGTGCGGCGGTGCTGCCTCGTCGACGTCCGTCTGGGGTGCGCGTAGCCCGCAGCGGCGTGGATAAACGTGGTGGGCGGTACGGGGCGGGAGTGCCGGGTGCCGCGGCCGGTCCCGAGGGGGACGTTGAACGGGTGACGAACAGTGGGCGAAGTCCGGTGCCTGGCCCCTTCGCACGGCGCGGCGGGTCCGTACCGTCGCGCACATGGGATGGCTGGAGATCGCCTTCACCGCCGTGGGGCTGCTGATCGGCGTGGTGTCCATCGTCACGCCGTTCGCGGCGGACCGGCGCGCGCGGCGCAGCAGGCGGGTCGGGTTCCGCAAGCAGATGGACATCGCCATAGGGCACAACGGCCAGCCCGGCGCGGGCGACGCGCGGCTCGGGCTCTTCACCGACCTGCCCGAGATGAGCGACGCCACCCTGGTGCTGCTGCGGATCGAGAACGACGGCTCGCGGCATGTCGACACCGGTGACTACATCGACGCGTCGGAGCAGTACGGGCTGACCGCGGAGTTCGCCGGGCGCAGCATTCAGGCGCTGGATGTCACGTTGCCCGAGGAGCACACCAACCTGTCGGGCTACTTCGAGCGCCGTCCTGGCCTGCTCATCGAGGCGCCCGGCAGGCTGCGCATCCCGAAGGTTCCGCTGAAGCCGGGCGCGTACTACAAGATCCTGGTGCTGCTCACGGGCGGCGGTGAAGGGAACCGGGTCGCCGTCACCGGTGACATCAAGGACGGCACGCTGCACGAGAACCACAGCCTCACGCCGGACGAGAAGCCGCCGGTGTTCAGTGTCCGGGCCCGCTGGACCACCGTGACGCTCGGCGTCGCGCTGATCGCGGCGGCGACCCTGCCGCTGTTCACACCGTCGCCGCTGCCGGACGACTGCGAAACGGGCAGACTCCGGCTGACCGGGTCGACGGCGTTCGCCCCGGTGCTGAAGGAGCTGGCGGAGAAGTACCGCGGTCACTGCGGGGACAAGCCGCGGATCACGGTCTCGGCGCGCGGCAGTCGCACCGGGGTGCGTGAACTCGCCCTGTCCGGTGCGGAGTCGGGCGGCCCGGCGGGGGTCGTCGCGTTCTCCGACGGGCCCCGCCCGGCGAGTTACACCCGGCTGAGCGAGAGCCGGATCGCGGTGTCCCTGTTCACGCTCGTCGCGCACGACGACGTCCGTCTCACGAATCTGTCGGTGGCCGATGTCCGACGTGTGTACCGGGGCGAGATCCGCAACTGGTCGCAGCTGGGCGGGCCCGAGCTGCCGGTCGTCCTGGTCAGCCGCACCTCCGGCTCGGGCACCCGGTCCGCGCTCACGGCACGGGTGCTCGCGGGCGCGGACGAGCCGCCCGCGTCCTCGGACGACTGCGTCAACCGCACGGCCCGCACCGGCGCGCGCGTCCTGCGCTGCGAGCTGGACTCGACGGAGCAGGTCCTCGACACCGTGGCCCGCACGCCCGGCGCCCTCGGCTACAGCGAGCTGCGCGCCGCGTCACCGCCGGACGCTCCGAAGGGCCTGCACCGTCTGACCCTCGACGGCCGCGCCCCGGACCCGGACCGGCTCGACGCGGGCGGCTATCCGTACCGCGAGATCGAGTACGCGTACACCTACGGCCGTCCGCCGGCGGACTCGCTGGCCTCCAGCTTCCTCGCGTACGCCGTCGACAACGGCACGGGCAAGGGTGTCGTCGCCACCCACGGTCATCTTCCGTGCGGGACGCCGGTGGGGCTGCGGGTGTGCGGCATGGACGGCTGACGGCCACGGCGGCCTCGCGGACGACATCCCGACCCACCAGAACGTACAATTTGTGGGTGTTTCGGGCGCGCGATGCGTCCGGGAAGGCGAGGTGGCGTCATGGCCGGACCGACCCCGACCCGGCTGCACCGGGCCGCCCGCGCACCCGTCGCGGCGGCGTTCGTGTGCGCGAGCCTGTTCTCCGCGACGCCCGCTGTGGCCGACGACGGCGACGCCAAGGACAAGAGCGCGCAGGAGTTGGCCGACGCGGCGAAGAAGGAGCTCCTGGACGCGAAGTCCCTGCATCTGACGATGAAGAACGGCTCGGACGACAAGGACACCCGCACCCCCGCGCTGGTCGATCTGCGCCTCGACGAGAAGGGCAACTGCACGGGCGAGCTGCGCATGGGGACCGGCGGCGCCAAGGGCGGCACCGTCGACCTCGTGAAGCGTGGCGACGAGGTGTGGATCAAACCGGACGCCACGTTCTGGAAGACCCAACTCCCTGGCCGCAGCGGCGACTTGGCGGCCCAGTTGATCGGCGACCGGTATGTGCACGGCACCACCGACGACCCGATGCTCGACGGGCTCTCCGGCACCTGCGACCTCGACTCGTTCCGCGAGCGACTCAAGGACGGCTCGGACCGTGCCACCAAGGACGAGCTCACGAAGGGCGACCAGAAGAAGGTGGCGGGCACCGAGGTGGTGCCGCTGACTCCCTCCGGTGACACCAAGGGACGCGGCATCACCCTCTACGTCACCGCCGACGCGCCGCACCGGCTGGTGCGCGCCACCGAGAAGGACTCCGGCGACTCCCTGTCGATGACGCTGACCGACTACGACAAGCCAGTGCCGAAGAAGACGCCGTCCGCGGACGACTCGATCGATGTCTCGGACCTGCGGGGCACCGGCCCGTCGCAGGCCCCGCACGCCGCCTGACGTCGGACATCAGCCGGCCTTCGGGTAGCGGACGAAGAGGATCCCCTGGACCTCGCCGTCCGGCGCGCCGTAGATGTGCGGGGCGTCCGCCGCCCAGTGGGCGTGACCGCCGGGCCCCGCGGTCGTGGGTGCGTCCGGCGGGCCAACGACGGCCGTCCCGGAGAGCACCATCAGGCTCTCGGTGGTGCGCGGGACGTGTGCCGCGGACTCCTGGGTCGCGCCCTCGGCGATGGTGACGCGGAAGACGTCGGTGGCCGCGTCCGCGTCCTCGTACCGCTCGATCAGGACCGCGGTGACCGCGCTCCCGGAGACACCGGCGGCACCGGCGCCCCCGCTCGGCGCGGGGTCGTCCAGGACCGCGCTGAGCGGGCGGCCGAGCGCGGTGGTCAGGGCGTAGAGGGTTTCGAGGGTGGGGTTGCGGCGGCCGGTCTCGAGTTCGGAGAGCGTGCCCTTGCCGACGCCCGAGCGGCGCGCGAGTTCGGACAGGGAGAGCCCGCTGTCCTCGCGCAGCCGCTTCAGCCTGCGCCCCACTTCGTCACCAAGCCCCATCGCCCGGCCCCCTCCCGCGCCCGTCGGCGCGTGTTGACGTGTCGCCACTCGCGTCCTTAGTGTTCCACAAACAGAACGTTCCGTTTATGGAACGCTCGCCCGCTCACACCATCCTGCCCTCCCCAGACTCCCGGAAGTGACACCCGCATGTCCTCGCTCACCCGCATACGCGCCCTCGCACCACCCTCGGCCGTGGCGGCGGGCCTCATCGCGACCACGGTCGGCGTGACCAGCGCGGCCGCCATCGTGTTCACCGCGGCGCGGACCGCGGGGGCGGACGCGCGGGAGGTGTCCTCGTGGATGCTGGCGCTCGGCGTCGGCATCGCCGTCACCACGGTGGGGCTTTCGCTGCGCAACAAGGCGCCCGTGCTCACCTCCTGGTCGACGCCGGGCGCCGCGCTCCTGGCCACGAGCCTGAGCGGGGTGTCCATGGAGAAGGCCGTGGGCGCCTTCGTGTTCAGTGCCGTGCTGACCGTGGTGAGCGGACTGACGGGGTGGTTCGCGCGGCTCATGGACCGGATCCCGGTGCCGCTCGCCTCCGCGCTGCTCGCGGGTGTACTCCTGGACTTCGGGACGGGGCTGTTCGCGCAGATGGGCGGGCACTTCGGCATCGCGTTCCCGGTGTTCGCGCTGTATCTCCTCGCCCGCCGGCTGCTGCCGCGCTACGCGGTGGTGGTGGCGCTCGCCGGTGGCGTCGTGGCCTCCGTCCTCACCGGCGGCTGGCATCTGGAGCGGGTACAACTGCCGCTCGCGCAGCCGGTGTTCACGACTCCGGAGCTCGACTGGAAGGTGCTCATCAGCGTCGGTGTGCCACTGTTCGTGGTCACCATGGCCTCGCAGAACCTGCCTGGTGTCGCCGTGCTGCGCACGTCCGGGTACGAGGTGCCCATCTCGCCGGTCCTCACGTGGACCGGTGTCGCGCAGGCGGTGCTCGCGCCGTTCGGCGCGTTCGGCCTCAACCTCGCGGCGCTGACCGCCGCGATCTGCACCGGCGAAGAGGCGCACCCCGACCGCAAGCGGCGCTATCTCGCGGCCGTGTGGGCGGGTGTCTTCTACCTGTGCGTCGGCCTGCTCGGCGCGACGGTGGCCTCGCTGCTCGGCGCGATGCCGCACGCGCTCGTCCTGGCGGTCGCCGGGGTGGGCATGCTCGCCACCATCGAGTCCGCCCTGGCGGGCGCGCTGTCCGACCCGAAGTCCCGGGAGGCGGCCGTCGTCACCTTCCTCGCGACCGCCTCCGGGGTGACACTCCTGGGCATCGGGTCCGCGTTCTGGGGGCTGCTCGCGGGCGTGCTCACCACTGTCGTCGCGTCGGTGGCGCGGCGCCGTGCCACTCCGCCGACACCCGCCGCCCAGCCGGTCACGGCATCGTCGCGCACACCCGAGCGAACCTCCGTGTAACCTCCGACCACGCCGCGACGGCCGCGCCCTCCTCGGCCACCGCCGCGGCGTGCAGCCGGTCCCGGTCGAAGCCCTGCCGGGCCAGGGGTTCGGGGTCCCATCCGGCGATCCGCGCGGCCTCCGCCTCCGGGTGGAACTGAACGCCCCAGGCCCGCTCCCCCACGCGGAACGCCTGGTGCGGGCAGGCCTCGGTGGACGCCAGCCAGGCGGCGCCCGGCGGCAGTTCGGTGATCTGGTCGATGTGCCGCTCGATCGCGGGAACCGTGTCGCCGAGCCCGTGGAGCAGCGGGTCATCGGCGGCCTCGGGCCGCAGCCGGATCCGGGTGCTGCCGTACTCGGGCCGTCCGTGACTCCCCCGTACCCGGCCGCCCGCGACATGGGCGAGCAGCTGTCCGCCGAGGCAGATGCCGAGGACGGGTGTGCCGCCGTCGAGGGCCTGCGCGGCGAGGCGGCGGGTGGCGGGCAGCCAGGGCGCGCGTGCGTCGTCGTCCGGCAGGAAGCCGCCGCCCAGCACCAGCAGCGGCCTGCCGTCGAGCGCCTCGGGCAGCGCCTCGCCCTCGTACGGCCGCAGCACCTCCACCGCCAGGCCCGCCTCGCGCAGCCAGTCACCGACCCGGCCGGGGCCGCCGCTCCTGGTGTTCTGCACGACCAGGACGGGTCCAACTGCCGTGGTATTCATCTGCGTTCGCCTCGTTCCGTACGTCGACCGGGGCCACACCCCGTGTTGATCAACGCAGCAGATCAGCGGCCCGGGCGTCACGTCAACGGTCGCGCGGCAGTCCTACGCTGGGTGTCATGTCGGAATCCGCAGCCGCCGCGACCCGGTTCACCGGCCGCCCGGTCACCGCCGAGCGCCGCCTCTCCTCCCACCTCGCCGAGGTCACCCTCGACGACGGCCGCGTGGTCATGGTGAAACACGCCGACTCCCCCGCGGCGGTGCGCGCGGAGGCTGCCGGGCTGCGGTGGCTCGCGGCGGCAGGCGCGGTGGCGGTGCCCACGGTGCACGGCTCGGACGACCGATGTCTGGTCGTCGGCCGGGTCGAGGAGGGCCGGCCGAGCCGGGACACCGCGGAGCGCTTCGGTGCGGACCTCGCGCGGCTGCACGGCGCCGGGGCCCCGGCGTTCGGCGCGGCGCCGCCCGAAGGGCCGACGGACGCGTACATCGGCCTCGCCCGCATGCGCAATGTGCCGGGCGACGGCTGGCCGCGCTGGTACGCCGCCCACCGGGTGCTGCCCTACCTGCGCGAGGCCGTCGACGCCGGCACCCTCTCCCCCGCCGAGGCGAAGCCGATCGAGCGGGTCTGCGAGCGGCTGCCCGAACTCGCGGGCCCCGCCGAGCCGCCCGCACGGCTCCACGGCGACCTGTGGAACGGCAATCTCCTGTGGGGCGCCGACGGCGCGGCCCGGCTCATCGACCCGGCCGCGCACGGCGGGCACCGCGAGACCGATCTGGCGATGCTGCACCTGTTCGGCGCGCCCCACCTGGACCGGATCATCGACGGCTACGAGCGGGCCGCGCCGCTCGCGGACGGCTGGCGCGACCGCGTCCCGCTCCACCAGCTCTTCCCGCTCCTGGTGCACACGGTGCTGTTCGGCCGCGGCTACGCCGAGCAGGCGGTGGCCGCGGCCCGCTCCCAACTGTCGTAGGGACTACGCCGTCGCGAACCGGGTGAGCACCGCCTCTGGACGTACGCCCGGCAGCGCGGCGCGGAACGTCCGGTAGTAGCCGAGCTCCTCCTTGCTGCGCAGTTCGGGCGCCCCGTCCTCGGCGGTCGCCGCCGTGAACTCCTCGTCGGTGATGCGGCTGTCCCACAGGGGGCTCAGGACGCTCTCGGCGCCGCTGCCCGTGCCGAACTGCTCCTTGCGCCGCCACAGCAGGTGCTCGGGGAGCCAGCCCGCGAAGGCGCGGCGCAGGTGGCCCTTCTCCATGCCGTCCGCCTCAAGTGCCTTGAGCGGAGCGGGCAGTGACATGGCGTGCGCGATGACGTCCCGGTCGAGGAACGGGACGCGCGCCTCCAGGCCGTGGGCCATGGTGACGCGGTCGCAGCGCTGGAGGTTGAGGCCGTGCAACGCGCCTATGGTGCGGCGCAGTTCGGCGTCCAGCTCGTCGGGGGCGGCGTGCCGCTCGTGGTAGTAGCCGTATCCGGCGAAGAGTTCGTCGGCGCCCTCGCCGGTGAGGACCGCCTTGACGTGCCGGGAGGCGAGTTCGGACAGGAACCAGTTCGGGACGGCGCTGCGGATGAGGCTGGCGTCGAAGGACTCCACGCACCCGACCACCTCGTCGAGGGCCCGCGCCGCGGCCTCGGCGTCGAGCACCGCCTCGTGGTGCTCGGTGCCCAGGAACGCGGCGGCGTCCCGCGCGGCGAGCAGGTCCGGGGAGTCCTCCGTGCCGACGGCGAAGGTCTTGAGGCGACGGCCCTGGCGGGCGTACGCGTCGGCGGCGACCGCGGCGACGAGGCTGGAGTCGAGCCCGCCGGACAGGAACACGCCGACCTCGACGTCCGCCATCAGGTGCCGGCGGACGGAGTCGGCGACGGCCTCGAAGGTGGCCTTCTCGACGACCTGCTCGGGCACATCTCCCCAGGTGTCGGTCACGTCGGGAACGGGCTCCGCGAAGCGGCGCAGGCCGTCCTCGGGCGTCCACCAGTGTCCTGGCGGGAAGATCTCGGCGCGCGGCTGTACGACGGGGTGGAACGCGCGCAGTTCGGAGGCGAAGTGCACGGCGGTGTCGGTGCGCGCCCAGTACAGGGGCTTGACGCCGATGGCGTCGCGGGCGGCGACGAACCGGCCGCCCGGGGTGGCCGCGCACAGCGCCCACATGCCGCGCAGGCAGCGCAGGCCCTCGGGCCCGTCCGTGCGCAGCACGGCGAGCGCGGCCGCCGAGTCGGAGGAGGTGCCGAAGGCCTCGGCGGGAAGTTCCTCGCGCAGGGCCTCGTGGTTGTAGATCTCGCCGTTGCACACGAGCGACCAGTCGTCGTCGCCGTGGGTGCCGCCGAGGGGCTGGTGTCCGCCGTCGAGGTCGACGATGGACAGGCGGCGATGGCCGAGCCAGGTGTGTCCGCCGACCGTTCTGGTGCCGCTGTCGTCGGGTCCGCGGTGGGCGAGGCGGTCGAGCATGCCCTCCGCCGCCGCGTCGGCGCATTCGGTGTCGAGACTTCCGTGCTGACTGTGTATGGCTGCGATTCCGCACATGTGGATCGACCATAGAGCGGTCCGTGCGAATGGAACAATGCGAGTTGCTGTATACGCACGCCACTGTGGGAGGCTTGCGTCATGGCAGCGGAGAATCTGAGCAGCGTGCACCGCGCGCTCGACGTGCTGCGCGCGCTCGCGCAGGGCCCGATGGGCGTGCAGGAAGTGGCCCAGGCGGTGGGCCGGGAGAAGACGCAGGTGTCACGGACCCTGAAGGTCCTGGCGCAGGAGGGGTTCCTGGAGCGGGATCCGCGCACGCTGCGCTATCGCGTCGGCTGGCAGCTGCTCGCGCTCGCCTCGTCGGCGGGCGAGGAGCGGCTGTACGGGGAGGCGCCGCCGGTGCTGCGGGATCTGGTGCACCGTGTCGGGGAGCCGGCCTATCTGACGGTGCTGTCCGGGCACGGTGTCGTCACGGTGCTCACCGAGCGCACCTCGCGCGGGCTCCAGGCGCACGAGTGGATCGGCCGCACCTCGCCCCTGAACTGCACGTCCGCGGGCCGCGCGCTGCTGTTCGGACTGCCGGACGACCAGGTGGCGGCGCTCCTGACGACCGAGGACGGGGCGCCACTGCCCGGCACGGACGCGGCACCGCGCGACGTACCGGCGGTCCTTGAGCGGCTGCGGGCGGAGCGGGGGCGCGGCTTCGCGGTGGCGGCGGAGGAGATGGAGCCGGGCCTGACCGCGGTCGCGGTCCCGGTGCACGACCACCGGGGCGACGTGGTGGCGGCCGTCAATGTGTCGGCGCCCGTGTTCCGGTTGCCGCCGGAGTCGCTGCCGCAGGTCGCGGCGGCGGTGGTCGCGGCGGCGCACCAGCTGTCGGCCCGGCTCAATGGCGCGCCGCCGCCCGCGTGAGTCAGGAGATCCGGGCGACGCCCGAGTAGATGCCGGACGGCTCGGCCTCGGGGGCGGGCTCGCCACGGAACCACTCGGTGGCGGTCACCAGGCCCGGCTCCACGAGGTCGAGCCCCTTGAAGAACCGCGCCACCCCGTCGCGGGTGCGGAAGCCCAGCTGGATCCCGGCCTTGGTGTACTGGGCCACGACCTTCTCGACCAGCTCGGGGAAGATGTCGCTGGAGGCGTTGGACAGCACGAGGTAACTGCCCACCGGCAGCTCGGACACCAGCCGGGAGACGATGCCGTACGCCTCCTCGTCGTCCGGGATGAAGTGCATCAGCGCGATCAGCGACAGGGCGATCGGCCGGTCGAAGTCCAGGACGGTACGGGCGTGTTCGAGGATGGCGTCCGGTTCGCGGACATCGCCCTCGATGTAGTCGGTGGCACCCTCGGGGCTGCTGACGAGCAGCGCCTGGGCGTGCCGCAGCACGATCGGGTCGTTGTCGGTGTAGACGACCTTGGCGGTCGGGACGACGCGCTGCACGATCTGGTGCAGGTTCGGCGACGTCGGGATGCCGGTGCCGATGTCCAGGTACTGGTCGACGCCCTGTCCGGCGAGCCACGCGGCGGCGCGGTGCATGAACTCCCGGTTCTGCCGCGCCGCGTCCCGCGCCTCGGGCGGCAGCTGCTCGCCGACGGCCTCGTCGACGGGGTAGTTGTCCTTCCCGCCGAGCAGCCAGTCGTAGACCCGCGCGGGGTGCGCCTGGCTGGTGTCGATACGGGGCCGGGGAGCGGATGCCGTCATGAAACTCTCCAACGTCGCTGTGCGGGCGGGACGATGCGTGTGACCTGCCCGCAGTCTTTCATGTCAACTCCTGGTATTCACCACGGAGTTGCAGGTCACGGCGGGTGTGCGGGCGACAGCGCACGGTGCTCGCGCCCCTGCCCCGCGAACTATCCTTGATCACTCAACCATGATCCACCCGGAGGAGCCACCGTGCGTGACTGGAAGTCGGAACTCGGCCTGGAGCCGCACGGCGAGGGCGGCCACTTCCGCCGCCTCTACACGAGCCCGTACGAGCTCTCGACGCCGCACGGCCCCCGCCCCTCGGCGACGTCGATCCACTACCTGCTCGACGAGCGGCAGCCGAGCGGCCTGCTGCACCGCAATCGCAGCGACATCCTGCACTTCCTGATCGACGGCGGCCCGCTGGAGTACGTGACGGTCGCCCCGGACGGCACGCTGCACCGCACCACCCTCGGCCCGGACGACGAGCGCTTCCTGCTGGTGCCCGGCGGCCACTGGAAGGCCTCGCACCTGATCGGCGACGCCCGGCAGGGCCTGGTGGCGGAGGTCGTCACCCCAGGCTTCGACTACGCGGGCCACGAGTTCGCCACGCGGGCCGTACTGGAGGAGTTCCCGCACCTCGCCGAGGAGCTGCGGGAGTTCGTCCGCGGATGAGCCGGGGTCAGCCGAGCGCGCGCACCGGGCTCCCCGCCAGGTACGCCTCGATGTCCTCGACGGCGCCCTGGAAGAAGCCCTCGTAGTTGCGGCGCGTGACGTAGCCGAGGTGGGGCAGGCCGAGGAAGTTCGGGGCGGTGCGCAGGGGGTGGCCGGCCGGGAGCGGCTCGGTGTCGAAGACGTCGCTGCCCGCGCCGGCGATCCAGCCCTCGCGCAGGGCCCGCAGCAGCGCCTCCTGGTCGACGATCGCGGCGCGCGAAGTGTTGACCAGGTAGGCGGTGCGGCGCATCCGGCGCAGTTCGTCGGCGCCGAGCAGGCCGCGGGTGCGCTCGCCCAGGACGAGGTGGACGGAGACGAAGTCGCTGGTGTCGAGGAGCTCCTCCTTCGAGGCGGCGAGAGTGGCACCGGCCTCCGCAGCCCGCTCGGCGGTGAGGTTCTGGCTCCAGGCGGTGACGTCCATGCCGAAGGCGGCGCCGACGCGGGCGACCCGTGCGCCGATCTTGCCGAGGCCGAGCAGGCCGAGGCGGCGGCCGTGCAGGTCGGCGCCGAGGGTGGACTGCCAGGGTCCGCCGTCGCGCAGGTTGGCGCCCTCGGTGAGGACGCCGCGGGCGAGGCCCAGGATCAGGGCCCAGGTGAGTTCGACGGGCGGCTCGGGGTTGCTCGCGGTGCCGCAGACGGTGACGCCGTGCGCGGCCGCGGCGGCGAGGTCGATGGACGCGTTGCGCATGCCGGAGGTGACGAGAAGCCGCAGCTTCGGCAGGCGGGCGATCAACTCGGCGGGGAACGGGGTGCGTTCGCGCATCACGACGACGATCTCGCAGTCGCCGAGCAGCGCGACGAGCTCGTCGTGTGTGTCGACATACCGATTCAGGTACGTGACGTCGACGCGGCCCGACAGGCGGTCCCAGTCGGCCAGTTCACGGGCCACACCCTGGTAGTCGTCGAGTACGGCGCACCGCAGCATGCTCACATCACCCCTGGTTCGAAGGTCGCATCGAAGCTCGTCCCGGAGATCGCCTCGAAGATCGTCCGAAAACCTTAACCGGGAACTCTGGTACGGACTTTTGCGCAGTCCCTTGACGCCCCTTGACCCCACCCCTTAAATCAACTCTTGAACGGAACACATCAAGCGCAGCGTTCCTGCCTTCACTTTCTGGCGTGCCGCGGGACGGCACGACCCCCTACCCGAAGTGATGTGATGCCCCATGCGCAGTTCACTCCGCCCGCTGAGCCGCAGACTCCCCCTGGGCGCCGCGGCCCTGCTGTGCGTCGCCGCCGCGTTCGTGCCGACGGCGAACGCCGCCGACACCGAAGACGGCGCGCACACCACGGCGGTCACCTTCTCCGACGACTTCGACGGGCCCGCGGGCTCGGCGGTCGACGGCTCGAAGTGGCAGACCGAGACCGGAGACAACGTCAGCAACCACGAGCGGCAGTACTACACGTCCGGCAACAACAACGCCGCTCTCGACGGCCAGGGCAACCTGGTCATCACGGCCCGCAAGGAGAACCCTTCCAACTACCAGTGCTGGTACGGAACATGCCAGTACACCTCGGCGCGCCTCAACACGTCGGGGAAGTTCGAGACGACGCACGGCCACGTCGAGGCCCGGATGAAGATCCCGCGCGGGCAGGGCATCTGGCCCGCGTTCTGGATGCTGGGCAGTGACATCGGCTCGGCCGGCTGGCCCAACTGCGGCGAGATCGACGTCATGGAGAACGTGGGCTTCGAGCCCTCGACGGTCCACGGCACCATCCACGGCCCCGGCTACTCCGGTGCCGGCGGGATCGGCGCGGGCTACTCGCTGCCCGGCGGCCAGGCGTTCGCGGACGCGTTCCACACGTTCGCGGTGGACTGGACGCCCAACAAGATCACGTGGTCGGTGGACGGAACGGTGTACCAGACCCGGACGCCCGCCGACGTCGGCGGCAACCAGTGGGTCTTCGAGAAGCCGTTCTTCTTGATTCTGAACCTGGCCGTGGGCGGGGACTGGCCGGGCGACCCGGACTCCAGCACGCAGTTCCCGCAGCAGCTGGTGGTGGACTACGTGCGGGTGAGCACGTGAGTGCATGAGCAGGTAAAAGCACACGGAGGGGCCCGGCGCGGTGTGCGCCGGGCCCCTCCGTGTCGGTTGCGGTCAGGCCGACGTGCGGCACTCCGGGTGGCCCCAGCCGTCGGGGTTCTTGGCGATGTCCTCACCCGCGGCGTACGAGCGGCCGCAGCGGCAGCGGCCGGGGAACTTCGCCTTGAGGGTGCGCGAGGAGGAGCCGGAGGAGGTCCGCTTGGCGGGCGCCGCCTTCTTCGCGCGCGGCGGCTTGGCGGAGGACGGGGCGGACGGCGGCGGCTCGGGAGAGCCGAGCGCGCTGCCCGCGTCCTGCTGGGCGACGGCGGCCTGGCTCGCGGCGCGGTCCGCGAAGTCGTTCAGCGGGTCGCCGTCGACCTGGTGCGCGGGCACGTACTTGAACTCGACCGCGCGGCCGTCGAGCAGCGCGTCGATCCGCTGCACCAGCTCCTGGTTGGCGACCGGCTTGCCCGCCGCGGTCTTCCAGCCCTTGCGCTTCCAGCCGGGCAGCCACGTGGTGACCGCCTTCATCGCGTACTGCGAGTCCATCCGCACCTCGAGCGCCACATCCGCGGCGACCGTACTCAACAGCCGCTCCAGGGCGGTGAGTTCGGCGACGTTGTTCGTCGCGGTGCCGAGCGCGCCGGCCTCCCACTGCACGGGCTTCTCATCGCCGTCGGCGACGACCCAGGCCCAAGCCGCGGGTCCGGGATTTCCTTTGGACGCGCCGTCACACGCGGCGATCACACGTTCTGCCATGCCCCCGATCATGCCAGGTCCGGGCGGGTGGTCGGGGTCAGTGGTCCAGGTCGACGCGGATGGTCAGCAGGTCGACGCCGAGGCCGCGGACGGCGGCGCTGTTGAGGCGGGGCAGGGATCCGAGGCGGGCGCGGGCGTCGTCCTCGGGCAGCAGGTGCGCGGTGCCGCTGTGCCAGTGGCCGCGCAGGCGGACGCGGACCCGGGGGTCGGCCTGGATGTTGCGCACGTACTGGGACTTGAATCCGAACTCGGAGACCAGCCAGAAGGCCTCGCCGACGCGCCGCCCGCCGACCGGGGTGCGGCGCGCGAGCCCCGATGTGCGCCCGGTCGTCTCCAGGAGGACGTGGGTCGGCAGGCGCCGGGTCACGGGGTTGGCGATGCGGCGCTGGAACGTGGTGACGAGCCGGTGCTTGGTGTCGTGGAAGCGCGTCATGGCGGCACTCTAGGCGCTGGGCCGGGAGTGGTCGGGGAAAGAGGAAGCCCCGGCCGTGACGGGGGACCACGGCCGGGGCGGCTTTGGGTGGGACACGGATGGCGGTCGCCTCTCGGCGGGGGGCTCCGCAGGGCTTCAGCCGAACGATCTTCCCTGCGGGCGATAGGTAGGGCCCGGGGACACTGTTCCATCCGTGTCCACGTCTTGGTCAACGGACGGGGTGGCAGGGTTGTTCCCGGCGGTGCCGGGGCGGGGCGTGAGGTGCGTCACGACTGGTACCGCTTGGTGACCGTTCGACCCGTCTGCGGCGGATCCCGGCGAAAGGAACGTTGATGCCCGAGCTGCGCGCAGCCCGCGAGGGCGACCATCCCGTGCTCGTACGACGCGTCCAGGAGTGGTGGGGCGATTCGCGCACGCCGCGGGAGGCGCGCGAGTTGTCGCTGCTGCTCCCCCGCCTGTTCCTGCAGTTCTTCGCGGGCACCAGCCTGGTCGCGGAGGACGCGTCCGGCGTGCGGGCGTTCCTGGTGGGTCTGTACGCCGCCGATGACGACACCTCCGCGTACATCCACTTCGTGGGGGTCGACCCGGCGCTGCGCGGCGCTGGTGTGGGGCGGGGGCTGTACGAGGAGTTCTTTCGGCGGGCGGAGCGAGAGGGGCGGAAGGATGTGCGGGCGATCACCTCGCCCGGGAACGCCGGGTCGATCGCCTTCCACCGGGCGCTGGGGTTCGTGGTGGAGCCGGGCGACCGGGAGGTGGGCGGTGTCGCGGTGCGCTCGGACTACGACGGTCCCGGGCAGGATCGGGTGTGTTTCCGGCGCCCGTTGTGAGCGAGGGGCCCCGCCTTTCGTTCTAGGCTGCGACGATGATCTTCCGTCCGGCTTCCCGACGTCTGTCGGCTTTGTGCCTCGCCCTGACCGCCGCGTTCGCCGTGTCCTCGTGCTCGTCACCGGAGTCCGAGGGCCGCTCCCCGCGGGTCCAACGGCCGACGCCGGACGCGCAGTTCGACTACCAGATCGGTGGCGCGTACAAGCCGCCCGCGGGGGTGCGGGCCCTTTCGCGGGACCGCGGGGACGCGCCCGCCCGCGGGCTCTACAACATCTGCTACGTCAACGCCTTCCAGGCGCAGCCCGACGCGGTGACGTGGTGGCGGGCACACCACGACGACCTGCTGCTGCGGGACGACGACGGGAAGTTGGTGGTCGACGAGGACTGGGACGAGCCGCTGTTCGACATCTCCACGAAGACGAAGCGCGCGCGGCTCGCGAACATCGTCGGCGGCTGGATCCGGGGTTGCGTCGACGACGGCTACCAGGCCGTGGAGCCGGACAACCTCGACTCCTACCAGCGCTCCGACGGCCTGCTCGACTCCGCCGACGCGGTCGCGTTCGCCCAGCTCGTCGCGGACCGCTCGCACGGGGCGGGGCTCGCGGTCGGGCAGAAGAACACCGCGGAACTGCTGTCGAAGCGCCGCGACATCGGGTTCGACTTCGCGGTGGCGGAGGAGTGCCAGGCCCACGACGAGTGCCGGGAGTACGCGTCGGCGTACGACGACCGGGTCTTCGCCGTGGAGTACCGCAAGGCCGACTTCGAGCGGGCCTGCCGCGCGTGGGGCGACCGGCTCTCGATCGTGCTGCGCGACATGGACGTGCGGCCCGCCGGTACGAAGGGGTATGTGCGGCGGGCCTGTTGAGCGACCTCGGGGTCAGGCCTTCCGGGGCGGATCACTCAGTGCGTCGAGGCGGCGCTTGATCGCGTCGAGGGCGCCGGGGCGGCGGCCCGGCACCTGTTCCCGCAGGGCGGTGAGACCGGCGGCATGGCCGCGGGCCCTCTCGGGGTCACGGACCTGTTCGAACTGGTGATGGGCGCGGTCGACGGCAGCCTCCACGTCCTCGTCGGAGGGTGACTCGCCGCGTGCCATCCGGGCGTGCGCCACGGCGATCCACAACTCGCAGCTGCGCCCGGGTTCGTCGGCAAGGCGCGCGAGGTCGGCCCGCACCTCCATCCAGTGCACGACCTGCGAGGACCGCATCCCGTACACCCGCAACGCCTCCCCTTCCCACGCGGCAGCGATGGACGCGGCCTCCCCGTGCCGCCCCGCCTGCACGGCAGCGAGCAAGAGAGCGTGCGGGTCGGGCTCGGCGGGCTGCGCGGGAGCGGCGGCGGGCATGGGCGGAACGGCGGGCGCGGCCACCGGGGGCGGCGGCGGGGCAACCGGGCTCGGCCCCGGCGCCTTGGCAAGCTGCACGGCGGGGCCGGGGGCCGACGTCCGGCCGGATGCCGGGTCGTGGCTGGGCGCCGCAGCTTTGCCGAGCGGCACGGCAGGGCCGGGGGCGGGCGCATGGGCATGTTCCGCGACCGGAGCCGAAACCGTGCCCGCAGCGGGACCGGGCCCCGGAGCCGCGTCCGTGAGGGGGGCCGGAGTTGGGGCGTGTGCGACCCCCGGAGCCGCGTCCGCGACGGGAGCCGGAGTTGGGGCGGGAGCGAGAGTGGGAGCGGGTACCGAAGCCGGTGTCGATGCCGGGGCCGGAGTCGGAACTGGAGCGGAGGTCGGGGCCGGGCTAGGCGCCGAAGCTGGGGGCGAAGTCCTAGCCGAAACCGGACTTGAGATCGAAGCCGAGGCCGGGGCCGAAACCTGAGCCGAATCCGGGCTCGGAGCCGGAGTCGAGGCCGAATCCGGGCTCGGAGCCGGAGTCGAGGCCGGGGCCGAGGTCGAGGCCGGGGCCGAGGTCGAGGCCGGGGCCGGGGCCGACGCTGAGGTCGAAGTCCTAGCCGAAACCGGAGTTGAGATCGGAGCCGAGGCCGGGACCGAAACCTGAGCCGAATCCGGGCTCGGAGCCGGAGCCGGAGCCGACGCCGAAACCCCATCCGAAGCCCGGCTCGGAGCCGAGACCGGAACCGAACCCGGGCTCGGCGTCGAAGCTAGGGTCGAAACCTGAGCCGCGGCCGGAGGCGGGATCGCCTCCGAAGCTGAGACCGGTGCCGGAGCCAGGCCCGAGGTCGGAGCCGGGCTCGCAGCCGGAGATGACACCGGTGCCGCAGACAGGCCCGAGGCCGAAGCCGGACTCTCGGTCGGAGCCGGGATCGCCTCCGAAGCCGAGACCGGTGCCGCAGCCAGGTCCAGGGGCGGAACTTCCGCAGGCGTAGTGCCGGATTGCAGAGGCGGAGCATGGGCCGGTTCCGTACCCGGCGTCGGGTGCGCCGGCGATATCGGCGACGGGTCCGTCACCGGAGCGGGGCCTTGACGTGGTGCCTCACCGACGGCCGGGGCCGCGGCCGGGAGCGGACCAGGAGTCGCGTCCTGATCACCCGCTGCGGGCGGCGCCGCTGGTGTTTCCGGGGCGTCGCCCCCTCCGGGCCGCCCCGTCGGCGCAGGTACGTACCCCGACCCCAGCGACACGAACAACGCGTCCGCCGGGCCGCCCGCGTGGGACGCCGCCGTTTCGTGGAGGTCCGGTGGGGTGGGGCGGGCGCCCGTGCGCCAGATGTCCGCGTAGGCGCGGAGGTAGGTGGGGGTGAGGGTGGTGCGGCGGGGCGGCGGTGGCTGGACTCGGCCGAAGAGGCTCGTGCCGTGGCCGAGGCCCAGGCCGCCCGCTCCGACGTGCTTCCAGGCCTCCGCGTCGGCGACGAGGTCGAGCACGACGGTCGTGGTGTGCGGACGGCGCCGGGTGAGTTCACCGGTGAGCCAGTGCCACGGCAGCCCCGTGTAGCGCAGCGTCGACGGGGTGGTGCGGGCAAGCGCCAGGTGCAACAGGCGCTGGCGCTGGTCGAGGTGGAGCTGACCCGCGACGTACAGGTGGAGCGGGCCGGGCTGATCGGCCGCCGTGCGCAGCCGGGTGAGGACGGCCTGCGGGTCGAGCGGGTCCGCGAGTTCGACGACGGACGCCGCCGCCGTGCCGGTGAGCACGCCCGGCGGCACCGCCGCGAGCGTGGGCAGCACGGAGACCGCGTCGATGAGGCCCGCCTTGCCGGCGGGCGCGGCCGCGAGGAGCAGCGCCGTGCCCGGCTCGGTGGAATGTGCCTCGTTGTTGCCTTGCGCGTTGATCACCACAGCAGAACCGTAACCGCAACACGGAGCGTCGCGCTCCCGTCACCGAACCTCAAGTGGCCCCGCAGCGGTCGGTTTTCAGCCCTTTTTGCCTGAAGGGTGCCCGCAGCGCAGCCGGTCTCCGGTAACCGGGGCACCTTCCACCATGCTGCGGTCGTACGTCACTTGCGTCACACCGCGATCGCCGTCGCCGACGGCCACCTGGAAGACCGGGCCGAATCCGGCCACGGACCGCAGCTCCGCACCGGGGAGCGCGGCCGCCAGGGAGGGCGCGAAGCGGGCGCGTTCGGGATCGTACGTCACGACGGTGGGTCCGCTGGGACGGCTGCTCGGCGCGGGCGCCTCGGTCACGTCGAAGCCGCTCGCGCGCAGCCCGGCGGCGACGCGCGGGTCGTCGACCCGCACCTTGGTCTCCTGGGGCGGCATGCCGACCGGGACCGGACCGCCGGACTTCCGGGTGGACGTGAGCGGCCGGTCCGCGCGCAGCGCCCCGAACATCTGCTTCGCCCGCTTGTCGTCCCACAGCAGCGACGAGCCCCACTTGGGGTCCCGGTAGTCGAAGTTCGAGATGGGCACGGTGGCGAACTCCGTCTGCCGCGGCGTGAGGTCGCGCAGCTTCCAGGCCAGGGACATCAGCGTACGCGCGTCCGTGTGGCCGTCGGTGCGCACGTGCGACATCAGCGCGCGGGCCGTACGGGCGGTCGCCATCGGGTCCTTGAAGACCTGCGCGTCGGAGAGCCGCGCCAACATGCCGAGCAGCAGCTTCTGTTGGCGGCGGACCCGGCCGAGGTCGCCGGGCGGGTTGAGGTGGCGGGCGCGGACGTAGCGCAGGGCGTGCTTGCCGTCGACGTCGTGGGTGCCCGCGGCCAGGTCGAGTCCCGAGTTCTCGTCCCGCAGCGGCTTGGCGCTGCACACCTCGGCGCCGCCCAGGTCGTCGACGGCCGCGACGAACCCGCGGAAGTCGGCCTCCATGTAGTGGTCGACGCGCACGCCCGTGGAGCGTTCGACCGTGCGGACGGCCAGGTCCCGGCCCCCGTGCGCGTACGCCCCGTTGATCTTCCCGCTGTGCGTGGGGTGGTCGTGCCGGGCGAAGCGGACGAACGAGTCGCGGGGCAGGGAGACGACGCTGAGGCGGCGGCCGTCGGCGGCGATGTGCACGAGCATCAGCACGTCGGTGCAGCCGCACTCCTGGCCGCCGACGTGCAACCGTTGGATCTCCTCGCGGGACATCCCGCTGCGCCGGTCGAGCCCGGCGACGAGCAGGTTGGTCCCCCTGCCCTTGGCGGCCTCCTGCCCCGGGGCCGGAGCGGATCTGCCCTCCGCCGCTCCGGCCCCCGCGGGTGCCGCCCCCGCGAGCGTGGTGATCAGCAGGGCGGCCGCGGCCACCGAATTGCGGCGGCGATGACGGTGCTGAGGGGCCATGGAGTACCTCCGTCGAGCGGATGTCGGAGCGAGTGCGATCTGACCCCTTTACCCCATATCTTCCCTCTGGTCCTACCCTGCCACGCCTGACGCGCCGTCATGTACCCAGGGTGGGCTCCCCCGTCGGGACCAATCTCCACAGCGACGTCGTCTCCGCGGCGCGCGCGGCGTGCAGCGGATCGGCGCGGTCCCGGGAGCGCGGGTGGCGCGGCCGGACGTCGAGCCGGCCGGCGACACGCAGGCCCGCGGCGGCGAACGCGTTCGTCAGCTCGTCGCGGTCGCGCAGCCCGAGGAGTTCGGCCAGGTCGGAGAGGATCAGCCAGCCCTCGCCGCCGGGTTCGAGGCGGCTCGCGAGCCCGTCGAGGAAGCCGCGCAGCATGCGTGAGCCGGGGTCGTACACGCCTTCCTCGAGGGGCGAGGTGGGGCGCGCCGGGAGCCACGGCGGGTTGCAGACGACGAGGGCGGCGCGGCCGCGCGCCGGCCAGAGGCCCGCGTCGCTCACCTCGATCCGGCCCGCGAGTCCGAGGCGGTCGACGTTGTCGCGGGCGCAGGCGAGGGCGCGCGGCGCCGCGTCGGTCGCGACGACCCGGCCGACGCCTCGCCGGGCGAGGACGGCGGCGAGCACGCCCGTGCCGGTGCCGAGGTCGAAGGCGACGCCGCCGACCGCGCCTCGGGGCAGCTCCGCCGCGCGGACCAGGTCGACGTACTCGCCCCTGACCGGCGCGAACACCCCGTAGTGCGGGTGGATGCGGTCGCCGTCGAGCGCGGCCACGGGCACGCCGGTGCGGCGCCACTCGTGCGCGCCGAGTACGCCGAGCAGTTCGCGCAGCGGTACGACGCCGGGGGTGCCGGGGGCGGGCCCGTAGGCCTCGGCGCAGGCACGGCGTACGTCGGGGGCGCGGCGCAGGTCGAGGCCGTGGTCGGGGCCGAGGACGACCAGGAGCATGCCGAGGACGCGGGCGCGGTGGGCGCGGTTCCGGCGGTGCTGGTGGAAGCCGTCGGCGGGCGGCAGCGCCTTGTCGACGCGGCGGCCGAGGGCGCCCAGCAGTTGCCGGGCGCCGTGGTAGTCGCCGCGCCACACCAGCGCGGTTCCTTCGCAGGCGTTGCCGTAGGCCTCCCGCGCGCGGGTCCGGTCGTCGGCGACGAGGACGCGCCGGGGCGGCCGTCCGCCGCCGAGCGCGCGCCAGAGCGCGGTGCGGGTGGTGTCGGTATCGGGTTCGGTCCAGGACAGGACGGTCACCGTGGGAACTCCTCGTAGTGGAACGTGCGGGGCACGAAGCGCACATGGGCGAGGAGCGGGAGGCGGCCCGGCGGTCGTCACCGGGCGAGCACATGGGTCAGGGGCGGCTCGGCTCCCGCGTCGCGGTGCGCGGGGCGGGGTCGCCGAGGACCTGTCCTGGAACGATGGCCGATGTCATGAGGTGGATTCTCGCAGACGGGGCCGAGCGGCCGGCCGCGACCGTCAGCGGTACCCCGTGACGTCGGCCGGCTTGCCCGCGTCCTGGACCTCGACGAGGTAGCGCCAGGAGTCGGGCCTGCTGCCGTCGAGGTCGGTGAACCCGTAGATCTTGGCGAGGCCGCCGCTGGACTGGGAAGTCCCGTTGAACCGGGCGACGTCCGGGTCGGCCGCGAGCGCGGCGACGGCGCGGCCGGTGTAGCGGGGCGTCTCGGAGATGGCGAAGTGCGGCTGGACCCGCACCGCGTCCTGCCAGTTCTCCTCGGTGACGTCGTAGTGGCCGAGCATGATCTCCGAGCGCATCCAGCCGGGGGTGAGGGCGACGGCGGTGGCCCCGCGCGACCCGAGTTCCTGGCCGAGGGCGAACGCCATCCGCAGGACGGAGCTCTTGGCCAGGTCGTAGAAGAAGGACACGCGGTAGTTGGTGCTGTTGTACTCGGCCGTGCCGTCGGTGACCTCGACGACCAGGCCGCCGGGGGTGCGCAGCAGCAGCGGCAGCGCGTAGTGGCTGGTGATGGCGTGCGTCTCGAAGGACAGCCGGTGCAGCCTGAGCCCGTTGTCGAGGTCGTGCTCCCAGACCGGTGTGTCCCATTCGAAGAGGTTCTCGCCGCCCCAGATGTCGTTGACGAGGACGTCCAGGCGGCCCTGTTCGCGGTCGATGCGCTCGACGAGGGCGCGCACCTGGTCCTGTTCGAGGTGGTCGGTGGGGACGGCGATGCCGTGGCCGCCGGCGGCCGTGACGAGGTCCGCGGTGTCCTCGATGGTCTCCGGGCGGTCGTACTCGGAACGGTGGGCGCGGGTGCTGCGGCCGGTGACGTAGACCGTGGCGCCGGCCGCGCCGAGTTCGACGGCGATGCCGCGGCCGGCGCCGCGGGTGGCCCCCGCGACCAGGGCGATCTTGCCGCGCAGAGGTTGGTCGGCGGTCGGCGGGTGGGCGTGGTCAGGCATGGGCGTCTCCCGTTGCTTCCAGGTGTCCGGCGTGGCTGCCGCTCGGCTCACGGTTCTGTTGCCGTGCGGCTCGCTCTCACGAGCATGTCCCGGAATCCCGACATCCCTTGTCCTGCTTTCGGTGGGACTTTGGCCGGACGGACGGGTCACATACCTCCGGGGGTACACGGTGATACCCTCCGGGGTATACCAGGGAGACAGGAGAGACATGAGCACCACCCTCGCCCCCGCCGAACTGCACGGCAGGGCCGCAGACGACACGCTCGTCCTCGATGTGCGCGCACCCGCCGAGTACGCGTCGGGGCACGTGCCCGGCGCCCTCAATGTGCCCACGGAGCTCATCGACGAGCTGCTGCCCGAACTGCGTGACGCGGCCGCGCGCCGCCGGATCGTCGTCGTGTGCGCGGCCGGGCAGCGCTCCGCCGCCGCCTGCGCGAAGCTCGCGGAGGCCGGCGTCGACGCGGTCGGGCTCGACGGCGGCACGCAGGCCTGGACCGCCGAGGGGCTGCCGGTCGACACCGCGGCCCGCCCGGAGCGCGCCGTCTGGGCGATGGACCGCCAGGTCCGGTTCGCCGCCGGTTCGCTGGTCCTGCTCGGCCTCGCGCTCGGCCGCCGCGCCCCGAAGGGTCGACTGCTCGCCGCGGGCGTCGCCTCCGGCCTCGTCTACTCCGGCGTGAGCAACACGTGCGGCATGGCGGTGATGCTCGGCAAGCTCCCCTTCAACCGGCCCGCGCCGGGTGCGCTCGACACCGCCCGCGCGGCCCTGCGCTCATGAGCGGCACGGGCAATCCGGAGGCGATGGACGCGGTCCTGAAGCGGCTGCGCCGCGCGCAGGGGCAGCTGACCGGTGTCATCGCGATGATCGAGGCGGGCCGCGACTGCAAGGACGTGGTCACGCAGCTGGCCGCCGTCTCGCGCGCGCTGGACCGGGCCGGATTCAAGATCATCGCCTCCGGCATGCGGGACTGCATGAACGCGGCGGACGGCGAACAGCCGCCGCTCAGCGAGGACGAGCTGGAGAAGCTGTTCCTGTCGTTGGCGTGACACGGTCAGCGGGTGCGTCACACCGCTCCTCGTGCGCCCCGCGCCTCTTCGGTGCGGGGCGCCCGAGCAGTACGACACCCGCGAGCGTCACGACCCCGCCGACCACCTCCACGGGCGTCGGCGTCTCCCCCAGCCACAGGTACGCGACCACCAGGGCCACGCCCGGCACCAGGTACAGCGCGGCGGTCGCCGCCGTCACGGTCAGCCGGGCCACCGCGTAGCCCCACACCACGAATCCGGCGGCCGACGGCAGCAGGCCCAGGCCGAGCGCGGCGACGGTGGCGGCGGCCGGGGCCCGCACCAGCTCGCCGAACGCCCCTGGTGCCAGCGGGAGCAGCAGCACGGTGCCTGCCCACATGGCGTAGCAGGCCACCTCGAGACCGGTGCAGTGTCGCAGCAGCGGCTTGATCGCGAAGTGGTGGACGGCCTGTACGACGGCCGCTCCCATGACGGCCCAGGCGGCGGCCGTGTAGCCGGTCTCCCCGCCCGCGAAGGCGATCAGCGCGCAGCCGGCGAGCGCCGTGCCGGACCCCGCGACCGTGCGCCAGGTCGGCCGCTCCCCCAGGAACGCGACGGCGAGCAGCGCGCTGATCGCGGGCACCGACGCGACGATCAGGCTCGCGGTGCCCGCGGGCACCCTCGTCTCGCCCCAGTTCAGCAGGAGTTGGTACGCGCTCATCCCGCACGCCCCGACGACGAGGATGCGCGGCAGGTCGGCCCCGCGCGGCCTGCGCACGCCCAGGAACGGCGCCACGGCGAGCAGCACGAGCGACGCGGACGCGAGCCGCACGAAGGAGAGCGCGGCCGGCCCGTACCCGTCGAGGGCGACGCGGATGGCCGGGAACGCGGAGGCCCACAGGAGGACGGTGGCCGCGAGGGCGAGGGAGGTCTTGTCGAACGTCACGGTCTTCACCCTCCCGACCCTGCTCCGTAGAATGGGAAAGGTCCAGTTACTCTTTCTTCTCCCATTGAAAAGGTGGGCTTTGGTGTTGGAGGTTCGGCGGCTGCGGCTGCTCGCGGAGTTCGCCACGCACGGCACGGTGGCGGCGACCGCCGAGGCCCTGCATCTGACGGGGCCCGCGGTCTCGCAGCAGTTGGCGGCGCTGGAGAAGGAGACAGGGCTCGTGCTCCTGGAGAAGCACGGCCGGGCGCTGCGGCTCACCGGTGCGGGGCGGCTTCTGGTGGAGCACGCGCAGGTGGTGCTCGCCGACCTGGCCGCGGCGCAGGCCGATGTGACGGCGCTGCGGCAGGGTCGGCCGGGCGCCGTGCGGATCGCGGCGTTCCCGTCGGCAGCGCGGGTGCTGATCCCCCTGGTGTGGCCGGAGCCCGGTGCGCAGGCGCCCCGTCTCGACCTCGTCGAGCACGAGCCGGACGCCGCCGACGAGGCGCTGCGGCGGCGGACGGTCGACATCGCGGTCACGCACGCGTACAGCCTGCTGCCCCGGCCGCTGCCGCCGGGCTGCGAGCAGCGTCATCTCTTCGACGAACCGGTGGAGTTGGCGCTGCATCCCGGGGCGGCGGCCCGGCACGGTCTCGCGCCGGGCGACAAGGCAGACCTGGCCGCGTTCGCACAGGAGGCCTGGCTGGTGCCCGGCGCCGACACCGCTTGCCACGAGATGACCCAACGGGCCTGCGGGGCCGCCGGGTTCGTGCCGCGAGCGGTGGCGCGGGCGAGCGACTTCGGTGTCCTGACGGCCCTGGTGGCACGGGGCGCCGGAGTGGCCCTGGTGCCCCGACTCGCCCTGCCGGCCCACCTGGAGGGTGTCTCGCTGCATCCGCTGCACTCCCCCGTGCGGCGCACCGTTCGGGCGGTGTACCGGGCGGGCACGGCCGGGCATCCCGACGTCGCGTACGTACTGGACCGGCTCGGGGAGGCCGCTTCCGGTCGGGGCCGCTGAGCCCGCGGCCATCGGCTCACCCGATGGCGAACGGCACTTTCCCTGTGAGGCTGCCGAGTTCGCCGCGTTCCGCCTCGGTCGCGGGACGGCGCCCCGTTGCGACGAGCAGCACGTCCGCGTCGGCCCACTTCGTGGGGAACGCGGCTCCCGCGATCCCCTCGAGGAGTGTCCGCGCCCGGGCCAGGCCCTCCATGGGCGGGCCCGGCACGTCCGGCAGGTGGGCGATCAGGTCGAGGTGGTGCAGCGTCCACTCCAGGACGTACGCGGTGAGGTAGTCGCCCACCGTGAGGACGTGCCCCTGCGTGCTCACGCGGGCGTCCGGGTCGGCGAGTGCGGCGGCGCGCCCCGCCGCGGCCCCGACGTCGTCGAGGTGGAAGGTGAGCAGCGCCGGGTCCTGGTAGGCGGCGGCGAGGCGGACGGTCAGCGCGTCGAGCGGGTCGTCGCCGGTCGGCGGCTCGCTGTCCGCGTTCCAGTACGTCACCGCGTCGACGGTCGGCTCCGTCGACGCGGGGGTGGCCAGGGTGATCAGCACGTCCTGCGCGTCGATGACCAGATGACACACCAGGTCGCGCACCAGCCAGCCGGTGCACCCCGAGGGCTGCTCGAAGGCCTGCTCGGGGAGGCCGGCGACCGCCGCGCGCAGCGCGGCCCATGAGCGCGAGAAGTGATCCACGGCCGCACGCTAGTCCGGCCGGGCCGTGCCGTGCTACTCGGCGTCCTCCTGGCTCCACCCGCCCGAGGCCGGATTGCTGCGCCGCCGCAGGGGCACCACGTCCATCGCCGCCAGCCGCTCCTCGTCCGCCACGAGTTCGATGCCGGTGATGCGGGGCGGGTCCGTCGTGAGGTCGACCTCGACGGCGAAGGCGACCTTGAGGGTGCCCGCGTGCGTCCACACCACGCCCGCCGTGCCGTCGAGCAGGGCGAGGCGGGCGGCCTTGGCGCGGCCCGCGTACAGGGAGGCCACGGCGCGCGCGCCGATCACCTCCGGCTCCGAGCCCATGGCGACGGCCGCGGCGTCCGAGCGGACCACGACGTCCGGGTCGAGCACGGTGAGCAGCGCCTCGAAGTCACCGCCCTGCGTCGCGGCGAGGAAGGCCTCGACGACCTCGCGGCGCCGCTCGCGGTCCGCCTCCTCCGTGGCGCGCGGATCGGCGTCGCGCACCCGGCGGCGCGCACGGCTGGCGAGCTGGCGGGTGGCTGCGGGGGTGCGTTCGACGATCGTCGCGATCTCCTCGAACGGCACGGTGAACAGGTCGTGCAGCACGAAGGCCAGGCGCTCCGCCGGGGCGAGCCGGTCGAGGACGACCATGAGCGCGAGCCCCACGGAGTCGGCCGCGACCGCCTCGTCCGCCGGATCGACGGGCCCTTCGCCCCGCTCGTGCTCCTGGGCCTCGAGCGGGTCCTCGCGACGGGTGTCGCGGGCGCGCAGCGCGTTGAGGCAGATGCGGGAGACGACCGTGGTCAGCCACGCGGCGAGGTTGTCGATGGTTTCGGCCCGGTCGGTGCGGCTGAGCCGCAGCCACGCCTCCTGCACCACGTCGTCGGCCTCGGCGGACGAGCCGAGCATGCGGTGGGCGACGGCGCGCAGCCGCGGTCGGTGCTCCTCGAAGCGGGCGGCCAGGGCTTCGGCGTCGGCCATCTGTCACATTCCTCCGTGGTGGCGTGTCATGGCAGTGCACCATCCACTATCGCCGCAGAAGCCACCGTTCCCGTGAAGGAGAATTCCATGTCGCAGCCCGCGCCCGCCCGTTCGGCGAAGCAACGCAGGCAGGACACCCTGGACCGACTGGAGCGGGAGGTCGACGCGTGGGTCGCGACGGCCGGGCCCGAGGGCGGCGCGCCGTACATGATGCCGTTGTCCTTCATGTGGCGGGACGAGAGTGTCTACGTATCGACAAGAGCGACGAATCCGGTGGCCCGCAATCTCGTCGCGAGCGGGCAGGTGCACCTCGGGATCGGGCTGACCCGGGACGTCGTGCACATCACCGGACGCTGCGAGGTGCTGCCCGCCGACGAGGTCACCGAGGAGTTCGGCGACGCGTTCGCGGCGCAGGCCGGGTTCGATCCGCGCAGGGACGCCGGAGCGTATCTGTACTTCCGGATCCGTCCCCTGCGCATCCAGGCCTGGCGCGAGGCGAACGAGCTCGCGGGCCGCGACCTGATGCGGGACGGGGTGTGGCTGGAGGTCGACTGATACGGCGGTGCCCCCGCCGCGCTCCGGGAGCGCGGCGGGGGCACCGTGCCGTACGGACTGGACGGTCAGCCGACCGGCTCCGGCTCCTTGTCCGCCACGGGGCCCGCGTTCTCCGCGTGCCAGTCGGCGTTGTCTGCGAGCGGCTTCTCCTTCAGGACGAAGGCGAGGACGAGGCCGACCGCGAAGACGGGCAGCAGGTACAGGAAGATCGGGACGAGCGCTTCCTGGTAGGAGTTGACGACCGTGTCGCGCAGGTCGGCCGGGAGGGCGCGGACCAGCGCCGGGGTCAGCGAGTCGCTGTCGCCGACCTTGGCGGCGGCCTGCGCCGGCAGGTTGGTGGCCAGCTGGTCGGTGAGGCGGCTGGCGAACACGGCGCCCACGACGGCCGTGCCGAGCGTCGCGCCGATCTCCCGGAAGAAGTTGTTCGCGGAGGTGGCGGTGCCGACCTCCGAGCCCGGGAAGTCGTTCTGCACGGCGAGCACGAGGGTCTGCATCATCAGGCCGACGCCCGCGCCCGCGAGGCCGACGTACACGCACACCAGCCAGACCGGGTCGGACACGTCGAGCGTCGACATCAGGTACGCGGTGAGCATGATGATCGCGGTACCGGCGATCGGGTAGATCTTGTACTTGCCGGTCTTGGACATGATCGCGCCGGACGGCAGGGCGGTGCCCATGATGCCGACGACCATGGGGATCAGCAGCAATCCGGACTCGGTGGCCGACTTGCCGTAGACCATCTGCAGGTAGGTGGGCATGTAGCCGACGATCGCGAACATGCCGAGACCGATGACGATCATGCCGAGCAGGGTGGCGACGTTGAAGATCGGCGACCGGAACAGGTGCAGCGGGATGACCGGCTCCTCGGCGCGCTTCTCCGCGAAGAAGAACAGCACCCAGGCGACGACGGCGCCGATGCCGAGGCCGATGACCAGCGGGTCGGACCACTCGTACTGCGTGCCGCCCCACGAGGCGAACAGGACCGTGCACGTCACGGCGGCGGCCATCAGGATCGTGCCGAGGTAGTCGAGCGTGACCTGGACGGCCTTGCGCGGCAGCTTGATCGCGACGGCGGCGACGAAGAAGGCCAGGATGCCGAGCGGCAGGTTGACCCAGAACGCCCAGCGCCAGGAGTGCTCGTCGGTGAACCAGCCGCCGAGCAGCGGTCCGACGACGGAGGAGAGACCGAACACGGCGCCCATCGGGGCCATGTACTTGGCGCGCTCACGCGGCGGCACCAGGTCGGCGATGATCGCCTGCGAGGTGATCATGAGGCCACCGCCGCCGAGGCCCTGGAGGGCGCGGCCAGCGATCAACGTGCCCATGTTCTGGGCGAGTCCGCAGACCACCGAGCCCACCAGGAACAGGGCTATGCCCGCGAGGAAGATGTTCTTGCGGCCCATGAGGTCGCCGAGCTTGCCGTAGACCGGCATGCCGATGGTGGCGGCGAGGATGTACGCGGTGGTGATCCAGGCCATGTGCTCGATGCCGTTGAGCTCACCGACGATGGTCGGCAGCGCGGTCGAGACGATGGTCTGGTCGAGCGCGCCGAGCAGCATGGTCAGCATCAGCGCGGCGAAGATCAGGCCGAAGTTGTGCGGCTTGACCGTGCTCTCCTCGGTCCCTTCGAGCCCGGCGGCCGCCGGGTCGGGGCCGGAGTCGATGCCCTCGGAAGCGGGGGCGTGCGTCATTGCGGTGTTCTCCGATGTGGTGTGCGGGTGGAGTGGTACGGGGCTGACCCTGCGGCGGGGAGAGCGGTTGCCGCGTACGGGGTACTTCGGTGGTGCTGATGCGGGGAGAGGGGGAGAGCGGGGATCCGGGGTGACCGCGAGGGGGAGGTGGTCACACGGGTGGCGCGCCTACTGCACGGCGGCCGGTCCCAGCAGCGTGCGCAGCGAGTCGAAGGACTCGCGTACACGCTCGGCGGGACCGTCGTGGTGATCGCTCGACTGCTGCCACCGCTTGATCCCGCTGCGCACGGTCGCCATGGCGACTCCCGCGAGCAGTTCGGCCGCCGCGCCGTCGGGCGGGGCGCCGGTGCGCCGGGCGACGAGTCCGGCGAGGTCCCGTTCGACCGCCTCGCACTGGGCGAGGAACGTGGCGAGGACCGAGGGCACGCCGTCCGCGATGCGCAGCAGGTCCTCCAGTTCCTGCGGCTCGGGGACCGCTTCCTGGAGGTGGTCGGCGAGAATGTCGCCGAGGTCGCGCAGCACGGCGTCGGTCCCGCTCCCCTCCCCCTCGGCGAACCGGTCCGCGAGTGCGGGCGGCACGGTGCCGGGCAGGGCGAAGAGGGCGGCTTCCTTGCTGGGGAAGTAGTTGAAGAAGGTCCGCGGCGAGACGCCGACCTCCTTGCTGATCATCTCGACCGTGACCTGCGCGAAGCCGTGCTCGCGGGCCAGCCGGACCGTGGCCGCGTGCAGCTCGGTGCGCGTCTGGCGGCGCCTGCGCGCGCGCAGCCCCTCGGCGGGGGCGCTCGGCTGCTGGTCGGAGACGGTCACGAGCGTGATTCTTGCACACCGTGCAAACCTTGCGCGCACTGCACCCCCGGCCTCGCGGCGTGCCCCGGGTCACACTTTCGCGCTAGGGTCGTATGCCTGGTTTCATCGCATTTCATTCGTTTGGCGGCGGTGAACGACCAGGCCGGACCAACCAAGGAGTCGGGAGTTCCGATGCGCGCTCGTCACGTCTCTCGTCACGCCGCGGCGGCCGCCGTCGCCGCCCTCGCCCTGACCGCACTCACCGTGCCCACCGCGGGAGCAGCCGACTCTGCCTCGCGCGCGGCTCCCGAACGCTGCGGCGAGAACGATGTGACCGTGCGCGCCCGGCCCTCCGACGACAACGCCGACATCCTGAGGCTGAGCGTGCGCAACGACTCCTCGAAGGCCTGCCTCGTCGACCGCGTCCCGACGGTCACGTACGGAGAGCTGGACGGGGCGGCGCTGCCGTTGCCGATGGTGCCGCACGCCGGTCGGGCGCTGGCCGCGCACGACACGGCGTACGCGGCGGTCCTGTCGGTGTCCGACCCTGAGGATGCCAAGGACGAGGCGCCCGCCGTCATGTTCGTGACGGTCGCGGCGATCCCCGATCACCAGGGCCGCAGCTTCCAGGCCCTGACCCTCGGCTCGCCGACCGGTGTGCGGGTGTGGGAGCCGGTGACGACCCTGTGGCAGTCGTCGGCCCCGAAGGCCCAGCAGGTGCTGGAAGAGCAGACCACGGGCCGCGACACGATGGCGGTCTGACGCCCCACCGGCCCGACCGCTCGGGACCATCGCCCCGGCATCCGGGACCTTGGCCCGCCCCGCGGCCCGGCACTCCGCTCCTAGCCTTGGTCACTCCCCCGTACCTCCGCACGGAGACCGAGGCACGACGATGGCCCACCTCCCCTACCCGAGCGGTCCCCGCCCGGCGCGGCACAAGCGGCGCTCGACGCGCTCCCGGCTCGCGCTCGGGGGCAGTGTCGCCGCGACCGCCGTCGCCATCGGCGTGATCACGGCGTCCGGCGGCGCCAACGGCGCGAGCCAGGGGCCCGCGCCGCACGTCGACCGGAGCACGGTCGACTTCGGCGCCGTCGACCGGACAGCGGCGCGCTGAAGCCCGGTCTCACCGGTGTCGACGGGCGTGCGGCGTCCTGCGCCGCCGCGCGGAGAGCATCGAGTCGTCGTGCACGCGCGCCCCGGGCAGCCGATGCCGGGCGGCGACGAGCGCGGCGTCCACGTCGCCCGTGCCGGTGGCCACGCAGAGGCTGTATCCGACGTCGTCGAGCCGGCGCTGCGCGGCGGGTCCGCCCTCGTCGGCGTCGAGCGCGCTGAGCATCTCGTACTCGCGGACGAGGTCGGTCAACAGGGCGGGGTGGGCGAGGAGCATGATCTGCAACTCCCTTCCGTCGTCGTCTGCTGTCACACGGTCCGCCCTCCGACTCCCCTGTCACAGGGGACGAAAACTGGTTCGGGGCAACGGATTTCCCAAAGCGCCGCGCGGCGACGGACAGCGGCGGACGGGCAGCCGGCTAGGTGTTCGCCGGCTCCAGCGCCAGCAGGGTGGCATCGTCCTGGAGGTGGCCTCCGGCGTGGTGCAGCAGGTCGGCCGAGAGGGCGGCGGTGAACGGGGCGAGCGGCAGTTTGCTCAGCTCGGTGGCGCGCTCCGTGAGCGGGTAGAACTCACCGTCCGCGTCACGGGCCTCGGTGGCTCCGTCGGTGTGCAGCAGCATGCGGTCCCAGGCGGTCGCCGATATCTGTTCCGCGCCGCACCAGCCGTGCGCGAGGTCGAGCAGGCCGAGCGGCGGCGCGGGGGCGGGCACGGCGGCCGGGACCGCCGCCCCGTCACGGATCAGGAGGGGCGGCGGGTGCCCGCAGCAGACCACCTCGGCGGAGCCGTCGGGAGCGACCGTCACCAGCGTGGCGGTGACGAAGCGGTCGGGCTCCTCGGAGTGCGCGACCAGCGAGTGCAGCCGCACGGCGAGCACCTCGAGGGTCCGCTGCACGAGGGCGAGGCGCTGCCAGGTGCGCAGGACCGTGTCGGCGGTGCGGGAGAGTTCGGCGCCCTTGCCCATCACGTCGCCGATGAGCAGCCGCGTCCCGTACGGCGTGTCGACGACGCCGTGCAGATCGCCGCCCGCGCCGCCGTCCGCTCCCGTGCCCGCCGCCAGTCGCCGGGCGCTGACGCCGAGCGTGCCGAACGTCTCGGGCAGGGAGGTGGTCGACGACGGACGGGCTGTCATAAGGGCCTTTCGGAAGGGGCCGGAGATCTCGGCTCCGGTTGTACCGGTGGGGCGCTGCTCGGCCGGCGCGACAGCCGTGGCGTTCCCGGAAGTGTAGTCAGCCGGACGCTCCGTGTGACGGTTTCCCCGAAGTGCGCGCGGAAATCGGGGGGACTTGCGCCAACGCCCGCTCTGTCCTGTCCCGTTCGGGTGGTCGTCCCGTGAAGGGGGTACGCCGGGACCCGCTTCGGCCTAGCCTGGCGACGGCAGTCGCCACCCTCCGTACCCGCACGAGGTGAGCCCCCTATGAACCCCAGTCCCACCCGGCGCACGCCGGGCGAACTGCCCGCGGAGACGACCAGTTTCGTCGGGCGGCGCCGGGAGCTGGTCCAGGTCGCGGACGTGCTGACACGGGCTCGGCTCGTCACGCTGACCGGGCCGGGGGGCGTCGGCAAGACCCGGACCGCGGTGCGCGCGGCGCGCGACCTGCGGGGCCGGTATCCCGACGGCGTGCGGCTCGTGGAGCTGTCCGCGCTGCGCGATCCGGCGCTGCTCGCGAACGCGGTGGCGGCGGCGCTCGACCTGCCGGAGCAGGCGGCGCGGCCCGCCCTCGAGGTGATCGCCGACCATCTGGAGGACCGCGAGCTGCTGTTGCTCCTGGACACCTGCGAGCATCTGGTCGACGCGTGCGCGGTGCTCTGCGACGAACTGCTGCGCTCCGCGCCCCGGTTGCGGATCGTGGCCACCAGCAGGCAGCCGCTCGACGTCCCCGGGGAGCACGTCCTCGCGATCGGCCCGCTGAGCATGCCGGAGCCGGCGGGCGGGGGCGAGCGGGAGTGCGACGCGCTGGCCCTGTTCGCGGACCGGGCGTCCGCGGCGGTGCCGGGGTTCACCGTGAGCGGGGACAACAGGGCGGACGTGCTGGCGCTGTGCCGTCGGCTCGACGGGATCCCGCTCGCCATCGAACTCGCGGTCTCCCGGCTGCGCGTGCTGTCCCTCGACGAGATGCTGGCGCGGCTCGACGACCGGTTCCGGCTGCTCACGGGCGGGCGCCGCACCTCGGTGCCGCGCCATCAGACGCTGCGTACGGCGATCGGCTGGAGCCATGATCTGTCGACGGCGGCGGAGCGGCTGCTGTGGGCCCGGCTGTCCGTGTTCGCGGGCGAGTTGAGCCTCCAGGCCGCCGAGACGGTGTGCGCCGACGAGGACGTCCTGCCGGTCGAGGACGTGCTGACCTCGCTGATCGGGCTCGTCGAGAAGTCGGTCGTGGTGCGGGTCGAGACGCCCGAGGGCACCCGCTACCGGATGCTCGACACCATCCGTGAGTACGGCCAGGAGCAGCTCGCCGTGCTCGGCGGCGAGGAGCGGGCCCGGCGCCGCCACCTCGAGTACTTCCTCGACGCGGCGCGCGCCTTCGACCAGGAGTGGACGGGGGACGCGCAGATCCCGCTGCTGCGGGCGCTGGTGCGGGACCAGGCCAATGTCCGGGTCGCCCTGGAGTACTGCCTGGCCACGCCCCGGCTGCACTGCGACGGCCTGGACATGGCGACGGCGCTGTGGGGCTACTGGCACGCGACCGGGCTGCTCACCGAGGGCCGCTACTGGCTGCGCCGCACGCTTGACTGCTGCCGCGACGAGACGCCGCAGCGCGTCAAGGCGCTGTATCTGATCAGCTGGTACATGGACATCCAGGGGGAACGGGGCAAGAACGAGGCGCTGTTGAAGGAGGCCGAGCAGGTCGCCGAGCGGATCGGCGACCGGGTGGGCGCCACATGGACGCTCGCCTTCCAGGCGCACCGCCGCTACTTCCTCGGTCAAATGGAGGGCTGCGCCGACGACTTCGACGAGGCCCGGGCCCGGATGACGACCCTCGGCGACGAGACGGGCCTGCTCATGCTGGGCTTCTACGCCGGGTTCATGCTCATCATCTCCGGTGACCACGAGAAGGGCATCGCCTGGTGCGACGACTCGCTCGCACGCGGCGCCGCGCATCCGGGCGAGCAGTGGGCCCGCAGCTGGGCCCTGTGGGTCAAGAGCGTGGGCCTGTGGCTGAAGGGCGATCACGAGGCGTCCATGGAGTGCTCCCGCGAGGGCATCCGCAGCAAGGCGGCGCTTCACGACCTGATGGGGCTCGCCCACTTCATGGAGGGGCTGGCCTGGTACGCGGCGCGGCTGCGGCGCTTCGAGCGGGTCGCCGCGCTGCAGGGCGCGGCCGACGCGCTGTGGCGCCGGGCCGCCAAGGAGGCCAGGTTCGGCCTCCCCGTGCTGCACGAACTGCACGCGCACGCCGCGGAGCTGGCCCGCGAGGTGCTCGGTGCCGACGGGTACCACCACTCGTTCGAGGAGGGCGCGGCGCTCCCCTTCGACTTCGTGCTCGACCTGGCGCTCGACGACGAGTCGGCGCCGTCCCCCGACGTGCCGCCGCAGCGCTCGGGCCCCACCGACGGTCTGACGCCCCGTGAGCGGCAGGTGGCCGCTCTGGTCGGCGAGGGGTGCACCAACCGGGAGATCGCGGCGAAGCTCGTGGTGTCGAAGCGGACGATCGACTCCCATGTGGAGCACATCCTCACCAAGCTCGGCTTCACCTCCCGTTCCCAGATCGCCGCGCTGCACGCCGCGTCCTCGGCGGACTCCCCCGTTCCACCGTCCGAGGTCTGACGAAGCAGGTCATAGGGGCGCGAACAGCCGCTACCTTGAGTACGAAACGACACCTCACCGAGGCCCACGGAGGCCGGATGGCCGAGGACGGTGCACGGGGGTCGGGCCCACTGCCGAGGTTGCGGCTCGACGAACTGCTCGAAGAACTCCAGGTACGCATCGGCGCGGTCCGCCGTACCCGGGACCGGCTGCAAGGGCTGCTCGAGGCGGTCCTGTCGGTGGGGCAGGAGCTGGATCTCTCGCAGGTGCTGCGGCGGATCGTCGAGGTGGCCGTGGTCCTGGTGGACGCCGAGTACGGAGCGCTCGGGGTGATCGGCGAGGACCGGCGCAAGCTGTCGCAGTTCCTGCCGGTCGGGATCGACGACGAGCTGCGCGCGGTGATCGGAGATCTGCCGTCGGGGCACGGGCTGCTGGGCGAGCTGATCCGGCACCCGGAGCCGCTGCGGCTCTCGGAGCTCGCCGACCATCCGGCGTCCGCGGGCTTCCCGCCGCACCACCCGCCGATGCACACGTTCGTCGGGGTGCCGATCCGGGTCCGTGACGGCGTGTTCGGGAATCTGTACCTGACGCAGAAGCGCGGCGGCGGCGACTTCGACGACGAGGACGTGGCGGTGCTGCAGACGCTCGGCGCCGCGGCGGGCGTGGCGATCGAGAACGCGCGGCTGTACGAGGAGGTCCGGCTGCGCGAGCGCTGGCTGCAGCTGAGTGCCGAGTTCACCGGCAGCCTGCTGTCGGGGGCCGACGAGTCCGAGGTGCTGCGCCTCATGGTGGACCGGGCGCGGGAGATCACCGCGGCGGATCTCGGGGTGGTGGCGCTCCTCGTCCCCGGTGACCACCAGCTGCACGAGATGCTGGCGCTCGGCGAACGCGCCCAGGCGCACAGCGATGTGACGCTGCCGCGCGAGGGGACCTTCGCCGGGGCGGCGCTCTCCGCCGGCGAGCTGGTCACGTCGGACGACATCCGCAAGGACCCGCGGATCACCTATCAGCCGGACCGCTGGGACGGTCTCGGGCCGGCCGTGGCGGTGCCGATCGGTACGTCGGAGGGGGTGCGCGGGGTACTGATGCTGGCCCGACGGGCCGAGCATCCGCCGTTCTCCGCGGCCGAGTTGATACCGCTGAGCGGATTCGCGGGGCAGGCGGCCCTCGCCCTGGAACTCGCGGACCGGCGGCGGGACGCGGAGCAGATGAGCCTGCTCGAGGACCGGGACCGGATCGCCCGCGACCTCCACGACCTGGCGATCCAGCGGCTGTTCGCGACCGGGATGACGCTGCAGAGCGCGCAGCGGTTCGTACAGCATCCGGAGGCGGCGGAGCGCCTGCTGCGGGCCGTGGACGATCTGGACACCACCATCAAGATCATCCGTTCGACGATCTTCGGCCTGCGCGACCGCGGCGGCCCGCCGACCGGCTCCGGGCTGCGGGTGCGGGTCGTGCGGGCCGTGGAGGACGCGGCTCAGGTCCTGGGCTTCACCCCGTCGTTGCGCATGGAGGGCCTGATCGACGCGGATGTGCCGGGGACCTGCGCGGACGACGCGCTGGCCGTGCTCGGCGAGGCGCTCACGAACGTGGCCCGGCACGCACGGGCGTCGTCCGCCGACGTGGCCCTCGTGGTGCGGGGCGGGTCGCTGACGCTGACCGTGGCGGACAACGGCGTGGGGATCTCCACCGATGCCGACGGGCACCGCAGCGGTCTCGCCAACCTCGCGGCCCGCGCCTCCCGGCGCGGCGGGGCGCTGACGGCCACGGCGCGGGCAGCCGGCGGCACCCTCCTGGAGTGGACGGTGCCGCTCGTCTCAGCGCCGCAGGACTCGTGAGCCGGTGGCGGTCACGGCCGGTACCTGTCCTGCGGCAGCTTCGTCGCGATCACGGCGGCCTGGATCCGGCGCTCGACGCCCAACTTGGCGAGCAGCCGGGAGATGTTGTTCTTCACCGTCTTCTCCGACAGGAAGAGCCGTGCCCCTATCTGCCGGTTGGTGAGCCCCTCCCCCACCAACGCGAGGATGTCCCGCTCCCGTTCGGTCAGTTCGACGCCCTCGGCCGGCGGCGCCCCCGCGGTCTCGGACTCGGCGGGGCCGCCCTGTTCCGGGCCGCGCAGGCTGCGCATCAGCCGGGCCGTCGTCGCCGGGTCGAGCATGGACTCGCCCGCGGCCACGGTGCGCACCGCGGAGACCAGGTCGGAGCCCTTGATCTGTTTCAGTACGTAGCCGCCCGCGCCGGCCATGATGGCGTCGAGCAGCGCGTCGTCGTCGTCGAACGACGTCAGCATCAGGCAGCTCACGTCCGGGATGAGGACCCGCAGTTCGCGGCAGATCGTGATGCCGTCGCCGTCCGGGAGGCGCACGTCGAGCACGGCCACGTCGGGGCGGAGCGCGGGGCCGCGCGCGATCGCCTGCGCGGCGGTGGCGGCCTCGCCGACGACGGTCATGTCGGGTTCCGCGCCGAGGAGGTCGCGCAGGCCGCGCCGCACCACTTCGTGGTCGTCGAGCAGCAGGATGCGTATGGGCCGGTCCGCTGAGAAAGTACGTGGCTGTGACATACGGCCCCCTCGGCTGTGGTGTTACCCAGACGGGTAGGTGCGAACCCGTCTAGATCCTGGGGCCGGACGGACTGATCCGCCAGGGCCGAACGGTACCGTTCACCCGGCCCTGGCGGCCCGTCGTCGGTGCTACGCGGCCCCCGATCCGTAGGGGGCGTAGAGGTCGAGCAGCCGGGTGCGGGTGACGCTGAGCCGGTGGGCCAGCACCCCGCCCACCCACTGGGCCACGAACGAGCCGAGGCCGGGGTCGGAGGCGCACAGCAGGCGCACCGTGAAGGCGTCGAACTCGTGGGCCCTGACCCGGGTCTCGGCCCGTGCGCCGAGCTGCCACACGTACGGCGGGAACAGCCATGACCAGCCGATGAGTTCGCCGTGGCCGAGGTACTCGACGACGGGGGCGTGCCGGCCGGGCACCCGCATGTCGAGGGCGACGGTGCCGCTGCGCAGGAGCCAGAAGCGGTCGGCGCGGGAGCCCTCGTCGAAGAGCCGGGTGCCTTCCGGGAAGCTCACGTCGCGGGCGAAGCGCATCAGCCGGCCGCGGTACTCCTCGGGCAGGGTCTGACTCATCCGCGGTGCCGTGGTGGTCATGGGCGGCCTCCTTCGGGGGCTCGGGCGACGTCCGGGAGCGCTTCCCTTCGGGGCGCCGCCGGGGCCCTGCTGTCGGCGGAGCAGGGGCTCCGGCGGCGCCATCGCGTCGTGCGGACGGCGTCCTTGCGATACCTCGACGATGCCGGGTCGCGGCCCCCGAGGGCAGGGGCCGAACGGCTCCGGAGCCGGGCCCTGTCGGCTCTGGCGGCGGGCCCGTCAGGTCCCTGAGCAGGCGCTTTGCGGCGCCGCCCGGCTCCCGTCCGGCTCAGCAGGGGGCCTGCGCCTACGCGTGCCGCCGGCTCCACTCGGGCCCCACCCGGCGCCAGTCGCGCTCCCATGCCGCGATCCTGCGGTGGTCGAGTACGCGGCGCAGGAGGCAGCGGGCGAGCAGGGCGAGGGTCGCGGTGGTGGCGGTGACCAGGAAGGCGGCGGTGAGCGCACGGGCCCAGATGGCCTCGGAGCCCCAGGGCTCGGTGGTGACCCGGCCGTGCCGGTCGAGCCAGACGGTGGCGCGCTCGCCCCGCTCGAGACCTGCGGAGACCGGGGCCTTCGCCACGACGGTGCCCCGGCCGTCCTCGGTCCAGCGGACCTTGACCGGGTAGGTGACCGCGTTCTGCACGCCGCTCTGGGACGGCACGTAGTCCGGGGCGTTCTCGACGAGTGTGGCCCGCACCTGCTGGCGCTGCGCCACCTGTGCGCGGGCGTGCCCGGCGGCGTCGGCGTGGGCTCCCCAGCCGGCCGCGACGCCCGCGAGGGGCGCCACCAGCAGGGCGAGAAGTCCGAGCAGCAGCGCCGCCCACCCCTCGACCGCGTCCGACCTGCGCCGCAGGGGGTTGCCCTTGGCTTGCCTGAACTTCTTGCAGGTCGTCATCGTCACCTCCCTGCCAGGGTAGAACCACGCTCGCGCTCCCGGGCGCCTTGGCACAGGGGCCGAACGGCCCCTCGCCAAGGGCCGGTTCGCCTCTCCCTGCGCAGGTCGGGCCGGTGAGAAGGTCCCTGGCACCGGGGCCCGCGAGCACCCGATCCGGCCGTGCTCCACACGAGTGAGCACCGCCTGGCGTGGAACCCGCACCGGAGGCACACCATCCGCGTCATCGCCACGGAGAGGTTCCCGACATGACCAGTTGTCGCGTACTCAGCGTCGGGACCGACGCTTCACGTGAGAGCGTCCACGCCGCGGACTGGGCGGCCCGCGAGGCACTGCGCCGCCGACTGCCGCTGCGGCTCGTACAGGCGGCGGGGACACAGCGTCCCGCGCCCCGGCTGCCGGACGTCGATCTGCCCGACCGCGGGGTCCTCGACGTCGTGGCCCTCCGTCTCTCGTACGCCCATCCCGCCCTGGAGATCATCGCCCGGCGCCGCGCCGAACAGCCGGTGGCCGCGCTCCTGGAGGCGGCCGCGGAGTCGGAGACCCTGGTGCTCGGATCGCGGGGCTTCACCGGCTACTCGGGGTTCTTGGTCGGCTCGGTCGCCCTGGCCGTCACGGCGCGCGCGACGCGCCCGGTGGTCCTGGTGCGGGCCGGCGGGCTGCCGCAGGACGAACAGGAGGGGCCCGACTTCCACCCCGTGGTCGTGGGGCTCGACGTGACGGCGCCCGCCGACGAACTCCTCTCGTACGCCTTCGAGGCCGCGGCCCTGCGCGGCGCACCGCTGCACGCGCTGCACGCCTGGACGCTGCCGCCGCTGCGCGGCACCTCGCCCGGCGGGGCGATGCCGGGCGACGCCGCGCGCCAGGAGGAGCGGCTGCGCCGGTCCCTCACGGACGCGGTGCGGACCTGGCGCACGAAGTATCCGGAGGTGCGGGTCGAGGAGCGGCTCCTGTACGGGCAGCCGGGCCACCATCTCCTCAAGGCGGCCACGACGGCGAGCCTGACGGTCGTGGGCCGGCGGACCGACGCCTCCCATCTGGGCTGCACCGCGCACTCGGTCGTGCACCATGTGACCAGCCCGGTCGCGGTCGTCCCGCACAGCTGACCGCGCGGAGCGCGGCCACGACGAATGTCCCCATCACGCAAACGGGACGCAAGTTCTTGCGCTAATCTTGCGCTCCATGACGCGCAGACTTGCTCAGGTGGCGAAAAAGGTCGGGGTCAGCGAGGCCACGGTCAGCCGGGTGCTCAACAACAAGCCCGGCGTCTCGGAGGCGACGCGGCAGTCGGTGCTCACCGCGCTCGACGTCCTCGGCTACGAGCGGCCGACGCAGCTGCGCGGTGAGCGGGCCCGCCTGGTCGGCCTGGTCCTGCCCGAGCTGCAGAACCCGATCTTCCCCGCGTTCGCGGAAGTGATCGGCGGCGCGCTCGCCCAGCAGGGGCTCACCCCGGTGCTGTGCACCCAGACGAAGGGCGGCGTCTCGGAGGCCGACTACGTGGAGCTGCTGCTCCAACAGCAGGTCTCCGGCGTGGTGTTCGCGGGCGGCCTGTTCGCGCAGGGGGACGCCGAGCACGGCCACTACCAGCGGCTCGCCGAACGCCAGGTGCCGGTGGTGCTCGTGAACGCGGCCATCGAACGACTCGGCTTCCCGTGCGTGGCGTGCGACGACGCGGTCGCCGTGGAGCAGGCGTGGCGGCATCTGTCCTCGCTCGGCCACGAGCGCATCGGCCTGGTGCTCGGCCCCGACGACCACATGCCTTCGCAGCGCAAACTCGCCGCCGCGCGCGCCATGGAGGGCAGGCTCCCCGGCTCGGCGGTCGAGCGGGCGATGTTCTCCCTGGAGGGCGGGCACGCCGCGGCGGCCCGGCTCATCGACCGCGGCATCACCGGCATCATCTGCGCCAGCGACCCCCTCGCCCTCGGCGCGGTGCGGGCCGCCCGCCGCGCGGGACTGACCGTACCCGGCGACATCTCGGTGGTCGGCTACGACGACTCGGCGTTCATGAACTGCACCGAGCCGCCGCTGACCACGGTGCGCCAGCCGATCGAGGCGATGGGGCGGGCCGCGGTCGAGCTGCTCGTCGCGCAGATCCAGGGCGGCACGGTGCCGCCGGGTGAGCTGCTGTTCGAGCCCGAACTGGTGGTGCGGGGCTCCACGGCGCCGCCGCCCCCGGCCTCGTAGGAGGCGCTCGACTCCCCCGACAAACCCGCCTGTTCATTTTTTGCGGAATACGCGCGACATCTTGCGCCCCTCGGTTGGCGGTGCTTGAGTGTGGCTCGCTCCGGCACCCCGGCCCCACCGACCGGGGTGCCGCGGCCTCCACGTTCCTGCCTGCACAGGCTCAGGCCCTGAGGGGACCCACCGATGAGAAGCACTTCCGTGAAGGTTGTCGTCACCGCGTTCGCACTGGCCTCGCTCGCGGCCTGTGGCACCAGCAGCAGCTCGGACGACGGCGAAGGGGCGGGCGGCGCCGGCTCGAAGGCCGACATGAGCGCCCCGCTCGACCCGAAGACCAAGGTCTCGCTGACCATCGACTGCATGCCGCCGAAGGCGAAGGCGGCGGAGCGGCGGCAGTGGAACGAGGACGTCAAGACGTTCAACCAGAAGTACCCGAACGTCACGATCAACGGAAAGTCCACGGCGGGCCAGTGCGAGGAACCGGCCCGGTTCACCGCCGCGCTCAAGGCGAAGTCCCAGCCCGACGTCTTCTACACGTACTTCACCGATCTCCAGCAGGTGCTCGACAACAACGGCGCCGAGGACATCACCCCGTACGTCACGAAGAAGACCGTCCCCGCGCTCGACTCCATCGACCCGAACGTGCTGAGCGCGCTGAAGAAGGACAACAAGCTCTACGGCCTGCCCACCAGCAACTACACGATGGGCCTGCTCATCAACCGCAAGCTGTTCAAGAAGGCCGGACTCGACCCTGACAAGCCGCCGACCACCTGGACCGAGGTGCGCACGGCCGCGAAGAAGATCTCCGGGCTCGGGGGCGGCATCTCCGGATACGGCGAGTACAGCGCGGAGAACACCGGCGGCTGGCACTTCACGGCGACGATGTACGGGCTCGGCGGCGACGTCGTCTCCCCCGACGGCACGAAGGCCGCGTTCAACGACGCGACCGGAAAGCAGGTCGCCCAGCAGCTGCACGACATGCGCTGGAAGGACGACAGCATGGGCAGGACGCAGTTGCTGAAGTGGGGCGACCTGCAGAAGCAGATCGCGTCGGACAAGCTCGGCATGTTCCTCGCCGCGCCCGACGACGTGACGTACATGGTGCAGCAACTGGGCGCCGACTACGACAACTTCGGGATGGGCCCGATCCCCGGCGGCAAGGCCACGCTCTTCGGCGGCAACGACTACATGATCAAGAAGGGCTCCTCGCCGGACAAGATCAAGGCCGCGATCGCCTGGCTGAACTTCAAGACGCTCACCCCCGGCAAGGGCCAGTTCGACTGGGCCAGGACCAAGGAGGACAAGCTCCCGGTCGGCCTGCCGCAGCCGAACTTCTTCACCGGCGCCACCAAGGCGGACGACCTCCAGTCGCGCACGAACAACGCCACCATGCCGGTGCGCAACTTCGAGCCGTTCATGGCGAACCCGGTGCGCGGCAAGGCGGAGCCGCCGAAGGCGCAGGAGGTCTACAAGGTCCTCGACAACGTCATGTCGGGCGTCCTGACCAACAAGAACGCCGACGTGGACAAGCTCCTGTCCACCGCCGAGCAGCAGGTCAACCAGGTGCTGGCCAACCAGTGAGCCGTCCAGCCGCCACCTGTGATCCGAGGAGTGACCATGTCGGCCCCGACACTGCCCGCGAAGCCCCGGCAGTCCGCACCGCCCGCACGAAAGCACCAACTCACCACACCTGACGGCTCGTTGGCACGATCCGTGCGGCGCAACCTCTCCGCCCACGGCTTCCTGATCGGTGCGGTGCTCTGCTTCTCCTTCTTCTCCTGGTATCCGATGGTCAGGGAGTTCCTGCTGGCCTTCCAGAAGACGAAGGACGGCCGCACCACCTGGGCCGGCTGGTCCAACCTGACGTACGTCTTCAACGACCCGGCCTTCTGGCAGGCCTGGCGCAACACGCTCCTGTTCACGGCCCTGGCCCTGCTCCTGGGCTTCGCCGTCCCGTTCCTGGTGGCGGTCCTGCTCAATGAATTCCGGCACGGCCAGGGCTACTTGCGGATGCTCGTCTACCTCCCCGTGATGCTGCCGCCGGTCGCCTCCGTGCTCCTGTTCAAGTACTTCTACGATCCGGGCTACGGCCTGTTCAACCGGGTGCTCGGCGTCTTCGGGATTCCGGAGCAGCAGTGGCTGCAGTCCACCGACACCGCGATGCTGTCGGTCGTCATCGCGGCGACGTGGATGAACATGGGCGGCGCGACGCTCATCTACCTCGCTTCGCTCCAGGGCATCCCGGGCGAGCTGTACGAGGCCGCCGAGCTGGACGGCGCGGGCCTGTGGCGCAAGATCTGGCACGTGACGATCCCGCAGACCCGGCTGATCCTCTCGCTGATGTTCCTGATGCAGATCATCGCGACGATGCAGGTCTTCACCGAGCCGTTCCTGCTGACGAACGGCGCGGGCCCGGAGGGCTCCACGACGACCGTCGTCTACCTGATCTACCAGTACGCCTTCAATTTCAACAACTACGGCGGCGCGGCGGCCCTGGGCCTCGTCCTGCTCGTCCTGCTCGCGGCGTTCTCCGCCGTGTACGTGCGACTGAGCCGCGCATCGGACGACTGAGGAGACGGCACCCATGGCAACCGACACGATGCGCCCGCGCACCCTGATCTCCCCCGCCCAGCTCGGCCGGCGCCGGGGCAGGATCCTCTACTGGACGGTCCTCGGCCTCACCACGGCCCTGTTCACGCTGGTCTTCCTCGGCCCGCTGTACTGGATGGTGACCGGCGGGCTCAAGACCACGGCGGAGATCGTCCAGTCCCCGCCGACCCTGGTGCCCGACAGCGTGCACCCGAAGAACTACCGGTCGGCCTGGCAGGTCATGGACCTCGCGGGGCTCCTCTTCAACACCCTCTACTACGCGTTCGGCGCGCTCGCCTTCCAGCTCGTCCTCGACGTGGCCGCCGCCTACTCGCTGTCCAAGCTGCGCCCGCTGTTCGGCAACGTCGTCCTCGGCATGATGCTGGCGACGCTGATGATCCCGGCGACCGTGCTCGTCGTCCCGCAGTACCTGACGGTGCTCGACGTGCCGATCTTCGAGCGGAACCTGCTGAACAGCCCCTGGGCGATCTGGCTGCCGTCCGTCACGAACGCCTTCAACATCTTCCTGCTCAAGCGGTTCTTCGACTCGATCCCGCAGGAGCTGCTCGACGCGGCGTCCATCGACGGCGCCTCGTCCCTGCGCACGCTGCGCTCGATCGTCCTGCCGGTCTCGCGGCCGATCCTCGGCGTCGTCTCCATCTTCGCGGTGGTCGGCGTGTGGAAGGACTTCCTCTGGCCGATGCTGACGCTGCCCGACCCGGCGAAGCAGACGCTGAACGTCGGCATCTACTCGCTGTCGAACGGCGTCCCGCAGAACCAGCTGATCGCCGCGCTCACCATCGCGTCCGTGCCGACGCTGATCATCTTCCTGCTCTTCCAGCGGAACATCATGAGCGGTCTCACCGCCGGCGGCCTCAAGGGCTGACCGTCCCGCTCCCTCCTCTTCATGTGACCCTTGCGCGAAAGGACCCCTTCGTGGTGGCCGACGACTGGTGGCACAGCGCTGCCATCTACCAGGTGTACGTCCGCAGCTTCGCCGACGGCGACGGTGACGGCACGGGCGATCTCGCCGGTGTCAGGTCCCGCCTGCCGTATCTGGCCGGGCTCGGCGTGGACGCCATCTGGTTCACCCCCTGGTACCGCTCACCGCTCGCGGACGGCGGCTACGACGTGGCGGACTACCGGGCGATCGACCCCGCGTTCGGCACCCTGGCCGAGGCCGAGAAGCTGATCGCGGAGGCCCGGGACCTCGGCATCCGCGTGATCGTGGACATCGTGCCGAACCATGTGTCCGACCAACATCCGTGGTTTCGGGCCGCGTTGGCGGCGGGCCCGGGCAGCCCCGAGCGCGAGCTGTTCCACTTCAGGCCGGGGCGCGGCGCGCACGGCGAACTGCCGCCGAACAACTGGCCCTCCCAGTTCGCGGGCGACACCTGGACCCGGGTCCCGGACGGCGAGTGGTACCTCCACCTCTTCACACCCGAGCAGCCCGACCTCAACTGGGCGCATCCGGCGGTCCGCCAGGAGCACGAGGACGTGCTGCGCTTCTGGTTCGAGCGGGGCGCGGCCGGCGTGCGCGTGGACTCGGCCGCCCTGCTCGCCAAGGACCCCGCTCTCGCCGACGCGGCCGGCGACGACGACACGAGCGGCTATGTCGACCGGGACGAGCTGCACGCCGTGTACCGCTCCTGGCGCGCCGTCGCGGACGAGTACGACGGCGTCCTCATCGGCGAACTGTGGGTCCCCGACCCCGAGCGCTTCGCCCGCTATCTGCGCCCCGACGAGCTGCACACCGCCTTCAACTTCGACTTCCTGACCTGCCCCTGGGACGCCTCGGAGCTGCGCGCGTCCATCGACCGCACCCTCGCCCACCACGCCCCGGTGGGCGCGCCCGCCACCTGGGTGCTGTGCAACCACGACGTCACGCGCACGGTCACCCGCTACGGCCGCGCCGACACCCGCTTCGACTTCGCCACGAAACGGTTCGGCACCCCGACAGATCCCGGCCTCGGTCTGCGCCGGGCGCGCGCGGCGGCGCTGCTCTCGCTCGCCCTGCCCGGCTCCGTGTACCTGTACCAGGGCGAGGAGTTGGGGCTGCCGGAGGTGGCGGTGGACCGGGCGCACATCCAGGACCCGATGCACGCCCGCTCGGGCGGCGTCGACCCCGGCCGCGACGGCTGCCGCGTCCCGCTGCCGTGGACGACCCGGGGAGCGACGTACGGATTCGGGGACCCGGACGCCCGCGAGACCTGGCTGCCGCAGCCGCCCGGCTGGGGGGCGTACGCCGCCGAGAGCCAGGAGGACGACCCGCGCTCCATGCTCTCCCTGTACCGGAGCGCACTGCACCTGCGGGCATGCCAACCGGGCTTTCAGGGACCAGAGTTGACGTGGCTGAGCGCGCCGCGAGGGGTACTCGCGTTCGCCCGCGGACACGGACTCGTGTGCGTGGTCAACCTCGGCGTGGAGCCGGTCCCCCTGCCACCCCACCAAGGAGTGCTGCTGACCAGCGAGCCGCTGGACGGCGACGGGCGGCTGCCCTCCGACACCGCGGCCTGGCTTCGTACGTAGGTTTGTCTACGCCGATCAATGGGGCACGGATCACCGGACGTATGAACGCGGCATACGCCACACCCGGGCTGGCGTTCGAACGGGGTCCACCAAAGAGGCCACCTGGAGGACATGGGCATATGCTGGAGGCACCACCGCATCGTGTATGGCCAAATCCCTTACGGGGCAACGCGGCCTGTGCCAAAGTCTTTAGCGGTCCTTCCGTCAGCCCTGGCCACCTGTGCCCGCATCGGAGTTTCCTCATGCCGCCCCATGCCTTCGCGGACCGCCCCGCCGGCCAACCGCCGGAGCGTGGCGCCGTCGACGCGCTGATCTCGCAGACGCGTCGCCTCCTGGGCGACGTCGACGCGGTGCGCCGCGAATCGGTGATGACGGACGAGACCGACCCCGAGTCCCGCTGGCAGCGCGCCCTGTACGAGCTGGCGGTGCACCAACTCAGCGATCTCGACCGGCACTTGGCGCAGCTGCGGGAGGGCCCCGACCCCCTGGCCGCCCTGCCGTCCCAGCGCGTCACCGCGACTCCGCCGCCCGGCTCGCTCCTGAGCCGGGTGGGCAGCGCCGAATGGAATCTGCTGACCGACGAGGCCACCTGGTCCGGCGAGCTGTACCAGATCCTCGGCAGGGACCCCGCCGCACCCGCGCTGACGCTCGACGAGCTGCCCGCCCTGGTGCACGCGGACGATCAGCCCAAGCTCACCGCGATGGTCACCGACTGCCTGATCGACGGCAAGCCGATCGACGGGGAGTTCCGCGTCGTGCGCCCGGACGGCTCCGCGCGCACGGTGCACATGATGGGCGAGCCCGTGCTCGACGCCGATGGTGCGACCGCCTCGATGTGGGCGGTCGTCCGCGACGTCAGCGAACTGCGCCGCAGCCAACGCGCGGTGAGCGAGACCCGTGACTCGCTCCAGCGCCAGCGGCACATCGCGCAGACCGAGCACCGGCTCGCGGTCGAGCTGCAGGAAGCCGTGCTACCGCCGTGGCGTGGCTCCCTGCGGCTCCCGCACAGCGGTCCCGGCGGCCTCGATCTGGCCGCCCGGTACTTCCCCTCCTCCGTCGGCAATCTCGTCGGCGGCGACTGGTACGACGCGCTCGAACTGCCGGGCGGCCGCACCCTGTTGACCGTCGGCGACCTGACCGGGCACGGCGTGGCCGTCACGTCCGGCATGGCGATGCTGCTCGGCGCGGTGCGCGGCATGGCGATGTGCGACACCCCGCCCGGCGAGCTGCTCGGCTCGCTCAACCACCTCCTCGACTCCACCGTGCAGCCGGCCCTCGGCAGCGCCCTGTGCTGCCGGTACGACCCGGCTGCCCGCACGCTGGCGTGGGCGCAGGCGGGACACCCCGCCCCCCTGCTGTTCCGTGACGGGACGGGGCGTGCGCTCACGCCACCCGACGGCGTCCTCCTCGGTGCCACGTCCGGCGCCGCCTACGGGCAGGCCGAGGAGCCCTTGCGCTCCGGAGACCTGCTGCTCCTGCACACGGACGGGCTGGTGCCACGGCGTGGCTCGACCGCCTCCGTGGGCCGACTGCTCGCACTTGCCGGGCCGTTGACCGCGGCCCGCGACGCACAGGACTGCCTACGGGTGCTCCAGGAGGAGTTCGGTCAGGGCGAGCGCGAGGACGACGCCTGTGTTCTCGTCGCCAGGATCGGTTCCTGACGACGTACGCGTGCCTGTTACGACCGGGACGGCCGGAACCTCCGGCCGCTACGCCTGGATCCGCTTGCCCGAGGACCTCGGCAGCGCCAGCTTGATCTCCTGACGCAGGTCGTCGATCTTCGGGTAGTCCGCGTAGTGACCGGTGAGCCGGTACATCTCGCGCAGCCGGTCCCAGGTGCGGTGCGAGGAGTTGGAGCCCATCGAGTTGAGCGCCAACCGCGCGTACCTGTCCGCCTGTTCGGGGTCGTCGGCGATGAAGCAGGCCGAGGCCATCGACAGATGGTCGAAGATCTTCGAGCGGTCGCGGCCGCCCGCGCGCAGCGCGAGGGCCTCCTGGGCGTGCCGCTGCGCGATCACCGCGGCGGACGGATCGTGCTCGGCGAGCGTGCGGTAGGCCAGGGCCTGCATGCCGTGCAGATCCGCCTCGTCGAACATCTGCATCCAGGTCGGCGGCGGCACGTCGCCCTTGTCGGAGACGAAGAGCTCCTCCGCCTGGCCGAGCGTGCGGCGCATCGCCTGGCCCTTGCCCATGGACGCCTGCGCCCAGGCCTCGATGGTGTAGAGCATCGCCTTCGTACGCGGCAACACCTGGTCGCCGGAGCCGGACTTGGCGAGCTTCATCAGGTCGAGCGCCTCGCCGGGCGCCCCGAGGTGGATCTTCTGACGGGCGGCCCGGGACAGGGCCTCGCCGGCGCGCGGCCGGTCCCCGCCCTCGCGCGCGGCGTGCGCGGCGATGACGAAGTACTTCTGGGCCGTGGGTTCCAGGCCGACGTCGTGGGACATCCAGCCCGCGAGGACGGCGAGATTGGCGGCGACGCCCCACAGGCGCCGCTGCAGATGGTCGGGGTGGCGGTAGGAGAGCATTCCGCCGACTTCGTTGAGCTGGCCCACGACCGCCTTGCGCTGCAGCCCGCCGCCGCGGGACGCGTCCCAGGCCCGGAACACCTCGACCGAGCGCTCGAGTTCCTCGATCTCCTGCGACCCGATGGGGGCCGCCTCGTATCGGTCGAACCCGGCCGCGTCGGCGTTGGCCGGAGAGGACAGCGGATCGTCGGTCCTGGGGGCATCGGCCACGAGGGCCGGGTCGGTGTGCAGCCAGTCGTGCATGGCGCTGCTGAGTGCGGAGCCTGCGGCGAGCGCGGCACCCGCGCCCACCAAGCCGCGTCGGTTGAGCATGAGGTCCATTCCCGTGAATTCGGTGAGGACCGCCGCTGTCCGCTCGGGCGCCCACGGCACTCCGTCGGGACCCTGTTGCTCCGGGCCGCCGCCTTGCCGTTTCCCTACGCGCCCGTGTCGGACGAGACCGAGGTCCTCGATGGTCACGACACGGCCGAGTCGCTCGGTGAACAGCGCCGCCAGCACCCTGGGCACCGGATCGCGCGGGATCTCTCCCATGTCGATCCACCGCCGCACCCGCGAGGTGTCGGTCGCCAGCTGCGCGTGGCCCATGGCCGCGGCCTGCCGGTTGACCATTCTCGCGAGTTCGCCCTTGGACCAGCCGGCCAGGCCGAACAGGTCGTTCAGGCGGGTGTTGGGTTGTCCGTTCACGTAAGCCCCCAGGTTCTCGGCTGAAATTGACAGTAGCCCCCTGTCAGTTGCAGGGCGACTATTCGCCAGGGTTCGCCAGGGTGCGCCAGCTGTTGTGCTCTTGGGCGCCTGGTGTCAGGTAGGAGTGCGCCACCCCGACCCGGTCGCCGCAGGGCATTCCCCAGGGTGTACCGAATCGGCCGGGCCGGGACGGCGCAGCAACTCACTGGCACACGAAGGGATCTGTTTCGCCCATGTACGCAGCATCGTCCTCCGTGTCCGCCCCGCCCCGGCCGCTGCGCCCCGCCCGTCCGGCGGTCGGCGGGAGCGGCCCGTACCTCGACCCCGCGCGGCCCGCGGCTCCGACGCTGAACGGCATCGCCCGGCCGCGTCGCGCCCCGGGGATCGGCACGCAACCGCTCAGCGGGAGACTCGACTTGTCCGGCCCCCAGGGCGCCCAGCTGCGCACGGCCATCGCGTCGGTGCACCGGATCTGCCCGGAGTTCCATCCGGTGCAGGTGTTGCGCCGTTCCCCGCGCTCCGTGCTCCTCGTCGGTACGACAGGGCGCAGCACCGCCGTCGCGAAGTGTTTACTGGATCACGCCCCCGCCTACACCGCGCGGATCCGGCACGAGATAGCCGCATACCGCTCGTTCGTCCGACACCGGCCGCCGGTGCGGGTGCCCCGGCTCATCGCCGCGGACCCGGACAACGGCACGCTGGTGATCGAGCGGATGCCCGGCCGGGTGGCGGCCCTGCAGCGCCACCCGGCCGAGGCTCCGCCGAGGGCGGATGTGCGCGCCGCGCTCGGCGCGATCTGCCGGGTCAACCAGTGGCGGCCGCCGGCGGGCACCTTCGACGCGCCGCTGGACTACGCGGCGCGGATCAACCGCTTCCACGACCTGGGTCTGCTCACCGACCGGGACATGGGCGACCTGCAGAAGCTGCTGCACGGGATCGCGCACACCGCGGGCCGCGGCGGGATGGGCCAGTTCTGCCACGGCGACGCCCTGCTGTCGAACGTGCTGCTCGCTCCCACGGGTCCGGTGCTCGTGGACTGGGAGCACGCGGGCTGGTACCTGCCGGGCTACGACCTGGCGACGCTCTGGTCGGTGCTGGGCGACGCCCCGGTGGCGCGGCGGCAGATCAGCCAGCTCGCGCAGTCCGGCGGCCCGGCCTCCCGGGACGCGTTCCTGGTCAATCTGATGCTCGTACTGACGCGGGAGATCCGCACGTACGAGACGGCCGTGCAGCGTTCCCTGCACGAACAGACCCCGGCGGCACCGTCGGTTCAGGCCCATCCCGGTGCTGCGCCGTCCGGTGAGGAGCAGCGGCTGTTGCTGCGCCGTCTGCACGACGACTGCAATATGGCCCGCAAGGCGGTGCGAGCGGCAGTCGGCACTCGCTGACGGGGACGACGATCCGCGGGACGCCCGGAGGAAACAGGGCGCACCGCGGATCTTCGTGTGCGGGGGCACTCATTGGTTCACACCACTGACGCGCCGCAGGCGGTCGCACCACCCTCGGCGAAAGCTCCGCACACGCCTGTTGACTTGGGAAATCCAGGGGAATCAACCCTGCGCGACGCATGATTGACGGATCGTCGGCGAGCCGATAGCACTGACCCACCATCGGCCCGCGAGTACCGCGCTCCCATCCGTTCCCGGCGTTCCCCCTGGAGGCACCATTGCACCGGTCGACCCGCTCCCTCATTGGCAGACGCAACAGGCGTGCGCTCGGCGCCCGGGCGGCCGGCGGCACGGTCGCGGTGGCCGCGCTGCTGGTGCCGCTGCTCGGCGCGGCCCCGCCGGAGGCCTCGTCCGGCGCCTCTTCCACCCGGCTGCAGGACGCGTTCGCGTCGGCGGCGGCCGAGTACAAGGTGCCGCAGAGCGTGCTCCTCGGTGTGTCGTATCTGCAGTCGCGGTGGGACGCGCACGACGGGGCGCCCAGCGTCACCGGCGGCTACGGCCCCATGCACCTCACCGACGCACGCGCGGCGCTCAAGCACGCGACGCGGCACAGCGAGGCGGCGGGCGACCCGCGCGGCGACGACTCGCGGGCGCCGCTCAAGGCCTCGCAGGCCGTGCCGGAGGACAGTCAACTCCCAGCCAGGCTGAGGACGTTGCCCCGCGCCGCGAAGCTCGCCGGTCTGTCGGCGAAGCAGCTGCGCACCGACCCCGCGGCGAACGTACGCGGCGGCGCCGCCCTCCTCGCGGCCGCCCAGAAGAAGCTCGGCAAGCCGCTCAGCGACCGGCCCGCCGACTGGTACGGGGCGGTCGCGGCGTTCTCCGGCGCGGACGACGCAGCGACGGCGGGCACGTACGCGAACGATGTCTTCGCGGTGATCCGCGACGGCGAGCGGCGCACCACGGACGCCGGCCAGGAGGTCACCCTCCGCGCCCGGCCCGACGCCGAACCGCAGGCCGCGCAGATCGAGAGGATGGGCCTGCGCAGGGCGGATGCGGACGGGACCGAGTGTCCGAAGACGGTGTCCTGCGAGTGGATCCCGGCGCCGTACGAGGAGTTCGGCGACGGGGACTACGGCAATCACGATCTCGCGGACCGCCCGAAGGACCAGAGCATCGACTACATCGTCATCCATGACACGGAGGCGACGTGGGAGCAGACGCTCAAGCTGGTCCAGGACAAGACGTACCTGGCGTGGCACTACTCGCTGCGCTCGACGGACGGGCACATCGTGCAGTCCATCAAGAACAAGGACGTCGGCTGGCACGCGGGCAACTGGTACGTCAACGCGAAGTCGATCGGCCTGGAGCACGAGGGCTTCCTCGCGCAGCCGGACTCCTGGTACACGGAGGAGATGTACCGGTCGTCGTCGCGCCTGGTGAAGTACCTGTCGAAGAAGTACGGCATCCCGCTGGACCGGCAGCACATCCTGGGTCATGACACGGTGCCGGGGCCGACGACGGCGAACATCAAGTCGATGCATACGGACCCGGGCCCCTACTGGGACTGGTCGCACTACTTCGCCCTGATGGGCAAGCCGTTCCACCAGACGGCGGGGCCGAACGGCGGCCTTGTGACGGTCGCCCCCGAATTCGAGGCGAACCGGCCGGAGTTCACGGGCTGCGAGAAGCCGGGCGTGGCCTGCGCGCCGCACGGTTCGAGCGCCGTGCGCCTCTATTCGGAGCCCAGCGAGGACGCTCCGCTGATCAAGGACATCGGGCTGCGGCCCAATGGCGACCCCTCGACGATCGACGTCAACGACATGGCGTCGCGGGTCTCCGCCGGCCAGCAGTACGCGGTCGCGGGACGCGAGGGCGACTGGACGGCCATCTGGTACCTGGGCCAGAAGGCCTGGTTCAAGAACCCGTCCGCGCAGCCGACCGCCGTACCGGCCAAGGGACTTGTGGTGACGCCGAAGCCGGGCGCGAGCGAGGTGCCGGTGTACGGGCGGGCCTATCCGGAGAAGGAGGCCTACCCGTCGGGCATGACGCCGCAGGCGATCTCACCGCTGCCGTACAAGCTGCTCGCGGGCCAGCGGTATGCGACGGGCGGGACGACCAGGGGCGAGTACTTCTACTCCCCCACGTTCGACACGTCCTCGCACAAGGTGGTCAAGGGCAAGGACGTGTACTACGAGATCCAGTTCGGACACCGCGTCGCGTGGGTGCGGGCGGCGGATGTGCAGGTGCTGCCGTCGACCGTGTCCTGAGCGACTGACGTACGCGCGCTGCTCAGCCCTGCTGGAACAGCTCCGCCGGCAGCGGCTTGAGCAGCGCGTACAGGTCGTCCGTGATCGGGCGGTCCCAGGAAGCGATGGTCACGAGGACGTTGTCACTGCGGTCGAACTGCACGCAGGAGATCCGCGTCTCGGAGAGCTTCAGGCGGCGCACCACGAGGAGGTTGTCGCCCTGCATCACCGGGACGTCCTCCACGTCGGTGACGGTGACTTCCTCGTCGTTCTCGAGCGCCACCAGGAGCTGGGCGACCTCGAAGGGGATCTCGCCCTCGCCGACCTCACGGGCCGGGGAGCCCTCGGGCAGGTTTCCGATGACCATGGCGGGGCCGCGGCCGCCGAACAGGTCGTAGCGCAGGAAGACACCCTGGCAGGTTCCGTCGGGGGCGGGCAGCAGACCGGCGCCCAGGTTGCCCGGCCAGTCGCCCGGATCCATGGCCAGGACGTCGAAGTCGGGACCCGCGGGGGTCGCAGCGCGGCGGCGGAGGAAGGACATGCGCTCCATAGTACGTCGCGCGCGGCGTCGCCCGGCGCCGGGGTTTGCGCAGCTGCGGGCGGCCGTTACTCCCCCAGCGCCGCCGCCAGGCCCTTCACGTCCGTGCCCAGCTTGCGGTACGCGGACGAGAGGAGGCGGACCACCGTGGGCTCGTCCACGCGCAGGTCCCGGGCGATCTCCTGCGGGCACAGGCCGCGCGCGGCACACCGTGCCGCCGCCCGCTCCCTCGCGGTGAGTGTGTCCGTGACCGCGCCGTGCAGGGGCCGTGGTCGCAGCCCGGCCGCGGCCAGCTCGTCACGGGCCTGCTGGGCAAGTCCGTCGGCGCCGCAGCCGACCGCCGCGTCGAGCCCCCGGTAGAGGTGGTCGGCGGCGTCCTTGGCGCGGCCCTTGCGGCGCAGTTCCGCGCCGAGCGCGACGAGCGAGCAGGCCAGCTCGTAGCCCGCGGGCGACCGCTCCAGCTGGGCGACCGATTCCTCCAGGAGCTTGGCGCGCTCGGTGCCGGTGGAGACCTCGGCCAGCGTGCGCAGGGCCTGGCCCACGGCGGACGGCGCCCCGTAGTGCCGGGCCCGCTCGACGGCTTCCTCGGCGAGGGCCCGGGCCCGCTCGGGCGCGTCCGGGGCCTCGGCGCGGGCGAGGTGCAGCCGCCAGGGGCACCAGGCGGGGTTGCGCATGCCGCGCGGGTCGAGGCGGCGGCCCGCCGCGGCGAGCTCCTCGGCGGCGTCCTCGGTGCGGCCGAGCGCGAGGAGGAGCTCGCCGTACACGGTCTGTGCGTCGGGGAAGACGACGGCGGCGGGGAACGGCGGTCCGAAGGCGTGCTCCTCAGCGACCTCCTTGGCCTCCGGGGCCCGGCCGCGGGCGAGCAGCACCTCGACGAGGGTGCCGACGGCGTACCAGTGGGCGGGGGTGCCGGGTCCGACGCGGCGGGCGAGGCGCAGGCCCGCGCGGACGAAGTCCTCGGCCTCGGCGAGCCGCCCGCGCCGGTAGCGGATGTAGCCGAGGAGCGTGTACGCGAAGGAGAGGTGGGCGCCGCGCCAGCCGGCCTGCTCGAAGTCGGCGATGCCCTCGACGAAGAGTTCCTCGGTGCGGCCGGGGCGGTCGGCGTAGAGGAAGGCCATGGCGACGAGGACGGGGACCTCGAAGCCGCGGTCCTCGTCGGCGGCCCAGCGCAGTCCGCCGGCCAGGGCGCGCTCGGCGTGCTGGATCACCGTGTCGACGGGCTCGCCGCGCAGGGTGGCGTCCCAGGTGCGCAGGCCGATGAGGTAGCGCTCGGTGAGGTCGCGTCCGGTGAGCCGGTCGGCGAGTTTCGCGAGGCGCCGGGAGCGGGCCGGGGAGTCGGGTTCGTCGGCGCGGAAGGCGTCCCACATGAACTGTTCGGCCTGCATGCGCAGCCGTACGCGGGGGTCGTCGGTGAGGCGGATCTCGCGGGCGAGGGTCTCGGATGCCTCGGCGAGGCGGTCGGTGTGGGCGAGGACCTGGGAGAGCCGGTAGACGATGCCGTGGCGCAGGGCGGGGTCGGTGATGGGTTCTTCCAGGGCGGCGCGCAGGTGGTTGACGGTGGTGGCGGGCTCGGTGAGCAGGGAGGCGCTGCCGAGTTCGTAGAGGACGGCGGCGCGGTCGTCGAAGGCCGGGGGTTCGCGCAGGGCGCGGGCGAGGTAGCGGCGGGCGGCGTCGGGGGCGCCCGCGCGGATGGTCTCGGCCGCGGCGGCGCGCAGCTGCCGCACGACCCACGGGTCGCCCTCGGGGTGGGTCTCCAGGAGGTGCCGGGCGGCGGCGCAGGGGCCGAGGCCGGCGTCGAGGACGGTCCAGGCGGCCTGTCCGTGCAGGGCGACGCGGATGCCGCCGGGGATGGCGCGGTAGACGGCGGTGGCGATCAGGGGGTGGACGAATTCGAGGGAGTCCGCGCCCTTGAGGACGCGCGCCGCCCTGAGCCGGTCGGTGGCGTCGGCGGCCTCTTCCGATCCCAACCCGGCGACGTTCGCGGCGAGTTCGGGCGCGATCTCGGTGCCGAGGACGGCGCAGGCCCAGGCGAAGCGGACGGTGGAGGTGCCGAGGCGTTCGATGCGGGCGACGAGGCCGCTGCCCTTCGCCGCGGCGGCGAGGTCGCGCAGCAGGTGCGCCCCGTTCTCGGTGGGGACGAGGCCGCGGTCGCGCACCTTCGCGGTCAGCTCGACCGCCTCGAAGGGGTTGCCCGCGGTGACGGCCCAGCATTCGCGGCAGAACGCGTCGTCGGCGTGGCCGCCGAGCGATTCGCGGACGAGTCCGGCGATGGCGGTGGCGCTGAGCGGTTCGAGTCCGAGGGCGCGGCGGCCCGAGCGGCCGGGCAGACCGCGCAGGGCCTCCGCGTGATCGGGGAGTTCCTCGGGCCGGTAGGCGACGACGAGGAGGAGCGGCAGTTCCTCGGCGCGCGGGGCGAACGCGGCGAGCCAGCTCAGGGACTCCGGGTCGGCCCAGTGGGCGTCGTCGAGGACGAGGACCATGGGGGCCTGTTGCACGGCGAGGTGGGTGAGCACCCAGTCGAGGCCGTCGCGCAGGCCCTGCGGGTCGGGTGGCGCGCCTTCGGTGGGGGCGCACAGGCCGAGGGCGGGGCCCACGATCGCGTACCAGCTGCCGAGGGTGGCGTGCAGGTCGGCGGCGGAGGCGCCGGCGAGGCGCGGCTGGAGGAGCTGGCGTGCGACGTGGAAGGCGACGCCCTGCTCCTGGTCGCCGCCGCGTGCGTACAGGACGGTGCACCCTTTGGCGGCGGCCTTGCGGCGCACTTCGGCGAGGAGGGTGGTCTTGCCGAGTCCGGCGGTCGCGGCGACGGCGAGCAGCGCGCCGTGCGGCCGGTCCGGGGGCTCTCCGCCGTCCCGCGGGATGCCGGTCAGCTCGTTCAACACCGCGTCCACGGCGGCGAGTTCGCTGTCCCGCTCGAACAGCCGCCGCCGGCCCTTGCCATCGCTCCGCACCATGGCGCACCCCCACCCGCGGCGCGGTCGCGCACCACGGTTTCCAGGGACCTCAGCGTACGCCGGGGCGCCCCCGCCGGAGTGTGCTGCGCCATTCTCGGTACGAAATCGGGTGCCGATTCCGGTGCCGCTAAGGTACGCGTCCATGACAGTGACGGTGCTCGACTACTGGCGGGGCGATCTGGACGCCGTACCCGACGAGGTGTGGCGCCATCCCGAGTTGCGGGTGCTGCTGCTCGCCGACAATCGGCTCGCACACCTCTCCGAACGCATCGGCACGCTGACGCGCCTGCACACCCTGGATCTCGGGCACAACCGGCTCACCTCGCTCCCTGCGGAGCTCGGTTGCCTCACGGGGCTGAGCCGTTTCCTGTATCTGCACGACAACCGGCTCACCGAACTGCCGGAAGCACTGGGCCGCCTCGACCGGCTCGCGTATCTGAACGTCGGCGAGAACCGGCTCACCGCGCTGCATTCCACGCTCGGCGCGATGGCCGGGCTCGTGGAGCTGCGCGCGCAGCACAATCGGCTCGACGCGCTGCCGGACGGCATCGGCGGGCTCGCCGCGCTGCGGGAGCTGTGGCTGCGGGGCAATCGGCTGTCCACCCTGCCGGCGTCCGTGGCGGATCTGGCGGAGCTGCGGGAGGTGGAGCTGCGGGACAACGCGTTCACCACCGTGCCGGACGCGCTGCGCGGGCTGCCGAGGCTGCGCCGGCTCGATCTGCGCGGCAACCAGCTGCGCGAGGTGCCGGAGTGGGTGGTGAAGCTGCCCTGTCTGGAGAAGCTCGATCTGCGCTGGAACGACGTGTGCTTCGCGCCCGGCCTGCTCGACGGGCTGGCCGGGCGCGGGTGCGTCGTGCTGCGCTGAGCGGCTCAGTCGGCGTCCGGCTCCGGCGGGACCACCGCGACGGGGCTCGCCGCGTGCAGCAGGGCCGCGTGCGTGACCGAGCCGAGCATCGGGGCGGGGCGGGTGAGGCGACGGCGATGGCGGCCGACGACGACGAGTTCCGCGTCCCGCGAGTTCTCGACGAGATGGCCCGCCGCGTCGCCCGGCACCACCAGAACCTCAACCTCAACTTTAGGGTGAGACTCCCGCAGTTCCGCGAGGGTCTCATCGGCCACTCGAAGCGTGTCGCGCTCGGTCGCCTCCTGGTCGACGGCCGTGGGCGTGAAGTCCCCGTAAGCCGTCCAGGCCAGGACCGGCCACGGATACGCGACGACGACCTGGAGCCGGGCGCCCGTCCGGGCCGCGTGTTCGAACGCGAACGCCAGGGTCGCATGGTCCGGCGCGTCCGCCTTGAGGCCGACCACGACGCGCGGCCCCGGCGCGACCGGTGCGTCGCCGTGCACGTCGCGACCGGGCCTCGGCACCACGACGACCGGGCACACCGCGTCACGCGCCGCCGACACGCTGTTCGAGCCGAGCACCAGGCCGGCGAAGCCGCCGCGCCCGCGCGAGCCGACGACGAGGAGCTGGGCCTCCGTGCTCATCTCGGACAGCACCACGGCCGGCAGCCCGACGCGGCTGATGAACTCCAGTGGCGGCAGCCCCTCGCGGTCCTCCAGGCTCTTGCGCAGTTCCGCGAGCACGGTGTCGTTCTCGGGCTCCTCGTCGAAGTCCGCCACGAGCACCTCGGCCTGGAGGAACGGCGCGTACTGCTGCACATGTACGACGCGCAGCTCGGCGCCGCGCCGGTCCGCCTCGGCGAGCGCCCACTCCAGGGCGCGAAGACTGTCGTCGGAGCCGTCGACCGCGGCGAGGACGGGCTGGTGGTGCGGGTTGGGCATGATCTCTTCGCCTCCGACACAGGGCGCGTCGCCGCGCCCTCATTGACCGGCTGTTCCTGTGACCAGGCTCGCAAATGCGGAGGCCACAGGACAGGGCCGTTGGTCCTGTGTCGGAACTGCGTAAGCAAAGAGCCGCGAAAACGACTACGTCAGGTCGAACTCGCCCTCTCGGGCACCGCTCACGAACGCCCCCCACTCGGCCGGCGTGAAGATCAGGGACGGGCTCCCTGGGTGTCCGCCGTTGCGCATCGCGATGAAGCCTTCGACGAAGGCGATCTGGACATCGCCCCGACCCCCGCTGCTGGACCGCCAGTCCGCCTTGCTCAGGTCCAGGTCCGGCTTCTCCCACCCCATGAGCGGGTGCTGGTCGATGGTGCTCTCGGCCACGTCCGTGCTCCTCCCGGTTCGTCGTCCGTGCGCCAGCCTAGCGATCGGTCCGTGCCCCGCACAGGCCGCGAGAGGGATGAAGGTCAACGCGCGTTCATCGGGTGGGTGGTTCGGAGCCGACCAGCCACATGGAGAAGAACTGCGAGCCGCCTCCGTAGGCGTGCCCGAGAACCTTCCGCGCGCCGTCGACCTGGTGTTCCCCGGCCTGCCCGCGCACCTGGAGGGCGGCCTCCGCGAAGCGGATCATGCCGGAGGCACCGATGGGGTTGGTGGACAGGACGCCGCCCGACATGTTGACGGGGAGGTCCCCGTCGAGCTCCGTGACGCCGGACTCGGTGAGCTTCCAGCCCTCGCCCTCGTCCGCGAAGCCGAGGTTCTCCAGCCACATCGGCTCGTACCAGGAGAACGGCACGTACATCTCGACGGCGTCGATCTCGCGGCGCGGGTCGGCGATGCCGGCCTGCCGGTAGACGTCGGCGGCGCAGTCCTTGCCGGCCTGCGGGGAGACGAAGTCCTTGCCCGCGAAGAGGGTGGGCTCGCTGCGCATGGCGCCGCCGTGCATCCAGGCCGGCGGCTTCGTCGAGCGCTCCGCGCCCGCGCGGTCGGTGAGGATCATGGCGCAGGCGCCGTCGGAGGAGGGGCAGGTCTCGGAGTAGCGGATGGGGTCCCAGAGCATGGGCGCCGCCTGGACCTTCTCCAGGGTGATGTCGTGCTCGTGGAGGTGGGCGTAGGGGTTCTTCAGCGCGTTGCGACGGTCCTTGTAGGCGACGACGGAACCCACGGTGTCGGGGGCGCCGGTGCGGCGCATGTACGCGCGGACGTGCGGGGCGAAGAAGCCGCCCGCGCCCGCGAGCAGCGGCTGCTGGAACGGGATGGGCAGCGAGAGCCCCCACATCGCGTTGGACTCGGACTGCTTTTCGAAGGCGAGGGTCAGTACGGTGCCGTGGACGCGGCCCGCGACGAGGTTCGAGGCGACGAGCGCGGTGGAGCCGCCCACGGATCCGGCGGTGTGCACGCGCAGCATCGGCTTGCCGACGGCGCCGAGCGCGTCGGCGAGGTACAGCTCCGGCATCATGACGCCCTCGAAGAAGTCGGGCGCCTTGCCGATGACGACGGCATCGATGTCGGCCCAGGTCAACTCGGCGTCTTCCAGGGCCCGTTGGGCCGCTTCGCGGACGAGTCCGGCGATGGAGACGTCCCGGCGGGCGGCGACGTGCTTGGTCTGCCCGATTCCGACGACCGCCACCGGCTCCTTGTTCACGGCCTTGCTCATCGCTGGTCCTCCCCTTCGAGTACGGCGACCAGGTTCTGCTGCAGGCAGGGCCCGGAGGTGGCGTGGGCGAGGGCGCGGTCGGAGCCCCCTGCGTGGATGCGGGCGGCGGCCTCGCCGATGCGGATGAGCCCGGCGGCCATCACCGGGTTGGCGGCGAGCGCGCCTCCGGACGGGTTGACGTCGACCTCGTCGCCGAGCTTCAGGGCGCGGCGCAGGACGACCTCCTGCGAGGTGAACGGGGCGTGCAACTCGGCGGTGTCCACGGGCCGTTCGAATGCTCCGGCGTTCTCTGCGGCGAGCCGCGCGGAGGGCGAGTCGGTGAGGTCGCGGACGCCGAGGCTGTGGGCCTCGATGCGGTGGTCGATGCCGCGGATCCAGGCGGGCCGCTCGCACAGTTCCCTGGCGCGGTCGCCCGCGGCGAGGATCACGGCGGCGGCGCCGTCGCCGACCGGCGGGCAGTCCCCGGTGCGCAGCGGATTTACGACGTAATCGCCGTGCGGCACGTTCCCGCGCAGCTGGGCGTGCGGATTCCCGGTGGCGGACTCGCGGCTGCGGGCGGCGACCCCGGCGAGGGCGGGCTCGTCGGTGTGCCCCTCGTCGATGAGGGCCTGCGCCTGAAGGGCGGCGAGGGCGACGGAGTCGGGCCACAGCGGGGCGACGTAGTACGGGTCGAGCTGGCGCGTCAGCACGTCACGTACGGAGCCCGGTGAGGACTTGCCGTAGGAGTAGACGAGCGCGGTGTCGGCCTCGCCGGTGAGGAGCTTGGTCCATGCCTCGTACAGGGCCCACGCGCCGTCCATCTCGACGTGCGACTCGGAGATCGGCGGCCAGGCGCCGACGCCGTCGAGCGCCATGGTGAAGGAGAAGGCGCGTCCGGCGAGGTAGTCGCTCGATCCCGAGCAGGTGAACCCGATGTCACTGGTCTTCAGGCCGGTACTGGCGAGGACCTCGTGGAGGACGGGCATCAGCATCTCGACCTCCGACTGTTCGTCGGAGGTACGTGTGTGGTCGGTCTGCCCGAAGGCGACGACGGCGATGTCCCGGATCGGCGGCCGCATCAGATCATCTCCTTGTACGTCTCGTAATCGGCGTCGGGTTCACCGGTGGGCCGGTAGTGGTCCGGGTAGCGCCCGCCCTCGGTCCACACGGGTTCGACGCGCAGGCCCATCCGCACCTGGTCGTACGGGATGCCGGCGATGCGGCCGTGCAGGGCGAGGTCGGCGCCGTCGAGGGCGATGTGGGCGTAGACGTACGGGACTTCGATGTCGAGGTTCTTCGCCTTGATGTTCACGATGCAGTACGTGGTGACGGTGCCGCCGGGGCCGACCTCGACCTGGTCCGTGGTGGCGACGCCGCAGGTGGGGCAGGCGCCGCGCGGCGGAATGTAGACCTTGCGGCAGGAGGGGCAGCGCTCGCCGACGGTGCGGTTGTCCGCGAGGGCGTTGATGTAGCGGGTCTGGGCGCCGCCGGGGCTGTAGGTGTAGTCGAGGCGGGCCGGGGCGACGATGCCGGTGACGGCGTCCTCGAACACGCCGCTGTGCGGTGCGACTTGGGAGGGCGCGTCCTCACCCTCGTACGGTTCGAAGCACGCGATGTCCGTGATGGCGCCCTCGCGTTCCTCGGCCCAGCGGATGCGGACGCGCATGCCGGTGTGCACGGCGTCGGGTCCTGCGACGTCGAGGGCGTGCAGCAGGGCGGTGTCGGCGCCGTCGAGCTCGACCAGGACCCAGGCGAACGGGGTGTCGAGGGGCTGGCCGCGCCGCGCCTCGGGGTTCCAGGCCCAGGTGGTGACGGTGCCGGTGGCGCCGACCTCGACGAGGTCGCGGATCTCCTCGGCGGTCACCGGGTCGTACTCGACGGGCGGCACCATGACCTTCCCGTCGCCGGTCCGCACGCCGAGCACGGTGCGGTCGCGCAGACCGCTGAGGAAGGCGGACTGGACGGGGCCGAGGGAGCGGGTGAAGGGGAACTCCACGACCAACGGCGCGCGCAGCACCTCCGGTTGGGTGGTGGATGTCATGAGGCCTCCTTGACGTATGGACGTACGGGACGGACTGGCACGGCCGCGGGCCTCACGCGCGCCGGAATTCGGCGGGCCGCTTCTCCGCGAACGCGCGGGCGCCCTCCTTGGCGTCGACGGTGTCGAAGATGGGCCAGCCGCGCTTCAACTCCGAGGCGAGGCCGTCCGTTTCGGACATCTCGGCGGTCTCATAGACGGAGGCCTTGACCGCCTCGACGGCCAACGGGCCGCAGGCGTTGATCTGTTCGGCGATCTCCAGGGCCGTGTCGAGCGCGGTTCCGTCGGGCACCACGCGTCCGACGAGCCCGATCGCGGCGGCCTCCGGGGCCGGGTAGGGCCGCCCGGTCAGCAACATCTCCAGGGCGTGGGTACGAGGGACCTGGCGCGGCAGCCGCACCGTCGAGCCGCCGATGGGGAACAGGCCGCGCTTGACCTCGAAGAGCCCGAACGTGGCCGACTCCCCCGCCACCCGGATGTCCGTGCCCTGGAGGATCTCGGTGCCACCCGCGACGCAGTGTCCCTCGACCGCCGCGATGACGGGTTTGCGCGGCCGGTGGTGGCGCAGCATCGCCTTCCAGTGCAGATCGGGGTCGGCCTTGAGCCGGTCCCGGTAGTGCTCGCCCTCCATCCCCTTGCCCGCGAGGGCCTTGAGGTCCATGCCGGCGCAGAACACACCGCCCGCCCCGGTGAGCACGATCGAGCGGATCGAGTCGTCCGCGTCGGCTTCGAGCCACCCGTCGTAGAGGCCGACGAGCATCGGCAGGGACAGCGCGTTCTTGGCCTCGGGCCTGTTGAGCGTGAGTACGAGCGTGGCGCCCTCGCGCCGGACGTCGAGATGTTCGGTCCCACCCATGAGAGGTCCTCCAGTCAGCCGCAGCCTCGGACCTGGAACAGGTTGCAGTAGCGCACGTGCCAGTTCAAGAGTTTTCTGACACTCAGTCAGTTTTCTTGTGCGGAGCCCCTTCCCCCTTACTCCCCGTTCTGTTCTGATGACGGCCAGGAGGCGCCCGGGAGACATCCGGCCCTGGATCATCTGGATCAGGAGGAGCGCGGTGGAGTACAACCTTGCCGACCTGTTCGAGTCGGTCGTCGACGTGGTCCCTGACCGCGAGGCGCTCGTCTACGTGGATCATCCCGGTACGGGTGCGGAGCGCCGGCTCACGTACGCCCAGCTGGACGCGGCGGCCAACCGGGTCGCGCACCACCTGATCGCGGCCGGGATACGCCCGGGCGAGCACCTGGGCCTGCACCTCTACAACGGCATCGAGTACCTGCAGACGGCGCTCGGCTGCCTCAAGGCGCGGGTCGTGCCGGTGAACGTGAACTACCGGTACGTGGAGGAGGAGTTGGCCTACCTCTACCAGGACGCGGACCTCGCCGCCCTCGTCTTCGACACGGAGTTCACGCCGCGCGTGGCGGCGGCGCTGCCGCGTGCCGAGAAGCTGCGCCACCTGGTGCGGGTGGGCGCCCCTGAGGCGGGCGCGCCGCCACTGAAGGCGGTGGACTTCGAGGAGGCGACCGCGCAGTCCTCCCCCGAACGCGGCTTCGCGCCGCGCTCCCCCGACGACCAGTTCATCATCTACACCGGCGGCACCACGGGCATGCCCAAGGGTGTGATGTGGCGTCAGGAGGACCTGTTCTTCGCGGGGTTGGGTGGTGGCGCGCCCACCGGAGAGCCGGTGTCACGGCCCGAGGAGCTGGCCGAGCGGGTGGCGGCGGGCGGTGACGGCATCACGTTCTTCCCCACTCCCCCGCTGATGCACGGCACCTCGACGCTCACGGCGTTCATCGGCTTCAACTTCGGCCAGCGCGTCGTCATCCACCGCAAGTTCGCACCGGAGGAGGTGCTGCGCACCATCGAGAAGGAGAAGGTCACGAGCATGTCCCTGGTGGGCGACGCGATGCTGCGCCCGCTCATCGACGCCCTCAAGGGCCCGCTCAAGGGCACGGACTGCTCGTCGATGTTCAGTGTCTCGTCCTCGGGCGCGATCATGTCGGACACGGTGCGCGCCCAGTTCCAGGAGCTGGTCCCGAACACCATGCTGCTCAACAACTTCGGCTCGTCCGAGTCCGGCTTCAACGGCACGGCGACGGCCGGTTCGGGCGCGGGGGCGGGCTTCCACGTCCAGGTCAACTCCCGCACGCAGGTGGTGGATCCGGCGACGTACGAGCCGGTCGCGGTCGGCGAGGTGGGCCGGATCGCGCAGCGCGGCCATGTCCCGCTCGGCTACTACAACGACCCCGCGAAGACCGCCGAGACGTTCTTCCAGAAGGGCGACGAGCGCTGGGTGCTGCTCGGTGACATGGCGACGGTCGACGAGCAGGGCATCGTCACGGTCCTCGGTCGCGGCTCGCAGTGCATCAACACGGGCGGCGAGAAGGTGTACCCGGAGGAGGTCGAGCAGGCCCTCAAGTCCCATCCGGACATCTACGACGCGCTGGTGGCCGGTGTGCCGGACGAGAAGTGGGGCAACCATGTGGCGGCGGTCGTCCAGCTCATGGACGGCGCGGACGAGTTGACCCTGGACACCGTCCAGACGCACTGCCGCAGCCACCTCGCCGGCTACAAGATCCCCCGCCAGCTGGTGGTGACGGACAGCATCCAGCGTTCGCCCAGCGGGAAGGCGGACTACCGGTGGGCGCGGCAGGTGGCGGCGGAGGGGAACGCGTAGGCCCCCCTCCGCGAGCGGATCACGGACTCAAGAGGATCACGACTCAGTCGAGGCAGAACTCGTTGCCCTCGATGTCCTGCAGCGTGATGCAGGACTCGTTCTCCTCGTCGGCGCGCTGCGTCAGTACATGCGTGGCACCGAGCTTGTACAGACGCTCGGCCTCGGCCTCGAGCACCGCGAGGCGCTCCTCGCCGACGAGCCCGGTTCCGGCCCGTACGTCGAGGTGCACCCGGTTCTTGACGACCTTGCCCTCGGGGACGCGCTGGAAGTACAGGCGCGGCTCCTGGCCGGTGGGGTCGGCGGCGACGGCCCAGGCCTCGTCCTCGTCGGCCCCGGGCGGAATGACGTAGCCGAGCACCTCGCACCAGAAGCGGGCGACCCGCACGGGCTCCGCGCAGTCGAAGGTGATCTGAACCTTCTTGATCGTGGTCATCGGCGCACCCTAGCAAGGGTGTTCTGCTGCGCGGCGAGAATTTTCGGTTGCCGCCCTCCTCCCCCGGTGCTGGAGTTCCCGCATGGATCATGCGGCGGTACGGGACCTGTTCGACGAGCAGTTGCGGCGCGGTGCGCGGCCCGAGGAGCCCGGGGCGCGCGTCGAGCGCGTCGGTGACGTGGTGCGCCATGTCGGCCCTGTGGCGGGCTGGAACGGGGTGCTGTGGTCGGACCTCGACGAGCGGGGGGCCGACGCGGCGATCGCCGAGCAGATCCGCTTCTTCGGCGGGCTCGGCCGGGCCTTCGAGTGGAAGACGTACGCGCACGACCGCCCGGCCGACCTTCCCGACCGGCTCGCGGCCGCCGGATTCGTAGCGGAGGAGACGGAGACGCTGCTCGTCGCGGAGACGGCCGCGCTGCCCGTCGACACCGCGCCGCCGGACGGCGTCCGGCTGGTTCCCGTCACCTCCGACGCGCAGGTCACGCTGGTGGAGCGGGTGCACGAGCGTGCCTTCGGCTCCGGCCGCTCGACCATCGGCCACCAGCTGCGGGCCCAGCTCGCCCAGGACCCGGCCACCGTGCCCGCGGTCGTGGCGCTGCACGGCGACGAGCCGGTGAGCGCCGCCCGCATGGAGCTGCACCCCGGGACCGCCTTCGCGAGCCTGTGGGGCGGCGGGACGGTCCCCGAGTGGCGGGGCCGCGGGATCTACCGCTCGCTCGTCGCCTTCCGGGTCCGCGTCGCCGCCGAGCGCGGATTCCCGTACGTCCAGGTGGACGCGTCCTCCTACAGCCGGCCGATCCTTCAGCGCCTGGGGTTCGTGGCGCTCGGGACCACCACGCCGTACGTCCGGGAGCCCCCTGTCAGCCGCTGACACCGGAACCGGCGCGTCGTACGTCTTGACGACGGCGGTCACTCCTTGAATTACTGATCGACAGCAGGGCAACCGAATGATCGGTCGGGAGTTTCGGGAGAGCGTGCGATGGCGTCGATGGCGACGGACTGGCGGGACGAGGGCGAGCGGCTCGGCGCGGACGAGCTGCGCGCGCTGCAGCTGGAGCGGCTGCGCGGGACGCTGCAGCGGGTGTACGAGCGGGTGCCGTTCTACCGGGAGGCGTTCGACAAGGCGGGCGTGCGGCCCGAGGACTGCCGGACACTGGCCGACCTGGGGCGCTTCCCGTTCACGACCAAGGCGGACCTGCGGGACAACTACCCCTTCGGGATGTTCGCCGTGGACCAGTCCGACGTACGGCGCCTGCACGCGTCGAGCGGTACGACGGGGCTGCCCACGGTCGTCGGGTACACCGAGGCCGACCTGACGATGTGGTCGGACATGGTGGCCCGGGCGATCCGCGCGGCGGGCGGCAGGCCGGGGCACAAGGTCCATGTGGCGTACGGGTACGGCCTGTTCACCGGCGGACTCGGCGCCCACTACGGGGCGGAGCGGCTCGGCTGCACGGTGATTCCGGCGTCCGGCGGCATGACCTCGCGGCAGGTGCGGCTGATCCAGGACCTGAAGCCCGAGATCATCATGGTGACGCCCTCGTACATGCTCACACTCCTCGACGAGTTCGAGCGCCAGGGCGTGGACGCGCGCGCCAGCTCACTGAAGGTGGGCATCTTCGGCGCGGAGCCGTGGACCGAGGAGATGCGGCGCGAGATCGAGGAGCGGGCCGGGATCGACGCGGTCGACATCTACGGATTGTCGGAGGTCATGGGGCCCGGCGTGGCCCAGGAGTGCGTCGAGACCAAGGACGGGCTGCACATCTGGGAGGACCAGTTCTACCCGGAGATCGTCGACCCGCTCACCGGTGAGGTGCTGCCCGAGGGCGAGCACGGCGAGCTGGTCTTCACGTCGCTGACCAAGCAGGCGATGCCGGTGATCCGGTACCGGACGCGGGACCTGACGCGGCTGTTGCCGGGGACGGCCCGTCCCGCGTTCCGGCGCATGGAGAAGATCACCGGGCGCAGCGACGACATGGTGATCCTGCGGGGCGTGAACCTGTTCCCCACGCAGGTCGAGGAGATCGTGCTGCGTACGCCCGGCGTCGCGCCGCACTTCCAGCTCCGCCTGACCCGCGAGGGCCGCATGGACGCTCTCACGGTGCGCGCCGAGGCCCGACCGGACGCGACACCCGAGGCCCGGGAGGCGGCCGCGCGCGCCATCGCCGCGGGGATGAAGGACGGGGTGGGGGTGACGGTGTCCGTGGAGATCGTGGAGCCGGAGTCCCTGGAGCGGTCGGTGGGGAAGATCAAGCGGATCGTGGACGAGCGGAAGCGGTGACCGGAGCGCCGACCGCCCGCGAGGGACGGCCGGACGGTGGCACACCGTGGACAAGCGGTGGGCCACCGTCCGGCCGTCTGTCGTTCCGGTGTCGTTCAACTCCCGGGCTCTGTGCGCTTCTTGTGTGATTCCTAGGGTCCATGAGGTCTTGAAGGAAGGGACCCATGGACGACAGACAGCTCGACGACAGAAGCGGCGGCCGCGAGGACGACGGACGCCTCGCGGTCCGGGCGCGCGGCATCACCAAGTGTTTTGGCAACGTTGTCGCACTCGACGGCGTCGACCTCGACCTGGCGCCGGGCCGGATCCACGGTCTGGCCGGCCCGAACGGCGCCGGCAAGACGACGCTGCTCGGCCTGCTCCTCGGCCTGGCCGTCCCCGACACCGGCAGCCTGGAGGTGCTGGGCACAGCGGCCGGGCGGGCCCTCGCCGCGCCCGCCGGGGTGGCCGGTTTCGTGGACGGTCCGGGGCTCTACCCCACGCTCACCGCACGGCAGAATCTGGCCGCGCTGGCGGAGCTGCGCGGCCTCGACGCCCGTACGGCCCCGGTCGGCGGCACGCTCGACGAGGTCGGGCTCGGCGAGGTCGCCGACGAACGGGTGCGGGGCTTCTCGCTCGGCATGCGCCAGCGCCTCGGGCTCGCCGCCGCGCTGCTCACCGAGCCGCGGCTGCTGATTCTCGACGAACCGTCCAACGGCCTGGACCCGGCGGGGACCCGGCACGTGCACCGCGTGCTGCACCGCCTCGCGGCTGCCGGCACGGCCGTCGTGCTCTCCAGCCACCGCATGGACGACCTGGAGGCGCTCTGCTCCGAGGTCACCATCCTCGCGACCGGGCGGGTCGTCTTCTCCGGTCCGTTGAGCAAGCTGGCCGCCGAGCATCAGGACCTCGAGTACCGGCTTCTGACCTCCGACCCGCGCGCGGCCCGTGAGTTGGCCGAGGCCACCGAAGGGATCCACACGGTCGACGACTCCGAGGCGGCGTCGCGGTACGGCACACAGGCCCTCGTCGTACGGGCCCGGGTGCACGCCCTCGACGCCCTCGTGGCGCGGCTCGTGGGCGCGGGGCTCGCGCTGCGCGAACTCACGCCCGTGGTCTCCCCGTTGGAGGCGGCGTTCCTGGCGCTGACCGAATCGGATGCGACCGGTCTGCGGGAGGCCGCGTGATGACCTCCACCGTGACCGCGCCCTCCGCCGCGCCTCCGGGCGAAAGCCTCACGTCCCGCCCCGTCTCCGTACGGCGCGGATACCGCTTCGAACTGGTCAAGCTCGTCTCGCAGTGGCGTGTCCGCCTCCTTGTGCTCGCCTGTTGGCTCGCGCCGGGTCTCTTCGTGGCCGCCGTCGGCCTGCAGAGCACACTGCCCACCGACACCCTGTTCGGGCGCTGGATGCACGCCACCGGCTGGGCCGGTCCCCTGGTGATGCTGGGGTTCGCGGGCGTGTGGGCACTGCCGCTGCTGACGTCCTTGGTGGCCGGTGACGTGTTCGCCGCGGAGGACCGGCTGGGCACCTGGCGGCATCTGCTGGTGGCGGTCCGCTCCCCGGGCCGGATCTTCGCGGCGAAGGCGCTCGCCAGTCTGTCCGTGCTTCTGGTGCTCGTGGCCGGGCTCGCCGTGTCCAGCACGGTCGGCGGGGTCCTGACGGCCGGTCATCATCCGCTCGTCGGCCTCGACGGAGCCGACATCGGCGCGTCGGACGCGGCGGTGCGGGTGCTGCTCGCATGGCTGTGCGCCCTCGCGCCGACGCTGGCCCTCGCCGCGCTCGGCCTCCTCGGCTCGGTCGCTCTCGGCCGCTCCCCGATGGGCCTGCTGCTGCCGGCGCTCGTCGCCCTCGCCCTGCAGCTCGCGCAGTTGCTGCCGCTGCCGGTGAGCGTGCGCACGGCCCTGCCCGGCTATGCGTTCATCGCCTGGAACGGGCTGTTCACCGGCCCCGTCCAGCTCGCCCCGCTCCTCATCGGCGTGGTGGTCGCGCTGGTGTGGGCGGCGGTCGCGACCGGACTCGCGTATCTGCTCTTCGTACGGCGGGACTTCACCAACCCGACCGACGACGCCTCAGGGCGCCGGGCGCTCACTCTGGGGGCGCTGCCGCTGGTCGGGCTGCTCGTGGTGAGCGTCGTCGCGGTGGGCGCAGCCGCTCCTGCCGAAGGCTCCGGGATCACGCAGGAGAAGGTGCAGCGCTCGGTCGCCACCGCGTTCGCGCACCTGTACCGCGCACAGACCGACCTGCTGCACCGCCCCGCCGTCACCGAGGACGAGCTCCGCACCTCCGCGGCGTGCACGAAGGGCGATGTGCGCGACGGAGCCGAGGGGGCGGGCAACGACTGGCGCTGCGTCGTCTCCTGGCACCTGCCCGACGTCGAGGCCACCGGTCAGGCCGTCTATCAGCTCGACGTCACCGCTGACGGGCGGTTCGTCGCCGACGGCGACGGACCGAAGGAAGTGAACGGTTACTTCCTGGTGCACACCCCGACCGGGGACGCACCGAACCCGCTGTGGCAGTTCGACGGCACCGTCGAACTGCTGTCCGCCGCACCGCACGAAGTGAAGAAGGTTCCGAAGGGATGAACTCCATGCAGGTAACACGCCGCCGCAGGCGCGTGGCGCGGGCCGGCCTCGGCTCGCTCGCGGGGCGCATCGGCCGCCGCAGACCGCTCGCCACCGCGGGCATCACCGGCCTCGCCCTGGCCCTCGCGGGCACGGCCTTCGCGCAGACGCACCAGTTCGGCACCGACCAGGTCGGTCAGGAGACCGCCAATGGCCGGGTCGTCTCCAGTGACCAGTACATAGCCCCGTACGGCGACCGGACGGTCATCGACAACGGGAAGATCATGTCGTCCGAGGTCAGCCCGGACGGCTCGCACCTCGCAGCCTCGCTCACCGACGGCGGCTCCGCACTCGGCATCGTGGACCTCAGGACGTGGAAGGTCCAGCAGCTCGTCAGCAACGCGGCCTCGTCGTCGCCGCGCATCAAGAGCAACAACGTCGGCCAGGAAGGCCCCACCTACTCCCCCGACGGCAAGCAGCTGTGGCTCGGCCAGATCGACGGCTACACCCGGTTCACGGTCAAGGACGACGGTTCGGTCTCCGACCCGACGTACGTCACCGTCCCGGCGGACGGCGCGAAGCACGCGCTCGTGGGTGAGCCGGTGTTCTCCAAGGACGGAGCGACCGTGTACTCGGCCGTCAACGGCCAGAACCGGGTCGTCGCCCTGGACGCGGCGAGCGGCGCGATCAAGAAGAGCTGGTCCGTGGGCAACGCGCCGCGCGATCTGGCCCAGGTCGGCGACAAGCTGTACGTGAGCAACGAGGGCGGCCGTCCGGCGAAGCCCGGCGAGTCCACCATCAACTCGTACGGCACCAACGTGCCCGCCGATCCGAAGACCGGGGCGACCACCACCGGTACGCTCAGCGTCATCGACCTGGGCAGCCCGGAGTCCGCCGTCCGCTCCATCGACGTGGGGCTGCACCCGACGGCCCTGTACGCGAAGAAGGGCGCACTGTTCGTCACGAACACCGCCACCAACGACGTGTCGGTCGTCGACACCGGCAAGGACAAGGTCGTCCAGACGATCTCCACCAAGCCGTGGCCCGAGGCATCGGTCGGCTACGAGCCGAACGCGGCGACGCTCACCGACGACGGCCGCCTCCTGGTGACGCTGGGGCGCGCCAACGCGGTCGCCGTCTACCGGTACAAGTCCCCGCAGGAACCGGTGAGTTACGTCGGTCTGCTGCCGACGGACTACTTCCCCTCCGAGATCAGCGCCGTCGGCAAGCAGGTCGTGGTCTCCAACACGCGCGGCATCGACGCCCGCCGCCCCACCACGAAGGCCGGGCACACCACGCACGACACGACGTCCAGCGTGCAGCACTTCACGCTGCCCAGCGACGACGTGATCAAGAAGCAGACGGGCAAGGTGTTCCGGCAGAACGGCTGGACGGCCGGGGCCGCCGAGAAGGCGCGCAGCGGCAGCCACGCGAAGCCGGTGCCGGTCCCCGCGCGGCTCGGCGACCCGTCGACGATCAAGCACGTGTTCCTGATCGTCAAGGAGAACCGGACCTACGACCAGGTCTTCGGCGACATGAAGGAGGGCAACGGCGACGCCTCCCTGGCCGAGTTCGGCGAGAACGTCACGCCCAACCAGCACGCCATGGCCCGGCAGTTCGGCCTCTACGACAACACGTACGACATCGGCACGAACTCCGCCGAGGGCCACAACTGGCTGATGCAGGCGGACAACCCCGAGTACACCGAGTCCTCGGCCGGTGAGTACCAGCGCAGCTAGGACACCGAGGACGACGCGCTCGGCCACCAGAAGTCCGGTTTCCTCTGGAGTGGCGCGCAGTCCGCGGGCAGGTCGGTGCGGGACTTCGGCGAGTTCCACCAGTTCCTCGACAAGCCGGCCGACGCCAGCTGGCAGAACCTGTACTGCGACAGCAAGAACATGGCCGCGACGGGCAAGGACACGGCGTACAAGCTGACGTCGTCCTCGCCGATCCCGTCGCTGAACTCGGTGTCCGTGCCGGGCTTCGCCAAGTTCGACACGTCGGTGCCGGATGTCTACCGCTCGGAGATCTGGAAGCAGGACTTCGCCAAGAACGGTCCGGCGAATCTGAACATGTTCTGGCTGTCCAGCGACCACACCGGCGGTCCGGCGAGCGCGCCCGCGCAGGTCGCGGACAACGATCTGGCGACCGGCAGGATCGTCGACACCATCTCGCACAGCAAGTACTGGAAAGACTCCGCGATCTTCGTGGTCGAGGACGACTCCCAGGCGGGCCTCGACCACGTCGACGGCCACCGCGCCCCGGTCCAGATCATCAGCCCGTGGGCCAAGCGCGGCACGGTCGACAGCCACTACTACACGCAGATCACGATGATCCGCACCATCGAGCAGATCCTCGGGATCCACCCGATGAACCAGAAGGACACCGCGGCCAGCCCGATGACCGCCGCGTTCACCAAGAAGGCGGACACCACCCCGTTCAAGGCGGTGCCCAACCGGACCTCGCTGACCGCGGGCCTCGCGACGCCGCCCGCGTGCGGCGAGGACAAGCCCGCGGAGCAGAACCCGAAGGCGGCGGCCGTGCCGTCGACGGAGGTCCCGGCGGACCAGGAGAAGCTGGCCGACACCTGGCAGACCTGGAAGTCGAAGCAGCGGCTCACGGGTGAGCACGCTGTGCCGGACTACGCCAACCCGGCGCAGATGAACCACTTCACCTGGTACGAGACGCACGGCTGGAAGAAGCCGTATCCCGGCGAGAGCAAGCTCTACGCGCCGAAGGACGTGCCCGGCGCGTTCATCCCCTCGGCGGAGAACGACGGCTGATCCTCTTCCTTCCTAGCCCTCGGCGAAGCGGTCCCTGAGCTCCCGCTTGAGGATCTTGCCGGAGGCGTTGCGCGGCAGTTCGTCCACGAAGACGACCCTCTTGGGCGCCTTGAAGTGGGCGAGCTGTTCGCGCGCGTGGGCGATCAGGTCGTCCTCGGTGACGCCCGCGTCGCTGCGCACCACGACCGCCGTGACCGCCTCGATCCACCGCTCGTCGGGCAGCCCGACGACAGCGGTCTCGGCGACCGCCGGGTGGGTGTAGAGGGCGTCCTCGACCTGGCGCGAGGCGACGAGCACGCCGCCGGAGTTGATGACGTCCTTCACCCGGTCGACGACCGTGAAGTAGCCCTCACCGTCGCGCACCGCGAGGTCGCCCGACCTGAACCAGCCGTCCCGGAAGGCCTGTTCGGTCTCCTCGGGCTTGTCCCAGTAGCCGTCGCACAGCTGCGGCGAGCGGTAGACGACCTCGCCGGGCGTGCCGTCGGGCACGTCCTTCCCCTCGTCGTCGACGATCTTCGCCTCGACGAACAGCACCGGCCGGCCGCACGAGTCCATCCGCCCCTCGTGCTCGTCGGGCCCTAGGACGGTGGCGAGGGGACCGATCTCGCTCTGTCCGAAGCAGTTGTAGAAGGCGAGCCCCGGCAGGCGGGCCCGCAGCCGTTCGAGCACCGGCACCGGCATGATCGAGGCGCCGTAGTACGCCTTGCGCAGGCCGCTCAGGTCGCGGTCGGCGAACTCCGGGTGCTGGGAGAGTCCGATCCACACCGTTGGCGGCGCGAACAGGCTGTCCGCCTCCCCCGCTTCCACGAGGTCGAAGACAGGGCCGGCCGCCGGCGCGTCGAGGATCGTGTTCGTGGCACCCACCGCCAGGTACGGCAGCAGGAACACGTGCATCTGCGCCGAGTGGTACAGCGGCAGCGCGTGCACCGGCCGGTCCGTCTCCTTGAGGTCGAGGGCGTGAATGGCGCTCACGTACTCGTGGACGAGCGCGCGGTGCGTCATCCGGGCGCCCTTGGGAAGCGCGGTGGTCCCCGACGTGTAGAGCAGTTGCACCAGGTCGTCGGCGTCCGGCGCCTCCCCGTCCCAGGGCGCGCTCGCCGCGAGCCGCGTGAGCAGCGTGTCCTCCGCGTCGCGCAGTGGCAGCACCGGTACGTCGCCGGGGAGCCGGTCCGCGATGTCGGGGTCGGCGAGGACGAGCGAGGCGCCGCACTGGCCCACGATGTACGCGAGGTCGTCGCCGGTCAGGTTCTGGTTGACGGGGACGTGCACGAGCCCCGCGCGGGCGCAGGCGAGGAAGCCGATCAGATACGCGTCCGAGTTGTGCCCGTAGGCGCCGACCCGGTCCCCGGCCGCGAGCCCTTCGGCGCGCAGCGCCCCGGCCGCGCGGGACACCGCGTCGTCCAGCTCCTCGTACGTCCACGTGCGCGGCCCGTAGCGCAGGGCGACGCGCGCCGGGGTGCGGCGCGCGCTGCGGCGCAGGACTCCGTCGACGGTGCTGCTGGCGGCCTCGGCGGCTGGTGACCTCGTCATGGCGTGATCCTGTGCGGTGACGGGCGCCGGGTCAAGGCATGTGTGGCACAGGTGGGCGCAGGACCCTCGGCGCCCGACATACCGGTTGGTACGCTCTGCCGCATCTCGCACCGCTCAACCACCTCTGTCCGCACCGCAGTTGGGAGCACGATGCGCACACGCCCGGGACACAGACGCCTCGCGGCCCTCGGGGTCGCCCTGTTGACCGCGCTCACCGGCACCGCGTCGGTGTCGTCCGCCGCGGCCGACCGTGACAGCCGCCCGCACGGCGGCGGCCTGTCCGCCACCATCCGCTACACCGAGTACGGGATCCCGCACATCGTCGCCAAGGACTACGCGAACCTCGGTTTCGGCACGGGGTGGGCGCAGGCCCAGGACCAGGTGTGCACGCTCGCCGACGGGTTCGTGACGCTGCGCGGCGAGCGCTCGCGCGTGTTCGGGCCGGACGCGGCGCCCGACGGCTCGCTGTCGTCGGCGACCAAGAATCTCTCGAGTGACCTGTATTTCAAGGGGGTGCGCGAGGCGCGCACCGTCGAGAGGTTGCTCGATGTCCCCGCTCCCGCGGGGCCGAGTCGCGACGTCAAGGACGCGATGCGCGGCTGGGCCGCCGGGTACAACGCGTGGCTGAAGCAGAACCGGATCACCGACCCGGCGTGCAAGGGCGCGGACTGGGTCGAGCCGGTGACCTCGCTCGACGTGGCGACGCGCGGCTTCGCGCTCGCGGTGCTCGGCGGGCAGGGGCGCGGCATCGAGGGCATCACCGCCGCGAAGCCACCCACCTCCGGTGCCGCGCAGGCGCGGCCCGACAAGGCCGATGCCGCCCGCGCCGCCCGCGAGTTGTTCGCCCAGGACGACTCCGACATGGGGTCGAACGCGGTGGCGTTCAGCGGCGCGGCGACGGCGAACAAGCGGGGGCTGCTGCTCGGCAACCCGCACTACCCCTGGCAGGGCGGCCGCCGCTTCTGGCAGTCGCAGCAGACGATCCCCGGCGAACTGAACGTCATGGGCGGCACGCTGCTCGGCAGCACCGGCATCTCGATCGGCCACAACGCGCACGTCGCGTGGAGCCACACCGTCGCGACCGGTGTCACGCTCAACCTCCACCAGCTCACCCTCGACCCGTCCGACCCGACGACGTACCTGGTCGACGGCAAGAAGGAGCGGATGACCAAGCGGCCCGTGACCGTGCCCGTGAAGGGCGGCGGCGACGTGACCCGCAGCCAGTGGTGGACCCGCTACGGGCCGGTCGTCACGAACCTCGGCGCCCAGCTCCCGCTCCCCTGGACCGCCACGACAGCCTACGCCCTTGCCGACCCGAACGCGGTCAATCTGCGGGCCTCCGACACGGCGCTCGGCTTCAGCAAGGCCCGTTCGACGGCCGACATCCTCGGCTCGCTGCGCCGCACGCAGGGCCTGCCGTGGGTGAACACGATCGCCGCGGACTCCTCGGGCCATTCGCTGTTCACGCAGTCGCAGGTGCTGCCGCGGATCACCGACGAGTTGGCCGCGAGGTGCTCGACGCCGCTCGGCAGGGCCACGTATCCCGCCTCGGGTGTCGCCGTCCTCGACGGCTCGAAGAGCGACTGCGGGCTCGGGAGGGACAAGGACGCCGTGCAGGCGGGCATCTTCGGCCCGTCGAAGATGCCGGTGCTCAAGGACGCCCCGTACGCGGAGAACTCCAACGACAGCGCCTGGCTCGCCAACGCGGACAAGCCGATCACCGGCTACGAGCGGGTCTTCGGGAACATCGGCACGCAGCGCTCGATGCGGACGCGCGGCGCCGTCGAGGACGTCGCGGGGATGGCCGACAAGGGCGGGCTGACGGTCGCCGACCTGCAGCGGCAGCAGTTCGCCGACCGGGTGCCCGCCGGTGACCTGGCGGCGGCCGACACGGCGAGGGCGTGCGCGGCCCTGCCCGGCGGCACGGCAACGGGCAGCGATGGCACACCCGTTGACATCTCCGCCGCCTGCGGCGTGCTCGGCGCGTGGGACCGCACCATGAACACCGACAGCCGGGGCGCCCTGCTCTTCGACCGGTTCTGGCGGAAGCTGACGGCGGCGGTGCCGGCGGCGCAGCTGTGGAAGGTGCCGTTCTCTGCGGCGGATCCGGTGCGGACGCCGAACACACTGAACACGGCGGCGCCCGGTTTCGCGACGGCGCTCGCCGACGCGGTGGCCGAACTGAAGGCCGCACACATCCCCCTGGACGCGAAGCTCGGCGACCACCAGTTCGTGACGCGCGGCGGCGAGCGCATCCCCGTGCACGGCGGCACGGAGTCGCTCGGCGTGTGGAACAAGGCCGAGCCGGTGTGGGACGCCGCGGGCGGCGGCTACACCGACGTCACGACCGGATCGAGCTACATCCAGGCCGTCGGCTGGGACGGCGGGCGCTGCCCCGTGGCGCGCACCCTCCTCACGTACTCCCAGTCGTCGAACCCGAACTCGCCGCACTACAGCGACCAGACCCACCTCTTCTCGAAGAAGAAGTGGGTCACGGAGCGCTTCTGCGAGAAGGACATCCTCAGGTCGCCCGCCCCGAAGGTGGTGCGGGTGCGCGACTGAGGTGCGCGGGCCCGGGTGGTCTCAGACCGCCCGGGTCCGGCCCTCCCAGTACGGGTCCCGCAGGCGGCGCTTGTAGAGCTTGCCGTTGGGGTCGCGGGGCATCGTCTCGATGAAGTCGACGCTCTTGGGCCGCTTGTAGCCCGCGAGCTGGGTCTCGCAGTGGGCGAGTATCTCGGCCGCGAGCGCGTCACCGGCCTCCCGTCCCTCGGCGACCTCGACGACCGCCTTGACCTCCTCGCCCCAGTCGTCGTGCGGGATGCCGAACGCGGCGGCGTCGGCGACGGCAGGGTGGGTGAGCAGCGCGGATTCGATCTCGGCGGGGTAGATGTTGACGCCACCCGAGATGATCATGTCGATCTTGCGGTCGCGCAGGAAGAGGTAGCCGTCCTCGTCGAGCAGTCCGAGGTCTCCGACGGTGAAGAAGTCGCCGATGCGGTTCTTCTTCGTCTTGCCCTCGTCCTTGTGGTACGAGAATCCGCCGGTCCTCATCTTCATGTACACGGTGCCGAGTTCACCGGCGGGCAGCGGGTTGCCGTCGTCGTCGTAGACCGCCAGTTCGCTGATGGGCCAGGCCTTGCCGACCGTCCCCGGCTTCTTGAGCCACTCCTCGGCCGTCGCGAACGCGCCGCCGCCCTCGCTGGCCGCGTAGTACTCCTCGACGCACGTCCCCCACCAGTCGATCATGGCGCGTTTGACGTGGTCGGGGCAGGGCGCGGCGCCGTGGATCGCGTGCCGCATGGAGGTCACGTCGTAGCGTTCCTTGACCTCCTGCGGGAGCGCGAGCAGGCGGTGGAACTGGGTCGGCACCATGTGCGTGTGCGTGCACTTGTGGGTGTCGATGAGACGGAGCATCTCCTCGGGCGTCCACTTGTCCATCAGGACGACGGGGTGCCCGATGTTCAGGGCGGCGCCCGCGAACTGCAGCACCGCCGTGTGGTAGAGGGGCGAGCACACGAGAGCCACATTGTCGTCGAACGGCTTGATGCCGAAGATGCCGAGGAAGCCGCCGAGGTAGGCCTCCTCGGGCAGCTTGCCCTGGAGCGGGCGGCGGATGCCGCGGGGCCGACCGGTCGTGCCGGACGTGTAGTTCATGACCCAGCCGAGCGTGCGGTCCTCGGGCGCCGATCCGCTCTGCCCGTCCAGGAGTTGGGCGTACGGGCGGAAGCTCGCGATCTCCCCGACCGCGTACCGGTGACTGTCCGGCAGGCCGGCCTCGTCGGCGGCGGACCTGGCCGCGTCGGCGAACCGCTCGTGCGCGATCAGCACCTTGGCGCCGGAGTCGGAGACGATCCAGGCGATCTCCGGTCCTACGAGGTGGTGGTTGACCGGGACGAGGTAGAAGCCGGCCTGCGAGGCGGCGAGGTAGGCGGTGAAGAACTCGACGCTGTTGGGGAGGACGACCGCGAAGGCGTCGCCGCGTTCCAGGCCCGCCGCGCGCAGGCCGTGGACCATCTGGTTGGCGGCGGCGTGCAGCCGTCCCGCCGTCCACGGTTCGCCGTCAGGGGCGGTCAGGACCGTGCGGTCGGGGTCGGCGGCGGCCTGCGCCCAGAAACCATTGGGGGGTGTGCTGTTGGGGGGTGTGCTCATGCTCGTCACTCACCGTCCTGCGATCTTGTTGATGCGGTCGATCGCCTTCTCGAAGCCCCGTGTCAGGTCGTCGAAGACGGCCTGGACGCTGCGCTCCTCGTTCATCCGGCCCACGATCTGCCCGACGGGCGTGCCGAGGAGGGGCTCCACCTCGTACTTCTGGATGCGGGACACGGCCTCGGCGACGAGCAGGCCCTGCAACGGCATCGGCAGCGGTCCTGGCCCTGTCGGGTCGTCCCAGGCGTCCGTCCACTCCGTACGCAGCTGGCGCGCGGGCTTGCCGGTCAGCGCGCGGGAGCGCACCGTGTCGCCGGAGCCCGCGGCGAGCAGCTTGCGGGTGACGGCGGGCGAGTGCATGTCGGCCTCGGTCGTCGTCAGCCACACCGAGCCCAGCCACACACCCTGCGCGCCGAGCGCGAGCGCAGCCGCGACCTGCTGGCCGCTGCCGATGCCGCCCGCGGCGAGGACCGGCAGCGGGTCGACGGCCTCCACGGCCTCCGGGGTGAGCACCATGGAGGCGATCTCTCCGGTGTGGCCGCCGGCCTCGTAGCCCTGCGCGACGACGACGTCGATGCCCGCGTCGGCGTGCTTGCGGGCGTGCCGGGCGCTGCCCGCGAGCGCGGCGACGAGGATGTCGTGCTGGTGGGCGCGGGCGATGACGTCGGCGGGCGGTGAACCCAGCGCGTTGGCGAGGAGTTTGATCGGGTAGTCGAAGGCGACGTCGAGTTGGCTGCGGGCGACCTGTTCCATCCAGCCGGTGATGCGCCAGCCGGACGCCTCGCCCTCGGCGAGCTCCGGGACACCGTACTTGGCGAGGGTCTCCTGGACGAACTTCCGGTGCTCCGGCGGGATCATCGCCTCGATGTCGGCCTCGGTGACGCCCTCGACCTTCTTGGCGGGCATGACGACGTCGAGGCCGTAGGGCCGGCCGTCGGCGTGTCCGTCGAGCCAGTCGAGGTCGCGTTTGAGTTCGTCGGGTGCCGCGTAGCGGACCGCACCGAGCACGCCGAAGCCCCCGGCCCTGCTGATGGCCGCGGCCACCGCAGGGAACGGCGTGAAGCCGAAGACGGCGTGCTCGATCCCCAGTTTCTTGCTCAGCTCCGTCTGCATGCGCGCAGGATGCCGCAGCGCGGCGGACGACGGAAGAGCTTTTCTGATGCGGCGTCAGATTCTTCACGGGGTGGTCATGGCTCAAGGGTGTTGACACGGGGCATCGCTGACTTGAAAGTTTCATCCGACTCGGTAGATCCCGAAAGAATTTTTCAGGAGGGCCTCGTCCATGAGCGGAGCACCCGAAGCAGCGGACAGACCACACAGAGGCGCCATGAACCGGGGCCTGACCCGGCGGCAGTTCGGCGCGGCCGGGCTCGCGCTGGGCGGCGCCCTGGCCCTCGCCCCGTTCCCCGCGGGACCCGCGGCGGCCGGCACCGAGGCCGCGGCGGCCCGGCCCACCCTGCGGCGCGGCTCCCCCGAGCGCGCCGGGCTCCTCGCGGGCCATCTGCGCCAACTGGTCGCCGACGCCGAGAAGTTCCTCGGCCCCTCGCCGAAGCACCCCTGGTACGCGGGCGCGGTGCTGCTCGCGGGCCGCGGCGGCACGGTCGCGCTGCACCAGCCGATCGGCAAGGCTGTCCGCTACTCCCACTACGACGACAAGACGGACACGGGCATCGAGTTCCCGGCGGACCAGCAGATCGACATGGCCGACGACACCGTCTTCGACCTCGCCTCGATCTCCAAGCTGTTCACGTCGATCCTGGCCGTCCAGGAGATCGAGCGCGGCACGCTGGACCTCGAGGCGAAGGTCGTCTCGTACCTCCCGCAGTTCACGGGCGGCGGCAAGCAGGACGTGACGGTTCGCCAGCTCCTCACCCACACCTCGGGGTTCAGGCCCGACATCGCCTTCTACAAGGAGTCCGAGCACGAGGCCCAGCTCGCCCTCCTGTGGAAGGAGGCGCTGCTCAATCCGGCGGGCAGCACGTACCTGTACTCGGACCTGAACCTCATCACGCTCCAGCTCGTCGTCGAGAAGCTCACCGGCAAGCGTCTGGACGTGCTGCTGCCCGAGCGGATCACGGGGCCGCTCGGCATGACCCGCACCCGCTACAACCCGCCCGCTTCCTGGAGGCCCAAGGTGGCGGCGACCGAGGACGCCCGCGCGCCGTGGTCGGGCCTCGACCGGGGCCTGGTGTGGGGCGAGGTGCACGACGAGAACGCGTACGCGTTCGGCGGCGTCGCGGGGCACGCGGGCGTGTTCTCCTGCGCCTGGGACATGGCGGTGCTCGGCCGCACGCTGCTGAACGGCGGGGTCTACGGCAAGGCCAGGATCCTGTCCCAGAAGTCCGTGGACCTGATGTTCACCAACTTCAACACGGACTTCCCCGGCGACGAGCACGGTCTCGGCTTCGAGCTCTACCAGCACTGGTACATGGGCGCGATGGCGACACCGGGCACGGCGGGCCACACCGGGTTCACCGGCACCTCCCTGGTGCTCGACCCGACGACCGACTCGTTCCTCATCGTGCTGGGCAACTCGGTTCACCCGGTGCGCAGTTGGCGATCCGGCTCCGCTCCCCGGGTCGCCGCGGGCAACAACATGGCACGGGCGGTCGCCGTCCGGCCCAAGCACGGCCGCACCGCCTGGTTCTCGGGGATGGCCAGCGCCACGTCGGCGACGCTCACGCTGCCGGACCTGCGACTCGCCTCGGACGAGGCGCGGCTCTCGTGCGAGCTGTGGTGGGACACGGAGCCGCACTCCGACTTCCTGTTCCTGGAGTCGTCGACGGACGGCGGCAAGAACTGGAAACCGCTGCCGTTCACGACGGGCCGCGCCGACGCCCACCCGGCGGGCTCGGTCGACGGCTGGGCCGACCGCACCTGGCACCGCCTCACCGCCGACCTGGGGCCCTTCACCGCGGCGCCGCTCCGGCTTCGCTGGCGCTATGCGACGGACCAGCTGTACGTCGGCCGGGGCGCCTACGTCGACGGCATCCGCGTCCTCGACGGGGACGAGGTGGCCTTCGACGAGGCACGCCCGGCGGACGCGTCCCGCATCGAGGCGAAGGGGTGGACGGCCTCCCGCGACTAGTTTCTACGCGCGTGCAGGCGGGGTCAGTGGCCCAGCACCGCCATCGCGGCGTTGTGCCCCGGAATCCCGCTGACCCCGCCGCCGCGCACGGCGCCCGCACCGCACAGCAGCACATTGGCGTGCCCGGTCTCCACGCCCCAACGGCCGGTGGTTTCGGAGGCGTACGGGAACGAGAGCTCCCGGTGGAAGATGTTGCCGCCGGGCAGCCGCAGGTCCCGCTCCAGGTCGAGCGGGGTCTTCGCCTCGATGCAGGGCCGCCCGTCGCCGTCGAGCGCGAGACAGTCCTCGATCGGTTCGGCGAGGTGGGCGTCGAGCTGCGCGAGCGTGGCCTTCAGCAGGTCCGCGCGGGCCGCGTCGTTGTCGGCGGCGAAGAGCCGGGCCGGGGTGTGCAGGCCGAACAGGGTGAGCGTCTGGTAGCCGCGTTCGACCAGGTCCGGGGCGAGGATGGTGGGGTCGGTCAGCGAGTGGCAGTAGATCTCGGAGGGCGGCGCGCTCGGCAGGGCGCCCGCGGCGGCCTCGGCGTGCGCGGTCGCCAACTGGCCGTACCCCTCGGCGACATGGAAGGTTCCGGCGAACGCCTCGCGCGGGTCGACGGAGGTGTCCTTGAGGTGCGGCAGCCGCTTCAGCAGCATGTTGACCTTGAGCTGGGCGCCCTCCGCGGGGGCGGGCGGGGCGTCGCCCAGCAGCCGGGCGAGGTCCTGCGGGGAGGCGTTGACGAGGACGTTGCGGGCGGCGACGGTGCCCTCGGCGTCGGCGGTCCTGTACGTGACCTCGGCCTCGGCGCCGTCCGTCTCGATGCGGGTCACCTCGTGCCCGGTGACCAGGTCCGCGCCGGCCGAGCGGGCCGCTGCGGCGAGCGCGTCCGTGAGGGCGCCCATGCCGCCGACGGGGACGTCCCAGTCGCCCGTGCCGTTGCCGATCACGTGGTAGAGGAAGCAGCGGTTCTGGGCGAGGGACGCGTCGTGGGCGTCGGCGAACGTGCCGATCAGGGCATCGGTGAGGACGACGCCGCGCACCAGGTCGTCGGTGAAGTGCTCCTCGATGCCGACGCCGATGGGGTCCTCGAACAGCAGCCGCCACGCGGCCTCGTCGCCGACCCGCTCGCGCAGCGCGTCCCGTGCCGGGAGCGGCTCGGTGAGGGTCGGGAAGACCCGCTGGGCGACCCGCTGCGTCGTCTCGTAGAACCGGGACCACGCCTCGTACTCCCGGTCGCCGCCGGTGAGTTCGCGGAACGCGGCGCGCGTGCGCTGCTCGCCGCCGCCGACGAGCAGCCCCGTCGGACGGCCTTCGCGGACGGTCGGGGTGTACGAGGAGACGTCGCGGGTCGCGGTCGCGAAGCGCAGGCCCAGGTCGGCCACGATCTTCTTGGGGAGCAGGCTGACGAGGTACGAGTAGCGGGAGAGCCGGGCGTCGACGCCGGGGAACGGGCGGGTGGAGACGGCGGCCCCGCCAGTGGTGCCGAGCCGTTCGACGACGGCGACGGACTGTCCTGCGCGGGCGAGATAGGCGGCGGCCACCAGGCCGTTGTGGCCGCCGCCGACGACGACCGTGTCGTAGCGGGCGCGGAGATCATGTGCGGGCATGGCCCTTGGTAACACGGGCCGCTCCCGGTGGACCAGAGGGCAGCTCGCCGATCAGCCGGGCGCGCCCTGTTGGCGCAGCGCCGCGACCCTGCGGTACAGGGCGACCGCGTCCGCCGTGCGGCCGAGCTGCTCCAGGCAGTGCGCCTCGTCGCCCAGGCTGGCGAGGGTGCTGGTGTGGGCCTCGCCGAGGACGCGTTCGCGGGCGGCGGACACCGCGCGGTACTCGCCGAGGGCGTCCTGCCAGCGGCCGAGCCAGCCGAGGCCGACGGCCACCTCGCGGCGGCTGACGAGCGTGTCCGGGTGGTCGGCGCCGAGCACCCGCCCGCGGATCGCGCACACGTCGCGGGCCTCCGCGAGGGCCTCCTCCCAGCGGGCCATCCGGCCGAGGTTCACGCCGAGCCCGTGCCGGGCGCGCAGCGTCTCGGGATCGTGGGGCCCGCTGACCCGCGACCGGTCGTCGATCAGATCGCGGTAGAGCGTCAGGGCCTCCGCGCTGCGGCCGAGGCGGCCGAGGCTGATGCCCACTTCGTAGCGGGCGGCGAGGGTGTCCGGGTGGTCGGCGCCGAGCGCCCGCGCCCTGGCCTGCGCGACCTCCTGGTACGTGCGCAGTGCCTCGCTCCACCGGCCCAGCTGCCCCAGCGCGTAGCCGACCTCGCAGCGCGTGACGAGCGTGTCGGGGTGGTCGGCGCCGAGCACGCGGGCGCGCGCGTCGGCGACCTCGTCCGCCATCCGGTAGGAGTCCTCGAGCCGTCCGAGCCTGCTGAGGTTGAAGGCGAGGTTGTGGCGGCAGCGGAGCGTGTCCGGGTGCTCGGGCCCCATCGCCCGCTCCCGGGCGGCGAGCACGGCGCTGTACACCTGGTGCGCCTCGAAGTGCCGCCCCAGCTTGCCCAGGACGTACGCGACCTCCTGCCGTGCCCCGAGCGTGTCGGGGTGCTCGGGCCCGAGGACCCGCTCGCGGCCCTCAACGACGCCGCGGTACTCGCGCAGCGCGTCGGCGGCCCGGCCCGTGCGGCTGAGTGTGAAGGCGACCTCGTAGCGGCTGGCGAGGGTGTCGGCGTGCTCGGGGCCGAGGGCGAACTCCCGCTCGGCGGCCACCGCGCGGTGCACCTCGCCCGCCTCGGCCCAGCGTCCGAGCCGGCCGAGGCTGAGCCCCGCGTTGTGCCGGGACGCGAGGGTGGCGAGCAGTTCCGGGGCGGGGGTGGGGCGCCCCGCCACCTCCGGCGCCGCGGGGGTGCGGTCGGTGTCGCGCGCGATCCACTCACCGGAGAGCCCCGCCGCGGTGTCCGGGGGCGTGACGCGCGGGCCGGGTCCGCCGGTGGCCTTGTGCCCTGTGGTCATGCCGCGGGTCCAGGACGGCAGCCGGGGCTCGCGGGGTTCGAGCACCTCACCGACGGGCGCGCCCGCACGTGGTTCGAGCTGAGTCGTCCGCACCGTCGGCACGTACGTGCCGCGCCCGGACCGCGCGCCCTCGGTGATCCGCCGTGCCAGCTCCCGCGCGTCGCGCGGCCGCTGCTCGGGCTCCTTGGCGAGCAGGTCCAGGATGATCCGGTCGAGGTAGCCGGGCAGTTCGGGCCGGTGCCCGCGCGGCGCCTCGGGCTCGGTGTCGCGGTGCCCGACGAGCACGGACCACGCGTCCTCCAGGTCGAACGGCGGGGCACCCGTGGAGACCTCGTACAGCACGCACCCCAGCGAGTACAGGTCGCTGCGCTCGTCGACCTGGTCGCCGCCGATCTGCTCGGGCGACATGTAGTGCGGGGTGCCCATGGCGATGCCGGTGCCGGTGAGGCGGGCGGTGAACCCGATGTCGTGGCCGAGGCGGGCGATGCCGAAATCGCAGATCTTCGCGGTGCCGTCGCCGAGCCGCATGATGTTCGCCGGCTTCAGGTCGCGGTGCACGACGCCCTGTTCGTGGGTGTAGGCGAGGGCGGAAGCGACCTGTTCGGCCAGGTCGACGATGTCGTCGACGGGCAGGGGGTGGTGCCTGTTGTCGTCGAGGAGCTGGCTGAGGTTCTTCCCGTCGAGCAGCTCCATCACGAGGTAGAGGATCCCCTCGTACTCCCCGAAGTCGTGCACGACGGTGATGCCCCGGTGCTGGAGCGCGGCGGCGACCCGCGCCTCCCTGCGGAAACGCTCCCGCAGGACGCGGGTGAAGGTCTCGTCGCGCTCGGGACCGAGCGGCTTCAGGCACTTCACGGCGACATGCCGGCCGAGCGACTCGTCGCGCGCCCGCCACACCTCGCCCATGCCGCCCCGGCCGATCAGGTCCAGCAGCCGGTACCGCCCGTGGATCAGCCTGACGTCCCGCGTCTCCCCCACCCCTGGCATCTCCCGCCGTCGCCCCCGTCGCGTCGCTACGCCCTCCCCGGCCCGTCCAGTATGGCTTCCCCTCTGTCGACTTTGTACGGGGCAGGACGGGCGTCCGCACCGAGTCTCCCCATGGCCCGCAGGATGTGTTTGGGCGGCAGTTGCCAGCGCACACGGGCGGGGATCAGGCGCAGCGCGGTGCCCGTGGCTCGCAACCGGCGCGTGACGACGGCCGGTTCGGGGACCCGTCTGCCGTACAGCTCATGGGCGTACGGCGGCAGGGAGGCGTACGCCAGGTTGGCCACGCGCCGCCAGAGGGCCTCGCGCGCCGGGATCAACAGCAGGTGGGTGGGCGGCCGCTGCAGGAAGTCGTCGACCTCGCGGGCCTCGGGCCCGGCGGCGAGCGTCGGCCGTACGGACTCGAAGTACGCCGCCAACTGGGCCTGGCTGCCCGGCACCCGCTCCGGGTCGAGGCCGACGAGCCGGGCGCTGGTGCGGTGTTCGGCGACGTACCGGTCGGCCTGCGCCTCGGTGAGCCGGAAGCCGGAGCGGCGCGCGACGTGCAGATAGGAGTCGATCTCGGCGCAGTGCACCCACAGCAGCAGCTCGGGTTCGTCGACGCCGTACCGCTCCCCCGTGACCGGGTCGGTCGCCCCCAGGTGGCTGTGGATCCGCCGCACGCGGGCGCCGGCATTCTCGGCGGCCTCGCTGGTGCCGTACGTCGTCGTGCCGACGAAGCTCGCGGTGCGCATCAGCCGGCCCCAGGCGTCGCGCCGGAAGTCGGAGTTCTGCATGACGCCGCGCACGGCGCGCGGGTGCAGCGCCTGGAAGTACAGGGCGCGCACGCCCGCGATCCACATCATGGGGTCGGCGTGCATCTGCCAGGTCACCGATTCGGGTCCGAAGAGCCCGGGGTCCGCGTCACTCATGTCGCACAGCACCTCCTGCTCGCAGGGTACGCACCCGGGCCGTCGCGGAACCCGATCAACGGTTGATTCGTCCTGGTGGGCAGGGACAACGGGCCAGGGGGCGGGGCGGCATGAGCGAGCGGGTCGGCACGGCGACGACGGACGACATCGGCGGGAGCCCGGTGCCCCGGCGGCGCGGCCGGGTGCTCGCCGCGCTCGCCGTCCTGACCGGGCTCGTTCTGCTCTTCCACCGGTGGATCCCGAACACGCCGGGGCGGCTTGGAAGCCTGGTGGAGTCGTTCCTGCCGTGGTGCTGGCTGATCCTGGTTGTCCTGCTCGGCCTGGCGCTGCTGCGCCGGGCCCGGCTCGCAGTAGTGGCCGCACTGTCGGCGACGGCGGTCTGGGCATATCAATACGGTGTGCTGCTCCCCGAGCCCCGCTCGGAAGGGCACGACCTCACCGTGGTGCAGCACAACGCCAGTGACGAGAACACCGACCCGAAGGGCACGGCGAGCGCGCTGTCCATGCGCTTCCCGGACCTCATCGCCCTGGAGGAGCTGCTGCCCAAGGCCCGGGCCCAGTACGAGCGCACCCTGTCCGCGAGCCATCCGCATCACGCGGTGATCGGCACGGTCGGGCTCTGGTCGAAGTACCCGCTCTCCGGCGTCCGGGCGGCGGACATCAAACCCGCCGGGATCACCGAGCCGTGGAACCGCGGGCTGCGCGCTGTCGTCGAGGCGCCGCAGCGCGACATCGCCGTGTACGTCGCCCATCTGCCCTCGATCCGGATCGGCGTGGGCGGCCTCGCGTCGCAGCGGCGCGACGAGAGTGCCCGCAAGCTCGGCGCGCAGGTCGCCGCCGAGCCCACGGACACGGTGCTCGTCCTCGGCGACTTCAACGGCACGGTCGACGACCGCGGTCTCGCCCCGCTGACCTCCCAGCTGGACGTGCCGGACCGCGGGTTCGCGTTCAGCTACCCCGCCGCGTTCCCGGTGGCCCGGATCGACCAGATCATGGCCCGCTCGGCGAACGTGGGCCGCATCCGCACCCTGCCCGCGACCGGCAGCGACCACCTGCCCGTGCTCGCCCGGATCTCCCTCGACGACCCGGTCAGCGCCGCACCCGGGGCATCCCCAGACCGATCCACGAGATGATCTCCCGCTGGATCTCGTTGTTGCCGCCGCCGAAGGTGAAGATGACGGCGGAGCGGTAGCCGCGCTCCAGTTCGCCGTGCAGGACCGTCCCGGCGCTGCCCTCCTTGAGCGCGCCCGCCGCGCCCACGACCTCCATCAGCCAGGCGTACGCGTCGCGGCGGGCCTCGGAGCCGTAGACCTTGACGGCGGAGGCGTCCTGCGGGAGGAGGGTGCCCTGCTGGACGGCGTTCACCATCTGCCAGTTGAGGAGCTTCATCGCGTCGAGCTTGGTGTGGGTCTGGGCGAGCCGCTTCCTGACCCAGCCGAGGTCGATGACGCGGCGGCCGTCGGCGAGCTTGGTGTCCATGGCCCAGCGCTGCACGTCGTGCAGGGCGCGGATCGCCATGGTGCCGTGGGCGGCGAGGGTGACGCGTTCGTGGTTGAGCTGGTTTGTGATCAGGCGCCAGCCCTTGTTCTCCTCGCCCACCCGGCGCGAGACCGGGACGCGGATGTCCTCGTAGTAGCTGGCCGTGGTGTCGTGCGAGGCGAGGGTGTTGATGACGGTGCAGGAGTAGCCGGGGTCTGTCGTCGGCACGAGCAGCATGGTGATGCCCTTGTGCGGGGGCGCGTCCGGGTCGGTGCGGACGGCGAGCCAGACCCAGTCGGCGGTGTCGCCGTTGGTCGTCCAGATCTTCTGGCCGTTGACGACGTAGGTGTCGTCCTCGCGGACCGCGCGGGTCTTCAGCGCCGCGAGGTCCGTGCCGGCGTCGGGCTCGCTGTAGCCGATCGCGAAGTCGAGCTCGCCGGAGAGGATCCTCGGGAGGAAGTACTCCTTCTGCTCATCCGTGCCGAACTGCATGATGGTCGGGCCCACGGTGTTGAGCGCCATCAGCGGCAGCGGTACGCCCGCCTGTGCCGCCTCGTCGAAGAAGATGAACTGTTCCATCGGGGACAGGCCGCGGCCCCCGTACTCCTTCGGCCAGCCCACGCCGAGCCAGCCGTCGCTGCCGAGCCGGCGCACCGTCTCCCGGTAGAACCGCTTCTGCGCGGCCGGGTCCTCGTAGCGCGCGTACGCGTTCTCGGGTACCAGCTCGGCGAAGTAGGCGCGCAGCTCGGTGCGCAACTGCTGCTGCTCAGGCGTGTATTCGAGGTGCACGGCCCCTCCTGGCGGTCGACTGCGTGGTCCGGGAGCCGGCTTGCGCCAGCCTGACGGCGCACACAGTAGAACGCGTTCCAGTAATAGGGAATGCCGCGGACCGCGGGAACTGATGGAACGTCAGCCGAGGGTCTGGAGGAAGTCCGTGCAGGCCCGCGCACAGGCCCGGCACCGCTCGGCGCATTCGGCCGCGTCGCGCGTGCGGTCGCAGACGTGCGCGCACTCCAGGGTGACGGCCCGGCACCACTCGACCTGGAGCCGCAGCCCGTACTCGTCCTGGTGTGCCTCCTCCGACAGCAGCCGGCAGGTCGCGTCGCACACCTCGACGCTGAGCAGCAGCGCGCGCCGCAGGCCGTGCGGCGCGTCGGGCCGGCCCTCCGACGGGACCGAGCGCACCGGCCCGTGCACCTGCGGGGCGACGGGCCCCAGGTCGGTGGAGCTGACCAGCAGGGCACAGGCGCGGGCACACTCGGTGCAGGACTGCGCGCAGGCGAAACGGTCCTCGAGGAAGCGCACGAGGTCGTCCTTGGGCGGTTCGGTCATCAGGGCACGGTCGGCGCCCGTGGAGTCCTCGGCGTATGCGTTCGGGTACTTCGCCAGGGAGGTCACCGGCCCGGCTCCTTTCCAGAGGACGTACGGCTGCTGTGCGAGTAGCCGGATCGACCGACGCCAAACCGCACGGGGTTCCTCACGGACGCATCAGCACCTTGACCGCGCCGTCCTGCTTCTTCTGGAACATCTCGTACGCGTGCGGGGCCTCGCCCAGCGGCACGTGGTGGGTGGCGAACTCGTCGACGCCCAGGGGGTCCTCGTCGCTGAGGAGCGGAAGGATCTCGCCGGACCAGCGGCGCACGTTGGCCTGGCCCATGCGCAGTTGGAGCTGCTTGTCGAACATGGTCATGAGCGGCAGCGGCGAGGCCATCCCGCCGTAGACGCCGCTGAGCGAGACGGTGCCGCCGCGCCGCACGAGGGCGATGGCGAGCCGGAGCGCGGCCAGCCGGTCGGCGCCGCCGGTGCGTTCGGCGAGCTTGGCCGACCAGGCGTGCGGGAGCAGCCCCGCGGCGGTCTGCGCGGTGCGGCCGAGCGGGCTGCCGTGCGCCTCGGTGCCGACGGCGTCGATGACGGCGTCCGGGCCGCGGCCGCCGGTCTCGTCCTGGATCGCGGCGACCAGGTCCTCGCTCTTGTCGTGGTCGCGGAGGTCGTAGGTCTCCACTCCCCTGGCCCGCGCCCGCTCCAGGCGCTCCGGTACGAGGTCGACGCCGAAGACCCGGCCGGCGCCCTCGTGCAGCGCGACACGGCAGGCCATGTCGCCGATCGGGCCGAGGCCGAGGACGGCGACGGTGCCGCCCTTGGGGATCTCGGCGTACCGGACGGCCTGCCAGGCGGTGGGCAGCACGTCGGAGAGGTAGACGTAGCGGTCGTCGGGCGGGCCGTGCGGCACCTTGATGGGGCCGAACTGGGCCTGCGGCACCCGCAGATACTCGGCCTGCGCGCCCGGCACCGCGCCGTACAGGGAGGTGTAGCCGAACAGCGCGGCGCCCGTGCCCTGCTCGGCGATCTGGGTCGTCTCGCACTGTGTGGGCAGGCCCGCGTCGCACATCCAGCAGTGCCCGCAGGCGATCTGGAACGGGACGACGACGCGTTCCCCGGGGTGCAGGTCGTGCACCTCGTCGCCGACCTCCTCGACGATGCCCATGGGTTCGTGGCCGAGGATGTCACCGGGGGTCATGAACGGTGTGAGCACCTCGTACAGATGCAGGTCGGATCCGCACAGGCCGCTGGAGGTGATCCGGACGACCGCGTCCGTGGGCCGCTCGATGCGGGGGTCGGGGACGGTGTCCACGCGTACGTCGCGTCGCCCCTGCCAGGTCACTGCCTTCATCGTGTCCTCCTGATGTCCGTGTCCCTGTGGTCCGCGCGGGCGCGGACGAGCAGAGGTGCGGGGCGCACACGTGGCCCCCCGCACCTCTGCTCCTGTGTGTTCGCTCAGGTCTTGCCGGTCGCCTTGCGGATCGCGTCCCGGGTGCGGTCGACGACCGCGGCCACGGGGCCCGCGGCGAGGTTCTTCGCCGCGGAGTCCGTGCCGGGGTGGGGGCGCGTGGGCGCCATGGCCTCCGCCGCCTTCACGGCGCGGCCCAGGGTCTCCAGCCTGGAGCGGTCGGCGACCTCGTTGAAGTGCGCGAACTCGTAGCGCTCCTCCGCGTCCGCGTGCGCGAGAACGTCCTCGCGCAGCGCGTCGAACCTGTCGAGGAACTCCGGCGAGTCCGGGTCCATGTCGTCGAGCTTCGACAGGACCTTCTTCGCCTTCTCCTCCTCGTCGATCCGGTCCTTGACGACGTGTTCGCCGCCGTCGATGTTCTTGCGCGCGAAGGGGTGCACGACCTCTTCCTCTGCGGTCTCGTGCACCGCGAGCAGCCGCACCAGTTCGTGGAAGCGCTCCTTGCGCTCCTCGCCCTTGGCGGCGGCCACCTCCTCGAACAGTGTGCGGATCCTGACGTGCTGCTGCAGAAGGAGCTGCACCACGTCGTTGGGGTCCTTCGTGCCCTTGGTCTGGGGCATGTCGTGTCCTCGGGATTCTGTGTCTCGGGTGCGGAGCGGGCCGGGTACCCGGGCCGCGGACCGCTACGCGCGCGACGGCCCGCCGCCCGCACGGATCAGGCCACCCGGTACTCCTCCACCTCTTCGCTGCGGAGCACCAGGCCGTTCCCCGGGCCGTTCTGTCCCGGGCGCACCGTGCCGCCCTTCGGGTCGAGGACGCCCGCGAAGAACATCGACTCGATGCGTACGTGGTCGTGGAACCACTCGACGTGGCGGAGGTTGGGGACCGACGCCGCCACGTCCGCGTGGGCGTGCGGGGCGCCGTGTGCCGAGATCTCCAGGCCGTGAGCCTGGGCGAGCGCGGCGGCGCGGAGGAATTCCGTGATGCCTCCGCAGCGGGTGACGTCGACCTGGAGGCAGTCGACGGCGCCCGCGGAGATCATGCGGGCGAAGCCCGGGAGGTCGTAGCCGTACGCGCCGGCGGTGACGTCGCACACGAGGGCGTCGCGGACGAGGCGGAGGCCGGTGAGGTCGTCGGAGGAGACGGGTCCCTCGAACCAGCCCACGCCGTGGGTGACGAGCGTCTCGCCGACGCGGACGGCCTGTTTGCGGTTGTAGCCGCCGTTGGCGTCGACGTACAACTCGGCGTCCGTGCCGATGACTTGGCGGGCGCTGCGCACCCTTTGGAGGTCGCGGGGCACGGAGCGTCCGCAGGCCTCGCCGATCCTTATCTTGACCCGCGGGATGTGCTGGCCGTGCACCCAGCCGCTGAGCTGCGCGGCCAGGTGGCTGTCGTGGTACGTGGTGAAGCCGCCGCTGCCGTAGACGGGGACGGTGTCCCGCGCCGCGCCGAGCAGGCGCACGAGCGGGAGGTCCATGAGGCGGGCCTTGAGGTCCCACAGGGCGAGGTCGACGGCGGAGATCGCGCAGCCCGCGATGCCGGGTCGGCCCGCTTCGCGGACCCCCTGGCACTGCGCCACATGCGCGGCGGGGGTGTCGAAGGCGTCGCGTCCCTCGACGAGCGGGGCGAGCTGATGGCGGACGAGATCGGCGGCGGCCGGGGGCGCGTAGGTCCAGCCGACGCCGGTCAGCCCGCAGGCCCTGGCCTCGACGAAGACGATCGTCGTGCTGTCCCAGGCGAGGGTGGCATCGGCCTCGGGGGCATCGGTGGGCACCGTGTAGGCGCTGACGTCGAGGTGTTCGACGGGAAGGCAGGTACTCGGGGAGGTCAGGGCGCTGGTCATCATGGTCGTCGGCCGTGCCTCACCCTGCCGAGCCGCTGCTCGCGCCGCGCGGTGTGCCGTCCTGGAGCTGCGGCAGCACCTTCGTCCGGTAGAAGTCGAAGAACTCCCGCTGGTCCGGGCCGATCTGATTGACGTACACGCGGTCGAAGCCCGCCCGCGCGAAGGCGTCGAGGGCGCTCACGTGCTCGTCGACATCGGGTCCGCAGGGCATCGCGCCGTCGACCATTCGCTCGGTGACGAGGGTCTCGGCCTGCTCGAAGTGGCGGGGCGTGGGCAGTACTTGGCCGAGTTCGCCGGGCAGCAGCTGGTTGGCCCACAGCCCGTGGACCCGGCGCACGGCCTCTGCCCTGTCGGGGCCGTAGCAGACCTTGAGGCCGCCCGCGACGGGCTTCGCGCCGCCTCCGCCCTTTCGGAACTGGGTGACCAGCTCCTCGTCGGGGCTCATCGTGATGTAGCCGTCGCCGATCCGGGCGGCGAGCGCGGTGGCCTGCGGGCCGAAGCCGGAGATATCGATGGGGACGGGCTCGTCGGGGCGGGTGTAGATGCGGGCGTTCTCGACCGTGTAGTGCTCGCCGCGGTGGGTGACCTCGCCGCCTTCGAGGAGCCTGCGGATCACGGCGACGGCCTCTTCGAGCATTTCCATGCGGACGTGCGCGGAGGGCCAGGGGCCGCCGAGGATGTGCTCGTTGAGCGCCTCGCCGGTCCCGACACCGAAGCGGAAGCGGCCGTCGAGCTGCACGGCGCTGGTGGCGACGGCCTGGGCCAGCACAGCGGGGTGGATACGGACAGTGGGGCAGGTGACCGCGGTCTCGACGGGCAGCGACACGGCCTCCGCGAGGGCGCCGATGACGTTCCAGACGAAGGGGCTCTGCCCCTGGGCGTCGTTCCACGGGTGGTAGTGGTCCGAGATCCACAGGCAGTCGAAGCCCGCCTGTTCCGCCATTCGGGCCTGCTCGACGAGCTCGCGCGGCCCGAATTCCTCCGACGCCAGAAAATAGCCGAACTCGGGCATGCCGTCCTCCCGGGGGTGGGTGTCCTTCCAGGTCTTCCGAGTAACCCCGGCCTCCGACGGGAAACCCGCCGCGGCATGACACAAGTGCCGTCCGGGCCGGGTTTTCACGGATCATTCCCAGCGGCCCGGACGGCACTTCAAAGGTTTCGTTCCCGGGTTTATCGGTACCTGGTTCGGTTACTCACCACCGATACCAGCGTGACCTCGTTCCACCCGCCGTCGTACCGCGCATCACGAACCCGAGCAGCCACACGACCAGCACGGCGATGGCCACCCACCACAGCAGTTTCACGGCGAATCCCGCGCCGAAAAGCAGCAGCGCGAGTAACAGGACCAGCAGAATGGGAATCACGGTGAATACCTCCTTGGGGCACCGAGTTCCCGCGAATTCCCCCCGTACTCCACTCACCCCCTGCGAGTTGACGTGACCGCGAAGAATTCCGAGGAAGACGACCGAAGGACCCGGATCACCGTCCTGGTGGCGCTCGCCGCCAATCTGCTGATCGCCGTGGCCAAGGCCGTCGGCGGCCTCATCGCCGCGTCGCCCGCGCTGCTCTCGGAGGCCGCGCACTCGGTGGCCGACAGCCTCAACGAGGTGTTCCTGCTGGCCGCGCTGCGCCGCAGCCGCCGGCCCGCCGACCGCAGGCACCCGTTCGGATACGGCAAGGAACGCTTCTTCTGGTCGCTGCTCGCCGCCGTGGGCATCTTCGTGATGGGCGGCTGCTTCTCCTTCTTCCAGGCGTTCGAGGCGCTGACGTCGGGCGGCCAGGAGGAGTCCCGCAGCGGGTACGTCGCCGGTCTCGTGGTCCTCGGTGTGGCACTGGTCGCGGAGGGCAGCTCGCTGGCCCGCGCCGTGCACCAGGTGCGCGCTCAGCCCGGTGACGGCATCGGCTCGGACCCCGCGCTGCGCACGGTCCTCGCCGAGGACGGCACGGCGGTGGTCGGTGTGCTCCTCGCGGCGGGCGGGATGGTGCTGCACATGGTGACGGGGCGGATCGAGTGGGAGGCGGCCGCGTCCTTCTGCATCGGTGTGCTGCTCGTGTACGTGGCGTACCGGCTCGGCAGGAGCGCCCGTGACCAGTTGATCGGCGAGGCGGGCGATCCCGAGCTGCACCGCGGCATCCATGAGCTCCTGGCGGCGCAGCCCGAGATCGACAATGTGGCGGCGCTGCACACGATGCAGCTGGGAACGGACTCGACGCTGGTCGCGGCGCGGATCGATCTCGCGCCCGGCATCGAGAGCGAGCGCCTCGAACTGGTCCTCGAACGCATCAAGCGGGCGGTGCGGGAGCGCTGGCCCGAGGCGGACCAGGTGTTCCTGGACGTGGTGAACGCGCCGAAGCCGGTGGGCGAACGCTGATGCCTGCCGGGCCCGACCGGCGGCCCCGGCCGGGTCAGATCACGCGGAACAGGTCGGCGGCGGCGTGCACGTCGGTGAAGTCCTCCACCGAGCGGAGGTTGTCGCACAGCGCGGCCAGGACGGAATCGGCCTCGGCGGCGCGCGGGGCGCCGACGGCCACGCCGAAGACGCGGAATCCGAGGCGGTGCTTGGCCGCGTTCCAGCCGCGCATCCACTCCTCGGTGACGCCACAGTCGTCGTCGGTGAGCAGCACGATGTCGCCGCGGGCGCGGGCGGCGTCGTCGAACTCGCGCTCGAGGAGATCACGGGCCGCGCCCAGCGGGGCCTGGTAGCTGGTGCCGCCGCCGAGGAACGTCTCCGCGAACTCGAGGGTCGCGTCGAGGCCCGCGCTCCGGTCGGCGGGGAAGCGGAAGACCCGCACCTTGTCGGCGGCCGAGAACAGGATGCCGACGAAGTCCCGGCCGCCCGCGTGCGCCTGGTCGAGCAGCGCGAGCGCGCACGCCTTCGCCCACACCTCGCGCGTGACGCCGCCGGGGCCCGCCTCGTACATGGAGTGCGAGGTGTCCACGCAGGCGATGACGGCGCCGCGCCCGGCGGGCCGCTCGCCCCGGCTGTCGTAGAGCATCAGTTCCCCGGCGGCGTACCGGGCGGCGAACACCGCGCGCAGGGCGGGCACGCCGAGCCCCGCGAGTTCGGAGGGGACGAGGCGGGACAGGTCGTCTCCGAGGGTGACGCCGACGAGTTCGCCGGCGGTGTTCTCCACCTTGCGGGCGCGTTCGCCGGCGGCCATCTGCCGGAAGCGGCCGATGAGTTCGGCCCATTCGGCGAGCCGCCCGGTGCGCAGCCGCTCGGCGAGCCGGGCCCGCTCCTCGTACGGCAGCCGTTCCAGTTCGCCGGGGCCGAGACCCCAGGCGCGCATCAGGGACGCCTCTTGGCGGACGGCGCGTGAGGCCTTCGCGGCGGCGGCACGGGCGGCGGCACGGACACCGGGGGCGCCCGGGGCGCCTGGAGTGCTCGGATCGCTCGTTTCGCCGGGCCTTGTCTCGGCGACGTCCCGGTCCTCGCGCCGCGACGCCTCGCCCGTCCGCTCCTCGGCCGTCTCCCGTTCCAGCAGCCCGCGCAGCGCGGGCCCCTGCGCGAGGAGTGCCATCGCGGCGGCGTACGGGTCGCCGACGGTCTCCCGGCGCGCCTCCACGAACTGCGGCGACTCGACGAGCGCGGTGACGAATTCGTGGTTGAGCAGCCGTGAGCGCGGCGTCCCGGAGCGCTCGCGCAGCCGCACCCGCGTCTTGTACGCGGCGAGGAACACATCGGCGAGCAGGTCCTGCGCGCACTCGTGGCGCGCGGCGAGCTCGGCCGTCAACTCCCGTACGCCCGCTGCCTGTTCATAGGTGTCGCGCCATGTCAGGCGGTCGAAGTGGTCCGCGACCACGGCGCCGTTCAAGCCCGGTCCCGCACCATGCTCGCGTCCACGCCGAGCGCCTCGGTGAGGATCCGGGCGCGGACGGCGCGCTGGCGTCCCGTGACCCGGTCGATGGCTGCGGTGGAGCGGCCCGCGCCCGCCGCCTCCTCGCGGAGCTTCTCCAGGCGCTGCCCGGCCGTGGCGAGCTGGTGGTGGGCCTTCTTGATGACCCAGTCGCTCAGGGCTTCGCGGGACTGCCCGGCCATGGAGTCGAGCTGGGTCTCCAGCTCCTCGATGGTGTCGGCCAGGTCGAGCGCCTCCTTGGCGTCGGGGTTGACCAGGTGCAACACCTCGCGCTCGACGGTCGGGCGCTGGGCGGGCGAGTCCCACAGCACGTGGGTGAGCACCGACAGGTCGGTCTCTGCGACCTCGTTCCTGCCGTCGAGGTACGCGGAGGCCTGAAGCAGTCCGACCGCCTGCCGCCAGCGCCGGTCGGAGGCGACGAGTTCCTTGCGGCGCAGCGCGGCGCGCAGCGTGCACACCGCGTCGACGATGGCGTCGGGGACGTCCACGGCGGGCACGGTCTCGGCCACGGCCCGCTGAAGGTCGGCCAGTTGGACCGTGGTCCGGGCCTGCGGCTCGGCGCGGCCGCCGACGACCGAGCGGACGAGGGCGGCGAAGTTCGAGGGGTCCTCCAGGTAGCCGACCTCGATCCGGACGAGGAGCCGGTCGTAGATCGCGGCGGAGTCCTCGCCCTCCGGCAGTTCGTTGCTGGCCGTGATGGCACCGATGAGCGGGCAGTGGATCGGGGCGCCGCCGTTCTCCGGGTGGTAGATCCGCTCGTTGAGGTAGCCCAGTGTCTCGTTGAGGGCGGCGGTGGAGCACTTGAAGATCTCGTCGATGAACGCGATGTGCGCGGTCGTGGCCCGGCCGTCGTACACCTGCCGGTACTCGCCGCGCGCCAGCGCCGCGACGTCGATCGGTCCGAACATCCGGGTCGGAGCCGTGAACTTGGAGAGCAGGATCTCCCAGTACGCCGCGCCCTCGACCCGGCCGGTGACCTCGCGGGCCAGCTCGGACTTCGCGGTGCCGGGCGGCCCGAGCACGAGGGAGTGCTGCCCGGCGAGCAGGGCGGTCACCAGCGTCCGTACGACGTCGGCGCGTTCGTAGAAGCGCTCCGACAGCTCGTCGCAGATCGCCCGCAACCGCTCACCCGTGTCGTGCCGCGCGTCCACTGCCGCTCCCCCTGCCCGCAAGGCCCCACCAATCTCAGGTCGGACCCCAAACTACGTCAGTGGCCGCGCTTGCCCGCGCCCGGCAAGAACTCCTGCACCTTCGCCTTGAACCCCTGCTTGACCACGTCGGTGCTCTGCGGGTCGCCCTTGAGGATCGCCTCCGCCGTGGACTCCATCTGCTCCCACGTCGCGTGCGGCGGGATCGGCGGGACGGACGGGTCGGTGCGGAAGTCGACGACGGCGGGCCCGTCGGCGGCGAGCGCCGCCCGCCACGCCTCGGTGACGTCGCCGGGCTTCTCGACGCGGATGCCGGTGAGCCCCAACTGCCGTGCGAACGCGGCATAGTCGACGTCGGGCAGCTCCTGCGACGGCACGAAGGAGGGCGAACCGCCCATGGCGCGCAGCTCCCACGTCACCTGGTTGAGGTCCCGGTTGTTGAACACGCCGACGACGAGACGCTGATCGCTCCAGCGGTGCCGGTACTTGGCGGCGGTGATGAGTTCCGCGAGCCCGTTCATCTGCATCGCGCCGTCGCCGACGAGCGCCACGACGGGCCGGTCGGGGTGCGCGTACTTGGCGCCGATCGCGTAGGGGACGCCGCAGCCCATGGTGGCGAGGGTGCCGGACAGGGAGCCGCGCATCGTGCCGCGCATGGTGATGTGCCGGGCGTACCAGTTGGCGGCGGAACCGGAGTCCGAGGTGAGGATCACGTCGTCCGGGAGCAGCGGGTCGAGGGCGCGGGCCACGTGCTCGGGGTTGATCGGGTCGGCGCTCAGCTCGGCGCGGCGGTCCATGACCTCGTGCCAGCGCCGCACGCTCGCGCACGTCTCGTCGAACCAGTCGCGTCCTTCGTTGCGGCGCAACAGCGGCAGCAGGCGGCGGAGCGTGGCGCGGGCGTCGCCGACGAGGTTCACCTCGTACGGGTAGCGCATGCCGATCATGTGCGGGTCGATGTCGATCTGGACGCCGCGCGCCTTGCCGTAGTCGGGCAGGAACTGGGAGTACGGGAAGCTGGAGCCGATGGTGAGGAGGGTGTCGCAGTCCCGCATCAGCTCGTACGAGGGGCGGGTGCCGAGCAGGCCCGAGGCCCCGGTGACGTACGGGAGCTCGTCGGAGAGCACGTCCTTGCCGAGCAGCGCCTTGGCGACGCCGGCGCCGAGGAGTTCGGCGACCTCGCACACCTCGTCCTTCGCGCCGGCCGCGCCCTGGCCGACGAGGATGGCCACCTTGTCGCCCGCGTTGAGCACCTCGGCGGCCCGTTCCACCGCCTCCTGCGCGGGTTCGGCGGTCCACGAGCTGCGGTCGAGGCTGGAGGGCACCATCTTGAACGCGTGCGGCGGCGGTGTGTGGTCGAGTTCCTGCACGTCACCGGGGATGATCACGGCGGTCGGGGCGCGGCGCGCGGCCGCGGTGCGGAAGGCCCGGTCGAGGACGTTGGGCAGCTGCTCGGGGACGTTGACGGTCTCCACGAAGTCGGAGGCGACGTCCTTGTAGAGCGTGTGGAGGTCGACCTCCTGCTGGTACGCGCCGCCCATGGCGCTGCGGGCGGTCTGGCCGACGATCGCGACGACCGGCACGTGGTCGAGCTTGGCGTCGTACAGGCCGTTCAGGAGGTGGATCGCGCCGGGGCCCGAGGTCGCGGCGCAGACGCCGACGCGGCCGCTGAACTTCGCGTAGCCGACCGCTTCGAAGGCCGCCATCTCCTCGTGCCGCGCCTGGACGAACTCGGGACGGTTGTCGGCCCTGCCCCAGGCGGCGAGGAGGCCGTTGATGCCGTCTCCCGGATAGCCGAAGACCTGCTCCACGCCCCAGGCGCGCAGCCGGTCGAGGATGTGATCGGCGACCTTGGTGCTCATGCCGGGACCCTTTCGCTCGGTTCGGTTCGGTTCGCTCGGTTCGGAGAGGACTGCTGAGGGCCGGGTGACCAGCCAGGGGGCCGGGAAACCCGGGTTGGCGCCGCGCGCGCTGGGTACTCGGCGCCACGATGCGCGCCACGGGGGTGCGACGGAGGAGGAGACATGAGCCTGGTGCGGGCGGGAGTACTGGTCCTGGACTGCGCGGAGCCCGAGGAACTGGCCGAGTTCTACCGGACGTTGCTGGACGGCGAGATCGAGGCGTCGCCCGGCAGCAACCGCATCGACGTCGTCGGCGAGCAGGGCATGCGGATGTCCTTCCGCCGCGACCTGAACGCCGCACCGCCCAGCTGGCCGCGCCCCGACGACTCGCAGCAGGCCCATCTCGACTTCCTGGTGGACCAGGAGGATCTCGACGAGGTGGAGCGCCGGCTCATCGGTCTGGGCGCCCGACCGCTGGAGACCCGTGGCGCGCGGGGCCCCAACGAGATGCGGCTCTACTCCGACCCGGCGGGCCACCCGTTCGCGACGCACTGCGCGAAGCAGCCGGCACCGAAGACCGGCTGAACGGGCCCGTCCACACACCGGCCCACGAACCGGCCCACAAACCCGTCTACAAACTCGTCTACAACCGAACTCGACCGAATCCCATCGGTTTTCGGTCGGAGGAGGATCCGATCATGAACACAAAGGAGCGCGCACCGCACCCCGCAGAGACCAAGCGCGAGGTCAAGGGCAGGATCCGCACCTGCAGGGCGGCGCGGCGTGACGGACCCGATTCCGCCGGTGGCGCGAACGACCGTGACACGGACTGGAATCTGGTGCGCGGAGAGGACTGAGCGACCTCTTCCCTCCCGTTGATTCCGGCATATGCTGGCGGTGCCGACGAGGGGAGGCGCTTGGCGATGCCCACCGCTGCACGGCCGAGGATCCTCGTCGTCGACGACCGCGACGACACCCTGTTCGCGATGGAGAGCGCGCTGGCGCCGCTGGGCTACCCGGTCGACCGGGCCACCACCGGGGACGACGCGCTCAAGGCGGTGCTGCGCGGCGGCATTGGCCTGGTCCTGCTCGACGTGCTGATGCCCGACGTCAGCGGCCTCGAGGTCGCGCACTACATGAGGCGCCTCGAGCAGACCCAGGACATCCCCATCATGCTGATCACCGGCGCGGGCCAGGACACCAAGCTCGCCGCCCAGGCCTTCGAGCTCGGCGTCGCCGACTACGTGTCCAAGCCGATCGAGCCGTGGGTGATGCGGACGAAGGTCCGCTATCTGTACGAGACGAGCCTGCGCATGCACGCACTGCGCGAGCGCCTTCGGACGTATGAGAACGGCGGCGACACACGGCCCGCGCCACCGGCGCACGCCGCCCCGGACCACCCCCTCCCCCGCCCCGCCTGACCTGCCGCTTCACCGTCAGGTGGCCATGGTCACACCCGCTCGGGGACTTTCGACCCCCTCCATGGTTGTAGAGTACAACTGCACCAAGAGTTGTATAAGCCAACCAGTCGAACCGTGGAGGTCCTGCCCATGAGCGGCACGCGCGAACCTGCGCTGCGCCACGTCCTGACGCATCTGCTCACCCCGCTTCTGATGTGCGTCGGCATGGGCCTCGCCTATCTCGGCGCCTTCGTCTCGCCGGAGCCGCACCACATGCCGATCGCCGTCGTCGGCTCGGGTCCGGAGGCGAAGGTCTTCGCGCAGACCGTGAAGGACAAAGCGGGCGACGCCCTCGACGTCCGCACGCTCGACGACCGCGCCGGCGCGGTCGACCAGCTCAAGGCCCGGGACATCGACGGCGCCTACGTCCTCGGGGACAAGCCCGAGCTGATCGTGGCCTCCGCGGGTTCGGACACGACCGTCTCCGTCGTCCAGAAGATCTTCACGCCGGTCGCCGCCGAGCAGGGCGCTCCCCTGAAGGTCACCGACGTGGTGCCCTCCGTGGACGACGACCCGACGGGCCAGGGCCTGTTCTTCCTGCTCGTGGCGGTGAGCATCGGCTCGTACGCCTCGGTGGCGGTGATCGGCGGCGCCGGCGGGGTGCTGCGGATGCGTACGCGCGCGCTGCTGGTGGTCGGCGCGTCCGGCGTGGTCAGCCTGATCGGCGCGGCGTTCGCGGGGCCGGTCTTCCACCTCGCGCACAGCCACCTGTGGGGCCTGTGGGGCATGACGTGGCTGTACTCGGCGGGTGTGCTGCTGATCGGCGTGGGGCTGCACACGTTCCTGAAGAAGTGGACGACGCTCGGCGTGATGGTGCTGTTCGTGATGCTGAACTTCACCAGTTCCGGCGGGATCTTCCGGCCCGAGCTGCAGAACGGCTTCTTCGGCGGCCTGCACGCCTTCTGGAACGGCGCCGGATATGTCGAGGGCGCCCGCAGCCTGCTGTACTTCGGGCAGCACGACCTCGCGCGCAACATCTGGACGCTGGTGGCCTGGCTGCTCGTGGGCGCGGCCATGATCGCGGTCGCGGCCCTCGCCGAGCGCCGGCGCGGCACCCCGGCCGCCGTCGCACCGGCCGCCGCGCACAAGCACAAGCGGGAACCCGTCCGCGACCAGGAGCAGGAAGAGGAGATGGAGGAGGCCGTGGGCGTCTGACCGCCCGCTCCCCCGACACACGCATACGGTGAGGGCCCCGCTGGATCAGCGGGGCCCTCACCGTATGTGCTGCGTGCCGTCTGCCGGGGTCACACCCCGGCGGGGATGCCCTTCGCCCGCTTGCGGACCGCGAACGACGTGCCGATCTCCACGACGCCGACCACGATCAGCCAGATGCCCGTGACCAGCGTGAGGACCGCCAGGGTCTCGAACGGCGACACGATCAGGACGACACCGGCGAGCGCGGTGATGACACCGAGGAAGACCTGCCAGCCGCGCGTGGGCATGGCGGGGTCGGAGGCCGCGGCGACGGTCTGCGTGATGCCGCGGAACAGCCAGCCGATGCCGATCCACAGGGCGAGCAGCAGCGTCGACTCCATCGCGTCGCGGAAGCAGAACAGGCCGAGCAGCACCGACAGGGCGCCGCTGATGAAGCCGATGACGCGCATCCCGGCCGTGGCGTGCGTGCCGAACGCGGCGACGAGCTGGAAGATGCCGCTCACCAGCAGGTACACGCCGAACAGGACGCCCGCCACGCGCAGCGAGACGCCCGGCCAGGCCAGGACGAGCACCCCGAGGATCACCGAGGCCACGCCCATGAGCAGCACGGCCTGCCAGGCGGATTGGGCGAGTCTGCCGAGCGGACCCTGCCCCTGCGGGGCGTCGCCGCCGGGCGTCCGGTGGGGAGTCTGCGGGTCGTACGGTGCTTGGGTCATGCTCGACTGTCCCTACGGAACACCGGGCTCCGCCATCGCGCGTGGGCCGAACGGCTGACACCCGGCCGCTCCACCGCACCCACGGCGCACAGCCGGGCAACGCAGCACAATGGATCCATGACCGCACACCACGGCTCCGCATCCTTCGCCGTCCGCCGGGTCTACGATCCGGCCGCCCCGGCCGACGGCACCCGCCTGCTGGTCGACCGGCTCTGGCCGCGCGGCGTCTCGAAGGAGCGCGCCGACATCGACGAGTGGCTCAAGGACATCGCGCCGTCGAAGGAGCTGCGTTCCTGGTACCACGAGGACAAGACGGACCGATACGACGCGTTCGCCGAGCGCTACGCGGCGGAGCTGGCGGAACCGGAGCGCGCCGAACTCGTCGACCACGTGCGCGGCCTGGCCGAGCGCGGGCGGGTGACGCTCGTGACGTCGGTGAAGGACATCGAGCACAGCCACGTCCCGGTGCTGCGGCGCCACCTCGAAGAGGACTGAGCCCAGCTCAGGCGGCGAGGCAGACGGTGCCCCGCGAGCCCTGCCCGGGCGCGGTGACGCCGACGCGGGAAACCAGCCGGACCGGCCGCACCGCCTGCGTCAACTCCCCCTGCGCGAGGGCGAGTACGTCGCCGAGACCGAGCCCGAGCGCTCCCGCCACGGCGGCCAGCATCTCCGACGACGCCTCCTTGCGCCCGCGCTCGACCTCCGACAGATAGGGCATCGAGATCCCGGCGACGTCCGCCACGTCCTGCAGCGTCCGCCCCTGCGCCCGCCTGCGCCGCCGCAGCACCCCGCCGACGACATCACGCCACAGGGGCTCCTGGGCCGGAGCGGGACGGGGGCGAGGGCTCTCCTGGATGCTCATCGGCCCACCGTACGAGCGCGCGGGGCGCCCTCGCCCCGCACTTCGCCCACGGCGATATCGCCCGGGGTCAGCCGCGGTCCCGCTCGTGCCGCAGCAGGACGACGCCGTTCCCGAACGTGTGCGTCTCCACGAGGCGCAGGGGGCGCACGGCGAAGGTCTCCGCGCGGTGGAACATGGGGGTGCCCGTGCCGATCATGACCGGGTGCACGTAGACCCGGAACTCGTCCACGAGGTCGTGCTCCAGGAACGTCTTCGCCAGATTCGCCCCGTCGATCACCAGGTCGCCGCCGGACTGCTCCTTGAGCGCGCGGATCGCCTCGGGCGCCACCTCCGGCATGACGGTGGTGTGCCACTCGGCGGGCCCCGGCTTCAGCGTCCGGGAGAACACGATCTTCGGGATCTCGCGCCAGATGCCCGCGAATTCGGCGGTGGCGGGCGAGGCCTCGGGGTCCTTGTCGGCGGTGGGCCAGTAGTCGGCCATCAGCTCGTGCGTGACGCGTCCGGCCAGGATGCCGCCGAAGGAGCCGCACACCTCGTTCATGTGCTGGTGCAGTTCCTCGTCGACCCGGTGCCAGCCGATGTCGCGGCCGGGGCCCTCCATATAGCCGTCGAGGGAGATGCCCATCATGAAAACGATCTTGCGCATCGGCGCTCGCCTCTCGTCGCTAACCGCGCTCCCAGTCACACGGAGGTGAGGGGCAGGCGTGCGCATCGTGTTCCTTCAGTGCGACGCTCACCAGGCTCAGCAACAGCTGCACATCCGTGTCGCATTCGAGAAGCACGGTAATCCAGGAGGCTCCCGGTTGCACCCTGATGGCACTGTTGTGTCGCAGTTGGGGCAGGAGTCGCTGCACGGCCGACGACGTCAGGTACAGATCGGCGCAGTCGTCGGCGTGGAAGTGCACAAGGTCGTGGCCCGCCGCGCGAAACGCGTGCCCAACCGAGCACCGGGGCGGGCCACTTACCAGGGTCGGCCATGTCCCGAGCTCGGTCATGGCGCGCTGGGCCGCGGTCATGCCTCCATCCTCGCGCACGCTTCACCTGGAGGACCACCCCCATCCACCACGCGGTTACAGCGGGCCCGAGCCGACGAGTTGACCGCCGTCGACGACGAGGGTCTCCCCGGTGATCCAGCGGGCGCCCTCCCCGGCGAGGAAGGCGACGGCCTCGCCGATGTCCTCGGGTTCGCCGATCCGGCCGAGCGGCGTCGCGCCCGCGACCGCCTCCTCGTTGTCCTGCCACAGCGCCTCGGCGAGCCGGGTGCGCACGACGCCGGGCGCGATGGCGTTGACCCGTACCTTCGGGCCGAGTTCGAGCGCGAGGTGCTTGGTGAGGTGGATCAGCGCGGCCTTGGAGACGTGGTAGATCCCGACGTCCTTCGCGACCGAAAGTCCCCCGATCGAGGCCGTGTTGACGACCACGCCGCCGTGTTCGCCCATCCAGGCCTTCACCGCGAGGGACGTCCACAGGATCGGCGCCCACAGGTTGACGTCCATGGTCTTGGCGAAGCGCGCGTGGTCCTGGTCGACGATCGGGCCGTACGCCGGGTTCGTACCGGCGTTGTTGACGAGGATGTCGAGGCGGCCGTACGTCTCCACGACGTGCTCGACGCAGGCGCGCGCGGCTTCCTCGTCGGTGGCGTGCGCCCCGAACCCCTCGACGCCGTCGCCGAGCTCGCGGGCCGCGTCCTTCGCGCGGTCCTCGTCACGGGAGGTGACCACGACGCGGGCGCCGTGGTCGCGCAGGGCGCCGGCCGCCGCGAGGCCGATGCCCCGCGACGCGCCGGTCACCACGGCGACCTTCCCCTCCAGGGAAGAGGTCACTTCTCACCCCGGTCCTTCTGCCGGCGGCGCAGCTCGCGCCGGGCGATCGTCCGCTTGTGCACCTCGTCGGGCCCGTCGGCCAGGCGCAGGGTGCGCAGGTGTGCGTACATGCTGGCGAGCGGGAAGTCGTCGGAGACACCGCCGCCGCCGTGCACCTGGATGGCGCGGTCGACGATCTTCAGCGCGACGTTCGGCGCGGCGACCTTGATCGCGGCGATCTCGGTGCGCGCTTCCTTGTTGCCGACGGTGTCCATCAGGTGCGCGGCCTTGAGCGTGAGCAGCCGCGCCATGTCGATCTCGATGCGGGCCTCGGCGATCCAGTCCTGGATGTTGCCGCGGTCGGCGACCGGGGAGCCGAAGGTCGTCCGGGCCTGCGCCCGGTCGATCATCAGGTCGAGGGCGCGCTCGGCCATGCCGATGGCGCGCATGCAGTGGTGGATGCGGCCGGGGCCGAGCCGGGCCTGGCTGATCATGAATCCGTCGCCCTCGCCGGAGAGCAGGGCGGTGGCCGGGACCCGTACGTTCTCGAAGAGGACCTCGGCGTGGCCCTCACGGTCCTGGTAGCCGAAGACGGGCAGTCCGCGCACGATCGTGACGCCGGGGGTGTCGATCGGCACGACCATCATCGACTGCTGGCGGAAGGCGGGCCCGTCGGGGTCCGTCTTGCCCATGACGATCATGACCTTGCAGTTCGCGTGCAGAGCGTTGGACGTCCACCACTTGCGGCCGTTGAGGACGTAGTCGTCGCCGTCGCGCTCCATCCGCATCTGGATGTTGCTGGCGTCGGAGCTGGCCACCGCGGGCTCGGTCATGGCGAACGCGGAGGCGATCTCACCGTTGAGGAGGGGCTTGAGCCACTTCTCCTTGTGCTCCTCGGTCCCGAAGAGGGTGAGGACCTCCATGTTGCCGGTGTCCGGCGCGTTGCAGTTGGTGGCCTCGGGGGCGAGGCCCGCGCTGCGGCCCATGATCTCGGCGAGCGGCGCGTACTCGAGGTTGGTGAGCCCGGGGCCCCACTCGGGGTGCGGGTGGAAAAGGTTCCACAGGCCGCGCTTCTTCGCCTCGGTCTTCAGCTCCTCGAGGACCGGCGGGTGGAAGTGCGGGTCGCCGGACTCGGCCATCTGCGCCGCGTAGACCGCCTCGGCGGGGTAGATGTGCTCGTCCATGAAGGCGAGCAGCTTGTCCTGGTACTCCTTGCCCCTGGCGGACTGTTCGTACACGAGTGGTTCCTCCCAAGTCATTGCGTACGGTGTCACACGCGGCCCGACACGCCCAGCAGGCGGTCGAGTTCGGCGGCGGTCGTGGCGGCGTCGCGGTGCACGACGCCGGCGATCCCGATGCGGGCCGCGGACGTGATGTTCTGTTCGAGGTCGTCGACCATGACGGTCTGTTCGGGTGCGACGCCGAGGCGTTCGCAGGCGATGGCGTAGGCGCGCCGCGAGGGCTTGCGCACGCCGATCTCTCCGGAGATGGTGACGGCGTCGAAGAGCACGGGCAGGTCGAAGCCCGCGTAGCAGTCGTCGCCGAGGGAGTTGGAGAGCAGTCCGACGCGGATGCCGTCGGCGCGCAGCTTCGCGACGAGGGCGACCATGTCGGGGTCGGGGCGCAGGTTCGCCTGCATGCGGGTGACGAGTCCGGCGGCCTCGACGTCCGCGCCGTGCGCACGAAGGCGCGCCGCGAAGCCCTCCTCGAAGGCGCGCTGCCCGATGAGCCCCTTCTCGTGCTCGACCAGCAGGGCGCTGCTCTCCTTGTCGTGCGTCAGTAGACGCAGCAACAGGCCGGGCTCGCCGGTGAGTTCGCGCCCGAGGTCCTCGAAGGCGTCGATGAGGCTCGTGGTGAGGACGCCGCCGAAGTCGAAGAGGACGGCGCTGCGCTCGGTCATCGCACGGACTTCTGGTAGCGGCGCATGCCGCGCAGCCAGCGGTCGTAATCGCTGCCCTTGTGGCGGTAGAAGTCGAGCACCTGCGGGTGCGGAAGGACGAGGAAGCGCTCGTCGGCGACGGCCGCGAGCACCTCGTCGGCGACGTCGAGCGGCTTGAGCAGGTTCCCGGCGTCGAGCACGGCGCGGGCCGCGGCCTGCTCGGTGGGGTCGGAGGAGCGGGTGCCCGCCATGAGCAGCTCGGTCTCGACGCCCTGCGGGCACAGGCAGCTCACGCGCACCCCCTCGTCCCCGTACGTGACCGAGAGCCACTCGGAGAAGGCGACGGCGGCGTGCTTGCTGACGGAGTACGTCGCCGAGCCGATCTGCGTGAGCAGGCCCGCGGCGGACGCGGTGGAGAAGAAGTAGCCCTCGCCGCGCTCCACCCAGCCCGGCACGAGGAGCTTCGCGGCGCGCACATGCGCCTTCACGTTGATGTCGAGCGCGCGGTCCCACTCCTCCTCGGAGGCGTCGAGCCCGGCGCCTCCGCTGATCCCGGCGTTGGCGAAGTACAGGTCGACGGGCCCGAAGCCCTTCTCCGCCGCGGCGATGAGGCCGCGGAGGTGCTCGGTGTCGCCCGCGTCCCCGGCCAGTCCCGCGACACGTCCCTCGTGGCTCCCGGCGAGCCGCAGCACGGTCTCGTCCAGGCGCGCCGCGTCGAGGTCGGTGAGCAGCACACCTCGGGCGCCGGCCTCGAGGAGGCGCTGGGCCACGGCGGCGCCGATCCCCCCGGCGGCTCCGGTCACGATCGCGACCTTGTCGTTGATCAACATCCCGCTGTCCGCTCCTTCGCTTCCTTCGTCCCACCCGGTGCGTGCCACTCACCGTACTTGAATCCGACGTCAAGTTCTAGAGAGTCCTGACGAGGTCCGGGTCGATGGCGCGCTTGAGGATCTTTCCGGTGGCCCCCTTCGGCAACTCGTCGACCACGGCGAGCAGATGGGGCACCTTGTAGGCGGACAGCCGCTCCTTGGCCCAGGACCGCAGCGCCTGCACATCGAGCGAGGCGCCGGCGCGCAGGGCGACGACGGCCGCGACCTCCTCGCCGTAGTGCGCGTCGGGCACCCCGATGACGGCGGCCTCGACGATGTCGGGATGCTCGTACAGCACCTCTTCGACCTCGCGCGGGTACACGTTGTAGCCGCCGCGGATGACGAGGTCCTTCTTGCGGTCGACGATGCGCAGATCGCCGTCGGCGTCGAGGGAGCCGAGGTCCCCGGTCCGCAGCCAGCCGTCGGCGTCGAGGGCCTCGCCGGTCGCGTCGGGCCGGTTCCAGTACCCCTTCATGACCACGGGGCCCTTGATGTGCACCTCACCCACCTCCCCCGGCGGCAGCTCGGCGCCCTCGTCGTCACGCACGGCGACCGCACAGCCCGGCAGGGCGCGCCCGACGGTGCCCGGCCCGGCCGGTTCGCCCGCGAGATGACAGGTGCCCGCGCCGGTGGTCTCGGTGAGCCCGTACCCCTCGACGATGGTGCACCCGAACCGCTCCTCGAAGGCCCGCATGACCTCGACGGGAAGGGAGGCCCCGCCGGAGGACGCGAGCCTCAGCCCCGCGAAGTCGGCCTCCTCGTCGTCGGTGGCCCTCAGCAGCGCGTTCCACATGGTCGGCACGCCCGCGATGAAGGTGGGCCGGTCGCGCCGGATGAGCGCTGTCATCACCCCGGCGTCGAACCGTTCGAGCAGGGTGAGCGAGCCGCCGGCGCGCAGGGTCGTCCCCATCACGCAGGCCTGCCCGAACACGTGGAAGAGCGGAAGCCCGGTGACGGCGCGGTCGTCGGGTCCGATCGCGTGGATGTCGCAGAAGATGGCGGCGCAGGATTCGAGATTCCCGTGGGTGAGCTGGGCGCCCTTGGGCTTGCCGGTGGTGCCCGAGGTGTAGAGGAGGGCGGCGGTGTCGTGGGCATCGGCGGGGAGTGGCTCGGGAGTGGAGGAGACGGCGGCGATTCCCGCCAGCCCTTCCTTCACCTCCACGAACGCGACGCCGAGTTCATCGGCCGTACGACGTGCCACCGGTGCGAGCGCGCTCCACGCCAGCACGAGCCGCACGCCCGCATCCCGTCCCATGTACGTCAACTCGCGCTCGGTGGCCATGGTGTTGGCCGTGACCGCGATGCCGCCCGCGGCGAGGATCCCGTAGTACGCCATGGCGAACTCGGGGACGGAGGGTGCGACGAGCAAGACTCGGTCGCCGGGCCGGACACCGTGCGAGTCCAGCACCTCCCGTACGGCGGAGGCCCGTTCACGCAGCTGTCCGTACGACCAGACACCGGACGTCGAACCGCGCAATGCGATCCGGTCCGGAGCGGAGGCGGCATGGATCCAGATGGGTGCGGAGGCGTTGGTCATGCGAACCTTCCCGTTTGGATTTCCCGGCCGTCGCTACTGTCGGCGAATCGAGCCCGTCGGCGGCGGCGGCAATATCAAGCCCCTGCGGCGATTGAGCAGCGGGGCCCGGGGCAGAGCCCCGCGACCCCGCGCCGGGGTGACCGCAACGAAACGGTCAGGCCGGCCCCAACGGCCGAAACACCGGCTCCCGCCCCTCCAGATAGCTCCGCACACCCTCCGCCGCATCGGGCCGCCCGAACGACTCCTCCATCAGTGCCTCGGCCCTGCGCGCCGCCCCTTCGAAGTCCGTCTCGAACGCCTCGCCGAGCTGCTGCTTCATCACGCTCATCGACGTCGGAGACGACCAGGTCGCCAGCTCCGTGGCGTAGGCGACCGCCTCGTCGAGCAGCGCGTCCCGCTCGACGAGCCGGTTCACGAGCCCCATCTCGTACGCCTCCGTGCCGCGCACCACCCGCCCCGAGAACAGCAGGTCCGCCGCCCGTGCGGGCCCGACGATCCGCGGCAGCAGCCACGCGATCCCGTACTCGGCGATGAGCCCGCGGCGCGCGAACGACGTGGTGAACTTCGCCTCCGGCGTACTGAACCGGATGTCGAAGTAGAGCGCCTCGACGAGGCCGAGCCCCGCCGCCGCCCCGTTGATCGCGCCGATCAGCGGCTTGCGCAGGCTCAGCGGGAACCAGCGGGGCCGCTCCCTCTTCGGCCGTTCCTCGCTCGCCGCGTCGGCCGAGCCGATCCGCTCCAGCTCGGCCATGTCGGCGCCCGCGCAGAACCCGCGGCCCGCTCCGGTCACGACGACCGCGCGCACCTCGGGGTCGGCCTCCGCCTCGTCGAGGAGTGCGAAGTAGCGGTCCTCCAGCTCGTTGGTCCAGGCGTTGAGCCGGTCGGGGCGGTTGAGTGTCACCACGGTCACGGCGCCGCGCCGCTCGGCGTACGCGAGGTCCTGGTCGGTCGTCGTCACGTTCGCGCTCCTTCCGCGGCGCCCGGCACCGCTGTCGGGTCCTCGCGCACCTCGCGCGGGTTGGTCTCGCGCAGCACCCAGGCACAGCCGAAGGTGAGCAGGCCCATCACCGCGACGAACACGGACACCCAGGTGGTGCCTCCGGTGCCGCCGATGATCGCGGTCATGATGAGCGGGGTGCCGCCGCTGATGGTCAGCGCGGCGATCTGATAGGCGAGCGAGGCGCCGGAGTAGCGCACGCGCGGTTCGAAGAGTTCCCCGATGTAGGCGGCGAGCGGCCCGTACGTGAGGGACTGGCCGAATCCGCCGATCAGGACGGCGACGCCGAGCCACAGCAGCGAACCGGTGTTGACCAGCCAGAAGTAGGGGAACGCCCAGAGCACGATGATGGCCGCGCCGACGAGCACGGCGGGCCGCCGTCCGACGCGGTCGGACAGCCATCCCGCCCACAGCACGAACAGGGCGCCTACGGCCGTCACCGGCATCGCGACCAGGAGGATGTCGTCCTTGTCGAGGCCGAGGTGTTCGGCGGCGTAGCTGATGACACCGGCGATGCTGATGTAGAACAGGCAGTTGGTGCCGGCGAGGAGTCCGGCCGCGAGCAGCACGGTGCGCCACTTGGTGCGCATGACCTCGACGACGGGCGCCCGGGCGACCTTCTCCTTCTCGTTCTTCGCGGCGGCCTGCTCGGCCATGGCCCGGAACTCGGGCGAGTCCTCGACCTTGTTCTGCACGTACATCACGACGGGCAGCAGCACGGCGCTCACCAGGAACGGGATGCGCCACCCCCAGCTCATGAACGCCTCGTCCGAGGTGACCGCGCTCGCGAGCAGGAAGACCCCGTTGCCGAGGAACACCCCGAGCGAGACACCCATCTGCCCGAAGGTGCCCGCGTACCCCTTGCGTTTGGGTGACGCGGACTCGGTGAGCAGCAGCGCGATGCCGCCCCACTGGGCGCCGCACGCGAGGCCCTGCACGAAGCGGAGCAGCACGAGCAGCAGTGGCGCGGCGGCGCCCATGACCCCGGCGCCCGGCAGGCAGCCGATGAGGAACGTACAGGCGCCCATGAGCGCCATGGACAGGACGACCATCGCCTTGCGGCCGTGCCGGTCGCCGAGGTGTCCCGCGACGACTCCGCCGATCGGCCGGGCGACGAAGCCCGCCCAGAACGTGCTGAACGACAGCAGGGTGCCGGTCAGCGCCGAGGAGTCGGGGAAGAAGACCTGCGGGAAGACCAGCGCGGCGGCCGTCCCGTAGAGAAAGAAGTCGTACCACTCGATGGAACTTCCGATGAGACCCGCGGCAAGGAGCTTGCCCGAGGCGCGCGCCGGAGCTGTTCCGGCGGCTGCCTGCTCGGAGCCTTTTCGGGGCTGTGCGGTGGGCGGATTCACGTGCGGGGCTCCTCCGTCGTCGAACATGTCACGACCGCTGCGGCCCTGCGGCCGCCCCCTGTATATTTGAACCCAACGTCAACTTCAATACCTTGAACACGCCCTTGAACAGGGACTGTTCAAGTTGTCACCCGGTGCCGAGTTCGAGGAGTTGCCCAGATGACCACCCCCGCCCCCGTGTCCGAGTGGAAGCGCGTGGCCGCGCGGCAGGTCGAGGTGAACGGGATCTCGCTGCGCGTCTTCGAGCACGGCCCCGCCGATTCCGACAAGCCGCTGGTGGTGTTCTGCCATGGCTTTCCGGAGCTGGCCTTCTCGTGGCGCCATCAGGTGCTCGCGCTCGGCGCGGCGGGGTACCGGGTGCTCGCCCCGGACATGCGCGGCTTCGGCGGCAGCTCGCGGCCGGAGGATGTCGACGCGTACGACACGCTCACCATCTGCGCGGACCTCGTCGGGCTGCTCGATGACGTAGGCGCGGACGACGCGGTGTTCGTGGGGCACGACTGGGGTGCGCAGGTGGTGTGGCAGATGGCGCTCGCCCACCCGGAGCGGGTGCGGGGTGTGGTCGGGATGAGTGTGCCGGTGGCTCCCCGCTCCCCCGTGGCGCCGCTGCCCGTCATGCAGCGCAGGCTCGGCGACGCCTTCTACATGGTGTGGTTCCAGGAGCCGGGTGTCGCCGACCGGGCCCTCGCGCAGAACGTGCGCAGGACGCTGGTGACGCGGGAGATCTGGTCGGCCGAGTGGGCCGAGCGCCCGGACGAGCAGTTCCCGCCGCCGCCGTGGCTGAGCGAGGAGGAACTCGCCTACTACGTCGAGGAGTTCGAGCGCACGGGGTTCACCGGCGGCCTCAACTACTACCGCAACCTGGACCGCACCTGGGAGCTGACGGAGCACCTCGCCGGACGCACCGTCGACCGCCCCTCGCTGTTCGTCACCGGATCCGCCGACCCGGTGGGCCGGTTCATGCCCGCCGACCGCCTCGAGGAGGTGCTGACCGATCTGCGCGGGCACGTCGTGCTCGACGGGGCGGGGCACTGGATCCAGCAGGAGCGGGCCGGTGCGGTCAGCGCCGCTCTCCTGGAGTTCCTCGAGGGTGTCGGCTGATACGATCCGCAGCCACCGGTGGGTGCACACCCCCTGAGGAATGTTCGCCCACCAGTGGAAACACGAACGGAGGGACCCGCGTTGGCTGCCCACGCCCCGGCCGCAGACGGCGGACAGAAGCAACCCATCACACCGCGCAGCGCCCGCGGCGTCCGCACGCGCAACGCGCTGGTGGCCGCCGCCCGTGAGGTGTTCGAGCGCGACGGGTATCTCGACGCCCGGATCACGGACATCTCCAAGGCCGCACATGTCGCGTCCGGCTCGTTCTACACGTACTTCAACAGCAAGGAAGAGATCTTCCAGGCGCTCGTCGCGCAGGTGCAGGAGGAGATGCTCCACCCGCATCTGCGCGAGCGCACGGGCATCACGGATCCGCGCGAGATGATCGACGCGTCGAACCGCGAGTATCTGCGCGCGTACAAGAAGAACGCGCGGCTCATGGCGCTCTTCGAGCAGGTCGCCCAGGTCGACGAGACGTTCAAGCAGCTGCGCATCGAGCGGGGCAACGCGTTTGCGCGCCGCAACGCCAAGCTGATCCGTTCCCTGCAGGACGCCGGTGCGGCCGACCCAGCCCTCGACCCACTGGTGACCGCGCACGCCCTGTCGGTGATGGTGAGCCGCATGGCGTACCTGGTGTTCGTCCTCGGCCAGCGCATCCCGTACGAGAAGCTGGTGACGACGCTCAACAAGATCTGGGAGAACGGGCTTCAGCTCAAGGAGCCCGAGCCCTCCGCGGACCCGGAGGGCTGAGCGGCGCGGGCGGCGCGCCGCTCCAGGATCTCCAGGACGCGCCGCCCCCAGCGCAGGTTCTCCTCCTCGAAGGAGATGCCGCGCAGCAGTGTCAGATAGGGGCCGATCCGCTCCCCGTCGGCGAGGAAGTCCGCCTCGTCCAGCTCGCCGAGCAGATGCCGCCGCACCCGCTCGTAACGGGCGAGTTTTCCGCGCGCCCAGTCCATCCGCTCCTCGATGTGCCCGCGCACGGCATCGAGCTCGCCGACGTCGACGGCCTGCACCTTCACCATGAGTTCGTCGCGCAGCGCGAGCGGCTTGGGCTGCCGCCGCGTGAACGCCGCGAGGTCGGCGCGGCCGGCCCCGGACAGCGTGAACATCCGCTTGTTCGGCCTGCGCTCCTGCGGCACCACCCGGGCGTCGATCAGCCCGTCGGCGGTCAGCCGGTCCAGCTCCCGGTAGAGCTGCTGGGGCGTCGCCGCCCAGAAATTCGACACCGAGACGTCGAAGATCTTCGCCAGGTCGTACCCGGAGGCCTCGCCCTCGAGGAGCGCGGACAGGACGGCGTACTTGAGCGACATGTGGACACCATACAGCGATGCAATTACTGTCACCCGCACCTATTCAACTTGTTGCCTATGGATGGACGTCCTGGGCGAGGAACCGAGGTGACACGCATGCATCCCTTCCGTGCGGCCGTGGAGAAGGACGATCTCGACGCGGTCGAGGCCATGCTGGCCGAGAACGTCGTCTTCACCAGCCCGGTCGTGTTCAAGCCCTACCCGGGCAGGGCGATCACCGCGGCGATCCTGCGCGGCGTCACCCGCGTCTTCGAGGACTTCCGCTACGTGCGGGAGATCGGCGACCCCGACGGGCGGGACCACGTGCTCGTCTTCGAGGCGCGGGTCGGCGACCGGAAGATCACCGGCGCCGACTTCCTGCACTTCGACGAGGACGGCCTGATCGACGACTTCATGGTGATGGTGCGTCCGCTGTCCGCCGCGCAGGCGCTGGCCGAGGCGATGGGCGCCCAGTTCGACCGGATCGCCCAGGAGGCGTCGGGGGCCGACGGGTCCTGAGCGGCAATTCGCGGCAAGTGTGACGGTCCTGTGGACCAGCGGCGAGGAACGTGCCGTGTCCATGTCGGGCGCACGGGCGGCGTGCCAGGCTCCGCCGTGGTGCCGGGCCGATCCCGCCCGAGCGCCCGCCCGCGTTCCGGAGGGACCGCCCATGGCCGAGCAGAGTCGCTCACCTCACCACGACGAGCCGTCGACGCCCGGCGCACCGGGGCGGCGCAGAGTGCTCGCCTATCTGCTGGCCGCGCCGACGCTCGCCGTGGGTGCCCGGTTCGCCCTGGACGCGGCGGACTCCGCCGAGGCCGCGGCGTCGGTGCCCTCGCCGCCCCAGCCGGAGGAGCTCTTCGACCTCGGTGACATGCAGAATCTCGCGGCGGCCCCGACCTCGGGCCTGATCACCGTTCGCGTGCACGAGGACGGCACCGCCTCCCTCGCTGTCCCGCGGGCCGAGGTCGGGCAGGGCATGACCACCGCGGTGGCGATGATGATCGCGGAGGAGTTGGACCTGCCGCTCGACGCCGTGCGGGTCTCCCTGGCCGACGCGCGCCCCGAGTTGCTGATGAACCAGCTCACCGGCGGCTCCAACTCGATGCGCAGCATCTACCGCCCCGTACGCACCGCAGCCGCCCTCGCGCGGCAGCGCCTGATCGCGACGGCGGCGCGGCAGTGGGGTGTCGCGACCTCCGAACTGACCACGCGAGAAGGCATCGTGTCCCACGGCTCCGGTTCCTCGGCGAGGCGTGCCGCGTACGGCTCCCTCGCGAAGGCCGCGGCGAGCACGCGGTCGCTGGAGGTGACGGCGGCGCCGCTGAAGGAGCGGTCCGAGTTCAAGGTGCTCGGCACACCCCAGAACCGCGTCGACGCGCTGGAGGCGGTCACCGGGCGCAAGAAGTTCGGCATGGACCACGCGGTGCCCGACGCCAAGCCGGCCATGGTGCGCAGGCCGCCGACGCTCGGCGGGACCGTACGGGCCGTGCGCAACGCGGACGCCGTGCGGCGGATGCCCGGCATCACGGACGTCGTGGAGCTGAAGCACGGCGTCGCGGTGCGCGGCGAGACCTTCGGTCAATGCATCGACGCGCTAAGGGAGTTGGACGTCGACTGGGGCCCGGGCGACGTCGACGGCGAGTCCGACGACTCGGTCGAGCGCAAGCTCAAGGCGGCCACTCCCCCGATGATCGTGCCGCCGGTCCTGACGAAGAAGCTCGACGCCGAGTTCACCTTCGCGTTCGCCAGCAACAGCCCGCTGGAGCCGGACAACGCCATCGCCGATGTGCGCGACGGGAAGGCCGAGATCTGGTCGAGCCTCAAGGTCCCGATCGTCGCCCAGCGCGACATCGCGACGCGGCTCGGCCTCCCGCAGCACGCGGTGACGGTGCATGTGGTGGAGGGCGGCGGCTCGTTCGGCCGGCATCTGTTCCACGACGTCGCCGCCGAGGCGGCGGAGATCTCGCAGAAGATGGGCAAGCCGGTCAAGCTGTCCTGGTCGCGCACCGACAGCTTCCGGCACGGCCGCGCCCACCCGATGTCCGTCTCGCGGGTGCGCGCCACGTACACCGGCAGGGAAGTCCTCAGCTACGAGCAGCGGCACGCCAGTTCGCAGACGGACTTCGGACACGGGCTCGGCGAGATGATCACGTCGACGGCCGCGAAGCTGCCCGTGGCCGGCAATCTCACCTTCGCCGAGACCATCTTCACGCTGACGCAGACCACCCCGTACGACTTCGGTGTCACCACGCAGCTGCTCAGCGAGGTGCCGCTCAAGTTCGCGACGGGCAGCATGCGCAACATCTACTCGCCGAACGTGGCCTGCGCGCGCGAGCTGATGGTCGACGAGCTGGCGCGGAAGATGGACCGGGACCCGGTGGAGTTCCGGCGCTCGTTCCTCAAGGACGAGCGGTTGCGGGCCGTACTCGACAAAGCGGCCGAGGAGGGTGGGTGGGGCCGGTCGCTGCCCGACGGCGTCGCGCAGGGGATCGCCCTGCACACCGAGTACCGCGGCGCCGTGGCGATCCTCGTCGAGATCGACTGCCGGCCGGAGACCGTGGGCCGCGAGGTCAGGGACGGGGTGACGGGGCCGCGGGTCACCAAGGCGCTGATCGTGGTGGACGCCGGGTTCGCGATCAATCCGCGGGGCCTGGGCGCGCAGATGATGGGCTGCTTCAACGACGGCCTCGCCATGGCGCTCACCTCAAGCCTGCACATCGAGGACGGCCTCCCGCTGGAGGGCAGCTGGGACAACTACTTCTACACGCGGCAGTGGAACACCCCGCCCGAACTCCGCGTCATCGTGATGCCGAACACCGGCGAAAAGCCTTCGGGGGCCGGGGAGTTGGGCGTCGCGCCCGCCTTCGCCGCCGTCGCGTGCGCCTACGCGCGGGCGACCGGCACACTGCCGACGCGCTTCCCCATCGACCACGCGGAGCTGGCGTTCGAGCCGCTGCCGCGCGAGCCGTCGACACCGCAGTCACCGACGGACGGGCTCGACCGGGCGTACTGATCGACGCGGCGTACTGATCCTGGATCCGCTGTTCCCCGACTACCGAGGAGACCTGATTCCCCGATGCCGCGCCACACTTTCACGCTGAACGGCGAGCGGATCACCGTCGAGGCCGAGGACGACGTACGGCTGCTGTGGGTCCTGCGCGATCTGCTCGGCGTCACCGGACCCAAGTACGGCTGCGGGATCGGCGTCTGCCAGGCCTGTACGTCGCACATCAACGGCAAGGCGTTCAACCCGTGTTCGGTGCCGGTCTCCCGGATCGATCCGGACGACGAGGTGACGACGATCGAGGGACTGCCCGCCACCGTCGGCCGCGAGCTGCACCCGATGCAGGAGGCCTGGCTGGAGCAGGATGTGGCGCAGTGCGGCTACTGCCAGCCGGGCCAGATCATGGCCGCGGTGGCCACCGTGCGCAAGGTGCGGGAGGAGGGCCGCGAGATCACGGAGGCGGACCTCGACGCGATCCGCAACGTGTGCCGCTGCGGGACGTACAACCGGATCCGTGAGGCGATCAAGTCGGGGGCGCGGGCCATGTGACGCGGCCCGCGCGGCCGGGACCGGTGCGGGGCGCCGGGGTCAGCGCAGGTCGTAGTCGACGGTGAAGTCGTCCTCGAGCTCGAAGAAGACCTCGCCGGAGTCGGCGGCCGCGTTCGCCACCGGGCGCACGGTGGCGCCGAGCCACACCATGTGCGGTGCGGTGCCCACGATGCGGCAGGGCACGATGAAGTCCTCCGGGAAGCGGACCAGCGCCTCGTTGCGCGCGACTCCGGTACCGCGGTGGACGACGCGGGACTGGACCACGACGCCGGGGCCCGCGCTGTGCTCGGTGGTCAGCTCGCTCGACGCGCAGACCGGACACAACAGCCGCCGGAAGGACGGAGTGCGACACCAACGGCAGCGCTGATAGGGGAATCCCGCGTCGCCGTCCGCACCGTCCGGGGCGCCGCTGACGCCCTCGCCACCCTTCGGCGCCATGACGCCGATGCCGCTCGTGAACGTCCCTGACATCACTGACATCCTTCGGCCTCCCGCACTCGCCGGCGCGCGCCGGGCGGCAGTGCCTCGACGCCCTCTCAGCGTATGACACTCAGTGCCAGCCGGTAAAGACACTGAGTACCATCAAGTTGCTTCGGGCTCCGATTCAGTCGTCCCGCAGCGCCGATTCCACCCGCTGGATGACCCGCCACATCGGGGCCCCCTTGGTCGCCACCATCACGACGACATCCTCCTGTTGGGCCTCGGGCGCAGCCGCACCGGCGGCACCTTCACCCCACGTTCGCCGTACGAGCCGCAGCGCGCGGTCGACCGCGTCCTCGGCGTCGCCCTCGCCACCCGAACGCAGCCAGGAGCGCAGGCCGTTGTTGTGCGCGGCGACGACGGAGGCGGCCACCACCTCGGCCCGCAGCGAGGCGTCGGCGGTGTCGGCCCAGCGCTGCCGCAGATACCCGGCGAGCATGCGCTCGTAGCGCCGCACGACGGACAGTTCGTAGGTCCGAAGGCCCGGCACCTCGCGGGTCAACTTGTAGCGCTGCACGGAGAATTCGGGGTTCGTGGAGTAGACGCGCAGCACCAGGCACGCGGCGTCGCACACCACGTCCACGGCGTCGCTCTCGTCGCTCGCGGCGTCGAGGAACGCCGTCATGTCGGCGAGGCAGCTCTCGTGGTCCGGGAAGACCGCGTCCTCCTTGGACGGGAAGTAGCGGAAGAAGGACCGCCGCCCGACCCCGGCCCGCGCCACGATGTCGTCCACGGTCGTCCGCTCGAACCCACGCTCCGTGAACAGCTGGAACGCCGCCTCGGCCAGCACCTCCCGCATGGGTGCCTTCTTCTGTGCCCCGTTGACCTCGCGCGCCTCGCTCATGCCGGGAACGTAACACCGGAGCGTCACCTTTGGCACTAGGTACCTTTACAGAGGGAACTGAGTGCCATACGTTGGCGGGAGTAGTTGGACGACTGCAGTTGGGCAAGCAGGGCAGTGGAGGAGTCGGCGTGAGCTTGAGGATCGTTGTCACCGTGAAGTACGTGCCGGACGCCACGGGCGACCGGGGTTTCGCCGATGACCTGACGTTGGACCGTGACG
>NZ_JBVKBG010000012.1:0-254030 GCF_055657265.1 Streptomyces sp. NPDC107575 | reverse complement strand
GGCCGGCGCGCCGGGACGATGACCCGGGCCCCGGCGGCCACCAGGGCCCGGGTGGTCTCCAGGCCGAGGCCGGAGTAGCCGCCGGTGACGACAGCGGTCCTGCCCCAGAGGTCGACCCCGGCCATGACTTCCTCGGCGGTGGACGCCGCGGAGAAGGGGGAGTTGATCGGGTGCTGCGCGGCAGCGGTCTGAGTGCTCATGCCAGGACGCTACGAGCTAGAGGAAGGTCTAGATCAAGCCCTAGAGTGACCCGCATGGCGACCATCGAGACCCTCACGGATTCGCTCGGCATCGGCGAGGTTGCCGACCGCACCGGCCTGAGCGTCCACGCTCTGCGCTTCTACGAGCGCGAGGGCCTGCTGGTCGGGCCGGTCCACCGCACCGCGGGCGGCCGCCGGCGCTACAGCCCCACCGACGTCGACTGGTTGGGGATCTGTGTCCGGCTGCGGGAGTCCGGCATGCCCCTCGCCGAACTGAAGCGTTTCGCCGAACTGGTGCGGCAGGGCCCGGGCAACGAGCCGGAACGGCTGCGGCTCCTCGACGCCCACCAACACCGGGTCGAGGACCAGATCCGCGCCCTTGAGGAATGCCGGTCCATCATCGCCCGGAAGGTCGACGTGTATTCCGAACACGTCGCGCGCGGTACGGCCGCCGGGCTGTGGGACCCGACGGCCGCCGAGGACCGAACCGGTTAGTGGCTGGCCACCCCGCCGGGGCGGAGTCCTGGTCGGTGACCGGGAATCGACCTGATCAGCGGGGGCAGATGTACGTCGGCGGCTCCGTGGGTGTCGTGACCCAGTCGCCGGTCACGGTGCCGCCGTTGCGCCACTGAACGTAGACCTTCGCGCGGACGCTCTTTCGTGCCGACGAACCGCACGAGTACGTGGTGGTGCGCGCGATGTCCTGATCGATCGCCCAGGAGTCGGCCGGCATCTCGTCACGCAGGAGTGTCCAGTTGCCGTTCAGGTTGTACTCGAGCCGCACATCGACGACCTGGACGTCGTAGTTGGTGCCGCCGGTGGTGTCGGTCACCCGCCCGTGCGCGTTGAAGACGCCGGTGGACGGCATCTCGACGTTGGCGCAGCGGACGACCGCCGCGCCCTCGCAGTTGTTCCTGATCTGGGCGGCGGACGCCGGCGCGGCGGCCAGCAGGGTCGTCCCGAACGCGGTGCCGACGACGGCCGCCAGGCCGCTCATGAATTTTCCATGTCTTTGCATGGCAGGAGATTGTCGGGCGCCGTCGGCGGAAGATTGCAGCATCCTGCAGCCGGCGACGGTTGCGGGCAGGCGCAGGCGGTGATTCGGCTCAGGCGCTCGCGCAGCCGGAATCCCGCCACGAAGCGGGTCGGGGCGTCCAGGAGGTCGAGGATCACGGCGACCTCCGTCCGGACCGTGCGCACGCTCAGTTCGAGCCGGCGGGCGATCTGCTCGTCCGAGGAGCAGATGAGCAGGAGTGCGACGACGCGGCGCTGGCGTTCGGTGAGGCCGTCGGCGGGTGGGTCCTCGGCTGCGCACGGGTACGTCGTCGCACGCACCGCGTCCCAGTAGTGGCGCGCGGCGGCCATGCAGGCGGCGTCCCGCACGACGATGACGGTCGTCCGGTTGCGGACGGTGGGCCCCTCGAGGAGCACCTCGACCCCGTCGACGATCTTCATCTGGAACGGCCCGTAGCCGAAGAAGTACACCTGCGGGTCCTCGCCGGACAGCACGAGCCGCACGTCCGGGCTCAGCGCGTCGCGGTGCCACACGCTGATCATCCGCAGGCCGTCGTTCATCGCGAACGTGTTGTTCGGGAGGCTCACGGCGAGTTGCTCCACGGAACCCCTGGCCTGGACGGCGTCGAGGGTGCGCCAGGCCGGGACCTCGCGGGCGAGATTCCGGTTGATCTCCTGCCCGCCTCGTCCGAGGACACGTGCGGCGACCGGCTGCCCGCGCTCCATCGCCCGGACCACCCGCAGCCGTTCGGCCTCCAGACGTGCCATCGCCTCCGTCACCCGCAGTCGCGCCGGTCCGGAGAACCCCACGGGATCGGCGAACACCGAGAAGTCCTGCTCAGGCAGTATGCGCTGGTCCACCGTTCCCCCCCTGCCCGGTGGTGTCCCAGGTGCGGTGTCGGCGTCGCGCCGATGAAGCCCATTCCTGACTTGGCGGCCCACCGTGGCCACTGGCCTTCTCCTCCACGGCCGTCGACGCCGGCCCGTACGCCACCAACGACGTCATCGTCCTCGCCCAGGCGTGGATGGACGCCAAACAGCGCTTCCGGTGCCGGATGTTCGGCTATCCCGCTCTGGTCATCGCGGGCGCCCCGTGGCCCGCCTGGGCCATGGTGTGCGCACGTGAGAGCCCCGCGGCGACGGGGGATGCACCGCGGGGCTCTTCTTCCATTCTGGCATGGGACTTACTCGCGGGTAAGCCCGGGGTGCGCCGGAGCGAGCCGCCCCGGGCCGCGAGGATGTACGCGTGCCCGCCGGTCAGGGGCCGGTCTCGATGAAGTCGCAGGCCAGGCGGGCGCCTGCTAGGGAGTGCAGGAAGTCGGCCCAGGTGACGGCGGCCGGGTGGGGCGAGGGGGCGATGTCCTCCGACGAGTTCTCGTGCACCAGGCGCAGGGGCAGTGCGCGGATCGAGCGGTCTGGGGGGCTGCCACCTGTTGCGGCCAACCGGACAGGAGAGCACGCGACGGCTGCTCGGGAGTGAGCGACAGCCGCGTTCCCCCAGCGAAACCTCACGCCCCCGAGGGCTCCTGATCGTTGCCTTCTTGCTCCTGCGCCCAGGTGATCGCCCACTCGTCGAGCGGACGCAGGGCGTCCCTGAGCGCTGCCCCCGACCGGGTGAGCTCGTATCCGTCGGCCGAGGGCGCGACGATCCCGCTCGACGTGAGTTCGCGCAGCCGCTGATAGAGGACGCTCGACGACAGGCCGTCGCACCGTGCCAGCAGCGCGCGGGCACCGAGCGGCCCGCCGCGCAGCTCCCAGAGGATTCGCAGCGCCCACCGGCGGCCGAAGAGGTCCATCGCGGCCATGAGGGGGCGGCCGGTCGTCGAACCGCGAACTGGTGTACCTGGGCGCGGCGTTGGCATGACCCTCCTTGCGTTTCGTTATTCGAAACACTAGCATCCAGAAAATCGTTTCTGATTTCGAAACGAAGTCGACGGGAGAGCCGATGTCGCGGATAGCCCTGCCGGACCCGCCGTACACCGACCAGGCCGACGTGTTGCTCGCGCGGATGATGCCTGGGGAGGCCCCGCCGATCGGGCTGTTCCGGATGTTCGCCAGGAACCTCCCGATGGCCGACGCCATGCACGGGTGGGGCCGCTACGAGTTGGGCAGGCAGCTGACCCTGACCATGCGGGAGCGCGAGATCGTCATCGACCGGACGTGCGTGCTGTGCGGCTGCGAGTACGAGTGGGGCGTACACATGATGACGTTCGCCGGGCGGGTCGGGCTTACCCAGGAACAGGCGGCCTCGCTGGTGCACGGCGGTCCGGCCGACCCGTGCTGGACATCCGAGCGGGAACGGCTGCTCATCCTCGCCGTCGACATGTTGCACGAGCGTTCCGACATCGATGACGCGTTGTGGACACGGCTCGCCCCGGTCTTCGATGAACTCCAGCTGCTCGACCTGCTCTTGTTGTGCGGGTGGTACCACGCCGTCAGCTTCGCCGCGCGAGCAGCGCGCATGCCGCACGAGCCCGGCGCGCCGCACTTCTCCGACTTCGCGCCCCGCGCTCGATGACGCAGTCTGCCCAGGCCGCCGCTCCTCGGTGAGTACCGACACACGCCCAGCGCGACCACCCCGTACGTCAGATGCACTCACCCCACCACTGGAGGTTCCATGCCCAAGGGCTACTGGGTCAGCGTCTACCGCACCATTTCCGACCCCGAGAAGCTGGCTGCCTACAACAAGCTGGCCGGTCCGGCCGTCAAGGCCGCGGGTGGTCGGACCTTTGTCCGTGGAGGTCAGGTCGTGGCGCACGATGCCGGAATCGCCGAGCGCACCATCCTGATCGAGTTCGACAGTTTCGAGCAGGCCGTCGCGGCGCGCGAGAGCGCGGCCTACCAGGAGGCGCTGGCCGTCCTCTCCGACGGCGTCGAGCGCGACTTCCGCATCGTCGAAGGCATCGACTGACCGCGGTCCCGGCCTCTTCGTCCTGATGTGGGCTCGGCCGCTCTGTCTGCCCAAGTCGGCCGACAGGCGGGCCGCCCCAGCCACGGTCACGGCGCCAGCCGGGGCCGTGGCTGGGGCCCTCAATTGCCCTCGGTCTCGCCGCCGCCGGACAGGTGGCTGGAGGCGCACTGCCACGGTCGTGGCCCGCGGGAGACCGTTCCCGCCCAGGCCGTGTGATTCAGTCGCTGCGCTGTCCGCCTGGGTGACCCCTAGGCGCTCGTCCGGCTGGGTCGTGGCCAGGCCCAGTGCGGTCGCCGTCCTCCCGGAGTTGAGAGTTCAACTCGCGCGCCCTGGACGCCCCGATCCGCAGCTCCTTGCGCAAAGCTTCGGCGGGCGCCGGGCGATGGTGCAACTCCCGGTGCCTGGCGTCGATTTGGCGGGCCTGTTCGAGGAGAGGGTCTTCCTGGCGGCGAGCGTGCTCCGGCTTGTCTACCTTCTCGCGGGTTTTTCGCGGTCTCGCCGGGTTCATCGGTCGGTGTGCCAGAAGCTCCACCGAGAGCAGCAGTGCGACCGGGGGCCAGCCGGCCACCAGTACCGGCTTCCAGTCCAGCGTCGGGGCGGCCGCGACGTTGGCTGCCAGGGACACCGCGATGCCGAGCAGGAAGGACAGCCAGACGAGGCGATGTGCGCGGTGCGTGCCGGTGCGGGTCTGGCGGAGCAGGGCCGTCGTGGCCAGCAGTAGGAGGCCGTCCACTGACAGAGGCCACAGCGACGCGCTGATCGGGTCCGCGCCGCCTTGGAGGGCGAAGGTGCGTTGGTGGACGTAGGAGGCGTACGCGGCCACGCTTGCGACGACGAGCGCGCACCCGCCCCGGAGCCAGGTGTCGAGTTCGGGGAGTGGGTGTCTTCCCGGTCGGCGGGGTTGCTGGCTCGGGGAGGGCTTCTTGCGTGGGGCGTTCATTGCGCACGCCGGATCTGTACCGCGGTCGGGGGCTGACGCTCACCCGGGGCCGTCGTCGTCCGGTGGTGTCGGGTGGGTCGGGCCGTGGCGTTCCGCCCAGTGCATCAACGGCACGAGGGCGTTGAGGAGTTCTTGTCCGGCCGCGGTGATGCGGTAGGTGGTGTGGTACGGGAAGTCCGTCTCCCGGTCTTTGTCGATCAGGCCAAGTTCTCGCATCTTTGCCAGGGTTCGGGTCAGGACGGACTCCTGGATGTAGCGACGGTTCGAGTTCTGTTCCGGCTCTCCGGAGCTGCCGTTGCTGCGTACGTCTTCGAGTAGTGCGCTGTACTGGTGGGGGCCGGGGGCAAGGGCCTCCAGGACGTCCGGGAGCCACTCGCGGCGCAACAGGCGCAGTGCGTAGCGGGATCGCTGGGACACCGACGGGGGTGTGTGCCCAGGTGATGGTGGCTCGACGGTGCGGTGTTCGGGCTCGTCGCGGCGGAGCAGAGCGCTGCGCCAGCGTGAGAATCGGGTGTGTCGTGGGTGGTTGGTGCCAGGCGGGCGTCGCATGGCTGTGTGTTCCCGTTATGTTGGCGGGCAGAGGTCCGATTCGGCGCAGTGGAGGAAGCGGTGTAAGGCGCGCGGGTCGGTGAGACCGGTGGCGTCCTGTGGCCTGACCAGCCAGTACGGCCCGGGAGGGCTGGTGGTGTCGGTGTCGGGGACCACGATGTAACTGTGGTGGCCGAGGCCGCGCGTTGGCGGGACGTTCCACGAGGTGGCCGTGCCGAGGGGAGTGAGGAAGTACAGGCTGGGGACCTTCATGTCGAGGTCGGCGATGACGGGGCCGAGGCGGGTCGGTGCCAGGGTGCGGAAGGCGCGGACGACGTTCACACCGAGCGCCTGCGGCACGCGTACCGCATCCCACCAGGTTCCCGCGGGGACTGCCTCTGCACCCTCTTCGGGTGTCCAGGCTGTGGAGTGGAGCAGGTCTGTTTGCCGGTGCGTCTTCATGGTGTGTCCAGGGGTGCGGTGCAGCGGTTGAGGAGCGTGGAGAGAACCGTGTAGACGTGCTCCACGCCGAGGGGCGACAGCGCCAACTCCCGTTCAGCTGCGCGCGGGAGACAGTGGTGGGGTGCCAGCATGAGGCGGACTCCCATGTCGTAGCCGACCCCTGCTTCGTGAGAGGTCCATGGCTGTCTGGTGATGCCGGCGGCTGGGGTTTCAGGGTGAGGCAGTGCGATACGGACCTGGTCGCCGCCATTCTGTTTGGCTTGGCGCAGGGCCGTGTCGCAGTCCAACAGGAGGTCCGCCAGTGCGCCGCGCGGAAGGTCGGTGGCGACGGCGATCCCCATGGAGATGGTCTGACCGGCCAGCGTCGCGAAGACACCGCGCTGGGTGAGTACGCGGACGACGAGGCTGCGGACCTGGTCCCGCATCCAGCGGGCGAGCGTCAGGGTGCGGTTCAGGTCCAGGTCGGGCAGCAGGATGAGGAACTCGTCTCCGGCACAGCCGCCGTAGCGGCCGACGATGCCGGTGTCTCCACTGCCGCGGCGGAGTACCTCGGCGATGGCGTGGAGCATGTTGTCACCAGCGGGGTGACCGTAGGTGTCATTGATCGCCTTGAAGCGGTCGACGTCGGCGAGGATCAGGGCGAGTGACCGTCGATCGCGTCGTGCGTCGTCCACGGTGGCGGCTGCGCGACGATCCCACGTGTGCCGGTACAGCGCCCCGGTGACCGCGTCGACGAGTGACTCGCCGCATACGGTGCAGCGGTAGGCCTGCTTGTTCGTCTCGGCAGTCGAGGCCGGTGCGGGGGACTTACCGCTGGGTGGTGGCTGTGTGGCGCAGTCATCGGTCCGTGAGTCATGGAGCGGCGTTGCGTGCTGAGCCATGGTCATCGTCCCCTCGTGGCGTCGGCACGAGTTCACGCTTCAGGGGAGGGCGTCTCGGCTTGCCGCTTCTCGGCGCCGGCGGAAACAGGACCGGTATCGGGGCGGATCTTCCGGCGCCCAAGTCCCAAGCGATAGTTCGTGCTTCAGTAATTCACGAATTGACAACTCTTGGGTGATCGATAGGAGTTGATGTGCAACTCCTGGTTGAATTCGATGGGGTGCGAGTCTAGAGTGCGGCAGTGCGGTTCTGTCAACTGGTTCTTGAGTAAAGGGAAATGAAGGGGTGCAGGTAGGGGTTCGCGGTCAGGAGGGATGATCTGTGCCGGGTGCTGCGGGGCGACCGACATTGTCCGAGAGGCTTGAAATGCTCTTCGAGGAGATCCGTCCGCAAGAACCGACGGGTCGGAGGTACACCCACGATGAGGTTGCCGCTGAGCTGCGGCGAATCCAGCCCGGGCTGCGAGTCAGTGGTGCATATCTGTCGGCTCTGAGAAACGGATCAAAGCGAAATCCGTCATTGGATCTACTGACGGCACTGGCGCAGTTTTTCGGTGTATCGGCATCGTACTTCCTGGATCCGGCGCCGCAGGGCCGGGCCGAGGAGGAGATCGCTCTGGCCAAGGTGGGGCACCACCCCCAGGTCAGGAACCTCGCCCTTCGCGCGCTGGAGCTCAGCCCTGAGTCCTTGGCCGTCGTGACGCAGATCGTTGAGCGAGTACTGACCGATATCGGTCATGGACCGTCAAGCGCAGGCCAGGAGGCCGCTAGCCCTGAAACCGGCCAGCCTGAAAACTGACGGGTGTTTCAGTCGCATCAGGTGTATCAGAAGAACCACGTGAATCCGTGGCTCCGGAATCTCGTGCATATATGGAGGGACGAGAGATCGATGAGTGAGCGTGACTTACGCAGACGCTGTCGACGATTACTGAATGAGTTGCAGATCCGGCCGCCTCTGGACGTGGAAGAACTGTGCCGGCGCTTCGCGCAACAGCGGGGCAGGGATCTTCGACTGCTGCCCTTGGACATTCCCGCATCCGGCCCGTACGGTCTGTGGGTTGGTCATGATGTGGCGGACTACATCGTCTACCAGCGGCAGACCAGTCCGGCCCACCAGCGACACATCATTCTGCACGAGATCGGCCACATTCTTGCGGGGCACGAGAACCACACACCACTCGAACTCCCCATGGGGCTCGGCCGGGGTTTCCCGGAGAGTCCGAATGGTCCTGTGCCGCCCCTCGACGAGAGCCGCATCCTGCACGCTCTGGGACGTTCGGTGTACGACCACGCTGATGAACGTGAGGCCGAGACGGTGGCGACGATCATCCTGGAGTGGGCGTCCGTCCTCGACCACGTCGTTTCGGGAGCGGCTGCTCAGGTCGCCGCTCAACGGATGGACACGGCGCTCAGTGACCGGCTGGGGTGGCTATGAGCGGCATGCTCACAATGTATGGGATCACTGCGCCACTCGTCCTGATGTGGACGGTCCTGCGGTTGCGCCGGGCGCCGAAGGATCGAGCCCTCTGGGCGCTGTGCGGCCTGATCAGCGGTTGGACGCTGGCCTTTCCGTTCGGCCGTGCCGCAGACGCCGGAACGGGGCTGCTTGGCACGACGCCGATGGTCTCCCGACTGATTGAGCATTCCCTGGACATCATCTCCATGCACGGCCTGATCTGCTTCTATCTGTACTCGGCGCTGTCAGAGCGTGAGGCGTCGCGGCGGGCCAGGCTGTACGGGGTCCCTCTGGCCCTGACGTTCGTGGTCCTCGTGGCGGCCACATTGAGCACCCCTGAAGGCGTGGGGACGCGCGACCATCGAGTGACGAGCGTGGCCGCGTTCTATGTAGCCGCAGACGCGTATCTGGTCTTCGCCTTCTCCAAAGCCTGGTTCTGGAACCGGTGTTACGCGCGCGGAGCTGGCCCCCGACTGCGACGAGGCCTGCGGATCGCGGCCACTGGCATGATCGCCTTCGCCCTGGCCAACACCTTGTACATCGTGGCGGTCATCCTTCACTGGGCCGGCGGCGACGACGTGTCCACCAACCTGGACACCGCCGGGGCTGCGTCGACCTCTCTCGGATGGTTCGCTGCGGTCTTCTTGATGCTTCCCGGCGTCGTGCTGTTCCTGGTCGGAGTCACGTACCCGGCCGCCGCCATGCGTGTGATCGCCTTGCGTGTGTGGTGGCGCCATCTCCTGCACTATCGCCGCTTGAAGCCCCTCTGGGCTGCCCTCCATGAGCTGTTCCCGGAGAATGTACTGCCGCGTGTTCCGATGAGTGCTTGGCGCAACGCAATCAACCCACGTGCTGTGCACCGTCGTTACTATCGCCGAGCCATCGAGTGCCGGGACGGACTGGTTCGCATCAGTCCTTACATCAACCCATCTCAAACGGACGTGGACCGGGACGACCTGAAAGCCCCGGAACTCTCTGGTCGTCTGCGTCGTGCCCTGCGCGCCCATGAGTCAGGCGAGTTGGCCTCCGCGCACGCCGTCGCTGTTGCCGTGCCCCCGGACCCCTCTCTTGAAGCTGACGTCCGTGAACTCATTGTGCTCGCGGACGCCCTCCGCACAGCGGACCCGAACGGAGAAGCCTGATGCACGCATTGATCATCGGTGGAGGTGTCGCGGGCCCCACGACCGCGATGGCGCTGCAGAAGGCCGGAATCACTTCGACCGTGTACGAAGTCCATCCCAACGGCGTCAGTGAACGCGGCGCGTTCCTCTCACTGTTCGCCAACGGAATGGACGCGCTCCGTGCCATCGACGCCCATCAACTCGTGGTGGAGCGGTCATTCGCTGTGACGAGCATTGAGTTCGCGACGGGTACAGGCAAACGTCTACGAGACGCGAGGATCGATCAAGACCGCTTCGGACGGCTGACTGGCCCGCGAACCCTGAGGCGCGCGGAGTTGTGCCGGGTGCTCGCCGAGGAGGCGGGACGGCGCGGCATCCGCGTCGAACCCGGCAAGCGCCTCGTCTCCGCGGTACGCACTCCAGAGGGGCGCATCATGGCGACGTTCAAGGACGGCGCCAAAGCAGAAGGCGACCTCCTGGTGGGGGCCGACGGCATCCACTCCGCGACCCGGCGCATGATCGACCCCGTTGCTCCGCGCCCCCGCTACACGGGCGAAGAGGTGGTGTGCGGCTACGCGAGCAAGGCCCCCGTAAGCGCTCCGGACGAGACCATGCGCATGGTCTACGGCAAGAGGGCCTTCTTTGCGTACCTCACGACACCTGGCGGAGATACCTGGTGGTTCGTCAATATCCCCGGTTCGGTGCCTGCTCCGGACGGCCCAGCAGCTGTCACGCCCGAAGAGTGGAAGCGCAGGGCTCTCGAGCGGGTAGCCGGCGATGACCGAGCCGCCTCGGACCTGATCCGTGCCACCGAGGATGACGTGGTGGGCGTCAGTGTCTATGACATCGCCTCGACGCCGCTGTGGCACGCCGGGCCGATGGTGATCATCGGTGATGCCGCTCATGCAGCGGCGCCCAACGCTGGACACGGAGCGTCCATGGCCCTGGAGGACAGCGTGGTCCTCGCCAAGTGTCTGCGCGACATCCCGGGATTGGACGCGGCCTTCACGCGCTATGAGCAACTGCGGCGCCCCCGCGTCGAGGAACTCGTAGCCACCAGCGCAAGCATGAAGAGGCGTGCGATCCCCGGTCCGCTTCAGCGGCTCCTGCGCGACTTCATGCTGTCGCGGCTCCTGAAGGACGGCCCGCGCAACGCGGCCCCGTGGCTGACCCGTCATCACATCGACTGGGAAGAGAAGACCCCTCCCGAGGTAAAGGAACGGCAATGAATGCGTACCGACTCTGAAGTCCGTACGCGTACGTACCTTGCAGTCGGGGCGTGGGCCCGGAGTAGAGGAATGGATGCGCCGACCGTGCCGCGTGTGGTCGGCGCGAGACGCCATCCGAATCTCCATCCGAGGGGGAGGTGCCCGTTGTGCCAGCCACCAGTGGACCGGGCGTGCGGTGCCGTGCTCTCCAGGCCGGCGCCGCGGCAACCCTGCTGCTGTTGGTGGTCGCCGGATGCACCGACTCCGGCAACCACGACAGCGCGAAGGATTCGAGCGACGCTGGTCGCTCGAGTACGGCGAGTCCGACCGGCTCCGCCGCCTCCAGCAGTCCGTCTGCCGCGGCCATCGCCCAGCGGCGAGCTACCGCCGCGTACCTCGGTATGTGGCAGGACATGGCAGTCGCGGCACGGACCTCCGATTGGCGGTCGCCGTTGCTGTCCCGGCACGCCACCGGGGCTGCTCTCGGTGCGATCACACGCGGCATGTACGCGGATCGCCGCAACGGCCTCGTCACCAAGGGGGAACCGCGCAACGCGCCCGAACGCGCCCGACTCAGTCCTCGTGCCGCCCCGGTCGTGGCGTTGATCTCTGACTGTGGTGATTCCACCCACTGGTTGAAGTACCGCAAGGGATCAGGGGAGTTGGCGGACGACCGGCCGGGTGGGCGGCAAAAGATCACCGCCGAGGTGAAGAAGCAGGACGACGGCACCTGGAAAGTCACACGCTTTGCCGTGGAGGGTGTCGGGTCATGCTGAATCGACCGCTCGTCATGGCGGGCGCCGCTGCGGTGCTCGTATTCGTCGGCGCCGCGCCTGCGCTGGGTGACAGTGGCTGGGGCACGGTGGACTGCTCGCAGAATCCCCACCCCGGCTGCGAGCTCGGTGTCGGCAAGGGGGACGGCAGAAGCCACGTTCCCCGGCGTACGCATCCCAAGACACCTCCGCGTACCGGTGACGCCGGAAGAGAACGCGGAAATGGGAGCGGCAGCGGCGACAGGGCCGCGCCCCGCGATCCGAACCTGGCCAACTGCGCTTACGAGCGCAGCAATTACAAGCCCCCGCCGGAGGTGGCCCCGGCCACCTATCCCCGCTCGGCGGGAAGGCAGCGGTCCCGAGCAGTGCAGGCGCGTTTCGTGCACGGGCTCGGGGCCGCTGGGGAGGCCCCAGCACCACGGGACAGCGGCGGGTGGTACGTGTACCGCTGCACCAGCGGCGGTACACGGGACGCCTTCTATCGGCCGCCAGTGTGGATTCCGGATACGGCAGAGGGCGATGGCGGCCCGGCCCAGGCCCCGGCCCTCGCCGTGGCACCAGCCGACCTTGCGCGACGCGCCCGCACCCAGCTCCGTCTTCCTGCTCCAGAGATGGCTACGAGTCCGCGGGGCGAGCAACTGGTGAACCTGCCGACCTGGCTGTGGTTGGCGCGCGGTGATTGGCGGCGCGTGTCCGCGACGGCTTCGGTGCCCGGTGTCTCCGTGACGGCGGTGGCCCGGCCGGCGAAGGTCGTCTGGAGGCTCGGAGACGGCGGCTCGGTGACCTGCCGGGGACCCGGTACACCGTACAGGCGCGCGATCGATGCGAAGCGGCCGTCTCCCGACTGTGGGCACACCTACCGAACCTCATCGGCAGGTCGACCGGACAGCGCTTACCCCGTCTCGGCGACTGTGCACTGGAAGGTCACCTGGCAGGGAGCCGGTCAGTCCGGCACGTTCCCTGACCTGACGACCACATCGAACGCCACCGTCCGTGTGGCCGAGAGCCAGGCGCTGAACACCGGCGGTTGAGCGCGAGGCGCAGCCGAAAGGCCGCGCACCGCACGGTCCAGTGGCGCCGCAGCGTCGGCACATGGGCACCAACAGACATCAACGACGAGCGCCGTGCCGACCGCGCGGTGCCGAGAAGACATGTGTCGGGAGGCAGCAGATGGTGGGACCCCGAGTGTCCCCGCACTCGACAGCGAGGCACGGTGCACCGCCCACGCCGAGAAGCGGAGATCCCAGAAATCCGAGGAGCGCGAGCAGCTCCAAGAAGCCGAAAGCGCGCCCACTGAGGCACACCTCGACGAGGCTGACGGCGCTGCCGCGGATCCGGCGCCCGCGACATCTGTTGCTTGGACTTCTCCTGGTGGTGGGATGTGCCACCGCCGGCGTGGTCGTGGGTACGCGGCTCGGCGACAGTGAAGAGGTCTTGGCCCTGGCGCGTCCGGTCGCGGTTGGACACGAGTTGCGTGCACGGGACCTCCGGGAATTCAGCATCACGGCGGGCAGTGGTCTCTCCGCGCTGCCGGCCCGCGCCCGCTGGAGGGTGGAAGGCCGCCCTGTCGCCTACAGCCTCCCGGCGGGCGCGTTGCTGACCAAGGCAGTGGTGGGAGAGGCGCGGGTGCCTCCCCACGGTGCGGCGATCGTGGCAATCGGCCTGAAGGCGGGTCAGTTCCCGCCCGGACTGCAACCGGGGAACCGCGTCACGGCCGTCATGACATCACGCGAGTCCGGGAGCACTGCCTCGACTACAGAGTCGTCCACCTCCTGGAGCGCCACCGTCGTAGCGGTGGAGACACCACCGAACGAGCAGACCACCGTGGCCTCCCTGCAGATGGACTCGGCCGCCGCACGTCAGCTCGCCACCGCACGCGAAGGAGAAGTCACCGTCGTCATCGTGAACGGGGGCCGGACATGACACTCGTCGCACTGTGCAGCCTCAAAGGATCTCCAGGAGTCACCACGGCCGCATTGGCTCTGGCCGCGGGGTGGCCTGCGGGACAGCGGCCGGTTCTGGTGGAGTGCGACCCGGCGGGCGGAGATCTGCTCGCCCGGTTCCGCCTCGCCCTCTCCCCGGGGCTGGTCACTCTGACGGCCGCCGCACGGAGGACCCAGAGGACGACCGAGATCCGAGAACACACCCAACGACTCCCAGGCGGGCTCCCCGTGGTGGTCGGGCCCGCGGGGGCGGAGCAGGCACGCGCCGTTCTCCGGCAGCTCACCAACTCCCCGTCGGATACGTTGCGTAGTGCTGCGAACGACCCAGGCGCCGTAGTGGTCGCGGACTGCGGACGAGCCGACCCCGATTCCCCTGCCCTGCAGATCATGAATGCGGCGGACGTCCTGCTGCTGGTCGCCCGCGCCCACGACGACGCGCTGTCGCACGTGTCGGCGCGGTGGGACGAGGTGTCGCATTGGGCACCGTCCGTCTGCCTCCTCCTGGTCGGTGACGGACACGGGACCCACGCGATCGAGCAGGCCCTGAGGCTCGATGTGCTCGGGCGCGTCCCGGAAGACCGCAGGGGAGCGGCGCTGCTGGGCGGGCGTACGGGGCCGCGCCGCGCGTCGGCGCGTTCACCGCTCGCCGGCGCAATGGCTCGGATCGCCGCGACGGTCGCCGCGCCCTCGTTCGCGGGGAGGTCGGGCAGGCAGCTGCCAACCCGTGGTGAGCAGACCGAAGCGGGTGCCGGGACTGGAGGACGGTCGGTGGCTGCGGCGGCACGGCGTGCGCCGGCCGTTTCGAGCGGAGCGCGGCGATGAGCGCGTCGAGGGAGCCGAAGCCCGAGCACGCGCGCCCGCTTCCGCCGAGCACCGCAGTGATCCAACCGGGCTTGCCGTGGAGCCGCCCGCCGGCGCGCGAAGTGGCTGATGCAGGAGCCAAGGAAGTGAGCCCTGCTGCGGAGTCGCTACACCAGCGCCTACGCCAGGAACTGCCTGCCCGGCTGTCCGAGCGAATCCGCGCCGATGAGGAAACAGGACGTCGCGCGATGTCCGAGGACGAACGCCGGACAACGGCGAGGACGATCCTGGTCGACATCGCCGAGGAACACACCCGTGCCCAACTCGCCCGAGGCGACGACGTGGTGTCACCGGACACCGAACAGCAGGTCATCACGACCGTGCTGGCCGAATCCCTCGGTCTCGCGGGCCTCGAACCCCTGCTGCGCGACCCGGACATCGAGAACATCAACATCAACGGCGACCGGGTCTTCGTCCGCTTCGCCGACGGCCGACGCGAGCGCTTCCGGCCGGTGGTCGACTCCGATCGGGAACTGGTCGCCCTCATCCGCGACTTGGCGGCACGTGCCGGCGTCGAGGAACGCCGCTTCGACCGTGGCAGCCCGGGAGTTGGCTTCCAACTCCCAAGTGGTGAACGGGTATTCGCCGTCATGGCCGTCACCGCGCGCCCGTCGGTGTCCATCAGGCGGCACCGCCTCCAGCGTGCCACGCTCGCCCAGCTGCGCGACGCGGGCGCACTCGACAGGAACCTGGAGTCCTTCCTCGGTGCGATGGTCCGAGCCAGGAAGAACGTCCTGATCACGGGCGGCACGGCCATCGGCAAGACGACGATGCTGCGGGCCCTCGCTGCCGAGATCCCGCCGTGGGAACGCCTGGTCACCATCGAGGACGTACTCGAACTCGGCTTGGACACCGACACCCGGACTCACCCGGATGTCGTCGCCCTGCAGGCACGCGAGCCGAACATCGAGGGGCAAGGGGCGATCGGGCAGGCCGAGTTGGTGCGATGGGCGCTGCGCATGTCTCCAGACCGTGTGATCGTCGGGGAGGTGCGCGGGCCGGAAGTCATCCCCATGTGCAATGCCATGAGCCAGGGCAACGACGGCTCCATGGCCACGCTGCACTCCTCGACCAGCCGCGGCTCGTTCATCAAGCTGGCCGCCTACGCCGTCCAGGGCCCGGAACGACTGCCCCTGGAGGCCACCAATCTGCTGGTCGCATCGGCACTGGACTTCGTCGTACACCTCGACAAGCCACGCGACGACCCGGCCAGGCGAGTGGTGTCCTCCATCCGTGAGATCGTCGATGCCGACGGCCAGCAGATCGTCTCCAACGAGGTCTTCCGGCCGGGACCGGACCTGCGTGCTGTACCCGGATCGCCCCTGCGCGCCGACACCCTTGATGATTTGGCGGCCGCCGGGTTCGACCCCGAACGCCTGGAGCGGAACGACGGGGCCGGGTGGGGGTGAGCGGCATGACAGGTTACGCAGCATTGCTGGGGCTGCTCGGACTCGGCTTCGGAGCCGGGGTGTTCGTCCTCGTGCGGACGGTGCGGCGCCCGTACGGAGGGACCACGGATCGCCGTACGCAGCGGGAGCGATTGCGCACGGAACACCGCAGGTGGTGGCTGGCTGCGGCAGGGCTGTCCGGATTGGTGTGCGGCGCGGTGACGGGATGGGTGGTCGGGGGTCTGCTGGCGGCGACGGCCATGTGGAGTCTGCCCCGGTTGCTGGGGCAGGCCGCCGCGCACCGGCAGGAGATCGCGAGGGTCGAAGGGGTCGCCGGCTGGACGGAGATGCTCCGCGACACGCTGGCCGCCGCAGCCGGCCTCGAACAGGCCATGGTGGCCACGGCAGAAACCGCCCCGGAAGCCGTCCGGCCGCAGGTGCGGACGCTCGTCGTCCGGCTCGCCGCAGGGCAACGCCTGCCCGACGCGCTGCGGTGCCTCGCGGCCGATCTGGCAGACGCCACGGCCGACCTGGTGATCGCCGCGCTGATACTTGCCTCGGAGCGGCAGGGGCGCCAACTCGTACCTGTCCTCGACGCGTTGGCCGCAACGGCCCGAGCTCACGTGGAGATGCGGCAGCGGATCGACGCCGGCCGAGCCCGCGTGCGGACGACCCTGCGCGTCGTCGTCATCACCACCATCTCCTTCGCGGGCGGACTCGTCCTCCTGAACCCGGCGTTTCTCAGCCCGTACGACACGTGGAATGGGCAGCTGGTCCTGCTGCTGATCGGTGCGGTGTTCGCGGGAGCCTTCGTATGGCTGCGCCGGATGGCAAGGATCGACCAGCCCGAGCGGGTCCTCGCCGACCCCGAGCCGCTCGGCGACGTGACGGAAACCGGGGACGGCGTGCGGCAGGAGCTGTCGACATGATTGCCCTGTTGGTGCTCTCGATGGGAGTCGGTCTGGGGCTGTGGGCCCTGACGTACTGGGTCTTCCCGCTTCCCCCGCCCCTGAGCGAACTGGTTTCACGCATCCACGCGGTTCCTGCCACGGACGACAGGCCAGTCACTTCCCAGCGGGGGTGGGCAGAGCGCTTGGGCGCTCCCTTCACTCGCGTACTGAGTGCCATGGGGCTGCCCACGAGCAGCGTGCGCCGGGACTTGTCGGTGATGGGCCGGGCGGTGGAGACGTACCTGGGGGAGAAGGCCGCACTCACCCTCGCAGGCCTGTGCCTGCCAACCACCATTGAACTGATCCTCACCATCGGCGGCCATCCCTTGCCCTGGCCCCTTCCACTGGGAGGAGCACTGGCCCTGGCCGCCTCCGGATTCCTCCTGCCGGACATCGGTGTGCGGGCGGCGGCAGAGCGCCGGCGGGCAGCCTTCCGCCACGCCCTGACGGTCTATCTGAACCTCATCCACATCTTGCTGGCCGGAGGCGCAGGCGTGGAGGGCGCGTTGACCGACGCTGCCGAGATCGGCCACGGGCAACCATTCCAGCGCATACGCGGCGCGCTGAACAGCGCCCGCATGACACGCACTTCCCCTTGGACAGCGCTCGGTCAACTCGGCGACGAGGTCGGCGTGGCCGAACTGAGCGAAGTGGCGGCTGCTCTGTCACTCGCAGGGACCGAGGGTGCCAAAGTCCGTGCGTCCCTCGCAGCCAAGGCCGCCGCGCTCCGCAGCCGCGATGCCGCCGAAGCCGAGGGGAGGGCCAACGCGGCCACCGAACGCATGGCCGTGCCGGGCGTGCTGATGGCCTTCGGATTCGTGCTCTTCGTCTTCTATCCAGCCCTCGTTCAAATCGAGGCCTCGCTGTGAAAACCCGTCGATCACTCTGGGAGGGCCGCGGACATGTCGCCACTCACCTGCCTCCGATCCCTACGAAGCAGTTTCAGCGCTGTAGCGCGTGCCCTGCGGCGCGATGCGGGCGCGATGACGACCGAACAGGTCATCTGGATCGCCTTCCTCGCCGCGCTCGCCCTGACGGTCACCGGGCTGTTCGGCCCGCAGATCCTGGCCGCAGCGCGAAGTGTCACCTTCAAGTAGCTCGGATTCGCCAGTGGTTGGGGACGGCACTGCGGTGCGATGCGGGAGGCGGCACCGTTGAGATGGTGCTCGTCCTGCCTCTGGTGTTCACGTTCGTCCTGCTCCTGGCCCAGGCGGCCGTCTACCTGCACGCCACCCATATCGCCCAGGCTGCCGCCGCCCACGTACTGGCAGTCACGCGCGTGCAACACGGAACCGTGAAGGCCGGCCGGGAGGAAGGCAACCGAGTCCTGGAGCAGCTGGGACGAGGCCCCCTCCGTGGGGCGAGCGTCGAACTGACACGTGGGCCTCGCGTCGTTGCGGTGCGGGTGTCCGGCACGGCCGGCCCAGTTCTGCCCTTCCTGCACTTACCGATTCGTGCGCAGTCCGTCGGTCCGGTCGAGACGGTCACGACCGGTGCTGGCGGCACCCGATGAGAGCCGTTGTAGACGCGGGGTCGCCGGCACGGAGCCGACTGCTGCGAGACTCAATGCAGCTTGTGCAACTGGACGAGAGCCAGACTCACCACCGCCGATACGAAGCGGGCTCGGCCGCCGTCGAACTCGTCCTGATCACCCCGGTGCTGCTCCTGACTCTTTGGCTCCTCGTCTTCTGCGGACGGATGGCAGACACTCGCCTGCTCATCGAGGACGCTGCCCACCAAGCGGCCAGGGCGGCCAGTTCCGAACGCACCACAGCGGCCGCAACCGCGCATGCCCAGGCAACAGCCGAGGAGGCGTTGGGAGGCACGGGCGCCACGTGCCGCGGGCTGGCAGTGCGTATTCAGGGCAGTCTGCAGCCGGGCGGCACCGTGCGGGCTTCCGTGACTTGCGACGTCGACCTGAGCGACCTCGCGCTACTGGACGTGCCCGGCGTTACGGCACTCAGCGCGGATTTCACGTCGCCGGTAGACGTGTACCGCGGAGGCGAGCCAGCGATCTCTGAGCCCGATCCTCGTAGATACGTCGTTGTGCCACATGCCGCGAGCACCGTGGCCCACCCGGGAGCGGACCACTCATGACGTCTTTGCTTCCTTCTGCTGCTGGTCAGCGCAAGACGATCCGAGGAGACGACGGCCAGGCGACCGTGTTCGTCGCCCTGATCACGGTCGCCACGCTGATGTTCGCAGGGCTCGTCCTGGACGGAGGCCTCGCTCTGGCCGCCAAGGTGCGCGCCATCGGCGAAGCCCAGGAGGCTGCGCGCCGAGGTGCTCAGGCATTGGACCTCGCCGCCTATCGGGCGCACGGCACACTCCGACTGATCCCCGAGCATGCCCGCGACCTGGCTCAGCGCCATCTTCTCGCCGCGGGTGACGCGGGCACGGTCACGGCGACCGCGGAATCCGTCACGGTGACGGTCACGGCACACTCCTCCACCCAACTTCTACGCGTAGTCGGCATCCAGTCCTTAACGGTGTCGGCTTCGGGCTCGGCGCACCCGGTGCGGAACACCGGCCCCGTAGTTCCATGACACTGCTGCCCTTCCGAGGGGGCGGGCACCGCGTGATTCGGTGCCTGCAAGGGATGCTGGCTACGGTGTCGCTGGCTCTGTTGGGGGCAGGAGTTCCGTGGGGGCTGTGGCGGTATGTCGGGTGGCCGCTGCCGGATCATGTGCCTACGTGGACGGAAGCCGGAGCGGTCCTGAGCGCACCGGTGAGCACCCCGTTTCTGCTCAAGGCCTTGGCATGTGTGCTGTGGACGGTCTGGGGCACCTTCGCCGTCGATGTCTGTCGTACCGCGAGGGACGTGATCAGCGGAGCCGCGTGGCCGGAGGTGCGTGGTCTTCCGCACGGATCGGTACATATGGTGGCCGTGCTGCTGGTCGGAACCGCCATCGCGGCACTGATGTTGAACCGCCCTGAGGGCGCCGGCCGATCCGCTCAAGTTCGAGCTACGACGGGGCTGCTGGCGCGACCGGGTCCCGTAGAGGCGACCTCGGAGGCAGTGCAGGCCGGGCCGGGCGTGCGTATGGACGCGACCGTCGACGGTACGAGCGAGGCCTCCTCACAGCGTCCTCCGCGGACCGTCACCGTGCGCCCGCCCGAGCACGGTGTCCACGACAGCCTGTGGGGGATTGCTGCGCGCACGCTGGGCGACGGGGCGCGATGGCCGGAGATCTACGAGCTCAATCGAGGCCGTCCTCAGCTCGATGGAGATGCTTTGACCAACCCTGATCTGATCCGCCCTGGTTGGACCTTCCGGTTGCCTTCCCGCACGCCGCATCCGGGACCCGCTGCCCCAGGGCGTGAACCTCCCCCAACGACGTCGCCCTCCACGTCCCATCAACCGAGCTCGACTCCGGCCCCAACGGGCACCGCTTCGCACAAGCCCCGGCAGCCTGGCCATGCTGAGCATCGCCACCCGGTACCTGACCTACCAACCGGTGGCTATGTCGGTCTTGGCCTGGCAGCGCTGATCGCCGCCGCAGCGACGGCCGCGCGTCTGCGACGGCGAGCACGCCACCAGCGAGGTCGGGCTGAGCGTGAGGACGTGGAGATAGCCCCGGTGGTCCGTGCCCTGCGCACCGCTCATGGTGGCGAGGGGCGGGAGGCCGCCGGCCCCACGACGATTGACGTGGGAGCCGGCTCGGCGCCGCGAACGTACGACGTGGGGCCCAGGACCGAAGTCCGACACAGCGAGGACCCCCTCTCACCCGTCAACGGAACGGCTGCCGCAGTCGGGGAATGCCAGTCCGTCGCCTGGGACATCGCCCGCAGCCAGGGCCTTGGCCTCGTCGGGGCCGGAGCCGTGGATGCCGTGCGCGCCCTACTGGTCGCGGGCGGGCCAGTGCGACATCAGACAACCGCCGGGCAGCTCGTGATCCTGGTCCCGGTTGAGGATTCCGCGCGGCTCTTCGCCGAGGAGGTCGCAGTGCGCGCGTACCCATCGGGCCTGCGCACCGTCGAAGACCTGGACACAGCCTTGAATGTGCTGGAGGCCGAGCTCCTCAGCCGGGCGCGTGGCGCACTCGATGACGACATCGGCCCAACACCCCACGGCGCCAGGGACATTGACTTCCTGCTGATCGCCGGCGCTGCGCCGAACTCCGATGGACGTCTGCGGGCACTGCTCGACAACGACATGTCACTCGGCCTGGCCGGTGTGCTGCTGGGGCAATGGAGCCCAGGGCGAACTCTCGAGGTGGGACAGGACGGAACCGTCACGGCGGACAGTTCACCCGGTACCGAGGGGCTCACCGGGACGCGCCTGTTCACATCTCCGCCTCCCGCCGCGGGGGCGCTCCTCGACTTCCTTCAGGTGTCGGAGTCGGGGGCGGAGGCGCCTCCGCCCCCTGTGGATGAGAGCGAAGTGACAGGGCATGACTCGGACATCCGTAGACGGCCTGAAGCGCCGCCGCCGACCACGACATGCGTGCTCTCGCTCAGGGTGCTGGGCTCAGTGCATCTGGAGTATCACCCCACCCGCGGTGCAGCCGGCAAGAACCTTGCCGGAGCCCTCGCCCCGAAGCATCGCGAGATCCTGGCGTACCTCGCACTGCATCGAAACGGAGCTCGCCGAGAGACGCTCACGGCTGCCATCTGGCCAGACGCGCCCAGCGAGCACCCGTACAACAGCTTCCACGCCACCCTGAGCCAGTTCCGCCGCACCCTGCGCACTGCAACCCACGACGAGATCCGCAACATCGTCCACCACGACGGAGGCCGGTACATCCTGGACCACGACCAAGTCTCCGTCGATCTGTGGAAGTTGGAGGACGAGCTGAGCGAGGCAGGCGCAGTGGGGAACGATGAGCTGCGCCTGAATGCCCTGGAACGCGGCGCCAGTCTCTACACCGGGGACTTCGCGACCGGCATCGTGGCGGAGTGGTGCGAAGCGCCGCGCGAGGCAGTGCGTCGAGACGTACTCGATGCGCTCGCCGAGCTCACCCGCGTCCTGAGTACGTCCGACCCGCGGCGGGCCCTTGCCCTACTTGAGCGCGCCAGGACGCTCGACCGCTACAACGAGGCCATCTACCGCGACATCGCGCGCGTTCAAGCACGCCTGGGCCTGCATGCGGACATCCCACGCACGCTGAGCCTCTTGAGAGCAGAACTGGCCGAACTCGACGAGGATCCGAGCCGGGAGACGATCGCCTTGTGTGAATCGCTGTATGTACGCGGCTCCGCGACGGGAGGAGCCCGGTGATGAACGGAGGGCGGCGTCCGGTCGCCAGCATGGACGGCAGGGGCTTGAGGACCCCGCCGATGGGCCGCCCTTCTGAGGACGGCCAGGGCATGACGTGAGGTCAGACGGCGCCCGTGTCGGGCTGGACGAGTCGGGTGAGGGCGGGGCCGATGGCCGGGAGGGGAAGAACGAAGTCCACTTTCCCGGTGCTGATCGCGGCTTTGGGCATGCCGTGGAACTCGGCTGTTTCCGGGTCCTGGACGATGACCGTGCCGCCGTGTGCCTTGACCGCTTCGATGCCCTTGGCGCCGTCGCTGTCAGCTCCGGTGAGTACGCAGCCGACGACGCCGGATCCGTAGGCCTGCGCCGCCGATTCGAAGAGGGGGTCGGCAGCGGGGCGGGCGTAGTTGACCCGGTCCTCGTGCGTGAGAGCCAGAGCCCCGCCGTCCGCTACGCACAGGTGTCGGTCGGGCGGGGCGATGTAGACCGTGCCTGCCTGGGGGCGCTGCCCATGTTTGGCGAGCTTGACCGGCAGGAGGGTGGAACGCGCCAGGATGGTCACGATGTGTGTCTCGCGGGACCGGTTGAGGTGCTGGGCGACCAGTACCGGCACGGGCAGCGCGGGTGGCAGCCCGCCCAGGAGTGTGCCGAGGCCCTGAACGCCGCCGGCTGAGGAAGCGACCAGCACAGCCGCCCACGGGCCATGGTCATCATCTGGGGGATACGTCTCCACATGCGAAGGCTAGCGCGCGCTGCAGTCCGGGTGGCGGACCTCAATATCCCGGGCATTCGTCCGAGTCAGTGGAGCAACAGGACGGCAGAACGACCTCCGTTCACCAGGCGATGGTCAGGAGAGTGTCGGGGCGGGTGACGCGGGCACCGGCATCGAGGCGGTCATCTCTCGTGGAGGGAGGGTATGCGGTGACGATGGGCTGCGCAGGCCGCTGCTGGTTCCAGCGGTGCAGGAGATCGTTTACCTGGCCACTGAGCTTGTCTGCGTCCGGGCCGTGAACGATGATCCCCAGCTCGTCGGTGGCATCGTCGATGGGGCGGGCGGACAGATAGGCGAACGTACCGCCGTTGTACAAGGCAGCACCGGACCAGCGCACCGCCGGATCTGCCAGGCAGATGTCGCGGGCGCCGGAACCGACGGACAGTTTGCCTAAGTTCAGGCCGGATCCGGTGGTGGCGAGCCAGAGGTCAAGGTGGGCGGCGGGTTCGTCGTGGCGGACGTGGAGGCCGGTCCATTGATGGCGGGCGGGCTGGGCGAGGGCCTGGGCCAGAGCGACCGGGTCAGGCCGCTGCCGTGCAGTCGGAGCGGGACGACGATGCGGCCGCCGATGGCGAGCTGGTGCCACCAAGCGGTGGAGATGTCCCAGGCGCCAGCGGTGACGATGATCCTGTCGAATGTTCCGTGGCTGGGGGCTCCGAGGGCTCCGTCGCCGCACATCACCTCGACGCGGTTGTATCCGGCGGCGGCCAGACCGGTGCGTGCGCCGTTGACGAGGTCCTCGTCGAGCTCGATGGTCACGACCGAGCCACCCGGCCCGGTCAGTTCCGCGAGGAGGGCGGCGTTGATGCCGGTCGCCGCGCCAATCTCCAGGACTCGGTGGCCGGCGTGGATGTTGAGCTGTTCGAGCCTCTTGGCGACGATGTTGGGGCTGGAAGCAGAGGAGACGGCGGCGCCGTCTGCGGCGCGTTTGGTCACCACCGGTTTGGGCGCGTACGCCGTCGCCAGGTCCAGCCAATCGACCGGGTGCGCTCTTAGGGGGTAGGCAGCGGGAAGAGCAGGCACGTGCTGGTGGCGTGGGCGAGTACACGGTCCGTAGCGTCTAGCAACTGAGCTTGTGCCAGGGCGGTCTGACGGCCCGTCTGCACAACTGTCCCGATGGCGCGGACGCGGCCGGTATCTACAGTGATCTTGCGCAGGAACTTCACGTTCAGATCGAGTGAGGTGTAGCCCATCTCGGGCGGAAGGGTCGAATGGACCGCGCACCCGGCCGCCGAGTCGAGCAGTGTCGCGAAGATCCCGCCATGCACGCTGCCGATGGGGTTGTAGTGCTCCTCGCCGGGGATCATTGAGAAGACAACATGCCCCTTCTCCACCTCGTCGAGGGTGAAGCCGACGGTGGAACTCACGGGCGCCGCGGGGACGCGGCCGGCTCGCAGGTCGAGCAATAGATCCAGCCCTGAGCTGCGGCCGATGGAGGCTGCCAGAGGGGCGGGGTCCTCCCACTCGTACGTACGGGTTCGTCCCACGGTCTATCTCCTCGTCAGCTAGCTTCCGAATCAGAAGTTAGCTTCAGGGCCTTCTGGCTGTCAATTACAAAGCCAGGCCCCTACGATGAGGGAATGGAGTGGCTTGAGACGAGCACGGAAAATTGTCCGGTCCAGCTCACCCTTGGTGTGGTGGGCGAAAAGTGGTCGCTGCTCATCCTGCGAGACGCCTGCAACGGAGTGCGACGATTCGACGACTTCCGCCGCCACATCGGTCTCTCGGAGGCCGTCCTCAGTGATCGCCTGCGAAAGCTGACGGCGGCAGGCATCCTCAAGGTCACGCCGTACCAGCAGCCGGGCAGCCGCTCACGCAACGAGTACCGGGTGACCCGCAAGGGCTGGGATCTGTGGCCCGTTCTGGTCGCGCTCAAACAGTGGGGGGAGTCGCATTTGGGGGACGAGCCGTCGCCGGTTCTCGACCTGCGGCATGAGGGGTGTGGTGCTCCAGTGCGCGTGGTGGCTCAGTGCGAGCACGGCCATACTGGGCTGACTCCCGGCGAGGTCGTCGCCACGCCGGGACCGGCTGCCCGTCCCCGCTCCTGACACTGCATCCCCTCGGTCACCTCTGAGTGGATTGGGTCATGAGGTGACGCGTCCTCTTGGGTGGACGCCTGTGCTGTCCTCGTCTGAATCTGGCCGCAACAAGCATCGTTCTAGCGGTCGCCACTCCAAGCATGGCGATGGGGCACGAGGCCCCTCGGACTTTGTGCGAACGCTCTTGGCCTCGCTCTTGCGTGTGTCAATCCTGGTGTCGGTCATGGCTTTGTGGACTCGCAGGGGATGGGCGCGTGTGTGTCTCTGTGTCAGTAGCGACCTGCGGTGTCATTCACCGGCGGCGTTCATGCGAGGCCTCGTCCAGGTTCCTGAACACGTCGAGGACGTTGGCCACGCCGGCGTCGCTGGCGGCCGGAACCCGGTTCACTAGGTCGGCCAGGCGCTCGCGTGTGTGTTCCGTACTGTTGCGGCCGATGACGTACCACAGGCCGCGGGCCGCGTGGTCTCCGCGATTGATGTACATGTGCGGGCGGGTGGAGTCGAAGCAGAAGGAGTCGCCCGCTTCGAGTTCGTACTGGTCAAACTCCAGGACCAGCGTCAGTGGCCCTTCGAGCAGGTAGGCGTACTCGAAGCCGCTGTGACGCATCAGCGTCCCCTCGACCGAACTGCTCGCCCCGCTCTGGTAGGTCACCAGCAGCGCGTCCACGAGCCCGTTGTCGAACGAGGCCAGCCGCTCCCAGCGGACCCCGTTGTCCATCTCCAGCGCCGGGTTGTCGGACCCGCGCTGGATCACGACCCCGGGGTGCTGTGACGCCGGGGGAGTGGCCTCAGCGGCCGGGCGCGTCCGGCCAGAAGGGTTCACTTCGAGTCCGAGCAACTCGTCGAGTGAGACGTGAAGACGGTTGACCAGCGCGTACAGAGTGCTCACCGACGGCTGCGACTTACCGGTCTCCACCTGCGACAGCAGGCTGGCCGAAATGCCGGTGTCCACCGCAAGAGCCCGCAGGCTGATCCCCTGTGCCTCACGGGCCGCCCTGAGAGCTCGTCCGATGTGTTCCTCCACGTGCCTGCCCCTGTTCTCCGGCTGCCCGGCCGCCGGTCGTTAGATCTCACTGAACGCTACCTCGGTTCCGTGACAGTGAACAGCGGTACCCGCTGCACCGTGCCTGCCGAGGCAAGGGGCTTGTTAACCGAGTCGAAGCAGTCTGTTGACACCACGTTCTGTCGCGTTCACGATGGGCGCACGCGTTCAGTGGAAGCGGACAGTGTTTGTGGGTGGTGCCCGCAATCAGGCCGGACTTGTCCGGCCGACACCGCCCCTTGAAATGCGTCCTCGCCGGGCCGCCGAAGCCGGCGAGACATCAAGGAGACCTGCATCCGGAGCCAGCATGACCGAAACCATGCGTGCCGCCGTCTACCACGGTGCACGAGACATCCGTATTGAAAACGTGCCGGTGCCCGTACCGCGGGACGGACAGGCCCTGATCGCAGTCCGCCGCAACGGGCTGTGCGGCACTGACGCCACGGAGTGGGCACACGGCCCGGTCATGGTGCCCCTCGCAGCACGCCACCCAGGAAGCGGCCACCTCGGCCCCATGATCCCCGGGCACGAGTTCGTGGGCGAGGTCGTGGAAGCACGCGGAGACGTGCCGCTGCGCGCGGGGCAGATCGTCGCCGCCGGCGCGGGAGTCTGGTGCGGCACGTGCGACCGGTGCGGACAGGGACGCACGAACCTCTGCCGCCGCTACTACACGCTCGGACTCAACGCCCCAGGCGGCCTCGCCGAGTTCGTCGCGGCCCCGGCCCACATGCTGCGCCCGGTGCCCGGCGGACTGCCGCTGGACCACGCCGGCATGGCCCAACCGCTGGCAGTGGGACTGCACGCGGCCCGGCGGGCCGGGGTGCGCGACGGCGACACCGTCGTGGTCATCGGCGCGGGCGCGATCGGCACGTTCGTCCTGGCCGGTCTCCATCACCTGCACACCGCGGACGTGACAGTGATCGACCTGCCCGGCCCGAAACTGGAGCGGGCCCGCAGGCTCGGTGCGGCGCACACGCTCTCCGCGCACGACGACGTCGTGGCAGCGGTGCTGCAGGCCACGGGAGGACGAGGCGCCGACGTGGTCATCGAGGCCAGCGGCGCTCCCGGACAGTTCGAGAACGCGCTCGCCATGGTCACCGCCGGCGGACACGTCCTGGCCGTCGGCTTGCCCAAACAGAAGCCGAGCGTGGACCTGCAGGCGCTGACCCTGCGCGAGATCACCGTGACGTCCACCGTCGCGCACATCTGCGACGAGGACCTGGTGCCAGCCCTGGACATCCTTGCCGACGGCACGCTGGGCGCACTGCTCCTCGATGCGGTGATCCCCCTCGACGGCCTCGTGGAATCGGGACTCAAGCGGCTCACGACCGGATCCGTCGACGGAAAAATCCTCGTGGACACCGCCGCCCGCAGCTGAACTCCTGCCCCCGCGCCGCGCCGAACGCCGTGTCCTCGCGCCTCTGTTGCACGCACCGGTTCCCGCCCACTCGCCGCGGCCCCACGGCGACCGGCGCCCAAGCCTGGAAAGGCACCCACGAATGTTCGAGTACTTTCCCGGAAACTACGTCTGGAACCTCTCCCTCAACCTTGCCCTGAGTACCGGCGCCGCGATCGACGAGGTGGACGAGGCCTGCCGGCCGTTGCTGAACACCGGCCCGGCCGTGGCGTCCAGCGAGGACTTCTTTGCCTCATGGTGCGGGGTGGCCGAGCGGCTCGTCAGCCTCGCCGACACCGACGCGGCCGCTGCCCGCGACTATGCGGCGGCGGCACGCTACCGGCGTGTGGCGGTGTACTTCCTGACCGCGGAGCGCATGCAGAAGCACGGCTACGCCCCTCGTGCCGAGGCCTACCGAGCCGGCCTGGACTGCTTCCGCAAGGCCGTCACCCTGGGCGAGGAGAACTGCGAGTTCGTCGAGGTGCCCTACAAGGACGACCAGGGCGACCGCTCGCTGCCCGGACTGCTCGTCCAGGCGCAGAGGCCGACGGGCAGGAACCCGTTCGTCGTCCTCTTCAACGGCCTCGACTCGACCAAGGAGATGGTCTACGGGACCGGCATCGCCCAGGAACTGGCCCGGCGCGGTGTTTCCTCGCTCATCATCGACCAGCCGGGATCCGGCGAGGCCCTGCGGCTGCGAGGCATGACGGGGTTCGCCGAGAGCGAGCGCTACGGGTCGGCGTGCGTGGACTACCTGGAGACCCGCGCGGACTGCGACCCGGCACGCATCGGCGTGGCCGCCTGGTCCCTCGGCGGCTACTACGCGCCCCGCGCCGCCGCGTTCGAGCCCCGCTTCAGCCTTTGCGTCGCCTGGGGCGCCATCTACGACTGGTCCGAACTCCAGCGTCGTCGCCTGCAGCAGGACACCCCGCACGCCGCCGAGAAGTCCGTGCCGCACTTCGCCGAACATCTTCTGTGGGTGTTCGGCAAGGACTCGGTGGACGACTTCCTGGACTTCGCCAAGACGATGAGCCTGGCCGAGGTCAGCGACCGCATCCGCGTGCCGTTCCTCGTGTTGCACGGCGCAGGCGACCGCCAGATTCCCGTGGACATGGCGCACAAGCAGTACGACGCCGCGGTCAACAGCCCCCGCAGGGAGCTGAAGATCATGACCGGGCACGACGGGGGTGTCGAGCACGTCGCGGCCGACAACATCTCGCCCACCACCCACTACATCGCGGACTGGATCGCCGACGTGTACGGCACCGCGCCCACACCGCGCTGACACGCGCCCACAGCTCCCCCCACGCCTTCCTCAGTACTTCGACGCTCATCCATCTGCCCTGCAACCGACGGAGTTTGCAATGACGAGCAGTCAAGCACCTCAGGCAACAACCGAACCCGACACCAGATCGGAGCGAGCGGGCACCCTCAAGAAGGGCTCCATCGGTGTGCTGGGCGCGGCGATCATGGCCATCGCCGCGATCTCCCCGCTCACCACGATGTCGTCCAACCTCTCGATGAGCCTCGTGCTGGGCGTCGGCCCCACCACCGTGCTCGTCATCGTGCTCACGGTGGTGGTCTTCCTCTTCTTCACCGCCGGGTACGTGGTCCTGGGCCGGTACGTGGTGGACTCCGGGGCCTATTCCGCCTACGTCGCCCACGGCCTGGGCCCCACGGCGGGATCGGCGATCGCCGTCATAGCGACCGTCGGCTACAACTTCGCCGTGGTCGCCTTCTCCGGCGTCGCCGGCTACTTCCTCGACAGCGCCTTCGAACCCCTCGGACTCGACCTGCCCTGGTGGCTCTGGGCACTGCTCGTCGTCGCCCTGACCGGAACCCTCGGCTACCTCGGTGTCGGCCTGGCCAGCAAGATCACCAGCTTCATCTGCGGTACCCAGTTCCTCCTCCTGGGAGCCTTCATCGTCGCCGTCCTGGTGCGCAACCCCACGGGATTCCACCTCGACGTGTTCGCCCCCTCCGGCCTCACCGGCGGAGCCTTCGGCCTGTCCATCGTGTTCGTCCTGCTGTCCCTGGCCAGCTTCGAGACCACGGCCGCCTACGGAGAAGAGATCCGCGACCCGCACCGTACGGTGCCCCGGGCCACCTACCTTGCCCTGTTCCTGCTCACCGCCCTGTTCATCGCGGGAACTTGGGCGGTCGTCGCCGCGATGGACGGCGCTCCCAAGGTCGCGCAGGCCGGTCCAGGTGAGCTGATCCCCGCCCTGTTCGGCGCCTACCTCGGTGACTGGACCAGCACACCCCTGAAGTTCGTGATCGCGGCCAGCATCATCGGAGCCGCCATCGCCTTCCACAACCTCGCCACGCGGTACATGTTCTCGTCCGCCCGCTCCGGACTCTTCTGGTCCGGGCTCGGCCGCACGCACCCCCGCCGTCAGACACCTCATGTCGCGGTCGCCTGCCAGCTTCTGATCACCATCGCCTTCCTCGCCCCGTTCGTGGTGGCAGGCGCGGACCCCATGGTCGGCCTGCTGCCGGCCATCGCCGGCTACAACTCCCTGTCGATGATCGTCAAGATGGGCAGCAGCTCCGTCAGCGTCGTCGCGGCCTCCCTGCGCGGCAGGATCACCGGCTCCCTCTACGCGACCCGCATCGCCCCGACCCTCGCCGTCGCGGGGTTCTTGACCGCCGGATCCTTGATCGTCGTGCACTACCCGGAGGTCACCGAGAGCGATGCCGCCTGGGTGAATGGGATGCCCCTGCTCCTCGTCGTCTGCGCCACCTACGGCGGACTGCGACGTCGGCACCTCAAGCAACGAGGCAGCCAACCGAACAGCGGCAACGTCGTCACATGAGCGGCCACGGACGTAGCGCGCCCTGCTGTCGCCGCGAGGACCGGCGACCATCACAGGAAGCGATGACCGTGCCGCCGATCGAATGCCCGTCACCTTCGACCCACTGCCCTCGCTGAAGCACGCAGACACCGGAGCTATCCATGATCATCGAACGTGACGTGCCCATCGAGGCGGACGACGGCATCGTCCTGCGGGCCGATGTCTTCCGTCCGGAGGGCGTCGACCAGGTCCCCGTCATCATGACGATGGGCCCCTACGGCAAGGGAGTCCGCTTCCAGGATGCCTACGCCACCCAATGGCAGTGGCTCACCAAGACCCACCCGGACCTGCTGGCCGGCTCCACTCGCTCCCATCTGACCTGGGAGACCGTCGACCCCGAGATCTGGACAGGCTGGGGATACGCCGTCGTACGCGTCGACTCGCGCGGCGCCGGCCGAAGCCCTGGCTACCTGGACCCGCAATCGCCGCGCGAGACCCGCGACTTCTACGAGGCAATCGAATGGGCCGGGACCCAGGCCTGGAGCACCGGCAAGGTCGGCCTGAACGGCATCTCCTACTACGCGATCACCCAGTGGCTGGTCGCCGGCCTGCAACCGCCGCACCTGGCCGCGATGGTCCCCTGGGAGGGAGCCGCGGACGCCTACCGCGACAAGGCGCGCCACGGCGGCATCCTGAGCAACACCTTTCAACAGGCCTGGTTTCCGCGGCAAGTGGTGGCGGTCCAGCACGGCAACCCGAAGGGCCCCACCGACCCCTGGCTGGGGGAGTCCGCGACCGGCCCGGAGCAGCTCTCCGAGGAGGAACTGGCCGCCAACCGTGCCGATCCGCTCCAGGCGGTACTTGCGCGCCCGCTCGACGATGCGACGTACAGGGCCCGTTCCGCGGACTGGCCGCGCGTGACGGTGCCGTTCCTGAGCGCCGCCAGCCTCGCCGGCCACGGCCTGCACCCTCGTGGGAACTTCGAGGCGTTCACCCAGGCCGCCTCAGCGCAGAAGTGGCTCGAGCTGCACCCCGGGCGCCACGAAGAGTGGTTCTACCTCGCCGAAGGCATGGACCTGCAAAAGCGGTTCCTGGACCACTTCCTCAAGGGCGAGGACAACGGCTGGGACCAGCAGCCGCCCGTACTCCTGCGGCTGCGGCGCCCGTTCACGACCGATGTCGAGGCGCGGGGCGAGCAGGAGTGGCCCCTGGCGCGCACCGCCTGGACGGACGCCTACCTGGACGCCGACCTGACGCTTCGCCCCGAGCCTGCGCAGACGCGCTCACAGGTGGCCTTCGAGGCCCTCGGCGAACCCGTGACCTTCCTGAGCGCGCCGCTGGAGACGGAGACCGAGCTGACCGGGCCGCTGGCGGCGACCCTGTACGTCTCCTCCAGCACCAGCGACGCCGACCTCTTCCTCACGCTCCAGGCCTTCGCACCGGACGGGAGGGAAGTCCACTTCCCCGGCACGATCGACCCGGCGACGCCACTGGCCCAGGGCTGGCTGCGGGCCTCGCACCGCAAACTTGACCCCCGGAAGAGCCTGCCGTACCGGCCGTATCACGCACACGACGAGTCACAGCCTCTGACGCCCGGAGAGGTCTACGAACTGCAGGTGGAGATCTGGCCCACCTGCATCGTGCTGCCCGCCGGCTATCGCCTGGCCCTCCAGATCGGCGGGCGCGACTTCGAGCGCCCCACACCGGACGACCCCACCGGCGCGTGGGTGGCCCGCGGCTCGGGACCCTTCCTGCACAACCACCCCGAGGACCGTCCCGCGTCGGTCTACGGCGGCCGCACCACGGTCCACACCGGGCCCGACACCCCGTCCCGGCTCCTCCTGCCGGTCATCCCGGCCTCTGCAGGGGCCTAGCCCGAAGGGCGGGCACGGAGAGCGAGCAGGCCCACCTCGCGAGGTGTTCGCTAATGATTGACACACGCTCGTAACAGTGTTCAATATTAGTTAACACCAGGGTCTGGGGCCCGCCCAGCCGGCGGGCCGGACCTGGTCCGGAATCGACACCGCGGCCTCTCAAACAGCCGGACGACGCCGGACGAACAACGCAGTGGAGGAAATGCCGTGCTGATCGGATTCGCCGGCCTGGGACGGATGGGCCGGCCGATGGCCTCCCACCTGGCGCAGGCCGGACACACCGTCCTGGGGTACGACCCGGGGGCGGACCGGGCGCCCGAGGGCGTCACACGCGTCGGCACGGCGGCCGACCTGGCCGAGGCGCCGATGACCGTCAGCATGCTGCCGGACGGTCTCACAACCCGGGAATTCGTCATGAAGGGCCTGGCGAGCGCCGACCGTGCCCATCTCCATGTGGTGATGGGCACCGTCGGACCCGAACTCGTACGCGAGTTGGCCGACACCGCACCGGTGGAGGTCGTCGACGCACCAGTGTCCGGAAGCGTGTCGATGGCCGAGGCCGCGGCGCTGACCACGATGGTCGGGGCCAGTCCGGAGCAGTTCGAACGGATCCGCCCCGTCCTCGCCGCCATGTCGGCGGCGCAGTCCCACTGCGGGCCCGCAGGCGCCGGTTCCGCGGCGAAGCTCGCGGTCAACGCCGTCCTCGCCGCCCTGAGCCAGGGGGTTGCGGAGGGTCTGCTCATTGCCGAGGCAGGCGGACTCGACCTCAACACCTTCTACGACGTGCTGCGCAACAGCGCGGCCGGTGCCCCGTATGTCGGCTACAAGCGGGAGGCGTTCCTCGCGCCGGAGTCGGCCGGTGTGGCCGCCCCGGTGTCGCTGATCCGCAAGGACCTCGGACTGGCTCTCGACCTGGCCCGCACACAGCAGTTGAGCCTGCCGGCGTGCGAGGCGTCCTACGCCGTCCTGGACGACGCGACGTCGGTCGGACTCGGCCGACAGGACATGGCCCAGGTCCTCACCGCCCTGCGGATGCGCGCGAGTTCACCGACGCGCGACGTGCACGACTCATGACAGAGAGAAAGAGTTCCATGACTGCAAGCGATTCACCCACCGCCGGCGCCGAGGAGACGATCCGCTCCCTGGAGGATGCCCGGTACAAGGCAGTGATCGCGGGAGACCTCGAAGCCTTCGCCGCGCTCGCGCACCCCGAACTCGCCTACACCCACTCCAACGCAGTGGTGGACACGCTGGAGTCGTACCTGGACAAGCTCCGGGCGGGCTTCTACGTGTACCACCGCATTGAACACCCGGTGGACCGGATCACCGTCATCGGTGACACCGCCGTGGTGGTGGGGGAGATGCACGCCGACCTCACCGCGGGCGGTGTGCGCAAGACACTGGCCAACCGGTGCCTGGCCGTGTGGGTCCGCGAGAGCGACCGCTGGCTGCTGCTCGCCTACCAGCCCACCGTCCTGCCCCAGGAGGCGTGATGCACACCTTCACCTACGACGCCCTGCCCGGGCGGATCGTGTTCGGCCCCGGCACCGCACGCAGCGCCCTGGCGGCCGAGGTCGACGCCTTCGGAGCTCAGCGGATCCTGCTCGTGGCAGCCGACTCCGAGATCGCTCTGGCACGCGAACTGTGCGCCCCGTTCGCCGACCGGATCGCGGCCGAGTTCACCGGGGTGCGCCCGCACGTGCCCGTCGAGGTCGCCGAGCGCGCCCGCGCGGCGGCGGCCGGCGCGGACCTGGTGCTGTGCGTGGGCGGCGGCTCGACCACCGGCACCGCCAAGGCCGTCGCCCTGACCACCGGGCTGCCGATCGTCGCCGTCCCCACCACCTACGCGGGCTCCGAGGTCACCCCCGTGTGGGGACTGACGGAGGGCGCCCGCAAGACCACCGGAACGGATCCGCGCGTCCTGCCGCGCACCGTCGTCTACGACCCCGACCTCACGCTGACACTGCCCGCCGGCCTGTCGGTGGCCAGCGGCCTCAACGCCACGGCCCACTGCGTCGAGGCATTCTGGGCACCCCGGCGCAACCCGGTCTCCAGCGCCGTCGCCGAGGACGGCATCCGCCACCTCGCGGCCGGCCTGCCCGCCATCGCCGCAGACCCGGCCGACGGCGCCGCCCGCGCCGAGCTGCTGCTGGGCGCCTACCTCGCCGGCTCGGCGTTCGCCGTCGCGGGATCGGGTCTGCACCACAAGATCTGCCACGCCCTGGGCGGAGCGTTCGACCTGCCCCATGCCCAGACGCACGCGATCGTGCTCCCGCACGTGCTGGCCTTCAACGCCGCGCACGCCCCCGAGGCCGCGGAACGTATCGCCGCCGCGCTCTGCCGGACCGATCCGGCCGCCGCGCTGCACGAACTGGGCGCGAAGCTCGGCGTGCCGGCCGGCCTGCGTGAACTCGGCCTGCGCGAGAGCGACATCGACACCGTTCTCGGCGACATCCTCGCGATCGCGCCCGCGGACAACCCGCGTGCTGTGACCGAGGACGGCCTGCGTGAACTGCTGCACGCGGCGTGGGCGGGCACCGACCCGGCGAGGTGGGCCGCATGACCGCCGAACCCACGGTGGCCGCCGAGCGCGAGCAAGCGGTCACCGACGAGGTCCTCGCCAGCTTCGACCGCACCACCGACCCGCGGTTGCGCGAAGTCATGCAGAGCCTGGTCCGCCACCTGCACGCGTTCGCCCGCGACGTCCGCCTCACCGAGCGGGAGTGGGAGACGGCGATCGAGTTCCTCACCCGCGCCGGACACATCACCGACGACAAGCGCCAGGAGTTCATCCTCCTGTCCGACGTCCTGGGACTGTCCATGCTGGCCGTGGCCATCAACGAGCCGGCCGTCCCCGGCGCGACCGAGGCCACCGTCTTCGGACCGTTCTTCGTCGACGGAGCACCCGAGATCCCGCTCGGCGGCGACCTCGCGCACGGCGCGGCAGGCACCCCCTGCTACGTGTCGGGCCAGGTGCGCTCCGCGGACGGCAGCCCGCTCGCCGGAGTGCGCCTGGACGTGTGGGGAGCCGACGAGGACGGCTTCTACGACGTCCAGTACGCGGGGGACCGCTCCGCTGGACGCGGCTGGCTGCACACCGGCCCCGACGGCACGTACCGGTTCTGGACCGTGCTGCCGACGCCGTACCCGATCCCGCACGACGGTCCCGTCGGTGACCTGCTCACCGCCGCCGGCCGCGGGCCGATGCGCCCGGCACACCTGCACTTCAAAACCGCCGCACCGGGGCATCGCACGCTGATCACGCACATCTTCGTGGCAGGCGACCCCTACCTCGCCAGTGACGCCGTGTTCGGTGTGAAGGACAGCCTCGTCGTCGAGGCCGAGCGTCACACCGGCGGAACCGCGCCCGACGGAACCCGGCCGCAGGGCCCATGGACAAGCATGGCCTTCGACCTGGTTCTTGCCCCGGACCAGGCAGCCTGAACACCCAAGCGCCTGCGCGGGGCCGATGCCCCGGCACCGGCCCCGAACCGTTCCACCAGGACAAACCCCCTTTCAGACCACACGTGGGTCAGTGCTGCCCGCACACGCCGTCAGCACGCCCGGAGGTGCAACGATGCGACGTACTCGCTGGATCGTGCTCGGCGGCTGTTTCCTGGCCTATCTCTTCGACGCCCTGGAGATCGTGCTCCTGTCCCTGGCTCTCCCCGACATCCGACAGGACATGGACCTCTCGGCCACCCAGGCGGGCCTGTTGGCCACCGCCACGCTGCTCGGCATCGGAGTCAGCAGCGTCGCCGGCGGCTACGTGGCGGACAACTTCGGCCGCAAGAAGGCACTCATCGCCTCACTGGCCACGTTCGGCATCTTCACCGCAGCCCTCACCGGCGTACCCAATTTCGAGGTCTTCCTCCTCCTGCGCTTCCTCGCCGGCATCGGGCTCGGCGCCGTGTGGAGCGTCGTATCCGCCTACGTCGTCGAAACCTGGCCCGCCGAGAGCCGCGGCCGCGCTGCCGCCTTCGTGATCAGCGCCTTCCCCGCAGGTGGAGCACTCGCCGCCGCCATTTCCGGCCCTCTGCTTCCGAACTGGCGGCTGATGTTCCTCATCGCCGGGACCGCGGTGGTGGTGCCTCTGCTCGTCGTCTTGTTCTGCTTCCGTGAATCCCCTGCCTGGGCCACCCAGAAGTCCGCCATCACGGGCGACACCGTGTCGGTACGCGACGTACTGACCGGACCGCTGCGCCGCACCACCCTGCTGGGCACGCTCATGGCTGCCCTCGCCCTGACCGGATACTGGGGTGCGACGACCTGGCTGCCCACCTACCTCACCGACGAACGTGACCTGCCGTCGTCATCGGTGTCCCTGTTCGTGACCATCCTCAACCTGGGCATGTTCGTCGGTTACAACGGCTTCGGCATGCTCGCGGATCACGCCGGCCGACGCCGGACGATCATCCTGACCCTTCTGGGCGTGTCCCTCACACTGCCGGTCTACGCCCTCACCACCCACCAGGCGGCCCTCCTGTGGCTCGGCCCCCTGTTCGGCGCATTCACCGCCTTCTTCGGCCTGTTCGGGTCCTACCTCGGCGAGCTGTTCCCCACCAGAGCCCGCGCCACCGGAGCCGGTTTCTGCTTCAACGTCGGCCGCGGCATATCCGCCCTCGCGCCCTTCGGTCTCGCCGGGCTGGCAGGCTCGATCGGATTCAGCGGCGGACTCATGGTGTGCGCGGCCTTCTTCACCTTCGCTGCTGGAGTCGCCCTGCTACTGCCACCTACCAGCAGGAACATTGTGGAAACCGACACCGAATACCGCACGACCGCGGCAGCCCAACCCGGCTCCTGATGGCAAGCCGTTGTCAGTTGCCCCTGAGCCCAAGTAGCCCCAAGTCCCCCCTGCGAAGCCGGGGCACCACTGAAGGACCATGTGATGGCGAGTTCCCAGATCTCCATTCGATCAGTTGTCAACGGACGCGCGGTCTCCAGGGACGCAGTCCTGGCCTGGGAGGCGAAACGCCTACCCAAGGCCGCAGCGAAGATCGGACTCAGCGTGCCCACGGGCGCTCTGTCTCAGCAACGCCTGGCCTTTGCCGACGGCAAGCTCTCCCTGAGGCCGGATGAGATCAGACAGCGCCTTGGGCGTGACCTCCGCCTCGCGGGCGCCACCTCGCGAGCCACAGCCCGGTTGTCCAAAGGCCGCCGGGCCACGAGTGAGTGCGACCTGTATGTAACCGGAGTCGGCAGCGCGGCGGACTTCGTCCAGTGGTTCGACGACACGCAGCGCCAGAACTACACACGCAGCATGGTCGCCGCCAACCCCGACCACTTCCTCATCCAGACCGACGACCACGGCCGACAAGAAGTCATCGAGACCACGGGAGGAAGCCCGCTCGCCAGCCGCTTCTTCGTCGACTACGAGGACACCGGCTCCCTGGTCACGCCAAGGGACACCAGGTTTGCCGTCCAAACAGCAGGCGTCGCCGTCACAGAGTCGGCTCTGCCCATCGGTGGTGTCCGCCATCAATTCGAGGACCAGCCGGGCGGATTTCACGCGCGCGTCTGCGTCGAGTTTCCGCGCTGGATCGCTCCGCGCATGATCGCGGAACACCGTTGGCACCTTGCGTGCGAGTTCTCCAACTGGATTGAGTTCGCATTCGGTCACCTCAGCTGAACGGCGTGCCGCGTTCACGAACACGCCTACAGACACCTGTCCGGGGGCCGGCGTAACCGGCGTGCAATGGCCAGAACTTGCAGAACCCGAGGCCTTCGAGTGCCTCGTTGCATCTCGTCGTCAACCAGCGGTCCCGGGCCGCCGGCGCATCGGGGGTGACATTCCCCGAACAGGCGCACCGATCAGACGGCTGGGTCGTCGGGCGGTCATGCGGCTGTGGGAGGCTCGGACTTGGCCGGGTGCGGATCCGGCACGATTCCGAGCAAGGTTCGACAGCGACTGGAGCCACCTCTGTGAGCAGCGTTCACCCCCCACTCCGCTTGATCGTGACGGGCGGCGGAACCGGCGGGCACACGTACCCGGCCCTGACTGCTGTGCGCACCCTTCAGGCTCGCCTGGCTGCCGCGGGCCGCGGCCTGGACGTCCTCTGGGTGGGTAAGGAGGAGAGCCTGGAGGCACGAGTGGCGGCCAGCGAGGGCATCGCGTTCACGTCGGTCGCCGTGGGCAAGATCCGCCGTTCGAAGAACCCGATCAAATTGGCGTCCCCGGCGAACGTCGCCGACATGGGCCGGGTTCCGCTCGGCGTGCTGCAGGCCCGCAAGGCGATCAACGCCTTCCGGCCGGACGTGGTGCTCGCGACCGGTGGGTACGTGGCCGTGCCCGTGGGCGTCGCGGCGACCCGGTTGTGCCGCGTCCCGCTGGTCGTCCACGAGCAGACGGTCCGTCTCGGCCTGGCCAACAAGACGCTGGCCGGCGCCGCAAGCCGGGTTGCCGTGTCCTCGGAGTCCACGCTGCCGCTGTTGCCGGAAGCCGTCCGCACCCGGGCCGTGGTGACGGGCAACCCGGTACGCCCCGAAGTCCTGTCCGGTCAGCCGGACAAGGCCATCAACGCGCTGAACCTGACCGGCTTCGACCGCCGCCTGCCCACCGTCTACGTCACCGGCGGGGCGCAGGGCTCACAGCAGATCAACGAACTGGTGAGCTCCGTACTGCCCTGGCTGTTGGAGCGGGCCAACGTCATCCACCAGTGCGGCCCCGACCATCTCGAAGGACTACGCGAAGCGGCCACCGAGCTGCCCGCGGAACTGGCCGCACGCCACCACCTGACCGCCTACGTAGGCTCCGAGCTGCCAGATGTACTCGCCCTGGCCGACGTCGTGCTCTCCCGCAGCGGAGCCGGAACGATCGCGGAGCTCACCGCACTCGGCAAGGCCGCCGTCCTCGTCCCGCTCGCCACGTCGGCCGGGAATGAACAGGCCCACAATGCGCGGCACTTGGAGGACGCTGGTGCCGCCGTCGCGCTGGTCGGCGACGTGACTCCGCAGCGGTTGCAGGAGGCAGTGTCCCCGCTGCTGGCCGATGAGGGACAGCGCAGCGAGATGGCCGCACGCGCTCGCGCGCACGGCCGCCCCGATGCCGCCGAGCGGCTCGTCGACGTCGTGCTGTCGGTGGTGGACAGCTAAGCCGTTTCTGATGGCTCTTGCTGGGGTGGGTGGATGAGTGCGGGTGCTGGGCATGCGGGTCGTATGGTGCGACGCCATGAACTGACTGACGCGCAGTGGCAGCAGATCGAGTCGCTGCTGCCGGGAAACGGCGCCCCGGGTGGGCAGTGGGCGGATCACCGCCGAGTCATCAACGGCGTGCCGTTCAGGGCAGCGCTTCCCCACACTCGGTATGACCGGTCAGCGCTCACCGCGCTCCCACCACACCAGATTGGCGGCCGCCTGGGACACCGGCTCGATGATCTCCCAGCCCTCGGCGATCAGCCCGTCCTCGATCCGCCAGATGTCGACGACCGCGATCTCCGGCCCGGCATCGTGCAGTTGTCGCCGCGAATGCATCACGACGTGGTCACCGTCGGCCAGCAGGTGATGGACCTCGACCCTCATATCGGCGAGCGGCACGAGTGCCGCGCGTACGGCGGCAAGCCATTCCGCCTTGGTCGAGGCGGTCGAGTCCGGCCGGTGATGGACGAAGCCATCGCTCAGCAACGGTTCGAGCGCGTCGACACTGCCCGTCTCGATCAGTCCCGCCAGCGCCTGCCCGACGATGCTCTTGTTGTCAGTGGTCATGAACGCAGTGTTTCCATAGCCGCAACGGTTGTCGATGAACTCGGATTTCATGGCGCACAGCTCCACGATGAGTACTGTCGATGACCGTGCATACCGTCGGGGAACTCTTGCGGCAGTGGCGGCATCGCCGACGCCTCAGCCAACTCGATCTTGCGATCGCCGCCGACGTCTCGGCTCGTCACGTCAGCCTGGTCGAGACAGGCAAGTCCAACCCGAGCGCCGACATGGTCCTCCGGCTCGCGGACCAGCTCGGCGTTCCGTTGCGTGACCGCCACCGGCTGCTGCTCGCGGCCGGCTTCGCACCCCGACACCCTGAGCGGCCACTCCATGACGACGCGCTGTCAGCGGCCAGGGACGCAGTCGAGAGGGTCCTGCGCGCACATGAGCCGTACCCGGCGTTGGCCTTCGATCGCCGGTGGAACATCGTCATGGCCAACCGCGCGGTCGAACCGTTCTTCGCGCACGTCGACCCCGACCTGCTACGGCCGCCGATCAACTTGGTGTGGCTGGGCCTGGACCCACGCGGCTTCGCTCCCCTGGTCGTCAACCTGGCCGACGTCCGTGCCGTGTTCCGCTCCCGAATCATGCGTCAGCTCACCATCGCTCCCGACACCGAACTCACGGCGCTCTATGAGGAACTGCTGGAGCCCAACTCCGCAAACCCATCGAGCCGATCCGTCGAATCCGATGTTGTGATCCCGATGATCCTTCGTCTCCAGGGACGAGAGGTACGACTGTTCTCGACCATCACCACGTTCGGTACTCCCATGGACATCACACTGGACGAGGTCGCAATCGAGTCGTACTACCCCGCGGACGCAGAGAGCGCCGCGTACTTCGAGGAGCCGGACGGGATCAATCCCCCGCCGCGCATGCGGCAGTTCCGCACTGGAGTCCACCCGCCACGGAACACCACAGATCGCTAGTTCTGACATTTCCCAATGACGGAGTAAAGCCGCAGTCAGGGTCTGCTCGTAGAGCGTCCGGTCGCGGAGCACCGGGCGCCCAGGCATTCGTCCGAGTCAGAGGATCAACAGTCGTGCATACCTGCGTTCGTTCACCAGGCGATGGTCAGGACAGTGTCCGGGCGGGTGACGCGGGCGCCAGCTTCGAGACGACCTTCTCCGGTGGAGGACGGGTATGCGGTGATGACGGGCTGCGCAGGCCGCTGCTGGTTCCAGCGGTGCAGGAGATCGTTTACCTGGCCACTGAGCTTGTCTGCGTCCGGGCCGTGAACGATGATCCCCAGCTCGTCGGTGGCATCGTCGATGGGGCGGGCGGACAGATAGGCGAACGTACCGCCGTTGTACAAGGCAGCACCGGACCAGCGCACTGCCGGGTCCGCCAGGCAGATGTCGCGGGCGCCGGAACCGACGGACAGTTTGCCGAAGTACAGGCCGGATCCGGCGGTGGCGAGCCAGAGGTCAAGGTGGGCGGCGGGTTCGTCGTGGCGGACGTGGAGGCCGGTCCATTGATGGCGGGCGGGGTGGGTGATGGCCTGGGCCAGAGCGGCCTGGTCAGGCTGATCGGCGGCGTCGATCTTCAAGATGACGTCGTCGGCGAGACGGACGTGGATCTCTCTCATCTCGGCAGCGCCGCGCATGGGTACGAACCCGCACACGACGGCGTTGGTGGAGTGCATCAGGCCGTCCTCGGTGTGATCGAAGGCGAGCGACCGGGTCAGGCCGCTGCCGTGCAGTCGGAGCGGGACGACGATGCGGCCGCCGATGGCGAGCTGTTGCCACCAAGCGGTGGAGATGTCCCAGGCGCCAGCGGTGACGATGATCCTGTCGAACGTTCCGTGGCTGGGGGCTCCGAGGGCTCCGTCGCCACACATCACCTCGACGCGGTTGTATCCGGCGGCGGCCAGACCGGTGCGTGCGCCGTTGGCGAGGTCCTCGTCGAGCTCGATGGTCATGACCGAGCCACCCGGCCCGGTCAGTTCCGCGAGGAGGGCGGCGTTGATGCCGGTCGCCGCGCCGATCTCCAGGACTCGGTGGCCGGCGTGGACGTCTAGCTGTTCGAGCATCTTGGCGACGATGTTGGGGCTGGAAGCAGAGGAGACGGCGGCGCCGTCTGCGGCGCGTTTGGTCACCACCGGTTTGGGCGCGTACGCCGCCGCCAGGTCCACGCCGGGCAGGAAGAGGTGCCGGGGCACGGTGCGGAAGGCGGACTTCACGGCTTCGGTGCGGAACGTGCCGATGCTGTCGATCTTGGAGATGAGAGCCTCGCGCAGTTCCTGCGGGTCGACGGCCGGGGTGTCGGTGGAATGCATGGTCGCTGACCTGACTGTAGTTGGGCTCGCGGTGCCGTACTGGCTGCTTGGTGGTGCTGTCTCGGGAATGGACCCCCGGTGGAAGATCACACGGATTGCTGCGGTGGCCAGCACATTCTGGTGGGCCGCGGAGATGCCGAACCGGTTGAAGGCGAACAGCAGGTGGTCGGTGAGTACGGCCCGCAGTCCACGGGTGAGCTGTCCGTGGCGGGCGAGGTCGGCAAGAGTGCGGCCGAGGTCTTCGAAGGCGGCCGGCCACTCCGGAAGCCGGGCGAGGGGGCTGTCGTCGGTATCGCCTTGGGCGGTGATGAGCCTCTGCACCGCGGCGCAGGTCGGCGGGGACGGATTCGGTTCTGCACCCCTGCGGTGTTCGGCGACCTGAGCCCAGATATCGCCCTGTTCGTAGAGGTCCTGTCCGGCGGCGAGCATCATCCGGGTGGCGAGGCGCACGCCGAGCTCACGCCGGTGGTCAGAGCCCTCGTGGGAGACGTGGGCCAGGATGCAGCGGCTGTCGGCGTGGAAGAGGTCGTGGGCGGCCTTCATCGCTTCCGGTCCGCCGAAACGGTGGGTCTCTGCCTCGTAGATGTCGCCGTTGGCGTACCGGATCACAGCGCGTGCGGTGAGCGTGCTGGTCATCTGGCTGAGGAAGCCGGTCGCGTCGCCGCTTTCGGAGGGCAGGACACGCAGCCTCCAGGTTTCGCGTTTTCGGATGAACCACCAGGCGGTGATGTACCCCTTCTCTTCGGCGGCGGTCAGTAGTGGCCCCAGGTGGTGGACGGCCATTTGTTCGGCGGCCTGCCAGGTGTCGCACCTCAAGTTGACCTGCCACCAGCGGGTCTCGTGTTCGTTCATCGTCGTGGATCCGATCTGCTTGGGCGGCTTCAGTTGAGAAGAAGGCAGGCTGACCAGCCAGCGGGTGTTCCGGCGGCCAGGGTGTGCAGGGTCAGGGCGATGCCGGAGCTGCCTTCGATCAGGCCGGGGAGGGCGCCGGGCAGGCTCTCGCGGGCGTGGGTGAGGAGTGTGTCGAGCAGCCGCGGGAGGCGGGCAGCCAGAGTGGGGGTGGTCGCGTCGGCGGCGGCGAACGCGGTGGTCGCGATGAGTCCGGCCCAGCCGTGGCACAGGGCCGGATCGACGATGCGGGCGAGCTGAGTGGGGTCGGCCAGGCACCGGGCGAGAGCGTCTTCGGCCGCCTTCTGGCGAGAGGTATCCCCGAGAGCCAGGGCAGCCAGCTGCTGGGCCCGGGCGATTCCGGGGGTGCCGTAACACCAGGAGGGACGAAGTGGCGCTTCTTGTGACGGTCGACCGGTGCGGAGGTCGTTGAACGTGATCCGCTCGGGCCACCACGGCCCCGCCGGAGCCTCCTGCCGCCACTCCTCCAGCCACCTGCACATGCGCTCGATCGCGGTTGTCTGCCCGTCGACGACCGCTCCCTGTCGCATGGCCAGAGCCAAGAGCGCGAGCGGTCCGCAACAACCGTGGGCCATACCGAAGTTGGCCTCCCCGGCAGCGTACGAGGGGGCGCGGCCATGGGCGGAACTGCCGTACGTCCACCAGCCCGGAGCATCGGACCCCATTTCGTCGTCGGCTCGAACCGGCTCGGTGAGCCGTACCAGATAGGCCAGGACCTGGCCGACGAGGTCGCTGTTGGGGGCGCGTTGGAGGAGATAGGCGCCGAGGCCGGACAGCCCGCGGGTGAGGTCGAACTCGTACTGCGACGGCCGCTGGCCGGCATCGATGCGGGCATGTGCGGACGTGAGTCGGGAGTTCACGAGGCGGGCAACGCCGAGGTCGAGGTTGGCCATGGCATCGGGGTAGGTGCCTGGGGCGGCGGTGTGGAGGGCGAAGGCGAGGGCCGGGGTACCGAACCACAGTCCGGCGCCGGGGCCGGCACTCAGGTCGTCGCGCGTGGCACGGGTCAACCACGAGTGCACCGGCTTCGCGTCACCGATGCCGTGCTGGGCGCGCACGCCGTGCAGGACGGCGACGCCCGCGGCCCCCTTGGACAGCGACTGATCGCGCCAGCGAGGGCTGGCCGGGCTGAAGTCGTCGCGGTCTTCTATCGGTGGGGGCGTGATCAGGGTGGTGGCGAGTTCGTCGGCGATGGCCGCAGCGGCGGCTCGTCGGCCAGCGCCCAGCGCGATCATTTGTCTTCCCCTTCCCCGGCGTTCTGGCGGGCGGCACTCGCCAGTGCGACGGACCGGGCGAGCTTGAACGTCATCCCTTCTGCTGCTGCATCGATTCCGAGCGCCCGAACGTGGTGCATGTGCAGCACAGCGGTGAGAACGGAGCTGGGCGTCAGCCGGGTGCTCCCGGAGGTGAGGCTGGCGGCATACCAGGTGGCGGCCCGGAATCGTGCCTCCCACGCTGCGGCGATCGCCTCGCCGCCGGGGAGGTGGTGCAGCGTATGACCGTCTGCGATCTGCAGGGTCTGCCGGCGGATCTCACGGTCGCTCATAGGCGCGTGGGTAGCGAGGTTGGGATGGTCGATGAGCCAGCGCATCCCCGCCGTCCTGCTGCCCGTCATCGCGTCGGCCAGATTGACGAGGCTCGCGGCGGTCAGGGCTTGGGGATGCAGGCCGCCGGTGGTGATCAGAGTCGTGAGCTGGGAGAGGACGGCGGCGGAGTCGGCGGCGAACAGTGCCTCGGCCGCGTCCATTGCCGACCCACTCCCGTACCTCCCGGTTTCCGGCCGGTAGGTGTCGAAACTGACCTCGCCGAGCAGACCGTGCTCTCTCAAGCCTTCCGCCCAGGCCGCCACCCGGCCTGCGGCCAGTGCACTGTCTGTATCGCGTACGCGGAGTCGCAGGTGTGGGGCCGGGCGGCGGTAGCGGACGAACCACCACTGCGGTGGCTCGTCCCACTGGGCAAGCAGGAGAGGGACGTGCTCGGTCAACAGCGAGTCGAAGAGTTCCGGGTGGCCGTACAGCTTGGCGTACACCACGCCCTTCCTCGGCTCGATCGCGGGTAGCGGCAGGCGTGCCGGACCCCGCAGAAATGCGGGGGGCTTGGTGGGCGGGTCGGTCGCGGCGAGCGAGACGACGACTTCGTGAGCTCGGCCGTCAAACCAGCCGTGGTCGGCGGCCGTGGGTGCCTCGGCCATGGTGACTGAGGTGGGGGCCGCATCCAGGTGGGCACGCAATAGGGCCAGGTCCATGGGTTCGTCCAGATTCAGCCGCAGTTTCCGGTCTCCGGAGCCGACGGCGATGCCGGCGGGCAGACGACACCGTGCGCGGACGGATTCCAGCGCTGAGCGCCAGTCGCGACAGGGTGCCTCCCGGCCGGGAAGTTCGGCCGGGTCGAGGCGCCACTGGGCGGGGGCGAGGATGCTGCGGCCGTAGCGTACGCGGGGAAGGAAGGGCAGTCGGGTCGCGGCGCCCCAGCCAAATCCGGTGACCTGGGGATGCCCGGAGCGCGGAATCTCGAACAGCAGACGCGCCAGGGGCGGCATCGTGTGCCGGGCACCGGAGTGGAGGAGCATCGGCTCCACCACTCGCCGCCTGGCCAGCGACACCACATACAGCCGCGTCCTGTCGGCGGCGATTGCGAGGTCCCCCACCGGGATTCGGTGGGCCACCGGCTCGCCGTACTCGGCGAGGGTGATCACGTCGGTGAGGACGGGCGGGACGCGCTGGACGTTCTGCTGTTGCACCTGGAGGGGTGGGAACGACAACTGCGCGGCGATTGCTCCGTCTACGCTGGCAGGCAGTTCGTTGTACAACTCGCTGACCTGCCGGCGGGCGGGTCCGTCGAGTAGGTGGAGGAATCGTCCGGTGCTGCCGGCCAGCCGCCCGAATCCGCACACCGCCAGGGTGAAGTCACCGTCTTCGAGTGCAGCCGAGGTGGCGGCGCGGACGTCGACCCACAGAGCAACGGGCGATACGGGCCGCTGGCCTTTCCCATCACTGAGCGCATCAATCCCCTCGTCATCGAGGACGACCTCGTGAGCACTGTCCAACGCGGCCTGCTGGGCCAGGGCGAGCAGTGCCTCGTCGCGCGGCGTCAGCTGTCGGGTGCCGGGTTGCGCCGGGGTGAAGTGGCGGGGGAAGCCGAGCCCCTGGACGGAGTCGATGAGTTGATCGACCGGGACCGGTGTGCCGGGACCGTACTGGCTGAGGAACCGACCGTGGTACTCGCGCCACGATGCGTTGCCCATGGGCGCTGGGCTCAGCCGGATGAGGGCCCCAGCCGCCGCGGCTGCCTCGTCCGCCACAGTCTGGGGCAGCACGACGTCGCAACCGAGCCGCAAGTCAACTGTCACGGGCTGGTTCGTGGCGGTGGAAAGCCCGCGCATCCGCGCGGTGACGGCGCGCCTACCGCGCCCTCCGACCCACGGCGCCGCATGGTCGGGCTCCTGCAACTGTGCGTGAATGGCCACTAGTTCGTTAACCAGAGTGCGTGTCTCGGGGAGATCGGACGCGTCTGCCTCCCGCAGCCGGTCCAGGAGGTGCGCGAGCGGGTCGGTGGCGGTCGAGGGCGCCTGCAGACTGGTGATCAGAACGCCCCGGGCAATCAGTTCCCCCACCACCGTCTCCAGAGCTTCGACATGGACTTGGGGGTGCTCGGTCGAGAGCTTGCCGGTCAGGTCGCTGCACCGAACCGGGGAGCGGGCCAGGCTCATGACGGTTCGTACGACGGGGATCAGTCGCACAGACACTTCGTTCTGGGAACCGTTGATGCTGCCATGAGGTGCCCAGGTCACGACCAGGCGATCACCGCGTACGACGGTCTGGTCGTTCATCACGACCGGCAGTCGGCGTCGCAGTTCACTAGATGCTTCGAGGCGTGCGATCACGTGGGTGAGCCATAGGGCGTCGGCCCGGGTGTGGATCTGGTGGTCCTCGGTCCACCGTGTCGACAGGTGCGCACCGAAGCGGGCACTGCTCACCCCGGCGAAAGTGCCGAAGGGGGTGGCCCGGCCGCGCATCCGCACCCAGTACCGGGCCAGCGCCAGGGCCATCCGACGAGTTTGTACAGCGTCGGTCGGCCGTCCGGCCAGGGCGGCGTCGATCAGCTCAGCGAGGACGGGACTGGCAACCGCGACGGCCTCGGCCAACGGCCGGTTCGCCCACGCCTCGGCCAACCAGTCTCGCCACCGTTCGGCGTCGGCATCCGGTGCGGGCCAGGGCGGCAGTCCCGTCTCGTCGGAGTGGACGCTCGCTCGCAGCGTCGTGGACCCGGTCGGTCGGTAGTACGCCATCCGCTCACCCGACTTCATCCCTTGCCTCCTTCTGCACAGCCCGTCCTTCGTGGTGCAGGGGTGCCCGCGGGGTGAACTCCCGCCGCAGACACCCCCAGAGATCGAGTCAGCAGTCGCCGTTCTTGTCGGTGTCGCAGCCGTCGTCAGTGCTGGACAGCAACGCCGCCGCGACGGGCCCGGCGGTGACGATCCTGACGTCCAGGGCGAGGTCGACAGGTTCGGTCTGCGGTCCGATTGTGCTGCTGGTGTTCATGGCAGGTCCTTCTGCTCGTAGGGGTGCTACTGACGGCCCGTCCCACCGCGCGGATCTGTTCCGGCTGTGGTGGCGGACCACCCTGGTCGCACGCTCAGTGGTCCATGCGACCAGGAGTTGATGGGCCTGCCCGGGCCGGCCGCGGGGGAGCACCCGGGCCGGGCAGACCGGTATGAGGTGTCAGCACGGCGGCCTCAGGCCGCTGCGGGTCGGCGCCCACATGCTGGATTGCGGCGGCAAGCGTCTGGGTGAGGATGCCCTCTCAGGACTTGAGGTGTGCGCGGACGGTCTTGCCTCTCGTGTCGTGCGGAAACCACGACAGGGCTCCGCCCAGCGCACGGACTACGCGCAGGCCGCGGCCACGCTCGTTCTGGGGAGACGCCTCGGTGCTGTCGCCGAAGTTCTGGAACGATCGGACCGGGTCGGTGACCTCTATGAGGAGTGAGTCGTCCTTGAGTAGAGCCAGCCGGAGGAAGACCGTGTGTCCGAGCACTTGGGCGTGGTTGATGGCGTTGGTGACGAGTTCGGACACGATGACCGTGGCGTCGTGCTGATCACCCGCCCACTGCCAGGTCGTCAACTCTCTTTGGACGTGATGGCGTGCCAAGGGGACGCACCCGTGGACCATGGCGTAGTCCATCGACCACTCCCGTACGACGGGGGCGAACTCAAGCTGGGTGCTGTCCGCCGCGCTGCCACAGGGCCGGCGATCGGTCGGTTGCTGCGTGCCCACGAGAAGCCCCTGCCGTCGTTGATCTGGTCGTGGAACCAGATTCGCGAACGACGGCGGTAGGAACTGTCACTCTTCGGTGACACTCAGAGGCCCAGCCATGCGGCCATGTATCCGAGGGTGTCTGGCGTCCTGCGCTGCTGGCGTACGAGGCCTTGGATGGTCTCGCGGGCGGTGGGGTGATACCGAGTCTGCTGGGGTGCCACTTTGCGAGCTTTCACCAGCGACTCCAGTGCAGAGTCGGAGCGGCCGGTCTCCATTTCGGCGCGCGCCTTGTCGATGAGGAAGTGAGCCTTGCGCGAGGTTGCCCATTTCGTAGGCAACTCGACCTGCCTCGCACGCTCCAGGGCGAGGCCGTGCTCGCGCAGCTCACCGAGAGCTGAGACTTCGTGCACGTCTACATTGGCCGGGCCGAAGGACAGCCAGTGCACCTCGGATGCATCCCCGATCCGTTGCGCGATCGAGCGTGCCTGCCCCAGATGCTCATCCACGGTGCCGACAGCGCGGGCCCGTGCCGCGATCACCGTGGCGCCCAGGTGCAGTTGTCCGGCCACCGCGAGTGACTCGACACTCTCCTGCGCCTGACCAAGCACGTTGTGCCCCGCTGCGATGAGGCGAAGACCGATCGTGTGCTCCCCTTCGCGAAAGTAGACCAAGCCGCGCATGTACTGGCGTACTGCCGCCAGCACTGGGTCGGACGCGCGCTGTGAGGCCCAGTCCATGCGGTCCAAGGCAATCGTCGACAGGTCGTAGAAGCCGAGCTTCACGGCAATGTCGTGAGCCGTCCGGTAAGACGAGGCCAGAGCGCGCCACAGTTCGGTCGTGCCGTCATGGTGGACCGTGGTGGTGAGTTCAGCGATCAGGCCGGGCAGTTGCTCAGCGGCGGAGTTGAGCTGAGTGGCACGCACATGTCGGCACAACCGATCGGCGTCAGCGATGAGTTCGGCAGGCTGCCGGGAGACCAGCTGAGGGTCGGCTCCCAGGTCGTACAGGTCGAGAGCTTCACGGATGGGGCGGATCAACTCGGCGAGACGGTCCTGCTGGAGCTCGGTCATGTACGGCTGTCCCGTCAATGCGGTGACACCGATGTGCAATGCTCGCGCGACAGCCGCGATGAGGTCGGGACTCGCCGGCTTGTGACCGGCTTCGACCTGGTGCAACAGGCTGTACGAGTACGGAATCTTCATTGCGAGACCGCGCTGCGTGAGGCCGGCGAGCTTCCGCTGCTCGGCGATCCGGGATCCGGCGTGGTCGTCTGTGGACATAGGGGAACTCCGTTCCTGGCTCACCATCTGGAACGGTACCCGCTGGCGCAGTTGGCGGACCGCCGTTCGCTTCGTTCGTCGGAGAGTGGCGCGGGCGGTTGCATGCGGTCAATCGCCCAGGGTGGGATGAGGGCATGACCTCAGTCTTGTATCTCTTCGCGTCAGCTGCTCCGCCGGTCTTCGACATCGCCGAAACCGTCGAGGCGGCGCAGGCCGATGGGTGGGACGTGTGCGTGGGATTGACGCCGACGGCTGCCCGTTGGCTCGGTGAAAGTCTCGACGGTTTGGCGGCTTTGACCGGGCATCCCGTACGCAGCGAATACAAACTTCCGGGGGAAGCCGATGCATGGCCAAAGGCCGAAGTCATTCTTTTCGCCCCGGCGACGTTCAACAGCATCAACTCGTGGGCGCTCGGCATCACGTCCTCGTTCGTGGTGGGTGTGGTGGCCGAGGCCATCGGCAAGCGGATCCCCACCGTGGCCATGCCCTGCGTGAATGCGGCGTACGCCCAGCATCGCCAACTTGATCGCAGCATCGCGGATCTTCGCGATCAAGGAGTCACCGTGCTGTACGGCGAGTCCGGATTCCAGCCGAACCCGGCGGGCTCCGGGGCGCCGAAGGCCTATCCATGGGCTGACGCTCTCGCTGCCGCCAAGGAGATTCGCCACGAAAAGAAGTGAGGCGCAGACAGAGAAAAATGGGATGGATGCTGGTACGGATCCACCTTCCTTTCCGTCTTCCCTCTAGAGAGGTAGACCCGAAAAGCGCAAAGTCCGCAGGTCGGCGGCGGAAAAGCCCTTCCTTGGGCTCCTGCAACTCAATGCCGTTACGTAGTAACTAGCCGATTCCATGAAGGCCGTGGCCGTACCTGCGGTCGTTGGGTGGATCGGCAGACGGTTGCTCAATCTGCGGTGCCCGCGGGTGTTCCTTCTCCGCTGGCATCGTCCTCTTGTTTCTGGTGGGTGCGCTTTCGCTGCGCCGCGTTGACCCGCTTCTGTAGGTCCTCGTTGATCCACTGCGTAACCGACGTGCCTGCTGCGGCGGCCTCCTTGATTGCTGCGGCCCAGAGCGCGTCGGGCACGCGGACGTTGCGCTTCGGCGTGACGCCGGTGGCAGGGCGGCCCAAACGTGCCATGTCGCGCTCCTTTCCTGGGCTGCCGAAAATCTAACAGGCGCCTCCTTCCTGCGCGGATCACGCCCTGTTTTTGTACCCCCAAAAATCATGGCCCATGCGCTTGACCAGCATGGGTGGCGGCGAGATTATGGGGGTACAGAAAATGTTCCTGGCCAGGAGGAATGGTTATGGAATTCAAGATTTCGCTACAGCGGATAACTGTCGCCGACTTCCTCGCCGCGCGCGGCCTCCCGGCCGACTGGCCCTACGCCTCCCCGTTCGGCCGCATGGCCGCCGAGACCTACCGAACGATCTACCAGCGCGAGCCGTCCTGCGGCTTCCTCCTGATCCACGGCCACTTCCGCCGTATAGCCGCGTACCGGCCGAGTGAGGCGCACGTGCTCGTCACCGCGTGGGAGACCTACCCGCGCACCGCAACTCTTCCGGTTCTGGCTGCCTGAGGGGGCGCCATGTCCGATTCGCTGTTCCGGTCGCTCGACATGATCGAGCCCGGTGACCTCGTGATCTACCACGGTTCGATCAAGAGCCATCACGGTCTGTGGCTCGCGCTCCCGTGTCAGTGCCGCGAGTGCGCGCTTGCCGACCAACTCGGCCTCCCCGCTGCACGGTTCGCGCTCGTCGATCCCTGGGGTGAGCGTTCCGGCCCGCGCCATGCGCGCCGCGAGTCGATCACCCGCTCGGCCGCCTGCGACTGACGGCCGGAGCCATCAAACACCTCACGCACAACAGGGCCCGTAGCTCAGTGGTAGAGCGGTCGGCTTATAACCGAACGTCAGCGCCGGTTCGATCCCGGTCGGGTCCACTCCTCTCATCTCGTGACCATGGAGGAGGAGCAATGTCCACTGACGTCAACGAGAGGTTCCACGCGGAGCGCTCCGCCCGCATCGCGGAGACCGGAGCCGTCCGCCGCGACGACGGCACGTATGCGGCCACCGTCGGGTACGACCGGGGCGAGGTCATCGGCAAGGACGGTCTCGACACCTCGCTCGGCACCGCCGCCCTGTACGCCAGCACACCGGCATGGCACGGGCTCGGCAACGTCATCCCCGGCGGGATCACCGACATCGACGCCGTGCTCGGCCTCGCCGGGATCGACTTCCAGGTGGAGCGAGTTCCTGCGGTCTACCGCTGGCGCGATGAACTGCGCGAGCACGACGGCAAGTTCCACACGGTCCGCGACGACACGGGTGCCGCGCTCGGCGTGGTCGGCGCACAGTACGCACCGATCCAGAACCGGTCCGGATTCGAGTTCCTCCAGGAACTCGTCAACGACTTCGGCGTGATCTGGGAGTCCGCTGGAGCCCTGCGCGACGGACGCAAGGTGTTCGTCTCGATCCGGTTGCCGCGCAGCATCGTCATCGACGCCGACGGCATCAACGACGAGATCACCCCGTTCGTCGCTGTGATCAACTCCCATGACGGGCGCTCCCCGTTCACCGCCGTCGTTACGCCGTGGCGGCCGGTGTGCGGCAACACCGAGCGGTTCGCCGTACGTGACGCGTACACCCGGTGGACCGTCCGGCACACCAAGTCCGCTACCGGCCGGATCAAGGAAGCCCGGCGCACCCTCAAGCTGTCCATCGCGTACTACGAGCAGTGGGCGGCCGAGGAAACGGCGCTCGCGCGAACGAACTTCGCGATCGACGCATTCGACCGGCTCGTCGGCGAACTGTGGCCCCAGAAGGACGATGCGAGTGCGCGCACCGTGCGCGCCGACGAACGGCGCCGGGACTTGCTCGCCGACATGTTCGCCATCGAGGCCCAGCAGATCGGACGTACCGCCTACGCGGCCGAGCGGACGCTGACCGATTACCTCGATCACGTCGCCCCGCGCCGCCCCGGCAAGACCATGACGCAGGAGATCGCCCGCGCCACGGCGCTGCTGGAAGGCACCGACGACGACACCAAATCCCGGGCCCACGAGCGTCTGATGCGCCTGCGGACGGTGTGAGCCCACCGACCGGCCGCGCCCCGCCCCAGAGTCCCGATGACCGGGGCGCGGCCTCCCTGATCACTGAACCCTGAACAACAGCGAGGTCAACCATGTGTTTCGAACTGGATGTTGAGGACGCGGAACAGGACGCACCACTGCGGGTGGAATGCACCCGGCTGGCCATGATGCTGCAGGTCATGGACGCGCTCGGCATGATCGAGCACCGCAGCCCGCCCCGCGAGCCGCACCCGGAGGACCACGGCACCACCGCCGCGCGCGTGACGGAATTCCTGGCCACGGACTCCGCCGAGACCCCGCCCGAACTCGAACAGTTCGCCGACGCGGTCGGCGCCCTCTTCGACGGGCAGGCAGACCATCCGGCCGGGATTCCCTGCTACAAGCTCAGCCACGGCGGCTGGCTCGTCACGCCCGACGAGATCACCGCGGCGCTCGGGTGGTGGGCCGCTGCCTCCCCGGAGGCGCAGGCCTACACCCGCGACGGACTGCGCTGGTGGCCCGACTGGCTCGCCCTGCTCACCAGGGCCCGCGACCACGGCGGCATCCGCGTCTGGTAGCCGCCCCGCCCGGCCACGGCCGCCCGCCGTGCCGGGCACCCGCCCAACCCAACCACTCAAGGAGCCCACCATGGGCTACGACATGTTCATCGAGACCGTGCCCGACGACGAGGCCGCCAAGGTCCGCGCGGCCGAGAAGGCCTTCCATGCGGCGGTCGGCGCACGGGACACGCTCAACCTGCCGCCCGACCATGCCGATGTCGCGGCTGCCCAGGAGGAAGTGGAGCGCACCTTCGAAGCGCTGATGGAAACAGACACCTCCTACTTCCGGCTCAACATCTGGGGCATGTCCCGCTACTGCGAGGTCATGGAACAGCTCGGCATGATCGTCTCCGGCTACGCGGCGCCGCCCTTCCCGCACGAGCCCGAGGGCGTCACCCGTGAGGAGATCGAGGCCTTCGCCGACCGGACCCCCGGGTCGGGCCTTCCGGCCCGCCCGGAGGTGGTGGCCTATTGGAAGCAACTGCATGCGCACCTGTCCTGGCACGTCGAACCGGCCTTCGGCATCGCGCTGCACAAGTTCTGCTCGAACGACGGCTGGCTGGTCACCCCCGAGGAGATCGCGGCGGCACTGGAGAGCTACCGCGTCCACAGCGCCGAAGAGGTCAAGGTGATCGTCGGCGGTGACGCCGAGGAACTCGACTACTGGACGCAATGGATCGCCTATCTGCAACGGGCCCAGCACCGGGAAGGGTTCCGCGTCTGGTGACGTGCCCGGAGGCAGACGCGGCAGCGCCTCGGCTCAGCGAAGCGCTGCCGCGACGCCGGGCGAACCCTCTCTGAGGAGTGGCGTGGGAGCGGGACGGATCGGCCGTCCCGCTCCCACGTAGTTGTCGCCGGGATACCGGTACGGGGCGATCCTGATCGGCTTGGTGCGGCCCGGCGCGTGGATCATTCGCCCGCCTCCGATGTAGAGGCCGACATGCGCGATGTGCGCCCGGCCGGTGCCGTAGAAGGCGAGGTCGCCCGGCTGTGGGGGTGCGTGCGCGGGCAAGGGGCGGGCGGCCGTGAACTGTTGCTGGGCCGTGCGCGGCAGGTCGATGCCTGCCGCCGCGTACGCGGCGCGGGTCAGACCCGAGCAGTCGAAGCCGGCGTCGCCGTGCTCGGGGCCGTTGCCGCCCCAGGTGTAGGGGAGTCCGAGCTGGGCCTGGGCGTAGGCGATCACGCGCACGGCCGCGGAGTTCGTGGACCGGTGGCGGTACTGCTCGGCCTGGGCGAGGACTTGGGCAGCGTAGGCGTCGCTGTGGTTGTACGTCCACAGGGCTCGGGTGATGTCCGCTCCATGGCGGGCGCCGGAGTCGCACAGGTAGGCGGCCGCGGCGGGGATCGCGTCGTCGGGGTCGTACGGCGACGGGGGCCTCGAGCCCTGCCGGAGGGCGGGGTGCCGGGCGACGACGCCGGTGAAGGTGGGGAGCAGGAACTGCATCGGGCCGCGCGCGCCCGCGGAGTTGGCGCCGCTGCGGACGCCGGGCAGCGGGGAGCGGCCGTGGTCGGATTCGATCTTGCCGACGGCGGCCAGGACCGACCAGTCCAGGCCTGGGCAGGTGGTCGCCGCGTTCGCGTACAGCGCGAGGTAGCGGGCCGGGATGTCGGCCAGGGCGCGGACGCCGGGCGCGCTGGCACCGAAGGGCGCCAGCAGGCTGCCCGCGCCCGCTCCGGCGACCGCGGCGATGAGGACGACGCCGGCCGCGGCCGAGCCCAGGACAGCGCCCGCGGAGCGCATTACGGCGCCTTGCGTGGGCGGGGCCCGGTGGGTGTGCTGGGCGGCTGCGGTGATGGCGGGCGCGGAGGCGCGGGCATGGCTTCCAGGTCCTCAGAGTCCTCGGATTCGGTTTGCCGGGCAGTCGTGGCAGGGGCGGGCCCAGGAAGGTCGGACCAGGCGGCGTGGAGTTCCGTCAGGCACAGGCGGCGGCCGACGCCCGTGGTCGGGGTGCCCAGCGGCAGCCACCTGCGTACCGCGGGATCGGCGCACTCCTCGCCGGGGACGAGCTCGGTGCAGGTGGTGGCCGCGGGGATCAGAGACGGTTCCTCCAGGAGCGCGGCGGCGATGTCCAGGGCCCGGCGCACGCGCTCCTCGCGGCGTGCGGTCGGGGTCCAGAACAAGATCGGAGTGGTGATTCCGCTCGTTGCCGCGAGGTGCGCGTAGCCGGGGAGCTTGTCGCCCACGAGGTCGGCGGGGCGCTCGGTGCCCCAGTCGTATTCGAGGAACCATTCGAACTCGGCGCCGCGCTCGCGCCACCGGCCGTACGCGTCGGGGCGGACGATGTCGCCGAAGAAGCCACGGCAGCGTGCCTCCGACCACCACGCGGTCAGCCGACCATCACCGTCCGCGTGGCGGGAATGGTGGACGAGCGTGGTGAAGAAGGTGTTCGTGGCGACGGTGTGGGCCAGGCGCAGCGAATGTGCCTGGCCCAGTGCCCGCTCGCGGCGGTAGTCCAACTGCCCAGGATCCAGGCCGTCCTGGCGGGCGATGACGGCGGCACCGGCGACGTCGAGGACGTAGTGCATCGGGGCGGAGCCGTAGGTGACGAAAGGCTGGAACCGGTCCACGACGCGCCACTGGTACAGGCGGAGCAGGCGCAGGTTGGCGCTGCGGGCCGACGGCCAGGCGAGTTGGGTGATCTGGCCGGTGGTCAGGACTTTGTGCTCGTAGAGCATGCGGGCCAGCCACTGGTCGCGTTCCGTGAGGTGGCCGGCGAGGCGTGCGATGTATTCGGCGCTGGTGGCTGCGCGTGGGGCGGGGCGGTGAGGGCGGTGCCCGCGCAGGGAGCGCTGCGGGATGGGTGGGGTTTTCACGGTGTACTCCTTCGTGGGGGTGGGGCGGATCAATGCGCACGGCGGGGGTCCTGGGATTTCGATCCGGGCGGGGGAGGGAGGGGCTGGGGTGTCTCGGCCGGTGGGGCGTTGCGGCGGGCGGCGCGGCGGATCGCGTCTGCCCGCCCGTGGACCGGAGGCGGGAGTTTCTCGGTGACCGCGGTGAAGGCGGGCAGCTCGGCGCCGTGCACCACTGGTCGGACAGCGATGTGGAACGCGCCGAGGTGAGACAGGTCGTGCTCCGTCAGGCGGGGCTCGGTGTGGCGGGCCAGATGGTGGGCGTCCTCGGGGGAGGCGGTGAAGAGGATCTTCGTACGGGCGTTGGCGCTCATGCCCTCCGCCAGGTCCCGGGGGAGCTGGCGCAGGTACTGGTGGGCCAGGGTGAGGGAGAGCCGGTAGCCGCGGGCCTCGGCGAGCAGGTCCTCCATGGCGTACGGCAAGTTGAGGAAGGTGTGCGCCTCGTCGATGTAGAGGGAGGCGTCCCGGCGTCGTGCCGGAGGGAGGTGCGCCCGGCGGGTGGCCGCCTGCCAGGTCCTGGCGACGACCAGCGAACCGATCAGCCGGGAGGTCTCCGCGCCCAGGGAATCGCGGGCGATGCGGACCAGGCAGATGCCACCGTCCAGGACCTGGCCCATGTCGACGGTGGACGGCCCCGAGGCCATGGCTGCCCGGACGAACGGCCGCAGCAGGAAGGCCCGGAGCTTGTTCATGAGCGGGGCCGCCACGTGCGCGCGTCCGGCCTCGGACAGGGCGTCGTACCAGGACCAGAAGCCGCGCAGGAGGTCGTCGGAGACGTGGTCGACGGCGCGGCGTCGAAACGGGGTGAGGGACAGCAGCCGTGGCAGATCGGTCAGAGTCGGGACGCCGGGCAGCATGCGCAGGGTGAGCAGCCCGGCTCGGAGGATGTCGTCGGTGCGTGGCCCCCAGGAGGCGGCATAGACGCGCGAGAACACGGAGACGATGTCGTCGACGGTGTGCGCGACGTCTTCGCCCTCGAGCGGGTTGAGGACGGGTGGGCGGTCGGTGCTGTCGGCGTCGAACAGCGCCACCTTGGGGCCGAGTTCCTCCGGCAGGCGCGCCAGGATGTCGGTGACCAGGTCGCCCTTGGGGTCGATCACTACGACGCCGCGTCCGGCGTCGGCGTCGGCCAGTGCCATGCGGGCGAGGAGTTCGGACTTGCCTGCCCCGGTGGCTCCGAGGACGTGGAGGTGGTGGCGGGCGTCCGGCACCCAGAGGCCGACCGGGCGCGGGGCGCCGGTGTCGGTGCGACCGAGCGGGCGGATGGCCCTTCCGGCCGCGGGAACACCGGGCGGTGGGGCCACGGTGCGGGCGCCCGCCCGCTGCAGGCCGGGAACCGTCTGGTCCCACGGCAGGTGGGCGAGCGCCGCCAGTTCGGCGACTCCGAGCAAGTCACCTCGGTCCAGACGCCGTTCCGATACGCGGGGCAGCGGGCGCCGCAGCCTCAGGCGGCGGAAGTGATTGTGCTCGGTGAACGCGGAGAATGCGCCCGCGATGGCGTGGCCCCGGCCTCGCAGACGACCTCGTGCGCGCGACCGGTCGGCGGGGGAGGCCGTGGCGGGGATGGTGGCAGTGATGCCGTAGCGGAGCAGGGTCTCGTACAGGGGGCCTCGTTGTTTGGTGACGATCGCGCGGTCCTGCGCGGACGTCTCCAGTGCCGCCTGCCGGTCGGGGTTCCTGGCGCGGGTGTGAGAGCGGGGGCCCAGTCCCGGCGTCAAGAGATCGAGGAGGCGGCCGATGCGGTGCGCCGAGTGTCCGGCTCCTACGTGCCGGGCCGCACGGTGTGTCTGCCGCGCCCTGCGCCTGGTCGCCGGCCGGGTCAGGATCTGGACGACTGCCTGCTCGTTCGAGGCGAGACCGGCCGCGGCGCCGAAGAGGGCGCGGAGGGGGTCGGCCGGAAAGTCGGAGCGGAGTGGCAGTGCGTCGCCGCGGGCGAGCAGCAGCTCACCGCCTGCGGGGATGAGCTTGCGGTCCTTGGGCGCAGTGCGCAGGAGGGGCGAACGCGCAAGGTGGGTGGCGGTGCGGGCGCCGGGCCAGGCGGCCTCGACGGCACGCTCGAGCAGCCCCGGCGGCACCGTGCCCGGCACCCACAACTGGAGCCGCGCCGTCTCCCGGTCGAGGACGTACTCCCACGCCACGTGCGGCGCCCGGCCGGCGAGACGCCGACGTCGGGAAGTCCCGAGGAGGCCCGCGAGGTTCGCCCACAGCGCTGCTGCCCCCTCCGGGTCGGCTGTGGGCGGCGGGAGGATGCTGATCACGCGGGCGCGAACAGTCAACAAGCGCCGGTGGCGGCGCCGCCACCACGTGCGGGAGGCGAACGCCCCGGCGGCACCCAGGGCAGTGATGGTTCCTGCCGCCGGACCCCACTGCGTGCCCCAGCGTCCGATGAAGTCGAGGACGGCGTGGACGGCGCCTTGTGGATCGCGGAGGTAGTCCTCGAGCGGGGAAGCGCTGGGCGGTGACATGGCGGAAAGCTCCTCGTGGATGTGAATTGGGGGAGGCGGCGTGATCCGCCCGGATGACCGCTGCTTAGGCAGGGCCGAGATCGAGCGAGTCCTCTTCGTCGATGGGGGGATTGGTCAAGTCGCCCTCATCAGTGGTGAGTTCGATCGACATGCTGGTGTCGGCGTGCGGGTATCGGACGTCCTGTTCCTCGTACGCGGTGAGTTCGGCGGGGTCGGTGGTCACGAGGTAGTGCTCGGTTGCGGAAGCCACGGCCTGGAAGGCGACGCGCTGGGTGGCGGACAGCAGGCCTTGCCCGCGATCGGCGGTCAGCAGAAACTGGCGTTCGCCGTCGGAGAGGTTGAAGGCGCGGGTGATCTCATCGATGGCCTGCGGTGCCTGGCGCAGCAGGATCTGGGTGGCTGCATTCGCGACGACGGCCTTGCCCAGGTCGGTGGACAGGACATCGGCGGTGTCCTGGGTGGCCACGGTCAGCCCGGCCCAGTGCTTGCGGCTCGCCTTGGCCATGCGGAAGAGGAACTCGGCCCCCGCGGGCTCCTTCATGAGCATCCACGCTTCGTCGACCACGACAAGGCGCGGCCGACGCAACGCGGGATCGGACACCTGCCGCCACACGGTGTCGAGGGTCAGCAGGGTGCCGATGGGCTTGAGCTCGTCGGCGAGGTCCCGCAGCGAGAACGCGACGAGGTGCCCCTCGGGGCGGGTGGTGGTCGGGCCCGCGAACAGCTCCGAGAACGCGCCCCGGACGAAGGGATGCAGCCGGTCCGCCAGGTCGGTGGCTGCCCGGTCCTTCGTCCGGTGCAGCACAGCGGCGAGATCGGCCAGCAGCGGGGCGGGCCGGGTCCAGGTACGCGGATCGGCGGTGATGCCGGTCTGCTGATAGGTGGCCGCGATGGCGCGATCGAGCACGGCGCGATCGGCCGGGGTCAGTGTCCCTCCCAGGAGCACGGCCAGGACGGTGTGCACGAACAGCGACCGGCGCACGAGGGCGTCCCGGGGTGCACTGAGCCGGCCATCGGGGCGTGCGCGCAGGGGCAGGTCGAACGGATTGACGCGGACGTCGCCCGCGCCTAAATGCACGTAGGCACCGCCGACGGCTTGTGTCATCCGCGCGTACTCGTCCTCCGGGTCGATCACATGGATCTCGATCCCGCGGTACAGCGAACGCAGCGCCTCCAGCTTGACCAGGTAGGACTTTCCGGCGCCGGAGCGGCCCAGCACGACCGCGTTGTGGTTGTCCAGGGCGAACCGGTCCCAGTGGACCAGGCCCTGGCTGCCGATGTTGTAGCCGTACAGCACCCCGCTCGGCGCGGCGACGGAGGTCGGATCGGGCGGCGGCAGGTCGGGGCTGGTGAACGGGAAGGCCGCCGACAGCGCCGCGGTGTCGAAGGTGCGGCGCATCTTGATCAGGTCCAGGGCCACGGGCAGGCAGGTGAGCCAGCCCTGCAGACTCCGGTACGTCGTCGGCTTCGCATCCAGGAGCAGGCTCGCCGCCAGCGACCGCACCGCGGCGACCTCGTCGGTGAGTTGGTCGCGACTGCCCGCGTGCACGGTGAGGTACAGGCCGAGCCGGTAGAGCTTTCCCTCTCCGCGGGCCACCCGGGCGCTGAGGTCGTAGGCGTCCTCGGTGGCCGCCTCCACTTGCGGGTCGAGCAGGCGCCCCTTGTCCTGCGTGTAGCGGCGGCCGGACTCGAGCTTGGCCAGCTGTCGGCGCAGCCGCTGCGCGGCGGTGACGGGGTCGATCGGCTCGATGTGCAGGGCCACGTCCACGCGGCCCGGGTACGTCAACAGAGGCTGCAGCCAGCCGGGTTGGACTTCCCGCGGGAACCCGGTGATGGCGAACGACGCCGTCCAGTCGCCGCCGACCTCCAGGTGGCGGGGCGCGACGGTGAGGGCATCGGGGGTGAAGGCGGCGGCGCCGCCTGCCGCTGTTGCTCGCGCACGGGAGCGCTTCACGGTGGTTCCCTCCCGTCGAGGTCCTCGTACGGGCCGGTGGTCGCGGTGATGACCTCGTCGGCGCCGGCGAGCATCGAGGACGGGCGCAGGAAGCTGTCCGGATTGCAGGCGGCTGCCAGAACGGCTGTGGCCTCGCCGGCGTCGAGTGGTGTGACGGTGATGCCGATGGGGCCCAGTAGCTCCACGGCCTCCGTGACCCGGCGTGCCAGTCGCGCCTCTGCCGCGCGCCGCGCCGCGTCGGTGACCGATGGGCGCCGAGCACGACTGCGCCGCGCCCGGACGGCGAGGACACGGGGCCCCGCGCTGTCGCCTCCGGCCAAACCCCCGGAGTAGGACAGCAAAGGCTCGCGCAGCACGAGCAGCACCTGGCGCCGGAGAAGGTCGACGCGACCGGCGAGAGCGACAAGATAGTCGGCGTGCTCGCGTGCCGCCGCCTCCAGGGCTGGGTGTGGCAGAGCTGGTGCGCACTCGCGAAGTTCGGTGACCTGCGCACTCAGGTCGAGGCGCTCGGCGCGAACGAGGATCTGTACGGGAGCGGTGAGGGAGTGGAGATAGCGGCCGAAGGCGCCGACCAGCGCCTCCTGTTCGGTTGCGGTGCGCAGCGCGAAGTTCACCGTGCCGCACACGCCGATCGCGGCGAGCCCGTCCGTGCCGAGGTCGATGACTCCGGTATCGGTGACGTCGCGGGCGGGCAACTGGAGCGGCACCGCAGGTGTGTCCGACGGCTTCTGGCCGTCTGGGGTGGTGGCGTATCGGGCGAGCCAGGTGGGTGGTGGGTGGATTCCCTCCGGTGCGGCGACTTGGTGGCGCGGTGTTGTGTGTTGCCGGATCGCGGCCAGGAGGAGCCGGTCCAGCGATACGCCGTCGCGCTGGCCCAGCGCCAGGATGGCGACGGCACCGGCCACGGGCAGGGCCACGACCAGGAACACGGCGACCGGGACGAATGGACGGGACATGGTCCACAGCCCGTAGAGCACAACCCCGGTGACCGACAGGAGCAACAGCTGGCGGGCGGTGAGGTTCGCGAGGACGGTGTCCTCGCGGTCTACGTCCGCGGGGATGCGCACGGAGTAGCGGGTCGGGGAGGCGGAGTTGGGGGCGCTCATCGGGGTTCACCGCCCTGAGGGGGCTGGGGAGGAAGACGTCGCCGTACTCGGTTGCTGGCGGGAGCGGGCGCTGGGCTTGGGCCGGGTGGGGGCGGGGGAGCGCGGAACGCTGTGGGTGGTGGCGGATTGGTACGTGGTGGCAGCGGGCTCGCAGCGCTGGTGCTCTCTGGGATCGGGGGACGGAATGTGGCGGGTGCCGGAGGCCAGCTGGCCTGCATCGGATGCCCCGTGGGTTGGACGGGCGGCCACGGGAGTGGGCGCCGTGCCCAGGTACTGGTGTGGGCTCCGGGTGTTCCCGATGCTTGCTGACCAGGCGGGGCCACTCGGGGCGTTGAGCTCGGAGCGCGGAAACTGGGCAGGGCGGGCTGGCCTGCGGGGCGGGGCCATGGAGTGTGCGGTGCAACGGGAGGGACGCTGGGTGCGTCGGGTTCCCCGGGGCCGCGGAACATGGGCAGGGGCGGGCCGCCATCGGGATGGGCCGGAGCACCGTCTCCGGCAGGTGGGCCAGGCGGTGGCGGACCGAACGACGGGGGCCGGGGAGCAAGTCGGGATCCTCGGCCACCGGCGCTGCCCGGTGTCGGCCGTGAAAGACGAGCCGCCTCACCGGCACGTCGTAGAGCTGCTGCAGGAGAAGTGCCGGATGGAGCTGGCGAGTTGGGTGGCCCATTCGAACCGCCGGCGAAGGAAGAAGGCCCCGCCCCTCCGCCGGAGCCCCGACCGGTTGCCGTGCCCGTGAAGCCGCGCAGGGCCCCGAAGGTCCGGTAGGTGACGTAGGCGCGGACGAGACCGCCGACGAGCGAGCGGCGGCCATGACTGAACCGCAGCGATCCGAGCACCCAGAACGGAATCTTGAGCAGGATGTAGAACAGCGCCAACGCGACGAGGAGATCCACCAGGCCGCTGCGACCCTGCCCGAACACGACGAACCCACCCGACGTGAGGAAGAGCCGCAGCCCGGTGATCAACGCGAGGGACTGGACGATCTGGATGGCGAGGACCCCACCGAACGCCTTCCACCACCAGCGGGCAATGCCTTCGGTCTGCGGCAGCGCGTGGCACATCAGAGCCAGCGGGGCCCCGGCGATGAGGATCACGGTGAGGGCGAGCCGGACGACGTAGCCGACCAGCAGCACCACCAACGTGCCGGCGATGACGAAGCCGATCAGGACGAAGAAGACGCTGCCGGTGTTGGCGTTGAGGCCGGCGAAGACGAAGGCCTGCAGCGCGGCGCCGGCCGTGCCCGTGTCCACGCCGTCCCCCATGACCGCCGTGGAGAGGGCGTTGGCCAGATCGACGGCCTTGCCCGCGAGGAACAGCGACAGGCCTGCAGCCAGGAACCCCAGCGGGATGCGCGGTGCGATCTCCTTCAGGGAATAGCGCGTCTGCACGGATTCGTGGGTCATGACGAGTACGCCGGCCGCGGTGACCAGCAGCGCGTAGCAGGCGATGGCGATCTGCCAGGAGTTGTCCCAGAGCTGGCCGAGGCGTGGCAGGGACGAGGGGCTCGGGGTGGTCAGCAGTGTCCTGCCGAGCAGGTCGAGCAGCGGGTTGAGGGCCGCGTCGACGATGCCGCGGAAGAAGGAGTTGAGCGCGCTGGTGATTCCCTTGGCGATCCATCCGCTGACGCCGCCCGGCGCCCGGATCCCTTGGCTGCTGGGCCCAGTCGGCGCTGGCTCCTCGGTTGTTTCCGGCTTTCCGGGGTTCGGCGGCGTACGGGGGCAGCGTGGTGAGGTGCAGGAGGGCGAGGGGTTGGGCGGTGCGGGGGCGAGCAGGTTCCGTGGCTGCGAGGGGGTGGAAGTCGCCATGGGCGGGCGGGAGGCAGGCGTGGGGCTCGGGCTGCCCGGATCGGCCTGGGCGGGCGCCAGGGGAGCGACGATCGCCAAGGCGAGGGTCACGAGCACGATCGTCGGGCGTAGACATCGCCGCCCGGCGCCGCAACGGCGCACACGGCGTGCGGACTGAGCCGAGACAGCCATCAGTTGCCCACGATTCCTTTGAGGATCTCCACGACGAGCGGGGCGAGTGCGGCAAGGCCGTACCCCCACCCGGCGCTCTTGAAGGCCGTCTTGGCCTTTTCGACCTCGCCCGGGTCGCCTCCGGCCATGACGTAGCGGACGCCACCGACGGTCAAGAACACCGTTGCGAGGCCGGCGAGAATGCCCATGATCCAGTTTCGGATGTTGTCGAGAATCTCGTTCACGGACTTGGCCAATGCCAAGTAGGAGTCGGGGCTGGCGGCTGCGTACGCCGAAGCGCCGTACGCCACGCAGACGACCGACAGCACGGACACAGTGACCAACAACCGGATACTGCAACACGGTCCGGACCGCCGTCGGCGACGGTCGGACTCGGATCGGACCGCATCGGACTCGTTGGCATCGGGTCGGACTGCATCGGACTCCGCGGGGGACCGGGTGGCAGCGGACCGGACCGAGTCCGGACTCTCTACAAACGGGTGGGAGTGGAAGGTCAGTTGCGACAGACTCTTGGTCACGGCGCACCTCCGCAGACCGGGCGGACACGCAAGGGATGAGACATGGGGCTGCACCTCCTGAGGCGAAGGCCCGCGATGAGGATCTGCATTTGGGCGGCGGGGTTGCGACTTCGTCTCCTCGCCTGGCTGGCTACAGGGTCAGGACGCGAGGCGCCGGCTAGCGCACCTTCGTCACGGCCTCGCTGGGGCTTTCGCTCGGGAGGCGGTGCGGGCCAAGGGCACCCGGCGGGCGGACTGGCCGATCCGATGGCAATGTTCGCCTCGCGAGGAGAGGCCACCGGTCGACGCTCGCCTCGGCGCCGTACTTCTTGTACACAGCTGCAGCGACCGTCCGGGATCGGTCTGCCCGGACCGGACCGAGAACCGGTCCGACTCAAGTCGCGTCGATCCGTTGAGGTCCACCTCGGCCCGACTGAGGGCAGCAGCGCGCGCTGCCCGGACGGGCACGAAGTCTGGGTAGTGGCGCCCGGCATGACCAGAACTCCGGGTCCGACAGCGCCTCGCTCTGGAGGTCGCCCGGCTCGTCCGGACAGCGAATCGCCCACCTGTCCGGCGCGGCGGGCCAAGGTCCACCCACGTGCACGCCAGGAGGCAGGCCGTACCGGTCCTTCGGGACCGGCGAACCAGCTGGGCCTTACGGCGTCGTGACTTCGGCGCGGGCAATGGTCGCGAAGCAGGATTGCGGCGTAGCCCGACCAGTGGGGCGTCGTTGGGGGTAGGCCCGTGATCGAGTGACCATCCAAGCGGAATTTCTCGGGCTCTGTCGACGGCGCTCCGAAGTCGGCTCGAATGGCGGTCAGAGGGAGCACGCGGTCGTTGTGACCGTCCCCGACCACCGGAACGATGACGCCTCGTCGTTCAACTGCCACGACCAACACCTCCTTCACACAAGAAAGGGCTGAGGACGAGCAGTTGGTCACGCAGCAGACAAGAAAAGAACAAGTCGCGGAAAGCGCGGCAGCGCCGCGCGCCTTGGCACGGAGAGGGGCCAGTGCTCGGCGCAGATCATGTGGAGGCATGGGGATGTAGACCTCCAAGCGGCTGGGGTGCGCCAGTAGGTCCAGAGCTTGTCGCCTCTTAAGTGCCGCTTAGCCGTTCCTTTTCCGAACACCTTGTGTGGTATTGCCTGTCGTGGGCGAGGCGGGAGCTGTCGGTTAAGCCTTGGGCAGTGGTGGGGCGCGCCGAGTGTCCGTTCATGGCTCGGTAGGTCGCCGACGGGAACTGTGACGGTGAGATGCGGTCTTTTGGGCTGGGCATCCTGCCGTCCGGCTTTGCCCTGCCACCCTCGGGCATGCTCTTGCCATGTATGCGAGTGGTGCACGTGGTGACGGGGGTACCACCGGCAGGCGGCGTCACGGAATTTGGGCGCCTTGGTCGCCGCAGTGGTCGTGTCACTCGGGCTGATCCTCGGGGCGATGGCCTTCCGGCACGGCACAGGCGGCGTCAAGCAACTGCCAGCCTGCTCCTGGCGAAACTGAACGCGAGCTCGACTGGCCCGTGCGTGTGTGGATGGTTCCCACATCCGCGCGAAGAGGGCGACCAGCCCGCCGCCGGTCGATCGCCGGAAAACGGGCCGACGAGGTCGAGTACTCGCTGCCCACCCCGCCGTACCCAAATCAGCCGCAACCCGCGCCCCCGGCCACGACGTACCTGCCCCCGACGCCGCCTATCGGCTACCAACCGCCCCCAGTCCAGCCAGCTCCCGCCAGCAGCCCCTGGGCCACCCCGCCACCCCCTGCCACCGACGCCCGATACCTCGCAGCGAGAGCGATGAGCGGCGCGGGCGGGTAGCACCGTGCGTCGCGCACGAGGGCCCAGGGGGCTTGACCCGGCGACAGGCCAGGGCGAGCACCGCCTGGGTGTGGCGCTTGCCTTAGGTGGGCTTGCGGTCGTAAAACCGGCGGGATTCCGCGCACTTGCGGATACTCAACAGAGTGGCGGTGTAGAAGACTCGCGGGATTCGGCGTGGGTGCCGCAGGTTCCCGCTGATCTTGCCGGAGCCGTGGGGGACGTGGGGGTGCCGCTGAAGCCGGTCTGGCGGTCGGTGGTGCCGACGACCCTCATGTCGCCGCCGGTAGCACTCAGGAATTTGTCGAGGCGGGCCGGATACTTCGAGTCCCGACCTCGGATCAGGTGGGCGACGGGGGCTTCGGCGCCGTTAGGTCCATCCCCATACTTCGAGCAGCCTGCGTGGCCCATTCCGCGGTGGGGCGAGCGGTAGTGCCGAGGCGTCGGATCAGCCACGGAGCGCCGTTCAACGGCCAGGTGGCCGGACAGGCGAGCGCTTCACGGGCGCGGTTGCAGGGAATCTCGCTTCACGGTCCAAGAGCCGCTCCACGAAGTGGGTTCGGCCCTTGGGTTGGCCCGACCCACTGAAGGCTGGGTGGGCCCGTGTCTACGCGGACTTTCCGGCCCTGCTGGGCTGTTGTCGCCTGAGGAGTGCAACCACGCCGCCCGCCGCTGTGATCAGGGCGAGTGCCCCGAATCCGTACGTGAGCGTGGCCGCGGAAGCGATGACCGCGACCAGCAACGGGCCGCCCGCGTCGCCGAGTTCGCGGCCGAGTTCGGCGGCGCCCATGGTCTGGCCCAGGCGTTCCCGCGGAGTCGCGGAGGACAGTGCCGCGAAGCCGAGCGGGGTGATCAGGCCGGTGCCGATGCCGATGAGGGCGGCGGCGAGGAGGATGCCCGCCAGGCCGGGCAGCGTGGCGCAGGCGAGTCCGGCAGCAGTGGCGAGCAGGCCGGCGGCCATGCCCGTACGAGTGGTGAGGCGCCCTTCGTCCAGGGCCCGGCCCGTACGCGGCTGGACCACCGCGGCGCAGGCTGCGAGCAGTGAGACGGCGGCACCGGTGGCGATGGTGCCGAGGCCCGCGACGGTGCCGGAGACCGGCAGGAAGCCGACGCCGACGGACAGCGCGGCGGTCGCGGCCGCGAGCGCGCCGGTCGGGGCCAGGAAGGAGGGATCGGCCAGTCGGCGCGCCAGGTCGAGAACCGTCTGCCGGTTCTTGGGCAGCGGCGGTACGGCGGGCACGACGAGGAGGGCCCACAAGGCCACGGCGGCACCGAGCACCGCGAGGACCGCGAACAGCAGGCGCAGGCCGCCGGTCCAGACGAGGACCCCGCCCAGCAGCGGGCCCAGGGTGTAGCCGATGGACTTGTAGAAGCCGTACGAGCCAAAGGCGCGTCCGTGCTTGGCCGTTGGGTTGAGCCGGGCGACCAAGGCGGACGCAGACGGGGAGAATGCGGAGGCGGCGGCGCCCTGGCCGAGCCGGGCCGCCCACAGCCAGCCCGGGCTGTCGGCGATGGCGTACAGGGCGGAGGCCGCGGCGAACGCGACGAGTCCGCCGAGCAGTACGGGGCGGGCGCCGATCCGGTCGGCCAGCGTGCCGAACAGCGGCTTGAGCAGTACCTCGGCGCCGTCGTAGAGCGCGAGCAGTCCGCCCAGGACGAGCAGCGAGGTGACGGCGTCGTCCGCGTCGCCACCGAGTGTGGCGGCGATCCCGTGTGCGCCGAAGGCGGTGGTGAACCCGGCCGCGTACAGCGGCCACATCTGGTGCGCCGAGGGGGCTTCGACGGGGTCCGTCCGCGTCATGATGTCGGGTCCTGTGCGGTGTCGTGGAGGGCGGCGAAGACGCGCTCGGCATAGTCGTCGCACACGGCGGCGCACTCCTTGAGCCGTCGCGCCGCGTCGGTGGACTCGGGGGCGCCGAAGACATCGCGCGCGGTCAAGTCCCGATGCCAGCGCCGCAACCGCTCCAGCGACTGCTCCTCTTCCTCCAGTTCGGCCAGGGTGAACTTGGCGATGCGGATCTCTTTGGCGATCTCCGCCTCGAACTTGTCGCAGTCGGCGAGGAACTCGGCCCAGTCCGCGGAGCGGGCCTGCGTGAACATGGCCTGGAAGCGGGCGGAGTCCTCGGCGTCCCGCCCGGCCGCGGCGAGCGTCACAGCCTGCCCCTCGGCTCGCTCGGTCAGTTCGACGGCGCGCGTGACACCGCCGGCGAACACCGGCACATCCGGCACCGCCCACACGCCCTGCCCGAGGGACAGCGCCCCGATCTTGCGCAGCTCGCGCCAGACCGCGACGCGGTGCCGGGACGGTGCGGCGGGCAGTTTGATCACGAGGACGAGCCAGCGGCCATCGGATTTGTCGTTGGACACAACTGGGAATGTAGCAGGTGTTACATCACGGCCTGTCCGGGCGGCGGCCCGCGGGGCGAACGCACGCGCAACGGCTGGTATTACTGGGGCATGCAGGAAGAGACGGCACGCTCCGCGATCGACACGTTCATCTCCGCGTTCAACACCTCGGACGACAACTATGTGACTTCCCTGCTCTCCCAGGCCCTGACCTCGGACGTGGTCTTCTGGGGGCCGTTGGGTCGCAGCGAAGGGATCGCCGCGGTCGAACGGTTCGTGCTCGACATCCGGCGCCACCCGGCCGGGACCGGCACGATGGTGCGCTGCTCAGCGGTGGACATGCCCAGCGAGTGGGCCCGGTACCAGTGGGTCTTCACCACCCCGGACGGAGGCCCCCGCCTCGCGGGAACGGACGTCGTCCATCTGCGGCGGAGCCTCATCGACCAGATCATCGTCTTCGCGGGCGAGATCGAGCCGTCCGCCTCCTGAACCGTCCTTCTGCCGCTTGGCGAGCTCTGCTCGAGCCGGGCGATCGTGACCAGAGCGCGCCCCTTGATGCGTGCCAGTAATCATCGATCGAGGAACTCCACCGCGACCGGGGCGAACCTCTGGTGGTGCTGGAAGATGCCGCCGTGACCGGCGTCGGGGTAGGTGATCAACTCGCTGCCCGCGATGCGGCGGTGCAGGTCCCCGGAGAGGGTCGAGGGCACCAGGCGGTCATTGTCGCTCTCCCGTGATGCGCCTCGCGAACTTGACCGGAGGCTGTCTCCGTTTTAATCTCGAATGAGTACGGAGGCTGCCTCCACTTTTTTGGGGCGGCAGGAACAGCGCAGGGCAGGAGGGCGTATGAGCACCAGTGAAAAGCAGGGGCGCAAACCCCGCGCGGACGTCCAGCGCAACCGCACCGCCCTCCTGGAGGCCGCGCAGCGCCACTTCCTCACGTACGGCGTCGGTACGTCCCTGGAGGCGGTGGCCAAGGAGGCGGGCGTCGGCGCCGGCACCCTGTACCGGCACTTCCCCACGCGGGAAGCGCTGCTGGCGGCCGTTCTCCAGACGCGGTCCGAGGAGCTGGTGGCCCGCCAGGCCGACATCGCCACGCTCGGGGACGCCGTGGAAGCGCTGGAGCAGTGGCTGCGCGCGCTGGAGGAATACTTCAGTGCCTTCAGCGGGCTCCCGGAGCCGCTCATGACCGCGGCCAGGGCGCAGGATCCGGACAACCCGCTCACCATCCCGTGTGACACCGTCATCACGGCCACCGACGAGTACGTGCGGGCGGCGCAAGTCGCAGGCGCCGTACGGGAGTCGGTGCGGGGGTACGACCTGTTCCTCGCGGCCGTGTCGGTCGCCTGGCTCAAGGGCGCCGGGGCCACCGACGAGGAGTCGCTGGACCGCCTCCGCGCGCTGATCGCCAGCGGCTACCGCAAGGGGAACGCTCCGGCGTAGCCCTGCCCGGACCTACCGCCCAACCCGCTGTCAGGCCGACGCCGTAACTCCACGGCGCCCCGGCCGGATGAGGGGTGCCGTCCGGCACCCCTCCCAAATACACGCTCATCGCTTCGCTCTGCCCTGGTGCAGTGCACCCTTTCAAAGGACAAATCATGCAAATAGCTGTTATCGGTGCCGGTGCGATCGGCGGCAACCTGGCCAGCAAGCTCAGTGCTGCCGGTCACGACGTCGAGGTGGCGGATGCCCGCGGCCGCGAGGTCGTCGCGCCCGACGTACTGGAGGCGGGCGCCCGTACCGTCGCTCTTGAGAACGCCGTCCAGGGCAAGGATGCGATCGTCCTGGCCATTCCCTTCGGGGCGGCCGGTCAGCTGGCCGACCTGTTCGCCTCCGTGCCCGCCGAGACGGTCGTCATCGACACGTCCAACTACTACCCGGGGCTCCTCGGCGATCCGATCGAGGCCGTGGACAACGGCATGGCGGAGAGCGCGTACACCGCCGAACTCCTGGGCCGTCCCGTGGTCAAGGCGTGGAACGCGGCCCTGGCCGAGACCCAGCGCACCAAGGGGGTTCCGGCGGGCACGCCGGGCCGCATCGCCCTCCCGGTCGCCGGCGATTCCGCCGAAGCCAAGCGCGTGGCCATGCGCCTGGTGGACGACACGGGCTTCGACCCCTACGACTCCGGAACCCTGGCCGACTCCTGGCGCCAGCAGCCCAACGGCCCTGCCTACTGCACGGAGTTGACCCTGGACGAGCTGCCGGCCGCACTGGCCGCGGCCGACCGGGTCAAGGACGCGGCCGTCCGCGACAGCCTGCTCGAACGCCGCGCCGGCCTCCCGGACAACCCCACCGTGGACGACATCGTCGAGATGAACCGCGCCGCCCATCGGTGACGCCTGTGCACACGCCGACCCGACGAGGTGAGGCCTGGACGGCACACCCCCTCTCGCGCCGGCGACGCCGCCACGACAGGACACACCATTCCCCGAAAGGACCCGCGTTGCCCACCGCCATCTTGGACTTCAGTGATCTCATACGGGCCAGGCACTCCTCCCGGCAGTTCCTGCCCACCCCACTGCCCGCTACGGACATCCGCGGCGTCCTCGAAGACGCCCAGACGGCACCGTCGAACAGCAACACCCAGCCGTGGCACGTCCACATCGTCTCCGGAGCGACACGCGACGCCCTGAGCAAGGAACTCCTCACCGCGTTCGAAGAGAACCGGACGTCCCCCGACTTCACCACCGGCTACGGCGACGGCGTATACCAGCAGCGGTCGCACCAGCACGCGGCCAGTGTCTACGGCGCCCGCGGCGTCGCACGCTCGGACCACGAGGGCAGGAAGGAGGTCATCCGCGAGAATCTGAGGTTCTACGGGGCGCCCCACGTCGCCCTCCTCTTCATGCCGGTGCTCGGCGACGGGGTGCGCACGGCCGGTGACATCGGCATGTACGCCCAGAACTTCCTGCTCTCGCTCACCGCACGCGGCTACCGCGGCATCCCCCAGACCATCCTCGGCGTCTATGCCGACACCGTCCGCCGGACCCTCGGCATCCCCGACGACCACAAGCTGCTGTTCGGCATCTCCTTCGGCACCGGCGACGAGACATCGCCGATGCACACCATCGACGTGGGCCGCGTCCCGCTGCAGGAGAGCGTGGCCCTGCACGACACTCCCGGCGTCCTCCAACAGGGCTGACGGGCGGGCCGCTTGGTCAGCAATGCGTGTGCCCGGAGCGCGCTCGCGTGACGTACTACCAGCCCCCCCCCACAAGGGCTACGAGGCCCCGATCGGCGAACGCCTGAGTCACTGGTCCGCGCTACGCGGGCAACGCCGAAACCCCGTCCAATGGAGTGTCCCGTATGCTCCGGCGCCAGGTAGCGGTCTTCGAAGCGGAGTTGGAACTCCCGTCGGGCATCGGTCCGATGGATATTGCCACAGTGCTGGTCCTGGCGGAACGGGCCGCGATCGAAGTGGACTGGAGGAGCATGGAGCTGCTCAGGAAGCGCAGCTCGAGGATGTTCAGGTATCCATGGTGGCCGGGATGTCCACCCCGACGGAAGGCGCGGCCTGGGCTGTGGGCCTCCGTGAGAAGGCAGGGGACTTGGGGCGGCGCATGCCCCGCTGACCGGATCAGCCGCGTCCAACGGGCCGATCGCCAACAGGGATCGGCTGATCGGGGCCCGGAGTGTGTCGCCGCGGCGGGGATTCCCACCTCCCGGTCCCCGCATGAGGTACCTCCTGCTCTGTTACGCGGCCGGCTCGGGCGCCGCGATCTGTCCCGCCAGGCTCTCGCGCAGCGCGGTGAGCCTGGCGATCTCGGCGTCGATCGCGGCGATCCGCTGGTCCACGACGCCCTGTGCGGCGCCCGGTGCGGGCGCGGAGCACCGGCGGTCGGGCTCGGCGATCAGTAGGTCGATACGGTCGGCGCACGCCCGGACGTCCGCCACGGTCAGGCCGAGCGAGAGCAGTCGGCGCACGACGCGGATGCGGGCCAAGTCTCGTTCCGTGTAGGCCCGTTGGCCCGACGCGGTGCGCCGCGGTGGCGGCAGGAGCTTCCGCTCCTCGTAGAAGCGCAGGGCGCGCGGTGTGGTCCCGGCCGCTGCCGCCGCGTCACCGATCCGCATCCTGGTCCCCCTCATCCGCGTGCCGGTCAGACTTCCACCACCAGGGTGCCGAAGTGCCGGCCCTGCTGTAGCTCCTGCAACGCCGAAGGGGCGCGTTCCATGCCCGGCAGTACCGTGTACGGGAAGACGATCTGCCCGGTCCGCAGCCAGTCGGCGAACCGTTCGCGCCACTCTTCCTCCACTCCGGGATGGTCCACGCTCTGATAGCCGAGCAGTGACACCGAGCGCTTCACCAGGGCGAATGTGTCGATCACGGTGGGTGAACTCCCGCCCGGCAGCGCGGGGTCGAACTGTCCGGACAGGGCACCGACCACGGCGACCCGTGCACCGTGTCGTGTCAACTCCACGGCGGCGGTGAGCTGTTCGCCGCCTACGTTGTCGATGATCACGTCGTAGCCGTCGGGAGCGGCCTCGGCGAGTGAACGGAGTCCGTCGTTGCCGGGCACCACCACGGTGTCGTACCCGAGTTCCTGCCGCAGCCGTGCGGCCTTGGCCGGGCTGCGGGTGGTGCCGACGACTCGCGCGGCGCCCAGCAGCCGTGCGATCTGCCCGGCGAGCGACCCGACTCCGCCGGCCGCGCCGGTCACCAACACCGTCTCACCGGGCCGTAGTTCGGCCAGCCGGGTCAGTGCTCCGTATGCTGCCGATGCCGTGGACAGCAGGGCGACCGGGTCCGGGTGTCCGTCCGGCACGGCACGTACGGTATCCGCGCCGATCACCGCGTACTCCCGCCACCCCTGCATGTGTGTGACCAAGGTGCCGGGCTGTATGTCGGTGACGTCCGGCCCCGTCGCCACCACCTCGCCCAGTGCCGGGCCGAACAGGGCCTCGCCGGGCTTCAGCGGCGGGAACGGGAAGTCCTTCGCTTCGGCGGAGACGAGAGTGCGCAGTCCCGGGAAGACCAGGAAGTGCCGGTTGCGGACGAGGAGTTGGCACGTCTTGGGACGTGGGACGGGGGAGTGGGCGATGGTGAAGTGTTCCGGTCCTGGCAGGCCGACAGGAGTGGCGGCGAGGCGGATTTCGCGGCCGGTGGACGGTGCGGGCATGGGGAACCTCCGAGAGCCGAAGCGGCTGGGCAGGCCCGGACGTTAACTCTTGACGTGCGCGTCAGGGGCAAGCAGGGCGCAGAGGTTGCGACTACAGTGCGGTGTGGGCCGTGACTGGCGCTGAGGTGGAGCACCACCGGGGAGCGGTCTGACGAGACGTCGTTGCCGTGCGCCTGGGCGAGTGGTCAGCAACGCCTGGAGGCAACCATGTCCGTGACTCGGACGGCCCAGCTCATGGACGGCACCGGCCTCGCCAAACGCATCCTCGACGAGACGGCCGCCCAGGCAGCTGAGATTTCGCGGCGTGAGGGGACCAGCCCCTGTCTGGCGACGGTGCTCGTGGGAGAGGACCCGGCGTCGGTCACGTACGTCCGCATGAAGCAGGCCCGGTGCGCGAAGGCGGGCATCCGGTCCCGGCACGTCGCTCTGCCCGCCACCACCACGACCGCCGAACTGGTCGACACCCTCGCCCGCCTGTCCGCCGATCCGGACGTGCACGGCATCCTGCTCCAGCATCCGTGCGGCCCGCACATCGACGAGCGAGCGGCGTTCGAGGCCATCGCTCCGGAGAAGGACGTCGACGGGGTCACGATGCATTCGTTCGCCGCGATGAGCTTCGCGCTGCCGGGCTTCGTGTCCTGCACCCCGGGCGGCATCATGCGTCTGCTCGAGGCGTACGACGTCGAACTCGCCGGCAAGCACGCCGTCGTGGTGGGGCGCAGCGCGATCCTCGGCAAGCCGGCCGGGATGCTCCTGCTGGCCAAGAACGCCACGGTGACGTACTGCCACTCCCGCACGGCGGACCTGTCGGCGATCGTCCGCGAAGCAGACGTCGTGGTGGCGGCCGTGGGACGCCCGCGGCTGATCCGGGGCGAGGACATCAAGCCCGGCGCGGTGGTGATGGATGCCGGATACAACCCGGGCAACGTCGGCGACGTGGACTTCGACACCGCCTCCGCCCGCGCCCGGTTGATCACTCCGGTGCCCGGCGGCGTCGGACCGATGACCATCGCCGTCCTGCTGGCGCAGACCGTGGAGGCCGCCGCGAACCAGCTCGGAATCCAGCAGAATCCACCGGAGGCGGTCTGAGCGTCTGTCCGTCGGACATCGCGCCCACACTCGCCCTCCCGTCGCCAGCAACAGCACATCGAGGGCGCAGGGTGTCGCGTTCGACGATGGTGCGCTCGGTGAAGGCCGGCAGTGGGGGCAGGACTCGGGGTCCGCGTGGCCGGGCGCGGTCACGCCAGCAGCACCTTGCGGGGTCGGCCTCAAGGGGGGGGCGAGGACGGCACCGGCTGGCAGTGCCGGGACCTCTAGCACGGCGGCCGCGTCCCCGTCCGCGCACGGGGGCTGGAGACGCACCGCGAGCCTATGGCCGGCCATGAGCCTGTTCCGCTCGGGCCCCGGCGCGGCCGTCGTCGGCTCGACGGCCCAAAGCGCCGGCCGCCTGCGGGAGTTCAGGGACCTGGGCGTCGCTACCTTCATCCTCTCTGGGCCCCCTCCTCGAGGAGGTCTACCGGGTGGCGGAGACAGTGCTGCTTGCGTTGGGGATGGGCGGACGACGGTGACCGTCCGGTCTCCTGGCGGGTCAGGAGTGCTGCGGGTGGTCGGGGCCGCGGCCGTAACGGGCGAGCATCGTCGTGACCGCTTCGTCGACGGCCTGGCCGATGTCGGCAGGTGCGGGGCTCCAGTCGGCGACCAGCATGCGCGGCCACAGGACGTAGTTGGCGATCATGCCGAGGAACTGGTTGGTGGCGCTCTCCGCATCGGGTACCACCGCGGTGCCCGCGGTGTGCTGGTCCTCCAGGTAGCGCTGGACGGAGATGAAGTAGGGCAGCTTGCCCAGCTCGAACTGGGCGCGTCCCAGTTCCGGGAAGCGCGGAAGTTCGGCGATGACGATGCGGAAGAGGGCCGCCATCGCGGGCCGGCCGATCAGGTCGGCGTACTGGCGGCCGATCGAGCTCAGGCCGGCACGCAGGTCGGCGGGCTGTGTCGCGGGAGCCGCCGGGTCCGGCCCGCCCTTCCAGTACTCGGTGACGATGGCCTCGAAGAGCGCCGCCTTGGTGGGGAACTGCTTGAACAGCGTGGACTTCGAGACGGCGGCTTCCTGCGCGATTTTCGCCAGCGAGGTCCCGTCGTAGCCCCGCTCCAGGAACAGCTGCGTGGCCGCTGCGGTGATCGCCTCGCGCTTGCGCTGAGCGAGTTGTTGATGGTGCGGGGAGAGTCCTGCGGTCATCGGCCCAGTATGCCCCATGGCGAGGCGAGTCACTTGACTCGCCACTGTGTGGGTGTTTACGTGGAAGGGAGGCGAGTCACTCGTCTCGCATCTGCTCGGCGGGAGCACTCCTGGCCGGCGTCGCTCCGTTTCCCAAGGAGAAGCACTCATGGAGCCAGGGAAGATCGCACTGGTGACCGGCGGCAATCGCGGCCTTGGCCGGGCCGCGGCCCGGGCGCTGGCCCGGCACGGGCTGCGCGTCATCGTCACCTACCGCGGCGATGCGAAGGAGGCCGAGGAGACGGTCAGGCACGTTCAGGAAACCGGCGCCACGGCTGCCGCACTGCGGCTGGACGTCAGCGACGTGGCCTCGTTTCCCGCCTTCGTCTCCGGCCTGGCCGGGCAACTGGAGCGCTGGGAGGCGACGCGGCTGGACGTCTTGGTCAACAACGCCGGGATCGGGCTGTTCGGAGCGCTGGAAGCAGTTACGGTCGACGACTACGACGCGATGATGGACACCAACGTGCGCGGAACGTTCTTCCTCATCCAGGCGCTTGCGCCCGTACTGGCCGACGGGGGTCGGATCATCAACGTCTCCTCCTCCCTCAGCCGCCACACCAGTGCCGGCACCTCGGTCTACTCGGCCTCCAAGGCGGCGGTCGAGGCCCTCAGCCGGACGTTGGCCGCGGAGCTGGGGGCGCGCAAGATCCGCGTCAACGCCATCGCGCCGGGGCCGACCGCCACCGACTTCAACGGCGGCGCGATGCGGGACGACGCACAGATGCGCGAGGGCCTGAGCGCGCAGACCGCGCTCGGCCGCGTCGGCGAACCGCAGGAGATCGGCGACGCCATCGCCGCGCTCGCCTCCGAGGACCTGCGATGGGTCACCGCTCAACGCCTCGAAGTGTCCGGCGGCGCCCTGCTGTAGGGGCCCCCGGCCCCACCGTGTGCAACGAGTGCATCCCAAAAGCCTGAGTCCTCCAGGTACTGCCTTACGCTCACCGGATGGGCGTGTGCCTGGAAGTCCTGATCGTCGACTGCGGGTACATCGACGCGGTGCCGGCCGAGCTGCGGTCCAGCCTTGTGGAGACCGCAGCGTTCGGGAGCGACGACGACTGGGACGCCGGCCGGCCGGAGGGGTGGACCTGGCCCGACGCCGAGGGCAGCCCCTGGTACGCACGCTACGAGTTCCACGACACGCTCACCTCGTACAAGCCGCATCTCTGGGCGGGGAAACGCTGGGACAAGATGTGACGGTTCGTCGAGCCCGAACTCCGGGCGCCCCTGGACCAGTTCAGTGCTCCCTTGATGTGGGGCGAGTACAACTGGGAGTTCGCGGACCCCTCCTTCACACCTGCCGTCCCCGGACGGGAGAACCACTGGTGCCCAGCGGCCATGCTCTGGCTCCTTCCCGAGGACGTGGCGGCCGTTCATCGCTTCTGGACCCGGGCCGGGCCATGCCTGCCCTCCCTGCGTGAACCCTTCGAACGGCACACCTCCGGGACCACAGGCCAACTCAACGACTTCACGTCGTTCGCCGCGCTCGTCGCCGAATGGGGAGAGGTGGTCACCGAGGCCGCACGGCGCGGGTGGGGCATCATCGGCCTGAGGTGTTGACGAAGTCCCGGTGGCCACAGGTCTCGCCTCCGAGCGGCGCAAGGGGTGGGCCGACCCGGGGCATCGTCCGTGCCGGCCCACCCCCTCACAGCATCAGCAGCGTGCGGTTTGCCGCTTGGCCCGTGGCCTGGAGTGGCAGGACCGCGAGGCGGATCAGGGCCAGGGCGTTGTCGTCGCCCGCGACGCGGTTCGTGGAGAGTTCGCCGCACGCGAGGCACTCGTGGACGATCAGCCACTCCCCGTCCGGGCGGCAGGACACCGTCAGCGCCTCCATCCGGCCCCGGCACTCCGACGCGCGGTCGCCCGGGATGCGGGCGTCCACGTGCAGGCTGGTCAGGCAGTTCGGGCAGTGGTTGCGGTGGCCGCTGCCCGGGGCGTCCAAGGACACGTCCAGCCGACAGCCCGCGCAGCGGAAGTCGCGAGTGCGGTGGCCGTCGCGCTGGGCGTGGAGGACGTCCTTGTCGCGTTGACGGCGCCGCCGGGAGGCGGGGGCGTCGGACGACGTGCGGTTACGGCGTGGCATGCCGGGCCTCCCCACTCACAACGTTCCGAACGCTTCGAGGGGGAAGGGCGGTTGGGCCAGTGGCCGTACCGCCATCCGCATCAGCAACAGCTGGTTGTCGTCCGGGCTCACCGGGTTCGAGGTGAGCTCGTCGCACCGCACGCAGCGGTGGACGATCATCCAGTCGCCGGTCCGCAGGACGGCGATGGCGATCGGGGACATCCGGCCGTGGCACTCGGTGCGGCCGCCCTGAACGTGGTCCAGGACGTGCCGCGAGTGCAGACACGAAGGGCAGTGGTTGCGGCTGCGACCGTCCGGATCGGCCAGGGTGACGGTCAGGCCGCACCAGGCGCAGACGAACGTACTGATCTTGAGGGTGGGGCTGGGGTTTGGGTTGGGGGTGTGCTCGGACACCTGTGCTCCTTGCTGGGGAGTTGGTCATCGACAGCAAGAGCAGGCCGAGCGGCCTCGACGGCTATGCGCGGTGGGTACGTGCGGTAGGTGCACTGCGTGCAGTACGTGTACGTCGTACGTCGCGGTGAGGCGCGCTCGGCGCGGGCCGGGTCATCAAGACACCTTCTCGGTGGGCGCAAGGCCCGGTCGTTCGGCCGCACGGGCAGGGTGCCGTGCGGAAGGAAGCAGCGGGGAAAGGGTAGGCAGGTCGGTGGGGCGTGGGCGAGCGATTTTTTCCGCGCGTGCGTCACTCCGTCGGCGACGGCAGTTCCGCGGCCGCCCTGATGATGCCGTCCAGCACCGTCGCCACCTCCTTGCGCGGCTCGGCGCGGCTCGTGCGGTGGCGGGCGATCAAGCGGCGATAGCCGAGCCCCGGAACGGACACCGCCTTGACCCCCTCAACGGGCATGCCGAGCACGGCCAGGGACGGCACCACCGCGACGCCCAGCCCTCCCGCCACCAGCGCCAGCGCCGCGTTGTAGTCGTAGTAGCTGTGCGCGGTACGGGCGAGGTTCATGCCCCGGCGTACGTGTTCGGTGGCGCCGTGGGCGGCGGCGTCCGAGTCCACGCCGAGCCAGGTGAGGTGTTCGAGGTCGTTCAGGGTGGTGGGCGTCGGGGTTCCGGCGGGTGTGACGACCACCCACGGCTCCTCGAGGATCGGCACGTCGCGGGTGCCCCGCGCGGACCTGCGGCCGATCGGCGTCTCGGCCTCCACGATCAGGAGGTCCACCGTCCCGGCGCGCAGCTCCTGTTGCGCCTTGTCGCCGTCCATTTCGTGGATCTGCAGTTCCAACCCAGGGAATTCGGCGCGCAGTTGGTGCACCAGCGGGACGAGCAGGGCCCGGATCACCGTCTGGAACGCGGCGATGACCACGGTGCCGGAGACCTCCTCGCGCAGGGCCGCCAACGACCGTGTCACGTCCGTCAGTTCCGACTCGATGCGTTCGGCCGTCTCCGTCAGCACCCGGCCCGCGGCCGTGACCACAGCGCCGTGCGGCTGGCGGTCGAGGACAGGGGTGCCGACCTCGGATTCGAGGCGGGCGATCTGCTGCGACACGGCGGAGGGCGTCAGGTGCAGTACGTCGGCCGCCGCGAGGATCCCGCCCGCCCGGTGCACGGCGAGCAGAACGGCCAGTTTCCGCGGGTCCACGTCCATTCAATTCAGCTTAACCCCCGGCGTAGAGAACTTCGATTGATCTGTATGTGGCGGGTGTCCACCATGGGGGACATGCAGGCAATCATGACCTCCGCGGCGACGGCAGCAGGTTGGGTAGGGGCCCTGAGTACGGCTGCCGCCTATCTGTTGGTCTCGCGTCGGGTCATCGAGCCGGACGCCCCGATGTTTCAGCTGATCAACATGCTCGGTGGCGCTCTTCTGGCCGTCTCTGCCGCCGCCAGTGGGGCGTGGCCCTCGGTGACGTCGAACTTTGTCTGGGTCCTCATCGGCGTACAGGCGCTGGTCGGGGCCCGGAGCGGCGTCCGGACCGTCGTCGGCCGCGTGACGGGAAGCTTCTCGCGGCGGCGAGGAGCCGGGCGGGCGTGGAGCCGGGCCACCAGGCGCTGAGGCCCCACTCGTTCCCTGCTGCGCCCGGCCCCGTCCTCCTGCACGGCTCAGCCGCCGAACACCGCCTCGACGAGCCTGTCCTGCGCCTTCATGAACGGGACCGCCAGGGTCATCGCGGCGTCGTCCACGTAGTTGAGCGCGGCGGTCAGGGTCTTGCTGCCGTCGGCCGTGCTGTACATCAGCGCCGCGTGTCCGCCCTGGCCGCCGTTGTGGAACAGAAGGGTGTCGGCGCCGGAGCCGTTGGAGCCGCCGGTCTGCTGGATGCGCAGGCCGAGGCCGAAGCCGGTTTCGGGGTGCGGCTTCGTCATCTCCGCGAGGAGCGGGGCGGGCAGCAGCTCACCGCGGGCCAGTGCGGAGATGAAGGTGTGCAGGTCCTCGGCGGTCGAGATCATGTCGCCGCCCGCGTCGACCCAGGACGGGTTCTGCCGGCTGACGTCGACCGTGTGCTGCTGGCCCGCGTCCTCGTACCGGTAGTAAGCGTGGGCGTACGGCTCGGGGATGTCCTGCGAGGTGCCCGGCACCACCGTGCCCGTCAGGCCGAGCGGGTCCACGATCCGCTCCTGGGTCACCTCGGCGATCGGGCGGCCGGTGACGTTCTCGACCAGCAGTCTGGCCAGCACGTAGTTGGTGTTGGAGTAGCTCCAGCCTGCGCCCGGCTCGAACCGCGGCGGCTTCGACAGCGACAGCCGGGCCAGGTCGCGCGGGCGGTAGGTGTGGAAGCGGTTGTCCACCCATTCCTTGCCCGCGATGGTCGAGGGGATCCCGGGGGTCACGGTTCCGTCCGCGGAGAACTCGCCGGTGTGGTTGAACACCCCGCTGGTGTGCTGCAGCAGCATGCGCACCGTGATCCGCCGGTCGAGGTCGAACTCGGGGAGGTGGTCGACGGCCGGCGCGTCGAGGTCGACCTTGCCCTCGGCGACCAGTTGCAGCACCAGCGTCGCGGTGAACGTCTTGGTGTTGCTGCCGATACGGACGTGCCCGGCGGCCGGAGGTTCGGCGCTGCCGTCCAGCTCCGCGGCGCCGGCGGTGGCGACCCACGCGCCCCGGTCGTCGTGCACCCGCAGCTGAATGCCCGTGATGCCGGAATCGACGATCTCCTGGAGGACGCCGCGCAGTTCCGGACGGTCCGATTCGGCGGCGAAGTCGGCTGCGGTGTGCGGGGACTGGCTCATGATTGTCTCCTTGGTTCCTCTGGGGCACTGCCTGAAGTGGCAGTACGGCGAGCCTGGTCCCTGCCCTAAGGTCAAGGTCAAGCGTCAACGGGGGGAGTGGGAACGGATGCGTGCCAGAGGTGGGCTCACCATCGGTCAGGCGGCGGCGTACGCGGGCGTCACGATCAAGACCGTGCGGCACTATCACCGGCTCGGCCTGGTCGCCGAACCGGAGCGGGACACGTCGGGCTACCGGCGCTACGGCTCGGCCGAACTGCTCCGGCTCGTCCAGGCGCGGACCCTGGCCGGGGCCGGAGTGCCGCTCGCCGAGATCGGTGACCTGCTCGACGCGGAACCCGAGCGGTTCACCGCCGCCTTGGACGACGTCCACCGCCGGCTCACCGACCAGATCGAAGACCTCGTCGCGCGCCGCGACACGCTGCACCGGATTTCCCACGGTGACAGGGCCCTGCTGCCCGACCGGGCGTGCGCGGTCCTGGACCGCATGGCCGAACTCGGCTTCACCGCCGAGTACTTGAGCACACAGCGGGAGGCGCTGGTGCTCACCCGGGCCCTTGTCCCGGAGATGCTCGACACCTTCCTGACCCGGTTCGAGCACCTCCTCGACGATCCCGCGCACGTCGAGCTGACCAAGCGGGCCTGGGACGCGGGGTCCTGGCAGCCCGACGACCCGCGGCTCGACGAACTGGCGGCAGAACTCGCCGAGAAGGTACTGGCCGACCGCGAACTGCTGGCGGCGGGCACCGGGCTGCAGGGCCGGTCCGACAACGCGGCCCGCTACGCCCTGGTCAACCGCCACCGGGAGGACGACGCACCCTCCATCGCCCGGCTGAACGCGCTGGTCGAGGCCCGGTTGCGCGCCGCCGGTGTCGACTTCCCGCAGGGATAGGCGCGGCGCCGATCGGTTGCGTGACCCCGGCCACGGGGCGCATTAATGCCCGCGACACCCGCGGCGATGTCGTGATCTGCTGGGATCGCCGTCATACCGGGAATGCCCCGCTGTGATGGCCCGTTGGGGAGTAAGTGCGCACCGCGTGTGTGTGCGCCGTTCTCCTGCCCTGCGGTGAGCGCCCTGAGCGGCCCGGACTGCCGGGCCGATGACTACGACCGACTCTTGCGAGGTACAGCCCCACATGAGCCAGCCAACCAACGTCGAGAACGTGGACGCCCCCGGGGAGGACGGCAGTACGGCCGTCCCGCCCGCGGGCGGGACACCGGCGCGCGCCGGTGTCCTCATCGCGGTCCTTGTCGCGTCCGCGTTCGTGATGATCCTCAACGAGACGATCCTGAGCGTCGCCCTGCGCGACCTCACCGTCGACCTGGGGGTCTCCACGACGACCGTGCAGTGGCTGACCAGTGGCTTCCTGCTGACCATGGCCGTGGTCATCCCGATCACCGGCTTCCTGCTCGAGCGCTTCTCCGCGCGCCAGATCTTTCTGGCCTCGCTGACGGCGTTCAGCACCGGCACCCTGATCAGCGCCCTCGCGCCCGGCTTCGGCATGCTGCTCACCGGCCGTGTGGTGCAGGCGTTCGGCACCGCCGTGATGATCCCGTTGCTGATGACGACCGTGATGCGGCTGGTCCCCGCGGAGCGTCGCGGAGCGATGATGGGCACCATCACGATCGTCATCGCGGTGGCCCCGGCCATCGGCCCGACGGTGGGCGGCGCGGTGCTGTCCTCGCTGGGCTGGCGCTGGATGTTCTGGATCGTCCTGCCGCTGGCCCTGGTGGCGCTGGTGATCGGCGCGATATGGCTGCGCCTGGACAGCGAGACAAGGAAGGTGCCGCTGGACGTGCTGTCGGTGGTGCTCTCCGCCATCGGTTTCGGCGGCGTCCTCTACGGCCTCGCCTCCATCGGCGAGACCGGCGGCGGGGAGCACACCGTCGAGCCGTGGATGCCGATCGTCGCCGGTCTGGCGTCCCTCACCGTGTTCGTCCTGCGCCAACTGCGTCTGCAGCGCAGCGATCGCGCCCTGCTGGACCTGCGCCCGCTGGCGAACCCCACCTTCTCCGTGGCCCTGTTGCTGTCCGCGCTGCTGTTCATGTGCATGCTGGGCGCGGCCGCGATCCTGCTGCCGCTCTACCTCCAGACGGTCATGGGGACGACCACCTTCGTCAGCGGCCTCGCCGTCCTGCCCGGCGGCCTGCTCCTCGGCGTCCTCGGCCGCCCGGTGGGCCGGCTCTACGACCGCGTCGGAGCCCGCCCGCTGGTGATCCCGGGAGCGGGCGCGCTGGCGGCCTCGCTGTGGCTGTTCTCACTGCTCGGCCCGGACTCCTCGCTGGTCGCGGTCATCGGCATGCACCTGCTGCTCATGGGCGGGCTCGGGCTGATGATGACCCCGCTGATGACGGCCTCCCTGAACGTGCTGCCGGACCACCTGCACTCCCACGGCAGCGCGATCCTCGCGACGATGCAGCAGGTCGCGGGCGCCTTCGGCACGGCGGTCTTCGTCACCGTGGCGTCGAGCGCGTCCGACGCCGCGTCCGGCGCGCCCGACGCGAGCGGTCTGAGCGCGGCGTTCGTCCTGGCGGGCGTCATCGGGCTGGTGGCGTTCGCGGCGTCGCTGTTCTTCGGCCGCAGCGCGCGCTCGGCGCCGGAGTCGGCGGCGTAGCCGAAGAGGGGCGGGGCATACGGCGCCCGGCCCCCCCCCGGCACGATCACCGCGCAGCGCGGTGCCGGGCCGGCCGATACCCGGCAATCCTGACCGTGCTCGACCCGTAGAAGAGGCCCGTGCCGATCGCGCCGCCGATGGCCATCAGCTGGATCTGACGAGGCGTGAGGCCGCGCCGACAGCCCTCGTCGGGCGCGGCCGCCTGTCGGCTCTCGTCAGGCGTGTCCAGCTGCCGGCTCATGGAGCGGTCGCCCTGCCCGCTCATTGAGCTGTCGCCTCCGTGAGCGCGCGCTCGATGACATCGGCGGCGCGGTGGGCCTGTTCCAGGCTCAGGACCAGCGGCGGCTTGATCTTGAGGACGTTGTCGCCGGGGCCGTCGGTGGACAGCAGCACGCCGTCCCGCTTCGCAGCCTCCACCACCCGCTTCGCGAGCGCGCGGTCCGGCTCCTTGGTGGCGCTGTCGACGACGAGGTCCGCGCCGAGGAACAGGCCCCGCCCGCGTACGTCGCCGATCGCCGGGTGGTGTTCCGCCATCGCGGTCAGTCGCCCGCGCAGGTAGCCGCCGACGCGTTCGGCGTTGGCCATCAGGCGTTCGTCCTCGACCACGTCGAGCACGGCGAGGGCGGCAGCGCAGGACACGGGGTTGCCGCCGAAGGTGTTGAAGTACTCCATGCCGGTCCGGAACCTGCGGGCGACCTCGGGCGTGGTGACCACCGCGGCGATGGGGTGGCCGTTGCCGATCGGCTTGCCCAGCGTGACGATGTCGGGCACCACACCGTGCCGCTCGAAGGCCCACATGTGCTCGCCGACCCGGCCGAAGCCGCACTGCACCTCGTCCGCGATGCACAGCGCGCCGGCCGCGCGGGCCTCGGCGTAGGCGGCCGGAAGGTAGCCGTCGGCGAGCTCGACCTGCCCGGCGCAGCCGGGGATCGACTCGTGGATGAACGCGGCGGGGCCGGTGCCCGCGGCGGACAGGTCGGCGCACTGGGTGCGGAGGTGCTCGGCGTAGCGCGGTCCGTCGGGACCGAAGGCGCCGCGGTAGGGGTCGGGGAGGTCGCACACCCGCACCCGCTCGCCCGGACCGGTGCCGCCGGAGCGGTTGAACTTGTACGGGCTGATCTCGACCAGCGAGCTGAGGTTGCCGTGGTAGGCCCAGTCGAGGGTGAGGATGTGCTCGCGTCCTGTGGCGGTGCGGGCCAGGCGCAGCGCGAGGTCGTTGGCCTCGCTGCCCGAGTTCGTCAGCATCACCACGTTCAGCGGGTCGGGGAAGGTGGCGGCGAGCCGGCGCGCGTACTCGGTGATGTTCGCGTGCAGGTAGCGGGTGTTGGTGTTGAGCCGTGCCGCCTGCTCGGCGATCGCGCCGACCACGTGCGGGTGGCTGTGGCCCACGTGGCAGACGTTGTTGACCAGGTCGAGGTAGCGCCTGCCGTGCACGTCGATCAGTTCGGCGCCCTCGCCCGCCGTGATGTGCAGCGGCTGCGCGTAGCTCAGCGACAGGGTGGGGGAGAGGTTCGCGGTGCGGCGCGCGGCGATCTGGTCGGCGCGCCGGTCCGGGGCGGCGGCCGTGTCGCCCGTTGCGCGCAGTACGAGGTTCGGGTTGGGGCAGATGCTCTCCCACACGTCGGCCTCGCTCGGGCGGACCGCGCCGGGCAGATCCGTGGAGCGGCCGAGCAGCGTGGTGAACAGCTGGACGTGGGTGTGCGGGGGCCACCCGCCGTTCTCCGCCGCCGTGCCCAGGCGGCCGATGGTGTCTCCGCGCCGCACGGTGTCACCGGCGCGCAGCTGCTCCGCGCTGTGCCGGTCGAGGTGGCCCACCAGCAGCCAGAACGGTGTGCCGCTGCCCGTGCGGTGTTCGAGCAGGACGACACCGCCGTAGTCATAGTCCGCACCGCGGAACTCGACGGCCTTCACCGTCCCGTCGAACGGGGCGAAGACGGGCGCGCCCGCGACGTCGAACACGTCGAGCGCCATGTGCACACTGCGCCGCTCACCGCCGGGGCCACCGGCGAACGCGTCCGAGCGGTACACCACGCGGTCCTCGCGGTACCGGCCGATGGTGAGGGTGCCGCCGTGGGCGGCGCGGTGCGCGTCGATCGCCGCCCCCACCGACTCGGCGCCGTGCCGGATGTCCAGATCGGCGGGGCCGTGCGCGGTCCAGTCGATGGTGTGGATCCGGGCGGTGGCCGGGTCGGTGCGCAGCATGGGCGCCGGGTCGCAGGCCGCCGAGCGCAGCCAGGCCACGATCTCCCGCTCGGCCGGGACGGGGCGGTAGCCGCAGGCGTCGCGGAAACGGGCGACGAGCACCTCGCGCGGTTCGGCTCCGAGCAACCGCACCAGCTCGCGGATCTGCGGCTGGCTGCTGTCCAGGTAGGCGTTGTCCGGGTCGGCGGCGAGCTGTTCGACGGAGTTGGCGATGCTCATCGCCAGGCGGGCATTGATCAGGTCCGGCAGCAGCCGCAACTCGTCCGCCGTCAGCGGGGCCTCGGCGTGGTACCCGGCGACCACCGCACAGCCGGCGGCCACCGGATCGGCCTGGCCGAGCTGGGCGTAGGCCGCCGCCACGGCGAGCCCGCACACCCGCGGGGCGCGCACCACGTCGCCGAAGTCGATGATGGCGGCGATCCGCCCGTCCGCGTCGAGGAGCACGTTGTTGTCGTTGGCGTCGTTGTGGATCGCCTGCTGCGGCAGGGCGCGCAGCTCGGGCATCAGCTCGCCGAGCCGGGCCAGGGCGTTCGCGGTGAACTCCCGTACGTCGTCGGCGACATGGGGCAGCGCGCGTGCGAGGTCGCCCGCGTGCAGCGGGTGCCAGCGGAAGGAGCGGTCGAGCGCGGCGTGCTCGAATCCGGCGAGGACGCCGTCCAGGGTGGCGACCGCGGATCCCAGCGCGTGCAGCCTGTCCGCGTCCGCCGGGCCCGCCTGGGAGTACGGGGTTCCCGGGATCCATTCGAGGAGGTGCGCGGTGCGGTCGTGCCCGGCCACGGTCGCGGTGCTGGTGGCTACCAACGAGGCCGTGGGCAGGGCCGATTCGGTGCGCGCCAGGTGGGTGAGCAGGGCCTCCTGGAGCTCGATCTCCACGGGGCTGGTGCCGGCCGGGTACATCTTGAGCAGGTACTGGGGCCGGCCCGCCACGTCCAGACGCGTGTTGTCGGTGGCTTCGCCGGGCAGCGGCACGGCCTCGGCATGGACGTCGAACAGGTCCGCGGCGAGGGCGGACAGCATCGTGGTCTGCATGCGCTGGAAGCTAGATTCCGGGTGCACCGGCTGTCGATGGATCCTGCGCAACTCGGCGTCCTGGTGCAAGAATTCGGCCCATGGACGATACGGATCGCGGAATCTTGCGCGAGTTGGCGATAGACGCCCGCGCCTCGCTGGAACACCTGGCGCGGATCACCGGGCTCGCCGCCTCCTCGGTCAAGCGGCGCATCGCGCGCCTTGAGGAGACGGGTGTCATCCGCGGGTACACTGTGCGGGTCGACCAGCGTCAACTCGGCCTCGGCGTGCAGGCGTTGATCGGGCTCTACGTCGCCCCCAGCACCTCGCGGGCGGAGCTGACCGCCTCGCTCAACGAGCAGGAGGAGATCGTGCGGGCCTGGACGACGGCGGGCAACGCCGACGCCCAGGTCCTGGTGCAGGTGCGGGACACCGACCACCTTGAACAGGTGATCCTCCGGTTGCAGCAGATGCCCGGATTCGCCCACACCCGCACCCAGATCCTGCTCACCGAGCTCGTGAGCCGGTCCGGCTGATCAGGGCGTGTCGCCCGGCCGCGCGAGGTGCGGACGCACGAGCACTCCACGTCGTCGCCGCTGCCGCCGATCTCGGCGCGCAACCGGTCCACGGCCTCGGCGAGCGACATCAAAGGAAACTGACGTTCTGTGCGAGGGCGAGCTCGCTCGAGTAGTTGATGGTGTTGGTGGCGGAGCGCATGTACGCCTTCCAGGAGTCGGAGCCGGACTCGCGGCCGCCACCGGTCTCCTTCTCGCCGCCGAACGCGCCGCCGATCTCCGCGCCGGACGTGCCGATGTTGACGTTGGCGATGCCGCAGTCGGAACCGGCGGAGGACAGGAAGAGCTCGGCCTCCTGCTGGTCGCGGGTGAAGATGCTGGAGGACAGGCCCTGAGGCACGTCGTTGTGCAGCGCGATGGCCTCGTCGAAGGTGTCGTAGGTCAGCACGTACAGGATCGGGGCGAAGGTCTCCTCGCGCACGACGTCGTTCTGTTCGTCGACGCGTACGATCACGGGCTCGGCATAGGCGGCCCCCGGCGCCTGGTCGGCGAGGCGGCGGTTGCCGCCGACGAGGACCGTTCCGCCCTGGGCCTGGACGCGGTCGAGCGCGCCCTGCATGCCGTCGAGCGCCTTGGGGGAGATGAGGGGCCCGACGAGGGTGCTCTCGTCGAAGGGGTTGCCGATCGGCAGCTTGCGGTAGGCGGCCGTGAGGCGCTCGACGAGCGTGTCGGCGATGTCGCGGTGGACGATGAGGCGGCGCAGCGTGGTGCAGCGCTGGCCCGCGGTGCCCGCGGCTGCGAAGACGACGCCCTGGACGGTGAGGTCGAGGTCGGCGGAGGGGGTGACGACCGCGGCGTTGTTGCCGCCGAGTTCGAGGAGACTGCGACCGAAGCGGGCGGCGACGCGCGGACCCACCTCACGGCCCATCCGCGTCGACCCGGTGGCACTGACGAGCGCGACGCGCGGATCGTCGACGAGCCGCTCGCCGACCCCACGGTCCCCGAGCAGCAGCCGGTGCACATCACGGGGCGCACCGACGTCGTCGGCGGCCCGGGCCACCAGCCGGTCGCAGGCCAGGGAGATGAGCGGGGTCAGCTCGGAGGGCTTCCAGACGACGGTGTCGCCGCAGGCGAGGGCGACGGCGGTGTTCCACGACCAGACGGCGGCCGGGAAGTTGAACGCGGAGATGACACCGACGACGCCGAGCGGATGCCAGGTCTCGGCGAGGCGGTGGCCGGGGCGCTCGGAGGCGATGGTGCGGCCGTAGAGCTGGCGGGACAGACCAAGGGCGAAGTCGCAGATGTCGATCATTTCCTGGACCTCGCCGAGCGCCTCGGAGCGGATCTTGCCCGCTTCGATGGTGATGAGGTCGGCCAGGTCGCTCTTGTGCTCCCGCAGCAACTCGCCCAGACGGCGCACGAGTTCGCCCCGGCGCGGGGCCGGCGTCGTACGCCAGGTGAGGAACGCCGCGCGGGCGGCGGCGATGGCCTCCTCGGCGTCCGCCTCGCCCGCGGCCGGCAGGCCGAAGAGGTCCTCGCCGGTGATCGGCGTGCGGGCGTGGAAGTCGCTGCCGTCCTCGGGCGTGACACCGACGCGGCCCAGCGCGGCGAGCGCGCGCTCCCGCAGTTCGTCGGTGGTGGGGAGGGTGGTCCCGGTCATGGTGTGCTCCTCGTCGTGTCGTCTTGGAAGTGGGTGGGCGGGTCAGCCGGTGGGGGCGATGGCGCCCTTGAGCCCCAGCTCTCGGGCGGCCCGCGCGAGCGATCGGCTCTGCTGCTCCGCGTAGAGGGTGTACGGGTCGAGTACGTCGCGGCCGATGGCGCCGGAGAGCCAGGCGGCGTCGTAGGCGACACCTTCCTGGGCGCTGTCGCGGGTGCCCTCGCCGCTGAGGTTGGACTGGAAGATGCCGGCGGCCGAGCGCGGCAGGAAGTCCTCGTAGACGATGGGCCGGGCGCGCAGCCGGCCACTACGCACCAACTCGGCCGCATCGGACGGGGCATGCCCCGCACGTGCGTGCCCGGGAACCGCCTCGTACGTGAAGTAGGCGAGCCCCCGCGCGGCCAGTTCGCCCTCGTCGGCGGGCATGTGCTGCTCCCACACCTCGCGCGCGATGTCGCCGCGCCGCTGCGGCGGATGCCCCGCCGCCTGCTGGTCGACCTGCCCGAGCAGGTCGTCGTACAGCGCGCGGCCCTTCGGGGTGAGGGCGATGCCGCGCGCCTCCACCTCGCCGAAGCGGACGCGCAGGGCGCCGCTGGTCACGCTGCCGTCGGGGGCGCGCATCGCGCGCGGCTCGGCGAGGGCCTTGAACGAGGTCTGCCGCAGCAGCACGTCGGGGCCCTTCCAGGACGGAGGCCCCTGAATGGTGTCGATCATCTCGATGCCGCGGTCGGTCATGCGGCGGTACAGCTCGTCGATGTCGAGGACGCGGGGCGTGAGGTGGTTGATGTGCGTGCTGCGTACGCCGCCGATGTCCGCGGCGACGGCCGAGACCCGCTCCAGCTCCTGGTACCAGGCCCGGTCGACCGGCTCCGGCGACAACTCGAAGGCCGCCACGGCCAGTTCGAGGAAGAGGTCGGCCTGCGCCTGCGGCAGTTCCCCCTCGGTGGCCGCGCGGTCGGCCAGGTCGAGCAGCTCCTGCGGGAAGAGTTCGCGGGCGCCGAGGAAGGCTTCCAGGCGCGAGCGCAGGTCGGCGTCGAAGAAGCGGGGGTCGGCCGGGGTGAGCAGGGAGGTGAACACGCGGAACGGGTTGCGGGCCAGCTCCTCGCCGTCGACCGGACGGAACGCGGTGGAGACGACCGGGACGGCGCTGGCGGCGGCCTCCCGCAGGTCGTAGAAGCCGACCGGGTGCATGCCGACGGCGGCGAAGATCCGGGCCACCTGCGACAGCTCCTGGGGTGTGCCGACCCGGATGGCGCCGTGCCGCTCGGCGGTGACCCGGCCGATGGAGCCCAGGCGTTCGGCGTCCGCGCCGCGCTCGCCCAGGACGTCCTCGTTGACCTCGCGCGAGACGTCCACGAGCGTGGTGTAGGCGGGCACTTCGCGCCCGTACATCTCGGAGAGGCGGGCGGCGAACGCGGCCCGCAGGCGCCATTGCGGAACGGTGGACATGGGCTCCCTTTCGCTCGGTTTGGTGGGCAATTGGTGTCACACCACGTGTGCCTCGGGGCGGCTCACCGCGGCGCCCGTCCTGAATCGGTCGGCGCTGAGCGGGGAGATGTCGGTGAACGGCTCCCGCTCCAGGTACAGGTCGCGCACCAGCTCCCCGACCGCCGGGGCCTGGAGGAAGCCGTGGCCCGAGAACCCGGCGGCGTACAGGAAGTTGGGGACCTCGCCGGAGCGGCCGATGACGGCGTTGTGGTCCGGCGTGTTCTCGTACAGGCCCGCCCAGCCGCTCACCGTCTCCATGTCGGCGAGGGCGGGGGCCCGGTCACGCATGGCGGTGCGGAACAGGTCCAGCCACTCGGGGGTCCACGTGGTGTCGAAGCCGTCCTCCTCGGCCGGGTCGGCGAGGCCGAACAGCAGGCCGTCGTCGCTGTTGTGGAAGTACCCGGTGGAGGAGAAGTCGATGGTGAAGGGGATGCGCGGGGCGGGCGGCGCGAGCGGCGCGGTGAACGCGAGCTGGCGGCGCACCGGCCGGACGGGCAGATCGACGCCGGCCATCTCACCGATGTGCGCCGACCAGGCACCCGCCGCGCAGACGACCGCGGAGCAGGCGATCCGGCCCGCGCTGGTGTGCACGGCGGTGACCCGGTCGCCGGTGGTGTCGAGACCGGTGACCGTGGTGTGCGTGGCGATGGTGACACCCGCGCGGGTGGCGGCGTCGGCGTATCCCCGCACGACGAGCGCCGGGCGGGCGTGCCCGTCCTCGGGGGAGTGGGCGGCGGCGACGAGGCCGTCGGTGCTGATGTACGGGCACAGCTTCCGGGCCTCGGCGGGGTCGATCATCCGGCTGGACACGCCGAGGCCGTTCTGGATCTCCACGCTCTCGCGGAACTCGTCGGCCTGTTGGTGTGTGCTGAGGAGGAAGAGGTAGCCGACGGTGTCGAGCCGGATGTCGGCGCCCGGGCGGCGCGTGAAGTCCCGGTAGGCGTGCAGACTGCGGTGGCCCAGCTCGATGTTGAGCGGGTCGGAGAACTGGGCGCGCACCCCGCCGATGGGCTTGCCCGAGCTGCCGCACGCCAGATCGCCGCGCTCGACGACGACGATGTCCCGGACCCCGGCCTCGGCCAGGTGGAAGGCGGTGCTGGCGCCCATCACCCCGCCCCCGATGATCACGACGGAGGCGGTGGAAGGAACGGTCCGGAAAGCTGAGGAGGTCACGGGCTTCACGGGCTTCACATGCTTCACGTGCTGATCCCTTCCAACAGCCGCTGCCGGGCGTGGACTTCGGCCGGACGTCCGGGGCGGCGAGGGCGGTCAGTGGCGAGGGCAGTCGGGGTGCGGAGGCGATGCCGATCAGCTGTCTGGAGGCCATCGTGCAGCAGCCGAACCGTTGACGTCCATCAACAGTTACTGTTCACGATCGTCTAGTGGATCTATACGGTTTCCGCCGCCGGCCCGCTGGGAGTCACCTAGAGTCCCCGGCATGGACTGGACGAGTGCGCAGCTGCGGTCCCTGGTCGAACTGACCCGGCGGGGGACCGTCACCGCCGTCGCGGACGCCCTGGGGTACACGCCGGGCGGGGTCTCGCAGCAGCTCGCCGCGCTGGAGAAGGCCACCGGTACCCGGCTGCTGCGGCGCACCGGAAGACGCGTCGAACTCACCGACGCGGGCGCCGTGTTGGCGGCGCACGCCGAACGCATCCTGACCACGCACGGCGAGGCCGTCGAGGCGCTGGAGCGCACCCGCAACGAGGTGTCCGGCACGCTCCGGGTGGGTCTCTTCGCCTCCGCGGCCGCCGAGATCCTGCCGCCCGCCCTGCGCCGCATCCGGGAACTGCACCCCGCGGTGACCGTCCGCAGCCGCGACATGGACGTCGACGAGGTGTACGGCGCCGTGGCGGGCGGAACGGTGGACCTGGCCATCGGCCTCGACTACCCGGACGTGCCCATCCGGCGCGAACCCGCGCTGAAAATGGTGCGGTTGGCCCGCGAACGGTTCGCGCTCGCCGTGCCGTCCGGCACCGCGCACGGCCGCCGGACGGTCGCCCTGGCCGACGCCGCCGAGTGGGGCTGGATCCTCCCGCTCGCCGACAGCTACTACGGGCGCGCCGTGCTGACCGCCTGCCGCCGCGCCGGGTTCGAGCCCCGGGTCCTGCACGAGGTCACGGACACGGCGGCCACGCTGGCCCTCATCGAGGCGGGCGTCGGGGTGAGCGTGGTGACGGACCTGATGCTCAGGCTGCGCCCCTCCCACCTGGACGTGCTGGCGCTGGAGGACGTCATGGAGCGCGACATCGTGGTGGTGTTCCGCTCCTTCGCCGAGAACCGCCCGGCGGTGGCGGCCCTCGTCGACGTCCTGCGGAAAGGTGCCCAGCCCGATCCAGGAGACCGGCCCTACACGGTGCCGTCCCCGTCGCCCGCCCCGTGCACATAGGGCCGACCGGTCGGCACGGCGCCGCGCAGCGCGCAGATCGCCGCCTTGAGCAGCGGGTTGGTGTTGCCGCGGCGGTGCAGGGCGAGCACGCGGCGGAAGGCCGAGCGCTGGGTGACCCGGCTCGCCCGCACCGACGCGTTCGGCACATGGGCCAGTCCCGGCACGATCGCCACGCCCTGTCCCGTCGACACCAACTCCCGTACGACGTCGTAGTTGTTGCTGCGAAAGGCGACGCTCGCCTGGAAGCCGGCCGCCGCGCACAGCCGGTCGAGCGACAGCGCCCCGGCGGTGTCCTCCCGGCTCGTGATCCAGCGCTCGCCCGACAGGCCCGAAAGCCGCGTGCCGCGGCTGCTGCCCGGGGCCCGCAGCAGTACGAGGTCCTCGCGCAGCAGCTGGTGAGGCGTCAGGCCTGGGGGCCACTGCTGAGGGCTCAGCCCGTACTCGTACACCAGGGCCACATCGAGATCACCGGCGTCCAGGGCGGCGACGAGCTCCTTCGGCTCGCCCTCCTGCAACTGGATCTCGGCGTGCGGATGGGCCGAGGTCAGGGCCGACAGCGCGGCGGGCACGAGCCGCACCCCCGCGGTGGGAAAGCTGCCGAGCCGCAGCCGTCCGGTCGCCCCCGTGGCGAGCCGTCGCACCTGCTGGTCCAGCTCCTCCAGGGTGGCCAGGAGCGGGGCGCCCAGCTCGACGAGGCGGTCCGCCGCCGAGGTCGCCCGGATCCCGTGCGCCTCCCGCTCGAACAGCACCAGGCCGGTGTCCTTCTCCAGCGCCGAGATCTGCTGGGAGACCGCCGACGAGGTGTAGCCGAGCTCGCGCGCCGCGTCGACGAACGATCCGGTACGCACGACGGTCCTCAGCGTGAGCAGGTGCTGCGGCTTCAACAACCCGGAACCTCCCGGAACTTGGACCCCACGGCGGCGCTCCGACAGCGTGCGCGGACAGCATAAGCATCACTGGGGCTGGAAGGAGAAGAGTCTCGTGCTGCTGACCCTTGTGAGGCGCGGCGTCGGACGCGGAGGGTGAAGTCGCGCGACCGGACCTGCCACACCGGCCACCACCCCGGGCAGACCCAGCCATCCTGCGTAGAGACAAGGACCAGCACTGTGACCGACGCACTCTCCCTCGTCGACGACTGGGGCCCCGAGAAGATCGTCGTCGTCTCGCACCGCCGCACCGGCATGAAGGGCGTGCTGGTCATCGACAACACGGCGCGCGGCATGGGCAAGGGCGGCACCCGCATGAGCCCCACCGTCTCCGTCGGCGAAGTCGCCCGCCTGGCCCGGGTGATGACATGGAAGTGGGCAAGCGTCGACCTCTTCTACGGCGGCGCCAAGGCCGGCATCGTCGCGGACCCCGCCTCGCCCGACAAGGAGGCGGTGCTGCGCGCCTTCGCCCGCGCGCTGTCCAACGAGGTGCCCCGCGAGTACGTGATGGGCCTGGACATGGGCCTGACCGAGAACGACGCCGCCGTCATCCAGGACGAACTCGGCGACCGGGGCGCGGCGGTGGGCACCCCGGCCCAGCTCGGCGGGGTCGCCTACGACCGGCTCGGCGTCACCGGCTACGGCGTCGCGGAGGCCACCGACGCCGCCGCACACCACCTGCGGCTGCCGCTCTCGGGGGCGCGGGTGGCGCTCCAGGGGTACGGGGCCGTGGGGCACGCGGCGGCGCGGCGGTTCGCGGAACTCGGCGCCACGATCGTGGCCGTGTCCACCGCACAAGGCGCCCTGCACGATCCGGCCGGGCTCGACGTGACCGCCCTCGAGGCCGCCCGCGAGGAACACGGCGACGCCTTCGTGACCCGCCACCCCGCGGGCACCCCGATCGCACCGGGCCAGGAGCTGACCGTCGACTGCGACATCCTCGTCCCGGCCGCCCTCCAGGACGTCATCGACGCCTCGACCGCCCACCAGGTCAAGGCGAAACTCGTGGTGGAGGGAGCCAACCTGCCGACCACACCCGAGGCCCAGGAGGTCCTGGAGAACCGGGGCGTCCACGTGCTGCCCGACTTCGTGGCCAACGCGGGCGGCGTCGTGGCGGCGGCCTTCGCCATGGACGCCCGCTACTCCGGCTTCCGCCCCGAGACACCCACCATCTTCGACATGATCAGCAAACGCCTGCGGGAGAACGCGGTGACGGTCCTGGACGAGGCCGCCCGCCGTGCCATCACCCCGCACGCGGCGGGCCGCGGTCTCGCGGAACAGCGGGTGCGGGAGGCGATGGTGAGCAAGGGGCGGATCCGGGCGTAGCGGAGGCAGGCTGTCCTGGGGCGGGGCGTGACCCGCCCTCCGCTTCACGACCCGTCGGTGAGGAAGCCCACCACGGCCTCCAGGAACTCCGCCTGCCCCTCGACGTTCGCCATGTGCACCGCGGGAAGGACGGTGAGCCGCGCCCCGGGGACGGCCGCGGCGAGCTCCTTGCCGTGGTCGGCCGATGTGACGGTGTCGTGCTCGCCCGCGATGACCAAGGTCGGGCTGTGGATGAGGGCGACCGTGCGACGCAGGTCGTAGTCCCGTACCGCGGCCCAGCTCCCGGCCACGCCCTCGCGCCGCGTGGCGAGCAGAGTGCGGCGGAAGCCCTCGACGACCTCGTTGTCACCGCGCAGCATGTGGGCCGGGAACCAGTTGTGCAGGAAGTTCTCCGCGGTGGCCTGCATGTCGGGGGCCTCCAGCAGTTCCGTGATCGGCCGGTCCCACTGGTGCGCCGGGCCGAGGTGTGCGGCGGTGTTGGAGAGCACCAGCCGGTCGACGCGCTCCGGGACGTGGATCCCCAGCCACTGGGCGACGATTCCGCCCAGCGAAAGACCCAGTACGTGCACCCGCCGCAGGTCCAGGGCGTCCAGCAGCTCCACCACGTCGCGCCCAAGGCGGTCCAGGGAGTACGGGCCGCTCGGGGCATCGGAGGCACCGTGGCCGCGCGCGTCGTAGCGCAGCAGCCGGAAGCGCTCGGTCAGGGCCGGCACCTGGCCGTCCCACATGTGGAGGTCGGTGCCGATGGAGTTCGAGAGCAGCAGTACGGGCTTGTCCTCGTCACCGTCGAAGCGGTAGGCGATGCGGACACCGTCTCCGGTGGTGATGGCGGTGGGGGTGTGCGCAGTCATGGCAACTCCAGTGATCCGGCGGCTATGTGCTCAGCCTAGGAACACCGTCTGCAGACTTCTATTACAAAGATCGAACGCAGACTGTAGGTTCGCTGGACAATGTCGATGTCGAACTTCACGCTCCACGAATTGCAGTGCTTCGACGCCGTCGTGCGCGGCGGCGGCTTCCAGGCCGCCGCCGATCTGCTGCACCGCTCGCACCCGTCCGTGTTCGCGGCGGTCGCCAAGCTGGAGCGCCAGCTGGGTCTGGAACTGCTGGATCGCTCGGGTTATCGGGTGCGGCTCACCGATGCCGGACACGCCTTTCACCGCAAGGCGCGCGTCCTGCTGCACGAGGCCGAGGAACTGGGGACCTACGCCGCGCAGTTGGCAATGGGCGAAGAGGCCGAGCTGCGCGTGGTACTCGGGGACCTGTGCCCGCTTCCACCGGTCCTCGAGCTGCTCAGCGGCTTCTTCGCGCAACGCCCGCAGACACGCCTCCATCTGCAGTCCGAGACCGTCACCGGCCCCTGGGAGCGGCTGTTGGAGGACGAAGCCGACCTCATCGTCCACCGGGTCCCCAAGAGCGACGTGCGGATGGAGTGGATCGACCTCGGCCGCATCGCGCTGGTGCCCGTCGTGGCACCCGGCTTCCTGCCCTTCCCTCCGGACACCGACATCACCCCGCAGCGGATGCAGACCTTCACCCAATGCGTGATCCGGGATTCGGCGCGGCATCCGTCCGAGCCAGGTCACTTCCTGGTCGAGGGCGCGCCCCAGAGCTCCGTACCTGACCACCTCATGAAGAAGGAACTGATCCTGCACGGCATGGCGTGGGGGCACGTGCCGCGATTCATGATCGAGACCGAGTTGAGTGACGGACGCCTGATCTCCATCGCCGGACGGCACTTTCCCGGTGTCGTCGAGGAACTCTCCGCAGCACGTCGGCGCGACCGGCCGCACGGGCCGGTCGCCGACCAACTGTGGGACTTCTTGGCCCGCCAGGCACCGGTGCTGAAACCGCCTCCCGTCGCCCACCCCGTGCCTGACCGGGAGTTGACGTAACGCGCACGTCCGGTGCGAGGCTGCTCACCAGCCGGTGAGATCTACCAGATATCGGCAGTGCGGGTCGTCCCCGGCATCGGCCGCCCGCCATTCCTCTTCAAGCAAGGAAGGAAGTGCTGCCAACAGCGCAGTCAGCGCACCGCCGGGCCGCACGTCCGCAGCGATCACACCGGGGACCTCGTCGCTGTCCATGTACAGACGCAGCAGGCCGTCGTCGCGAAAAAGGAACCCGCGAAGGTGTGACCTGGCCCGCTCCTCGGATGGATGAGCAAGGCTCCGCAGCAACGTGGCAGACCAGTCGTCCGTGGTGAAGGGGGCCTCTTCCACGTGCTCCGGATCGACCAGGTACAGGTCCATCCCCATGGTGGAAGTAATCCCATTTGCGGGGTAGATGTGCGTGCCGGTGTGCACCGCACGAAGCAAAGCGACGACGTCGTGCGCGGTACGCAGTTCGTCATCCTGCCGGAGCGGAATCTCGTACGCGGCCAGTCGATCCGGGGCACACTCGCCCCGGTCGCCGAGAACAGCTCGCACCGCCGGGGAACAAGTCGGCGCGGGCAGAACCCCGCGTACGTGCTGGTCCTCCAGTAGTGGCGCGTAGACGAAGTTCAACAGGAGGTCGACCACTTCCACCTGAAGCTCTTCGATCTCTCGGTCGTCCTCGCTCACGAAACTATTCATTCACCCAGTTTGGACACTTCTGCATGCCCTTGCAGTAAGCAGTGATTACCCCGACCACGTTGCCACGCCCTGCGTCGTACCTTTTGTCGGCCGTCTTGCGCGCGTACCGCACCTTGACGATGAGTTTCACGCGTCCGTGAGCCCTGTTCGAGGCCCATCCCCAGTACTGGATGTTGTGCCCCTGTACATCGTCGACGTTCCCCTGGATCGGGATGTTGACGATGGCGCACCTCTTGATGTTGTGCTTGCCGGAGAAGTGACTCCATCCCAGCTCACCGTTGCCAACGCGGGTGGGGACGTGCCGACCGTCAGGATCGGTTGCTGTGCACTTGACACTCCTGTTCCAGTGCGGACCCGCCTGGGCTGGAGCAGAGAAGCCGACGAGGAGCACTGTCGCCGCCGCGACAGGTGACACGAGTGCAGTGATCTTCTTCACGTCGCAGACTGTGACATGCCCAGGAGGGCTACGTAAGCACCCTAGGTGACTTCCCCTCGAACTGACCAATTGTCATATCGGGCGCACTTCCCAGGCGAACCGCATGCTCGGCTAGGCCGTTTCTGATGACTCTTGGTCGGTCACTGGGGAGATCGTCCGTGCTATGCGAGTCACCTCGCCGGAGCTTCGTTCACCGTTCCCAACACCCGCGCCCGGAAGTACCCGGGCACCTCCGCCCCGTCGAGCAGCCGCCCCACCGCCGTCCGCGCGGCCAGCGGGCCCACCAGGTTGCCGGAGCCCGAGTAGCCGCCCACCGCCATGACACCGTCGTGCACGGGGACGCACAGGGCGCGCTGGTCGGGGGTGTAGCCGACCGATGCCGCCCAGCGGTGGGTGACCCGCACGGGTTCGCCCGCGGCGCGTTCGGCCTGCTGGTCGATCCAGCGCTGGACCGGGGCGGTGGGGTGGTCGTCGAGGGTGTTCTCGGCGGACTCGTACCGGTCGCGGCCGCCCCCGATGAGCAGGCGGCCCTCGGCGTCCTGCTGCATCCACTCGAAGCCGTCGCGGCAGCCGAGCGGGCCGTCCAGGATGCGGCGCGAGAGCGGTGCGGTGGCGAGCATCTGGAGGCGTACCGAGCGCACCGTGCCCGCGAGTTGGGGGAGAATCGCGTCCAGTTTGCCGTCGACCGCCACCAGGATCACGCGTGCCCGAACCGTGCCCTCGCCGGTGTGGGCCGCGCCCGATTCGATGCCTGCGACGTGGCTGTTCTCGTGCAGTACCGCGCCGCGCTCGAGGCAGTGGGTCGCCAACTTCAGGGCGCGTACCGTCGGGTTGATGCGGGCCCGGTTCGGGAGCACCAGGCCGCGGCCCATCTCGCCGTCGTAGTCCTCGACCGGGATGCCCGCCTCGCGCATGACGGCCGCGTCCGCGCGCAGGGCGGCGAGGTGTTCGGCCTCCAGGGCCCGCTCGGCGTCGTCCCGCGGGCCGCGCACGAAGCCGGCGATCCGGTAGAGCGGAGCGCGCTCGACGACCGCGGGCCCGAGCTGTGTCTCCAGGCGCCGCAGCTCGGCGTCGCTGTCGTGGTAGAGCGCGATCCGGTCGGCGCGGGGCACACCGTTCGCCTCCGAGGCGAGGGACATGGCGCCGCCGCCCGAGAGGATGCCGCCGTTGCGGCCCGCCGCGCCCGCCGCCACCCGGCCCGCGTCGAGGCCGACCACCGAAAGGCCGCGGTCGAGGAGCGCGTCGACGGCCGCGAGTCCGCTGCCGCCCAGGCCCACCACGCACGCGTCGGCCGTCACATCGCCCCTCAGGGGCGGCAGACCGACCCAGTCCCGGGCCACGTCCACGGTGTCCCAGCCGACTCCGGCCGCGACTGTGCTGTCGTACGTCACCGTTGCTCCCACGTCGTCTACAGCACCTTCGAGAAGAAGGCGCGGGTGCGTTCGTGCCGCGGGTCGTCGAGGACCGCCGAGGGTGTGCCCTGCTCGACGACCATGCCGTCGTCCATGAACACCATGTGGTCGCCCACCTCGCGCGCGAAGCCGACCTCGTGTGTCACCACGATCATCGTCATGCCGCTCCTGGCCAGCTTGCGCATGACCTCCAGGACCTCGCCGACCAGCTCCGGGTCGAGCGCCGACGTCGGCTCGTCGAACAGCATCAGCTTCGGGTCCATGGCCAGAGCCCGCGCGATCGCCACGCGCTGCTGCTGGCCTCCCGACAGCTGGGAGGGATCGGCGTGCTCGCGCTCCGACAGGCCCACCTCGGCGAGGAGTTCACGGGCGCGCCGGGTCGCGGCGGCCTTGCTCTGCCGCTTCACCTGGACCGGGGACTCGATGACGTTCTCCAGCGCCGTCATGTGCGGGAACAGGTTGAAGCGCTGGAACACCATGCCGATGTCACGCCGCTGACGGGCCGCCTCCCTGGGGTGCAACTCATACAGTTTGCCTCCCTGTTCGCGGTATCCGACCAGGCGCCCGTCCACGTACAGACGGCCGCCGTCGACCTGCTCCAGGTGGTTGATGCAGCGCAGGAAGGTGGACTTGCCGGAGCCGGAGGGGCCCACCAGGACCGTCACGGTGCCCGGAGCCACCTCGAGTGAGATGCCCTTCAGTACCTGCGCGTCGCCGAAGCGCTTGCGCACGGCGCGTGCCTCGACCATCAGTGGGCTGTCCGTGGGGCCGCAAGTCCGGTTGTCCGTACGGGATTCAGGGGTTGCCGTCACGCCTTCTCACCGTCCTCGTCGGCCGCCGCGCGCCGCTGACGCCCGCGCGCCGCCCGCGCGTCACCGCGCGCGTAGTGCTTCTCCACGAAGTGCTGACCCACCATCAGTACGCTCGTCATCGCGAGGTACCACGTGCACGCCACGAGCAGCAGCGGAACCGGCTGGTAGAGCACCCCGGAGATGTCCCGCACCCGGACGTACAGTTCGACCGACACCGGGATGGCCACCACGAGCGACGTGGTCTTGAGCATCCCGATCAGGGAGTTCCCGGTCGGCGGGATGATGACGCGCATGGCCTGCGGCATCACGATGCGGCGCATCATCTTGCCGCGGGGGATGCCGAGCGCCGCGGCGGCCTCGCGCTGCCCCTGGCCCACCGACAGGATGCCGGCGCGCATCACCTCGGACATGTACGAGCCCTCGTTCAGGCCGAGTCCGATGCAGGCGGCCACCATCGGCGTGAACCACGGCTTGGTGTCGACGCCGAACAGCAGGCCCACGCCGGGGATGTCGAGCCCGATCCGCGGATACAGGCTGGTGAACAGGCCCCAGAAGACCAGCTGTACGTAGACCGGAGTGCCGCGGAAGGCCCAGATGTACAGCCAGGCGGCATAGCGGAGCACGAAGTTCTCCGACATCCGCGCCACCGCCGCGAGCAGGCCCGCCGCGGTCGCGATCAGCATCGAGATCAGGGTGATCAGGACCGTCACGCCCGCGCCCTTGGAGATGCGCTGGTCGAAGAGGTACTTCAGGTACGTGTGCCACAGATAGTTCTCGTTGCCCGCGGCGCTGATGGCGAACAGCACCGCCAGCACCACCACGACCGCCGCGGACACCCACCGCCACGGGTGCCGCAGCGGCACGGCGTGGATGTCGTCCGTGTCCGCCCCGGGCCGGAGCGCCGTACCCGCTGACACCGGCTCAGGAGCCTCCATTGACCTCGAACGTGTCGACGGCACCGGCCTGCACCCCCCAACGTTTCAGGATCTTGTCGTACGTGCCGTCCTTCTCGATCGCCTCGAACGCCGCCACCAGGGCGCGGCTCAGATCACTGCCCTTCTTGAGCGGTGTCCCGTACGGCGCGGCCTCCAAGATGCCGCTGGACAGGCGCAGTTGGCCGTGGCTCTGCTTCACGGCGTACGCGGTCACCGGCGAGTCGGCGACGCTCGCGTCGGCCTTGCTCACCGCCACGGCGGTCGTGGACTGCGTCTGGTCGTCGTACGAGTCGATCTTGATGGGTGGCTGCCCGGCCCTGAGGCACTTCTTGCTGAGCGCCGGCAGATAGTCGAGCAGCTGGTACGTGTTGTTCTGCGCGCCGACCGTCTTGCCGCACGCGTTGTCCGGGCCGACCTTCTCGGTCCTGGTGCCGCTCGCCCACTGGGTGCCGGCCTTGTAGTAGTCGACGAAGTCGACCTTCTGCCGACGCTCGGCGGTGTCGGTGAAGGACGAGACCCCGATGTCGTAGTCCCCGACGCCGAGGCCCGACAGGATCCGGGGGAAGTTCGACTCGACGTACTTCGCCTTCAGGCCCAGCTTGGCGGCCATCGCGTCGCCGATCTCGACGTCCCAGCCGACGATTCTGTTGTGCGAGTCGCGGTACTCGTTCGGGAAGTAGTTGGGTCCGATGCCGATCTTCAAGTAGCCCTTGTCCGCAACCGACTTGGGTACCAGTCCGGCCAGTTCGGCTTCCGCGGCGACCTTCACCTTCGGTCCGGCCGGGCTGCCGGTGTGCTCGGTGTTCTTGACGCATCCCGTCAGGGCGACGGCGCAACTCAGGGCGAGCGCGGCGGCTGTGCCCCGACGCCTCCTGGCCTTCATGTCTTCCCCTCGCGACGACTTGCGGCGACGTGGTGCGACGCGTGGCGACGTGTGGGGACACCACTGCTGCGCCGATCAAGGCCACTATCCGGAACCGACGGTTCGCTCCACAAGGCTCAGCAGCACCACAGAAATGACTGCCGAAGCGCAGCGTTGCTTACCCTGGCCGCGGGGTGGGGAAGGAAGACGCGCTCAGGCGGACACGCGAGACACCAGGCTCATCTCGAGCACCTCGGTGCGCGGGGCCGCACCGCCGATCATGTCGAGGGCCAGACGCGCCGCGACATGTCCCTCCTGCACGAGCGGCTGCGCGACCGTGGTCAGCGGCGGCTCCGAGGTCTCGGCGATGGCATGGCCGTCGAAGCCGACCACGGCGACGTCCCCGGGGACCTGCCGCCCGGCGGCGTGCAGGGCGGCCAGCGCGCCGACGGCGATGCGGTCGGAGCCCGCGAGAACCGCGTCGATGTCGGGGTGCGCCTCCAGCAGGCGGGCCGTCGCCGCGTGTCCGGCCGCGGTGTCCCAGCCGGTGTGCACGACGAGCGCCTCGTCGAGGCGGGACCCGAGCACCTCCGCGTAGCCGCGCCGGCGGTCGACGGTCGCCGGGTTGTCCGCCGGGCCGAGCACGACGGCCACCCGCTCGCGCCCGTCGGCGAGCACCCGCTCCGCCGCGAGGCGGGCCCCGCGCACGTCGTCGGAGTAGACCGTCGAGAAGATCCCGTCGTACGGCGAGTCGACGAGCTGCCCGCACAGGACCACCGGCAGCCCGGTGCCCGCGAGGGACTCCAGCAGGTCGCTGCCCCGGTACGGGGTGAGGTGGACGACCGCGTCGACCGAGCGCCGGCCGAAGCTGCGCAGCGCGAGCGCGCGCTCCGACTCGCTGGACGCCTGAATGATCACCGGCAGGAAGCCGCTGCCCGTCAGCCCCTCCGCGACACCGCGCAGCACCCTGCCGTACGTCGGGTCGTCGAACAGCTCGTCCAGCGGCTCGGTCACCAGGACGCCCACCGTCTCCGCGCGGCCGGTGGCCAGGGCGCGGCCGCGCGCGTTCAGCACGAAGCCGGTGCGCTCCACGGCCTCCTGCACGACGCGCTTCGTCTCGGGCGTGACGAGGTCCGAGTCGTTGAGCGCGCGGGAGGCCGTCGCGCGCGAGACCCCCGCCTCGCGGGCGACATCGGCGATCGTCACGGAGCGCGGAGCGCCGGGCCTGCCTCGGGGCATCGGGGGACCTTTCCGTACGGGCAGGGAGCCCGTGACCAGGACGAACAACGAAGTGCAGTGCTCAGTATCGCCCAGATGACGTGCTGTCAGGACGGCGGGTGCGGACGCGCGAGGTGAGATCCAGGTCACATTCGACGGCTGTTGTGACGCACGAATGTAACCGGTTACATTCCGGATCATGACGATCCACCTCACGGACCCGGCCGACCGGGACCGGGCCGACCGGGAGTCGGCGGACTGGGAGAACCCCGCCCTCACCGGACGCCATCGGCTGCCCGCGCGGGCGTACTTCTTCGGCTACGAGACGGCCGAGCTGGCCCGCACCATGGACCGCCGCCGTTCGCGCGGCTTCGTCGATCTGACCGGCGACTGGCGGTTCCGGCTCTTCGACCACCCGGCGCGCGTCCCCGCCGCCGGGCTCGCCGAGGAGTCCGAGGGCTGGGACACCGTGCGCGTGCCGCACCTGTGGCAGGTCGACGGGTATGGGCGGTTGCAGTACACCGACGAAGGCTTCCCGTTCCCGGTCGACCCGCCGCGGGTGCCCGCCGACGACCCGACCGGCGTCTATCAGCGCACCGTCGAACTGCCCGAGACGCCGGACGGCGAGCGCACCGTGCTCCGCTTCGACGGGGTCGAGAGCTACGCCGAGATCTACTGGGACGGCGCCTACGTCGGCATGACCAAGGGCTCGCGCCTGAGCGCCGAGTTCGATGTCACCGACGTGGCACACCCCGGCACCAACCACCTCGTCGTCAAGGTGCTCCAGTACTCGGACGGCACGTACCTCGAGGACCAGGACATGTGGTGGGCGTCCGGGATCTTCCGCGACTGCTATCTGCTGAGCCGGCCCGCCGCGCACCTCGCCGACTTCTTCGTGCGCACCCACCGCCTCGCGGACGACCGCGCCGAACTTGTTTTGACGACCAGTGCCGTCGGGGAGCCGGAGGTCACCTGGGAGGTGTACGACGGCGAGCGCCTCGTCGCCTCGCGCGCCGTCACACCGGGCACGGACGCCACGCTCGTCGTCGAGGGCGCACGGTTCTGGAACCCCGAGGACCCGTACCTGTACGACATGCGCCTGACGGCCCGCGCCGCCGACGGGACCGTGGAGCATGTGCCGCACCGCCTCGGCCTGGCGGAGGTGACCATCGTCGACGGACGCCTCCTGCTCAACGGCACACCGTTCAAGATGCACGGCGTCAACCGGCACGACCACGACGACCGGCACGGGCGCGCCGTCGGCATGGCCCGCGTCGAGCGCGACCTGCACCTGATGAAGCAGCACAACATCAACGCCGTGCGCACCGCGCACTACCCGAACGACCCCCGCTTCTACGAACTGTGCGACCGCATCGGCCTGTTCGTGCTCGCGGAGACGGATCTGGAGACGCACGGTTTCGCCAACATCGGCGACCTGTCCCGGATCACGGACGACGAGGCGTGGCAGACCGCGTACGTCGACCGGATCGAGCGGCACGTGCTCGCGCAGCGCAACCACGCCTCGATCGTCATGTGGTCCCTGGGCAACGAGTCCGGGTACGGGCGCAACATCCCCGCCATGTACCGGCGTTGCAAGGAACTCGACCCCACACGCCCGGTGCACTACGAGGAGGACCGGGACGCCGAGGTCGTCGATGTCATCTCCACCATGTACTCGCGTGTCTCGCAGATGAACGACATGGGGGAGCACCCGCACCCCAAGCCGCGCATCCTGTGCGAGTACGGGCACGCCATGGGCAACGGGCCCGGCGGACTCGCCGAGTACCAGCGGGTCTTCGAGACCTGGGACAGCATCCAGGGGCACTTCCTGTGGGAGTGGTGCGACCACGGCCTCGTCGCCACCACGGACGACGGCCGCGAGTACCACGCCTACGGCGGCGACCACGGGGACTTCCCGCACAACGGCAGCTTCTGCATCGACGGACTGGTCTTCCCGTGGCAGGAGCCGAGCCCGGGACTCGTCGAGTACAAGCACGTCATCTGCCCTGTGCGCGTCGAGTACGCGGACGGGGTGTGCACCGTGACGAACGGGCGCTGGTTCACCGACCTGTCCGACGTGCTGGTCGTCCTCGAAACGCTGCACGACGGCCGCGTCGTCGGCTCCCGCACACTCACCCCGGGCCCCGTGCCGCCCGGCAAGGCATGGAGCGAGGTCGTGCACACGGACGTCGCGGCGCACGGCGAGACACATGTCAGCGCCCGCGTCCTGTCCACCACCGCGCACGAATGGGCGGAGCCGATGCGGGAGTTGGGCCGGTTCCAGACGCTCGTCGCCGATCGTTCCCGCCGCACCGCAGGGCCGGTGAAGCGCGCGGCCGTCGCCGCCGAGGCCGACGCCACCTCGCTCACCGTCACCACCCCGGCCGGCGACCGGTACACGGTCGACCTGCTCACCGGCGCCCTGTCGTGGCGCAGCCACGGGCGCGAACTCCTCCAGGAGCCGCCCCGCGTCGGCTTCTGGAAGCCCCTGATCGACAACCACCAGCAGGAGAACGACGAGCTGTGGGCGCCCCGGTTCCTCGCGCACCTGCAGACCTCGACGCGTGATATCTCGTGGCGGGAGCAGGACGGCGCGGTCGTCGTGGAGGTGGCCCAGCGCATCGCGCCACCCACCCTCGACATCGCCATGCGTGTCTCGCTGACCTGGACCCTCGCCGCCGACGGCGTACACCTGGTCGTCGCGGGCGAACCCGTCGGCGACTACCGCGACATCGTGCCCCGCATCGGTCTGTCCTTCGCGGTCCCGCGCGAGCTGCGCGCCGTCGACTGGTACGGCCTCGGGCCCGGCGAGAACTACCCGGACTCCCGCGCGGCCGCCACCCTCGGCCGCTGGCACACCTCCGTCGACGACATGTTCACCCCGTACGTCGTGCCCCAGGACTGCGCCAACCGCGGCGAGGTGCGCTGGGCGGCCCTCACCGACCCGCACGGTGACGGGCTGGCCGTGCGGGCGGTGGCCTCGGGCCCCTTCGCGTTCTCGGCGTGGCCGTACTCCGCGGCGGCGATCGACGCCGCGCGGCACCGCACCGACCTCGCGGCGGAGGACCGCGTGACCGTGAACATCAACCACCGTGTGCTCGGCCTCGGTTCCAACTCGTGGGGCAGCGAGGTCCTCGACACCCACCGGGTCCGCTTCGAGCCGTTCCGCTTCGAGCTCGACCTGCGCTCGGTGTCCGCCGCCGCGCCCCACCACGACGAAGGGACCGCCTCGTGAGGATCTTCCGCGACCATGCCCACCTCGAAGAGGTGCTCGGCGGTGTCACCAAGTGGGAGCGGACGCTCCAGGCGCTGCGCACCGAGGGACGCCCCCTCGGCGTCATGTACTCGGTGGGTGACTCGCTCACGACGATGCGCGAGCACACCGACGCGCTCGCCACGGACGCCTTTGTCGCCCGCCGCCGGTACCTGTACGTCCTGTCGCCCGTCGACGGGGACGCCGAGATCGAGTCGGCCCCCGTGGCTGCGCTGGAAGGGGCCGTGGGATACAGCGACTTGACCGACCGTCAGTATCTGCGCGGCACGGGGGAGCGGCACACCGTCCCGCGCGGCGCCGTCCTCGTGGCAGGACCCGACGACGCGGTCCGTGTCCTGTCGGCACCCGCGACGACGGCGGTCGTCGCCCACGTGACCGTGGAGGGCGCCACCTTCCACAACAAGTAGCCGCACCGCCCCGCCACCCTCCCCGACTTCAACGGAGCATTCAATGACGAATCGCCGTTCGATCGGTGCGGTGATCCTGTTCAGCATGGTCATCGCGGCCGTCTTCAACTTCCGCAACGTGGTCAACAACTACGTCGCCATCGGCACACTCGCCGCCCCGATCTTCCTGATCGCCACGATCCTCTACTTCGTGCCCTTCACCCTCGTCATCGCCGAGATGGTGAGCCTCAACCGCCGCTCGGAGTCCGGTGTCTACCAGTGGGTGAAGTCCTCGCTCGGCGGCCGCTGGGCGTTCTTCACGGCGTTCTGCTACTGGTTCGTCAACCTCTTCTACTTCATCTCGCTGCTGCCGATCGTGCTCGTGTACGCGGGCTACATGATCCTGGGCCACGAGTGGGCCATCCAGCCGTGGCTCATCGCCGTACTCTCCGTGGTGATCTTCTTCATCGCCACCTACGTGTCGACGAAGGGCGCCCGCTGGATCGGCAGTGTCACCTCGTTCGGGTCGACCCTGATGATGGTCATGGCGCTGCTGTTCGTCGTCGCGGGGGTGGGTGCGCTGCTCGGCGGCATCACCCCGGCCAATGACATGTCGCCCGGCGGGATGCGCCTCGACCCGGACTCCGGCATCACGGCGTGGGCGTTCCTCGGCACGCTGGCGTGGATCATCCAGGGTGTCGGCGGCGCCGAGTCGATCGGTGTGTACCTGAACGACCTCAAGGGCGGTGTGCGCGCCTTCGTGCGCACGATCGTCGTGTCGGGCATCGCGATCGGCCTGCTCTACTCGGTCGGCACGTGGCTGATGGGTGTCTTCGTGAAGAAGAGCAGCGTCTCGTACAGCAACGGCATCTTCGTGACCATGCAGTCGGCGGCCGGGCACTTCGGCCTGTCGGGCGACCTGGTGGTGCGGGGCGTGGGCCTCATCATGCTGGTCGCCACCCTGGGCGGCCTGCTGATCTGGACCTCCGCACCGGTGAAGATCTTCTTCTCGGAGATCCCCGACAAGGTCTTCGGCAAGCGTGTCGTGGCGCTCAACGACCAGGGGGTGCCGGTCGTCGGCTCCTGGATCCAGTTCGCGATCGTCGTGCCGCTGCTGTTCATCCCGACGCTCGGCGCGGGCAGCTCGATCGACGACCTGCTGAAGATCGTCACCAACATGACGGCCGCCACGGCGCTGCTCCCGCCGGCCCTCATCCTGGTCGCCTACCTGATGCTGCGGGCCCGCTTCGAGGGCGCGGTGCGCGAATTCCGGTTCGGTTCCCGGGCGGTGGGCCTCGGCATGTCCGTCTTCCTCCTCGCGGTGTTCGCGGTCGCCTTCGTGGCGTCTACGTTCCCCGAGGGCCAGGCGCTGTGGCTGACGCTGGCCTACAACGTCGGCGGCCTCGTCGTCTTCCTCGGCGCCTCACTCCTTTGGTACGAGCGCTACCTGCGCCGCCTGCGGGAGACGTCCCCGGAGGAGGCCGCGGCCGAGCTGGCGCCGTCGGCCCCGGTGCGGTCCGAGGAGAACGCGCAGTCGCTGCGCGAGGGGGAGGCGGAGGGGGTGGCGACGACGGCGTAGGCCGATGTGCCCCGGGTGGGTGCGCGCCGCCGGGGAGGCCGGATGCCAGTCGGCTTCCCCGGCGGCGTGTTCTGCATGTGTCGGGCGGGCGGGGCGGACCGGGGTCAGCCGGTCGCGGTGTCGTCCACCTTGAAGCCCATGCTGACCCGGCCGTTGACGACCGACTTCGCGGTCACCGTCACCCCGTACTGCTTGCCCTCCGACGCCAGTTGGCAGTGGACGACGGCGCCCACCTTGGCCGGGAGGTCGTCGGGGCAGGTGAAGGAGTCGGGTGCCTTGCCGACCTGCGCCGTCAGGGCGGCCTTGCCCTGGCGGGCGACCTCCACGCTGCTGACCGCCCCGCCACCGGTGCCGGTGCTCGGCGCGTCGGTGGGCTCCGGACTTGCGGAGGAGCCCGCGCCCGCGGCGTCGTCGACCTTGAAGTCCATGTTGACCTTGTCGCCGTCGACCGACTTCGCGGTGACCGTCATGCCCATCCGCTGGCCGCCGTCGGTGAGTTGGCAGCGCACGGTGGCGCCCACCTCGGCCTTGAGGTCGTCCCCGCAGATGATCTTGTCCGGCTCCCGGCCGATCTGCTTGCCCAGGGCCGTCGAGGCCTGCTTCGCGACCTCGTCTTTGCTCACGTTCTTCGCACCCACGCTCGCCGAGCAACCCGCCGCGAACGCCACCGCCAACAGCGCCCCTGCTGCTCGCACGGCGATCCGTCGGTTGGTTGCCTGCTGCATGGGGTCTCCTCTTGGGTCAAAAACAGTTCAGGTCAAGCTCCGGGACGCGCAAAGCCTTCCCCCTGGTTCCGGCCACGATCTTGACCTACAACGACTTCCCGATGGCTGTGACGTCCCGCTCGCCCGCGCCGAGGTAGGCGCCGACGTGCCGCACCGTCAGCGCGCATACCGGCCCGAGGTCCCAGGGGAGTCCCGAACCACTCCTCAAGCCATCCTCTGCAGGCTTCGTCGAGCGTGACCCCGCACGGTTCCGCAGCCGCCGTCATCATCATGAGCCTGCCACACTCCTTGACCGACGGGGGTTGCGTGCCCTGTGGCGTACCCCAGTTGGCGCGGGGCGCGGATCGCCACAATCAGGGCTCGGGTTCAGGGCAGGGATGAGCGGCGCCGGTGCGAACCACATGGGGCCTCTCGAACCGGGCTTCATCACGACCGCTGCGACGGGTGCGGCAGCCCTCGGGGGCGCCCTCCTCCTTGGGGTGTCCCGTGTGCTGGCAGCGAGGGGTGCGCACGCCAAGGGCAAGGGCAAGGGGGAGGGCGCCAAGGCGAAACAGGAAGGCGAGGCCGTACTGGCGAATGTCTACGCCGACCAGCTCCGCACCGAGGCGGACACGGAGCTCGCCCGTGAAGATCTCTCCTCAACCGCTTGACGCGATATAGCAGCCTCGGGGGGGAGACGTCGAGCGGCGGTCCCAGGGACGAGCGGTCCGTGGTGTGGCGGGCCAGGCGTCCCTGATTGAGGGCGCGGCAGGTCCGAACAACTACCGCCTTCTCGCAGGTACTTTGCTGCCGCCCCTGCCCGTCCCATCTCGGACCCTGCGGAAAACCTCAGGGTCCGAGGTAGGGGGAACCGTACGAGTTCGGCGGCTATCCGCATACCGGCACTGAGCTGACACTTCTAGCGTGGTCAACGGATCGCGGCACCTGTCCGCGGCGTGCGCTTCGTACCTGGAGACTTCGAATGGACCACGTCACCCTCGCGCTGCCACAAGAGCCCGCGGACGGCATCGCGGGATGGGCCGCCGACCTGGTGGACGCCATGGGCGCACCCGGTGCCGGCCTCGCTGTCGCCCTGGAGAACATCTTCCCGCCGCTGCCGAGCGAGATCATCCTGCCGTTGACCGGCTTCGCCGCCGGACAGGGAGCCATCAGCCTGTTCGCGGCCCTCTTCTGGACCACTCTCGGGTCCGTGGCGGGTGCCGCGATCCTCTACTGGATCGGCGCACTGGTCGGCCGCGAGCGGATGTACGCGATCTGGGCGAAGCTGCCCCTGGTCAAGACCTCCGACCTGGAGCGGACAGAGGAGTGGTTCGCCGAGCACGGCACCAAGGCTGTCTTCCTCGGCCGCATGGTGCCGATCTTTCGCAGCCTGATCTCCGTGCCCGCCGGCCTGGAGCGCCTGCCCCTGCCGACTTTCCTGGCCCTCACCGGCCTGGGCACGCTGATGTGGAACACCGTGCTCATCATGTCGGGGTACTGGCTGGGCGATCAGTGGGACAAGGTCGGCGACTACGTCGGTGTGATCAGCAAGGCCGTTCTGGCCGCGGTGGCCCTCGCCTTGGCTTTCTACATCGTGGTCCGGCTGCGCTCGCGCGGCACCGCCCAGCACCGCCGTCCGTCGTGACCGGTCCAGTCTCGACCCGGACGGAGCGATCTTGCCCCGGCTGCGCCGCCCCATTACGCTCGGCGAGCGTGCTGGGGGAGGGGGCGGACATGACCATCCGGTCCCTTCCGACGGTGTCCGGAACCGCGCTGGCAGTTGGCGAGCCCGCCCCGACGTTTCCCCTGCGCGCCGTCGGTGTCTTCCTCGGGTGCCTGACCGGGCTGCTGGGACTGCTGTACTTCGTCGTCGCTGGTGTCCCGCTTGGCCCGCTCCTGCTGTGGCCGCGTACGCGGCGCTGGGCGTTCGTCGTCCTCACTTCCGGAGCCCGGCGGCTGGCGGCCCTCGAACGGTGGCGCCGCTCGGTGTTCTTCGGGGATTCCTTCCCCGTTCGCCCGGTGCTCGACCAGGGGATCCTGCGCTACCTGGCTGCCCGTACCTGCGTGGGCCTGATCACCGGCGTGGTGCTCGGCCTCCTCGTCTTCGGCGCCGTCCTCGCGGGTCTGCTCGTCGGGGGCCTGGCCCGGGGCACTCTCGATGGTTGGGAATTGGTCACGCAGGTCCTGCTCGGCGGGGTGCTTCTCTTTCTGGACGTGCAGGGCCTGTTCTCGCTGGGGGCGCTCGACGCGCGGTTAGCCCGCGAGTGCTTCGGGCTCTCGGAGCGCGAACTGCTGCAGCAGCGAATCGACGAACTGGCCACCAGCCGGGCGGCGGTGCTCCAGGCGGTCGACACCGAGCGGCGGCGCATCGAGCGAGACCTGCACGACGGCGTGCAGCAGCGCCTGGTCGCGCTGGCCATGCTCCTCGGGCGGGCCCGCCGCGGCGGCCGCACGCCTGAGCAGGCGCGCAGCCTGCTGGAGCAGGCCCACAAGGAATCACAGGAGGTCCTGACGGAACTGCGGGAAGTGGCCTGGCGGGTGTATCCGACGGCGCTGGACAACCTGGGACTCCAAGAGGCACTCGCCGGGGTGTCGCAGCGGTGCACCATCCCCGTCCGGACCGACTTCGCGCTCACCGAGCCGCTGCCCGCCTCCGTGGAGACCGCCGCGTACTTCGTCGTGTCGGAGGCGGTGACCAACGCCGCCAAGCACTCGGCCGCCACAGAGATCCAGGTGAGCGTCCGCAAGTACGGACCGGTCGTCGTCGTCCAGATCGAGGACGACGGCGTCGGCGGCGCCAAGCCGGAGGGCAGCGGACTGACCGGGCTGCACAGCCGGGTCGGCGCCCTGGACGGCCGTCTGCACGTCCACAGCCCCTCAGGGGGACCCACCACGATCACCGCGGAGCTGCCGTGCGCGTAATGCTGGCCGAGGACTCAACCCTGCTGCGGGAGGGACTGGTCCGCCTCCTCAGCGAGGAGGGGCACGAGGTCCTGGCCGCGGTGGGCGACGCCGTCGCCCTCCTGCGGGAGATCGAGTTGCTGCGGCCTGACATCGTCGTCGTGGACATCCGGATGCCTCCCACCCACACGGACGAGGGGCTGCGGGCGGCGCTCGAGATCCGCAAGCGGTGGCCCGGAGTCGGGGTGCTCGTCCTGTCCCAGCACATGGAGCGCAACTATGCCGCGCAGCTGCTCGCGTCGAACGCGGAGCGGGTCGGCTACCTGCTGAAGGACCGGGTCGCCCAAGTGGAGGAGTTCCTCGACGCGCTGGAACGGATCGCGGCGGGCGGCGCCGCCATCGACCCGGAGGTCGTACGGCAACTGGTGATCCGCACGGTACACAGCGACCCGCTGAACCGGCTGACCCCTCGCGAGCGCAGCGTCCTGGAGACACTGGCGCAGGGGCACACCAATGCGGCGATCTCGGAGAAACTGAACGTCTCCATGAGCACCGTCGAGAAAAACCTCAACATGATCTTCGACAAGCTCGAACTCGTCCACGCCACCGGCTACAACCGCCGGATCCTGGCCGTACTGCGGTACCTGGAGTCCTGACGTGCGGTGAGCCGGGCGTCGGGTCATCCCCGCCGCCCGGCGCGTCGCCATCAGTGGCCCGACAGCCGTCTTACGTGGGCACGACCCAGCTTCGCTCCCCCGGCCCCCTGCTACATGGCCCGGCTGCCCTGGCCTACTGGAAGCGAGCTTTTCCACCGCGTGTGACGTTTCCAGGCGCTGTGGCGCAGTGCGACGTGAGTCGACTGGTCATCGGACGACGAACTCGCACGATGCCAGGGAGGCGCTATGGGAACCGAATTCTGGCGGACGATTCAGATGGCCATCGTGGAGGACAACTGGACGGCCCGCCTAGTCGTGGCGTTCTGCGCTGTCACAGCTGTCGTGCTCGGGGCCTATGGGATCGCCACGGCCAGGTAACGACCCTCCTCGGCGCAGCTTTGGTACAACAGCCCTCCTCGGATGGCTCCTGCGGAAGGGGGCAGTGCCTGGGCCTGCGTCGCAAGAGAGCTCCGCCGCGACGGGGGATGCACGGCGGAGCCCTCTGGAGACATCCTGACACGACTTACTCGCAGGTAAGTAATGGGGGCTGCGATGCCGCCCGTCAGTGCGGTGTCGCAGACGAGGCCCCGCCGCGACGGGGGAGAAACGGTGGGGCCCGCAATGCGAGTGCCCTTGCCGGTGGTGCTCATGCGGCGGCGCAGCGTCCTAATTCATGACGGCCGGTTCACGCGAAGGCCCGACCGTTCATCCTGAGCAAGGGTGTTTCCCCATTCGGGGGGAGCCGAAGTCGCGCCGTAGGTTCAGCACCTGCTGGGCGACCGGAAGAGCCGAACATGTCAGTCCGGCATCCGAACTGGCTCCGCTGCCACGGCTTTCGGATGCGATGCGCGTGCAGCGCCGCGGCGCTGATTCTGTACGTCGTGTCGACATCGCCGCGATACCGCCACCATCGCGATGCCCTCCCCACTGAGCCTCCGTCAACTTGAAGCCGCAGGTCAAAGGGCTGGTGTGACGGTCGTTCGGGGTGCTCATGCCGGTTAGGGGCGGCAGGCTGAGCAGTAGATCATCCGGCGCCCCGCGCGCCAGTGTGACGGATGATCCGGTGCTGTAGAGCGGGTGCTATTAAGGACTGGAGGTCGTGGTGCGTCAGCCGCGTTGGTGTCTGGCTGCCATTGTGTGGAACACCTTCTTCGGTTCCCAGCGCTTCTCGTCGAGCATCCTGACGACGCCGTAGGAGCCAAGGTCTTGCTCCCCGGGCCTGCTGTAACCGGCGAAGGTGAACCAGAGCGCGGTGTCCACGCCTTCGTCCTCGAAGATGTCCAGCAATTCGGTGAGGTAGCGCGCCTGCTCGTCTTCGTCCGGGGCCGCGCCGAGCGGCACCTGCCAGGCCATGCCGCCACGTTCTCCCGCGCCCCGGTACGCGCAGGTTCCGTACTCGGTCACCGCGACGGGCTTGCCGTGGGCGAGATGCCCACGCAGCTCGTCACGGAAGCTGTCGGCGTTGTATGCGGCCCGATAGGCATCGATGCCGACGAGGTCGAACGCACCCCAGTCGACGAACTCCCAGGGAGCCGATGCGTAGGTGACCCGCCCGCCGAAGTGCATACGGACGGTCGCGGCGATCTGGGAGAGGAAGTCGTTGAGGCGTTCTTGCACCGGTCCGAGGGAGGACCACCACTCCATGTCGGCGGCAGCCATGGCCCGCATACGGTCGCCGTAGGTGTCGCCCGGGAGGAAACCGCCGCAGAATGCGCTGATCTCGCAGCCGGCGACGAACACCACATCAGCGCCGGCCTCCCGCACGGCTTCGGCCCGAGCGGCGCAGTCGGCGAAGAACGGGAGCAACTGGTCGCGGGGGAGGTCCACGGGAAAGGGGGCGAACCACACCTCAAGGCCCGCGTCTGCAGCGTGCCTTGCAGCGATGCTCAACCGTTCAGGCTCTCGGCCCGAGATGCGAACGGCGTCACAGTGGAGATCTCTGGAGATCACCGCCATATCGTGCCGGACCGTCTCAGGGGTGAAGCTCTTGCGGGAGAGTTCTTCTCCTGGGAGGAACCCTGTGTCGTAGTTGATGCCCCGTGCGCGCACGTCCGTGTCCCTTCACTGCCGTTGCCGTGTTCGAGCAAGTCAAAGCCGAGATCGGGGTTCTTGGCCAGAGGACGGCTACCAGGTGATGTCGCCAGGCACACCTGCGGGGTCATCGTTTCCAACGCGTCGCTGCTGGGCCGGCTACCTGTCCAGCCCACGCCGGACGGCGCCTACCCGATGGTGCAGGCCGACAAGGAGGACGTGGAGGACCTCGGGCTGCTGAAGCTGGACGTCCTGGGCGTGCTCATGCAGTCGTCCATGGCCCATGCCGTCGACGAGATCTGCCGCACCACCGGCCGCCACCTCGACCTCGACAACCCCGACCACGTGCCCCTCGACGATGCGGCGACGTTCGAGATGATCCGCCGCGCCGACGTGCTGGGGTGCTTCCAGATCGAATCACCCGGTCAGCAGGACCTGGTGTCACGCCTGCAGTCCAAGCATCTGCAGGACATCATCGCCGACATCAGCCTGTTCCGGCCGGGCCCGGTCAAGGGCGGCATGCCGGCCCGCTTCATCGCCGCCCGGCACGGCGCCCCGCCGCACTACCCGCACCGAGACCTCGTGCCGATCCTCGACGACACCAACGGCGTCGTGATCTGGCACGAGCAGATCATCGCGATCCTCGTCATGATGACCGGCTGCGACCGCGCCGCCGGCGACGTCGCCCGCCACGCCCTCGCCCTCGGCGCGCTCGTCTACACCCTCTACGCCAGCCTGGACTGCAGCGGGCCCGGGTCCGCCAGAGGGACCCTGCGCACCGACCAGCGCACTCCAGACGAAGACGCCCACCACCAGCTGCTGTTCGACGAGGGCCACGACGAGCGTGCCCGCCGCCTCGAAACCGTCGCCGACGCGGCCCGCATCCGGTTCGGCGCGCAGACCATCCGCCCCGCCGCCACCGCGTCGCGCCCGAGGAATCACGATGACCACACAGCGACCTGAGCCTGAAGCTCCGCCCGGCCGCTACCACGTCGCTCTCGAACGCGACGGCGCACGGATCCTGGACGGCTGGTGGAATGATCCGGAGACGGCCGACCGCAAGTTCACCGGACTGCAGGCACAGCTTGGGGAACACGCCGACGCGCACCTGCTCCTGACGGAGTGGGACAGCGGCAGGAGTGGCCGCTCCGTGAGTGGCCTACTCCTGCGAAGCCTGTGGGTTCCGAGCGACCTGACGGAGCTGCTTCTCGACGTCGAACCGGTCGAGGCCGTTCTTGACCGCGTACGTGGAGACCGCAGCCTGGGCCTTCGCCGCGGCCTCGAACCAGACTTCGCGCTGCTTCTCACGTTCATCGGAATCGAGGTGCTCGAGCTTGCGGCCCTCGTCGTCGGCCGCGCGCTGCAATTCAATCAAGTCGTCAGGTAGTTCGATCGCCACAAAGCGGATCTTAAGCCGCCATCAGCCGCCAGTCGTGGCGGCAGGCCTGTAAACCTGGAGCGGTCGCGGCGGACCGTCACAGCCGGTCGGCTGTCCTGGCGTGTGCCCTCTGCTGACACGCCGATGACGCGGCCCTTCGACGCACGACGCCCGCCCCGGCCAAGCCCGGGGCGGGCGTCGAGGAGCTGCGGGCTCAGGCGGGGGTGATGTTCTCCGCCTGCGGGCCCTTCTGGCCCTGGGTGATGTCGAAGTTGACCTTCTGGCCTTCCTGGAGCTCGCGGAAGCCGGAGGCGTTGATGTTGGAGTAGTGGGCGAAGACGTCGGGGCCTCCGCCGTCCTGCTCGATGAAGCCGAAACCCTTTTCCGCGTTGAACCACTTCACGGTTCCGATAGCCATGTCGTCCTCCAAGGAGACTCGATAACGGTTCCCGCACCGTGCGGGAACCGGAGGTGATCGTCCTGGTCCTTCGGGACGTGGAACAGCGCAACGCCCGGAATTCGTGCTCACGGGCGACCGGTACTTCGGAACCATGACAGCTGATCTTGACGCTACACGGACCGACTTCCCCTGTGGCGGTCTCGCGCAGACTTTTTGTCGGGGCGGCGTGCCGACCGTCGCCGCTCAGTTCGTGAAGCCATTCGCTGCGTGCCGACAGCGCCACGCCCAGCTGATGCTCCGGCTGGCGTGCGGGACACCGTCCGGGCCCAGAAAAGGGTAGAAGTATTGCGTCCCCCGCGTCTTCGAAGCCGGCGTCCCGGCCGATGCAACGCCGCTCAGGGGGGCCGGCGAAGTAGACGGGGTCGACGGCCTGCCGGGTGCTGAGCGGGTTGTGCTGCGCGGCGATCGACAGGGGCAGCACGCTTCTCTCCCGACCCGGTCGTTCAAGGGGCACGGCCTGGTCGGTGATGTCACCGACGAGGGTGAGGACGGCATGCCGGTCGGTCACTGAGCGCGCCCGACCGAAGCGATGCGGCATGCTCTGCCCCTGTGCCCGCAGCTCATCCACGTCGTCGGAGGACAGGACGGGGCCCAGGCCGCTGCCAACCGGGTTGGTGGAAAACAGCCCGTGGCGAAGTCGGCGCAGCTGTTCGTCCCTCTTACGTAGTACAGGGCGGATATACAGAGGAGCGAGAGTCAGCACGACCGGGCGCCGTGTGAGTTCCTCCAGGCGGGCCAGCCAGTCGGGAACGGCCGAGGTGCGGGCGCACAGGCCGGAGTCGAACGATGTCCCGGGCGCGGACGCCAAGCTGCGCGATCCGGGTCGGAGTTGGTGCTGCCGACGTGATGCCCGCGGACCGTGGAGACGCCGCGGCTTAGCGCTCTGGTGGCTGCCGGGAAATCCTCAACTGCCCGCATTGCAGGCGTAGTTCGATCCTCACCTTCCAACCGGGGGTCAAAAGTTCGCAAAGAAGTTGGGCAGGCCCCCCTGTCGGGCGTCCTGCTCTCGGATGGCAGCGGGGCGTGGGTGTCGTTCGGTGGGGATCCGTTCACTCCTGGGCGCCCAGCGAAACCTTAGATTCGAAGCCGTGTTGCGTCGCGAAACCTCAATAACGCAGGAGTTAGCAATCGTTAACCGCGCTTACTGAGCGCACTCTGGACGCGGGCCTTCGAATGTAAGGTTCAGGGTATACAAGAGAGCCCTGTTGCTCGCGGCTTCCCAACCTGGCCCAGGGCTCTCTCGTGCCACCCACCCATTCAAGGACAGGTGATGACATGACCGAGTCTACGGGGGCGCCGCCCAACACCCCACCCCTGCCTCGTCACCGAAGAACGAAGCGGTCCGTCGAGGACGCCGCCACTTGCGGACGCTCGTAGCCCAACTACTGCGCGGCGCCGCGTACGCCGTGGGAGCGTCGGCTGGCGGGCTCGCCCTGCAAGAAATCGTGAAGCGGTTCGACGGCTGGTTCTGACCGCAGAACCGAAGCAGCCGAGGTGACCTGACGCGGGAGCACTCGCCGCGGTGCGTCACCTGCCATAGAGGTGCGCCGAGGGTGAAGTGGCTCAGCCCATGCGGTCGAAAGGGGAACTCTCATGTGGAGGGAGTGAACGATTGACAGCCCCAGGCCTGCCCCGACGCCTGTGGCGCGGCTGCGTGATGCCTCGGCGCGGTAGAAGCGGTTGAAGGCCCACCGGTGTTGTTCGGGGAGCAGGGCCGGGCCGTCGTCGGAGACCTGCCGGTTCGCGCACCCGTCGTTGACCCCGATGTCGATACGGATGGGCGTTCCGCAGGGTGTGTGGGCGACCGCGTTGCGTCGATGCCCCCTGGTCGCCGCCTCTGTGCCGCTGCTCGCCCTCGGCCGCGAGTTCATCTACCCGGTCCCGGTGGCCGTCCAGACGGGCCCTGGTCGCGGGCCTGTTGATGCGACTGGCGCGAGGCCTTCTGTCCGACTGAGCCCGGGATCCGTGTCGCAGGTGTCACGGCTCTCGCCCTGCCCTGTGGTCGCAGAGGGGCAGGGCGAGGACCGGCGGCTGTATCAGCGCACGTGTACGGCTCCGGTGTGGGCGTTCAGTGTGTAGTGGTGTCCGTGGACGCGGGCCGTGCTGTGGTGGGCGTCCAGGGCGGCGATCCGCACACCGTGCTTGGTGACCCAGGCCTGGTACGTACCGTTCGGCAGCTTGGTGACGTGGGCGACGGCACCATCCGCGAGCCGCACGTCGTGTGTCTTGCCGCTCTGGTTCTTGTGGTGCTTCGTCCTGTGGTCGTGCTTCTTGTGGTGCGCGTCCTTCTTCGAGTGCTGCGGCACATCCTGCTCGCTGTGCCAGCCGCCAGGGTGCACCACTCCGGCGAAGCCGTTCGCCTGGTTGAGTACGTAGGTGTAACCGTGCACGCGCTGAGTCTTGTGTGCCGAGTCGAGCGCCGCGATCCGCACACCGTGCTTGGTGACCCAGGCCTGGTACGTGCCGTTCGCCAGCTTGGTGACGTGCGCGGTGCTGCCGTCACTGAGCGGCAGGGTCTGCGTACGGCCGGCCTTGTCGCCATGCGAGGCGGCGGAGACGGTGGCCGCGGGCTGAGCGGGCCGCGGAGCGGCTTCGGCGGTGGCGGCGACGGCGGTCACGGCGCCGAGGCCCAGAACGGCGGATGCCAGAGTCGTGCGGGCAATACGAGAGGTCTGCATGCGCCGGCCCCTTTCCATGAGTCGAGCGAGTTGATTGCGTCTTCCGCGTCGTGTTGACCGCGTACTCATGAAGCTAGGGGGGACATATCAAGATGTTCCGTATGAAATATCACAGACGCGTGACAGCCCCTTGATTTCGGACAGATCGGGACGAAAGTCCGGTCCGTGACAGGGCCTCCGCCCCGACCGGGCGGAGTCAACCTGCCCCCTCCGGAGCCCCAGCCGAGAGGCCGGGCTGCCCACGGCCGAAGGCCTCGACCTGGTGGTGGAGGACCTGGACGCCGGACTGCTGCGGATGCCGGACGTCGACACCTACGCCGAAGTGTCCACCGAGCCGGTCTCGGCCGTCCGGCTGCGCAATGCCGAGCTCACCGGCCGCACCCTCGGCGAACAACTGGCCGGCCCGCTGGCCTGACCGCACCGGCATACATCCGTCTGCCGCAGCCGATGCGGCGCATCGTGAAAGGAACCCGCGAGCATGAACTTGCACCCCGGCCGCCGACCGGCCTGATGCGCCCGGCGGGAATCCGAACGGTATCGACAAGCAAGCCACCTGGGGCTCTCTTGTCTTGGACGTCGTCACCCTGGACGTGGTCGGTGCTCTCGCCTCGTGCAATGACCTCGCCGACCGGCGACGCGAAGGCGCGCGGCGAAGAGCGGTCCGTGAGCATCCGTGAACGCGGGTGGCCTTCGCGGCTGGGGCCGATGAGGTGAAGCGCGCGGGCCTCGGGTCGCTGCGTGGGCGTGCCGACGTCCGGGCCGCCCGCCCGCGAGGTACTGATCACCGCCCCGGGGCCGTTGGCATTGCGCCCCCTGGGCATGGCAGGAAGAAGGGACGAGCACGTGAAGGTCTGGCTCCACTGGTACGCGGTCCGACGCAGGCTGCGGGCACTGCCGGTATGGCGGCTGCCGCTGCTCGACCGCACCCTCGTCGAGGTCGAGACGGTGTGGAAGGCCCGTTTCTTCCCCCGGGGCGACCTCGGCGCCATGTCGAACCTGTTCGGCGCGGTCGCCGGAGGCGCATCGCCGGGACGCATACGCCCGCTACCTGGGCGCTCTCCATGATCGTGACGTCGCCATGCGCCGTGCTCGACGCACTGCGTCCAGAACAACCCGACCTGCCCGAAGTCGACGAGAACGAGCACTGCCCGCGCGGCGTTCTGCGGGCCTACCGGGAGAAGCCGGCCACCTCGCAGGCCGCGGAGCGCCTGGGGTACCCGGTCGCGGTGCGGCGGGGCTGCCATCGCGTATGCGCGGACCGTGCTGCGCGGCCGGCGGCTGCGCCCGTACGTCCAGGACGTCGCGGACGCGCTCGCCCAGGAGTGCCTTGCGGAGCGGCGGGCCGTCGAGATGGTGCACGCGCCCGGCGACGTGGTGGCCGCCGCCGTGCTCCTTGCCCCCAACGCGCCGATGCTGGCGCTGGTGTGGAACGAGCGGTGGGGATGGCACACGGCCTCGAGCCGGCGCCACCCCATCGGCCGGGAGACCGGAATGGCTCACGAAGAGGGCGGCATCCGCTCTATCGGCACCGGCCGGCAGCCCTCACCTCGGCACGTGGTCGAAGGAGCCTCGGACGAACTGAACGCGCAATCCGACAGGGGCGCGCGGTGCCCAAACTGGAGCGCCCGCGTGCTGGTTGTGCTCGGGTGGGCCTGGCCTTCGAGCTGGCGAACCGTGCCTACTGCGTCGGTGCGTCGAGTGGAGGTCCCGGGTCCTGTCCGTCGCTGCCTCGGTTGTGGGAGGCGAGCAGGGCGGCGGCGATGTGGTCGATCGGCCTGTTCTGGGTGAAGGCGCGGGCGCGCAGGAGGGCCAGGGCGTCGGTCTGGCTGCATCCGTGATGCTCCGTGAGGTAGCCAATGGCCTGCTGGGTGACGCGCCAGGGGTAGGCCGTGCCCGGTGCCAGCCGTTCCCAGTCGTCGAGGAGTTGGTCGAGCGCTTCGGCCAGCGGCGCCACCGTGACCAGTGCACTGGGCGTACTGGGCCTGCAGCGGGGTGAACGCGTGCGGGCGGGCCGCATACAGGGTGAGAACGCCGAGCTGCAGTTCCTGCAGATTCAGCGGCAGCGCGAGCACGCTGCGCACCTGCGGGAGTTGGGTGTGCAGGCAGATGCTGAGCGGCCAGCTGGTGTCCGCGAGGTCTTCGATGAGGACCGTGTGTCTGCAGGCCGAGGCGGTGATCGTGGGCCCGTCGCCGAGCGTGAACTGGGCCTGTTCCGCCACCGCGGCGCTGTCGGAGGCGTGCAGGAGCAGGGCGTGTTCGGTGTGCGGGCGCAGCACCAGCGCTGCCCCGTCGGCGCCCAGCCCTGTTTGGAACAAGCGGCACAACTGCTCCGCCAGCTGTCCGGACGGTGCGCTGGTCACCGCCTCAGCTGCCCGCTGGATGAGTCCTTTCCCGTCCTCTGCATCGTCCTGTTGCCCCTCCACAACAGGTTCCTCCTTCCACCTTCCTGCCGCGGATGGTGGTTTCGCACGCGCCGATGCGGTCCGCGACCACGGCTTGGATATGTGTGGCGACCGCCGCGCACGGGCGGCCAGAGGTCGGCTACCGCCCGGGAAGCAGCCGACGCCCTCCGCCCGGGAAACGTTATGCCATCGCTTTGCTCCAGGACGTGGGTACCTGGGTACCCCACGCATGCGCTGGGGAAGCATGGAGTTGGGCGGGAGGATCAGTCAGCCAGTACTGCCCGGACTGTCTTGCCGCTGCCGTGTCCGTCGCGTAGGACCTCGAGGTGCTGGGTGAGAGCACGCACGATGACCATGCCGCGCCCGCTCTCCGACTGCCGGCCTGCTGGACGAAGACGTGGGGGCGCGGGGTTGTCGTCCTGGACCTCGATGGTGACCTGACGACCGGTGACGGTCAGCCGCAGTCGGCAGCTGCCGTGGCCGTGTTCGACGGCGTTGGCCACCAGTTCGGACACGATCAGTGCGGCATCGCCCAGGTGCTCGGGGGTGACGGGCGTGTGACGGCGTCGCGGCCGGGTCAGGAACGCGTGGGCCAGTCGCCGGGCCCGGCCGGCGGCCGAGGCCGTCGGGGGCAGGGAGTACTGGGCGCGGATGGCGTGCTGCGGGGCACGCATGGCGGTTCACTTCCCCTCATGGGTCCCGGCCGCCTCCCTGAATGCCGGGGCCACGGGAGGGTGCGGGCCGGTTCTGTTCTTCCTTCTTGCCCGCCCGAAGTGATCGTCAACCGGGGCCGCAGGGCCCCGGGACGGCCAGGCGGGGCGGCGGCATGTGCGCCTTCCGTCGCGCCATGGCCACGACTTCACGGGTTCCGATAGGATTCTGCACATGTCCGCCACTCAACCTCCTGGTGGTACGCGGTCCGTTGACGAGCTCAACGAGCAGATTCGCCACCTCATGCTGGCTTCCGGTGGATGGCTCAGTGACGCACAGCGCGTCGTGTAGGGATGCGGGAGTTTCCCCAACCGGGTGTCGCCGCTCTGTGCCCAGGGCCCGGGTGCGGCACTTTCGAAGATTCAGCCCGGCTGTTCCGGTGACCGCCGGGCCCGGCGTGGGCGGTCTGGGGGCGGGCCTGGACAAGAGTGGGTCATCGCACGGCCCGTGTTCGGGCCCCTGTTCGAGCGGAGAACCCCTCACATGCGTTTTTCTGTTCGCCTCGCAGTGGCAGCGCTGTCCCCCACCGCAGTCATCACGCCCTGCGCGGACCAGGCCGCCGAGTAGCCGATGTCCCGGCCCACCTCGCTGCCGGGAACGTGCGCGAGGGCAGCCCCGCGACCACGGTCGACGGGGTCACCGACCGTTGGTCCTTGGGGGCGTCGACACGGGTGACGTACGTCTGGTCCAGGTCGCCGGGGACTCGACGTGTATACCGGCCCTCGCCTCGACGAAGCGCCGGCACCTGCGCGTGCGCGGCGGCGCGAACCCGGCCTGACCGGGGCGCCGTTCACCGATTCAAGCCACCAAATCACCTGGTCCGACGTCAACGTGCCGGGGCGCCGGTTGCCTGACTCGATCGCCATCCCCTCGAACATGCGGTGAGGCAAGGCGTCTTACGACGTGCCGTGTCCGTCAGGTGTGTGCGTCGATACGGGATCGCCGGCCCGTTCATCCGTGAGGCGGCGCAGGAACTCCGCCGCGCCGTACCTGATGCGGCCGGTCGAGGTGCGCGGGTCGTAGCCGAGGTCGCGGGTCAGGGTCTCGTGGCGGGCGTGCAGTGTGGAGTGGTGCATGCCGAGGGCGGCGGCTGCCGAGCGGATGCTGTCGGACTCGACGAGGGTGCGCAGGACCAGGGCCGAGCGGGCGTTCAGACGCATCAGGGCCCGGACGTCCTCGTGGGGCGCCTGCGGGTCGTGTGCCCGGGCCAGCATCAGCAGCGTGCCCAGGTCGCCGGCGTCGACGACCGGCATGGAGGGTTCGGTGAGACGCAGCGCGATCATCGCCGCGTCCCACGACTCGGGCGCGTGGTCGGCCCGTACCCACGTCCCCAGTCCCGCCGCGGCCGACGGCGGCTCGGTGGTGGCGGTGCCCAGGGTGGCCCGCAGAAGACCGTCGCGGGTCGGTACGACGGTCGAGGGCGCGTCGCCTGGCTGCGTGTCCGGCGCGGACGCGATGATCCGGACGCGGGCGCCGGGCGTGAGTCGCAGCCGGGCCAGAGCCGTCGTGCGCTCGTCGGGGGAGCGCGCCGGATCGATCGCGGTCTCCAGCGCGCCGACCGGGTCGTACCGGGACTCGATCAGCTCCAGGGCCAGCGCCAGCCGTTCCACGATCATTTCGTCGTTGGCATGGGGCTCGCCGTCGCGCTCCAGCCATACGGATCCCGCCGAGAACGTGCGCCGCGGCGAGCGCGGGCACTCCGCGGCCGGCGGGGACGCCGGGGGCTTCCCGCCGTCGGGGGCGCGGCGGCCGACCCGCCCGCGCCGCTCGGCCCCGGCCACCACTCCGGAGAGCGCGGCGGCGCCGCGCAGCAGCCCGTCGAGGCCCGCCCCCGCGACGACGAGCGTGTCGAAGTAGGTGACGATCTTCAGGGTTTCGCTTGCCCTGGGATCGAGGGCGGTGAGGCGCCCGACGAGTTCCTGCATGTTCTCTCCCCGGCGTGTGGAGACCAGCCTACGACCCGCGTGTTCCGGGCCGCGAGCGCCGCCGGAACACCACGGTCCGGCCGGAGCCCGCATGCCGCCCCTGCCGGACCGTTCCTGAACGGCTGGCTCAGTCGATGGTCAGGAGGATCTTCCCGCCGGTGCCGCCGCGCAGTGCGTGGAGGGCGTCCACGACCTTCTCCAGTGGCATCTCCTGCACCCAGCCGGCGGTGTCGTAGAACCCGTCGGCCATCGCCGCGATGACCGCGTCGAACTCCTCGGGTCGATAGCCGACCGCGCCCACGATCTCGGTCTCGCGCAGCATCAGCTGGGTGGGATCGAAGCCCGAAGGGTGCTCGTGCAGCGCCGTGGCCACCAACCGGCCGCCCGGGACCAGAGCCGCCAGGGCGGCGTCGAACGCGGCGCCCGCGCCCGCCGCGTCCACCGCCGCGTCCACCCCCGCGCCGTCGGTGAGCGCCGCGACGGCGGCCGCCACGTCCTCGTTCCCCGGGTCGACGACGTGTGCGCCCAGCGCGGCCAGTACCCCGCGCCGCTCCGCGTTCGGCTCGGACACCAGGACCCGCTCCACACCGCGCGCCTTGAACGCGAACCAGGCGCCGATGCCGATCGGTCCCGCGCCCGCCACGAGCGCGGAGCCGCCGGCCTCGACGCCGCTGCGGGCCACCGCGTGCCAGCCCACCGCCATCGGCTCGACGAGCGCGCCCATCCGCAGGTCCACGTTGTCCGGCAGGACGTGCGCCGTCCTCGCGTCGCACACGGTGTACTGCGACAGGCCGCCACCCTCGACGTTCGTCCCGAGCGCGGCCATCAGCGGGCAGATGAAGGGCCGGCCCCGGCGGCAGGCCGTGCACTTGCCGCACGAGACCTGGTGCGGGAAGACGGCACATCGGTCGCCCACCTGTACGTCCGTCACGCCGTCGCCGACCTCGACGACGGTGCCCGCGAACTCGTGACCGACGATCTGCGGCACCATCGCCCCGGTCAGCGGATGCGGGTGGTGCATGTCGAACGGCATCGACTCGGGATAGAAGTAGAGGTGAAGATCGGAGCCGCAGATGCCGGCGTAGGCATTGCGGAGCTTCACCTGCCCCGGGCCCGGACCGGGCTCCGCCACCTCCTCCACGCGGATGTCCTCCTTGGCGTGGAACCGTGCTGCCTTCATCCTTCAGACTCCTTCTTCCTCTTCCGTTTCTTCTTCCGGGTCACCGGCTGTGCCGGTCGCTGTTGGTGCCGCCTACCGCCCGCCGGTGCCCGGAGGGCGGGTGTCGAGGGTGCGGGCCACCCACTCGTTCCGGGCGGTGATCGCCGCCCGCGCGATGCCGGTGTGCGGCGCGAGCATGTCGAACCCGTGGTATCCGCCCGGCCAGACGTGCAGTTCGGCCTGCACGCCGGAGTGCCAGAGCGCGGACGCGTACGCGACGTCCTCGTCCCGGAAGAGCTCGGCGGAACCGCAGTCGATGAACGCCGGGGGAAGCCCCGACAGATCGGTGGCTCGCGCGGGCGCGGCGTAGACCGATACGTCGTCGGTGCCGCGCCGGTCGCCGAGCAGCGCGTTCCATCCGGTCCGGTTGCTCCCCCGTACCCAGGTGCCTCCGTCCTCGTACTGGGCGCTGGAGACGGTCCGGTCCCGGTCGTCGAGCATCGGGCAGATCAGGACCTGCCCGGCGAGCGAGGGCCCGCCCCGGTCGCGGGCCAGGAGCGCGGTGCCCGCGGCGAGACCGCCTCCGGCACTGGCGCCGGCGATGAGCAGACGGGTGGGGTCGATGCCGAGTTCCGCGGCGTGCTCGGCGGTCCACAGCAGCCCCGCGTAGCAGTCCTCGACCGGGTACGGGTCGGGGAACTCGGGTGCGAGCCGGTACTCCACGGTCACGGCCACGGCGTCGTGCTCCACGATCCAGGGGAGTATCTGCTCCACCCCGATCATGCGCTGGCCGGCGATCATCCCGCCGCCGTGGATGTGATAGATGCCGGGACCCGTGGCCGTGCCCGTGCGATCGGACCTGGCGAGCACGGTGGCGACGAGGTCGGCGCCCTGGTGGCCGGGGACGGTCACGTCCCGGCGGGTGACCCCGGCGGCGTTCAGGGTCCCGTCGGAGATGACGGGCAGGGTGGCCTGCCGCAGTGCCGGAATCGTCTCGGCCGTCACCGCCGGAAGCTGTTCGGCCAGGACGGTCAGGACCGCCTCGACCTCGGGATCGAACGGCGGCCGTACGTGCTGGGACATGGGTCTCCCTCGTGTCTGTCGTGAGGCGTGTCTGCCGTGACGCGTACCGGTCGTGGTGCGTGTCTGTCGTGGTGCGTATCCGTCGTGGTGCGTGACCGGTCTGGGCCATGGTCGAAGGTGGCCGGGGGCCGGCGGTACCGACAAGCAGGGCGGTCGGCGGGGAGTTCACCCGCCAATCGCGCGCCCGGGGACGGGCAGGGCGTGCGGCGCGTACATGGCGGGTCGAACGGCCGACATCCGCCGCGAACGTCGGTGTCGGCACATCGCACGGCCCACGCACCGTGGGCGCAGTCCGCCGCGGACCCGCGCGGCGGCGCACACCGGAGGAGACAAAGCATGAACTGGCCGGCAGGAGAAGCAGCGTTCGTCACCGGTGCGGCATCGGGGATCGGTCTCGGTGTCAGCCGGGCGCTCGTCGCCGCGGGAGCGAAGGTGGCACTCGCCGACATCGACGAGGACCGACTCGCCGTCGTGGCCCAGGAGTTGACCGACGCGGGCGGCACGGTGACGGCGCTGCGACTCGACGTGAGCGATGCCGACAGCTGGGCGGACGCGGCCGACCGTGCCGAGGAGGCGCTCGGGCCGATCTCGATCCTGTGCAACAACGCGGGCGTGAACGGGGGCGGGACGATCGACAGGACGCCGGTCGAGGTGTGGCGCTGGGTGTTCGCGATCAACACCGAGGGCCCGTTCCTCGGGACGGCGACGTTCCTGCCGCGCTTCAAGCGGCGCGGCGGTCGCGCGCACGTCATGAACACCGCGTCGATGGCGGGGCTCGTCCCGATGGCCGGCGTGGGCGCCTACGCCTCGTCGAAGTTCGCGTGCGTCGGCTTCTCCATGGCGCTGCGGGAGGAGCTCAAGGGCACGGAAATCTCCGTGTCCGTCCTCACCCCGGGCACGGTCGCCACCAGGATCACCACCACGGCCGCCGAGAGCGAGGCGAAGCTGCTCGGCCGGGCCGTGCGCAGGGACCTCGCCGAGGCCAACAACGCGATGCTGGCACAGGGCGCGGACCCGGACCGGGTCGGCGAACAGGTCGTCGAGGCCCTGTGCGACCGCCAGTTCCTGATCGTCACCCACCGGGACTTCGAGCCGCTCGTCGCCCGCGTGCACGGCGAGATCGAGCAAGCGTTCCGTGACTTCGATGGCCGCCACGGATCGGACGCGGCGGCCCGGATGCTGGTGGAGGGGGAGAACCCGGTCGCGTCCTAGCTGGGCCGTCGCCCGGTACCTCGTCGGAGAACACCCGACCGTCGTGCCGGTCGCCGGTCTCGCAGACATGCATGACATCGGCGTTCGGTGTCACGTCCGGCGGCTCCCGTGCCCAGCCTCTACGGCCCGATGTGCAGCAGAGAAGACCAGACGTCGACGTCGCGCGGGGCCTCGCGGCGCAGGGACCGCGCGGCGTCGTGCACGGCCTGCGCGGCCCGTGTGCTGTCGGGTGCGCCGTGCTCCGTCAGTGTCCGGTACACCTCCCGCGCCGCACACAGGGCCTTGTCGCTGTCGACCTCCCACAGGGTGCCGACGACATGGACGAACGACTGCAGGTGAAGCAGAGCGGCCAGGTGGACGGATTCGTCGTAGGCGCGCGGGTCGGGCGCGGCCGTGCTGCACGCCGACAGATAGCAGAACTCGGCGTCCGCGAGACGCAGGTCGGCGAGCTGTTCCAAGGAGACGGTGCCGTCGTTCACGGCGAGCCCGGAGGCGTCGGCGTGGCAGGCGAAGTGCACCCAGTGGGCCTCGCGCAGCCGCGCTAGAACGTCCCCCACACGTGGGGAGTTGAGCGCTGCCGCGTCGGGAAAGCACCGCAGGAACTCCGCTGACTCGTCTTCCACCGCCGGCAGTTCGGGTCTGCCCGGGCTCTGGCGTGCCGCGACGGCAAGACTCCCGCGGGGCGCCACCACCCGCTCGGCGGACTCCAACAACGCACTGATGGTGGGGGTGTAGGAGGAGACGACCTCGTCCAACAGGGCGGGGCCGTCGGGCCGGGCGTGGTGCCCCGCCGCATGCAGGGGCAGGGCGGCCAGCGGCCCGGTCGGGCACCACCAGATCCGCCGCTCTTCTCCCAGGTGGGGCGAGACGGCACGCAGCACCGGAACCGCCAGGTCGTCCCAGAGCCGTGGGGCGATGACGTTGAGCATCGCCTGGTGCCGGCCGTCGGGGTCGGCCGACTGCCGGGCCCATGCGGTGAGTTCAGCGTGGTCGAGTCCGTCGAGCGGTACGAGAAGGGGGCGGTCGTCGGGAAGCAGAACGATCGCATCGCAGCGAAGCGGACTGGTGTTGACCACCACGACGGGGCCATTGGCGGCTGCTTGGGAAAGCTCCCGGCAGCTCCGGCGTCGGGTCATGCCCAGGCGCGCGGAGAGCTCGTCCCATTCCCTCCCCAGCCGGATGCGTCGCTCCACGTCGGCGCCGGCCTGGTCGAATCGCCACCCGGGCTCATCGGGTACGTCGAGTTCGGCGCGGATCTCGTCGAGGCGCCGCGCCCCGGCGGGATCCGCGATCCGGACACTCTCGACATCGCTGCGCAGGCGAGCGAGTTGCCCCCACATGACAGCGCGCCCGTGTTCCAGCATTTCGACCGCCTGCTCCACCTGCCCCGCAGCGATCGCGGCCGCGGCGGCGGCCGTGGCCGCGCCCTGCCAGCGGCTGAGCAGCCACCGTTGGTCGTCACGGCGCAGTCCGATCCAGGCCAGCTGCGGCAGGAGCTCGACCGCCGCCCCGAAACCCTCGACGGACAGCGGGCCTCCCGCGCCGAGTTCACCGAGGTCCATGGCGGCGGCCAGCCGCGCCTGCAGCGGCGACGAAGGACTGTCGACCGCCTCCCGCAGACACCGTGCTGCGGCATCCGTCTCACCCGCCGCGGCGAGCGCCCGTGCGTGGACCGTCAGGCAGGTGGCGTGCCACGGGTGGCCGGGCTCTTTCTCCGCCACGAGCCGCGCGGCCAACTCCTGGGCCTCGGCCAGGTCCTGGCCGGCGCCGTCGCGGGCGAACCGTTCGAGGAGCGCTCGGACCATGTCGGGGTCGGGCGCGCCGCGGCGGCCCGCCTCGACGGCGGCGGTCAGGGCTGCCGGGTCTGCCGTATCCCGGTGTCGTAGAAGGTGCAGCTCCACGAGGTGGTTCGGCACCCTGGACGGATATCTGCGACCCACCCGCTGGACCAGAGCGAGAGCCTCGTCGAGGTCCGCGGGATCGCGGCGCAATTCGTAGCGGTCCTTGAGGGCGGCAGCCAGATTGAGGCAGACGTCGCACCACCGGGCCATGGTGAGCCAGAACCAGGGACGGGGTCTGGCGGCCAGCGGAGCGAGGATGCCGATCGCACGGTCCAGGTTGACCACCGCCCCCGTCCACTCGTAACGGAGGACGAACGCACGCGCCACTCTGTTCTCGGTCTCCGGCCGCCCCAGAGCCGAGAGGACCCGGTCGAAGATGTGCTGCGGGGCACTCAACGCGGCAGGGCCGCCCCGCAGCAGGTCGTCCAGGACGGCCGTGTCATCTCCTCGCTCCGCCAACACGTCCATCAATGCCCCGGTCCGCAACGACCAGGTCAGCGCGGAAAGGTCACCGGAGGAGGACAGCCGGAACCGCTCGGCCCGCTGCGCCGCCCCGCGCAGGCCCTCCTGCTTGGCGAGGCCATCACCCATGCGGCCCGACTGGGCGGCATAAATACGGAACACGATGTGCATCAACACGAACAACCGGTCCGCCACCCACGGAGCCCAGACGAGCAGGAGCGGGACCACCAACTGGCCGACGCAGAACCCGAGATACACCGCGGTCGGCCGGTCCGCCAGCAGATCGCCCAGGTCCTCGCCCGCGCGCAGGAAGGGCATCGCCGCGCAGAGCCAGGTCAGGCCCACGAGCGGAAGGTACCTGAGTAGCATCGTGACCGGCCGCCGGACGAAGCCGAGCCAGATCTCCGCCATGAGGCGGCGGTGCTTGACGGTCCAGCTCACGGCGAGCGCGAAGAAGACGAAGCAGCCGGCGCCCAGGGGCGGCAGCACGTACGGCATCAGTGGTGAGTCGGGCGTGTACCAGTGCAGGGTGTGGGAGTCGAGATCGCGCCACGCGCCGAGGCCCGGGTCGTAGACCGCGTGGTGTTCGACGTCGTACACGGCCTGATCGTGCGGGCCGAAGCGGAAGAGCCGGTGCTGCGCCAGCCACTGTCCCCAGACGCCACCCGTCAACGCGGCAAGCGCTGCCGGCCCCCACACGGCTGTTCGCCGCTTCCCCCGCCCCATCGCACAGAGGATACGACGGGGATGGCGTCCTTGATCCGGCGACGGCCGCCGAGTGGCAGGAGATTGTCAGTGGCGTGCCGTACAACGGGTCACATGGACAGGGAACTCGAAGCGCGCATCAACGACATCGTGGGGCTGACCGGCGTCGACGCCGAAGGCCCGACCGTTGCCGAGCAGGCGCTGGCTCAGGAGCGTGCGCGCAGAACGCGGGTGCGCGGCTGCCAGGGCAAGACCGAGTTCCTTGATCGTGAGAGTGCTGAGCTGCGGTTGCAGGAGATCCGCGAGCGCCCGAGGCACACGGGCAGTGTTCCGCAGCGGGTGTACGAGTGCCCGCAGTGCGGGCGCTGGCACCTCTCTTCGCGCGCGGAGTGGCAGGCGAAGCCGCCGAAGAATTCGGCGTCTGAGCAGTCGCCTCCGTCGTCGGCCTCGTACCGCAAGCACCGTGCTCGTGCCTTGCTGCGCGGTCGTGAGGCGCTCGTGGCAGCGCACATCGCGGAGTTCAGGGAGCAGCACGGAAGAGGCCCGTCCTGGGGCCTCCTGCGGGAGCGCTTCGACTGGACCGTGCCGGAGCTCGCCGGCGTTCTGGAGTACCTCGCTCAACGTGGGGTGGTGACCTACACCGATGCTTCGTACAGCCTGGCGCTCGGTGCCACGCCGCCGGCCGACCTGCCGCCCACGCCGACCGGGCTGTCCGCGCAGGAACAGCGGCATGCCGTCGCCTGGGTCGCCTCGTACGACCGGCGTGCGAGCGGGTGCCCCACCGCACATCAGCTGCGGGATGCCTTTCACTGGAGCGACGAGGAGCACCTGGGTCACCTGAGAAGCCTGGTCGACCTCGGCCTGCTGCGGTACGCCCCCGTGGACGGGACCCTGCGTGTCGGACAGGCCGCGCCGCAGTCGTGGACCTCGCGGTCGGACGAGTGAGCGGACGATCCGGCCGAGGGCGCCGCGAACCGGTCAGGAATCGAGAAGCGGGGCGCGGAAGCGGGCCATAGCGTGAAGACGTCGCCGGGAGGTCCACCACCGGTGGCCCGCAGACGAACCGCATCATCAGGAGGGCACCATGCCGTACACCGTCGACTTCAAGAACGTGTCCACCGTCGGCCTGGAATCGTCTCCGGTGACCGAGGCGCTCGCTGGGCTGCGCGCCAACGAGGCGCGCTACTTCAAGAACAAGTTCGACCACGAATTCACGGTCCGGCCCGCGAGCGAGGCGTCGGAGGTGGTCGACTACGTGGCCCGCGTGCTCTCCGAGGAGCGCGACCTCGTCATCGCCTCCCGCCCCTTGGAGGCGACCTCCTTCGAGGCGGGCGGGTCCCGGATGGCCTACGTGTTCTACGAGTCCGGTCTCGTGATCAACGTGATGTACGGCATCGAGGACGGAGCGAAGCGCGCGGTGGGCTTCAAGCTTTCGCAAGGCATGGACGTGCCGGAGGAGTTGGCGTCGAAGTTCAAGTTCGCCCGCCAGAAGTCGAAGCTGGCCGGAGAGATCCGTGGCTCCTTCTTCGTGATCAAGGGCGAGTACTGAGGGCTGTTCCGTCATCCGTCGATCTGTCATCCATCGATGGGAGGGGCATCGCAGCCGATCGGTTGATGCCCCGCGCCAGGCAGGCCGCCGATGATGGGTGGACGACATCCCCTCGCCCGCACAGGGAGACATCATGGGACTCTTTTCTCGCATGCATGAGCGGACCGCCCGGAAGATGGACGAGTCCCGTACGAAGGCCTACGAGAAGGCTCGCGCGCGGGGCGCCACGGAGCAGGATGCGGTTGCCGCGGGGGAGCGGGCCGCTCGTCGCCGTCGTCGGACGCGCCGGTCGATGCCCATGTAGCGGCGCCGCAACGACTCAGGACCCGGCCGCGGGCGCGGGGTGGGCCAGTTCGGTGGCCAGGCGGCGCATGGCCGTGCGGTTGGCGCGCCGCATCATGGCGCGGACGGCGGGGGCCAGGAGCCGGTCGGTGAGCGGCGCCTGTAGCCACTCGTAGGTGAACGCGATGCGGGTCCCGCCGGCCGGCCGGGTTTCCAGGCTGTAGGTGCCCTGGGCCAGGCGTTTGCCGGCCGCGCTGACGTTGCGTTCCACGATGAGCCTCGGCGCTTGGGCCTCGACGACCTCGATGGCGACGTCGGCCTTGGTACCGCCCAGGGCGGCGGTGACCGTCGCGCGCGATCCGATGCCGCGGGCGGGGCCGCCGCAGCGCCAGTCGGTCAGGTAGTGGTCGGTGAACCGCTCGTGGTGAGCCATGACATCGAGGAAGTCGTAGACCTCCTCTGTCGTCTGAGGTACGTCGATCGACACGATGACAGACTTCATGTACCACACGGTACATCCCGGGTGTACCGATTGGTACACTCGCGGCGTGGTGAATACGGGCGAAGCGCATTCCGACGGCAGGGCCCATCAGGACACCCGTGGGCAGGAGCGGCGCGCGCAACTGGTGGCCGCGGCCGTCGACCACGTCGCGGCGCACGGCATCGGGGAGCTGAGTCTGCGCGGCCTGGGGACGGCGATCGGCGTCAGCCATCGCATGCTCATCCACTACTTCGGCTCCAAGGAGCAGCTCTTCGTCGAGATCGTCCGGGAGTCGGAGCGACGCCAGCGTGACCTCCTGTCCCGGCTGAGCCTGGAGCCCGGACTCTCGCCCGCCGACGCCGCGCGCCGACTGTGGCGACAGCTTGCGGACCCTCGGCTGGCCGGTCAGGAGCGGCTCTTCTTCGAGATCTGCGGGCACGCGTTGCAGGGCCGCCCCGAAGCGGCCCCGTTCCTCGAAGGGCTCGTGACGGACTGGCTGGAACCGCTCGTGGCCGCCGAGGTCAGTGCGGGCGCGGACCCGGCAGTCGCCCGCAACCGCGCCAGAGTGGGCCTCGCCACGGTCCGCGGCCTCCTGCTCGACCTCCTCGCAACCGGTGACCGCGAAGGTGTCGACGCGGCGTTGGAGGAGTTTCTGCGGCTGTACTACGGGCCGGAGTGACTCGCTGCTGCCTGGTGTGTGGTGTGTGGTGTCTGGTTCAGCGCAGCCACTGACTCTGGTCGGCGGGGCGGTACAAGGTGATCGCGTTGGTGATTTTGTCGAGGACGAGGTGGCGGTAGGTCGCCTCTGTCACCTCGCCGTCGTAGGCGAAGTGCGGGTCGCCCTGTAGGACGTGCAGCTCGAGTCGGCGTACCTGGGCGGTCGTCAGGACCCGGGAGTTGTGCAGGGTGCCGGTCAGGACGGCGAGGAGGAGCCGGGTGCGGGCCAGCGGGGTGCCGGCCTCCACGGCGCGGATGTCGAGCAGCCCGTCGTCGAGCTGGGTGCGGTAGGTGGGGGCGAAACCGGCGGGGTGGTAGATGCCGTTGCCCGCGAAGAGCAGCCAGATGCTGCGCGGGTGGCCGTTGATGGCCACCGAGAGTGGGCTGCCGGTGGCCAGGACCTTGGCCAGGCCCACGGCCAGCGCGGGCCATTTGCCGATCCGCTTTTCCAGACGTTCCCGGGCGTGCACGAGTTCCGAGTACACGCCGATGCTGAACGTGTTGAGGAACAGCTGCTGTTCGCTGCTGCTGTCGGGGGCGTCGGGCGCCTCGTCGGGGGCATCTGTCTGTGGCCCACCGTCCCGCCGGACAGCGGGCGGTGTTGCCCGGCCCGCGTCGGCGGTGACCGCTTCGCCGTCCCGGACGGCGCGGGCGACATCTTCCATGGTCTGGTTGCCGAGGTCCCCGGCGAAGTGGTTGAACGTGCCGCCGGGGAAGACCGCGAGGGGTACGTGATGACGGGCGGCCGTCGCGCCGGCCGCGTTGACGGTGCCGTCGCCGCCGCAGACGCCCAACGCACCGCCGTCCGCGAGGGCGCGCAGCGCCGCCCCGTCGAGCAGGGCCATGAGGTCGTCGCCCGGTTCGAGGACGGTGATCGTGGCTTCGGGCAGGAGCGTGGGCAGCAGCGTCGCGGTGTCCTGGGACCAGGAGATGCCGGAGGACGGATTGACCACCAGATGCAGGCCCTTGCCGTCCTTGAGGGCCGGGGCCGGCTTGCGCGGAGGGGCTGCCGCCGCCGCGGTGTCCGGCTTCGCCGGCCACCAGCGGTAGGTGAGCAGCGCGGCGCTCGCCCCGGCGACGATGCCGGCCACCGCGCGGCCTCGGTGGGGGAGGTTCCCGCGGCCTCGCAGGTAGGTCAGTCCGGCAGCGACGGGCAGCACGGCGAGACCGTGACGGGGTGATTCCGCCGCGACCGCGGTGGCGAACGCCGCGGCCGGTGCCACCGGGTTGGAGCGCCGGGGCGTGTTGCCGGAGAGGGTGTCAATGAGCGGGCGGGCGCCGCGGGCCGCGGGTTTGGCCAACGCCCGTTCCAGTGCGGCGACGATGGCCACGGAGCCGATGCCGCGCAGTGCGGCCCGGCGGGCGCTCTGGCCTCCCGATGCGCCGAGCACGGCAGCGACGCCCAGCCACACGGCATCGTGTCCGGCGGCGTTGAGCAGCAGGCGCGTCGCGGAGTTGCCGCGCGTGGTCCGCTTCGTGGAGAACGGTGCCTGCGGCAGCCTTCCCCGTCCCAGTATCTTCCCCGGCCGTCCAGGTCGCTTCATGCGCTCGCCACACCCCTGCAGTTCGAGTCCAGTGCGCGACGACCGGGCTCGACCGTGGCGTCCGGTCAGCCTATCCGGCCAGTCGTGTGGTCACGGTGTGTGAGGTGTGGCCGGTCCGGCCTCAGTGCACAGTTCCCCATTCCGTCTGCCCCGGCGGTTTCCTCGTACGCGGCGGGGATGGTCAATAGGCGGAATTCAGCGGCCAGTTGGACGCCCACGGGAAGAGGGCGGTTGGGCCCGGCGGGGCAAGTGGGCGCGAGGTCGGGAGTCCCACCCATGTTACGGAGCGTCAAATCACAGGTGTGCAACGGAAGGTTGCGGGTATGAGCCGGGCACGCCGCACTCCCGACGGGGGAGTGCCTCCGGATTGAGGAGCGACGATGACGCCCCAGGCCATCAGCCATCCGGCACCGCGGCCCGATACGCCTGAGCGACATACGACCGGCCCTGGCGGCGCCGCTCCGGCGGCCGGTGTCCCGGGCCCTCCGTCACTCTCCGCCACCGACACGCTCGCGCCTGCGGACATCCGTGACCTGTCCAAGTCGCTGTTCGCCCGGCTCGACGAGTTCGAGGAGGGCACCCAGGAGCACGCCTACGCACGCAACACCCTCGTCGAGCTCAACCTCAACCTCGTGCACTACGCCGCACGGCGCCTGCGTGCGCACGGCGAGTCCTACGAAGACGTCGTGCAGGTCGGCACGATCGGTCTGATCAAGGCCATCGACCGCTTCGACCTGCACCGGGGAGCGGAGTTCACGAGCTTCGCCCTGCCCACCGTCATGGGCGAGATCAAGCGCTTCTTCCGCGACACGACATGGGCCGTCCATGTCCCCCGGCGCCTGAAGGAGCTCAGCCTGCACCTCGACCGGGCGAGCACCCGCCTGGAGCAGGCGAACGGCCACGCGCCCACCGTCGCCGAACTCGCCGCCCACCTCGGCCTGGACGAGGACGAGGTCATCGAAGGCTTGAAGGCGACCAACGGCTGCACCGCCGCCTCGCTCGACCGGTCCGCCGACTTGGATGAGCCCGACGACACCTTGGCCGCCCACATCGGCTGCCATGACCCCGAGTTGGCCAAGGCGGAGAACCTTCAGGCCCTCAAGCCGCTGATCGCCGCCCTCACGCCCCGGGATCGCAAGCTTCTCTCGCTGCGCTTCGTCGACGAGCTGACGCAGGCCGAGATCGGTGACGTCCTGGGCATCTCGCAGATGCAGGTCTCCCGCCGCCTCTCGGGGGTGCTGGGCCGGCTGCGGACGCAGCTCAGCGCATAGAGACGTAGCCGACGAGCGTCGGCCACAAAGCCCCCGATCAAGGATCGAGACCCGTGGAGGCCCGGGGAGGCGGAGCCACTCCGCCTCCCCGGGCCTCCACGCGGCCACGCGACTACTCGCTCACGCGGGAGCCGCCCCGGGGCAGGGTCGCGCGGATCGTCTTGCCACCGGGGCCGGTGGTCACCGTGACCGAACGGGACAGGTGGCGGACCATGGGCCAGCCGAAGCCACCGGTGCCGTTCACCATGTCCGGCGAGCGTTCGCGGGGCGGCCGCCGGTCGGCGTCGCTCACCGCGATCACGATGCTGTCCGCTCGGGCCCGCAACCGCAGCGTGCAGCGGCTGCCGCGTGCGTGGCGGACGGTGTTGGTGACGAGTTCGGAGACGACGAGTTCGACGCCGGCGGCGTCCTGCGCGGCCACGGTGGGCCGCAGTCGGCTCAGGAAGCGGTGTGCCGTCAGCCGGGCGTCGGCGGCGGCCTCCGGCCGCTTGCGCAGCGCCACCTGTTCGTGGGCCTCGCTCTGTTCGGGAGCCATGCCCTGTTCGTGAGCCTCGCTCCGTTCACGAGCGTCGTTCCGTTCGTGGGTGGTGCTGTCCGCGTGTATCTGCTGCGTGCGCACTCTTGGACCCTCCTTGTGTGGGGGACGAGGGGGCTCAGCGCGTGAGGGTGGCCTGCCTTGGCACCTCCACCCGCGCGCCGGCGGGCTGCAGGACGTGGTCGCAGGTGTCGAGCAGTGACTGATGTCGGCGCACGCTGGCGACCCGCAGCCAGTTCAGTGCCTCGCCGACCGGGCAGTCCTCGCGCGCGGCGATGTACCCGGCGGCCCGGTGAACGCGTTCCCAGCGCGCCGCGCGGGTGTCGGTGGCCCACACCGGCTCGGGGCCGCCGGCGTCGGCGTGCACGGGGCGCCAGCGCAGGATTTCCTCGCGGGCGAGTGCGGTGGCCTCTTCGGCCTCCGCGATGTGTGCCGGGGCCGGCGGGGCGGAGTGGGTGTAGTACAGGCAGAGCACGCCGAGCCGTTGGCGCTGCCGGTGCAGCGGCAGTGCCAACACGTGCCGGATCGCGGGGAGTTCGTCGGACCAGCGCCGCACCCGCGCAGGACGGTCCTGGCCGTGGACGTCGGGGGTGAAGACGGTCCGCGTCCCCAGCGCGGCGTCGATCGAGGGACCGTCCGCATGGGCGAACTGGGCTGCCTCGGCGCGCAGTGCGTACTCGTCACTGGCGTACAGCAACTGCCACTGCTCAAGGCTCGGGAGCAGGGACATGGTCACGTGCTGCGCTCCCAGCGATGCGGCGAACGCCGTGCACAGTCTTCTCGGCAGCGCCCGCCGTCCCACGGCCGCCGCGAGCGACACATCATGAACGATCGACCGGTCTTCCTCCAGCATGGGCCTCACACATCCTTCCCGGACAGGGTTTCGCCTGCCCAGCGCTTGCGCCTGCGACCCGGCGAGGTGTCTGCCGCGACGCGGGGATGGAAGTCCGTCTACCACCCGTACGCCGGTCTCACGCGTCCCAAATCGTGGCTCGCACTCGCGTACGAGGGCCCGTGACGTGCCACTCCATCGGGCGAGTGTCCTGCCCACGAGGACGGGCAACCGACCGTGATGAGAGTGGTCGACGACGTGGAACAAACGATGGAACGCTGGACGAACGCCCTGTGGAGGCTGCTGCTGCCGCCTCGGCGCAAGCAGGGCGAGGTGGTGTCGATACTGCGCCGGCGGTGCGACGAGCAGGCGCTGATCCTCGGCCGGCAACGGGTACTGGTCCCCAACCGATTCGTCGTCGAACTGCCCCCGCCGGTCCATCAGCAACTCACCGAACACGGCGGCGAGTTGGGCCGCCACCTCGCCGTCCAGGTGCGCCGCCACGCCGCGGAGTCCGGCTACACCTTCGCCGGCCCCGTGGCGGTCCACCTGGAGCCCTCCACGAGCAGCGCCGTCGGCCGCTTCCGTGTCCACGGCCGCATCGCACCGCTCGCCGCCCAACGCCGAGGCGAGTGAGCGGAGCTCCGCAGTCGCCCACCCCCAGGGGGTGTCCGCCCAAGTCCCATACACACGTGGGGGATTGGCGCCCGCCGGACGAGATCGCGCTCGGCGTTTGTGCACCGGATCGTCGGGCAGGCGACTCAGCCACACCCCCGATAGGCGCAGCACACGCGCCGAAGGAGAAACCTGTCTATGCCGCAGCGCGAACCGGTCACCAGGAACCCGGACAAGGGCTACGTAGCGCTTCTTGGCTGGAGTCTCAACGCAGTGGAAGCCCTCGACCGGTTCGATCGCAGATACGTCGTCGTGGCCCCGGAGTGGGCCGAGGAGTACTGCGTCGAGCACGACATCCCCTACGTGCCATGGAACTTCGAACGGCTCAACGACCGTTCCATGGAGATCGCCGAGACGCTGCAGAACGAGGGCGTCGACGTCGCGATCCCGCTGTACGAGGAGACGGTCGAATGGGCGGGGGCGATCAACTCCGTCCTCCTCGGCAACCCGCGTCTGTACGGTCAGGCCATGCTGCTGCGGGACAAGGCGCTGATGAAGCGCCGCGCGCAGCTCGGCGGCATCCGGGTCGGCATCTTCGAGGAGGCCCACGACCGGGACGACGTGATCCGCTTCCTCAAGCGCGTCAACCAGACCCTGCTCAAGCTGGACGGCGACCCGAACGACCCGATCCACCTCAAGGCGTTCGACAAGGCGGGATGCCTCGGGCACCGCGTCATCCGCACCCCGGACGAGATCGACTCGATCCCGGACGAGGAGTTCCCTGTCCTCATGGAGTCCCACCTCGACGGCTGGGAGTTCGCGGTCGAGGCGTGGGTGCACAACGGGAAGATCAAGTTCCTCAACATCTCCGAGTACGTGACGCTGGGGTACTCGGTGTTCGTGCCCGCGACCCCGGAGCTGGAGCGCTACCGCCCGCAGATCACGGCGCAGATCGAAAAGCTCATCAAGACGTTCGACATCGAGTTCGGCTTCGTGCACCCGGAGTACTTCGTCACCAGCGACGGCGAGATGTACTTCGGCGAGGTCGCCTACCGGCCGCCGGGCTTCAAGGTGTTCGAACTCCTGGAGCGGGCATACGGCTTCAACGCCTACCAAGCGCTGGTCCTGGCGTTCGACCCGAAGACGACCGAGGAGGAGATCGACGCCTTCTTCCCGCGCGAGGTCGTCGATGCGTCCGGGACCGCCGGCTGCTTCGGCGTCTACCCGCGTCGCCGTGTCGTCAGCGAGCTGGAGATCCCCGAGGAGACCGAGGACGACGACTACTACGAGTCCCACGACCTCTCGACACCGCTCGAGGAGACCGTCACCAAGAGGACCGCGTTCGGCACCCACTGGGGTCTGGTGTACTTCTTCGGTGACGACCCCTACCGGATGCGCGATCTGTTGAAGAAGCAGGAAGAGCTCGACTTCTACGTCTGACGACCCCGTGGACGCAGGAGGCCAACCCGAGGGAAACCCTTTGAAACCGACCGTCGACGTCAACGGTGAGGCCACGACGCTGGACAAGCGCGTGACCTCACTCGACGAGGCCATCCAGGCCATGGCCGAAACCCGCGACTTCGGCAAGCACACGAAGCTGCGGCGGCTCCTGGAAGCACTGCGGCGGGTGCTCAAGCAGCCGGGCGGAGCCGCGGCGATCCAGGACAGGGCGCAGGCCCTCGAGGACGCCGGGCTCTTCCAGGGGACGGACTGGGCGTCGCCGGAGATCCTCATTCCGGCGCTGGCCGGCCCGGGTCTGCACAGCGCGGACGCGGACACCGTCGTCATGGAGGCGACCAGCGAGCTGCGGATGCTCGCGGTCGCCCGCGGCGAGTACGCGCATCCGACGTTGCCGGCCGAGGACGCCCGCCAGTTCCTCTCCCAGGTCCTGGCGACCAACCTGGAGCTGCTGTTCAGCGCGCCCAGCGAGGCGGAGCGGGCCCAGCAGGGCCGCACCGCCCAGCTCATCCGGGACCTGTTCCGCCACCTCGCCGAGGAGATCGGCTACGACAGCGTCCTGGACAATCTGGTCGACGAGATCTGGCGGATCCTGCGCCAGCGCCCGATCCAGGTCGAGGCCGTGCAGGCCCTGATCACCCGGATCGCGGTGTACCGCAACGACCCGGACGTCGATCTCGGTGTGTCGTCGGGGCAGGGCATCGACCGGCTCATCACGAGCCTGTTCGGCACCACCGAGGCGTGCCGGGACGACCCGGGCATGGAGATCTTCCGCTCCCGTCTCGAAGCGATGGACGCCGGCGGCCTGCAGTACGAGGCGTCGGGGTTCGCGCGGGCGATGCACGACACCGGCCTGGTGTCGCCGTACCACGCGGAACTGCTCCGGTTCCTGCTGCGCGAGAGCGACTACCTCCTGGGTGAGGCGCTCGGCCTCTCCGACACCGGCCGCAACTGCCTGCTGCGCTACAGCCAACTGGTGCACCGGCTGATCGAGGTGGCCGTGCATCCGCAGACCGCGCAGAGCATCTACGGTCTCGCGCTGCTGCTCGACCGCGGCATCCTCTACGAGCCGCCGCTGGTGCCCGCGCTGTGGCGCCAACTCTCGCTCGAACTCGCTCCCGCCGCACGCGAGCGCCTGACGGCGGCCTTCGGCGAGGACGTGGAGCCGCGGGCACGGCTGACCGCCGGGGTGCTCTCGATGCTGGGCCAGCCGCTCGGCGTCGGCCAGGGCGACAACCCCACCTGCCAGTCGGCCCGCGCCCTTTCGATGTGGTCCTACAACGACCCGGACTACCTGTTGCAAATGGTGGTCTGGGCCGCCCGCGACGACGAGGTGCTCATGCACTTCGAGGGCCAGCCGATCTCGTCGCGGAACAGCGGGGCCGGCGTCGCGAGCACGCTGCCGATGGACCTGGACCCCGTATCGCTGATCGTGGTGCCCCACCTGGACCGCATCTACGCCGAGATGGGACGTCGCTGCGTCGACCGGCCGGGAGACCCGCACCGATGGGTCAACCCCGAATTCCACGGCTGGTGGACACCGCGCGGCTTCCACATCAACGTCGATGTCGCGACCGGGAACCTGGTCGACCTCGACGAGTTCCTCCGCCAGTTCCACGCCTGCTACCACCCGTCGTACAACGGCGAGCAGCCGCTGATCCACCCGCAGCCGGCCGGCGTCGCCGTCACCGACAGCGCGGCCCGCTACGTCGGCTGGCACGCCATCACGATCCTGCGGGTCGCCCCGGACCCGCAGGACGTCATGCGCGTGTACTTCTTCAACCCGAACAACGACAGCGGCCAGGACTGGGGCGACGGCGTCGTCGTCTCCACGGCAGGCAACGGCGAACGCTTCGGCGAGGCCTCCCTGCCCTTCGACCAGTTCGCCTCACGCCTCTACATCTTCCACGCCGACCCCCTCGAACACGGCGAACCGGAGCGGGTGCCGGCGGAGGACGTCGCGGGCATCATCGGCTACATCGAACGCAGCTGGGGCAACGACCGGCTGCCGGCGGGGATGTTGCAGGCGCTGGAGGGGCCGACGGGCCTGGGAACCTAGCGCGCAACGACGGGCAACGGCGGCGACACGCGAGCAAGCCCCGCGGGGACGCGCCCTACGTGGTGGGGGTGTCGCCGCCTACGCCCGGACGTGCGGACCGGCGACCCAGCGGGGCGGCCCCGCACGCCCCCACCTGAGCAATGGTCAAGAGTCGTGGCCCGGAAGGGGCCGGTCAGCCCACGTCGAGGCAGAGACAGAAGGGGTGGCCGGCCGGGTCGAGGAGCACTCGGACGTTCTCTTGAGGCTGGTCCTCGGCCAACGTGGCGCCCAGGGCGACCGCCTCGGCGACCGCTGAGTCCAGATCGCCCACCTGGAAGTCGAAGTGCATCATCGGGCGCTGTTCGCCGTCGACCGGTGGCCAGACCGGAGCCCGGTACCCGTCGGTCTGCTGGAAGACGAAGTACGGTCCTTGTGGTGAGGGGGCGACGATGGCGGTGCCGGGTTTCTCGTGGCCGATGTGCCAGTCGAGGAGTTCGGCGTAGAACCTCGCCAAGCCTCCGGGATCCGGCACCCCTATCGCCGCCAAGGCACCGGACCGCAGCGTATTTTCCGGGTGATTGTCAGACTGCCCCGCTACGGTGCGGGCATGGGGAATTTCGTGCTGGTTGCAGGTGCGCGGCTCGGGGCGTGGGCGTGGGACGACGTGGTGCCGTATCTGCGTGTGGCCGGCCATGGTGTTTACCCGTTGACGTTGTCCGGTCTCGCTGACAAGCGCGGTGTGCCGGCGGGGCAACAGACCCACGTCCAGGACATCGTCGACGAGGTCGAACGCCAGGCTCTGCGTGACGTCGTCCTGGTCGGTCACAGCTACTCGGGTATTCCGGTCGGTCAGGCCGCGGAGCGGATCGGCGGCCGACTGGCGCGCGCGGTATTCGTCGACTCGAACGTTCCCACTGATGGCGAGTCGTTCGCCTCCGCCTGTCCGGACGGCGGGGCGGCGGTGAAAGCATCGGTCTCCGAGAACGGAGGGTTCTGGCCGCCCGCGCCCGCGGCGCACTACGACGGCGAGGGGCTCACCGATGAGCAGATCGCACGCCTCGTGGGTGGCTCGACGCCGCACCCCGGCGCCACGTTGACCGAGCCCGCCCTGCTCGCGGGGCCGCTGGGTGAACTCCCGGCGACGTACATCCAGTGTCTGCTCGCCGGGGCCGAGCTCGACGACGACGTGGCCGAGCTGCTGAACAGCGAGCACTGGCGGTTGGTCCGGATGGACACCGGGCACTGGCCGATGTTCTCCCAGCCTCGCGAACTGGCACAGATCCTGCTCGACGCAGCCGGGGAGCAACTGCCGGTCCACGCTCACAGCCATGGGGTGTGAGGGGCCGATTCAGGCGGTCGAGGCACCACGGCCGGTTCCGTAGGCCGCCATGAACATGTCCAGCAATCCGTCGACCACATCCTCGTCGATGGGGCGGGTCGACAGCAGGCTGCGGTAGTACAGCGCGCCGCACAGCACCTCGGCGGCGAACTCCAGATTCGCTTCCGCGATCAGTTCACCGGCGCGCTGGGCACGCACGATGCGATCGAGTGTGCGCTGCTCCACGGTGGCCAGGAACCGCTCGTGCAACGTCGCGCGCAGCCCGGAATCGGCCTGAGCCTCGGCGATGACGGCACGGTAGACCGGGCCGATCGGCGGGCCGGAGAGGGCGCGACCCGAGCGCAGGAACTGCTCACGCAGATCCGCACGCACATCCCCGGTGTCGCGATAGTCCAAGTCGCTGGTCCACACACGGCTGAGCGCGTCGAGCAGCAACGCGGGCATGGAGGGCCAGCGCCGGTAGATCGTGTGCTTTCCGACCCCGGCCCGTCGGCCGACCGCCTCGATGCTCAGCCCCCCGTAGCCGACCTCCGCGGCCAGATCGAGTGTCGCCTGCAGCAACTCGTCGGTGCGCGCGGCGCCTCGGCGCCTCGGGGTGGCGGGCGTATTGGTCATGCCGCCATCCTATCGGCACGAGCCGTGCCGTTGACAGTGCCGTGGGGTGCGCGCAATAGTCGCACTCGATCGGCACGGCCCGTGCCGATAGTGCGGGGTGGCGTGTCGCCCCCCGCGCCATCACCTTCCAGCACGTCTGGCCTTCGCAGGGGGAGCTCCCATGAGCAGCACCGAATCCAGTACGCACGAGGGATTTACGGCCGAGGAACGAGCCGCGATGAAAGACCGCGCCCGCGAGCTGAAGGCGCCGGCACGCCGCAGCTCGCGTGCGGACAAGGCAGCGGAGGCGAAGCGGGACGTACTCGCGAAGATCGCCGAGATGCAGGACTCCGACCGGGCCATGGCTGAGCGCGTTCACGCCGTCGTCACCGCGAGCGCCCCGGCCCTCGCGCCGAAGCTCTGGTACGGGATGCCCGCCTACGCGCTCGACGGCAAGATCGTGTGCTTCTTCCAGAGCGCGGAGAAGTTCAAGGCGCGCTACGCGACGCTCGGGTTCAGCGACCAGGCGAAGCTGGACGAGGGCACGATGTGGGCGGCCGGTTTCGCCCTGACCGAGGTGACGGCCGAGGCGGAGGCTCGGATCGGTGCGCTGGTGAAGCAGGCAGTGGGCTAGGAGGCCGCATTCCAACTGATCATGGAATGTGAGCGACCGCGACAGTGGCCGCGACGGCGCGCCGCAGAGGCCGCCCGCCGTGAGGCGTCAATTCCCCTGCGGAGATGCCCCGTTGACCGTATGTGCCTCGATCGCCCGGTCTCTAATGGGCACCACGGTGCAGTCGATTCGGCGAAGGCGTGTTGTGCATGGGGGACAGGGCGGCCCAGGAGGTGCTCGACGATCGCTACGAGGTGAAGGGGGTCGCCGGCGAGGGCGGGATGGGGCGCGTGCTGCGCGTTCTGCACCGGCAGTGGGGGATCGACCTGGCGGTCAAGACGCCCAAGCCGGAGATGTTCGCGACCGACGAGCAGCGCGAGCGGTTCGTCGGGGAGGCCGAGGCGTGGGTCGCGCTCGGGCTGCATCCGAACATCTGCGGGTGCCACTACGTGCGCGCCGTCGACGGCGTCCCCTACCTCTTCGCCGAGTACGTCGGTGACGGCAGCCTGCACGACTGGATCGCCGGCCGCCGCCTGTACGCGGGCGGACCGGCGGCGGCCGTGGTGCGCATCGTGGACCTGGCCGTCCAGATGGCCTGGGGTGTCGGGCATGCGCACGCCGCCGGCCTGGTGCACCGGGACGTCAAGCCCGCCAACGTACTGCTCGACGCCCAGGGCGGCGACCTCGTCGCCAAGGTCACCGACTTCGGTCTTGCGCGCGCCCGGCCGATCGCCGTCGCGGACGACGGAGGGCCTTCGCCCGAGGGCAGCGTGCCGGTCTCGGCGGGCGGGCGGACACCCGCGTACGCCTCGCCCGAGCAGCTTTCGAACCGGCCCGTCGGGAAGCGGACGGACGTCTTCAGCCTTGGTGTCACGGTCCTCGAGATGTTCACCGGCGGGCCGCGCTGGGGCCGCGGGCCGTTCGCGAACGACACGCTCAGGGAGCGGCACGGCATCGCGTCGTACGGTCCCGGTCTGCCGCCCCTGCCGCTGGACCTGGCCGAGCTGCTGGAGCGCTGCCTCGACCCGGACCCCGAGAAGCGGCCGGGGTCGATGGCGACTCTCGCCGAGGAACTGGCCGCGATATACGGAGAGTTGACCGGTGGGCGGTACCGGCGCCTGGAGCCGAGGGCCGCCGACCTGCGCGCCGACGAGCTCAACAACCGGGCGCTGTCCCTGCTCGACCTCGACCGCGACGAGGAGGCCGCCGACGCCTTCACCGCGGCGCTGGCGGCCGACCCGCAGCACGCCGAGGCGACCCTGAACTCCGGGCTGTGGCGATGGCGCCGCGGCCGGATCACCGACGAAGAGCTGATCGCCGACCTCGACGCCGTCCGCATCGACACCGACGACGCCTGGCCGGCACGGCACGCCCTCGGCCTCGTCCACCTCGAACGCGGCGACCTCACCACCGCCCGGCCGCTGCTCGAGCGCGTCGACCGCGAGCAGCCCGGGATGCGGGACGTGGCCGAGGCGTTGGACACGCTCGGCTCCAGGGCCGTGCCGGACGCGGACTGCGTCGGGAGCACCGAGGTCCGCTGGAACCCGCCCTCCGACGAAGGGGCCTATGCGACGCTCGGCATCGACCTGTCCGCGGACGGCAGGACCGCCGTCACCGGTGGTCTCGACGAACATGTCCGCGTGTGGGACGTGCGCACCGGCCGCTGCCTGCGCACCCTGCGCGGACACACGGCCAAGCTCCGGTCGGTCCGCATCACCCCCGACGGCAGGTACTGCGCCTCCGTCGAGTACGACGCCGTCCTGCGCATCTGGGACCTGTCCGACGGCAGCTGCCTGCGGACCATCAGGGCGGCGAGGGCCTTCGACTGGGCGGCGGTCAGCCCGCAGGAGGGCCTCGCGGTCGCCACGGAATCCGTCTGGAAGGACGGTGTCAGCGGCGTCGACCTCGTGGCGTGGGATCTGCGCCGGCGCCAGGTGCGTTGGCGGCTGCACGGCCCGCTGGCGCAGTTCCCGAAGGCCGAGCTCAGCCTCGACGGCCGCTGGGCCCTCGTCGCCGGGTACGCGGACTGCATCGCCCGCCTCTGGGACCTGCGCACCGGGCAGTGCGCGCAGGTCCTGGCCGGGCAAGGCATCAATCAGCAGGCTCTGCGCTTCGACACCGTGAACGGCGTCGCGGCGATCGCGGGCCATGCCCAGGCCATCGACATCTGGGACCTGCGGGCCGGGCGACGGGTTCGCACCGTGCGCACGCCAGGTGGGTCGCTCGCGCTCAGCGCCGACGCCACGAGACTCCTGGTCGGTGCCCACGACGGCGCGGTCCGGCTGTGGGACCTGGCAACCGGCAGGTGCCTGCGGACGTTCCGGGGACACCAAGGCGCGGTGGGCCACGTCCGCTGGGGCGCGGGCGACCGGTTCGCACTGTCCGCGTCGCAGGACAACACCGTGCGGCTGTGGCGGATGCCGGGCTCTCCGGCCGTTCCGCTCCAGGTGAGTTGGCCCCGCCGGCACGGCGTGCTCAACCTGCTGGAGGAGAAGGTGAAGGGGCTGCTGGAAACCGCGGCGGCCCGGGAGACGGCAGGCGACCACGCCTCCGCGCTCGACGCCCTCAGGGAGGCACGCGCAGTCCCTGGGTACGAGCGCGCCTCCGATGTGATGGCCGCCTGGCGAGGCATCAGCCAGTCACTGGACCGCACCGGCATTCGTGCGGTCTGGCTCTCCCACAGTTTCGCAGCGCACCGCTCGGGCGTCGGCTCGCTCGACATCAGCGCGAACGGGGAGGTCATGGCCACCAGCGGAGCCATCGAGATCCGGCTCTGGAATCCGGGCACGGGCGCGCTCCTGCGGACCATCCCCGTCCCCGCGGACAGCGTGCGCAGCGGCCCCGTCGACGGCATCGACCGAGTGCAACTCAGCCCCGACGGCGACACCGTGATGGCGTGGGGCCGCAACGGCTGGGCCAAGGCCTGGTCGACCGCAACGGGCGCGGAACGCCACTCGATGTCCGACGCCCGGCTCATCGGCACCGACATGACCGACTCGCTCCGATGGATGATCCCCGTGGCCATGAGCCCCGACTCGGCCCGCTTCACCGCCGACGGGCGCCGCGCACTCATCGCGGGCGACGGCAGCGACCGGCGGCTGCGGCTGTGGGACCTGGAGTCCGGCACCCTCCTGCGCGAGTTCGAGGGTCATACGGGAATGCCCCGGGCGGTGTGGATCGGCCCGGGCGACCGGACCGCCGCCACCGGCGCGAGCGACGGCACGGTCCGCCTGTGGGACCTCGGGACCGGCCGCTGCGATGCCGTGCTGCGCGGCCACTCGAGTTGGGTCATGGCCGTCACGATGAGCGCCGATGGAAGCCGGGTGGCCTCCGCGGGCGGCTACGACGACCTGTCGATCCGCGTGTGGGACACCTCAACCGGCGTCTGCACAGCGGTACTTGAAGGCCAGAGCGGCAACGCGCGCAGAATGCACTTCACCCCGGACGGCCGCTTCCTGCTCTCGACCCACGACGGCGAGGAGCTGCGGCTGTGGGACCTGGCGGCCGGCACCTGCCTGCGGACGGTGGAGGCACAGCCCGGCCGGCTGGGGGAGCTCGCCGTGACATCGGACGGCGCCTACGCGGTGTCGGCAGACAGCGACGGGCGGGTACGTTTCTGGACGCTCGACTGGGAGTTGGCGAAACCGCGGCCCTGATCCGACGTGACATGAATGTGGTGTGGCGTGACGTGCCCTGCTCACAGCCCCCATCGCTCGCGGTAGCGGCCCGCGAACTCCTCCGCGTACCGGTGCGGGTACGAGCTCTGAGTGTCCGTGACCTCCAGGACCTCGTCGTCGGCGACGAAGAAGATCCCGCGGCCGATCCTCATCTCGCCCTCGGGGACCGGCGCGAAGACCTGCCAGCCGCAGTCCACCCGGTCGGCCACGAGGTCCGCGATCCGGTAGTCGGGGCTGTCCATGTCGTGGGCGCGCATGTAGCGGGCCACGGTCGCGATCGCCCGGTGGCGGGGCAACTGCGGCAGGTCGGTGCGGCGTGTGACACCAGCCATCACCAGCTGGTGGTACGCGCCGTCGATGTCGATGTCGATGTCCTCGCCGGTCTCGAAGACCTCGGCCAGCATGCCGCGTTCGGCGGATCCCCCTTCGGCGGCGGTGATCAGGCGCAGCGCGGCCGTTTCGGTGTCGTGCGTGAAGTGCGGGATCAGGTTCGACATGACATCGGCGACCGTGGAGCCGGTCCAGACACCCGGGATCGCGGTCGCCAGCTCGTCCGCCTTCGGTGACTCGCCCCGCAGCCAGCGTCCGCTCTCCCACCAGTAGCAGAAGGACAGCAGACCCACCTCGGCCCGCTGGTCGAGGAGCGGATCGGCGACCCATGCAGGCGCCCCCGCGAACAGTTCGGGGTGCGGCGCGTCACCGCGACAGGCCTCGGCCAGGGTGGAAGCATCCCAGACACCGCCGGACAGGACCGCGCGATCGCCCGAGAGCATCCACAGCGTCGAGCCGCTGCGCGTCGCCCCCTCGAACCGCGCGCGGGACGGCTGCATCCGCGGCCCCCATTCGGAACCCACCGCGACGAACGCCGCCGACAGGACGGCCCAGCGCGCCCATGTCTCGGTGAGCCCGGGCATCTGCTTCGGCGAGACACCTCGTGCGGGCCCGACGCCGTGCGGGCCGGCCGGCGCCGCGGCCTGGCGCGGGCTGCGCAGCTGCCTGCCGCCGTGGCCGACGTACGCGGACAACCAGGTGGGCAGCTTCTCCGCCGACCAGTCGAAGGCGTCGAGGTCGGCGCGGTAGTCCTCGGGGGCGAACAGGTGCTCGTCGGGGAACGGCTCGTCGCCGTGGTCGAAGTCGACCTCGAGGTCGCCGTCGACGTACAGGTCGAGCGTCATGCGCCACCAGGGCCCGCGCGGCAGCCGCGCGGTGGTCCGGCGCAGCTCCCGGGCCAGGCGGAGGGCGTCGGGGCCCGGTGCGGCGCTGGTGGAAGCCCGGTCGGTGGTGTGGCGGACGTACGAGGCCTCGGAGCGCAGCGTCAGAGCGAACACGGCGCTGATCTGCCGCCACCCGGAAGGGGCTTCGGCGGCGAGACGCTCGGCGAGGCGCCGGGTCTGTGCGTTCGCGAGGTCGACGACGTCCGGACCGGCGCCGTCCTCGGACACGGGTGCGTGGTCGGTGTGGGAGTCGCGTTCCGGAAACGCCTCGTCAAAGGCATCCGAGAACGAGGCGTCGTCGTCCGTCATCGCGGCCATGCCCTTCGCAGTTTGTCGATCAGTGTGTCGGGGCCGAGGGCCCGCCGGAGCTGGAACAGATAGCCGACGGGCGACTCCTGGGTGAGCTCGCGGCGCTTGCGGCGCCACTGAAGGGGCGCGCCGACGACGCAGCAGGCGACCACGGCGGGGACGGTCAGGGCCGGGGTGACACCGACCGCGTCCGCCGCGAGGGCGGCCAGCGGCGGCAGGGTCACCGATCTGACATTGGCCAGGGCCCGAGCGGTTTCGAGACCGGCGCCGCGCATGCGCTCGTCCAGGTCGTCGAGTCGCGCGCGGACCTCGCGGTCGACCTCGGTGTGCAGGTACTCCTGGTACAGCCGCGCGTCCCGTACGTCCTCGATGGCGCCGAGCTCCTGGACCCGCTCGGCCGTGAACTCCCGGAACGCGTCGAGCTCCGAGCCGAACTCGGCGCGGATGTCGAGGATCTTCTCGACCGGTACGTTCCCCAGGTCGGCGGGGATCACCGTCGCGAACGCCAGGAACGCGAACGCCTCCTCGGGCCCCGGCCGGGCCGTCGCATCCTCCGCCGGGAGGTCGTCGAGGAGCGCCGCCGCGATCCGCTCGACGGTCCACCCGGACATGGCGGCGTGCGGCAGCGTCTGATCGGTGATCGGGTGCAGGCAGTTCTCGGTGGCCATCTGCTCGGCCAGCGCGAGCGCGTGGACGGCGGCCAGCTCGGGGTGCATCGCCACCCAGTTTCCGCCGCGGCCGGAGCGGACGGCCGCGAGCCCCTGATCAACGGCCGAGTCGATCAGCTGCCCGCTGATACGGCTGGTGTGGACGTACCCGAACCGCGGGTTGAGCCAGCCAGGGTCGTCCTCGTCGCTGTCCGGGCTGCCCGCCGAGAACACGCCCGCATTACCGAAGGCGGCGTCGGCGGCCGGCATGCCCCAGGTCTCGAGCTGGTCGAGGCCGCAGCGGTCCCGCAGGGCGGCGCCGCGTTCATGGAGCAGTTCCAGGAACGGCTCGGCGACCTCGTCGGCAGCCCAGGCGGGCGGTTCGAGGTCGAACAGCCAGCGCGCGGTGTGGAGTTGCTGCGCGGCGGGGGAGTCCTGGAGCGGATAGCCGGGCGGCCGGATCCGGGCCATCTTGGGCCAGTACAGGGCGGCGTACTTGAGCCAGTCGTCGTCGCGCACGTGGATGTGCGGGTAGTAGAGAGCGAACCGGTCCATCACACATTCCCCCCGCGCCGTGCCTCGTCCAGATGCCGGAGCGCATGGGCGGCCTGCTCCTCGTTGCCCGCCGCGCGGAAGAGCCGCGCGGCTTCGGTCGCGTACGGGATCGCCCGCCGGTACTGGCGCAGATGGTCGACCAGGATGCAGGAGATGCTCAGCACCGCCAGAGACCTGAACACGGCTTTGCCCGCGCCCCTGTTGGACCGGGACGGGCCCTCAGCGACGTCTTCGAAGATCTGGATCGCACTCTCGAACGCCTTGAGCTGCCACTCGCAGACGCCCATGAGGAAGCGGCTCTGCAACTCCGCCTCCTCGTCCCCGAGTTCGGCGAAGATGGCGGCCGCCCGACGGTCGACGCGCATCGCGTCGACGAACCCGTGCCGCTCACCGAGCCCCATGCCGAGCCGCAGCAGGGCGGTGGCCGCCTCCCGGCGCTGAGCCGCGGTCCGGCCGAGTGCGGCGGCCCGCAGCAGCGGCTCGACGGCGTCGTGGAAGCGTCCCCTGTCGGTCATGGAGGTGCCCACGTCGAGGGACGCCTCGTACTCGGATCGGCTCTGCGCCACCACGGCCCTCCACGGTGATCGGAACCAGGTTCATGACACTGCCACATAGGGGCGGCAGTTGGGGGCGGAACGGTCCCCGCCGCTGAGGTGGAACCCTCCGTGCCCGTCCGTCCGGGCACGTAAAACAGGCACGAGACGCTACGCTGCCGAGCCGCGAGCGGGAGATACGTCGTCCCGAATGTCAGACGGCAGAGCTAGGCTTCCAGCCGTGGCCTCGACCCCGAATCCGACGCACCCTCCTGTCCGGTTCGAGACGGCTGAGCGTGTCTGGCGTCTCGTCGTCGACGAGGCCGATCGCGGGCGCGCGGGGCCGGAGCAGGTGAGGCTGGCGTGTGTGCTCACGCTGGCCCGGGCGACCGGCGGGCGGGCGCGGGTGGGGGAGTTGCAGCAGATCACCGTCGACGACGTCGATCCGGGCGCGGGCACGGTCGGGGTGTGGCACGCGCGGCCGGGGCCCGCGGTCGGCTCCCGCTATCTGCGGACGTACCCGCTGGACGACGATGCGTTGACGGTGCTCGGCTGGTGGCTTCAGGCCCGGAAGCGGGTGATGCACGGGCCGATCGAGGGCGACCGGGTGCGGGCGTTGTTCGTGACGGTGCGGGCCGCGCACAAGCCGGACGGCACCCTGTACCACGTGGGGATGCCGATTCACCCGCGCGGCATGCAGCAGTCGTGGGACCGGCTGGTCGGCCGGTTGAATGCGCGGCATGTGGGGGAGGACGGGTTCCCGTTGCCGCGCCGGTTCGAGCAGATGCGGCGGGCGTGGGCGCGCGAGCACCGTTAGACGCAGGTCTCGGGTTGCTGGGTCGGCGCGTTGCCCTGTTTCCGGGGCTCCTCGCAGCACCGGAACTGAAGGGTCCACTCGTGAGCCTTGCGCAGGGAAGGCATCCAGGCCAATGACGCACCCGGCAACGTCAACTACCGTGCCGCTGTGGATCAGTTGACTCCCCAAGACCCTGGCCGGATAGGCCCGTACCGTCTGATGTCCCGCCTGGGTGAGGGAGGCATGGGACTGGTGTACCTGGGCCGATCCGATGCCGGGCGCACCGTCGCGGTCAAGGTCGTCCAGGCGGAGCACGCTCAGCATCCGGAATTCCGTCGACGGTTCGCCCGCGAGGTGGCGGCCGCCCGGCGGGTGGGCGGGGCCTGGACCACGGCCGTGCTCGACGCCGACACCGACGCCCCCGTTCCCTGGGTGGCGACGCAGTACGTGCCCGGGCCCGACCTGACCCGTGTGGTGGGACGTGACTTCGGGCCCTTGCCCGAGGAGTCCGTGCGGGTGCTGGCTCATCGCCTCGCACTCGCCCTGACCGCGGTGCACGGCGCGGGCCTGATCCATCGGGACCTCAAACCGTCCAATGTGCTGGTGACGGTGGACGGGCCGCGCGTGATCGACTTCGGGATCGCGCGGGCCATGGACACACTCGCCCCTGACAGCCTGCTCACGCGGACCGGCATGCTGATCGGTTCCCCGGGGTTCATGTCGCCCGAGCAGGTGCGCGGACTCGAACTCACCGCTGCCAGCGACGTGTTCTGTCTGGGTGCGGTCCTCGTGTACGCCGCCACGGGACGGCTGCTGTTCGGCGCCGGGGGCACCGGGCTCAACGCCCATCTGTTCCGGGTCGCCGAGGACCCGGCGGACCTGACCGGGGTCCAGGAGTCGCTGCGGGAGCTCGTCGGCGCGTGCTTGGCCAAGGACCCGGCCGAGCGCCCCACCCTCCAGGAGGTCGCCGACCGGACGGCGTCGGGCGCCGATGAGGTGTGGCTGCCCAGCGCGATCCTGGCGCAACTGGGACGCCACGCCGCCCAGTTGCTGGACTTCGCGCCCGGAACGTCGGCCGGGTCGGCCGCGGCACCGTCGGACCCGCCCTCACCCCAATCCGCACGGCCCGGGCGGCTGCAGCCCTCCGTCTCTCCGCAGGTTCTGTACACCCCCACCGCTGCGGCGCACCCCGAGGCCCCGCGCGCCTTCGGGCCGCCCCCGGCCACGGACGAGGCCCCCGCACGCCCGTCCCCCGCCCCGGCCCGTGCGCCGGACCCACGCCGCCGGTGGGGCCTGGCCGCCACGGTGTTCGCCCAACTCGTCGTCGTCCTCGGCGTCGCCGGTCTGCACGCGGAGGCACCCTTCCTCGCCCGCGACCTCGCCATGCGCGCCACGGACTCGCTGTTCACTGCCTACGGCGTGGCGCTGGTCGCACTGCTGTTGCTCGGCGGACATCTCGCGGACCGGCTGGGCCGCAAACGGACGCTGATGACCGGGCTGTCCGCAGTCGCGGCGGCCGCCGTCGTCGGCGCGCTCGCTCCGACTGCCGGCGTGCTCATCGCGGCCCTCGCCCTGCAGGGCGCCGGCGCCGCGCTGGTGGCCCCCGCCGCGCTCGCGCTGGTGGCGGCCCACGTCGTCGAACCCGGGGAGCGTGTCCGGGCCTTCGGTGTCTACGCCGCGGTCACGATCGGCGGCTGGCCCCTGGGGTTGGCCTTGGGCGGGCTGATGTCCGAGTCCATGGGCTGGCGCGGCTCCCTCTACGCCCACGTCCTCCTCATCCTTGCCGCTCTCGTCGTCGCGGCCATCCGGGTGCACGATCCCGAGGGGCCCACCGGGCCCGGGCTCGCACCGCGGAGCCTGCTGTTCGGCTCCGTGGGGGCCCTGCTCACGGGCTTCGCGTTGTACGGGGAGGCCTGGCACAACCGGGCAGCCCTCTCGCCCCTGGTCATGCTCGGTATCGGCGTCGTCCTGCTGGCGATTGCGGGCGTTCCGCACGTCGCGGGGGTATTCGCTCGGCATCGCGACCGGATCGGCGGTCTGGTCGTCCTGTGCCTGGGTGCGGCGGGCCTGTTCGCGCTCTTTCCTGCGATGTCGCTCGTCCTGGGGGCGGTCATGGGCTTGTCGCCGACAGCTGCCGGCGTCGTCGCGCTGCCCGCGGGTGTCGCCTTCGTCATCGGTGCCACCCGGACGGCCCCCGGCCTGCTGCGGCGGATGGCACCGCGAACTCTGATCGCGGCGGGCCTGGTGGTGGCCGCCGTCGGGCTGCTGCCGTTGGGCGGTCTGGGATCCGGCGGGGCGTTCGCCTTCGTGCTGATCGGGTCGGTGCTGGCCGGCCTCGGTCTGGGGACGGCCATGGCGCCGCTGCTCCACGTGGCCACGGCGGGCTCGGTGGACGGGTGCGGCGGCGGTGCCGCGGCGGTGACCAGCACCGCCCTCCAGCTGGGCACGGCCCTCGGCGCCGTCTTGTTCGGCGGCGCCGAGGGCCCCACCGGGGAAGGCCTCGGCACCGATGCCCTGTACGGCGCCGCCGGCCTCACCTTCGTCGCGGGACTCTGCGCGGCGGCGCTGATCAGGACCGCCGCCCCGGCCGACGTCAGCTCGTAAGGAGGGGGGTGCACCTCACCCGGTCACGGCGTCATGGCCGCCACGATGCGTGGCAGAAGTACGGCGTTGGCACTGCCGAGTGAGACCCGCACCGGCTCCCGTCCGCCCTGCTCGCTTATCCAGACCAGGCCGTTCGCGACCTCGACACCGGTCAGCGAACGCCAGCCGGCGTCCATCACCCCGCGCAGCGTGAGCCCGTCGCGGTGCACGCGCAGCTCGCCGATGGTGAGAGACCCGCCCCGGCGGATGAGGTCCACGTACCGCGCCAGGAGCCGGGGTTCGACGGTGCGCTGGACGAAGTCGACGAGGGCCAGCCACTCCGCGGGATCGGTGGGCCGCTTCCCGCCCCTGCTCCAGCTCAGATTGCGCAGGCCCTCCGGCGAGTCCGTGTACGTGCCGACGCCGAAGGTGTACGTGGTGGTGTAGGTGGACGGAATCAGGAAGCCCTGGTGCTTGGTACGGGAGACGGGATAGCAGACCCACTCGACCTCGTCCCAGTCCAGTGTGTGCCGCCCGTAGGTGATGCGGTGCCGGTCGGCGATCACATGTGTCGACCAGCCGACCTTGCTGTCCACGAAGGGGCGTTCGGCCGGTTCGGGGCGGGGGCGCTCCCCGTGGGCGGGTTCCACACGCGCGGGTTCCGGACGCGGGCGCTCGGCACGCGCCGCGCCCTGTGCTTCCGCATAGCCCGTCAGCCACGTCGGCACCTCGCTCCGCGGGTACGCGGCGAGGTCGTTGCGGTAGTGCGACGGGGCGAGCAACTGGCCGTCGGGCAGGCGCTCGTCACCGTAGTCGTACTGGGTGGAGACCTGCGCACGCCCGTCCGCGGCCTTGGTGACGGTGAGCAGCAGGCGCAGCCACGGGCCGGCCGGCATGGCGGCCGCGAGGTGCCGCTGGCGGCGTACGAGCAGCGCGATCTGCTCGGGGACCCGTACGTCCATGGGGCGTTCGCGGTCCCAGAAGGACACGTCGGCCGTCTCGGCGGACACGGTGCACGAGAAGGCCGCGGTCATGCGGTCCCATTGCGCCGGTGCGAGCAGGGCCAGTTGCTGCGCGGTCTCGTGAGCGAGCGCGGAGACCCGGCCCGCGATCAATTCCTCGGGCGGGGCTGAGACGACGGAGAATTCCGTGACGGCGCTCGGCTGTCCCGACTGGGCGTCGAGGCGCTCGAACTCCTCCTTGAGGTCGTTCATGAACGACTCCTCAAGGGGTGCGCGCCGCACGAACGCCTCTTCGGCGGTGAACAGGGCCCGTACCTGTTCGGGTGGGATCGCGGAGGTGACCTCCTTGATCCGCCCCATGTCGCTGATGAGGAACACGGATCGATCGAGCGGCAGGTCGAGGAAGGACATGGGGTCGCTGTCGTCGATGTCGACGGGTGCGTACACGCTCCACCCGGCGGCGAACCGGTCCGCTTCCAACCCCTGGACCGGGTAGTCGAGACCGCGGGTGCTGATGTGTTCCTTCACCAGGGCGACGGCGCGCGTCGCGTCGACACGCACGCCGGCGCCCGCCGTGGGAGCCGTGCCGAGCGGGTGGCCCTCGTCTGCCCCGTCGGGGCCCGGGTAGTGGTGGGTGAGGTCGAACCAGAGGCGCAGCTCGTCGACGGTTGCGGCGTCGGTGCCGACGCACACGACGCACCAAGTCCCGCCGTGGTCGCGGGCGTAGAGGCTCACGGACGCGTCCTGGGTCACGGTGACGTAGTCGCACGCGTGGAGATCGCCGTACGAGGCGACCGTTGCCAGCGAGGGCGGGGTGGTGCGGGCCTCCTGCGCATTCGGCTCGCCTTCGACGCCGACGGCGGTCAACACATGGCGGGTCATCAGCACGGCTCCCTTCGCCACCTCAACGGCGAAGGTAGCCCAAGGCGACCATCGCGGTGAAGGGAACGACCGAGATCGCGGCTGCGTGTGGGCGGCCACGGCGTGTACCCGGTGACGCTGTCCGGTCCCGCTGGCGAGCGGGCGTCCGACGGCGTGGAGTTGGTGGCCCGGCACTCCAACCCCTGTCCCTTTACGGCTCGTTGGCACCCCCATACGCTCCCGTTCCATGTCCATCATCCAATGGAGACCCGTGGCGCTGGCCGCCGCGGGCGCCCTCCTCGCCGCCTGCGCCCTGAGTGCCACGCCCACGCCCGCGTCCGCCGCCGGCGCGACCGCGGACGCGACCGTCGTGCCGATCCAGCAGACCGGGCCCGCCGAGAAGCGCTTCAACATGGTGGTGCTCGGCGACGGTTACACGGCCGACGAGATGCCCGAGTTCCGTGCGGACGTCGAGCGGCACATGAACGTGCTCTGGTCGATCGAGCCGTTCGCCTCGTACCGCTCGTACATCAACGTCTGGGCCGTCGAGGCACCGTCCGCGGAGTCGGGCGTCGACTGCGATCCGGGCCTCGACGCGCCCCGCCGGGACACCCGCCTCGGCATGGGCTTCTGGGGCGGCTGCAGCGCGGACAGCGTGCAGCGGCTGCTGACCGTCGACAGCGCGGCCGCCACCGAGCAGGCCGACCTGGTGGCGGGCACCACCACGGGCAACCGGCAGATCGTGGCGCTCGGCAACAGCGACACCTACGGCGGCGCGGGCGGCACGTACGCGACCGCGTCGGGCGGCAACGCCCTGTCCTCGCTGATCACGCCGCACGAGATCGGCCACTCGCTCGGCAAGCTCCAGGACGAGTACGACTACTACGGCCGCGGCGAGCCCGGCGGTGCCTACGAGGGCGGCGAACCCGCCTCGGCCCACCACACCGTCCTCACCGCCGAGCAGCTGGCCGACCGCAAGAAGAAGTGGTGGCGCTGGCTCGGCGAGGAGAGCCTCTCGGGCGGCCGGATCGGCACGTACGAGGGCGGCATGTACAGCGCCAAGGGTGTCTGGCGGCCCAGCAGGCACTCGATGATGAAGACCCTCGGCTACGCCTTCGACCAGGTCGGCCGCGAGGTCATGGTCAAGGCGATCTCGGGCAAGGTGAACCTGATCCAGGACCACACCCCCGTCTCGGCCCCGGTGGGCGCGGACCGGACCGTCTTCGTCGACACCATGCACCCGGTCGGCGGTGAACTCGACACCGTGTGGCGGCTGGACGGGAGGTCGGTCGCCAACAGCGTCCGCAGCCTGGACCTCGAGAAGCTCGGCATCGGGCGTGGCAAGCACAAGCTGACCGCGACCGTCACCGATCCGACGCCGTTCGTCCGCGATCCCGAGATCCGGGGGTCCCAGGCGCTGACCCGCAGCGTCGAGTGGACCGTGGACGGGGCGCTCACCACCCAACCGGACGCGACCAAGGTCGAGTTCACCCACCACACCGCGACCGACACCCCGGTCGGCGCGCGATCCGTGATCCACGCGGACACCACCCATCCGGCCACCGGAGTCCCGCGCGTGCGCTGGACCGTGGACGGCAAGCACGTCGCGAACCCGGGCAACGACCGCGACCTGAACCTCGGCGCACTCCGCGGCACACCCCGCACCGTCACGGCCCGCACCGGCGACTCCGTCCTGACGTGGACGGTCGACACGAAGCCCGCGGCCACCTCCTACGAGCTGTCCGCGCCGCTGCGGACCGTCAAGAAGCCCGGCCGGCCCACGCGTTTCGTGTACGACGGCCCGTTCACGATGAGGCTCACCGGGCGGGACGACCGGGAGGGCGCGGTCGTCAGTCAGTTCCGGGTGGACGGCGACGGCTGGTACACGTATTACGGCTGGCCGACGGACGCGGACGCGCCGTTCCGGTTCACGCCGCAGGGGACCGTCATCGACGACCTCGTGTACGGAAAGCTCGGGGACGCCAGGGCGGTGCCCTGGGACGACCCGACGCCGCGCTACGGCACGCACACGATCGAGTACCGGTCGATCGACGCGGCCGGGAACATCGCGGGGGCGAGGAAATTCGAGGTCACACTGGTCGAGAAGCAGGGCTGACCCGGTTCGCGCCCCCGCGCGCCGCACGGACCGCCACGGCGTCCGGGAACGCGGGTTGCGAGGCCCGATGCCGCCCGCGTTACGGATGGAACCGCCACCGGCCTTCCGAAACGACGTCCACCTTGCCGTCCCTGACGCGGACGGCCGTCTCGTCGTCGATGAAGTAGATGGGGAAGTCGGCGCGCGCGGCGATGCGTTCGGCCCAGGCGTCGTCCCGTTCGGGGAAGTCCGGTGAGTTCAGGTGGGGCTTGAGGTACCAGTCGAAGAGGCCGAACGGCGGCTCCAGGGTCGTCGCGCCGAGGGCGTGGAGGTCCGCGGTGTCCCCGATGACGTCGGCGGAGGGGCCGGTGAGATGGCGGCTGAAGATCATTGATCCGGCGCTGAACCCCACGTAGACCCGGCTCTCCAGCGCCTCCAGGAAGCCGTCGGTCAGGCCGTTGCCGGTGATGCTGCGTGCGAGGTGGTAGTGGTTGCCGCCCGCGACGTAGATGACGTCGGCGTGGAGCAGCCGGTCGAGCACCATCTGCTGGGGGAGGCCGTTCAGCTCCAGGATGTCGAACTCCTGCCAGCCGAGGGCGTACAGCCGGTTGATGTCCGCGACGGACCACGCGTGGTCGCCGGACTCGGCGAGGGACGCGGTGGGAACGTACACGACGTTCGCCGATCCGAACGGCTTGCCCAGCATGTCCCGCAGCGCTTCTCGCTGCGTCTCGTTGCGCAGGCCGGCGGCTGTCAACAGAAGGTTCATCGGGCGAGCCAAGCACGGCTGGCGGGGCCCGCGCAATGCGGGTCTGCCGTCTCCCATGTCAGGTGTGCCGCCTACTCTTTGGGCTCAGCCATCTGGACACGGTGGCCGCGCACCCGCGATCAGAAAGGCCTCACAACCGTGGACCTGGACGAGATGTTCGGCGAGGGCTGGTGTGTGACGCTCGCCGCCCACCCGCTCGCCGAAACCCTCCGCCTCATGGGCGTCGACGCCCCCGTCGCCGGCCTCGGGAGTGTGGGCGAGGCCGCGGATGTCCTCCGGGAGCGCCAGGGCGAGGGCTGCTTCGTCCTCGGCCGCGACATGCCGGGCGGCTGGACGCTCGCCGTCGAGTTCGAGAGCGGGATCGGCTGCGATGACGAGGTCCTGCGCGCCCTCGCCGGCGGCGGCCGCATCGCCTTCAGTGCCTGTCGCGACCCCGATACGAGGACGGCCACCGTCGCCCACGACGGCGCCGTCCTCGGCGCCCTCGAGCTGTCCGGCGGCTGCTTCGACGGTCCCTCGGGCAGCGTGGACACCACGCACCCGGTCATCGGCGCCCTCACCGCGGCCGGTTTCGACGCCTCGGACGCCTGCGCACCGACCGGCGAGGCGGCGGACATCGACGAACCCGAAGGCGCTCTCGTCCTCGCTGTGCGTGTGCTGACCGGTCTCACGCTCACCGCAGCGGACTTCGAGGGCCCGTGGGCCGGGGGTGTGTCCAAGGCCGCCTCCTGATCAGAGGCGTGGTCATGCGCCGACGGGTCCAGAGGCTTTGGCAGCGCCAGGGAGCCTCTGGACCCCTCCGCGCGCCCAAGGGGGCGCTCCTCAAGGGCGGCGGTACGTCGGGGTGAATCAGCCGGCGGTCCAGACGGCCGGCTTGTCGCTGTAAGCGTCGCCCTCGTCGAATTCGGCGCCCGTGACGTCGCCGCTCCGCGACGCGGCGAGCGAGCAGGTCTCGAACGAGGCGCCCTTGCCGAACTCGGCGGGCGCGGACTCCTTGTCGCACTTGCCGGGGATGTCGCCGATCAGCGAGACGCCGGTGCCCTGGCCGCTGGCGAGAAGGCCCCTCAGCTGCACGTAGGCGCGCGAGAGGTCGGTGCCGCCCACGTTCTCCACCTTCATCTTGATGAAGTAGGGCGTCAGGCCCTTGGCCCGCGCGCCGAACTGGGACATGTCCGCCTCGGCGCCCTTGTCGATCGCCGTGACGGTGATGGCGAGGGTGCCCTTCTTCTTGGCGTACTCGAAGGGCAGGACCGCCTTGTCGCCGACCTTGAGCTTGCTGCCCGGCGCGGTGACGTCGCCCGCGGGCTGCGCGTCGCCGCCCTCACTCGTGTCGCCGTCGGCGCTGGGGCTCTGCGTGTCCGGCGCGGGCACCGTCGCCGTCGGCGACTCCTTCTCCTTCGCTCCGTCCTCGCTGTCGCCGCCGCAGGCCGTGAGTCCGAGGCCGAGCGTGGTGACCAGAGCGGCCGTCAGTGCGATACGCGCCTTGCGCATGTGTAAGACCCTCGCTATTTGGTGAACTGTCCGCCGAGACGGCGATGTCCGGCGCAGTTTGTCAGGCGAGTGTGGGCGTTTGGTGTGCAACAGGTCGCGTAGGTGTCTCAGTGCGCCCTTCTCGGGGGCCTTTGTGGACAGCTGTGCGAGGAGGGTGCCGCGCCGGACGCGATATTCGGTGTCCTGCCCGCCCCGTGCGGTCGCAAGATGGGGCCCATGACTCTGGCCACGCCGACGCTGCGCACCGCTCGCCTACGGCTGCGTCCCTTCACCGGCGCCGACGCGGAGCACCTCTTCGCGATGCACAGCAGTGCCCACGTGATGCGCTACTGGGACTCCCCGGCGTGGGACGAACCGGCCCGCGCCGAGCGCTTCATCGCGAAGTGCCGGGAGGTGGCGCAGGAGGGCACCGGGGCGCGGGTGGCCATCGACCGTGCATCCGACGGGGTGTTCGTCGGCTGGTGCGGGGTGAGCGCATGGAACTCGGTGTATCGCAGCGCGTCGTTGGGCTACTGCCTCGGCGAGGCGATGTGGGGGCGCGGCTACGCGACCGAGGCCGCGCACGCCCTGCTGCGGTGGGCGTTCGACACGCTGGATCTGAATCGGGTCCAGGCCGAGGCCGATACGCGCAACGCGGGGTCCGCTCGGGTGCTGGAGAAGGTCGGGTTCGTGCGTGAGGGGACGTTGCGGGAGGACTGCGTCGTGGACGGCGAGGTGTCCGACTCGTGGGTGTACGGGTTGCTCAGGCGGGAGTGGCAGCCGGAGCGGTTGAGCCCTTCGCCCTGACCGGACAGGACCGCGCGGCCTGTCAGGTCGAAAGGCCGCCGCCGCTGGGCGCATGGCTCAGATCCACCACGCAGAACAGGTTGCCGTCCGGGTCGGCGAGGACGACGAAGTCGGGCTCGGGCGGGTACAGGGGCCAGTCGACCCGCTGCGCCCCGAGCGACACCAGCCGCTCGACCTCCGCCTGCTGTTCCTCCCGGGTGTCCGTGAAGAGGTCCAGGTGGAGGCGAGGGCGAGGCTCCGCCGGTGAGGCGCTGTGCAGCAGGCCGAGCGCGCGGCCGGAGCCGTCGGCGTGGTTGAGCGTGCGCCACGTGTCGTTCTGCCACTCCTCGGTGGCGACGAGGTCCAACGCCTGCGTCCAGAAGGCCACGGCGCGGGGGATGTCCGTGACACCGATGACCAGGATTCCGAGCCTCAACATACGGCTGATCCTAGGGCGATGGCGCTGCCGCGCGTTCAACGCGGAGCGGCACCGGGAGTTTGCCGTGAGCCAAGGAGGTCAACCGATCTATTCGGACGGGTGAGCCGATGTACGCCACGAACGAAAGGAGCCCGGTATGACGAAGGCGCCTTCGGGTGGCGACGGCCAGGGCGGCCGGGTGGCGGGGCAGGACGCCGGACCCACACCGGACCCGCACCGGTGGAGGGCCCTGTGGGTCACCTTGGTGGCCGGATTCATGAGCCTGCTCGACGTGACGATCGTGGCGGTGGCCCTGCCCACCATCCAGCGCGACCTCGGCGCCTCACCGGCACAGGTGCAGTGGGTGGTCTCCGGCTATGCCCTCGCCTTCGCCCTGGCGCTGGTGACCGCCGGCCGCCTCGGCGACGCCCTGGACCGGCGCCGCATCTTCCTGCTCGCGCTCGGTGGCTTCGTCCTCTGCAGCGCCGCCTGCGGGGCCGCCCCCACCGTCGGTCTGCTGGTGGTGGCTCGCCTCGCGCAGGGCCTCGCCGCCGGGTTCATGGCCCCGCAGAACTCGGCGTTCATCCAGCAGTTGTTCCGCGGCGCCGAACGCGGACGCGCCTTCGGTCTCTTCGGCGCGACCGTCGGCATCTCCTCGGCCGTCGGCCCCCTCGCCGGCGGCGCGATCCTCGCCCTCGCCTCAGGACCGGACGGCTGGCGCTGGATCTTCTACGTGAATGTGCCCATCGGCGTCGTGGCCGTCCTGCTCGGCCTGCGACTGCTGCCGCGCGTCCGGCGCTCCGGCCGCGGTCATGTGGACGTGGTCGGCGTCGTGCTCCTCGGGCTCGGCGTACTCGCGCTGATGTACCCGTTGGTGCAGGCGGACGCGGGTGGCCTCGGCCGGCTGTGGTGGATGTTCCCGCTCGGTGCCGTGCTGCTGATCGCGTTCGCGATGTGGCAGCGCCGCTTGGTGGCTCGCGGCGTCGAGCCGCTGCTCGATCCACGTCTGTTCACGACCGTGCGCGGCTATGCCGTCGGCGCCGGGGTCGGCACCCTCTACTTCGTCGGGTTCAGCGGCGTGTGGCTGGTGTTCGCGCTGTTCTACCAGCACGGGCTCGGCTTTTCGCCGCTGCGCTCCGGGCTCGCCGTGACCCCGTTCGCCCTGGGCTCCGCGAGCGCGGCGGTGGTCGCGGGGCGTCTCGTGGACCGGTTCGGACGGCTGCTCACGGTCTGCGGTCTGACCTGCGTGATCGTCGGCCTCGGCGGCACCGCTCTGCTGCTGCGTTTCGCCCCGCTGGACGTCGCCCCCTGGGTGGCCGCGCCGGTCCTCTTCATCGGCGGGGCGGGCAGTGGCTTCGTGGTCTCACCGAACATCACGATGACGCTGCGCGATGTGCCGGTGCGGATGGCGGGCGCGGCGGGCGGCGCCCTGCAGACCGGGCAGCGGCTCGGTGCGGCGGTGGGAACGGCGGCCCTGCCCGGCCTGTTCTACCTGGTGCTCGCCGGGGGAGAGGACTATCGGGGCGCGCTGACCGTCGCACTGGGGGCCGCCCTGATCGGCATGATGGCATCGCTGGTGCTCGCCGCGTTCGACTGGCGACGTGACCGGTTCGCCCGCGGCTCCCCTCGCACATGCCCGCAGGAGCTGGAGAACGATCCGGTGCACTCCCGGCAGACCTGACGCGGCCGTACCGGGCCGGAGGCGGGTGCGTCATACGCCGCTGTGGGTCCTGCGCACACACTCCGCGACCACCTCCGGCAGGCTCTCCGTACGCCGGTAGGCCTCGCGTTGCCGGCAGGTGCCGTTGCCGTCGCGCAGCAGCCGGGAGACGAGAGTGCGGGCCTCCTCGAAGTCACCGGCGTCCTCCAGCGCCGGCCGCACATGGTCGAGGAGCGCGTCCGCGGCGGCGCGGGCCGGGACGGGCCGCATCAGCCGGGGGCTCACGAGCTGGGCGCCGAGGCCCGAGCGGCTTGCGCGCCAGGCCGCGAGGCGCAGCAGCGCCACGGGGTGCTCGGCGGCTGCCTCGCCGGACCGCCACGCGCGCGCCGCCGTCTCGACCAGGCCGCGTACCAGCATGGCGAGCAGGACGGTCGTGAACGGTTCGAGGCACACATCGGCGACGCGCACCTCGACGGTCGGATGGGCGGCCGACAACCGGGCGTCGAAATAGACCATCCCCTTGTCCCGTACGACACCGGTGGCGACCATGGCCTCGACCTGGCGGTGGTAGGCGGCGGCGTCCTCGAAGAGCTCCACCGGTCCCGCCGACGGCCACCGGCCCCACACCTGGCTGCGATAGCTCGCGTACCCGGAGTCCTTGCCCTGCCAGAACGGCGAGTTGGCGCTCAGCGCGACGAGCACGGACAGCCAGGGACGGATCCGGTTCAGCACGGCGACGCCCTCGTCGTCCGACTCGACGGACACGTGCACGTGGCAGCCGCAGGTGAGCTGCTCCTGCGTGGTCAGGCCGAACTCCTCCGCCAGCCACTGGTGACGTGCACCGCTGCCCACGGTGGGGCTCACCGGGAGCGGCGACGTGGCGAGCGCGGCGGCCGCGCAGCCCAGCCGCTCCGCGTGATCGGCGGCGGCCCTGCGCCAGTGGGCGATGTCCTCGGCGAGGTCCGGCATCGCCTTGTGCGGGTGCGTGGCGAACTCCAGCTGCTCGCGGTGGAGTTCCGCCTCGAAGGCCTCGTCGCCGCTGCGGGCGGCCACCGCCAGGACCGCGCTCGACATCGAGCGCGGTTCCCCGCTGTCGCGGTCGACGAGCAGCAGTTCCTCTTCCACTCCGACACTGCGCATGGGTCATGTTCCCTTTCGGTGCACCGGAGCCTCGCCTGAAATGTCGCGCAGGCGGTGGGCCCGTCCTCCCGCCGTGTGGCGGCCCGGCTAGCGCTTGAAGACGGTCTCGTCGACGCGGGTCTGCACGGTGCGGCCGCTCTCCCATGCGTTGGCGCCCGGCGCCACGTCCGGTGTGGGGATGTCCGCCCGGTTCCGCTGCTTGCGGGTGGTCGAGATGCCGAGCCGCTCGTCCCTGGCCCGGATCAGCTCCTGCGCGGCCTGGCCGTCCTCGGTGAAGCCCATCATCAGCTGCGGGATCCCGTAGGGGAAGTCGTCGCGGTCGTACTGCCAGGTGTGGAAGGTCTTGCCGTAGGTGGTCACGAGGTCCTCGAAGTAGGCGTGCTCCGCCATGTCGGGGATGCCGGGGGCGGTGAGGATGCCGGACTTCACCTCGTAGTGGTGGCTGTGCCACAAGCGTTTCTCGTCCTCGGGCAGACCGCGGAAGCGCTCCTCGCCGATGATGTACTCGATGCCGATCAGGCGGGCGTCGGGCGCGTTGCGGTCGAAGATCACGCACTGGTGCAGGTCGTGTTCGAGGTGGATGCAGAAGTGGGTGGCCTCCACCTGCCGGCCCATGTCGTCGGCGTACATGTGGAAGCCGTTGAGGTACGTGCTCATGGCGTCGATCGGGTACTTCGGCTGCATCGCCCCGGCCGCCAGGTCCAGCGCGCGGTGCTTGAGCGGATGCCCCTTGCCGATCTTGCTGATCGTCGCCGCCTTGCGGCCGGACACAACGCCGAGCGCGGCCGTCACACCGGCCGCGGCGCCGAGGCCGAAGGTCGTGACCGGCGCCCGGCCCCGGCGGTGCGTCCTGCTTCCCAGAGTGAATGACATGTGCGGCGAGTTCCCCGCGCCTGGCGGCGATAACGGGCAGATGGTGCGAACCTACGCAGGAGTCAAGGGACGCGTGAGCCGAGGGAGACACATGGAGGGGCCGATTCCTCACGATGGGCGCGGCGGCGAGTCCGCCGAGCAGCGGGCGGACCGGCAGTGGATGGACCTGGTGCAGGAGATGCGGGTGGCCCTCACGGGTGTGCAGATCCTCTTCGGGTTCCTGCTCACCGTGGTCTTCACCCCGCGCTTCCCGGACCTGTCCGACACCGACCGTGCGATCTACATCGTCACGGTCCTGCTCGGATCGGCCTCGACGGGCGCGCTCATCGGGCCCGTCGCGTTCCACCGGCTGGTCAGCGGACAGCGGATCAAACCGCAGGCGGTCCGCTGGGCCTCCCGACTCACCATGGTCGGCCTCGTCCTCCTCCTGTGCACGCTGACCTCGGCCCTGCTGCTCATCCTGCGGGTCGCGATGCATGACGCGCTCGCGCCGGCCCTCGTCGGGGGGATCCTCCTCTGGTACGTGCTGTGCTGGTTCCTGCTGCCCCTGTGGGCCCGGTCCCGCTACACGGAGAACGGGACGGACGACGCCGGCGCGCCGCCGGGCCACTGATCCCCTCAGATCGCGGTTCGCCGCGCCCGCAGACACCGCCGCATCTCCTCCGCGTACGGCAGCGCCACCCCGGCGCCGATGACCGCGGCCAGGGCGGCGAGGTAACCGGCGGACAGCGGGCGCTGCTTGGGGCGCAGCCGCCAGTCCTCGCGGCCCCGGCCGCCGCGCAGCGTCGCGTGCACCTCGTCGGAGTGCAGGCACGCGGTGAACGCCATCGCCGTCAGCGGGAGCACCTCGAGGAAGCTGTGGATGTGCTGCTCCACGGGGCGGACCTCCCGCTCGCCGGTGGCGAGGGTGACGTCCCACAGGGCGGTCGCCGAGTGGGCGAGCGCCGCGCCGCCCATGACCGTGAGGACCAGCGGGTTGACGCGGGCGAGCAGCCCCATGGTGACGGGGATGCCGGCCTCGGTCATCATCAGGGCGTGCACCGCGGACTCCTTGGCGCCGCTGGTCTCCTCGATCCGGGTCCTGCGGTGCATCGCCCAGTCGGCGACCGCGGGCACCACCCACAGCGGCAGCACCCCGTAGAGCAGGAACCGGCGGTTGGCGTCCTCCGTGTCCGTGGTGCGCAGCGGCACCGGCTGGTCGCGGCCGCGCCGCCAGTGCCGCCACGAGCGGGCGCGGGTGGGGGTGCGCGGTGTCATGGGCTCCTCCGGTCAGGCGGTCTGGTGTGCCCGCTGCCGTTGCGGGACCACGGTGTACTTGGGGTCTTCGGCGGACGCGACGCCGGCGGCGAACACCCCGAAGCGGGTGCAGGCCGACCCGCCCAGCAGCGCGAGACCCGACAGCGCGGCCACGGCCCGGTGGTGTCCCAGGAACGCACCCGTCAGGGCGCCGCAGGCCACCAGGGCGCGCGAGGCACGCAGCAGGCGGCCCGCCCGGCCCTCGCGCCAGGTCTCCGCGACGATGCCCAGGCGCTGTTCCGCGGCCCTCATGAGGTACGCGTCGGCGCCCGCCGCGAGGACCGCCGCGCAGCGCGCCGGGCCGTTCTCGCGCGCCGGCGCGGTCACCAGCGCCATCCCGGCGGCCGCTGCGGTGGCGGACGCCGTGAACAGATAGGGCAGTTCCCGGTGGACGCCGTGCCACGCCGGTACGGCCGTGTCGGCGGCCAGGACGCCGGTGTAGGCGGCGACCGCCGGGCCGAGCGCGGCCGCCGTGCAGGTCGCGGCGGTGTCGATGCGGGGGAGCCGGCCGGTGACGGCGCAGGCGGCCGCGACACCCGCGGCCGGACCGTACGCGCTCAGCAGCCACGAGCCGACGCTCATCGGGGACGTCGGCTTGATCACGCGCAGCATGTTGACGAACCGCGCGGGCCGCCCGAGGTCGTGCACCAGAGCCGCGGCCGACAGGGAGACCGCGGTGAGGGAGGACACCTTCAGCGCGGTCGCCATGCGCCCGCGGCCGGTCACATGCGCGCCGGCCGCGAGCACCGACCCGGCCCCGGCGAGCCCGCCGAGGAAGAAGTATCCGGCGATGTCGCGCGCCGCCCACGACGGGGCCTTGATGACCGGCTTGCCGTAGTAGGAGCCGAACTCGGCGTCGGGGACCATGAGTTGCTCGCCGCGCCGCCCGCGCCCACGTCCGCGACGGTCCTGGCGCCGATGTCGGCCGGAGTGGTTCGGGTCGGTGTCACTCATGTGCGCCTCCGTCCCGCCGCGGCGAACGAGAGCACGGCGCCACCGAGCAGCGTCAGTGCGGCGGCTCCCGCGTGCTTCCACATGGTGGGCAGGTCGCGGGTGGTGACGACCGGGTCGGGCGGGAGCCCGTAGACCTCGGGGCGGTCGAGCAGCAGGAAGAACGCGCCGTCGCCGCCCACGCCGTCGTCCGGGTCGTGGCCGTACAACTGCGCTTCCGGCACGCCCGCCTTGTGCAGCTCGTCGACGCGCAGCGCCGCCCGCTCCCGCAGTTCGTCGAGCGGCCCGAACTGGATGGACTCCGTCGGGCAGGCCTTGGCGCACGCGGGCTCCTGGCCCGCGCCGAGCCGGTCGTAGCACAGGGTGCACTTGAACACCCGCCCGTCGCTGGGGCGTTGCTCGATCACGCCGTACGGGCAGGCGGGCACGCAGTACCCGCAGCCGTTGCAGACGTCCTCCTGGACGACCACGGTGCCGAACTCGGTCCGGAACAGCGCGCCGGTCGGGCACACGTCGAGACACGCGGCGTGGGTGCAGTGCTTGCAGACGTCCGAGGACATCAGCCAGCGCATCTCCGGCGCCCCGTCGCCCGACGGCGCGGGCAGCTCGGGCAGCTCGGGCAGCGCCGGGGCGGCCGACTCCCCCTGAGCCAGCGGCAGTTCGGTCCGCCCCTCAGGTCGCGGCGGATCGGTCCCCGGCGGCTGAGACGGCTGCGGTGCCTGCGACGGCTCGCTCCTCGGCTGCTCGACGAAGGCGACATGGCGCCACGTCGAGGCCCCCAGCGCCTGCGTGTTGTCGTACGACATGCCGGTCAGGCTCAGGCCGTCCTCCGGGATGGCGTTCCACTCCTTGCAGGCCACTTCGCAGGCCTTGCAGCCGATGCACACGGATGTGTCGGTGAAGAAGCCGACCCGCTCCTCGCTCATGCGCGGTTCTCCGTTCCGGTGGTCTCGGTGATGCCCGCGCGGCGCCGGTACTCGGCGACGAGGCGGGGCAGGTCGGCGCCGCGCGGGCGGCGGCCCGGGCGGATGTCGGCGGTGAGGGCCTTGTCCTCCTGGATGTGCGCGTTCGGGTCGAGGGCGATGGCGACGAGCTCGTTGGCGGCGTCCCCGGTGGCCGTCCCGTTGGGGCCCCAGTGGAAGGGCAGCCCGATCTGGTGCAGCGTGCGCCCCTGCACGGTCAGGGACCGGATGCGGTCGGTGACCAGGACCCGCGCCTCGATGGCGTTGCGCGCGGTGATGACGGTCGCCCAGCCGCCGTGCTCCAGGCCGCGCTCGGCGGCGAGGCCGGGGGAGACCTCGCAGAACATCTCCGGCTGCAGCTCCGACAGATAGGAGGACCAACGGCTCATCCCGCCCGCGGTGAAGTGCTCGGTCAGGCGGTGGGTGGTGACGACGTACGGGTACACGTCCGCGCCCGGCTCGGTGCCGCTGGGGTGGTAGCGGTTGCCCTCGCGCGGCAGCAGCCGGCGGGCGGGCGAGCGCGGAGTGGCCGGGTACACGGCGTTGGGGAACGGCGAGTCCTGCGGCTCGTAGTGCGTGGGCAGCGGCCCGTCCTCCAGGCCCGCGGGTGCGTACAGCCAGCCCTTGCCGTCGGCCTGCATGACGAACGGGTCGTCGCCGCGCAGGGCGTCGGGTCCCGTGGCGTCCTCGGCGGGTACGTGTCCTGGGGCGCGGTCCGGGACGAAGTCGGGGTTGTCGTGGCCCGTCCAGCGGCCGGTGTCCGCGTCCCACCACACGTACGCCTTGCGCTCGCTCCACGGCGTGCCGTCCGGCGCGGCGGAGGCGCGGTTGTAGAGGATGCGCCGGTTGGCGGGCCAGGCCCAGGCCCACTCGGCGGCGACCCAGTCCTGCTCGGCCGCGGGCTTCTTGCGGGCGGCCTGGTTGACGCCGTCGGCGTACACACCGCAGTAGATCCAGCAGCCGCACCGGGTCGAGCCGTCGTCCTTCAGCTCGGTGTACGCGGACAGCGGAGCGCCGTCCGGGCCATGGCCGTTGACCTCCGCGAGGACGGCGTCGGCCACCGGCTCCTGGAGCGGCCCTTCCACCGGGTAGTCCCACGTCAGGTCGAGGACGGCGCGGTCCATCGGATCCGTGGAACCGGCCAGCTTCTCCTTGATGCGGCGCCCCAGGTGGTACATGAACCACAGGTCGCTGCGCGCGTCACCGGACGGCTCGACGGCCGCGTGATGCCACTGCACCCACCGGTTGGTGTTGGTGAACGAGCCCGACTTCTCGGTGTGCGCGGCCGCCGGGAAGAAGAACACCTCCGTGCCGATGTCCTCCGTGCGCAGCTCGCCGCTCTCGATCTCCGGGCCGTCCTGCCACCAGGTCGCGGACTCGATCAGCGAGAAGTCCCGCACGACGAGCCACTCCAGCTGCGCCATGCCGAGCCGCTGCAGCCGGGTGTTCGCCGAGCCGACCGCGGGGTTCTCGCCCATCAGGAAGTAGCCCTTGCAGGAGCCGTCGAGCTGGGCCATCACCGTCTCGTACGTGGAGTGGTCGCCGGTCAGGCGCGGCAGGTGGTCGAAGCAGAAGTCGTTGTCGGCCGTGGCCGCGTCGCCGTAGTAGGCCTTGAGCAGGCTGACGAAGTAGGACCGCATGTCCGCCCAGAAACCCTTGTCGGTGCGGGACGCGGTGACGAAGTCGTCGAGGTCCATGTGCTGGTGCGCGTGCGGCATCGGCAGATAGCCGGGCAGCAGGTTGAACAGGGTCGGGATGTCGCTCGACCCCTGGATCGAGGCGTGCCCGCGCAGCGCCTGGATGCCGCCGCCGGGCCGCCCGATGTTGCCGAGCAGCAGCTGGAGGATGCTCGCGCAGCGGATGTACTGCGCGCCCACCGAGTGCTGCGTCCAGCCGACCGCGTAGGCGAACGCACTGGTGCGCTCCCGGCCGGAGTTGGAGGTCAGCGCGTCGCAGACCCGGGCGAACGTCGCGGCAGGCACCCCGCACACCTCCTCGACCAGCTCCGGGGTGTAGCGGGCGAAGTGCCGCTTCAGCACCTGGTACACGCAGCGGGGGTGGGTCAGCGTCGGATCGGTGGGGGCGTGCGGGGTGCTCTGCGGGCCGCCGGAGCCGTGGGTCTCCGCGCCGCCGGAGGGGTGCACCCGGTCCTCGTACTGTTCGTCGACGTCGCCGATCGGCTGCTGGACCTGCTCGCCCTCGTAAGCCCAACTGTGCTGGTCGTAATGGCCCTTGGTCTCGTCGAGCCCGGAGAAGACGCCGTCGAGGTCCTCCGTGTCGCGGAAGTCCTCGCTCACCAGCGTGGCCGCGTTCGTGTAGTGCAGGACGTACTCGCGGAAGTCCTTCTCCTCGCTCAAAACGTGGTTGATGATGCCGCCCAGGAACGCGATGTCGGTGCCCGCGCGCAGCGGCACGTGCAGGTCGGCGACCGCGCTGGTGCGGGTGAAGCGCGGGTCCACATGGATGACCGTCGCGCCGCGCGCCTTGGCCTCCATCACCCACTGGAAGCCGACCGGGTGCGCCTCGGCGAAGTTCGAGCCCTGGATGACGATGCAGTCCGAGTGCTGCAGGTCCTGCATGAACGTCGTGGCGCCGCCGCGGCCGAACGAGGTGCCCAGACCGGCCACGGTGGAGCTGTGGCACACCCGCGCCTGGTTCTCCACCTGGACCACGCCGAGGCCGGTCAGCAGCTTCTTGATGAGGTAGTTCTCCTCGTTGTCGAGCGTCGCGCCGCCCAGCGAGGCGATGCCCATGGTGCGGGCGGTGCGCCGGCCGTCCCGCTCCCACTCCCAGGTCTCGCGGCGCGTCGCGATGACCCGCTCGGCGATCGTGTCCATCGCCGTGTCCAGGTCGATCGGCTCCCACTCGGTGGCGTACGGGCGGCGGCGCAGCACCTGGTGGCGGCGGGCGGGACCGGTCGTCAGCTGGAGGGTCGCCGAGCCCTTCGGGCACAGCCGGCCGCGGCTGACCGGGGAGTCGGGGTCGCCCTCGATCTGGACGACCTCGTCGTCCTTCACGTACACCTGCTGACCGCAGCCCACCGCGCAGTACGGACAGACGGACTGCGTCACCCGTTCGGCGGTGTCGGTGCGGGGGCGCAGCTGCCGGGTGCGGCCGGAGGTCACCGCGTCGCCGCGCCCGCTGCGGTCCTGCCCGGTCAGCTGCCGGTACACGGGCCATTTGCGCAGCTCGTCCATCGCGCCCATCAGGGGCTCCTTGAGGTCGATCGTGGCGCCAACCATTCTTGAACGGCCCCCCGCCCGGCGCCAACGCTCCGCCGCCCGCCACGTGAGTACCGCGCCGCACGCCGGTGAAACGCCGCTCAGCCGCCGAGGACGCCGGGCAGCGCCAGCGCGCCCAGGAGCGCCGTGCCCAGCACGAACCAGGCCACGTAGTCCCCGATGTGCCCCGAGTGCAGGCGGCGCAGCGGGGCCGTCCAGGCGTACGGCTCGGCCGGGGCGCCCCGGCGCAGCGACAGGGCTGCGCACCCCGCCGCGCACACCGTGGACAGCAGGCCGGTCACCACGGAGGCCGCGGTCCAGTGCGGGGCGAGGGCGGCCGGCGCGTCGAACGCCCGGCCGACGCCCTCGGCGAAGGCGGGGACGAGCCCGGCCGCGAGCGCCCCGGCGAGCAGCAGCGCGGGCACGGCCACCATCGGCAGCGGCACCCGCCGCAGCCGTTCGCGGGTCTCCGGCTCCTCGTCGCCGCCGCTCGTCGTCGCCGACCCGGCCCGCTTCGGGCGCGGCCCAACCCCCCAGAAGACCCGCGCGGCCACCCGCAGCACGGCGCCGCCGGTGACCGCGGACACGGCCAGGAACAGCACGGTGCCCGCGACGCCCGCCGCCTCCTCCGTCGTGCCCTTGCCCAGCGCCGTGCCGAACGGCGGCAGCCCCGCCAGGACGAGCGCCGCCACGGTGTAGAGCACGGCGACCGGGCGCAGCTCCCCGGCGCGTCCGTGCAGCTCGTGCTCGTCGACGCTGCCGTACCGGTCCAGGAGGACGCCGGTGCACGCGAACAGCGCCGCCTTGGCCCCCGCATGGCCCAGCACGTACAGCGCGACACCCGCCGTCGACTCCGGGCGCAGCAGGCCGATGCCGACGAGGAACAGGCCGGTGTGCGCGATGGTCGAGTAGGCGAGCAGCCGCTTGAGGTGGCGCTGCTGCCAGCACATCAGGGCGCCCAGGAGGGCGGTGAGCGCGCCGAGCAGGACGAGGCACCGGGTGATGTCCTGGGAGGGCAGCCCGCCGGGGCCGCCGAACACGCGCTCGTGCACGCGCCACACCCCGTACACCCCGAGCTCGACCATCACCCCGGACATCAGCATGCACACCGGCGTCGGCGCGACGGCATGCGCGTCGGGCAGCCAGAAGTGGAAGGGGACGGCGGCCGCCTTCACCAACAGGCCCGTCGCGACGAGGACGAAGGCGCCCAGGACCAGGGCGTCGGGCGGCCCGTCGGCATTGAGCGCAGCCCCGATCCGCGCCATGCCCAGCTCGCCGGTCCGCGCGTACAGCAGGGCGATGCCCATCAACGTCGCATACGCGCCAAGGGAGTTGACCAGCCCGAAGGTCAACGCGCCCTGGACGGCCTTCGGTTCCTCGACGCGGTGACCCGTCAGCGCGTAGGCGGCGACGCTCATCAGCTCGAAGAAGACGAACGCGTTGAACAGGTCCCCGGTCAGCACGAACCCGCACATGCCCGCCTGGAACAGCAGCACCAGCGCGGGGAACGAGGCCGCGGTGCCGTGCGGCACCTCGTCGAAGTACCGCCAGGAGTAGACGAGGACGGCGACGGTCAGCAGCGAGACGAGCGTGGCGAGCCCGGTGCCCGGCGCATCACCGCTCAGCACGATGCCCACGCTCCGGCCGCCCGCCGGCTCCCAGCCGCCCACCCACTCCACGGCGTCCGGCGCCGCGTGCCCGAGCAGGACGGCCGCCAGCACGGTCGTCGCGACGGCCACGGCGGCGGCGATCGCGTCGGCCGCGACGCACGGCAGCACCCGGCCCAGCGCGACGAGCAGCGCGGCGCCCAGCAGCGGCAGGACCACGACGAGAGGCAGCAGTTGGCTCATCCGCGCAGCTCGGACAGTTCGTCGGGGTCGGCGGTGCCGTGCCGCTTGGCCACCTGGATCACCAGGGCCAGCAACAGCGCCGTCACCGTCGCGCCCACGACGACGTCGGTCAGCGCCAGGGCCTGGACCACGGGGTCGACGAGCGGGCGGGTGCCGGGCTTCAGGTCGGAGTGCAGGGGAGCGGTGCCGCCCGAGCGGTATCCGACGGCGAGCAGCAGCACGTACGTCGCCGACTGACACACCGCCAGGCAGCCGACGGCGTGCACCAGATGCCGGCTGGTGGCCAGCCCGTAACAGCCCACCAGGAAGATCCAGCCGGACACCAGGTACGCGAGGACGCTCATGACGGGGCTCCCTGCTTCACCCCGCCGCCGCGCGAAGCGCCCGTGATCTCGACGGCCTGGTCCAGGAAGCGGCTCACCAGCACCACGACCGCGCAGGCCACTTCGATGCCGACCGCGAAGTTCAGCAGGGGCACGATGCCTCCGGAGGCGAGCGTGTTGAAGGTGCCGTACGGGAGGGTGTTGGCGAGGAACGACCCGCCGCCGATCAGCCCGGCCACCCCGACGAGCAGATACGCCGCCTCGCCCACCGCGTCCCCGATCTCGTACGGGGTGATGGGCCGGATCCGTTCCAGGGCCCGGTAGTCGGCGCCGATGTACAGAAGGTGGACCGAGGTGGCCACGACGACGCCGCCCTGGAAGCCGCCGCCGGGGCTGAGCTGCCCGCTGGAGACGACGTACAGGCCGACCACCAGGGCGATCGGCAGCAGGACCAGGGCGTACCGCTTGACCCAGGGATCGACGCGCGCGGCGCGGGGCGGGACGCGGTCCTCGTCGCGGGTCTGCCGGAGCAGGACGACGGTGCCGAGCACCGCGGTGAGCAGGATCGTCTCCTCGCCGAGGGTGTCGAAGGCCCGCTGGTCGAAGTTGACCGAGGCGACGACGTTCGCGGTGTGCCGGGCGAGCGCGGCCCCGGTGGCCCGCTCCCCGTAGGGATGCCATGTGTTCCCGAACTCCGGGAGCGCCAGGAACGCGGCGGTCAGCAGGGCGGCGAGTCCCAGGGTGCCGACGCCGAGCACCCACAGGCGGAACCGGACACTCATCGGCCGGCCTCCTTGCCGCTCGTCTTCTCGTCCGCTGCTCTGCCGTCCGTCGTCTGCTTGCGGCGGCGGACCTTGCGCACCGACAGCAGGATGAGCAGCGGGGTGAGGACCGAGCCCACGGCGAGCTGGGACAGCGCCACGTCGGGCGCCTGCAGGACGGTGAACAGCGCGGCGAGCAACAGGCCGAGGACGGCGAGGACCAGGGCCTGCCGGGCGGGATCACGCACCACGACGGCCGCGGTGGCCGCCGCGGCGACCAGCAGCAAAGACACGGCGATCAGCACCTCGTCGTTCAACGACGCCTCACTCCCGGCTCGTCACTGTTGACCTCGTAACCGTCGACTTCGGAATTTCGGTCCACTCACTCGTCCGCATCCGCCTCGTCCACCACCCCCACCGACAGGCCACGGGAGGCGACCACGTTCCCGGCGGCGACCAGCACCCCGATGACGGCCGACTTGACGGTCGACCGGCCCGGCGTCGCCGCCGCGCACACGGCGACGGTCACCGCGGCGCTCGCGGCCACGCACACGCAGGTGACGACGGTGGAACCGCGCGGCGCGCCCGGCCCCAGGTCGTCGGCCAGCAGCCGGACGCACACCAGCGTGCCCGCGGGCCCGAGCAGCGCCAGGACCAGCGCGAGGTCGACGTAGGAGGGACGGGCGTACCCCTGCGCCATGAGCAGCAGAGCCAGCGCGACCACGGTGCCGCCCGCGTTCTGCGCGAGGATCCGCCGGTCCGTCGAACCGGAGACCACGCCCCACAGGGCCAGCGGTGCCCCGATGCCGAGGAGGGCGGCGGCGCTCGCGAGCCACCCGTTCACCGGGAGCCCGCCGCACGCCGCGCCGCGGTCGCGGCCCAGGCACCGGCCGCCGCGCAGCACACCCCCACGACCGACGTCAGCAGGTCGATGGAGGTGACGAGCACCAGCCACAAGACGGTGAGCCCGACCCACCAGGCGGCGAACTCCGCGCCGCGGATCAGGCGCGACACAGGCAGAACGGGTGCCCGGCCGGGTCCGCGTACACCCGGAAACCGCGCCGGCCGTCCTCGTCGTCGAGGTCCAGCGGCATCGCGCCGAGCGCCAGCGCCTCGGACTCCGCCGCGGCCATGTCCGTGACGTCGAAGTCCAGGTGCAGCTGCTGCGAGTTGTCCTCGGCGTGCGGCCAGCGGGGCGGGCGGTGTCCGGGGGCCCGCTGGAAGGCGATGCGGTGGCCGCCGGGGACGTACAGGTCGTACCAGTCCTCGTCGTCCTGCTTGATCTCGCCGCCGAGCAGCGCGGCGTAGAAGCCGGCGAGCGCGGCGGGATCAGGACAGTCGACGGCGACGAGGCTGTACTCGGCAACGGCCATGACGTTCTCCTGCTCTCACGGGTCCATGTGGTCGATGGGACGTGCGCAGACGGGTACCTCGGAGGCGTGCGGACATGCCACGCCGCGCCGCGGGGCGCGGCGGACGCGACCGCTGCTCAAATAGACCACTTTGCGTCGCTCAATGCCGGTATCGACATGGCGGGTCCCGAACCGTGTGAGACATGCAACGAATCCCCGTGATCAACTTTCTTCCGCTCCACTCCGCCGCCTAGCGTCCCCCGGACACATCGACAGCCGGGGGGCTATTTCGAGCGGAGCAGGGCAGTGAAGTGGATCGACGCATGGCGCGAGGCGTCCGTACCCAAACGGGTCACCTCCGTCGCCGGAACGGTGCTCGCCGGCGCGGTGTTCGCCATGGACGCGTTCGGGGTGAAGCCGGTCTCCGCGTGGATCTCGCGCCGTGACCACGGCCGCGCCTACGCCGGGGACATCCACAGCCTGGGTGACTGGGCGCTCGTCCTCGCCGCCATCGTCGTCGGTGGCTTCCTGTACATGGTCCAGCGCCGCGTCAACGCCAAGGCCGCGTCCTGGGGCCGCCGGATGCGCGAGCGCCGCCGGAACGTCCGATGAAGATGCCGCGCCCAGAAGAATGGCTGTCATGCCGGGGTGGCTGTGGGCCCTGTTGGAGGCAGTCCTAGACGGCAAGGTGCGCGTTGCTGACGGCGCCATTGCGTACCAGCAGGCCTCGGCCGATGTCTGTGGCCTCAAAGTCGTGGCCACACATTGGGCACGCATGGTCGGCCATGTGCTGTCTGAACTTCTCCGGCCCCTTCACGAAGAAGCAGGAGCAGACCATCGTGACAGCAGGGCAACACCCCGAGGGCTTACTGGTGCTTAGGGCGCTTCAGGGTGAACGCCCACTCCGACACTGTGACTTGATGTCGCTGGCGCGCGGGTGCGAAGCCGACAACTTCCCGCCCCTGCTCGCCCCACTCGGTGAGCTTCCGGTTGATCAGTTTCGCTTCGCCCGATATCTGGACGAACAAATGCTCCCACTCGATCACTGCCCCCTCTCTGAACCCCCGGACCCATCATGGCAGTTGAGCAGTTGCAGGGTGGGCGTGCGCGCAGTGGAGAGGACTGGCTGATGAGCGAGCGAGTGCGGGTCTGGGTCGTGTTGCTGTTCGGCGATCAGGCCGAGGTGGCTGCGGACGCGGAGGATGCGTTGGACCCGGTGCGGTATCCGGCTTCGGAGATCGCGGAGGCGGTGGGGCTGGAGCCGGGGGAGTTGCCGGGGCGCAGGCTGACGGCTGTAGTGGGTGCGGATGACCGGCTGTCGGGGTGGCGATTGGCGGGCTAGAGCTTGCCCGGGCGGTCTCGTAGGGCCTTCGCGATGAGGTCGTGGATGAGGTACTCGCCGGGGGCCCGGTTCTCCTTGAGGCGGGGGAGATCGTCGGGTGCGAACCAGTCGTAGGCGGTGTGCTTGGACCATTCCAGAGCGGGGTGGTCCAGATCGCCGTCGACCTCAACCAGGTAGTCGGCCTCATGCCGCCTCCCGCCCCCGTCGTCGCCGGTCCACGTGGTGACCCCGAGGAGGCTGCGCACCCGGCGCAGGCGCCAGCCGGTTTCCTCTTCGACCTCACGAGCGAGGGCTTCCAGCAGGGACTCGCCTGGCTCCACATGGCCGCCAACGATGTCCCAACAGTCGGGGAAGAGCCGCCGGTCGGGGCTCCGTTTCTGGGCGAAGGCCTTGTCGTCTTGATTGAGGATGACGGCCCCAACGGCCCAGACCTCGCCGTCGGCGGGCGCGGGTATCTCGACGCCGTCGTCCACTGCCACGTGGTGCTGATTGGCTGCCATGCCCTCACTGTAGGAGCGAGCCTTCACCGTCGCGGGTCTCGTCGCATGGCGTCGGTCGTGAAAGCCCGGACAAGTCCTCGCCCCTGGCTGGTCTGGCTCTTTGGGGAGTTGGGCCAGTTTCTCTCATCGTCCCGTTGGCACACGCGGCTGCCACAGCGCCTACGTCGTCGTGGCTACCGCCGCACCTGATCAGTTGAACCAGCCCCGGAATCGGGCGCGCGCCGGCCCGCAGGCCCCGTCGGCCACGGCCTTGTCGTGTGCCCGCCTATTCGCCGCGTCCAGCTCCTCCGGGGAGGCGTCGAACGGCACGTAAGTCCCGGAGAAGACGACACACGACGACGGATGGACTGGTCGAGAGGCGTACCAGCCGAAGGCGCCAACGAGGGCAGCCAAGAGCGATAGAGCTATGAGCTTCTGACGAGGCGTAGCGTGAGGCGACTGATCACCGCGCGATCATACGGAGCAGCCGAGCGCCTACATCGCGGCAGGGGCGGGGTACGGGTCGGGGGCGCGTGGCGCCCCGCCCCCAGATCCCCGTCCGGGCGAGAGGAAGTGTCGGGGGCTACATCACGATGGGGGCCGCCGTGCCCGAAAACGTAATCGGCGTGCTTGTCGAAGTGATCGTTCCAGTCGTCGTAATAGAGCCGGGGTCATAACCCGCGTCCGGGTCGGAGAAGGGGCCATCTGCGGCAGTCGCGCCAGTTGCGGCATCCGTCGCATGCATGCTCAGTGGTTCGGGATAGGCCACACCGGGGGCCACGACGCTCGCGCTGAAGTCAGGGCCGTCGTCAGCCATGGCCGGAGTGGCGAGGGACGCCGCAGAAGCGGCCAGGAACAGGGCAGCGGCAATGCGCTTCGTGGGGTGCATGCCCCATCCAACGATCATGATTCGGCGAGGGTACGGCTCGCCCTGTCCCGACCACTTACCTGTGAGTAGGCGCCGTGCCAGAATGGGGCCAGAGCCCCGCGATGCATCCCCCGTCGTCGCGGGGCCTTCGCGTGCCTGCGCCCCTGTCTCAGCACCCGCGTTCGGGCAACACTGGGAACCGCTGCCAGGCCAACCGCTACCGACTCACTCGCGCCCCGCACGTATGCGGGTGGGGGAGGCCGCCGGGCCGGTGGCGGCCGGGGCCGCGTACGACGCGGCGCAGCGCGGTCAGCGGCCCAGGGCCTTGGCGAGTTGCTGCTTGTTCATCGAGGAGCGGCCTTCGATGTTGCGCTTCTTCGCCTCCTCGTACAGCTGGTCCTTCGTGGGCCCCTGCGAACCGCTGTGCGAGCGCTCGCCGCCGCGCTGCTGGGCCGACTTCTTGTCCCGCGTGGACGCCTTGCTCGCGGTCGAGGACTCCCCGGAGCGGGCCCGCTGCTTGTTGACGGTGCGCGCCGCGATCTCCTTCGCCCGTCCCTTGGAGGCGCCGCGCTTCTCGGCGCCCTCCTTGATGTGCTCGTACTGGCGCTCGCGCTTGGCGTTGGAGCCACTGGGCATGGAACTCTCCTTTTGGTCCGAGCCCCCCGCCGCGAGCCCTCGCTCGCGCCTCCATGCTTCCCCGTTCCCGGCCATCGCGCTTCTCGGCCCGGTTTCACCGGCCGCGATGCTGGATACGCGGGGCACATCCATTGATGTCTGTGAGCCGGAGGTTTGTCTGATGGCTGACGCGCAGGACGTTCCTTCCGCCCGTCCGCACGAGGCCGACGAGCCGGAGCCGCCGTACCGGTTCGAGCGGCAGCAGCGGCCGGGTCTGGAGGCGAGGATGTCGACGCCGCCCCGCTACATGGCTCCGCGCTATCGCGGGTCGGACAAGCTGCGGGACAAGGTCGCGCTGATCACGGGTGGTGACTCGGGCATCGGCAGGGCAGTGGCCGTGCTGTACGCGCGCGAGGGCGCCGATGTGGCGATCGTGTACCTGCCCGAGGAACAGGAGGACGCCGAGCAGACCCAAAAGGTGGTCGAGGCGGAAGGGCGCCGGTGTCTGCTGATACCGGGTGACCTGTGCGAGCCGGACTTCTGCCGACGCGCGGTCGACACGACGGTGGACACCCTGGGCGGGCTCAACGTCCTGGTGAGCAACGCGGCCCGTCTCAACAGCCAGAACTCGCTCGACGACCTGAACTTCGAGGACTTCGATCTGGCCTTCAAGACGAACGTCTACGCGTACTTCCATCTCGTCCAGGCCGCCCTGCCCCACCTGACGCGCGGCGACGCGATCATCGCGACGGCGTCGGAGGAGGGGCTCAAGGGCAGCGACATGATGATGGACTACGCGGCGTCGAAGGCCGCGCAGATCATGTTCACGAAGTCGATCGCCTCTCACCTGGCCAAGCGCGGCGTGCGGGCCAACGTGGTGGCACCCGGCCCGACCTGGACGGTCCTCAACCTCGCCGGCCAGCGGTTCCCCGACGACTACCTGAAGGAGAACCTCGCCGCGGCGGACCCGATGGGCCGCGCGGCCCAGCCGGAGGAGCTCGCTCCGGCGTACGTGTACCTCGCGTCGGAACCCGATTCCAGCTACACGATCGGCGAGACGATCGCGGTGACGGGCGGGATGACCGACAGCCGTTGAGCGGGGCCGTGGCCCGGGCTGCGCGCCGCCGACCACCACCCCGCCGTAGAATTCCCGTTCGGGGCTCGGTCCATCTCTCGGGCGGGGCGGGATGAGGAGCGATGAGTGAACGCCGGGCTGGGCACCAGGACGCCGTGGCCACCATGCTGGAGCAGTGGCAGCGCGAGTTCCCCGAGGTGGACGCCACCGCGTTGGGTGTGTTCGGCCGGCTGCACCGCAGCTTCAACCGGTACCAGGCCCAGCTGAACGCGTTCTTCGAGACCTACGACCTCACCGTTCCCGCCTTCGGTGTGCTGGCCGCGCTGCGCCGCGCCGGCGCCCCCTACCGGCGCACCGTCAGCGAACTGGCCGACGCCAACCTGCTGACCAGTGGTGGCATCACGCAGCGGGTCGACAAGCTGGAGGCCGCCGGGCTCGCCCTGCGCGTGCGGGACCCGGACGACCGCCGGATCGTGCACATCCAGCTCACCGACCAGGGGCTCGCGCTCGCGGAGGAGATCATCGGCGCCCACTTCGCCCACGAGGCGGACATGCTCGCCGACCTCACGGACCCGGAACGCACCGAACTGGCGGGCCTGTTGGCCCGCCTCGAGTCCTCCCTCGACCGGGCGGCGGCGCGGGGGAGGGGCGAGGCAGGGGCGGGCGGCGACGCATAGCGTCCCGTCTCCTCTCGGGCCTGAGGGCACGCCACCTGACGGCGCAACACATGTGAAGCGGTCGCAATCTCTTGGCATGAAGGGGTTGTGGCCGCTTCTTTCGGCCTGCTAGAAACCTTAGCGCTAAATCATTTAGCGCTAAGTCATATCCGTCAGGGCCGCCAGGCCCCCAGGAGGGCCGAATGAGTACCAGCCTCACGCCCGACGCCGCGCAGCAGGACATCGCGGCGCGCCTCGAACGGCTGCCGATGTCCCGCTGGCAGGTCATGGTGCGCCTCGCCATCGGCGTGGTCACCTTCTTCGAGGCCTTCGACCAGCTGCTGATCGCCTACACGCTGCCCGTCATCACCAAGGAGTGGGACATCTCAGTGGCGGGCACCACGCTCACCCTCACCATCGGCTCCATCGGCATGCTGCTCGGCGCCTACGTCTCCGGCTGGGCCGCCGACCGGGTCGGCCGGGTCAAGGTCATCTCGATCTGCGTCGCCCTCACCGCCGCGTGCAGCCTGCTGATGGCCGGCTGCACCTCGCTGCTGCCGTTCCTGGTCCTCCGGTTCGTGCAGGGCTTCGCCATCGGGGGCGAGGTGCCGACCGCCGCCGCGTACATCAGCGAGATCAGCCGGGCACACCGGCGAGGCCGCTTCGTCCTCTTCTACGAGATCGTCTTCCCGGCCGGACTCGCGGCCGGTGCGCTGCTCGCCGCCTGGGTCATCCCGCACTGGGGCTGGCGCGCGCTCTACCTGTTCGCCGCCGTCCCCGGCCTGGCCGCCGTGCTCCTGCAGCGCCGCATCCCGGAGTCGCCCCGCTGGCTGGCCTCCCGCGGCCGGCACGAGAAGGCGCGGGCGACGATGGACCTCATCGAGGAACGCGTACGCCGCGCGAGCGGTGCGGAGCTGCCCGAGCCGACCGTCCCGACCGTTCCGCCCGTGCGGGAAGCACCGGCTCCGGCCCCCGCCCGCGGCTCACTGCGCGACCTGTTCACCGGCCGCTACCGCCGCCGCACCCTGGTCATCTGGACGATCTGGTTCGTCGGCTACCTCGCCAACTACGGCATCACGTCCTGGCTGCCCACGATCTACAAGGGCGTCTACGGGATGTCGCTGAGCTCCGCGCTCTGGTACAGCACCATGGCCTCGGTCGCCGGACTCGTCGGCTGCGTCCTCGCGGCACTGCTGGTGGACCGGGTCGGACGGCGCGGCATCGTCGTGGGCGGCCTCGGCGGGACGACCGCGATGCTCGTCGTCCTGGCCGTGCTCGGCGCCGGAGCGCCCTGGCAGCTCGCCGTGTGGTCCTCGCTGGCTGCGATGTTCAACTTCGCGGTCAACATCAGCCTCTACCTCTACACCCCCGAGCTCTACCCGACCCGGGCCCGCGCCCTGGGCTGCAGCATGGGCGGCGTCATGAACCGCCTCGGACTGATCGTCGGCCCGCTGCTCGTGGGGCTGGTCTACGGCGGCGGCACGCAGCTGTCGGCGGTCTTCCTCCTGCTCTCCGTCTTCACGCTGGCCGGGGCCGTGGTGGCGGGCCTCTTCGCCGAGGAGACCGCCGGCCGCACCCTGGAGGAGGTCTCGCCGTGAACGCTCCGACGTACGACGGGCAGCCTGCCGCGGACCTGTGCACCTGTGGCGGCGCGGCCCCGCCCTCCGAATTCCCGTCCCTCGCCGTCCCGCCCGACGCGGTCCAGGTCACCGGCGACGCGCGGCCCGACGGCCCGACCGCGCTGAGCGTCATCCTCCTCGGCACCGGCGCGGGCCCCTATCCGGCGCCCGGCCGACAGGGCGCCTCCACCGCGGTCGTCGTCGGGGACCGTACGTACCTGGTGGACGCCGGATACGGCGCGCTGCGCAAGTACGCGCAGGCCGGGCTGCGCCTCAGCGACCTGCGCGCGGTCTTCCTCACCCACCTGCACTCCGACCACACCGCCGGCCTGTTCAACCTGTTCCTCCTCGGCTGGGGCCCGGCCAACCACGGTGTGAACCAGCCCGTCCACATCGCGGGCCCCGGCCCCGACCGCACCCTGCCCGACCATCCGCAACCCGGCACCGAGGGCCTGCTCACCCATCTCCTCGCCGCCTTCGGCCAGGACGTCGCCGTACGCCTGCGCACCAGCGCGCGCACCCCGCTCGCGGACCTCGTCCGACCGCACGAACTGGGCTCCCCGCCACCCGGCAAGGACCTGCTCGTGTACGAGGACGACCGGGTGCGGGTCACCGCCCGCGAGGTTCCGCACCCGCCGCTGCACCAGAGCTTCGGCTACCGCTTCGAGACCGAGGAGGGCGTCATCGCCTTCTCCGGCGACACCGCGTACAGCGACAGCGTCGGCGAACTCGCAGCGGACGCCGACCTGTTGGTCCACGAGGCCATGGAGCCCGACTTCTACCGCGGCCTCGGCTACTCCGACCGCCTCCTCGACTTCCTCACCGCCTCCCACACCGCGCCCGGCGACATCGGCCGGCTCGCCGCCGCGGCCGGAGCGCGCCGTGTCGCCCTCAGCCACATCGGCCCGCCGGACCCGCGTGAGGTCGGTGACGACGACTGGGTCCGCAAGGTGGCAGCCACCTACTCCGGCCCGGTCGTCGTCGGTCACGACCTGACCCACCTCGTCCCCGTTCGCTGAGCCGAACCACCCCTTCCCTCCCTCGAGTTCCACGGAGAACCGCACCATGCACGAGAAGAACACCCAGCACGCCCCGACCCGCAAGACGCCCACCGTCGGCATCGTGGGCGGCGGCGTCGGCGGGCTCGCGGCCGCGATCGCCCTGCGTCAGGCGGGCCTTGATGCGGTCGTCTTCGAACAGACGGCACACTTCGGCCGCGTCGGCGCCGACATCAACCTCACGCCCAACGCGGTCAAGGCCCTCGACGGCCTGGGCATCGGCGACACACTGCGGCGCACGGCGGCCCGCCCCACCCACCGCCTCAGCCGCGACTGGGACACCGGCGAGGAGACCTCCCGCATCGAGATGGGCGACGAGGCCCAGACCCGCTACGGCTCCCCGCAACTCACCATGCACCGCGCGGACTTGCTCGCCGCACTGGAGGACGCACTGCCGCCCGGCACGGTCCGCTTCGGCAGCCGGCTGACACACACCACCGAGCACGCCGACGGTGTCACCGCGACGTTCGAGGACGGAACCGAGGCGGAGGTCGACATCCTGGTCGGCGCGGACGGCATCCACTCCGTCGTACGCACCGATCTGTTCGGCCCGGAGACGCCCCGGTTCACCGGTCTCGTCGCCTATCGTGCCGTGGTCCCGGCCGGACGTCTCGACGTCCCCGGCATGGACGCCTTCACCAAGTGGTGGGGCCCCGACCCGGCCACCCAGCTGGTCACCTTCCCCCTCAACCGGGGCCGGGACCTCTTCGTCTTCGCGACCACCGCCCAGGAGAGCTGGCAGCACGAGTCCTGGACCACCCCGGGCGACGCCGCCGAACTCCGCTCCCACTACCGGGACTTCCACCCCGAGGCCCGTGCAGTCCTCGACGCCTGCGACGAGGTCCTCAAGTCCGCCCTGTACGTCCGTGACCCCCTGCCCTCGTGGTCGTCGGCCCGCCGCACCCTGCTCGGCGACGCCTGCCACCCGATGACACCCTTCATGGCCCAGGGCGCCGCCATGGCCATCGAGGACGCCGTCGTCCTCGCCCGCGCCCTGACCACCGCGGACCCCCGCTGCCCGGAGCCGTCCCTGAAGTCGTACGAGGCAACCCGCCAGAACCGCACCGCCCGCGTCCAGATCGGCTCCCGCGGCAACGACTGGCTGCGCACCTCGGGCAACGGGGACTGGGTGTACGCGTACGACGCGTGGGCGGTGGCCTTGGGCTGAGAGAGTGTGCCGGGCCACGGCTCGCCCCCTCCGTGGCTCACCAGGGAGGGGGCGGGGCCTGGCGGTCCGTGCGCCCCTGCACGGACCGCGCATTCGTTACTCCGCGGAGAAGGAGCCTGCGCCCGTGACGTGGCTCCCGTAGCCAGGAGCCACGGTCGTCGACGGTCCCATGCAGAAGGGGTCTCCGTAGACCTTGACGGGCTGGTCGGTGAGGTTCGCCATTTCATGGGCGGCCGGGGGCATCGTTTGGCAACCGACCGGGTTCTGGTAGGTGTTCAGCGGAGTCAGCTCGTTGGAGAAGACCGCGATCTGCCCCTCGGAGGCCTGGGCCGACCCCGCCAGGCCCAGCACGGATCCGGCTGCGGCCAGGGACACCCACATTGCTTTTGCTCGCACGCTCATCCTTCACACAGGTATTCCCCCGCCGAGTGCGGGTTGCCCTCAGGGGTATCGCGCACGAAACGCCACAATCAACTTGGTCTGGCCCATTTCACCCGATCGAGAGGTGATGCCCGAACGCCTGTCATGCCGTGTCGCCTGCGTCCGCGAGGAGCGTGCTGCCCGTCATGAAGGCCGCCAGATCGCCCGCGCAGAACAGCACGATGCGGGCGATGTCGTCGGGGACACCGAGTTGAACCCAGTGTGCTCGGCTGCATCACGGACATGAGGTGCTCGGCCGTCTCGGGATCGGAGGCCCCGGCGACCGCGAGGCTTCCCTCGGTGGGCACGAACGTCGGCGCGACGCCGAGCACGCGGATGTCCAATGGTGCGAACTCCAGGGCGAGTTGCCAGGTGAGTCCGCGCGCCGCGTGCTTCGACGCGACGTAGGCGGCGAGTTCCGAGGCCGTGCCCCACCTCGCTCATTCGGCGCGCGGCCTCCCGGGTGCCGAGGAAGACGCCCCGCGCGTTCACGGCGAAAACCTCGTCCCAGGTCTGCATGGGCGTCTCCAGGGCGGGCGTAGCGGGGAAGATCCCCGCGTTGTTGACCCAGATGTCGATGCCGCCCCACGCGCCTACCACGCGGTCGGCGCCGATGGACACGCTGTCCGGGTCGATGACGTCGAGCTGCGTGGGTAACGCACGCCCCGGCAGTATCTCCGCTGCCTTCAAGGCGAGTTGTTCGTCGACATCCGTGACCGCCACGTCCGCGCCCGCCTCGGACAGCCGCTGGACGATGGCGAGGCCGAGCCCGCGCCCCGCTCCGGTCACGAGAGCGTGCCGGTCGGCCAGCGAGATCAGCTCGGCGACGGATCGGGCCGAGACATCGGGTACGGGTATCTGCATGAAGGCCTCTTTGTGTACGGCTGCTTGGTGGCGCATCGCGCCCTCGCCCTGCCTGCGGTGGGTTCGGCTGACGGCTTCGTGCCAGTCAAGGCGTTCTCGGCCGTCGGGATGCGAGACGGCGAGCGTCGGGCAGATGGGCTGTGCATAAGAGCCTTGGGAGTACACGTTTCCCTAGCTGTACTCCAGTTCGCTTCGATGTCCCTACCGCGACGTCCTGCCACCCGTGGCCCTTGAGTCGCCGGGTTCGCGAACCGCCTATATGGGGTGACGAGTTTCCGAAGCCGGGCTTCTTACCGGGAACGGCGAGGGCGACGCCAACGACTCCAGTCCAAGCGGGCGTTCTCCGCTTCGAGGCTGTCGCTATCCGTGTCGCTGCAGTCGTCGACCTGTTCGCCCTGGGGCTGTGCCTTCATGATGGAATTCAGCAAGCCTTCGGCTGCGCTGAGCCGCCCGCGAAGGTCCTGAACTTCCAGATCGTGCTCGCGAAGAACGCCCTCGCGCCCAGCCTCCACAGCGTGTCTTTGGCTCTCTTCTTCGCGGGCCCAAGTGAAGTACAGCTCGGCTCGCCTGGTGTGCAGGCCGTTCAGCTTCTCCAGGAGAACCAACCGCTCGTCCTGAGCTGTTCGCAACTCGTCCTGCAGCGCCTCAATGCGTTCGCTGTACTCATCCAGCTCAGCTTCTAGGGCAGCAACGCGTCGGCGAAGCTCGTCGTTGCGCCCGCGCTCGCGGCCCAACTGTTCGTGCAGTTCGAGCAGCCGGTCGGTGAGGTCTGCTCGAGCCTCCAGAGCCATCAGGAGCTCTTTGCGGGCCTCTCCCTCACGATGGCTGCGTTTGGCTGCCTGGTCTTGGAGGTCCTCCTCCGCAGCGTCAAGGTCGGGGATGTTCAGATCTACGGCAGCGGACGGGGGGTTCGCTTCGTCCTCCCAAGCCACGGGCTCGGGAAGGGCCAACGGTGACGTCTCGTCGCGTACGGCGATCCACAACATCCGGAAGTCGTCCAAGTCGCCGCCCAGCGCTTCCACGACGAGTTCCAGCGGGCCCCATCCGGGTAGGCCCGCACAGCTCAGCACCGTTCCTACGGTCGTGTGGCTGATCGCCTTTCCCGTGCGCTGTGATATGACCCGGAAACTTGGCTCGCCACTCTCGCGATGGAGCCGCTTCAAGCGGTACTTGAGCTGCTGCAAGGCCGGTCCCGGCACTGGCCGGGAGGCTGCCGAGGCCATTGCTCCCCCTACTGTCTCGCTGTCGCCCCGATCATCGTAGGGCGTTGTCTCCGCCACGTAGAGTTTCCGGCGCCTCGTCCGGAAGGTCCTGTCAACTTGTGTAAGCCTGCGTCGAGGAGCGTCACACCTCGTAATTCTCGGGGCCAAGTTCGGCAGGCCCCGTCCACTTCCGTACCAAGCGCCGCACACCGCCGGATCGTTGAAGCACCGGGGGAGCCCCGGCAACCTTCACACGTTCCTTGGAGAGTTCAGCCCATGACGTCATTCGTTCTGCTGCCCCTGGTCGGTCTGGCTGCGGTCTGTCTGCTTGTGGTGGTCCTCAGCGCGGTTTACGTCTGGTCTGGAAACGCCGGACGCCGAACCCGGTCCTGGCACGTACTCCAGGTTCTGCTCCGCAGCGTCGAACACGATCAGGCGAACGATGCATAGTTCCCGACCGTGCGAGTCGCCTCGCGGGTTCTCAGGCCTTCCTGCCACGGCCTGTGCGTCAGGCAGAAGGCAGCAGTGCAGTCACAGTTGACTGCACGAGCTGAGCAGCTGCCAGGACCCCTGGTATGCCTCCGCAGCGTTCGACGAGAGTACGGAGCATGAAGCGCAACGCTCCGGGGTCGCGATCTGGTTCATCGATGCGCGGAGTTATCTCACCCAGGTCGCGCAGCGCTTCGTCCACGGCAGGATGCTGTCCACGGAGTGCTTCCAGCCGGTGCCGAAGATCTTCGATGCTGTTGCGCGCCGCGTCTGAGGCACCGGAACTGATGTTGTTGACCTGGCTGGCATTCTGCGAGAACGGAGCAGCCTGGGCCGGGCTGTTCATGGTGCCCGAGTTGATGATCCCGAAGTTCGCACCACTGGGCGCCGGGCTTTGACGATCGCGACGGCTGGTCATGAAGGCTCCTGAATACGGGGTCGAGGTCTTAACGTTGCGCGGGTCGGCTCGCTAGCTCATGGACGGAGTCTCAGAGAAGGGGGCTGCCTGGACCGGGCCGGACATCGTGCCCCCGTTCATGACGCCGAAGTTGTAGATGGCCGTGGACTGTTGGCGGTAGGCCGCAATGTCAACGTTGTGGTCACGAAGGAAGATCTCCGTGGAGTCGAATACTCGGCGTTGCATCATCTGGACGTAGTAGCGAGCGTCGTCGCGCATGTGCATGTCGTCGATCGAGCGGGTGCTGTACGTCTCACGCAGGCTGATCGGCTCCGTCCCGTTGTCCAGTTCAGGGCACGGGCGTGCCTGGCGGCGGCCAAGACGGATCAGACCAGCCGGGATGTCGCCGACCGCATTGAGCATTGCTCGGCCGCACCAGCGCCATCCGTTCGGATCCACGGCCCGGATCCCGGCAACAGCCGGGTTGAGAGGGCCCATGATGTGTGGACGCACCGTAACCCGTAGGAATCCGCCCTGGTAGGCGAAGTGCACCAGCACAGCTGCGACCAGTCCTCCATTCCACGCGGTGACCCGAGACCAGACATAGCGACGGGCCACCTCCTCAGCAGGCTTGGCCGAACCGTTCCCAATGGCCAGCGCGTGAAGTTGCTGCCACGTCTCCTCGTCGACGCCATCCCAGCGTTTGTGGTGGATACCTGCGATGCCCTCAACGTGCATGCGCGGCTGCGGATGATCACGGTGGTGATTCGGTGCCGGATCACCGAGACGCTTGGCTACGTGGGCCTGCAAGTCGGCTGCGGTGAAGTGCTTGAGGGACTTCCTGGGCGGCGACTGCCTTCCGTGCTGCTGGAGTGCGTCCAGTACTGCCTTGGCCACCGCATGCAGGTTCGGCTCGGAAATGCCGGGAGCTCTTGGAGAAGCAAAGGCTGCGTATTCGCCCTCATCATCGCCTTGGCCTTCGGGCGCCGGCTCGACATCGATACCGATGACGGCCTCCTGCCACGCGTCCAGCCCAGCGCCGACAAACCGGTCACGCTTCCCTGTGCGCTTCTGCTCACGTAGATAGGGCAGTGCGTGGGCCTGAGAGCGTTCCGGATATGCGGGAAGCTCCCCCGAGAGCAGACTGTTCACCCGCTTCTGCGCCATGTAGCGATCCGCAAGGGACACTGCCCACGATCCGCCGAGGACCGTCAGAGCCGCCCAGCCGATCGTCAACGAACCCGCAATCAACTGCCAGGCCACGACGCCTACCAGAGCCAGGAGAACCGCTAGCCGTCTGCGGCGGTGGCCGATCGCGCGATCACATGCGTGTATCACGGGTGCCTGGTCAAACGCATATACGGGTAGAGGCCGTCTGGCCCTTTTGATTCGCCTGCGCACCCAAAGCGCGTAGTCGTCGCCGAGTACGACAGCAGGTGGCCTCTGCTCGCTGTCGTCCGCCGGGTTCGACCTGTCTTCGGCCGGGGGGAGGAGCCACCGAAGGTTTCGGCGAACAGCCGACTTCAACCGCTTGCGTATCTCGTACCACCAAAGGTGAACCACTTTGATCCAGTCGCTGCGAACGTAGGCGGTCGCACTCAGCTGTCGGGTGACCCCTTCGGTGTACGCCCCATGCTTGATCAGCGGTTCTCCGCCGGCTTCTCCCAGTGGAACGGCCGGCATGGAGAAGACCGACTGATGCTCCGGGTACGACAAGTGGCCACCCCCGTGTCCGTGAATGCGCGCGCGCCGAAGTCACCGGTCAAGGCGCTGAGGGGAGATCGTGCCTCTTGCCCATCAACTGAGCCATAGCGCAAACCCGTACAAGTGGAGCACGCGATCGTCCTGATCGAACAATGACCGAAACGCGTCGCCCATCCACGGGGACGAAGCCTCGCTCATTGACTCCACGCGAGGCCCATTTACTTCGATGGAACCACCCGTCCGCCGTCTCATCCAACGCATGATTCCCCTTCACCACACAACCACGGGGGAACCATGAACGCCCGCGCCGCCCTGGCTGCAACCGCCCTGCTCACCGCTGCCCTCACTGCATGTGGCACCAACGACGAACCCGGAACCATTCGTGTCACCATCACCGAGACCGTCACCCAGCAGCCCAAGGAGCAGGCTGCGCCGAAGAAGGAGGGGCCGCTCTCCCTCGGAGACAAGAAGGCGTTCGACGACGCCGACGACGATGTGCATGCCTCTGTTCAGGTCCTCGGCTACACGCACACCGAGAAGGGGCCCGAGGCTCCCGGTGAGGAACTCGGCGGCGACTCTTGGGCCACCGCCGACGTCAAGGTGTGCAACGTCAGAGGTGTGGAGATCGGCGTGGGCCAGACGGCGTGGTCGCTGTCGTACGCGGACGGCACCAGCATGGAGACCACCGGACTGTCCGGCGGCGACATGCCCAAGCCGGAGTTTCCCATGGACAAGACCCTTCGAGCCGGCCAGTGCGCCCGTGGCAAGGTCGCCTTCCCGGTCCACGTCTCGAAGCGTCCGACCACCCTCGACTATGCACCGGAAGGGCAGACCGTGAGCGCCACACAGTGGACTGTCCCCAAAGCGTGAGGAGGGGGACGTCTGGTCGGAGCTTGGTGCCGACCCACGAGCGGCTGCACAATGACAAGATCAACGGCCATGCCGTGCCCCTGTCGAAAGCCTGGCCGGGTCCGCCACGGCGGCTCAGCCCCGCTGCACCGCCGCAGCCGACGCCGGACGCGTACGCCAGGTCAGCGCCCGCCCGAACGCGGCCGCCGCCGAGATCATCACCAGGCCGTACACCGCCGCGGGTACCGCGAGCTTGCTGCTGCCCAGGACGCTCACCGCGATGGTGATGGCCAGCGTCGCCTTGTGGGCGCCGATCTCGAAGGACGCGGCGATCGCCTGGGGGCGGGGGACACGTACCGCGCGCGGGACGAGGAAGCCGAGGGGCAGGCTGAGGGCGCAGAAGGCGAGGACCGTGAGGCCGACGGAGGAGAGATAGTGGGGGAAAGCGGCGCAGCGTCATGCCGAGCGAGAAGCTGCCCCCGAACACCGACGGCACGGTCGACCAGTACGTCGGCCCCACCGCGCCCGTCGGCCACGAGGACCGCTGGATCCGGACCGAGCCGGGCTGCGGCTGGTTCGGCTACTTCCGCATCTACGGCCCCGGCGAGGCGGCCTTCGACGGCAGCTGGTGGCCGGGGGACTTCGAGCACGTGGAGGAGTGAGCGGCTACTGAACGGAGACCGGGTGTGTGGAGCGCCTCCGGGGCCCGCGGTCGGCGGCTGATACCGGGCAACGCGGCGCCCGCCGTGAGCGGTTATCGCATACCTGCGGACACGCGTACTCGTTCAGCCGCCGGCACAACGTCCCCGCCGAGCGCCGCCGGCCAGTGTCATTCCGTCGGCGTGCCGATCCGAAGCCGGTTGCCGTCGGGGTCGCGCAGCTCGATCTCGCGTGCCCACGGAGCGTCCTCCACCTGCACGCCGAACTCGGAGGCGACGGCGTCGACATCACGGATACGGAGGTAGACCAACGTGTCGGGGCGGGCGTCGCCCTTGTGCTCCGACAGGAACAACCGCATCGCGCCCCGGGCGACCTCGACGAACGCGGGAAGGCCCGGTTCGAAGTGGTGTTCCCACTGCTTGGTGAAGCCGAGTCGCTCGTACCACGCGACCGCCGCCGCAGCGTCCTCGACGCGAAGAATGGGAATGGCTTGCTCGTCCATGGTGCCATCGTGGCAGACCGCCCAGGCGCAGCCAGGTGGCGATCTGGTGGGCGAGTTGGTGTCTGAGGGGCCCTGTGAGTGTTGGGGAGGGGATGTGGACATCGAGCGCCAGAGGCCGGTGTCCCGTTGTCGGAATTGAGGCGTGAACCCCCATTTCCGGGGGTGGCTTGTAGGGCAACGCCGGTTTTGTGTCGGCGTCTTCGGTGATTTGCTCCCCAGGGTGGTGCGGAATGCACACTGCCCCGCATGAATCAGAGGCGCGGCGTCCAGAACGTCGATTACCAAGATCGCTTCGAGCGCGGGTGTGCCGCGCCTCGGCCGGACGATATGCGGGGCATGGTGCCGCCGCAGCAAGGCGGTGGCGTTCCCTACGATTCCGGGCGGCCGTATCCCCGCCGCGGGCGCCGAGTCAGAAGGATTCTGATATCGGTTCTCGTGCTCCTGCTGCTGGTTGTGGGCGGCACCTATTTCTGGATCGATTCCAACCTTCGAAAGGAAGTCGATCTCGGAAAGGTCGTCGACCGGCCCGCCGGGGGTGAAGGAACCAACTACCTGATCGTTGGTTCCGACAGCCGCGAGGGCATGTCCAAGCAGCAGGAGAAGGACCTGCACACGGGCGCGGCCGAGGGTAAGCGCACCGACTCGATGATGATCCTGCACGTCGGCCAGGGCGAGCCGACGCTCATCTCCCTGCCGCGCGACTCGAACGTGAACATCCCCTCGTTCCGGGGCTCCGAGTCCGGGCGGATGCGGCCCGCGATGGGCGCCAACAAGCTCAACGCCGCGTACGCCTTCGACGGCCCGCAGCTGCTGACGCGCACCGTCGAGTACAACACCGGCCTGCACATCGACCACTACGCGGAGATCGGGTTCGCCGGCTTCGCCAACGTCGTGGATGCCATGGGCGGCGTCGACATGAAGCTCGACAAGGGCTTCCAGGACAAGTGGTCGGGCGCCGACTTCCAGGCCGGAGAGCAGACCCTGGACGGCAAGCAGGCCCTCGCCTACGTCCGCACTCGGCACGCCTTCACCGGCAGCGACCTGGACCGCACCAAGAACCAGCAGAAGTTCCTGTCCACCCTCTCCAACCAGGCCGCGTCGCCGAGCACGGCCCTCAACCCGTTCAAGCTCTACCCCCTCATGGGTGCCGGCCTCGACACGCTCGTGGTCGACAAGGACATGAACCCCTACCAGCTCGGCCGGATGTTCTTCGCCATGAAGGACGTCAACAGCGGACAGGGCACGTCCATGAACATGCCGATCTCCGGCGGCGTCGGCGGCAACCTCGCCTGGGACATGCCGAAGGTGAAACAGCTCGTGAAGGAATTGCGGAGCGACGCCCCCGTAACGGTTACCGGCGACCGGTAGGGATTGCGTGCCGGGCGGCCGGTGTAACACTTTCCGGCCGCCGCGGCGCAGAACGCAGAGCAGTCGACGCACAACTCGTCAGAACGGAATTCTCGTGAGCAACACTGACCCGGTTTCGGGATACCCCGCGCACCATCAGCCCATGGATACCGAGCGCGCGGTGCGCCATCAAAACGGTGCGCGGCGGACGGCTTTGACCGTCAGCACCATCGCGGATGTCGCGGCAGGTTTCCTGGTCCTGTGGATCGTGCTTTTCCTGCTCGGTGCCAACCAGGCGAACGTATTCGTCGATTTCGTGCACGGAACGGCCGACTGGCTCGGCTGGTGGGCCCAGGACATATTCACCATGGACACGGAGGGCATCCGCGTCGTCCTGAACTACGGCCTCCCGGCCGCCATCTACCTCCTGATCGGCCACGGGATCGCCGCCCGGCTCAACCGGGCCGCCTGACTCGACGCTCCTTCGGTCCTCCCTCGCCACGGCGGCCGTCCGCGGACGCGGTGGCGGCCGGGAGGACCGAAGGGACCGCGAACGGGGTGGGCGCGGGAGACCTCGACGGCTCGTCGTCGCGCGAGTGCAGCGTCGACCCCAGGGCCGCGGCCGAGGCGAACAGGGCGAGGCCGATGCCGTAGACGGCGGCCGTGGAGGCGCTCTTGCGGTAGCCGCGCGGGCGGGAGTGCGCTCCGGCACGGGGGCCGTCAGGTCTGCGGGCTGCCTCCGTGGCGCTCTCCGGCGTGGCGTCGCGGGACGCGGGCCGCGATGACGGTCGGTACGCGCCGAACCAGTCGGCCGCCTGCGCGGCGGTCGGCCGCTGGGCAGGGTCCTTGGCCAGCAGCCGCATCACGTATCCGGACAGCGGCTGCGGTATGTCAGGACGCAGTTCATGGGGTGGCCGCGGTACGGCATCGACGTGCTGCCTCACCACATCCACGGACGTCGCGCCGGTGAACGGCGGCCGGGCGGCGAGGAGTTGGTACAGCAGGCATCCGAGGGAGTAGACGTCCGAGGCCGGCCGCGCGGCGAGCCCCTGGGCCCGCTCGGGGGCCAGGTAGTCGGCGGTCCCGAGGATCTTGCCGGTCGGGGCGAGGGTGCCGGCCGCGTCGGCGAACCGGGCGATACCGAAGTCCGCGATCTTGGCCGTGCGCCCGGTGGTCAGCAGTACGTTGGCGGGCTTGATGTCCCGGTGGATGACGCCGTGCTGATGGGCCGCGGCGAGCCCGGAGGCGATCTGGCGGGCGATGGCGACGGCCTCCGCCGGTGGCACGGTGACGCGCAGGGCGCGCTCCTCGGCCAGGCTCCAGCCGTCGATGAACTCCGTGACCAGGTAGAGCTGTTCGCCGTGTGCCCCGAAGTCGTACACGCTCACGAGGTTGGGGTGGCTGAGGCTCGCCGCGGTCTGTCCCTCCAGGTGGAAACGGCCGACGTCGGAGGCCCCGGCGGCGCGCAGCAGCTTGACCGCCACGACTCGCCCGAGGGACTGGTCCGCGGCCCGCCACACCTCTCCCATCGCACCGCGCCCCAGCAGGTTCTGGAGCCGGTACCGGCCCACCAGCTGCCCCGGCACCCCTGTCCCGCTCGCCATGCCGTTCACACTCCCCACCCGCGGTCGGCCACGAAGTCCTCGATTCAGGGCGCGGAGGCAGGCCGATGTCGGGGGGAGAATCGGCCTGCCTCCGCAGGTCGGCGTCTGTACCTCCGACCTGAGGGTCGACGCCGTGACCCGCTCGGGGGTCATTTCTGTCTGCGCGGCGTACGTCGGAACTGTCACGGGGGAAAGGGGATGCTCACCAGGTCGCCACGACCGTGAAGACGCGCCCTCAAGTTGTACCCGCCCCGTTTCACCGGTGGACACGGCGACTGACGACCCTGTGCCGCGGCCGTGGTGTCGAAGATCAACAACTGGCTGGGATTCCGACGAGTACGTGACATACGCTCCGAGGCGTTGATTTCGGCCAGGGTGAGGTGCGGGTGTTGGTGGGTCGTGGCCAGGCGCATCCCGAGCCGACGGACGACCCGGCGCTGGGCAGAGCCGTTGCTCGGGCACAGGCCGGGGACGAGGAGGCGTTCGCCGTCCTGTACCGGTGCATCCAGCCCGGACTGCTCGGCTACCTGCGCGGAATGGTGCACGACCGGGCAGAGGACGTCGCCGCCGCGGTCTGGCAGGACATCGCACGTGAGCTGCCCCGGTACCGCGGCGACGGCCCCGGCTTCCGCGGCTGGACAGCGGGTATCGCCCGGCGCCAGGCCGCTCGTTGGGCCAAGGACACCCCGGTGCCACACGCACCCCGGGCAACATCCCGAGGGACTCCGTCCGCCGAAGTCGCCAAGGCCCTGGACCTGTTCGCCGAACTCCCTCGAGCGCAGGCAGAAGCGGTCCTGCTCCGCCATGTCGTGTGCCTGGAGGAACAGGCGGCGGCCCGCGTGATGCGCAAGCCGCGTGCGGCAGTGCGGATACTGGCCCGGCGCGGACTGCGCGCCCTGGCGAAGGGGCTGGGGCCGGACGATGCGACGTGTGATGCCGTGCGGGCGATGAAGGACGCGAGATGAGCACCGATCGGAACGGGCCCGACCTGCGGGGCGGCGGGGAGCCCGGGCGCCGCCCGGCACCGAGCGCTGCCCCGGCCGACGGCGCGGAAGCGTTCGAGCCCGATCGGACCGCCGTGCGGATCGGTGTTGCCCTGAGGCAGGAAGCCGTGGACAGCGCTGCGCAGGACGCCGCGGTCGCCGCGTTCCGAACCGCCCGCACGGCCCCCGGCGAATCGCTGCGCACCCGGCGCAGGGACGACTGGCGCCCACGACCCCGGATGCGGCGATGGGCGCGCGGCGGAGCGGCCGTCCTGGCGGCCGGCGCGCTCATGGGCGGCGTCGCGGTCGCCGCGATCCGTACGTCGGACACACCACGGCAGGATGCCGGACCGGCCCCACGTCCCGGCCACAGCACCACCCGCTCACCCGGCGAACGCCCGACACCGGCCGCCGCCCGCCCCAGCACGGCGCCGTCGCTGTCCGCGCAACACTCCACGACCGCGAAGAACATCGCCGCGCACTGCCGCGCCTACCGGCACATCGAGAACCGGGGCCACGCCCTGGACTCGAAGGCCTGGCAACGCCTGGTGCGCGCCGCCGGGGGCGAACAGCATGTCTCGGCCTACTGCGCCGACCGGGCAGCGCCCGCCGGGAAGGGCCTGGGAAAGTCCGCCGCACAGACCGCTTCGCGGCAGGGCAACCCGCACAAGACGGAGAAGCACCGGAGCAAGCCGAGCCACGAGGCCCAACAGCCCAAGGGGAAGGCCGGTCACCCCTAGGCGGCGACGCAGCCGTCGATGCCTGGACTTGCACGGTCTCCGTCTCAGCGGCGCAGGAGCGACCCCGCCTGTACGCGATGCCGATGGCGGCCGCCCCGGCCGGCGCGGCCGCCATCGCCGGGGGCACGGTGTCGGCTGAGGGCGGCCTCGACTTGGTTCATGTCGGAGACGTCCGCAGGGTGGACGAGCGGGTGGCCGCCGAGCGACCGGACCTCGTCGGCCGCGGCCCGCCCGATGCCGGCGCCGGCACCGGTGACGACGACGGTCTCAGGCGTGGTCCGCCCCCTTGGCCAGTCGCGCGGAGGTTTCCAGGAGCAGTGCGTGCTCCGCGCCGCCCATGCATACGCCCAACCCCTCGTGGGCACCCGGTGCCGCGTCGGATCGGAGCCGCGTCCGTACGCAGGGCCCGCGGCCGGACCGGGCGTGCACCCCACCGCCCCGAAGGAGTACTTGTGAGCGAGGACATCTTCGTCATCGGCATGGACGAGGCGAACCTGCCGACGCTGCGTGCGGCCGGCGCGGGCCGCGGCTGCCGGTTCCACGGTCTGCTGACCATCGAGGAACTGCAGGACGGAGAGGTGTCGGTGCCGGATCTGCTGGCGCGGGCCCGCCGTGTGCTCGACGCCTTCGACGGCACGATCGACGCGATCACCGGCTACTGGGACTTCCCGGTCTCCACCATGGTGCCGATCCTCGCCCGCGAGTACGGCACCCGCGCCACCGAGCTGGCCTCGGTCGTCAAGTGCGAGCACAAGTACTGGAGCCGCCTGGAACAGCGAGCGGCCGCCCCGGAGGCGGTGCCCGCCTTCGGCCGCGTGGACCTCGACGCGGACGAGCCCGAGCTCCCCGACGGGCTCACCTACCCGGTGTGGCTCAAGCCCGCGCTCTCGTACTCCTCCGAACTGGCCTTCGGCGTCAAGGACCGGGACGGCCTCCGCGCCGCCGTGCAGGAGATCCGTGCGGGCATCGGCCGCATCGGCCGCCCCTTCGAGTCCGTCATGGAACAGGTGGAACTGTCCCCGGAGATGGCCGACATCGGAAGCCTCGTCTGCCTCGCAGAGGAGCGCCTCACCGGAATCCAGGTGGCGGTGGAGGGCTATGTGCACCAGGGCGAGGTGACCGTGTACGGAGTCCTCGACTCCATCAACTACCCGGACAGCTCCTCGTTCCTGCGCCACCAGTACCCCTCCATGCTCCCGCAGCCGGTGATCGGCCGCCTGCACGACGTCTCGAAGAAGGTGATGCGCCGCATCGGCATGGAGGGGGCGACCTTCTCCATCGAGTTCTTCTACGACCCGGGCACCCAGGACATCCGCATCCTGGAGATCAACCCGCGCCACTCCCAGTCGCACGCCGAGCTGTTCGACTTCGTCGACGGTGTGCCCAACCACCACTGCATGCTCGCCCTGGCCCGCGGCGAGGATCCGCGCATGCCGCAGGGCGAAGGCCGCTACGCGATGGCCGCCAAGTGGTACCACCGCTGGTTCACCGATGGTGTGGTGAGCGACGTGCCCAGTCGTGAGCGGCTGGACCAGATCGCGCGCGAACTGCCGGGTGTCCGCGTCGACGTGGCGCCCAGTCAGTGCCAGCGTCTGTCCGACCTGTCGCAACAGGACAGCTACAGCTACGAGTTGGCGCACATCTTCACCGCGGGCGACAGCGAGGACGAGCTGCGCGAGAAGTACGACCGCTGCGTGGCCGCCCTCGACCTCTCCTTCGAGGACACCACGCCCGCCCCCGACCGCCAGCCCGACCCGGCCTGAGCGCCCCCACACCCCTGCCCGCAACGCGAGGAAGGAGGCCAGACCTCCTCTATGCGCACCGTGACCGACCTCCCGCACAAGGTCCGCGAGGAAGCCCACGTCCGCATCCCGATGTCCGACGGCGTGCACCTGTCCGCGCACATCTGGCGCCCCGCCTCCAGCGACGGCGATCCCGTACCGGCCGTGCTGGAGTACATCCCCTACCGCAAGCGCGACCTGTCCTCGGTACGCGACTCCATCCACCACCCCTACCTCGCCGGACACGGATACGCCTGCGTCCGCGTCGACCTGCGCGGCACCGGCGACTCCGAGGGCGTCCTGACCGACGAATACCTCGAACGCGAGCAGCAGGACGCCGAAGAGGTCCTCGCCTGGCTCGCCCGGCAACCCTGGTGCGACGGCGCCACCGGCATGATGGGCATCTCCTGGGGCGCCTTCGCCGCACTCCAGGTCGCCGCCCGCCGCCCGCCGTCTCTCAAGGCGATCGCCATCGCCTCCTTCACCGACGACCGCTACGCCGACGACATGCACTACATGGGCGGGGCACTGCTCTCCGACAGCCTGGCCGAAGCGGGCACCATGTTCGCCTACGCCACCTGCCCGCCCGACCCCGAGGTCGTCGGCGACCGGTGGCGCGACATGTGGCACGAACGCCTGGAAAGCGCACGGCCCTGGGTCCTCGAGTGGCTGCGGCACCAGCGTCGCGACGCCTACTGGCGGCACGCCTCGGTCTGCGAGGACTACGCGGCCGTCCAGTGCCCGGTCCTGGCCTCCAGCGGATGGGCCGACGGCTACTCCAACGCGGTGACCCGCCTGCTCGCCCATCTCGACGTCCCCCGCAAGGGGTTGATCGGACCGTGGTCGCACAAGTTCCCGCACCTGGGCGAACCCGGCCCCGCCATCGGCTACCTGCAAGAACTCGTGCGCTGGTGGGACCACTGGCTCAAGGGCGCGGACAACGGGGTGATGGACGGGCCCATGCTGCGCACCTGGATGCAGGAGAGCGTGCCGCCTTCCACTTCCTACGCCGAGCGGCCGGGGCGCTGGGTCGGCGAGCCGTCGTGGCCCTCGCCCCACGTACAGGAACGCGTCCACCCGCTCACCCGGCACCGCATCGGACCCCCAAAGCCCGAGCCTGAAGACGGCGCCGCGCGCGGCGTCCTGACGATCCAATCGCCCCTGTCCGTGGGCCAGTTCGCCGGCAAGTGGGCCTCCTACAACGCCCCGCCCGACCTGCCCTACGACCAGCGCGAGGAGGACGGCGGCTCCCTCGTCTTCGAGACGGAGCCACTGCCCGAGACGCTGGAAATCCTCGGCTCGCCCCGGGTGGACCTGGACGTGTCCGCCGACGAGCCGGTCGCCATGCTCGCGGCCCGCCTCTCCGACGTGGCCCCCGACGGACGCGCGACCCGCGTCACGTACGGCCTGCTCAACCTGGCCCGGCGGGGCGGCGGCGACGAACCCGAGGCGCTGGAGCCCGGCCGCCCCTACCGCGCCAGTGTGCACCTCAACAGCGTCGCCCAGGCGTTCCCCGCGGGCCACCGCATCCGCCTGTCCCTGTCCACCTCGTACTGGCCGCTCGCCTGGCCGCCGCCCCGGCCGGCGCTGCTCGGCGTCCACGAGGGCGCCAGCACCCTGGCCCTGCCGGTGCGCCCGCCCCAGCCCCTCGACGACACGCGCCCCGAACCGTTCGGCCCGCCCGAGGGGACGCCCGCGCTGACCACCACGCAGCTCACCCCGCCGGAGCAGCGGTGGGAGGTGCGTCGCGAACTGGTCACGTACGGGTGGGCCCTGGAGGTCGTCAAGGACACTGGCACGATCCGCTTCGACGACATCGACCTGGACGTTGGACGCCGCGCGGTCGAGCGCTACGGCGCCGTGGCCGACGACTTCACGTCCACGACCGGCGAGTCCACCTGGACGATGAATTTCCACCGGGGCGACTGGGACACGGAGATCGTCACCCGCACGGAACTCACCTGCGACGAGCGGGAGTTCCATCTGTCGGCGACGCTCGACGCCTTCGAGGATCGGCGCCGCGTCTTCTCCCGGACGTGGAACGAGTCCGTCCCGCGCGACCACCTCTGAGCGGTGGCCGGGTCTCAGCCGCCTCCGAGCGCGCTGCCGTCGAGGTTGCGCAGCAGGTCGGCCGTGTCGTCGTACACCTCCGCGGCCCCTGCCTCCTCCAGCTCGGCGCGGCACACCCCGCCGCTCAGTACGGCGATGGGGACGACGCCCGCGCGTCGCCCGGCCCGCATGTCCCACACCGAGTCCCCGACGAACACGCTGCCCTCGGCCGCGGCTCCCACCAGCTCCAGGGCGTGCTGGACCGGGTCGGGCGCGGGCTTGCCCGCGTCCACGTCGTCGGCGCTCGCGGTGGCGGTGATCGCCTCGTCCGCGTCGATCGCTGCCCTGAGGGCCTTGAGTTCCGGACCGCTCGCCGAGGTGGCGAGCACCACGGGCCTGCCGTCCGCGTGCAGGCGCCGCAACAGATCGCGGGCCCCGTCGAAGGGGGCGAGGCGCTCGTGCCAGGTGCCGTACAGGGCCTTGTGCCCGGCGCTGATGGCGGAGTCCTCGTCTTTGTCCCGGTCCGCTCCCAGCAGATGCTCCAACAGGTCGGACGAGCCGAGCCCGATGGCGCCGTGCACGGAGGTCATCGGGACACGGTGACCTGCCTGGCGCAGCGCTTCCCACCAGCACACGGTGTGCAGGTGATTGGTGTCGACGAGGGTGCCGTCCACGTCGAAGACGGCAGCGTGTGCACTCACGGGGTGCCTCCTTGCGGCGGTGTGTCGTCCGGATCCGGCAGGGGGCGCAGCAGCGCGCTCCCGCCCTGGCGCCAGCGCGCCAACAGGTGGTCGCCGAGGCGGTCTTCGAGGAATCCGGTGGCGCTCACGCCGAAGGCGACGTCGCCGTCGAGGAAGGGTTCGACGGCCAGCAGGCCGTCGACGACCTCGTGGCGGACCACCTGTTCGTGCACCGCGTCCGCCTCCACATGCTCGTCGTAGAACCGTTGGGCCGCCGGGCCCGCGCCCAGCCGCCGCAGCGCGTTGGCCAGCCGCCGCGAGCCGGGCGACGACGTGATCTCGACCGTTGCGAAGTGCCCCACCAGGGCGCCGCGCAGACTGCGGTGCAGACCGAACAGGGACATGACGTTGACCGTGGCGAGGGCGGCCGCGGGGGCGGCGTCGAGGTAGTGGCCGTAGGCGGTCTCCAGGCCGAGGTCCCGCATCAGGGCCGCGAACAGGCCGGCATGGATGTCATCGGCCCGGCCGGCCCCGAACTCGTCGTACTCGATGGCCGTCATCGCGGCCTTGGCCCTCCCGGTCAGGCGGGGAATGACCCAGGCGTGCGGGTCGGCCTCCTTGAGGTGGTACAGGGAGCGCAGCGCGGCGTACTCCCGGAACTGCCGTGTGTCACCGTCGCGTTCGAGGTGGTGGCTCACGCTGTAGGCCTGGTGGCCGGCGGGCTCGATCTGCAGGTCCGCCAGCGCACCGGCGGCGTCCGTCCGGGGCGCCGCGTCGGTGCGCAGCGCGGTGAGGAACCGCTGCTCGAGCAGGCGCCGCAGAGCCAGCAGGCCCGGATCCCACTCCAGTTCGGGATCAACCCCATGGAACCCCTGGTAGTGGAGCTCGTAGAGCACGTACAGGGCGAGCTGGAGATCGCCACCGTACGGCTCGGCGGAGGCGACTTGGTGTTGCCGCGCCCGGGCGTCGGGAGGGAGGCCGTCGCGCAGCGCGGCGATCACTTGACGGGACAACTCGCCTCGGGCGGAGGGGAGTTCGGGCGGTCGGGAGTGCGACTCCGGAGGGTGTTGCGGGGGTGCCAGGCGGGTGGGGGTCATGTCTCCTCTCCTTCCTCGCGATCCGGCCGTCGGGGCGGGGCGGCTTCCGGCGTCGCCTTGCGGCGGTGGCTGGTGTCGCACCAGGGGAAGGTGCGGCTGCGTCGGCAGGTGCAGATCGCGACCTGGAAGCGGTGGGACTCGTGCACCGTGCCGTCGCCGTCGGTCACCTCGACGGGGCCCTCCACGAGGAGGGGGCCCTCGCGGTCGACCCGGATGCGGCGCGGACGCTCAGAGGAGTTCGGCACGGATGACCACCAGCTCTTCCCTCGTCGCTTCCCTGTCGAGCAGACCTTGGGCGCACAGCCAGCCGTGGTGTGCGCGGATCACCGGGCCGAAGGGCACGAAAGCCCGGTCGACCACGGCCGCCTTCATCCCGAGTCCGTCCAGGTGCTCCAGGCTCTCGTCCTCGCCGCACAGCGTGGAGTGGACCATCAGCAGCGCGCCGTCGGGGCGCAGGGCCCGTGCCGCGGCGGCGCAGACACGGTCCACGACGGTGCGGCCGCAGAATCCGCCGTCCCACGCCCGCGCGGCACCACGCAGCGGCAGCTTCCCGGGGGAGGGGACGTAGGGCGGATTGCTCAGGACCAGATCGAACGCGCCGAGGTCCGGTACCGCTCCGAGGTCGCCGTGACGGACGGTGACCGGGACGCGGTTGAGCAGAGCGTTCAGGCGCGTGGTCCACACCGCCCGCCACGAGATGTCGACCGCGGTCACCCGAGCGCCGTGTCGCGCGGCGGAGAGGGCCAGCGCGCCCGACCCGGTGCCCAGGTCCAGCACGGTGGTGTGCGGGGCGATCGCTTCGTGGTCGAGGGTCCGCAGCAGCAGGGCGGTGTCGGCGCCGGGCTTGTACACGCCTCGCGGGGCCAGCAGAGGGCGTCGGCGGGGCAGTGGTGCCGCGTCTCCCGCCGTGGGATGTGTCGTCATGCGGTGCTCACCACACTGGGGATCGCGGGGATCGCGGGGATCAGAGCCGGGCCGTCCTCTCACCTTGCGACGTCGCGCCACGATCGGCCACTCGAGGCGGTCGTGACGCACTGTGCACGTGTGGCGCGCATGGGAGTACCCCGGGTGCCCACATCCGCGCGCTTCAACCGGCGTGTTTCAGGTGCCGCGTCTGACCGCCGGCTGCAGCCCGCCGGAACGTCCACTGGTGGCCATCGGCGGGGCCCCAGGTGCTACGGGCCGGGCTCAGCGAGGCCCAAGTCCCGTTCGGCCGTCGAGGAGTTCGCGGGCGACATCCAGATGGCCGGCGTGTCGTGCGGTCTCTTCGACGACATGCAGGATGATCCCGCGCACGTCGGCGATTTCGTCTCCCAGGGGCTCGGGGTGACGACCCCGCGGGGGCGCCGACAACGGGGTGCGGTCGATCACGGCGTCGGAACGGCGGCACTGGTCGGCGTAGAAGGAGAACACGACCTCCGGCGCCCGCGGTGTCGTCAGCGGGGCATGGTCGTCGGGCCACGGCAGCGGCTCGGCCGCGCCGGTGACGACCTCCTGGAACCAGTGCCTCTCCGCGTGCCCCAGATGTTCTATGAGCCCGAGGGGCGTCCAGCCGGAGGGCAGGACCGGCGTGGTCAGCGCCCGCGTGTCGAGCCCGTCGACAATGGCCACCACGCTGGCCCGCTGCGCCGCGAGGAACGCCGACAGCGTCTCCTTCTCCTTGCTCTGTCTGTTCATGCGCGCATGCTGCCAGGAGCCACTGACAAGCACGGCGGCAATCTGCCCATGGACGTGCGGCGGCAGGTCACAGCCAACCGTTGAGGCGATTCGAGCGTGATGCACCTCACAGACCCCAACTGCCCCGCGCGTACAACCCTTTCACCTCATCGCCGATCAAGACTGTGCGGTCGCTGTGGCCGTGCGTGATGTGGGTCCGATCGTCCGTGACCTGCATCCGCCTGTCGATAACGGAGCATCCTCATGTCCCAGCACTCCCGCAAGAAGTTGACGACCGGCAAGAAGGTGACCCTGGGCGTCGGCGCGCTGGCCGCCTCCGGGCTCGCCGTCGGCCTGCTCGTCACGCCGTCCGCGACAGCGGGCGGGACCGACGCGGCCGAGGCGCTGGAGCGGAGCAGGGCCGCGGCCGCCGACGCGGCGGCGGCGAAGGACGCCGCACCCAAGGCCAAGTCCCTGGCCGCGACCGCCGCCGAGCCCACCGTCGTCTCCGGCGTCACCGTCGACGGCGGCAACAGCGCCCGCGTCGGGACGACGAACACGCAGACGATCACCGTGAAGTGGACGATCAGCGGCGGGGCGACGCTCTACGGCACCAACGCGTCCATCTGGCGCGGCACCGACCTCGACAGCGGACCGGAGCAGTTCCTCACCTCCGAGGAGTTCGGCGCGGACGTCGACCCGTGCGCCCAGACCGGCGACACCACGTACAGCTGCAAGGCCACCTTCAAGATCGACCCCCAGTACCAGCTGACGAACCAGGACGCCGGAGCCTGGAAGATCTCCCTCTGGGCGATCACCGACACGGGGGACGTGGACACCGACAACGCCAAGACCTGGTACCTCAAGCGCTGGTCCCGGCTGAGCAACAACGCGGCTCCCGAGCCCGTCGCCAAGGGCAAGACGATCACGATCACCGGCAAGCTGGAGCGCGCCAACTGGGACACCCACAAGTACGCGGGCTACACCCAGCAGACCGTCCGCCTCCAGGAGCGTTCCCTCACCGGCTCGTACGCCACCACCAGCAGCCACAGCACCGGCACCGGCAGCCTGGCGGGCGTCGAGAAGCAGACGCGCAAGGCCACCACCGACCGCTGCTACCGCTACAAGTTCGAGGGCACCTCCACCACGCCGCCGGTCACCGCCACCGGTGACTGCGTCGACGTGCGCTGACCCCGCCGGCCTGGCCGACCCCACCGGGTCGGCCAGGCCTTACTGCCCGCAGTGCCGGAGGCGCGATGTGTGCGAAACCGAGCGAAGCGGGCAGGAGAGCCCCATGGTGAACCGGACCCAGCAGGAGCAGGCCGAGCAGCGCCATCGGCAGCTGCGGCGGCAGGAGGAGCTCGCCGATGCACGGGACGCGGCGGCCGACAGGCGAGAGGCCGCTGCCGACGAACGCGAGCGCCGTGCCGACAGCCGCGAGCGACGCGCGGTCAACCGCGAGCAGTCCCTCGACGCTCGGGAGCTCCGGCTGCACCTGCGGGACACGGGCGCCGGCGAGTCGCTGTCCTCACTGCTGCAGGGCTCCGCGGACGCGAACGCCCGCGGACGCGACATGCTGCGGACCAGTGCGGAGCGGTTGCGGCGCACCGATGAAGCGACGGGGCGCGCCTCCGCACGGGACCGGCGTGAACAGGCGACCGTGGAACGCGAGGTGAACGCCACGGACCGCCGCCTCGACGAGGTGGGCTTCGCCGACGGCCCCGCCGGCGAAGTGGCCCGGCTGCACGCCGTGGTGCTCGCGGCGGCCGCGGAGCTGGCCGAGGCCCAGGACAAGCTGGCCGATCTTCATACGCGGCTGGCCGAGACCACCCCCGCCGACGGCGAGGCACACCGTGCCTGCGCCCGGCAGGCGCGTACGGAAGCCGGTCAATCACGCGCCGCCGTACGCCTGTTGAAGCAGGGGCGCGCCTGAGCATGACGGCGGCACGGTAAGCAACCCCGTGCTCCCCGGCGCCGCAGGGGGATCACTCCCGTCACAGCTCTTACCGAAAACTCGTTACTGCGTCATGATCCACAGAAGCGCAGCGAAGAGAAATCCGAGCAAATGTGCCTGTGGGAGTGATTCATGCCGTCTCGTCGCCAGATCCTCGGAGTCCTGGGCGCCGCCCCCGCGATCGCCGCCCTCGGCGGCACCGGCGCGTACGCCGCCGCTGCCGCGCCGACGGGAGCGGCGGCCGGGAACGGGGCCCGCATCCGCCCCGCCTCGATCATCCCGGTCAGCGGGGACGACACCCCGCAGCAGATCGTCGCCAAGGCCGCGAACGTCGTGCCCAGGAAAGGGCAGTTGGCGTGGCAGCGGCGGGAGATAACGGCGTTCACACACTTCGGGATGAACACCTTCACCGATCGCGAGTGGGGCTCGGGCGCCGAGGACCCGGCGACGTTCGCGCCGACCGCGGTCGATGCCGACCAGTGGATCCGCACGTACAAGGCCATGGGCGCCGAGCTCGCGATGATCACCGCCAAGCACCACGACGGGTTCACGCTGTTCCCCAGCCGGTACACGCCCCATTCGATCCTCAAGAGCCCCGGGCAGCCGAACGTCGTCCGCAGATACGTGAACGCGGCGCGCGCTCAAGGGATGCGCGTGGGGATCTATCTCTCGCCCTCCGACGGCGGCGAGCTGCCCCATCAATGGCACGCCACGTGGATCGAGTCGCTGCGCAAGAAGCAGGCCGAGGGCGGGAAACTGACCTCGGTGGAGCAGACCGCCGTCGACGACGGTGACCGTGCGCCCGGCGGCCTCGGCCGGTTCGGCAACGGCAGCGAGGTCAAGAAGCACACCATTCCCACCCTCGTGGAGGGCGACGACCGCGCGGACGCCGTGCGCTCAGGCAAGCTGCCCACGTTCACCGTCCACGTCAACGACTACGACGCGTACTACCTGAACCTGGTCTACGAACTGTTCACCGAATACGGGCCGTTGGACGAGTTCTGGCTGGACGGCGCCAATCCGTGGGCCGACGCCGGGATCACCCAGGAGTACCGCTTCGAGGAGTGGTTCCGGGTCATCGACGCGCTGTCGCCGGACACCGTGGTCTTCGGCGGCCCGGCGGGCGTGCGCTGGGTCGGCAACGAGAGCGGGGTCGCCCGCGAGACCGAGTGGAGTGTCATTCCGACGACCGCCGACCCGTGGACGTACCACGGCGAATGGCTGCTGCCGCACGGCGCCAGCGTCGACGACATCGGCTCCCGGACCCGGCTCACCGAGACCGGCGTGACCCACCTGTCCTGGTTCCCCGCCGAGGCCGATGTCTCCAACCGGCCGGGCTGGTTCCACCACCCGGACCAGAAGCCGAAGACGGCCGCCCAGCTCTTCGACCTGTACGAGAAGAGCGTCGGACGCAACGCGACCCTGCTGCTCAACGTGCCGCCGTCGAAGGCCGGGACGATCGATGCCGCGGACGTCGCCGAGCTGACGGCGTTCGGGCAGCGGGTCCGGAAGGTGTACGGCGCGCCCGTCGCCGCGAACGCCGACGGGACGACCACCTTCGACCGGGTCGCGGTCCGCGAGGACATCGAGCACGGGCAACGGGTGGAGAAGTTCGCCGTGGAGGCCGACATCGACGGGACCTGGCGGCAGATCGCCACCGGCACCACCATCGGCCATCAGCGGATCCTGCCGCTGGACGCCCCCGTCACCGCGAACCGCGTACGCGTCAAGGTGCTCGCCTCCCGCGCGGAGCCGCACCTGGGCCGGACCACGCTGCACCGGGCGGCGGACTGACGCACGGGCCCGTGGCCGGGGCCGATCGTCGAACGGGGGGGCGTAGCCGTAGTCGCGGTCAGTGGGCCTGGGCGTCGAGCCACTCCTTGAAGGTGGGACCGGCGAGCGTCGCGTGCGGGCCGGGCAGGAAGGCGCCGGAGGCGGCGAGGTCGGCGTCGGGCATGGCGGAGCCGTCGGTCGCCACGACCTTGATGTCGCGCCGGGCGGCCAGCAGGGCGGCGGCCTCGGACAGGGTCTCCCGGCGGGGGCCCGCGATCTCCGGGATGGGCGTGCCGGGGGAGTGAGCGGCGGGTGCGCCGGGGGCCGTGGCGAGGTCGACCAGCGCCTCGGCGACGGTGCGGCAGGCCACCAACTGGGCGGGCAGGGCGGGCACATACGCGGTGTCGCCCTGCTGCCAGTCCAGGAGCTGCCCGACCAACTCGTGGAACTGCGCGGCCCGCAGGATGCGTGCGGGCAGCGGGCCGGTCAGGTGCGCCTCCTCGTGCGCCTGCTGGGCGGCGATGAATCCGGCGGTGGCCTTGTCGGCGCCGATGATGGACATGGCGATGATCCGCTCGACCCCGGCCCGCTGCCCCGCGCGATGCAGGTTGTCGGCGGCGGTGCGGAAGAACTCCGTGGCGGCCTCCTTGTCGGAGGCGTGCCAGGAGGCGGCGTCGAGGACGATGTCGGCGCCGGTGAGGGCCTGTTCGAGGCCGGTGCCGGTGATGACGTCCACGCCGGTGGCGCGGGACATCGGTACGGCCTGGTGGCCGCGCTCGGCCAGGACGTCCATGATGTGGCGCCCCAGGCGACCGGTGGCTCCGGCGACCGCGAAGGTGGTGGTGGGCATGGTGGGTGTGTCTCCGTTCTCCGTGCGCTCTCGTGGCGGACACCCATGGGACGGCGGCGCCCCCGCCCGCGTAACAGCCGTGCCGGTGTGACGTGCGCCACCCGCGGCCGGTGTTACGCGGACGCGTCGCGCGGCGTCACGTGGGGTGAGACGGGGACACCGGCCGGCAAACGGGAGCAGGGTATGGGCCAGTTCAGCGACCGCACGGCGGACGCGGCCACCGAGGCGTTCGTCGCACACCGCAATCTGCTGTTCACCGTCGCCTACGAGATGCTCGGCTCCGCCGCCGACGCCGAGGACGTCCTGCAGGAGACCTGGCTGCGCTGGGCCGGTGTCGATCCGTCGACCGTGCGGGAGCCGCGCGCGTACCTGGTGCGGATCGCCACCCGTCAGGCGCTGGACCGGATGCGCGTGCTGGGCCGCCGCAAGGAGTCGTACGTCGGGCCGTGGCTGCCGGAACCGCTGCTGACCGCGCCGGACGTCGCCGACGACGTCGAGCTGGCCGACAGCGTGTCGATGGCGATGCTGCTGGTCCTCGAGACGCTTCAGCCGGTCGAGCGGGCGGTGTTCGTGCTGCGCGAGGTGTTCGCCATGGAGTACGAGGAGATCGCCGCCGCCGTCGACCGGAGCCCGGCCGCGGTCCGTCAACTCGCCTATCGGGCGCGGGCGCACGTCGCGGCGCGCCGCCCGCGCGGCACCGTCTCGCCCGAGCAGACCCGGGCCGCGCTCCAGGCGTTCCAACGGGCGGTCGAGACGGGGGAGTTGCAGAGCCTCCTGGACATTCTCGCGCCGGACGTCGTGGCGCTGAGCGACGGCGGCGGGATCAGGCACGCGCTGCCGCGGCCGGTGGTGGGCGCGGACCGTGTCGCCCGGCTGCTGGAGACCGGGTGGTGGCAGCGCGAGGCGCAACGGACCGTCGAAATGGTGCAGATCAACGGCGGGCCGGGGCTGCTGGTCCGGATCGACGGGCAGATCGACGGCGTGGTGGCGGTGCACGTCGAGGACGGCCTGATCACCGGGGCGTACCACGTCCGCAACCCGCAGAAGCTGGAACGGGTGGCGCGGCAGACCGCCGTCGGCCGCTGACCCCTGCCCCTGATCCCCGTGAGGACTTCGCCCGTGAGCAACCCGATTCTGGTGACCGGCGCACGGGGCGGGCCGGCCCGCAGCCGGCCCCCTTCACCGACGACCCGGCCGAAGCACTCGAATCCCTCGCCAACCTCGTGGACCTGCCGGCGTCCTGGGTGCTCCCCTGCCACGGCGCCCCCTGGCGCACCTCGCCGGCTCGGGTACGCGAAGAGGTGCAGGCGGCAGCGTGACGACGGTTCGTGAGTGATGTGTCGGCCGGACGCTCCGGGCTCCTCGTAGGATGAAGCCGTCTGGTGTGTGGATGCGTGTGCGTGTGTGGGGAGGCCGCTGGTGCTGGCTGCCGTCGTTGATGTGCCCGGTCGGCTCGCAGATGTCCTGACCGTCCGTGAAGTGGACGATCCCACGCGGCCCGGCGAGGGCGAGGTCGTGGTGCGCATGCTCGCGTCCACGGTGAATCCTTCCGACGAGGTCACCGTCTCGGGGGCGTACGGCTCGCGGACGCGGTTTCCCCTGATTCCTGGTTTCGAGGGCGTCGGTGTGATCGACGCCGTCGGACCGGGAGTGCCCGCGCGGGTCGCGGGGACACGTGTGCTGCCGTTGGGCTCGGCGGGGAACTGGCAGCAGTACAAGCGGCTCGACCACGCCTGGTGCCCGCCGGTACCGGACGATCTGCCCGACGAGGTGGCCTGCTTCGCCTACATCAACCCCCTGACGGCGGCGCTGATGGTCGACCGATTCTGCCCGCCGCGGGCACGTACGGTCGTGATCACGGCGGCGACGTCGACCATCGGCGGACACCTCGCGGAACTCCTTTCCGAGCGCGGGGTCACGCCGGTCGGGGTCGTGCGCGGAACACCGGGGAGGGAGGTCGCGGATCCGTCCCGGTGGCGGGCAGTGATCCGGACGGACGAGGCGGGGTGGCAGGAACGCCTGCGTGCGGTGGTCGGGCCGCGCGGGGCCGATGTCGGCTTCGACTGTGTCGGTGGTGCCGTGGGCGGCGACGTGTTCGCGATGACGTCGGGCGCCGGCACGTTCGTCCACTACGGGCTGTTGTCGGGTGCCCCGCTCCCGGCCGCGTGCTTCACCGGGGAACGCGGTGCCCGTATCGAGCTGTTCCGGCTGCGCGACATCGTGCAGCCGGACGGTGGCCGACACCTCTCCGAACTGTTCGCACCGGTCTTCGAGCACCTGCGCCGGGGCCGTCTGCACACGGCCGTGGGCAAACGGGTCGCGCTGAGCGAACTCGATACCTACTTCGGGAGCGCGCAGGTCGGCCACACAGGAAAGATCCTCATCGATCCACAGAGGTGACAGGCCCGAGTCGACGGGCGTTGAGTGTGCGGTGACCTCGTACATGACACGTTCGGCCGGTTCCCCGGTTCAGCTGAGCGGTGTGGAGCGACGCGGCGGCGGGATCCTCGGGAGTATCTCCCACAAGGGGCGCGAGCCCGCCGCCCAGGTCGCCAGTGTCGAGCGGTCCGCCAGGTGCATGTGCAGCCGGCGGGCCAGCGGCGCGCACCGCGTTGTGAAGCGGCCGTTCGTGACGACCAGCACCACGTCCGCGCCGTACAGTTGGCGGGCCGTCCCGTTGACCCGCTGCAGATCCGGCGTGCCCACCGCCGAGCCTTGCTCCCCGCTCCGGCGGTGCTTGCACTGGATCACCCACTTGCGGCCGAGCGGATCCGTGGCGAGGACGTCCGCGCCGTTGTCCCCGGAGCCACCGATCTGCTGCGCGTCCGAGCAGCCGTCCCGCCGCATGAGGTCCCGTATCGCGTACTCGAACTCGCGGTGGTGCAGCCCGTCCAGCTGGGGCAGCCCGTAGCGCAGCCCCTGCCGGCGGGTCTGTTCCCACAGGACCCGCTGCCGGCGCCGGTACAGCAGGCCCGCGCCCGCGAGCACGGCCACCACGGCGAGCACGACCAGCAACCACCAGTGCGCGAGAAGCCAGTTGACGACCGCGACGAAGAGCGTCACCGCCACGGCCGCGCCCGCGATCAGCGCCGCGAGCTTCGCCTGTTGGCGCTGCTGCCGCTTGGTGGGACGCCGCCTCCGCCTCGACCGTCGGGCCGGCGGGCGCCGCGTCACCGCTCACCACCGGAAGACGAGAACCGGATCGGGTACGACACCGTCGGCTCCGGTCGCGGCTGTTGCCCCGCTCCGGCCACCGAGTCTCCGCGGACCTGCGTCCCGTCCTTGCGCACGTACGGCCTGACCCAAGGCATTGCGGCCTCCCCCTGAAGCTGCTCCCCGCCGAACCACCCATGCTCGCAGCCACCACTGACAATGGCTCAGGAAAGCGGGCGCGTGGTGGTCGCGTAAGCGGGGATCAGGCCAGACCGGCCTGTCGAGCGGGGCTTCCTGGCGGGATTCCGGTCAGGCGAGGTTCTTCGTGAAGAACGTGTCGAGCTTGTCGAAGGGGATGAGGTCCTTGCGGTCGTACAGGTCGACGTGGTCCGCGTCCGGGACGACCACGAGGTCGACGCTGTCGGGGGCCGTCTTCTGGACGTCCTGCGAGTAGTAGAGGGAGTGGGCGTCGGCGCCGGCCACCAGGAGGGCCTTGCGGGGCGCCAGCATGTCGATGTTCGTCAGCTGCTCGAAGGCGAAGAACGACATGGGTGTGGTCGCCGTCCACGCGGTGGTGGAGTTGATCGAGCGCGGGTGGTGGCCGCGCTCGGTGCGGTAGTAGTCGAAGAAGCTCTTCGTGACCGGGTCGGCGTCCGCGGGGAGGGTCTTGGGCAGGACGCGGTTCGAGGGGGCGACGTTGCCGTTGTCGTCGAAGGGGACCTCGTGGGATCCGCGGGCGAAGGTGCCGTTCTCGGCGTCGGCCCAGCGCTGTCGGCTGACGTAGTCGACGACCTTCTGACGCTGCTCACGGGTGTAGGAGTCCTCGTGGCCGCGCGAAATGCTGCGCGACATGTCGTACATCGAGGCCGTGGCCACCGCCTTGATGCGGCTGTCCGCGGCCGCTGCGGTGAGCGCCATGCCGCTCAGGCCGCAGATGGCCTGCACGCCGATCCGTTCGCGGTCGACGATCTTCTGGAGGCCGAGGAAGTCGACCGCGGCACTGAAGTCCTCGGTGCAGACGTCGGGCGAGGCCACGTCGCGCACCGTGCCGCCGCTCTCTCCGGTGAAGGACGGGTCGAAGGCGAGAGCGACGTAGCCGCGGCGGGCGAACTCGTTGGCGTAGAGCCCCGACGACTGTTCCTTGACGGCGCCGAAGGGGCCGCTGAGCGCCAGGGCGGGCAGCTTGCCGCTGGCAGCATTCTTCGGTACGTAGAGGTCCGCTGCGACCGTGATGCCGTAGCGGTTCTTGAACCGTACGGAAGTCCGCCTGACGTTCCTGTCCAGGGCGAAGGTGTAGCCGGCCTGCCTCGTGGCGGCGCCGCCGGTGCGGCCGGTCTCGTCACCGTAGGCGGGCAGCGCCGTGAAGGACGCGGCGGCAGCGGCGCCGCCACCCGCGATCAGGCCGAGCGCTTTGCGACGTTCCATGGAGTGGACCTCATTCTCGGTCGTGAGGGAGAGGGAGCGAGGTGACGCGCGGGCCGGTGGTGTCCCGGCCGACGCGCGGTTCCAGGAGACCGTTTCCGCGGCAGGAGTGGCAGGTCGGGTTTGTGGGGGGTACCAGTTCAACCCCCCAACACCGCCCGGCGGTTTGCCGAGAGGCAGCAGGTCGCGGCGTGGTGGCGTGCCGGGGTGCCCGTGACACACACCCCGGCACGCCACCCGGGGCATCAGGCCGAGCCGAGCTCCCCGCGTACGATCCTGGCCGCGGCCACCAGGTTCTCCAAGGAGGTACGTGTCTCGGGCCAGGCGCGCGTCTTCAGGCCGCAGTCCGGGTTGACCCACAGTCGTTCGGCCGGGATGGCCTCAAGTCCCTTACGCAGCAAGGCGGCGGCCTCCTCCGGGCTCGGGACACGGGGGGAGTGGATGTCGTAGACACCCGGGCCCGCCTCGCGCGGGTAGCCGTGCCCGGCCAGTTCGCGGGCGACCTGCATGTGCGAGCGGGCGGCCTCCAGGCTGATGACATCGGCGTCGAGATCGTCGATGGCCTGGACGATGTCGCCGAACTCGGCGTAGCACATGTGCGTGTGGATCTGGGTGTCCGGACGGACCCCCGCCGTCGACAGGCGGAACGCCTCGGTCGCCCATTCCAGGTACGCGGCGTGGTCCGCGGTGCGCAACGGCAGGGTCTCGCGGAGCGCCGGCTCGTCGACCTGGACGATCGAAGTGCCGTTCGCCTCAAGGTCGTTGACCTCGTCGCGCAGGGCGAGGGCGACCTGGCGTGCCGTGTCGCCGAGCGGCTGGTCGTCGCGGACGAAGGACCAGGCGAGCATGGTGACCGGGCCGGTGAGCATGCCCTTGACCGGGCGGTCGGACAGCGACTGCGCGTACGACGTCCAGCGCACCGTCATCGGCGCGGGGCGGGAGATGTCCCCGGCCAGTACCGGCGGGCGCACGTAACGGGTGCCGTAGGACTGGACCCAGCCGTGCTGCGTGGCGAGGTACCCCGTCAGCTGCTCGGCGAAGTACTGCACCATGTCGTTGCGTTCGGGTTCGCCGTGCACGAGCACGTCGATGCCGGTCTTCTCCTGGAAGGAGACGACGTCGCGGATCTCGCTCCTGATCCGCTCCTCGTAGCCCGCGGTGTCGAGGCGTCCTGCCCTCAAGTCGGCGCGTGCCGTGCGCAGTTCGGCCGTCTGCGGGAAGGAGCCGATCGTCGTCGTGGGGAGCAGCGGCAGGCCCAGGTGGGTGCGCTGGGCGGCGGATCGCTCGGCGTAGGGCTGGGTGCGCCGGGTGTCCGCGGCGGTGACGGTGGCGGCGCGGGCCCGTACGGCCGGGTCGCGGGTGATGGGGGAGGCGGCGCGCGAGGAGAGGGCGGCGCGGCTCACCGCGAGCTCGGCGGTGATCGCGTCCGTGCCGCGGGTCAGGCCCTTGGCGAGGGTGGCGACCTCGGCGGTCTTCTGGCGGGCGAAGGAGAGCCAGCGCCGGATCTGCGGGTCGATGTCGCGCTCCCGGGCGGCGTCCAGCGGGACGTGCAGCAGCGAGCAGGAGGCGGCCGCGTCGACGCGGTCGGCGAGGCCGAGGAGGGTGCCGAGCGTGGCGAGGGACTTCTCCAGGTCGTTGACCCAGACGTTGCGGCCGTTGACGACGCCGGCGACGAGTCGCTTGCCGGGCAGGCCGCCGACCGACGCGAGCGCGTCGACGTTGGCGGCGGCCGCCTCGGTGAAGTCGAGGGCGAGGCCGTCGACCGGCGCCTTCGCGAGGATGGGCAGGGCGTCGCCGAGACGGTCGAAGTACGACGCGACGAGCAGCCTGGGCCGGTCGGTCGCCGTGCCGAGCTCGCGGCAGGCGCGCTCGGCCGCGGCGAGTTCGGCCGCGGTGCGGTCCTGGACCAGGGCGGGCTCGTCGAGCTGCACCCATGCGGCGCCGGCCGCGCGCAGGTCCGCGAGGACCTCCGCGTACACCGGCAGCAGCCGCTCCAGCAGCGTGAGCGGGTCGAAGTCGGCGGCGACGCCCGGCGCGGGCTTCGCCAGCAGCAGGTACGTGACCGGGCCGACCAGGACCGGGCGGGCCGCGAGCCCCTCGTCGCGGGCCTCCTTGAACTCGGCGACCTGCTTGGTGGAGTCGGCGGTGAACACCGTGTCAGGCCCCAACTCCGGCACCAGATAGTGATAGTTGGTGTCGAACCACTTGGTCATCTCCAGCGGCGCCACGTCCTGGGTGCCGCGGGCCATCGCGAAGTACCCGTCCAGGGCGTCGGCCGCGACGGCGGCGCGGTGGCGCTCAGGGACGGCGCCCACCATGACGGTGGTGTCCAGGACGTGGTCGTAGTACGAGAAGTCGCCGGTGGGGACCTCGTCGATACCGGCCGAGACGAGTTCCTGGCGGTTGGTGCGGCGCAGTTCGGCGGCGGTGGCACGCAGGGCGTCGGCGGTGACGCGGCCCTTCCAGTACCCCTCGATCGCCTTCTTGAGCTCCCGGCCGATGCCCTGGCGCGGGTAGCCGTGCACGGTGGCCCGTGCTGCCGCGGCTGCGGTCCTGGTGGTCACGGAGTTCTCCTTCGAGAGACGTATCCCATGGATCCCGGGGACCGGAACGCGTGAAGGAGAGACACCACCGGCGGTGCGACCTCGCGCGGACGAGGCGCGGTGGTCCGCCTGATGTGTTCGCCGACCCGCCCTCGAGGTCACCGGGATGTCCGCGCACGCGTCGTACGAGCACGGGCAGATGGCAGGTCTTCGGACTCGCGGGCACGTCCTTCGAACGAACGAGGACACCTACTGGCCGTCGCTTCCCAGGTCCCGTCTGTCGGACCCAGTGCGTGTGACGGCGGTCGTTCCCACTCACCGCTGCGGGGCAGTCCCGGATTCCCACCGGGTTCCCTCTTGCGACGCATCCCGCCTGGCTGACGGGGCGAACCAGCTGCACCACCCACCCTAAGGGCTGGTCGCACGTGGCGTTGCACAATGCGGGCATGGATCACACAGTCATGAAGGTCGTCGCGGCGGCCGTCGTCGAGAACGGGCGGCTGCTCGTCGTCAGCAAGCAGGCGGCGCCGGACGTCTACTTCGTTCCGGGCGGCAAGCCCGAGCCGGGCGAGGAACCGGAGGAGACGCTCGTACGGGAGCTGCGCGAGGAACTGGGCGTCGAGCCCGGCCGCCTCGAACCGCTCGCCGTGGTGGAGGAGCGGGCGGCTCTGGAGGGCGTGCCGATGCACCTCACGGTCTTCGCCACGACGCTGATGGGCGATCCGGTGCCGGCGGCCGAACTGTCCGCCCTGCGCTGGACCGACGGCCGCGAGCCGGGCCTCAGGCTGGCCCCCGCCGTCGAACACCATTTGCTGCCGCTTTTGCGGGAGTTGGGGTGGATGGAGCCGGTTGCAGGGTGACCACCGGGCCGCGGAGGCCGGTCATCGCCCACCGGTAGTGGGGGAGTCGTACGTCGGCAGGGTGAAGGTGTCGGCCGGTGGGGCCAGGAAGCGGGACAGCACGGTGCTGACGGGCTTGCTGGTCGTGGTGCGCAGGACGGTGTTGAGGGTGGCGATGCGCGCCTTGGTACGGGGGCTGAATGCGCTTCGAGTGGGGCCCGGTAGGGGCGGAACGGCTCGCGGCCGATGTGACCTGCCTGGTCGTCGTCGACGTGCTGTCGTTCACCACGTCTGTGACGGTCGCGGTCGATGCGGGAACGCGGGTGTTCCCCTGTCGCTGATGGACGCCGCCTTGGCGGTGGGGCGCCGAGCGGTCACCGAGGCTTCACCGTGGTCGCCGCCTCGTTGCGGAATGCGACAGCCGTCGGGCGGTGGCTCGGCGCCCAGGGGTACGGGAGCGTCGAGCGCCCTGTCGGGGTGATCGCCGCTGGTGAGCGTTGGTCCCGGATCCATCCGCTGCGGTCGCGGCCTGCTCGTCCGGGAGCGAACTCGAGGCCGCCGGGTTCGCCGAGGATGTCACTGTCGCCGCGGAGTTGGACGTCAGTGAGGTGGTTCCGGTGCTGACCGGCGGCGCCTTCGTCGGCGCCGGCCGATCGCGCGATTCTGCTGGTTGGGTCAGGCCGTGAGCAGGTACTTCCCGGGAGTGGGCACAGTGGGCGAATTGCGGAAGTCCGGGGATGTTCGCCCCAATGAGCCTTGCACTGTGCAAATATGGGCGGAGTGCCTGGCGGCTGTGGCGTTGCCATGCCCGAACTCATTGGGTCAGTAGGCGGGTTGGATGAAGCAGATCCCGGCGTTGTGGTTCGTGCTGCACGTGGCGTGCGCCCTCTGCCACGCACAGGCGGCCCGGCTGGAGTTCGCGCAACCTGGAGTGCACCCGGCGAGCTGGTACAGCTGGGCGGTGGGGGAGCGCGGCGCGTACCAGCGAGTGCGTGACTCCCGGCTGTGGTGGCTGATCGTGGAAAGCGGCGGCTACTCCAACGGCATGGGTGAGAACGTCGGCGAGGTCGAGGCGCTGCGGTACTGGGCGGCGTTCGAGTACCCGCGGACCCAGGCTCGGGTGCACACGGCGGGCCTGAAGGGGGATGCGGGCTTCTGTCCGCAGTGCGACGTGGCGTACTGCGCCCGGCACTGGCGGGAAACGGCCTCGGGTGAGGTCAATTGTCCATTGGGGCACGGTAGCTGACCGTGCGGGTGTGACTGGGTCCGCAGGGGGGCGTCGATGTCCGACTCGATTGGGTAACGGGGCGCGCGGAGACTTCACGTGAGCGACGAAATCATTTGCATAGTCCAAAGACGGGGGAGGGCCGCCCGGCGAAGGCGGCTCGGACCAGTCACGACACATGTGGGAGCACCATGGCCGCCAGGACGCGCCAGGGCAGAAGGAACTGGGTGTTGTCCGGGCTGCCCGTCGTGGTGATGGCGGTGGTCACCGTCGTGGACCTCACGGCCGGTCCTGGGGTGGGGTTTCTCCCGCTGGTGTCGCTCGGACCCGCCTTCGCCGGGTTGATCGGCACGTGGCGTCGCACCGCGCTGATCGGAGCCGTGGCGCTGCTGCTGTGTGCGGGACTCGGGCACTACGACGGGCTGTTCGAGACGCGGCGCGGCTACACAGCGATGGCCTCGGTCGCCGGCGTGACGCTCGCGGGGGTGATAGCGGCGAGCACGCGCGGGCGGCGCGAGGCGGAACTGGCCAGTGTCCGCTCGATCGCCGAGGTGGCCCAGCGGGTGCTGCTGCGCCCGGTCCCGCGCAGCGCGGGACCGCTGCAGGTCGCCGTGTCCTACACGTCCGCCGTCGCGGAAGCGCGGATCGGCGGCGACCTGTACGAGGTCGTGGCCTCGCCGCACGGCGTGCGGGTGATCGTCGGCGACGTACAGGGCAAGGGGCTTGCCGCCGTGGAGACGGCAGCCCTGGTCCTGGGCACCTTCCGCGAGGCGGCGCACGACGAGCCGGACCTCGCTGCTCTCGCCGCCCGCCTCGAACGAAGCGTGGCCCGGGAGGTGAACGGCGAGAAGTTCGTGACCGCGGTCCTCGTCGAGGTGCGGGCCGAAGAGCGCGCCGCCGTGGTGCTGAACTGCGGGCATCCGGCCCCGATGCTCGTACGCGCCGACGGCTCCGTCGACTTCCCGCGCCCGCCCGCGTACGCGCTGCCGCTGGGTCTGGGTGAGCACGGGGGAGACCCGCCGCGGGCCTTTGGGATCGACTTCGTCCCCGGCGACCAACTCCTGCTCTATACCGACGGCGTCACCGAGGCCCGCGACACGGACGGGGCCTTCTACCCCCTGGAGGACCGGGCCCGCCTGCTCAAGGCGTCCGAGGCGGAGGGCGCGCTCGAGGCGTTGCGCGAGGACGTGGTGCGCCACGCCAACGGACCGCTGCACGACGACGCCGCCATGCTGCTGTTGCGCTACCGGGAGCGGTGAGGCACGAACACCGTGAAGCAGCAGCTCTGGCGCGCCGCACGCAGGGTAGGAATGGGGGCATGGCCAGGAACGCGGCTCCGGGGGAGCGCATGGACGACGTGGATGCGGTGACCCGTGCGGTACTGACCGCCTCCCGGGTGTTGGTGGCGGTGTCCGCGCGTTCGCTCGCCGAGGTGGAGGAGCGGGTGACGCTCCCACAGTTCCGCATGCTGGTGGTGCTCTCGTCGCGTGGTGCGACCAAACTCGTCGTCCTGGCGGAGCAGTTGGGCGTGGCCCCGTCCACGGCGATGCGCATGGTCGACCGGCTGATCGCCGCCGGTCTCGCGGACCGGCAGACCAACCCCGACAATCGGCGCGAGAACCTGCTGCGGCTCACCGATGAGGGCCGGCGCACGGTGGAGGACGTCACCTCCCGGCGCCGCCGGGAGATCACCTCGATCGTCGAACGGCTCGCTCCGCGGCAGCGGACGGCGCTCATCGACGCGCTGACCGACTTCAACCGCGTGGGCGGCGAACCCCTGGTCCCGTCCCTCGCCGAAGGCACGGATCTTCATCCGCTCGGCTGGGGCGAAGCACCGGCGGCAGGCTGATCGGCGGCGCCCCGCGGGCACCCAGAAGTGTGGGGCATCCCGCAACTCTTGAGGCGAGACGTCTCGTCTTGCTATGGTGGGGGCATGGCTTTCCTCTTCTTCGTCTGAGTCCGGGCACGGCCCTGTCGCCGTTTCTGCTGCCCGTAGACCCTTCGTATGCCCAGGGGAAGCCCCATGCGCGATCGCGCTCACACCACCCTGCCCGCCACCCTCCACGCCACGGCGCAGCTGTCCGTCAAGGCCGTCACCAAGTCGTACGGCACCCGGACCGTCCTCGACCAGGTCTCCTTCACCGTCCGGCCGGGCGAGAAGGCCGCCGTCATCGGCGAGAACGGCTCCGGCAAGTCCACCCTGCTGCGGCTGCTTGCCGGGGCCGAGCCGCCGGACACCGGCGAGGTCACCGTCCGCTTTCCCGGCGGAACCGGCCACCTCGCCCAGACCCTCGACCTCGACGCGGACCGCACCGTGCAGGACGCCGTCGACCTCGCCCTGGCCGAACTGCGCGACATGGAGCGCAGGCTCCGCGCGGCGGAGGAGTCCCTCGCCGACGCCTCGGAGGAAGAGCTTGCCACGTACGGCGAGCTGTTGATCGCCTACGAGGAACGGGGCGGGTACGAGGCGGACGCCCGTGTGGACGCCGCCCTGCACGGGCTCGGCCTGGCCCGGATCACCCGCGAGCGGCCGCTCGGTTCCCTGTCCGGCGGCGAGCAGTCGCGCCTCGCGCTCGCCTGCACCCTGGCCGCCGCCCCCGAACTGCTGCTCCTGGACGAGCCGACCAACCACCTCGACGCGACCGCCGTGCGCTGGCTGGAGGACCGCCTGCGCGCCCACCGCGGCACCGTCGTCGCGGTCACCCACGACCGCGGCTTCCTGGAGCGCATCGCCACCACGATCCTCGAGGTCGACCGCGACGAATGCACCGTGCACCGGTACGGCGACGGGTGGTCCGGCTACCGCGCCGCGAAGGCCGCCGCCCGGCGCACAGCGGAGCAGAGGTACGCGGACTGGGTCGAGGAGGTGGCCAGTACCGAGGAGTTGCTCGAGGCCGCCGGGCGGCGGCTTGCCGGTACCGGCCGCGACCCCAAGCAGGGCTTCGGCAAGCATCGCCGCTCCAGCGAGGCGAAGCTCGGCGGGCAGGTGCGTGCGGTGCGCGAGCGCCTGGACCGGCTGCGGCGCAACCCGGTGGCCAGGCCGCCGGAGCCGCTCCGATTCACCACGACGCCGACAGTGGTGGCCGACGGCCCGGCCCAGGGAACACTCGCCGAGCTCCACGACGTACGGGTCGGGCAGCGGCTGCGCCTGGAAGGGGCCCTGACGATCGAGCCCGGGTCCCGTCTCCTGGTCACGGGCGAGAACGGCGCGGGCAAGTCCACGCTGCTGCGCGTGCTGGCCGGCGACCTGCAGCCGGACGCGGGCACGGTGCGCCGTCCCGCCCGGATCGGTTACCTCGCCCAGGAACTGCCCGCGCGCACCACGCGGCTGCCGCTGCTCGCGGCGTTCGCCGCAGGGCGACCGGGGATGCCCGACGAGTACGCCGAACAGCTCCTGTCGCTGGGCCTGTTCCGCGAACAGGACCTGCACGTCCCGGTTGCCGCCCTGTCCGTCGGGCAGCGGCGACGGCTGCAGATCGCGACCCTGGTGACCCGGCCCGCGGACCTCCTCGTCCTCGACGAGCCGACCAACCACATCGCACTCGACCTCGTCGAGGACCTTCAGGCGGCGCTCGCGGCATTCCCGGGAGCGGTAGTCGCGGTCTCGCACGACCACGACTTCCGCGCACGCTTTGCGGCCGAGCGGCTGGAACTGCGCTCCGGCCGCAGGTGCTGACCCGACCCACCCCGCCCTGAACCGCTCGCCATCCCCCACTCCACCGGAACAAGGGGCCCATGACCACTTTCCTGACACCGCAACAGCGCGCCGACCGCACCGCCGCTGCCATCGAGGCGGCCGCCGCGGCCGGGCGAGGGCTCGGCCTGACCGTCACCAGGCCGACGGTGCTCCACGATGTCTTCTCGGTCGTCATCCACCTGGCCCCAGCGCCGATCGTGGCCCGGATCCCCACCGTCCTGCCGCGCCCGGTGGACCTGGCCGCCCTCGGGCGCCGCCAGCAGGACGAGCTGGACGTCACGCAGTGGCTGGCCGACCGGGCAGTCCCCGTGATCGCGCCCAGCCCGCTCGTGCCGCGCACACCCGTGCATCGCGACGGATTCTCGATGACGTTCTGGGAGTACGTCGAGGAGGCACGGGACAAGGAACCCGACTACGTGGCGAACGCCGAGAGCACCGCCGACCTGCACACGGCGCTGCGCGCCTACCCGGGCGACCGCCTGGAGTTCCTGTCCGCGGCCGACCCGGAGTTCATAGCGGACGGCCTCGCCCGGCTCGACCGGTGTCCTGACCTGATCGAAGCGGCCGACCTCGACCGGGCCCGCCGCGAATGGCAACTCCTCGAGCCCCTCGTCCGCTCACGCGGCGCCTTCGAGGCCCGGTTCCCCGGCATCGAACTCCAGCCCATCCACGGCGACTCCCCACCCGCGAACATCTTCCACGCGGTGGACGGCGACCGCTACGCCGAGTTCGAGCTGGTCACCCTGGGGCCCGTCGAGTGGGACCATGCCGCACTCGGCCCCGAGCACGAAGCCGCCTACAACCGCGGCGCCGCTCGCAACGGCGCGCGGCCGCTCGACAAGGAGGTCCTCGCCTTCGTCAACGCCCTGGGCATGTTGCGCGTCATCGCCACCCTCACTCTCGTTCCGCAGCTTCCCGAACTGCTGGAGTACCTCAGGCCCGCGGTCGACCACTGGCGGACCACACCGTTCGCCGTCGGCGAGTGTCACTAGGTCCAGGTCGGCGTGCCGGTCCGAAGCCGGTTGCCGTCAGGGTCGCTTCGCGAAACCCGGCCGTCCGTACCACGCGACCGCCGCCGCAGCGTCGATGGATCGCTTGGCCATCCGGCAGGTCTCCCCCGACGGTGCGCTCTTCGTCGTTCGCGCCTTGACTCCACCGCAGCAGCTGACCGCAGGACTCTTCCGATCAGCCCGAGCGGTTTCTATTCTCCCACTGGGGTCCGACTTGGAATCGGACGTCTCCGGCCCCCTGGATCCCGGGCCGTGACACAGCCACCTGGCAGCTGGAGCCGCATCGCCGACATGAATGCGGTCCCAGCCCCCGCCCTTCAGGCGCGACCGGTCGGTGCGGCCACTCCCGCAGCCTCGCCCCGCTCACGCAAGAAGGGCACGCGCGAGGGCCGAGTGACGGGGAGCGTCGGCCCCGCGCTGTCCCGGCTGCCGCATGCACGGCGGCAGCCGGGACACCCCGTCCCACCCCGCGTCGAGGGCACCTCGCGAGGGAACCGGACGGGCTATCGCCTCCAACTGCCCCGCTGTCCGGGCCTGAAACGCGGCGTCAACGGTGCACCGCCCAGCCGTAGTCGGGCCCCCGGCACCTCCGGGACCGAGGTCAGTCCTCCCACGTCCCCACCGGGGCGCCCAGCACCTCCTCGTCGACCGTGATGCCCAGACCCGGCGAGCCGGACGGGCGGACGCCTTCCTCGGTGAAGACCGCGTCGACGTCGGCGGTCTTCAGGGTCACCATGTCCTGGCAGTTGAGTACGCAGCGCAGCAGCTGTTCGGGGACGGTGGCGCCGAGTTGGAGGATCGCCGCGAAGGCGATCGCCGAGCCCACGGTGTCCTGCACGCTCATCGTGAGGCCGGCCGCGCGGCAGATGTCACGGTGGCGGCGGCCGGGTGTGAGGCCGCCCGCTTTGGAGATCTTCAGGCCGATGCCGTCGGCGAGGTCCTCCGCCGCGATGAGGGCGATGTCGCCGTCCAGCTGGGCCAGTTCGTCGACCACGATCGGGTACGGGAACCTGCGGCGCAGTGACTTCGTCTCGCGCCAGGTGGCGCACGGGGCCTCCAGGACGAAGTCGAGGCCGGCCGGGAGGAGCCGCGCCATCCGCAGCGCCGTTTCGGGGAGCATCCCGTTGTTCGCGTCGACGATGAAGAACTCGCCCGGCCCCCGGTCGGCCAGGCACGCCGTGATGCGTTCGGCGTCGAGCGCGGGTCCGCCCTCCCGGTCCAGGGCGCCGATCTTGATGGAGTGCCCGCGGTATCCCCGGGCCCGGTGGTCGGCGACGCGGGCCCGCATCTCCTCCGGGTCGCCCGCGTGGATCGAGGAGATCATCGGCATGGGCACGCCCGTCGCGCCGCCGAGGAGTTCGGACGCCGGCAGGCCCACCGACTTGCCGAAGGCGTCCCAGCACGCGACGTCGAGGGCGGTCTTGGCGTGCTGGTGGCCCACGAGGGCGCCGTCCATAGCGTCGTGGATCCGCTCGGTCTGCCGCGGGTCCCGGCCGAGGAGGGCCGGGGCGATCTCCGCGATCCCCGCGCGGGCACCCGCGGCGTGCGCGGCGATCCACGTGGGCCCGAACGGCGTGCTCTCGCCCCACCCCACCGTGCCGTCGTCGCAGGTGATGCGGACGATGGCGGCCTCGAACGACTCGTAGGTGCGGCCGCCGGAGAGCCGATAGACGCCGCCCGAGTAGGGCAGGTCGACGTTGTAGAGGTCGATGCGTGAGATCTTCATGGGTTCCCTTCGGGGCCGGGCGGTGCGGCGGGTTTCGTTACGCGGACGGCGCGGTGTCGGCGGACGACGCGACGGGCGGCGGTACGAGGACGAGCTTTCCCAGGTGCCTCTTCGCCAGGAAGTCCTCCTGCGCGTGCGCGATCTCCCGCAGGGGGTAGACGCGGGAGACGACCGGACGGACCTCGCCGCCTTCGATGTACCGGACGAGGTTGTCGAAGACCTCGTCCTCCTGGAACGTGCAGCCGAACAGGGACAGGTCCTTGAGGTAGACGGTGCGCAGGTCGATCTGTGAGATCGGCCCGCCGATCGCCCCGGCGTTGGCGTAGCGGCCGCCCTGCCGCAGCACGTCGAGCAGGTGCGGGAAGGCCGGGCCGCCGACGAGGTCGAGCACCACGTCCACGCTGCCCGCGCCCAACTCGGCGACCAGGTCGGTGTCGCGGTCGACCGTCCGGTCCGCGCCCTGGGCGGCGACCTCGTCGGCCTTGGAGCGGGAGCACACCGCGACGACGGTCGCGCCGCGGCGCTTGGCGAGCTGCACGGCGGCCAGGCCGACGCCGCCGGAGGCCCCGGTGATCAGGACTCGCTCGGCCGCGACCCCGGCCCGGTGCAGCATGTTCTCCGCGGTCGAGTACGAGCACGGGATCGCGGCGAGCTCCTCGTCCGACAGCTCGCTGCGCACGGTGTGCGTCTCCTGCGCGGGCGCGACCGTGAACTGGGCGAAGCCGCCGTCGCATTCGCTGCCGAACGTCCAGCACTCGTACGGCCGGTAGTCGACCGGCGTGCGCAGCATGTTCCGCACCAGGACGCGCTCGCCGACGCGGTCGGCGTCGACGCCCTCGCCCACGGCGGCGATGCGCCCGCAGACGTCCGCACCCTGGATGCGCGGGAATTCGAGCGCCTTGCCCGACCAGGTGGCGTCCACGTCGTCGACGGTGTCGAACCCGGTGGCGCCGCCCTCGTCGGTGGCGGAGTCGACGGCCTTGGAGTACCAGCCGATCCGGGTGTTCACATCGGTGTTGTTGATCCCGGCGGCGGCGACCTGGATGAGCACCTCGCCCTTTCCGGGGCGCGGCACCTCGACATCGGTGCGGTACTCGAGCTTCTCCAGGCCGCCGTGACCGGTGAGGAGCACGGCGGACATCGTCGTCGGCAGCAAGGGCGTTTCCTCTCGTGTGGGTGGTGCTTCATCAGTGGCCGTGTGTGCTGGTACGCCTCGCGCACTCCGTGATGGAGCCTGAAGGGCACGGCCACGGGACGCTATACGGCTTGGACGGGGAAGTGGGCCACCGTCGCGTCGCGCAGGGTGAGCTGCGCGCCGGTCCGGCCGGGGAGGACTGCGTCGAACCGTGAGAGTGGCTCGCCGTCGAGCCGCGCCTCGCCGTCGAGGAGGACCAGGGCGTTGAAGGTTCGCGAGGTGACCGTCAACTCCAGGTCTCCTCCCAGGAGTTCGAGCGAGGCGGGCGTGCCTTCGCGGACCATGAGGTTGAGGGCGCGGGTACCCGGCGGGACCACGGTAGTGGACACCTCCGCGTCGCCCGCGAAGGAGACGGTCCGGGTGAAGTGCACGGTGTGGGTGACACCGTCGACCACGAGCTCCAAGGGCGCGGAGCGCGGCGCGGCGAGCAGGAAGTGGCGGTCCGTGCCGGGCAGGGACGAGAAGGGGCCCGGCTCGTCGATGTCCGCGAGGCTGAGCCGCCAGGCGGGCGGGCCGTCCGGGCTCGCGGCGGCCTCGCGGTGGATCTCGCGGGTCCAACCACCGCCGTTGGCCCAGCGCTGCGGGGCGAGGTCGGTCGTGCGGACGATGCGGGCCGCGGTGGTGTGATGTGTGGACATGGCTGGTCCTCCTCCTGATGGCTGCGGCCACGGGTACCCGGCGTGGACGAGGGGATGGCGACGCCCGGGAGATGGGCCGGCCGCGCTCCCCTCGTGGCGCGGCCGGCCGGTTCATGTCATGCGATGCCTGAGGGCCCGCCCGAGGTCACGTCGGCGATCGAGGCATCACGGCGACGGTGTTCATCGGGCTGCTCCCGCGTGATCGGTTCCGGTCAAGAAGGGCTCGGGTATCAGCGTCCGCCCCGCCGTCGCGTCGGCCGCCGCCGCGACACCCGCCGCCAGCGTGCCCATCAGCGGCGCGAACTTCGCCCCGTGTCCCGAGCACGGGGACAGCACCGTGAGGCCCTCGCAGCGGTCCAGGACGAAGTCCTCGTTCGGTGTGTTGGTGAACAGGCAGGTGGTCTCGGCGTACGGCCTGGGGTCGAGGCCGGGGTGATGGCGGCGGACGTAGTCGATGACGCGCTCGCGGTTCCTGGCGTCCACCACGCCGTCCTGCTCCGCGGCCGACTGCAACGGCTTGCCGCCGTTGAACTCGGCGACCTTCAGGCCCTGGAAGTCCGCGTCGCGGCCGCCGGGAAGCCCGTACGTCTGCATCCTGAGGTTCTTGTGGATGAAGGTGGGCCAGCGGTGGTTCTCGCGGTAGCGGAAGTGAAACGCCTGCTCCTGGCGGACCTCGAAGCGCGGAAGTCCGGCCCTGAAGGCGCTGGGCAGCGGGAGCAGGTCGAGCAGCTTCGGGAGCCAGCCGCCCGCGGCGACGACCACGCGTTCGGCGTCGAGCCGCCGGCCGTCGGCGCTGCGCAACGTGTAGCCGTGGCCGCGGCGTTCGACCGCGCTCAGCTCCCAGTCGGTGAGGAGCCGGGCGCCGTGCTTCTGGGCCTGGACGACCATGGCCTCGACGCTGCGTTCGGCGTCGATGACACCGGCCTGCGGATGCCAGAGCACCTGGGTCTCGAAGTTGAACTGCGGCCAGCGGACGGTGGCTTCCTCCTGAGCGAGCAGCTCGTGCTCGATCCCTGCCTCCTCCAGAATCCGGGCGAGCGCTGCCGGGTCGCGCTCAAGTCCGAAGTCCACGGCGCCCGTTGGGGTGATCAGGGTCTGTGCGCTCGCCGACTCCAGCTGCGACCACAGGGCGCGCGAGCGGGCGACCAGGCGCGTGTAGAACGCGGACGGGTAGGCGTACCGGAAGATCCTCGCCGAGCCGTGCGAGCTGCCCGCCTCGTCGGCGGGGCTGCCGCGCTCGATGACGGTGACCTCGTGCCCGGCGGCCGCGAGCTGCCACGCCGTGGCCGCGCCCGCGAGTCCCGCTCCGACGACGACGTACTGGGAGTGATCGACGTTCTGGGAGTGATCGACATCCACGATGGGGCTGCTTTCTGTGAGCCGTGCGCTCTTCGGTGAGCCGTGCGCTCTTCGGTGAGCCGTGCCTTGGCCCCTCCAGTACAGCCAGCGATTACCCCGCGCGTCCAACATCAATACATCGGCGATTGTTCTCTCAGATGAGATAATCGGGGAAGATCGCTGCATGGAACTGAGACAGCTGCGCTGCGTCGTCGCCGTCGCCGAAGAGCTGCACTTCGGCCGGGCCGCCAAGCGTCTGCACATGGCACAGGCCCCGCTCAGCGCGCAGATCCAGCGGATCGAGCGCGAGCTGGGGCACCGGCTGTTCGAGCGCACCACGCGCAGCGTGCGGCTGACGGCGGTGGGCGAGGAGTTCCACCGGCGGGCGCTGGACATCCTCGCCCGTGTCGACGAGGCCACCGTCGACCTGCACGCCGTCGCCGACGGCCGGGCCGGCACGCTGCGCGTCGGCTTCGCCAGCTCGGCCAGCTACTCCGTACTGCCGCAGGCCGTACGCCACTTCCGCCGGGACGCGCCCGGCGTCGACCTGCAGCTGGTCCCGCTGACCAGCGCCGAACAGGCCGAGCAGCTCCACGAGGGGCGGCTCGACCTGGGGCTCGTGCGCGGCGAGTCCGGAGGGCTCGACCTGCGCACGGAGCGGCTCTTCGAGGAGCGTCTGGTGGCGTGTGTGTCCGTCGACCATCCGCTGGCGGCGAGCGCCGAGGTCGCTGCCGAGGCGCTCGCCGCCGAGCCGATGATCTTCTTCCCGGCGCGGGACATGCCGGGTTATGTGTCGGAGATCCGCCCGGTCTTCGCCGGGCTGCCCTTCCCGCGTGTGCGCACCCGCGTCGTCCACCAGGAGACGGCGCTGGGTTTCGTGGCGGCCGGGATGGGCTTCACGGTGCTGCCCGAGTCGGTCTCGTCGTTCCGCCCGGCCGCCGTCCACGTCGCCCGGATCACCGGGGATCCCACGACCGTGATGTGTCTGGCACTGCCGGACGTGGAGCTGTCCCCGGCGGCCGAGCGCTTCCGCGCGGCGCTGCGCGCGACGGGGTCAGGCTGACCCGGTGGGGGCGCAGGCCTGACTGAGCGTCAGGCCCTTGGTCTCGGGCGCCAGGCGGTGCGAGACGATGCCGCCGACGAGGCTGATGGCGGCCGCGATGAGCATCGTCGCCGAGGTGCCGAGCCCGTCGACGGACAGTGGCAGCAGGAAGGTGCCCGCCGCGGCGCCGACGCGGGAGACGGCGGTGGCGAAACCGACGCCCGCGCCGCGGATCTCGGTGGGGAACACCTCACCCGGATACACCCCGGACAGCGCCGTGGAGGCGGCGTTGACCAGGGAGAAAACGAGGAAGCACACCAGGACCAGGGCGGCCGAGGTGTGCGAGAAGAGGGCGACGACCACCAGCGCGACCGTGGAGATCCAGAACGGCGGAACGGCCAGCTTGCGCCGCCCGACCCGCTCGATGAGCAGCACGGAGACCATCGACCCGACGACCACGAGGCCGTTGATGGCCAGCGCGCCGGTCAGTCCGTCCTTGATGCCGAGGTGCTCCAGGACGGTCGGGGCGAAGGCGCCGATGGCGAAGTACGGGGTGACGTTGCACACCCAGAAGACACTGACGAAGATCGTGGCCTTGCGGTACTCCGGGGAGAACAGCCGGCCGAAGCCACCCCCGGTCTGCGGCTCCGGGGTCTGGAGGTCGCGCTGGTCCTCCTCTTCCAGGTACTCGGCGGCCAGGGCGGTGGCCTCCTCGGTCCTGCCCTTGCTCATCAGCCAGCGCGGCGACTCGGGGGTGCCGAGGCGGAGCAGCAGGACGATGACGGTCGGCACGGTGCTGAGCCCGAGGACGACGGTCCAGCTGACCGACATCGACGTGATCAGGACGTATCCGGCGGCGTAGGAGATGAGGTAGCCGACGTACCAGGCGACTTCCTGTACGGCGAGGAGCCGGCCGCGCAGGCGGGCGGGCGCGAACTCGGCGAGCAGCGGCCAGCCGATCGAGTAGTCGGCGCCGATCGCCAGGCCCATGACGAGGCGGACCACGACGAGCTGCCACGCCTCGGTCACGAAGAACTGGGCCACGGAACAGACCAGGAACAGCGCGAGGTCGATGGTGAACATCGATTTGCGGCCGAAGCGGTCGGCGAGATAGCCGCCGACCGGGCCGCCGAGGAAGATGCCGAGCAGCGCGGCCGCGGCGATCAGCCCCTCACCTGCGGACGACAGGCCCAGGTCCTTCGATATCGCGGGCATCACGACGCCGGTGCTGCCGAGGATGAAGCCGTCGATGAACATGCCGCCCGCGATCACCACGCTCAGCTTGGCCAGGAAGCGGCGTCTCTTCGTCGACAGGGAGGGTGGCGGTGGGTCGCCCGCGGCGACGGGTCGGGTACTGGTCTCGGTCACGGTGGGGCCTCGTTCCGGGATCGTCAGTGCGGCACCGGTCTGTGCCGGCGCGATGTGTGTGGGGAGATCGGGGGCGTGACAACGGCCGCTGGCGCCCTGGACATGGGTGGGCGGCAGCGGCCGCGGGGAGGAACCTTACGTCAGCGGGCCACCGGTTGTCGGATCGGCCCCGCCGGGGCCTTCAGTGCCGCCGACTGCTGCAGGGTCAGGCCCCGGGTCTCGGGCGCCCACGCCAGGGAGGCGACCGCGCCGACGGCGCTGATCGCGGCGGCCGCGAGCATGGTCTTGCCGATGCCCCAGCCGGACAGCGCCATCGGAACCAGGTACGTGCCCACGGCGGCGCCGATGCGGCTGAGCGAGGAGGCGAGCCCGACGGCGGTGCCGCGCACCTCGGTCGGGAACAGTTCGTTGGGGTAGATCCATTGGAGGATCTGGTGGCCGCCGATGAGGATGGCGTACGCCGAGAACAGCGTCATGACCACCGGCGCGGGCGCGCCGGGGAACAGGCCGAGCAGCAGCAGCGCCGCACCGGACCAGATGAAGCTGTGGGTCAGCAGCGTCCGGCGGCCCATCCGGTTGACGACGAACAGAGCGGCCACGCACCCGAGTGTGAACAGCACGCTGATCAGCGCCGACCCGAAGCCGGCGAGCGATCCGTCGAGCTTCAGCGCGCCCAGGATGACGGGCCCGAAGGCGTAGATGGCGAACAGCGGGACGACCGAGCACGTCCAGAAGACCGCGACGAACAGCATCCGCTTGCCGTAGCCGGAGCGCAGGATGGCCTTCACATCGACGTTCTCGGTCTCCTCCTCGCCCAGGTCGGCCAGGGTCGCGCCGGGGCCGAACACCTCCTTGAGGATCTTCTCGGCCTCCGCGTGGCGGCCCTTCTTGACCAGCCAGCGCGGTGACTCGGGGGTGCCGAGCCGCAGCAGCACGATGACGGTGGCCGGGAGGGCGGCGCTGGCCAGCATCCACCGCCAGCCGTCGTCGCCGAGGTGCAGCATCGCCTCACCGGCGACGTACGCGACCGAACCGCCCGCGAACCACATCACGAGCAGCCCGCCGAGCAGCACGCCACGGTGCTTGCGCGGGGTGAACTCGGCCATCAGCGACGTGGCGATGGGGTAGTCCGCGCCCACGGCCATGCCGATGACGAGCCGCAGGACGAACAGCCACACCGGGTCGGTGGCCCAGAACTGTGCCACCGAGCACACGATGATGGCGGCCAGGTCCACCGTGTAGAGGACCTGCCGGCCGAACTTGTCGGTCAACCAGCCACCTGCGAACGCGCCCAGGAAGATGCCGATGAGCGCGGAGGCGCCGATCAACCCCTGGGCGGATGCGGAGAGTTGGAGCTGCGGGGTGATCTGCGTCATCGCGACGCCGATGATGCTCAGGATGTACCCGTCGAGGAACGGGCCGCCCGAGGAGTACAGCGCCAGCTTCTTGTGGAAACCCGAGAGCGGCGCGTCGTCGACCGTGTTGGAGCTCATCTGCCCACCGCCCGCTGTCAGTTGCCGGCAGTACCCATGTACGGGTACGTCCAGTCGAGGTCGGGGCTCAGGTTCTCCTTGATGTACCGGCCGCTGACCCAGCGCTGGAGTGCGAGCGGGGAGCCCGTCTTGTCGTTGGTGCCCGAGGCCCGGCCGCCGCCGAAGGACTGCACGCCCATCAGCGCGCCGGTCGGCTTGTCGTTGACGTACATCATTCCGGCGGTGTTGCGCAGGACCGAGAGTGCCTCGGTGATGGCGGCGTGGTCGCGGGCGAAGATCGAGCCGCCGAGTGCGTACTCGCTGGTGGTGTCGACGAGCTTGAGCAGGTCGTACCACTCGACCTCGGCGTCGTCGTAGACGTGGACGGTCATCAGCGGGCCGAAGAACTCCTCCTTCATCGTGAAGGCGGTCGGGTCCGAGGTGACGAAGAGGGTCGGCTCGACGAACCAGCCCTTGTCCTTGGTCACGGTGCCACCGGCCAGGAGGGTGTGGCTGTCGAGGGCGTTGGCCCGCTCGATGGCGTCGGCGAGGCGGTCGGCGGCGGCCTCGTCGATGACGGCGCCGACGTAGGTGTCGTGCTCGGTGATGTCACCGACCTTGAGGCCCTTGACGGTCTCGGCGAGCTGGTCGCCCAGACCGGCGTCCCACAGGCTGCGCGGGACGTAGGCGCGCGAGCCCGCGGTGCACTTCTGGCCCTGGAACTCGTACGAGCTGCGCACGAGCGCGACGAGCAGCGCCTGGGGGTCGGCCGAGGGGTGGGCGACGACGGCGTTCTTGCCGCCGGTCTCGCCGACCAGGCGCGGGTAGGCGCGGTAGTTCTCGATGTTCTGGCCGACGGTCTTCCACAGGCCGCGGAAGACGGCGGAGGAGCCGGTGAAGTTCAGGCCGGCGAACTCGGGGTGGGCGATGGCCTGGTCGGAGATCGCCTTGCCGCTGCCGTGGACGAGGTTGATGACACCGGCCGGCAGTCCCGCCTCCTCGAAGAGGCGCATGACGACATCGCTGGACAGCGCCGACTTCTCCGACGGCTTCCACACGACGGTGTTGCCCATCATGGCCGGGGTCGAGGGCAGGTTGCCCGCGATGGCCGTGAAGTTGAACGGGGTGATGGCGAGGACGAAGCCCTCCAGGCCGCGGTGGTCCATGACGTTCCACTGGCCCGCGGGGGAGGTGGGCTGCTGCTCGTAGATCTGCGCGGCGTTGTGGGCGTTGTAGCGGAAGAAGTCCGCGAGCTCGCAGATGTCGATCTCGGCCTGGTGGTACGTCTTGGACTGGTGCAGCATCGTCGTCGCGAGCAGCTCGTCGCGGTACGCGCCGCTGACCAGGTCGGCGGCGCGCAGGAAGATCGCGATGCGCTCGTACCAGGGGGTGTTGGCCCAGGACTCCTGCGCGGCGAGCGCGGCCTCGATGGCCGCCTGCACCTGCTTCTCCTCGGCGAGCGGGATGCGGCCGAGGACGTGGGCGTGGTCGTGCGGGGCGATCAGGTCACGCGGCTCGCCGTCGAACTGCCGCTCGCCGCCGATGACATGGGGCAGCTCGCGGACCTCGCCGCCCACCTTCTCCAGCTCGGCGTACAGGCGCACGGCCTCGGGGGAACCGGGCGCGTAGTCCTTCGAGGGCTCGTTGTACGGGGCGGGAACGCGGATGACGCCGTTGTGGACGGTGGTGCTGTTTGCCATGGCTTACCTCGGGGGTTCCAGAGAGGTCGACCGCGCTGCGCTGCTGCGACGGGACCGGGGCGGGACAGGAAGATCGCGCAAGAACGAGGCGATGAACGTTGCACTGAAATTTCAGCGTGACCGTACTTACACTGTTCCGCATGCGTCAAGACACCGATCTGATCGAAGTCGCGGAGCGTCCTCCCGTCCCCGCGCGCACGGCGCCGGGCGGGCGGACGCTCGCCGAGAGCGCCTACGAACGGCTGCGCGACGACATCATCACCGTGAAGCTTCAGCCGGGCGACCCGCTCGACGAGAAGCAGCTGAGTCGCGAGCTCGGCGTCGGCCTGACCCCGGTGCGCGACGCGCTCAAGCGGCTGCGCCACGAGCGGCTCGCCCTGATCTACCCGCGCCGGGGCACCTTCGTCGCCGAGATCAACATCAGTGACGAGCGCTGGCTCACCGAGGTCCGCGTCGACCTGGAGGGTCTGGCCGCGTCACTGGCCGCGGAGCGTGCGAGCGACGAGGAGTGCGCCGAGCTGAAGCGGCTGGCCGGGGGCGTGGAGGATGCCGTCGAGGTGTCCCGGGACTACATCACCCAGGACACCGAGATCCACCGCGCGATCTACGCCGCGGCCCACAATCCGTACCTCGAGGCGACCCTCACCCAGTACTCGAACCTGGCCATGCGGATCTGGCACTACGGCCTGACCAGGGCCCGGCCGCACACGCCCCAGTCCTGTGCGCAGGACGACGTCGTCGAGGCGATCTGCGCGCGCCGGCCGGGCGCGGCGCGCAAGGCGGCGCAGGCGCACCTGCTCGGCTTCTCGGCGTCGGTGCGGGCGATGCTGTGAGCGGACCGGGTCGGCCGGGGCGGGCCCGTTCGTAAAATTTCAGATTTCTGAGTACGTGGCCCACGGGGCGTCGGCAGCAGCCGGCGTCCCGTTTTCGCATGTCAGGGCCCCGGGCGCGACAGCAGGGCTCGTGAAGTTGCCCAAGCGAACGCCGAGTTACGGCCAGGCGGGGGGTTGTGAGATTCGTGATCACATCTTAGGTTCCTGGCTCAGCAGCCCCGTGAAGCGCGAGACATCCGCCGCCCTGCGCGGGAGCTGCCCCATTCCTCCATCCCGCCCCCGGTCCGCCTTCCGCCGGACCCTGTCATCTGGGGATCGATGTGCTGAGCAACCTGCTGCTGCGCGCAGCCGAGAGCAAGAAGCTCGAACGAATCATCAGCAAGAACAAGCTCACCCGCGGCCTGGTGAGCCGCTTCGTCGGCGGTGTCACCCTCGACGACGCCATCAGGGCGACCAAGGCGCTGAACAAGGACGGCATCGACGTCAGCCTCGACCTGCTCGGCGAGAGCGTCTTCGACCTGGCCGAGTCGACCCGCGCCACCGACCAGTACATCGAGACCATCCAGGCCATCGCCGAGCACGTGCCCGGCTCCACGGTCTCGGTCAAGCTCTCCCAACTCGGCATTGCCGTCGACGTGGAGGCCTGCGCCAAGAACCTCGAGCGGCTCTTCGAGGCCGGCGAACAGTCCGGTGTCACCGTCGAGGTCGACATGGAGCACAGCTCCGTGGGCCGAGCCACCATGGAACTCTTCCGCGAGGCCCTGCCCCGCTACCCGCACTCCCGGATGGCCATCCAGGCCGCACTGCGCTCCACCCCCGAGGACCTGGAGACCTTCACCGAGGTCAAGCCGCGCCTGCGCCTGGTCAAGGGCGCCTACGACGAGCCCCTGCACCGCGCCCAGCAGGACCGCAAGGAGGTCACCGCGCAGTACCTGCACCTGACCCGCTACGTCCTGGCGCACTGCCCCGACCCCGCCTTCGGCACCCACGACGACGTCTGCATCGACTTCGCCAAGCAGGTCGCCGAGGAGACGGGCGTCGACAAGAAGGACTACGAGTTCCAGATGCTGTACGGGGTGCGCCGCGACCTGCAGAGGGACCTCGTGCGCGAGGGCCACCGGGTGCGCGTGTACCTGCCGTTCGGCACCCAGTGGTACCCGTACCTGATGCGCCGCATGGCCGAGCGCCCCGCCAACCTGCTGTTCTTCCTCCGCTCGCTGGTCGGCGGCTGACATGTCCGCCGACGCCGACACCGGGGCGCACCGATGACCGCTGCTGCCCCGCCCGGGCCGGCGGCCCTGCTCACCGACCAGGTGTACGCCGTCCTGTACGAGGCCGTCATCAACGGGGCGATGCCCGCGGGCACCCGGCTGCGGGTGCGGCACGTCGCCGCGCGGATGGGTACCAGCATCATGCCCGTGCGCGAGGCGATCCGGCGCCTGGAGGAGAGCGGCCTCGCCGAGCGGGAGCCGCACAAGGGCGCCGTCGTCAAAGGGTTCACGCTCCGCGAGCTGATCCAGATCTACGACATCCGGCTGCTCCTGGAGACCGGGGCCGCCCGCAGCGGCGTCGCCGGTCTCGACGGGGGAGTGGTCCGCGTCATGGCCAAGGAGTGCGACGCGCTGAGGGCGGCCGCCCGCGACGGGCGGGTGCGCGACGCACTCGACCACGACGAGGCGCTGCTCACCGCCCTGTACGGGGCGGGCGGCAACCCGTTCCTGATGGCACACATCCGCGACCTGTGGCACCAGTGCCGCGCCTACAAGGTGCTCGGCGCGGCGGCCGCCGACCGTGAGCGGGAATCCACGCTGTGGCAGTACCAGTCCCGGCTCGTCGACGCCGCCCGCGCGGGCGACGCCGACACGGCCGCCGCCCTCACCCGCGACTCCCTGCTCAGCTCCCGCGCCCGCATCCAGTCCGCGCTCGACAAGGAGGGCGGGGCCACGTGACCTCCGCCGAGCAGACCCACCCGTCTCCTGACCCCGCACGCGCCCCTACGCTCGCGATCCCCCGGACGTTCGTGGTCATCGGGGAGACCAACCTGGCCCGCCGGGTGTGCGCCTCGCTCCGCGAGGGCGCGCACACCGTGCGCCACCTCACCGCACCCGGCGACCACGAACTGCGCCAGGCGCTCGACCCGGAACCCGACGCGGTCGCCGTCCTGCTCCACGACGACGTCGCCGCCCTGCGCCACGCCCTCGCCGTCGCGCACCTCCGCGAACGCACACCCATCACCGTCACCATCTTCGACCGCACCGTGGCCGACGAACTGCTGCGCCTGCTGCCGCAGTGCCACGTCACCTCGCCCGCCGAGCTGGCCGCCCCCGTCCTGGCCGGGCCCTGCCTGGCGGCGGACATCACCGCCCTGCACCGCGCGGAGGGCGCGACCCACGCCCTCCGCGTCAGCGACAGCGGCCCGGTCAGCAGCCGGCCGTGGGAGGCCGAACGCCAGGGACCACGGGCCCGGTTCGTCCGGCTGACCGGGCAGCTGCGCCCGCACGACGCGGGCACCCGCATCCTGCTCATCGGCCTGCTCGGGATGCTCGCCGCCCTGCTCGTCGACATGGCCTGGCTCGTCGCCCTCGGCCACCATCCGGCCGACGCCCTGTTCGACGCCGCCCGGGTGGTCGCCACCGTCGGCCCGGCCGCCGCGCCGGACCACTCGGCGGGCTACGCGGTGCTGGCCGCCGTGCTGATGCTCGCCACGGTCGTCTTCGGCGCCCTGTTCACGGCCGGCGTCGTCGAGCGGATGCTCGGCCCCCGGCTCGTCGGCCTCGTCGGACCGCGCACGCTGCCCCGCTCCGGACACGTCATCGTCGTCGGCATGGGCCAGGTCGGCCTGCGCCTGTGCGGCGAACTGCGCAGGCTCGGCGTGCCGGTCGTCGGCGTCGAACGCGACCCGGCCGCCCCCGGCATCCGGCTCGCCCGCTCGCTCGGCATCCCCGTCCTGACCGGGCACGGCGGCGACCGGGCCGTCCTGGAGAAACTGCGGCTGCACACGGCGCGCGCCCTCGCCGCCGTCGGCTCCGACGACCTCGACAACATCGCCGTCGCCATCGCCGCGCACGGCGTCGCTCCCGACACCCGCGTCGTCCTGCGCGCCGGCGAGCACGAGGCCATCGCCGAGACCCGCTCACTGCTGCCGCTCGGCACCGTACGCGACGTGAACAGCCTGGCCGCCGCATACGTCCTGGCCCGATTGCTCGGCACCCCCGCCACCGCCGTCATCGCCCACCGCCACCGCACCCTCGTCCAGCTGCCCGCCGGCGGCTTCGAGGCGTGGCCACTGGCGGCCCGCCGCGGGTGCGCGCATGTGGCGGTCGCCCTGAGCGGGTGACGCACGGACCCCCTCCGCACTCCATGACCGAGGCCCGGCCACCGCGCCGGGCCTCAGCCGTACCCGCAGGTCAAAACCCTTACTGGAGCGGAGAGTTGGAGGTTACCGGCGCGTCCGGAGCTACCACACCCAGTGGGCCCGGGGAAGCGCTCTGTCACGCCTCGATTGTGCAGTCGTTTCGCACGATGTCCCGCGACTCTGTTTGCTTGTCCGACGGGGGAGTCCGCCCGCACCATTGAGGCGTACCGCAGGGAAGGAAACCAGCGCCCTGCCGGACAGCATCTGTTGAACACTCTTCTACTCCCATCACCCCTGCCCTCAAGCGGCTTTCGCCGGCGTGCGCGCAACAGCGGAACGACTGGCCGCGCCCGTGGCGACCGGCGGCAGGGGACACCCGTGGGGCAGCACCCGAGAGGGGAACGACGTGGCAGCACAGGGGAATCTCAAGCCCTCGCAGCTGGAGCGGATACAGGACTTGGTGGCTCGGCGCACGACCGGTCTGAGCCTGGAGGCTCCCTTCTACACGGACCAGGACTTCTTCGACGCCGACATGAAGGCGATCTTCGCCCGCCACTGGCTGTTCGTCGCCGTCGACGCGGAGATCCCCGAGGCCGGTGACACCACCACCGTCGACTTCGGTCCGTACTCGGTCATCGTGCTGCGCGACGACGACGAGGAGGTGCGGGCCTTCCACAACGTCTGCCGGCATCGCGGCGCCCGCCTGCTCGACCCGGGCCGGGCCGAGGTCGGCAACCTGGTGTGCCCGTACCACAAGTGGACGTACAACCTCGAGGGCGTGCTGATGCACGCCCCGTCGCAGGCGCCGGACTTCGACAAGGGCTGCTTCAGCCTGCGCAGCGTGCACGCGCGCAGCGTCGCCGGGTTGATCTTCATCTGCCTGGCCGACGAGCCGCCCGCCGACTTCGACGAGGTCGCCGCCACCATCGAACCGTACTTCCTGCCGCACGCGCTGAAGGGCGCCAAGGTCGCCCACCGCACCGACCTGGTCGAGAACGGCAACTGGAAGCTGGTCCTGGAGAACAACCGGGAGTGCTACCACTGCGACGGCCACCCCGAGCTGATCGCCGCCTACTTCCCCGTCTTCGGTCTCGACGGCGAGGAGGACGTCCCGCCCAACCTCCGTACGACGTACGAGCGTTACCGGAAGGCCCTGGCGGAGATGCACGAGATCTACGACCGGCTCGGGCTTCCCTACGAGCACATCCGGGAGGTGGACACCCGCACCACGGGATTCCGCGTGCAGCGTGACGCACTCGACGGGGCCGGCGAGTCCTACACCACGGACGGCACCGCCGCCTGCACCAAGACCCTGGGTGACCTGCCGGAGAAGCGCCTTGGCTACCTGTCCATGCACATGCAGCCCAACAGCTGGTTCCACGTCGTGGGCGACCACGCGGTGACCTTCAGCGTGCTGCCGATCTCCCCGGGCGAGACCCTCGTCCGCACCACCTGGCTGGTCCACCCGGAGGCCGAGGAAGGCCTGGACTACGACATCGGCTCCCTGACCAAGATCTGGACCGCAACCAACGACCAGGACGCCGCCCTGGTCGCCCGCGGCCAGCAGGGCGTCACCAACCCGGCCTACGTCCCTGGCCCGTACGCGCCCAGCGAGCACCAGGTCGAGGCATTCGTGAACTGGTACGTGAACCGACTCGAAGAGGAGATCGCGCGATGACCGAGCAGTACGGATACGACCACGCCGCCACGTCGTTCACCGGCCCGCAGGCCGCCAGTCCGCTCTTCGGACAGGGGGTCGCTCCCGACCCGTCCTTCCAGGAACTCGCCGCTTACGACCAGGACGCCGCCGCCTTCGAGCAGGAGGTCGTTGCACCGCTCCTGGAGGAGTACGACTCCGACCTCGACGAGCGGATGTACGTCTGCGTCCGCGTCGAGGACGTCACCGCGGACATGAAGACCTTCGTCCTGGAGCCGGAGGCGGCGGGGCCGGCCACGCACGAGCCGGGGCAGTATCTCGCCTTCACCTTCGACATCGAGGGGCAGCCGGTGGGCCGCTGCTACACCATCTCCTCCCCGCCCAGCCGCCCGGACTGCGTCACCTTCACGGTGAAGAGGGTGCCCGGCGGCCTGGTCTCCAACTGGCTGCACGACCACTTCACCCCCGGCAGCCGGGTCACCGCCCGCGGCCCGCTCGGCGACTTCTCGAACGTCCACCACCCGGCGCCCGCCTACCTGTTCCTCTCCGGCGGCAGCGGTGTCACCCCGCTGATGTCGATGACCCGCGCGATGTACGACCGGGGTGCGGGCGCCGACATCGCCTTCGTGCACAGCGCCCGCACCCCCGACGACATCCCGTTCCGCGAGGAACTGGACCTGGTCGAGGCAACCGCGCCGAACATCCGCGTCACCCACATCTGCGAGGCCGACGGGGAGACCGAGCGGTGGGAGGGCCACCGCGGCCGCCTCACTCTCGAAGCCCTCCAGGAGATCGCCCCCGACTTCCGCGAACGCGAGGTCTTCGTGTGCGGCCCGGCCGGCTACATGCGGGCCGTCCACGCGATGCTCACCGAGGCAGGACTGCCCGAGGAGCGCTACCACCAGGAGAGCTTCGACGGCGCCACCGCCGCGCCCGCGACACCCGCCGACACCGACACCGTCAAGGCGACGTACACAGTGGAGTTCGCCCGCACCGGCACCAGCATCGAGTGCGACTCGACCACCCCGCTGCTCCAGGCCGCCGCCGAGGCCGGACTCACCCTCCCGTCCTCCTGCGGCCAGGGCATGTGCGGCTCCTGCGTCTCCCCGCTCAGCACGGGCACGGTCGACATGCGCGACAACGGCGGCCTGCGCCCCCGCCAGCGCGCCCAGGGCAAGATCCTTCTGTGCTGCTCGACCCCGCTCGAAGACCTCGTGATCGACGCATAGGTGAGGCCGACCAGTGAGAATCAGTGAAGTGCACATCTACCGGCATGAACTGCCGGTCAAGGCCGGCTCGTACAGGATGAGCCACTCTGAGGTCCGGTCCCTGTCCACGACGTTGGTGAAGCTGGTGGCCGACAACGGGCTCGTGGGCTGGGGCGAGACGTGCCCGATCGGGCCCGCCTACGCTGAGGCCCACGCGGCCGGTGCCGTAGCGGCGTTGAGCGAAATGGCCCCGGGGCTGATCGGCACCGAGGTGCTGCCGACACCGCTGCACCGGGGCATGAACAAGCTGCTCCACGGCCACAACTACGCCAAAGCCGCCATCGACATCGCGGCTCACGACCTGATCGGCAAGCGTCTCGGCGTCAGCGTCTCCGATCTGCTCGGCGGTGCGGTGACGGATCGCGTGCCGTCGTACTACTCCACCGTCGTCGGCCCGCCGGACGACACCGCCCGCGTCGCAGCGGAGAAGATGGCCGAGGGATATCCGCGCCTGCAAGTGAAGATCGGTGGGCGGCCGGTGGAGGAGGACATCGAGAGCGTACGCAAGGTGTGGGAGGTCATCCGCGGCTCCGGAATGCGCCTGGCCGTGGACGGCAACCGTGGCCTGACCACGCGTGACGCACTGCGGCTCAGCCGGGAGTGCCCGGACGTCCCCTTCGTCATGGAACAGCCCTGCGACACCTTCGAGGAACTGCGGCGAATCCGCCCGCAGCTCGGCCATGGCATCTACCTGGACGAGAGCGGCACCAGCCTCGACGCGGCGATCACCGCCGCGGGCACCGGTCTGGTCGACGGGTACGGAATGAAGGTCACCCGGATCGGCGGCCTGGGGCCCATGCGAGCCTTCCGTGACCTGGCTGCGGCCCGCAACCTGCCGCACACCTGCGACGACTCCTGGGGCGGAGACATCATCGCCGCCGCCTGCACCCACATGGGCGCGACCGTGGCACCCGAACTGCTCGAGGGTGTCTGGCTGGCGGCCCCCTATATCGAAGGCCACTACGACCCGGACCACGGGATCCGTGTCGAAGGCGGACACATCAAGAGACCGAAGGGGCCCGGCCTGGGAGTCGCTCCCGACGAATCCCTCTTCGCCGCGCCCACGGCCTCCTTCTGAGGCTCGCTGCCCGCACATCCCCATCCATCCGTGACCCATCCCCCCCAACGAAGAGGCGGCACCCCATGTCCGGCAATCGCGTCGTGGTCTACCAGGGCCCAGGCAAGGTCAGCGTCGAGACCACCGACTACCCCAAGCTCGAACTCCCCGCCGACGTGGCGAGCGGCCTCGGCCTGAAGAGGGCTGCCCCGCACGCCGTCGTCCTCAAGCTGGTGACCACCAACATCTGTGGCAGCGACCAGCACATGGTCCGCGGACGCACCACCGCCGAGCTCGGCCAGACCCTCGGCCACGAGATCACCGGTGAGGTCGTCGAGGTCGGCGACGACGTGCTGTTCGTCAAGCCCGGTGACATCTGCTCCGTGCCGTTCAACATCGCCTGCGGCCGCTGCCGCATGTGCGACGAGGGCAGGACCGGCATCTGCCTCAACGTGAACCCGGCCCGCCCCGGCGCCGCCTACGGCTACGTCGACATGGGCGGCTGGATCGGCGGCCAGGCCGAGTACGTGATGGTGCCGTTCGCCGACTTCAACCTCCTCAGGTTCCCCGACCGCGACCAGGCGTTGGAGAAGATCCTCGACCTGACGATGCTGTCGGACATCTTCCCGACCGGCTACCACGGCGCGTACACCGCCGGTGTCACCACCGGCTCCACCGTGTACGTCGCCGGGGCCGGCCCGGTCGGCCTGGCTGCGGCCCACGCCGCCCAACTGCTCGGCGCCTCCGCCGTCATCGTCGGTGACATGAACCCGGCCCGACTGGAGCAGGCCCGCAGCTTCGGCTGCGAGACCGTCGACCTGAGTCAGGGCGACCAACTGCCCGACATGATCGAGCAGTTGCTCGGCGAGCCCGAGGTCGACGCCGCCATCGACGCGGTCGGCTTCGAGGCCCGCGGGCACGGGGAGGACGCGGGCGAGGCGCCCGCCACGGTGCTCAACGACATGATGACCATCGCCCGCGCCGGCGCCTCCCTCGGCATCCCCGGCCTGTACGTCACCGGGGACCCCGGCGGCGTCGACGAGCACGCCAAGATCGGGCAGGTCGGCGTGCGGCTCGGCCTGGGCTGGGCCAAGTCGCACTCCTTCGCCACCGGGCAGTGCCCGGTCAAGCAGTACAACCGGCGCCTGATGAACCTGATCCTGGCGGACAAGGCGCAGATCGCGAAGGCGGTCAACGCCACCACCATCACCCTGGACCAGGCCCCCGAGGCCTATCAGGACTTCGACCAGGGAGCCGCCAAGAAGTACGTCATCGACCCGCACGGAGCGGTACCCGCGCCCCGCCGATGACCGCCCGTCGCGTCCACGGTCGCTCGAACTCAAAGAAGATCAACCGTTGCCGGCACTGTTCGTGCAAAGTGTCCGCATGATTGATTCCCGGCTCCGCGTCCTTCAGATGGTGGCTGAGCACGGCACCGTGACCGCCGCCGCACGCGCACTGCACTTCACGCCCTCCGCCGTCTCCTACCAGCTGCGCCAGCTGGCCGCGGAGGTGGGCGAGGAACTGGTCGTCCACCAGGGGCGCGGCCTGCGCCTGACCGGCGCGGCACGCATCCTCCTGCACCACACCGAGCTGCTGCAGGAGCAGTGGGAGCTGGCTCGCACCGACCTGGCGGCGGCCAGGTCGGAGCCGAGCGGCCGGATCGCCCTGTGCGGATTCTCCACGGCGGCCAGCCGCCTGCTGCCGCCCGCCGCGGCCGAACTACGCGACCGCCATCCCCGTCTCGCGGTGCGCATCATCGAGGCGGAGCCCGACCGCTGTTACGACCTGCTGCTCGCCCAGGAGGCCGACCTCGCCCTGCTCGTCGTGACGGCCGACTCCCCGCCCATGACCGACCACCGCTTCGACCAGCAGCCGCTCCTCGACGACCCCCTCGACCTGGTCGTCGCCGAGAACCACCCGCTGACCCGGCAGGACCGGGTCACCCTGGCCGACGCCGCGCGCGAACCCTGGATCCTCGGCCGCCCCGGCTCGACCTACCACCAGCTCGTGCTGTCCGCCTGCCTCAGCGCGGGCTTCACCCCGCAGCTCGCCCACCATGCCGACGAGTGGGACACCGGCGTGGCCCTGGTCGCCTACGGCTTCGGTGTCATCCTCGTGCCCCGCCTGGCCCGGCTGCGCGAGGACCTCCAGGTCGCCCGCATCCCGCTGAGCGGCGAACCCGCCCCCTCGCGCCGCATCCTGTCCGTCACCCGCCCCGGATCGCGCGAGATCCCCGTCATCGCCCAGGCCATCGAAACGATCACGGCGACTGCGGCGGAGGTGCTGCCGGGGCAGTGACCCCGTAGTGACGCAGGTCATATGAAATTCCCGGCGGGACCGGCGTAACGCCACGCCACTTGCGTGGTCTCACGTCACGAGGGTCACACCCCCGTGTACCCCTGACGCCCTCAGACGCCCCCATCGGAGCCCCCTCATGCACGTCACGCTGGAGCTGTCCACCAGTGCGGTCATCGTCACCATGGACGGCCAACTGCCGACTCCCGTAACCCTGCGCTACGACTCGTCCGACCCCCTCGCCGTCCACTTCGACTTCCCGGCCCGCGTCACCCTCGACGGCGAGGCCGCGACGTGGACGTTCGCCCGCACCCTGTTGGCGGAGGGGCTGACGGGACCGGCCGGGGTCGGCCGGGTTCGGGTCGCGCCGCGCGGAGCCTCGCACACCGTCGTCGAGTTCCACGCGGAACCCGGCGTGGCCGTGCTCCGCTTCGACACCAAGGCCCTGCACCGCTTCCTGGCCCGCACCCACACGGTGGTCGCACCGGGTGCGGAGACCGTGGCGCCGGAACTGGACCGCGGGCTGACGGCGATCTACGGAGGCCTGGCATGAGGCACGACTTCGCGGCCGGGCAGCGGCCGGGGCGCACGCACCCGGCCGCACGCACCTACGTCCTGGGGCAGCGCCTGCGCCAGATCCGCCAGGAACAGGAAGTGCCCCTCGGGCAGGCGGCCGCCGCCGCGGGGATCTCCCGGCTGTGGGCCGCCCAGATCGAGGGCGGCGAGATCCTCGACCTGGAGACGATGCAGGTGTACGCGAGCGCGCTGGGAGCCCGGATCGCCGTCACCGTGGAGTACGACGGTGGTGCGCCGCGCCCGGCGGAGTTGTCCGCGGTGCCGACGCAGCCGCAGCCACGGTCGGGGCCAGGGGCCGCGACATGAGGGGGCCTCTGCCGGGGGCAGAGTTCTCAGGCTGAGGAGATCGTGAACTGGCTGTCGCGTTCCTGGTCCCCGGACGCCGATCCCGCGTCGTCGACGGCGAAGGCCCGTGCCAGCTTCTCGCGCAGCGCCGCGACCTCGTGCGGCGCGCCCTGCGCGGTCAAGGTCACGGAACCCTCCAGTGCGTCGGCACCGGACGCGGGCCCCGCGTCCGGTCCGCCGGTACCCGGAGCGACCTCGGCGGTCCATACGGTGGGGTGGGCGCCGGTGGACGCGGAGTCCTGTGCCGGGGACCGGCCCGAAGGCTCGGAACCGAGATAGGCCAGTACGCGGCGGGCGTCGTGCTCCGTGCCGTTACTCAAGGTGACGGTGAGGAGGCGGTCGTCGAGGGTCATGGGATCTCCTGAATCGGTGGCGGTCGGGCTGTGCGAGAGGACGGCCAGGGAGTGTGCCTCCAGTCGGACGGTCGCTTCCGCCTTGTACTCGGCCTCGTCCGACACACCGTCGGGTTCGGCCGTGTCGATGCGTGCCGTCCAGGAGGTGCCGTACGAGGCGTCGGGCAGCTGGAACTCGGTGGCTTTCCAGTAGAAGTTGAAGAGGAACAGGAACGAGTCGTCGACGACACGCTCGCCGTGGCTGTCCCGTTCCGTCATGGCGTCGCCGTTGAGGAAGACGGCCAGGGCGTGCGCGTCGGGCCGCTTCCAGTCGTCCTCCGTCATGGCCGTGGCGTCGGGGCGCAGCCAGACCAGGTCCGGCAGGCCGTGGTCGTGGCCGGTGGGGGCCTCGCCGCGGAAGAAGCGGCGCTGACGCAGCAGGGGGTGGGAGGCCCGCAGTGCGACGAGGTCGCGCGTGAACGCCAACAGGGAGGCGCGTTCGTCGTCGAGGTCCCAGTCGACCCAGGTCAGTTCGTTGTCCTGGCAGTAGGCGTTGTTGTTGCCCTGCTGGGTGCGGCCCAGTTCGTCCCCGTGGCTGAGCATCGGGACGCCCTGGGACAGCGCCAGGGTCGCCAGAAGGTTGCGTTGCTGCCGGGCACGCAGGGCGAGCACGCCCGCGTCGTCGGTCGGGCCCTCCGCCCCGCAGTTCCAGGACCGGTTGTCGCTCTCGCCGTCGTTGTTGTGCTCGCGGTTGGCCTCGTTGTGCTTGTCGTTGTAGGACACGAGGTCGCGCAGGGTGAATCCGTCGTGCGCGGTGATGAAGTTGATGCTGGCCCGTGGGCGGCGGCGGTCGTGCTCGTAGAGGTCGGCGGATCCGGTGAGCCGGGAGGCGAACTCCGCCAGGGTCCCGTCCCGCGCCCGCCAGACGTCCCTGACGCAGTCGCGGTACTTGCCGTTCCACTCGGACCACAGCGGCGGGAAGTTGCCCACCTGGTAGCCGCCCTCGCCGAGGTCCCAGGGTTCGGCGATCAGCTTGACGCGGCTGATCACGGGGTCCTGCTGGATGAGGTCGAAGAAGGCCGACAGTCGGTCGACCTCGTGGAACTGCCGGGCCAGGGTGGCCGCCAGGTCGAAACGGAAGCCGTCCACATGACACTCGGTGACCCAGTACCGCAGCGAGTCCATGAGCAGCTGCAGGACGTTGGGGTGGCGCATCAGGAGGCTGTTGCCGGTGCCCGTGGTGTCGTAGTAGCGGCTGAAGTCGTCGTCGGCGAGTCGGTAGTACGACGCGTTGTCGATGCCGCGGAAGGACAGCGTGGGGCCGTTCTCGTTCCCCTCCGCCGTGTGGTTGTAGACCACGTCGAGGATCACTTCGAGGCCGGCGGCGTGGAGGGACTTGACCATGCTCTTGAACTCGGTGACCTGCTCGCCGAGGGTGCCGTGCGCGGCATAGGCGTGGTGGGGCGCGAAGAACCCGATCGTGTTGTAGCCCCAGTAGTTGGACAGTCCGCGCTCGTGCAGGAAGCCGTCCTGCACGAACTGGTGCACGGGAAGGAGCTCGACCGCGGTCACTTTGAGGGAGGTGAGGTGGTCGAGGACGGCCGGCGTGGCCAGGCCCGCGTAGGTGCCCCGCAGGGCCTCGGGGACACCGGGGTGTCTCGCCGTCAGGCCCCGCACATGTGTCTCGTAGATGACGGAGTCGGCATAGGCGTGGTCCGGCGGTACGTCGCCGGACCAGTCGAAGGCCGGGTCGACGACGACGCCGCACAGACCCTCGCCGCCGACTGCCGCGGCGCCGCCCCGGGGGTGGACCGCCTTGGCGTAGGGGTCCAGGAGGAATGCGTCGGGGTCGCACCGGTGCCCCGAGACCGGCTCCCAGGGTCCGTGAATGCGGTACCCGTAACGCTGGGGCGGCGCGGCGTGCGGCACGTAGCCGTGCCACACCGAACCGTAGACCTCGGGCAGGGACACCGAGCGTTCGCCGCCGTCGGCGTCCAGCAGCACGAGATCCACCCGGTCGGCCACGGCACTGAACAGGGCGAAGTTCGTGCCGTGGCCGTCGTAGGTCGCTCCGAGCGGGTAGGGCCGCCCGCTGTGCACGGGGACGGCGTCCGCCGGGCGTGCCGTCATGAAGCGGCGGCCGTGTCGACGAGCACGGGTTGCGGAGCGGCGGCCGGCACTGCGGCGCGCGGCAGCTGGAGGGCCTCGCTGGAATCCGGAACCGGAAGCTTGGGCACCAGCACCTCGCGCACCCCGGTCCTGCTGCGCAGGGAGAACCACACGATGTGCCGGGCGTCCTGCGTACAGCTGCCCCATCCGTCACTCAGGGCCGCGATCTGTGCGGAGCAGCGCTGAGGGAACTCGCGGGAGGCGCCACCGACCGGATCCTCGTAGGACACCGCGTTGATCAAGTGCTGCCCGTTCCACCACGACTCGACCTCGATGCGGCCGCCCGGGCGCCCCTGGACGGCCAGGTCAAGGAGGAGCCCGAGACCACGGGTCGCCGAGGGCGTCAGCCGCTCGAGCCCCCAGTAGCGCGTGTGCGCGGCCACGATGCGCTGGACCTGGCCGACGCGCTCGGGGGCCGCTTCCACGCCGATGTGGTAGTAGCTGGGCTTTGCCTGATGCATGGTTCCTGCTCCTCACCGTGTGGCTCACGGGCCGCCGGATCGGCGGAGCCGTGCGCACGGACCGTGAGCACGGGGCAATCGAGAGTCATTGATCAGCGTGTGCGCTGTACTCCATTCGTGCAACCGGACGTGACTGCGCGACGACCTTCCGTTCAACAGGACGGATCGCCGACGGCGTCGCAACATGAGTGAAGGAGATGCCGACGGTGACGGTGTGAACTCTCTGCGTGAACGACCCACGAGTCCGCCGGGCTCGGCGTCGTGAGGCCGGGAGGCCATCCATGGAGACACCCCGAGCCGTCGGAGGAGTCGGCTGGTGCCTGGCGAGCTACCGCTTCTGGGAGCGTCGATTCCTGGCTTTCCCGGGTGATGCCGAGGCACGCAAGAGCTTCGAGCGCGCCGTCGCCGACCTGTGCCGTGTCACGGGCGAGCGATGCGGCCGGGAGGCCGCCGAAGCGGCGCAGCGCTCGGGCCGCTCGCTTCCCTTCGAGAAGGGTGAGACCGCATGACGACGCTGTCGAACACGGCTGTCCCCGTCCCCATCGAGGACGTGCGGCCAACGGTCGACGGGGGCCGACGGCCGGCCAAGGCGGTCGTGGGGGAGTCCTTCACGGTCACGGCCCTGGTGTTCGTCGAGGGCGACGGTGTCCTCGGCGCCGAGGTCGTGCTGAGCGCGTCCGACGGGGGCGAGGTCGGCCGGTGGCCGATGACACCGACGGCCCCGGGCACGGACCGCTGGAGCGCCGAGGTGTGTGCGGACCGGCCCGGCCGGCTGAGCTACCGCGTACGGGCGTGGCGCGATCCCGTGGCCACCTGGATGCGGGACGCCACGATCAAGGTCGGTGCCGGCGTGGACTGCGAGATCACGCTGGAACAGGGGGCCGTGCACCTGGAAGAGGCACTGGCCCGGGCCGCGACGAAGGAGACGCGCGAGGTGCTGGGTGAGGCCGTGGACGCGCTGTGCGATGCGGCCCGCAGCCCGCTGGAGCGGCTGGCCGCGGCCGCGGATCCCGCGGTGCGGGCCGCGTTGAGCGATGCCCCGGTGCGCGAGCGCCTGACCGAGAGCCGGGCCTTCCCGTTGCTCGTGGAGCGGGAGCGGGCGTTGTTCGGGTCCTGGTACGAGTTCTTCCCGCGTTCGGAGGGGGCGGTGGTCGAGCCGGGGAAGCCGCCGGTGAGCGGCACGTTCCGTACGGCCGCGAGCCGGCTGCCGGCGATCGCGGCGATGGGCTTCGACGTGGTGTACCTGCCGCCGATCCACCCGATCGGCACGACGTTCCGCAAGGGTCCCAACAACTCGCTGTCGCCGGGCCCGTTCGACGTGGGGGTGCCCTGGGCGATCGGCTCGCACGAGGGCGGCCACGACGCGATCCATCCGGACCTGGGCACTTTCGAGGACTTCGACGCCTTCGTGGCGCGTGCCCGGGAGTCGGGCATGGAGGTGGCCCTGGACTTCGCGCTGCAGTGTTCGCCGGATCATCCGTGGGTGGACAAGCATCCGGACTGGTTTCATCACCGGCCGGACGGCAGCATCGCGTATGCGGAGAATCCGCCGAAGAAGTACCAGGACATCTATCCCCTCGCCTTCGACAAGGACATGCCGGGGCTGATCGCGGAGACGACGCGGATCCTGCGGCTGTGGATGGGGCACGGGGTGCGGATCTTCCGGGTCGACAACCCGCACACCAAGCCGGTCGTGTTCTGGGAGAAGGTGATCGCCGACATCAACGGCACCGACCCGGACGTGATCTTCCTGGCGGAGGCGTTCACCCGGCCCGCGATGATGCACACGCTGGCCGCGATCGGCTTCCAGCAGTCGTACACGTACTTCACCTGGCGCAATTCGAAGCACGAACTGGCCGAGTACGCCGCCGAGTTGAGCGGCGAGGCGGCCGCCTACATGCGGCCGAACCTGTTCGTGAACACCCCCGACATCCTGCACGAGTTCCTGCAGGACGGCGGCCGTCCGGCCTTCGAGCTGCGCGCGGTGCTCGCGGCGACGCTCTCGCCCACCTGGGGCGTCTACAGCGGGTACGAGCTGTGCGAGAACACCCCGCTGCGCGCCGGGAGCGAGGAGTATCTGGACTCGGAGAAGTACCAACTGGTGGTGCGGGACTGGGAGTCGGCCGAGCGGGAGGGCCGCACGATCGCCCCGTTGATCACCGCGCTGAATGCGATCCGGCGCCGTAATCCGGCCCTGCGCACGCTGCGGGATGTGCACTTCCACCATGCCGACCAGGACGCGGTGCTCGTGTACTCCAAAACGACCGCGTCCGCACAGGGCTCGAACACGGTATTGGTCGTCGTGAACCTCGATCCGCACCACACCCAGGAGGCCACGGTCCGCCTCGACCGCGAGGCCCTGCGGGTCCCGCCGGACGGCACCTTCGGTGTGCGCGACGAACTGACCGGGCGGACGTACACCTGGAGTGACACCAACTACGTCCGTCTGACGCCGGGCGAGACACCCGCCCACATCCTCACCATCGGTTGAGTCAGGAAAGCGCTCTTCCGTCATTGGCATGCCCGAACCGAGGGAGAAACCCTCATGACAACAAACGAATACACGCTGCCCGAACGGCCGGACCCCGCGCCCCGGGACCCGGACTGGTTCAAACGCGCGGTCTTCTACGAGGTCCTGGTCCGCTCCTTCCACGACAGCAACGGCGACGGCGTCGGAGACCTCAAGGGCATCACGGCGAAGCTCGACTACCTCCAGTGGCTGGGCGTCGACTGCCTCTGGCTGCCGCCCTTCTTCAAGTCACCACTGCTGGACAACGGCTACGACGTCGCCAACTACATCGTCACCCTGCCCGAGACCGGTGATCTGGCGGATTTCGTCGAGTTCGTGGACGCGGCGCACCAGCGCGGCATGCGCGTGATCATCGATTTCGTCATGAATCACACGAGCGACCAGCACGAGTGGTTCAAGGAGTCCCGCTCGGATCCCGAGGGCCCGTATGGCGACTATTACGTGTGGGCCGACGACGACAAGCAGTACGCCGACGCCCGGATCATCTTCGTGGACACCGAGGCCTCGAACTGGACCTTCGATCCGGTGCGCCAGCAGTACTACTGGCACCGCTTCTTCTCCCACCAGCCGGACCTCAACTACGAGAACCCGGCGGTGCAGGAGGAGATCCTCGCCGCCCTGCGGTTCTGGCTCGATCTGGGCATCGACGGCTTCCGTCTCGACGCGGTCCCCTACCTGTACGCGGAGGAGGGCACCAACTGCGAGAACCTCCCCGCCACCCACGAGATGCTCAAGCGGGTCCGCAAAGAGATCGACGCCCAGTACCCGGACGTCGTGCTGCTGGCGGAGGCCAACCAGTGGCCGGAGGACGTCGTCGACTACTTCGGCGACACCGCCTCCGGCGGCGACGAGTGCCACATGGCGTTCCACTTCCCGGTGATGCCGCGGATCTTCATGGCGGTGCGCCGCGAATCGCGCTACCCGGTCTCCGAGATCCTCGCCAAGACCCCGCCCATCCCGGCGGGCTGCCAGTGGGGCATCTTCCTGCGCAACCACGACGAGCTGACCCTGGAAATGGTCACCGACGAAGAGCGCGACTACATGTACGCGGAGTACGCCAAGGACCCGCGGATGCGCGCCAACATCGGCATCCGCCGCCGCCTGGCCCCGCTCCTGGACAACGACCGCAACCAGATCGAACTGTTCACCGCGCTCCTGCTCTCCCTGCCCGGCACGCCGATCCTGTACTACGGCGACGAGATCGGCATGGGCGACAACATCTGGCTCGGCGACCGCGACGCGGTGCGCACCCCGATGCAGTGGACCCCGGACCGCAACGCCGGCTTCTCGTCCTCGGATCCCGGCCGCCTGTTCCTGCCCACGATCATGGACCCGGTCTACGGCTACCAGGTCACCAACGTCGAGGCGTCGATGTCGTCGCCGTCCTCGCTGCTGCACTGGACCCGCCGGATGATCGAGATCCGCAAGCAGAACCCGGCGTTCGGCCTCGGCTCGTACACCGAGCTGCCCTCCTCCAACCCGGCGGTACTCGCCTTCCTGCGGGAGTTCAAGGACGACCTGGTGCTGTGCGTGCACAACTTCTCCCGCTTCGCCCAGCCCACCGAGCTGGACCTCCAGTCGTTCAACGGCCGGCACCCGGTGGAACTGATCGGCGGAGTGCGCTTCCCGGCGATCGGCGAACTCCCGTACCTGCTGACCCTCGCGGGACACAGCTTCTACTGGTTCCGGCTGAGCGAGGACTCGGTGCCGGATCGCACCTCGGGGAGCCCCACAGGAATGGACCTCACGCGATGACCCACCCCGTGATCGATCTCGGTGACGCGCGCCCCGCGCTTCTCAGCACCTCACTCAACAACCTGCTCAGACAGTGGCTGCCCGGACAGCGCTGGTACGCGGGCAGTGGCAGCCGGATCGAGGAGATATCGGTGGCGGCCGCGACGCGACTGACCCCGGAGTGCTTCCACCTGCTGGTCCGGGTGAAGGAGGCCGGCCAACTGGACGCATCCCACTACCAGTTGATCCTGGGCGCGGCCGTCGATCCGCCACCACGACTGTGGCGGCACGCCCTCGGGCAGGTGGACGGCCCCGCCGGCGGCACCCTGATGGTCTACGACGCGCTCTTCGACCACCGCGTGGCGATCCTGCTGCTGGACCGTCTGCGCGAGGGCGGCAGGACCGGGGCACTCCTCTTCGAGTCCTTCCCCCGTGCGTCGGTGCCCACGGGTCTCGCCCCCCGCGTCCTGGACGCCGAGCAGTCCAACACCTCGATCGTGTACGGCGACAGGCTCATCCTCAAGCTGTTCCGCCGCATCCAGCAGGGCATCAACCCGGACCTCGAGGTGACCGCCCGGCTGGGCCGGTGGGGGCACACCTCGGTACCGGCGCCCACGGCCTGGTTCTTCGTGACCGAACCGTTCTGGGGCACCCTCGGCATGGTCCAGCCCTTCCTGGCCGACGCGACGGACGGCTGGCAACTGGCCCTGGAGTCGGCCTCCACGCAGGGCGACTTCATCAAACAGGCGTGGGGCCTGGGACACATGACGGGCGAACTGCACGCGGCCCTCGCGCAGGTCTTTCCCACCGCGCAGCCCGAGGGACATCACCTGTCCCGCCTCGCCGAGGAGATGACCCACCGGCTGAACCACTCGGCAGGGGCGGTGCCGGCACTGCGCCGCCATGTGCCCGCCCTGCAGGGCATCTTCGCGGATGTCGCGGCGACCCGCAGCGGCCCGCACCTGCAACGCATCCACGGAGACCTCCACCTGGGCCAGGTCCTGTGGGGCGAGGGGAGATGGCACGTGGTCGACTTCGAGGGAGAGCCCTCCCGCCCGCTGGCGGAGCGCCGCGCCGACCGCTCGCCGATCCGGGACGTGGTCGGCATGCTCAGGTCCTTCGACTACGCGGCACACATGGGCCCCACACCGAGCCCCCAGTGGGCCGACCGGTGCCGGTCCGCGTTCTGTTGCGGGTACAGCGAAGCCGGGGGCTTCGAACCGACGGATGCGCCCGAGCTGTTGCGCGCATACGAGGCCGACCGCGCCGTCTACGAGGTGCTGTACGAGGCCACGCACCGCCCCGACTGGATCACCGTTCCGCTCAAAGCCGTGGCCCGCCTCGCCGGCGCACGCTGACCCGCGCGGCGCCACCAGGCCCAGCGCACCCAGGCCTCCCGAAGGAGCCCCCACCATGACAGTCAACGCCCCCGCGGCCCCCAGACTGTTCCGGCATGCCCGAGCCACGTCGCATCTCGACCGGGGGACGCGCGCGGCGCTGCTGGGCGGCACCCACCACGACCCGCACGCCGTGCTCGGAGCACACCGGACGGCGAAAGGTGTCGTCGTCCGCTGCCTTCTCCCACAGGCCACCGAGGTGGCGGTGCTCGCCGGCGATACGGCGTGGGGCCTGGCCGACACGGGAGACGGCCTGTTCCAGGGCGAGCTCCTCCTCGCGCCGGCCCAGGACTACCGACTGCGCGTGACCACCGGCAGCGAGGTCGTCGAGGTGGACGACCCCTACCGATTTCTGCCCGCCTTGGGCGAGTTGGACCTGCACCTCATCAGCGAAGGCCGCCACGAGGGCCTGTGGACGGCGCTCGGTGCGCACCTCCTGGAGCACCAGGGTGTGCGGGGGGCCCGCTTCACGGTGTGGGCGCCGAACGCCCGCGGCGTCCGTGTCATCGGCGACTTCAACCACTGGAACGGTGTTTCGACGCCCATGCGGTCACTGGGGCACTCCGGTGTGTGGGAGCTGTTCGTGCCGGACATCAACGAGGGCGACCTGTACAAGTTCGCGATCACCGGCCCCGACGGGGTTCCGCGTGAGCACGCGGACCCCATGGCGCGCCGCACCGAGAAACCCCCGGCAACCGCGTCCATCGTCGACGCCTCCTACTACACGTGGGGCGACGCGGCCTGGCTGGAGCAGCGCGCCGCCCGCCCCGCCCACGCGTCGCCGTTCTCGGTGTACGAGGTGCACCTTGCGTCCTGGCGCCCCGGCCTCACCTACCGCCAACTCGCCGAACAACTCCCCGCCTACGTAGCCGACTT
>NZ_JBVKBG010000011.1:0-285500 GCF_055657265.1 Streptomyces sp. NPDC107575 | reverse complement strand
AACGCCCGGTTACATTCCGAACCCGGAAGCTAAGCCTCACAGCGCCGATGGTACTGCAGGGGGGACCCTGTGGGAGAGTAGGACGCCGCCGAACTCCTTTTATAGAAAAGCCCGGGCCGGGATACGGTCCGGGCTTTTCTGCGTTTGTGACGTTGCCGTGTGCTGCGTTACGACGCCCCCGTAGCTCAGGCCTCCCGACACTGAGGGTAAAGTCAGGGGGCATCGTTGGTTCGTTCCCCACAGGAGGCCCCCGGGTGGAGGTCCAGGAGACCCGTGTTCAGACGGACAGGGTCCTCACCATCCCGAACATCCTCAGCATGGCGCGTCTCGTCGGCGTGCCCCTCTTCCTGTGGCTCATCCTGCGCCCTGAGTTCGGGGGCCCCAAGAGTGACGGCTGGGCTCTGCTCGTGCTGGCTCTCAGCGGCATCAGCGACTATCTCGACGGGAAGCTCGCGCGTCGCTGGAATCAGATCAGCAGCCTCGGCCGGCTGCTCGACCCGGCCGCTGACCGGCTCTACATCTTGTCCACGTTGGTGGGTTTGACCTGGCGTGACATTCTGCCCATTTGGTTGACCTCCGTACTTTTGGCGCGTGAACTGCTTCTTCTGGTGATGGTGGGGATCCTCAGGCGTCACGGCTATCCGCCGCCCCAGGTGAACTTCCTCGGGAAGGCAGCGACCTTCAACCTGATGTATGCGTTCCCCTTGCTGCTTCTCAGTGACGGAACGGGGTGGATCCACGAACTCGCTGCTATTTTCGGATGGGCGTTCGCCGGATGGGGTACGACGCTGTACTGGTGGGCAGGGATCCTCTACGTGGTTCAAGTCCGCCGTCTTGTCCGGGCGGACTCCATGGCCGATTGAGCTCGCCATTGCGCTTTGGCTGAGGCCAGATGGCCCGCCGTGACAAGTGCGGGCCATTCCGGACGGGCGAAGTCGGCTAGACCGTCGTCTCTTCAAGGAGGACGCTTCCGACATGAAGGCCGTCGTGATGGCCGGAGGCGAAGGCACGCGCCTTCGCCCCATGACCTCGAGTATGCCCAAGCCGCTCCTGCCTGTGGCCAACCGGCCGATCATGGAGCATGTGCTCAGGCTGCTCAAGCGGCATGGGCTCAGCGAGACCGTGGTCACCGTGCAGTTCTTGGCGTCACTCGTCAGGAACTATTTCGGGGACGGCGAAGAGTTGGGTATGGAGCTCACCTATGCCAACGAGGAGAAGCCACTCGGCACTGCCGGCAGCGTGAAGAACGCTGAGGAAGCGCTGAAGGACGACTCCTTTCTTGTCATCTCGGGTGACGCACTCACCGATTTCGACCTCACCGAGCTCATCGAATTCCACAAGGAGAAGGGCGCGCTCGTCACCGTCTGTCTGACGCGTGTGCCCAATCCGCTGGAATTCGGTATCACCATCGTCGACGAGGAGGGAAAGGTCGAGCGCTTCCTCGAGAAGCCGACCTGGGGGCAGGTCTTCTCGGACACGGTGAACACGGGCATCTATGTGATGGAGCCCGAGGTCTTCGACTACGTCGAGGCCGACACGTCGGTGGACTGGTCCGGCGATGTCTTCCCGCAGCTGATGAAGGAAGGCAAGCCCATCTACGGCTACGTGGCCGAGGGCTACTGGGAGGACGTCGGCACGCACGAGAGCTATGTGAAGGCCCAGGCGGACGTCCTCGAAGGCAAGGTCGACGTCGAGCTCGACGGGTTCGAGATCTCGCCCGGTGTGTGGGTGGCCGAAGGCGCGGAGGTGCACCCTGACGCCGTGCTCCGCGGGCCGCTCTACATCGGCGACTATGCCAAGGTCGAAGCGGATGTCGAGATCCGGGAGCACACGGTCGTCGGCTCGAACGTCGTCGTGAAGAACGGCGCCTTCCTGCACAAGGCCGTCGTGCACGACAACGTCTACATCGGGCGGCACTGCAATCTGCGCGGCTGTGTGGTCGGGAAGAACACCGACATCATGCGGGCCGCGCGGATCGAGGACGGCGCCGTCATCGGCGACGAGTGCCTCGTCGGTGAGGAATCGATCGTCCAGGGCAATGTGCGGGTGTACCCGTTCAAGACCGTCGAGGCCGGCGCCTTCGTCAACACGTCGGTCATCTGGGAGTCGCGCGGGCAGGCCCATCTGTTCGGGGCCAGGGGCGTTTCCGGGATCCTGAACGTCGAGATCACGCCCGAGCTGGCCGTGCGGCTCGCGGGAGCGTATGCGACGACGCTCAAGAAGGGGTCGACCGTCACGACCGCGCGTGACCACTCCCGTGGTGCGCGTGCGCTCAAGCGGGCCGTGATCTCCGCGTTGCAGGCCAGTGCCATCGACGTACGGGACCTGGAGAATGTGCCGCTGCCCGTGGCGCGGCAGCAGACCGCGCGGGGCAGTGCCGGCGGGATCATGATCCGGACGACGCCCGGGGTGCCCGACTCCGTCGACATCATGTTCTTCGACGAGCGCGGGGCGGATCTGTCGCAGGGCAGCCAGCGCAAGCTGGACCGGGTGTACGCGCGGCAGGAGTACCGCAGGGCGTTCCCCGGGGAGATCGGTGACCTGCACTTCCCGTCGAGTGTCTTCGACTCGTACACGGGGTCCTTGCTGCGGAACGTCGATACGACGGGTGTCGCGGAGGCCGGGCTGAAGGTGGTCGTCGACGCGTCGAACGGGAGCGCGGGGCTTGTGTTGCCCAGTCTTCTCGGGCGGCTCGGTGTCGACTCCCTGACGATCAATCCCGGGCTCGACGAGTCGCGGCCCACCGAGACCGCGGACGCCCGCAGGTCCGGGCTCGTACGGCTCGGGGAGATCGTGGCCTCGGCCAGGGCCGCGTTCGGGGTGCGGTTCGATCCGGTCGGGGAGCGGCTCTCGCTCGTCGACGAGAAGGGGCGGATCGTCGAGGACGACCGGGCGTTGCTGGTGATGCTCGATCTCGTCGCGGCGGAGCGGCGGAGCGGGCGGGTCGCGCTGCCCGTGACCACGACTCGTATCGCCGAGCAGGTCGCCGCGTATCACGGGACGCAGGTCGAGTGGACGACCACGTCGCCCGACGACCTGACGCGCGTGGGGCGTGAGGACGGGACGATCTTCGGCGGCGACGGGCGGGCCGGGTTCATCATTCCCGAGTTCAGCAGCGTGTTCGACGGGGCCGCGGCCTTTGTGCGGCTCATCGGGCTCGTCGCCCGTACGCAGTTGACCCTCAGCCAGATCGACGCGCGGATTCCGCGGGCGCATGTGCTCAAGCGGGACCTGGCGACGCCGTGGGCCGTCAAGGGCCTCGTCATGCGCCGCGTCGTGGAGGAGGCCGGCGAGCGGTCGGTGGACACGACCGACGGAGTACGGGTCGTAGAGGCCGACGGGCGTTGGGTGATGGTGCTGCCCGACCCGGCCGAGGCGGTCACCCACCTGTGGGCCGAAGGCCCGGACGACGCCTCCGCCCAGCAGCTGCTCGACGAGTGGTCGGCCGTCGTGGACAGCGCGGGGCGCTGACCCGGACACCCGCTGCCCGACGCCCATTTCGGGCGTCGGGCAGCAGGGCAGTGGGGTCGTTGGGTGGTAGTGCCCACGACGTGCGACGATGTGCGGCATGCCGCAGCAGCCCCCCAAACGGAGCACCCCAGAGCGCCCCTCGCGCCCCGACGCCTCCATGTCGCTGCTGACCAACGTGATGGATCACAGCCTGGACGACGGGTACGCGGAGGCCACCGCGCGCAAAGAGGCGCTGGGGCAGAGCGGTTTGCCGAAGACGCTGCGGGCGAAGCTGGGTCTCGCGGCAGGACTCGTGCTCGCCGCGCTTGTGGTGACCGTGGGCGCGGCGCAGGCTCGCGTCACCGCGCCGGTGGTGGCCAAGGAGCGCGAGGAGCTCATCGACCGCATCGACAAAGAGACCGAGTCCGCCGATGAGCTGGAGGGCCAGGTCGACTCGCTGCGCGGGCGCGTGGGGGAGATGCAGCGCGAGGCGCTGAAGAAGCACGGTGGCGAGAAGGCGGAGTTGGCGGGGGTGCTCTCCGGAGCCGTCGCCGTGCACGGCCCCGGGGTGAAGCTCGTCGTCGACGACGCCAAGTCGGCCACCACGGGCGACGGGAGCGGGCCGCGCGAGAGCAACGGTTTCTCCGACACCGGCCGCGTGCGCGACCGGGACATGCAGCGCGTCATGAACGGCCTGTGGCAGTCCGGCGCCGAGGCCATCAGCATCAACGGGCAGCGCCTCACGTCGCTGTCCGCGATCAGGGCCGCGGGTGACGCGATACTGGTCGACAACAAGCCGCTGGTACCGCCGTACACGGTGCTCGCGGTAGGGGACGGGCAACGGCTGAGCACTCGGTTCCAGAACAGCCCCGACGGTCTCTACCTGCACGCGCTGCAGGAGAACTTCGGGGTCAGGACGAGTATTTCGGCCCAGGACGACATCAAGCTTCCTGCCGCGCCCAGCGTGATCGTACGTACAGCACAGCCGAGAGCAGAGCAGAAGGGCACATCGTGATCGCCGTACTGGGCCTCGTCGTGGGAGTCGTGGTCGGTCTTTTCGTCCGGCCCGAGGTTCCGGCGGTCGTCGAGCCTTACCTTCCTATCGCCGTCGTCGCGGCGCTCGACGCGGTGTTCGGCGCGCTGCGCGCCATGCTGGACGGGATCTTCGACGACAAGGTGTTCGTCGTCTCGTTCCTGTCGAACGTCGTCGTGGCCGCGCTGATCGTCTTCCTGGGCGACAAGTTGGGCGTCGGTGCGCAGCTGTCGACCGGTGTCGTCGTGGTGCTCGGCATCCGCATCTTCTCCAACGCCGCCGCGATCCGGCGGCATGTGTTCCGGGCGTGAGGCCGATGAGCAACGAAGAGAACCCCGAGAACGCCGAAGGCGCCGAGAGCCGCGAGCGCGTGCAACCGGACGACAAGGGCGAGCAGTTGCGCAAGGAGCTGCCTGCCGAGCTGCCCGCCGAGGTGCCGGCGAAGAAGCCCGAGACGGAGAAGGCCGAAGCGGAGCGGGAGCCCGCACCCGCACCCGCACCCGAGCCCGAGGCCGTCGAGCCGGGGCCGGCCGGGCCGGACGCCGTGGGAGAGCCCGAACTGACCGGTCGGCAGCGGCTCGTGAAGGGTCTGTGGCCGCCGCGCGCGTCGCGCGCACAGCTCATCATGGCTGTGCTGCTGTTCGTCCTGGGGCTCGGACTCGCCATCCAGGTGCGGTCCACCAGCGACAACAGTGCCCTGCGCGGTGCGCGTCAGGAAGATCTCGTTCGCATCCTCGATGAACTGGATGATCGAACTCAGCGTCTTGAGGATGAGAAGCAAGGCCTCGTGGACCAGCGCACCGAGCTGGAGAACAGTTCGGACCAGGCCAACGAGGCCCGCAAGCAGACGGCCGAGAAGCAGAAGCAGCTCGGCATTCTGGCGGGCACGACGGCCGCGCAGGGCCCCGGGATCACCATGACCGTCACCGATACGAAGGGGGCCGTGGAGGCGGACATGCTGCTCGACGCGGTCCAGGAACTGCGCGCCGCTGGCGCGGAGGCGATCCAGGTGAACGATGTCCGCATCGTGGCCAACACGTATCTGACGGACGGCAGTGGCGGGAAGGGGATCAGCGTGGACGGGCACGACATCAGCCGCCCCTACCGGTTCAAGGTCATCGGCAAGCCGCAGGACCTGGAGCCGGCCCTGAACATCCCCGGGGGTGTGGTGCAGACGCTGGAGAAGGAGCAGGCCACGGTGGCCGTGAGCCGCTCGAACAAGATCGTCGTAGACGCCTTGCGATCCGCGCAACGGCCTGATTACGCTCGGTCGTCCTCGGAGTGAAGCCGGGGGTGCATGGTGGATACCGTGCGAGGGCATGAGGTTGCGGGGGGTCGCCGCAGCAAGGGTGGTGTGCGTGGTGGAAACTGTTTGGCGGATACGGACGTTGTGAGGGTGTCCGTGTCAATGATGTACGCGATGTACGCCGATGTGTGCAGTCAGGGTTCGTCCTGCCCCACGGGCGGGTCTGTTTCGGTCAAGGGGAATCGCCCGTGAAGTTGTTTGCGAAGTTGTTCGGCAAGAGCCGTGAGGACGCCCGTCATCGTGCGCCGCGGCAAGGAGACGCCCCGGAGACCCAGGTGGGCGAGCGCCCGCTGTTCCGGGACCAGGTCGCCGGAGACAATTCGGGCGGACAGGGCGCGTCGTCTGTTGACCCTGCCGGTTCCGGCCGCATAGGTTTCGGAGAACCGTCAACCTCAAGTACGGGTGGAGAGTTCGGCATGTCGGCCCTGGTGTGTACGAGGTGCGGGAACCGGAACGCGGAGAACAGCCGGTTCTGCTCCAACTGCGGTGCGCCGCTGCGTGGCGGTGCGACGCCGGAGGGGCCGTCGGAGACGACGTCCACGATCTCCATCTCCGGCCTCGAGTCCTACGACCCGGAGGCGACGGGCCAGACGCAGCTCCCGGCCCTCTCGCCCGAGGCACAGGCGGCGGTCGACGCGCTGCCGCTCGGCTCGGCGCTCCTCGTGGTGCGGCGCGGTCCGAACTCGGGCAGCCGCTTCCTCCTGGATGGCGAGCTGACCACCGCGGGGCGCCACCCGCAGAGCGACATCTTCCTGGACGACGTGACCGTGTCGCGCCGCCACGTGGAGTTCCGTCGCCTGCAGGACGGCTCGTTCACCGTCGGCGACGTCGGCAGCCTCAACGGCACGTACGTGAACCGTGAGCGCATCGACTCGGTGACGCTGAACAATGGGGACGAGGTGCAGATCGGCAAGTACCGGCTGGTGTTCTACGCGAGCCAGCGCGGTATCTGAACCGTCCGCGATCCTTCAGGAAGGTCCATGCTGCACACGACGAGTGGCGGTGCCCCAGGGGGTACCGCCACCACGGACAGTCGGCTGATGAGCATCGGCACCGTACTGAACGTGCTCCGAGAAGAGTTTCCCGAAGTCACGATCTCCAAGATCAGGTTCCTGGAGTCCGAGGGCCTGGTCGAACCCCGGCGTACGCCGTCGGGGTACCGGAAGTTCAGCCCGGACGACGTCGAGCGGCTCGCCCACGTGCTGCGCATGCAGCGGGACCACTACCTGCCGCTGAAGGTCATCAAGGAGCAGCTCGATGCCCTGGAGCCGGGCGAGACCTTGACCGTGCCGGCACCGGGACGCCCCGGTGACGCGGAGGACGGCGCCGATGTGCCGACGGCCGCGCGGGTCGGCCGGGACGAATTGCTGGCCGCCGTCGGCGTCGAGGAGCACGAGCTCGACGAATGGGAGTCGTACGGGCTCCTCACCCCCCTGCCCGACGGTGGCTACGACGCCTCCGCCGTGTCGGTCGCCGAGCTCATCGGCGAGCTGGCGCGATTCGGGATCGGCCCGCGGCACCTGCGCGTCATGCGGGCGGCCGCGGACCGCGAGGCCGGCCTGGTGGACCAGGTGGTCGCCCCCCTGAAGGTGCACCGCAACCCGCAGACGCGGGCGCATGCCGAGGCCCGTGCCAAGGAGCTGGCAGGCCTCACCGTGAAGCTGCACTCGGCCCTTGTGCAGACCGCGCTCGGGGTGCGTCTGCCCTGATCGTGGGCGCGGGTGAGCGCCGATGGCCCGGTCCTCGGTGGATGCCCGACTACCCAAACCGGCCGGGCACGTCCTAGGGTTGCTGTGTGAACGAGCTCGACGTCGTAGGTGTCCGGGTCGAAATGCCCTCCAACCAGCCGATCGTGCTCCTGCGTGAAGTGGGAGGCGACCGGTACCTCCCCATCTGGATCGGACCGGGGGAGGCGACCGCGATCGCCTTTGCCCAGCAGGGCATGGCGCCCGCGCGTCCGCTGACGCACGACCTCTTCAAGGATGTCCTCGAGGCGGTCGGCCAGGAGCTCACGGAAGTGCGCATCACGGACCTGCGCGAAGGCGTCTTCTACGCGGAGCTGGTGTTCGCGAGCGGGGTCGAGGTCAGTGCCCGCCCGTCGGACGCCATAGCCCTCGCGCTGCGCACCGGCACGCCGATCTTCGGCAGTGACGGGGTCCTGGACGACGCGGGGATCGCGATCCCCGACGAGCAGGAGGACGAGGTGGAGAAGTTCCGCGAGTTCCTCGACCAGATCTCTCCCGAGGACTTCGGCACCAACAGTCAGTGACCGCACGGCGGACGGCCGGGCCCGGCCGTCGAGCGGCGGCGCCCTCGAGACATTCGGCTAGCCTTTCCCGGCGGTGGGTCACGGGAAACCACTCTTAGGGTGATTATCACTCGGCGTGCCTAGTGTGGCGTTCGTTGACGCACCCCCTGTGACTGCCTACCGTCGACAAGGCAGGTCAATGAGGAGGTCGGCGTGAGAAGCAGCGGCGACGGTACGGCGACGGGCGGTCCGTACTTGTTTCACGGCAGCGCGGCCGATCACACTCCGCAGCGCCCGCAGGCCGTGCCTGTGGTGGCGGGGGAGAGCGGCTCGGCCGCTTCCGAGCAGCTGGGGTACCGGGGCCCGACGGCATGTGCGGCGGCCGGCATCACCTACCGGCAGCTCGACTACTGGGCCAGGACCGGCCTTGTCGAACCCAGCGTGCGTACCGCGTACGGATCGGGGACCCAGCGGCTCTACAGCTTCCGGGACGTCGTCGTCCTCAAGGTCGTCAAGCGCTTCCTGGACACGGGTGTCTCGTTGCAGAACATCCGGGCGGCCGTGCAGCACCTGCGCGAGAGCGGCTTCCGCGATCTGGAGCGGATGACGCTGATGAGCGACGGTGCGACGGTCTACGAGTGCACGTCGCCCGCCGAGGTGCACGATCTGCTCCAGGGCGGCCAGGGGGTCTTCGGGATCGCCGTGGGCGTGGTCTGGCGGGACGTGGAGGCCGCGCTCTCGCAGCTGCACGGCGAGCGCGTGGACACCGGCGAGACGATCGTGCCGCCGAACCCCACGGACGAGCTCGCGAGGCGGCGCGGCAGGGCCGTGTGAGGTCCGTAGGGCCGCGTTGTCAGTGGCGTAGGGCAGCATCGGGCATGTGAGAACCGCGCCCACGATCCTGCATCTCGACATGGATGCCTTCTACGCCTCTGCCGAGCAGGCGGCGAAGCCGAGCCTGCGCGGGAAAGCGGTCGTCGTGGGCGGGCTCGGGCCGCGCGGTGTGGTGGCCACGGCGTCGTACGAGGCGCGGAAGTTCGGGGTGCACTCGGCGATGCCGATGGGGCAGGCTCGCAGGCTCGCCCCGCATGCCGCGTATCTGGTGCCGCGGTTCCGGCTGTACCGGGCGATCAGCGAGCAGGTGATGGGCCTCCTGGGGGCGCTCTCGCCGCTGGTGGAACCCCTGAGCCTGGACGAGGCGTTCGTGGATCTGGAGGCCGGTGAGGCGGCCTGGGACGCCGCTTCCGCCGAGGCCGTGGGGCGGCGGCTGCGGGCCGACATCCGGCGCGTGACCGGTCTGACCGGGTCCGTGGGGCTCGCGGCGTCCAAGATGCTCGCGAAGATCGGCTCGGAGGAGGCCAAGCCGGACGGGCTCGTGCTGATACGTCCCGGCACCGAGCGCGCGCTGCTGGGCCCGCAGTCCGTGCGGATCCTGCCGGGCGTCGGGCCCGCGACGGCTGATCATCTGCGGCGGGCCGGGATCGTGACCGTGGAGGAGATCGCGGGGGCCGGCGAGGACGAGCTGGTGCGCCTGCTCGGGAAGGCGCACGGCAGCCATCTGTACGAGATGGCGCTGGCCCGCGACGAGCGGCCGGTCGTGGCCGAGCGGGACTCCAAGTCCGTATCGGTCGAGGACACGTACGACGTGGACATCCACGACCGGGTGCAGGTCCGGATGGAGGTGCGCAGGCTGGCCGGCCGGTGCGTGGAGCGGCTGAGAGCGGCCGAGCGCTCGGGGCGGACCGTGGTGCTCAAGGTGCGGCGCTACGACTTCTCGACGCTGACGCGCTCGGAGACGCTGCGGGGGCCGACGGACGATCCCGGGGTGGTGCGGGAGGCCGCGGCGCGGCTGCTGGAGAGCGTGGACACGACCGGCGGCGTGCGGCTGCTGGGCGTCGGGGTCAGCGGGCTGGCCGACTTCACGCAGGAGGACCTGTTCGCGCAGTTCGCCGCCGCGGAGGAGGAGGCTGCAGCGGCCGAGGAGCTGGAGGGGGACGCGGGGCCGGTCGAGCCCGTGGAGGCGGCCGATCCCGAGCCGGCGCCCGTGGAGCGCAAGTGGCTGGCCGGGCACGATGTGCGGCATGCCGAGTTCGGGCCGGGGTGGGTGCAGGGGAGCGGGCTCGGGCGGGTGACCGTGCGGTTCGAGACGCCGTACGCGGTGGTGCCGGGGAGGGTGCGGACGTTCCGGGTCGATGATCCGGAGCTGGAGCCGGCGGAGCCGATGCCGCTGGTGGAAGGGGCCGAAGCGGATCAGGTCGTCTCGTCCTCGGCGCCGGCGACCTTGCCGAACGAGATGTCGGGCGACTGAGGGGCCGTGATGTCCAGACCGTAGTGGTCGTAGAGCTGGAGCTCCTGCTCGGGGGAGAGATGGCGGCCCACGCCGAAATCGGGGGCGTCCTTGATCAGGGAGCGCTCGAAGGGCACGTGCAGCGTGCCGTCCGTGAAGTCGCTGGGCTCGAGGGGGACGAAGGCGTCGCGGCTGAACAGGCCGGTTCGTATCGCGGCCCACTCCGGCACGCCCGTGGCGTCGTCCAGGTACACCTCGTCGATGGTGCCGATCTTGGCCCCGTTGCGGTCGAACGCCTTGCGGCCGATCAGATTGCGCGGATCGACATCGGTCTGCACGGGCCCTCCAACTGATCGCGATGATCGCAACTCGTCTGTAAGGACTACGAAAGAGCACATTGCGTAAGGCGGCCACTCGGGGGCTCCGGCCAAGTAGCCGCTGGTAGGCTGGCAAATGGCTGCTGACCCCGTGCGGGAGAGTCCTCCGACAGTCGTCGGAAGGCGCCGAAGGAGCAAATCCTCCCCGGAATCTCTCAGGCACACGTACCGCACGGACGAGGTCACTCTGGAAAGCAGGGCGGGGTGCACGGTTTCCGCTCTCACCGACGGTGCAAGCCGGTGTGTTCCGTGTTCTCGCGGGGTGGGCCGGTGAAGCTCTCAGGTTGAGATGACAGAGGGGGAGGCCGTCCGGGTACCCGCGCCGTGGTGCCCCTCGTAGGTCGCAATGACCAGGAGGCCTCCGCAATGACCGCCAACCGTATTCCGCTCTCCCAGTTGGAGCGAGGAATCCCCTTCGAGCAGCGTCACATCGGTCCCGACGACGCCGCTCAGGCCAAGATGCTCGCGCAGGTCGGCTACGGCTCGCTGGACGAGCTGACCGCGGCCGCGGTGCCCGATGTGATCAAGAGCGCCGAGGCGCTCGACCTTCCGGCCGCCCGCAGTGAGGCCGAGGTGCTCGCCGAGCTGAAGTCCCTTGCAGAGCGCAACCAGGTGCTCGGCTCGATGATCGGCCTCGGCTACTACGGGACGTTCACGCCGCCCGTCATCCTGCGCAACGTCATGGAGAACCCGTCCTGGTACACGGCGTACACGCCGTACCAGCCGGAGATCTCGCAGGGCCGCCTCGAGGCGCTGCTCAACTTCCAGACCATGGTCGCCGAGCTGACCGGCCTGCCCACCTCCGGCTCGTCGCTGCTCGACGAGGGCACCGCCGCCGCCGAGGCCATGGCCCTCTCGCGCCGCGTCGGCAAGGTCAAGAACGGCGTGTACGTCGTCGACGCCGACGCCCTGCCGCAGACCATCGCCGTGATCCAGACGCGCGCCGAGCCGACCGGCGTAGAGATCGTCGTCGCCGACCTGAGCGAGGGCATCCCCGTCGAGGTCGCCGAGCGCGGTGTCGTGGGCCTGCTCGTGCAGTACCCGGGCGCCTCCGGCGTCGTGCGGGACATCAAGCCCGTGATCGACCAGGCGCACGAGCTGGGCGCCATCGTCACCGTCGCCGCCGATCTTCTCGCCCTGACGCTGCTGACCTCGCCCGGCGAGCTGGGCGCGGACATCGCCGTCGGTACGACGCAGCGCTTCGGCGTCCCGATGGGCTTCGGCGGTCCGCACGCCGGGTACATGGCCGTGCGCGAGAAGTTCGCCCGCTCGCTGCCGGGCCGCCTGGTGGGCGTCTCCGTCGACGCCGACGGCAACAAGGCGTACCGCCTCGCCCTGCAGACCCGTGAGCAGCACATCCGCCGCGAGAAGGCGACCAGCAACATCTGTACGGCTCAGGTGCTGCTCGCCGTCATGGCCGGCATGTACGCCGTGTACCACGGCCCCGATGGCCTCAGGTCCATCGCGCGGCGCACCCACCGTTACGCCACCCTGCTCGCCGCGGGGCTCACGGCGGGCGGCGTCGAGGTCGTGCACGGCGCGTACTTCGACACCCTCACCGTGCGGGTGCCGGGCCGGGCCGCCTCGGTCGTCTCCGCCGCGCGCGAGGGCGGCGTCAACCTGCACCTGGTGGACGCGGACCACGTCTCCGTCGCCTGCGACGAGACGACCACGCGGGCCCAGCTGGGCGCGGTGTGGAGCGCGTTCGGCGTCGACGCGGACATCGAGGCGCTGGACGCCGAGGTCGAGGACACGCTGCCGGGCGGGCTGCTGCGCGAGGACGAGTACCTGACGCACCCCGTCTTCCACCAGTACCGCTCCGAGACGGCGATGCTGCGCTACCTGCGCATGCTCGCCGACCGCGACTACGCGCTCGACCGCGGCATGATCCCGCTGGGCTCCTGCACGATGAAGCTCAACGCGACGACGGAGATGGAGCCGGTCACCTGGCCCGAGTTCGGCCAGCTGCACCCCTTCGTCCCCGCCGAGCAGGCGCAGGGCTACCTGACGCTCATCCGTGAGCTGGAGGAGCGGCTCGCCGAGGTCACCGGCTACGACAAGGTGTCGCTGCAGCCGAACGCCGGCTCGCAGGGCGAGCTCGCCGGTCTGCTCGCGGTCCGCGGCTACCACCGGGCCAACGGCGACGAGCAGCGCACCGTCTGCCTCATCCCGTCCTCCGCGCACGGCACGAACGCCGCGAGCGCCGTGATGGCCGGCATGAAGGTCGTCGTCGTGAAGACCGCCGACGACGGCGAGGTCGACATCGAGGATCTGCGCGCCAAGATCGAGCAGTACGCCGAGCAGCTCGCCGTCCTCATGATCACGTACCCGTCGACGCACGGCGTCTTCGAGGAGCACGTCGCCGACATCTGCGCCGCCGTGCACGACGCGGGCGGCCAGGTCTACGTCGACGGCGCGAACCTCAACGCGCTGGTGGGCCTCGCCAAGCCGGGCCGCTTCGGCGGCGACGTATCGCACCTGAACCTGCACAAGACGTTCTGCATCCCGCACGGCGGCGGCGGTCCGGGCGTCGGCCCGGTCGGCGTGCGCGAGCACCTCGCGCCGTACCTGCCGAACCACCCGCTGCAGCCGGCCGCGGGCCCCGAGACGGGCGTCGGCCCGATCTCCGCGGCGCCCTGGGGCTCCGCCGGGATCCTGCCGATCTCCTGGGCGTACGTGCGGCTCATGGGCGGCGAGGGGCTGAAGCGGGCCACGCAGGTGGCCGTGCTCTCCGCGAACTACATCGCCAAGCGGCTCGAGCCGCACTTCCCGGTGCTCTACAACGGTCCGGGCGGGCTCGTCGCCCACGAGTGCATCGTGGACCTGCGCCCGATCAGCAAGGCGACGGGCGTGAGCATCGACGACATCGCCAAGCGGCTCATCGACTACGGGTTCCACGCGCCGACCATGTCGTTCCCGGTCGCCGGGACGCTGATGATCGAGCCGACCGAGAGCGAGGGCATCGAGGAGCTCGACCGGTTCTGCGACGCGATGATCGCGATTCGCGGCGAGGTCGAGCGGGTCGCCTCCGGCGAGTGGCCGGCGGACGACAACCCGCTGCGGAACGCTCCGCACACCGCCGGGATGCTCGGCGGCGAGTGGGAGCACGCGTACAGCCGGGAAGAAGGTGTCTTCCCGGCCGGGGTGGTCGCTTCGGACAAGTACTGGCCGCCGGTGCGGCGTATCGACCAGGCGTTCGGCGACAGGAACCTGGTGTGTTCCTGCCCGCCGCTCGACGCCTACGAGGGCTGATCCACTCGGGGCTGTGCGTCCGCCGTCCGGTCGCGCAGCCCCGCAGGGCCCGTCCCTATGCCGCCGTCACCACCGTGCCCAGTGGGCGGTGCGGGGCGATGATCCTGCCACTGGGCAGCAGCTCGCCGGTGTCCTCGAAGAGCAGGACCCCGTTGCAGAGGAGGCTCCATCCCTGCTCGGGATGGTGAGCCACAGGCAGTGCGGCTTCCCTGTCCTCGGATTCCGCTGTCGGGCAGGCTGGCTGGTGCTGGCACATGGATGGGATCTTTCGCTGCGAAGTGATCTCGATGACGTGGGCTGTGCTTGCTGTACTGGCGGTGCTGGTGTTGCCGGTCGTGCTGCGGCTTGAAGGCTTGTTCATGGCCGCCCCCCGATTTCGTGAGTTCCGGAACCCAGTGTTGCCCTGTGGGCGTCAATCCGCAGGGATTTCCTTGCAGCGGTCCTTATGGGTTGTCAGACGCATCACCCGTGCGGACGGTTCAGTCCAACTGGACTCTCCCTTCGGGTGGTTAGGAGTGGTCGGTACGGGCTAGTCCGCTCGGGCAGGGCTGTGCCCCGCGACCGGACGGCGGACGGTGCGGGGCACAGAGTGTGCGACAGGGGCCGTCGGCGGACCCCGGTCGCTCAGGCGAGCAGGCCGGCCGTGGCCGGGGCCGGCGTCAGCCGGTGGGTCAGGACCGGCAGGAGCTCGGCCACCCGGTGCGGGCGGTGCGGGGCGATGCCGGGCGGGGCGGGTGCCAGCGGGACGAGGATGTCGTCGGCCGCCGGCTGGCCGCCCGCCGGGTCCGCGGTGCGCTCGCCGTGCAGCCACAGCGTGAGCATGTAGAGCTCGGGCACCGAGAGCAGCCGCGGCTGGTAGGCCTGGGGCAGCGACTCCGCCTGACGCAGGGCCCGTTCCGTGGACCGGATGTAGGGGCCCTCGAAGAAGTGCGAGAAGGCCCAGCCGTCCGGCGTGAGCATGGTGTCGGCCGCCGCCACCGCGCGCTCCCCGCAGCGGATCAGGAAACGCCAGCCGGTGAGGCGGGCCCTGGACGGCCCGGTGGTCTCGGTGATGTGGTCCAACACATGGAGTGGCAGCGGGAGTTCGGGTGTGGCGGGTCCCTGGGCGGCGCGCAGGGACGGAGTGCGTGCCTCGCGGACGGCGGTGGGGGAACCGAGGGCCGTGAGAACGCTGCGCAGGGCGGGCGCGGGAGCCGGTGGGACGTGCAGCGGCATGGTGGGTCGCCTCTCATTCGACAGGCATGTGATGCGAGGGCGGTGCGGGACGAGCGGACGGCGCTGTCTGCTGCGGGTGCACAGGGGTACACGGGCCAGAGGGGGCGGGGGTCCGGTCCGAACCCGGGCCGCGGGCGCCAACTCTCTGTCTCGCCAGCGGAGTTTATACGATGCGTGTTCACGGGGTGTTTCGGCTAGCACGCCGTCCGGATTTCGCAAGGTGCTATTCGGGCGCGCTTCTCATGGGGTTTTGTGGGCATTCTCCCCAACTTCGGCGGGGCCGCCCCGCGTGACCTCGATGTCTTTCGGTCGAGCGGTCGGCGCGTTCTTGTCGGCGTTTTTCACCAGGGCCGCGAACGACGGAATCTGCGGCCGGCCGCATGCCTGAGGAATGTGCCCGCGGGTAACCGCCTCGAGAGTACTGCTCCGCGGACGCGCGCGGGGCGTTACGGATCACATTGCCGGGGCATCATCCACCGTGACACGCGGCCGGGACGGAGCATCAACGGGTCGCCCGTGCGAGGAGGGGACGCTTCCATGGGGGAGAAGGTCGTTGCGGGCGCGGTCGGTCTTGCCGATCCGCGGCGGTACCGGGAGAAGCTCAAGGAGTGCCTGGAGGGGTTCGGGCGACTGCTGGAAGAGAAGCGCTTCGATCGTCCGCAGAATCTCATGGGGCTGGAGATCGAGCTGAATCTCGCCGGGCCCGAAGGTCTGCCGAGAATGATGAATGCGGAAGTTCTGGAACGCATCGCGAGCCGCGATTTCCAGACCGAACTCGCGATGTTCAATCTCGAAGTGAACATTGCCCCGCACCGGCTCGGCGGCCGCGTTCTCGACCAGCTCGCCGAGGAACTGCGCACGGGGCTCGGATATGCGGACCGCAAGGCGAACGAGGTCGACGCGGGCATCGTGATGATCGGCATCCTGCCGACGCTGAGCGCGGAGGATCTGGTCTCCGCGAACCTGTCGGACGTCGACCGGTACACCCTGCTCAACGACCGGATGGTGGCTGCGCGCGGCGAGGACTTCGCCCTCGACATCGCCGGTGTCGAGCGGCTGACCTGCACGTCCTCCTCGATAGCGCCAGAAGCGGCGTGCACGTCCGTGCAGTTGCACCTCCAGGTGACGCCGGGGCGATTCGCCGATGTGTGGAACGCGGCGCAGGCGGTGGCCGCCGTCCAGATAGCGCTCGGCGCCAACTCGCCCTTCCTGTTCGGCCGCGAGCTGTGGCGCGAGTCCCGGCCGCCGCTGTTCCAGCAGTCCACCGACACCCGGCCGCCGGAACTCGTGGCGCAGGGGGTGCGGCCGCGGACCTGGTTCGGGGAGCGCTGGATCGACTCCGCGTACGACCTCTTCGAGGAGAACCTCAGGTACTTCCCGCCGCTGCTTCCGATCCTCGACGACGAGCAGCCGCTCGACCTCATCGCCAAGGGCGACACCCCGAGCCTCGCCGAACTCGTCCTGCACAACGGCACGGTGTACCGCTGGAACCGCCCCGTGTACGGCATCGCGGACGGTGTCCCGCACCTGCGCGTCGAGAACCGGGTGCTGCCCGCGGGCCCCACCGTCACGGATGTCATCGCCAACACCGCCTTCTACTACGGCGTCGTCCGCGCCCTCGCCGAGGAGCAGCGGCCGGTGTGGTCGCGGCTGCCCTTCGCCGCGGCCGCCCGCAACTTCGACACCGCCTGCCAGTACGGCATCGACGCGCGCCTGGAGTGGCCGCGCAGGGGCCGGTTCGGCGGCACGGAGCGGGTGCCGGCCGTGAACCTCGTACGGGACGAGCTGTTGCCGCTCGCGGCGGCCGGGCTCGACGCGTGGGGCGTGGAGGCGGCCGACCGGGACCTGTACCTGGGGGTGATCGAGGAGCGGTGCAGGCTGCGGATGAACGGCGCGGCGTGGCAGTCGGCGACGTATCACCGGGCCCTGGAGAGCGGTCTGGCGCGGGACGCGGCGCTCGCGGCGACCACGCGCCGGTACTGCGAGCTGATGCACGGGGGCAGGCCGGTGCACGACTGGCCGGTCGGGCTGCCGGAGCCGGCCGTTCCGCTGGGCTGAGGGGCCGGCCGACCGGCTCAGCCGCTCTTGGCGCCCGCCTCGATGATGGCCTTCAGGATGACCTGCTGGATGTCCGCGGGGTCGCTGACCTGGTGGCCCGAGCCGCCCGTCGCCTCGGCGACCTGCTCGACCTCGCGCTTGTCGGTGTCGGGCCCCACCGCGATGACGATCAGCGGCACGGGGTGCTCGGGGTCGGTGAGGCCCTCGAGCTTCTTGATGAGGCTCTCGCGGGAGATCGACCCCTGGTCCTCGTTCACGCCGTCCGTGACCACGACGACGGCGTTGAACCTGCCGCTCTTGTACGAGGACGTGGCCTCCTTGTACGCCGCGAGCGTGGTGTCGTACAGGCCCGTCGCCCCGCCGGGCACCGGCTGCAGCGAGGTGAACGCCGCCGACAGGCGGTCGCGCTGGGTGCCGGAGCCGACGTGGTCGCCGAGGCGCTCGGTCGGCACGAGCTTCTTGTAGTCGCGCTCGCCGTCGAGGAACGTGGCGAACTCCCACAGGCCGATCTCGTCCTCCGGCGTGAACGTGGAGAGGGCCGCCAGCATCGACGCCTTCGTCACCTCCATGCGGGATTCGCCGCGGCTGGGCACGATGTTGCCCATCGAGGCGGAGGCGTCCACGACCGTGGTGAGGCGGGCGCTCTGCACCGTGATCGTCCACATGCCGAGGGTCTCGTCGAGCTGCTCCTCGGTCGGCGCCTTGGCCGCCACGCGCGCGTACGGCTGCGGGGAGCGGCCGCCGGCCCGTGAGACGACCGTCGCGGGGGACCGGCCGCTGTCCGTGCGGAAGCCGTGCCGCTCCAGGATCGAGCGGCCCTCGGGCGCGCCGAGCAGCGTCATGAAGCGGACGGCGGCCCGGCTCTCGTCGGTGCTCAGCCGATCCTCGCCGACCAGCGAGAACGGGTAGTCGAGGGCGGGCGAGCCGTCCTTCGGATAGAAGAGGTCGACCGAACCCGCGTCGCCCGCCTCCTGGTTGTGCGCGTACGCGGCCTGCTCGGACAGGATCAGCGCCTCGTTGCGCCGCGGGTTGCCCTGCTCGGTGCCCGAACTGTCGCGCGGCACCGTGTCCATGAGCTGCGCGTCGCTGTCGGAGGTGCGCTGGGAGAGGCTCTTGGCCATGGACGCGGCCTGTGTGCCGTCCCCCTTCTTGGAGGTGGCCGCCAGCTTGGTGAGCGCGAGCAGTCCGCTGGCGCTGCGGGCGGGGTCTGCGGCGCCCAGGCGCAGCTTGTCGTCCCGCATGGCGGCGCCCGCCAACTGGGCCCACGTGTACGTCTTGCGCGGCCACCCGAAGGACTTCGCGGCCGTGGGCACCATGCCGATGCCGACCGGTGAGGAGGCGATGTTGCCCGCCGGTGTCACCTTGGTGTCCCCGGTGCCCGTGGTGACGCGCTGCACCCAGACGTCCGAGTCCGGCACCCAGACCTGGAAGTCCGCCGCACCCTTGCTCGCGCGCAGGGTGTCGGCCACCTTGTACGCGTCGCGGGCGGTGACGGCGACGTCGAGGCAGTTGCCGTCGGAGGTGAGCTTCGCGCGGCGGGCGTGCTCCGCCGCCTCGCGCAGCGCGGGGGCCATGTCCGGGGAGGCGACCACGTCGAGGTGGACCTCGTCCTCGCAGCCGCCGCCGAGGCCGATCAGCTCGGGGCGGACCACGGCGACCGTGCCCGCCGTGGCCACGAGGACGAGGGCCGTCGCGATGGCCACGGTGCGCCCGCGCGAGCGGGGACGGGGTGCGGCGGCGGCCGTCCCGTACTCGTCGGGCATGCTGCTGTGACGTCCCATGGCGGTGGAGCCCCTCCCTGAGCCACAAAGGCAGTTGCGGTATAAGCGGTGGAGCAGTGGAGGGGAGCGGTGCGCCGAATTGCGTCGCCTCGGCCCCCTCGGCCTGTCGTACGCGATCTTCGTACCTGCATTCGAGACCCTAGGGTCCTTCTGACGGGTCAGGCTGGATGCGGGTGGCCGCCACGTGCGGTGCCGGTGAGCGGGGTCTGGTGCGTGCAGCTGCAAGGCGGAGGAGGGCGTCAACGCGGAGCGTTGGCAACCGACGACAACGCCGCAGATGCGCGTGCCAGGGCCCGCGACTCCAGCAAGATCCGTCAGAAGGACCCTAGCGGGGCGCTGTGGCGGATGCGGCGGGATTACTCAACTGGAGGCAGGTGTGCAGGTGGAGGCGGAGCCGATGCCCGGTTCTTCTCCCGAAGGGCGGCTCTCACGGCGCTTTTTGCGGGACGAGACGCTGCTCGTTCTGGGGCTTTCGCTCGGTGCGAGCGGTGTGTCCGCGCTCATCAGCTTCGTCGGCTCCGTCACGAAACCGGGTGGCCTCAAGGACCAGGCGGCGACGCTCAACGCGTCCGCGGCGCCGGGCCGTCCGTGGCTCGACCTCGCCTGGCAGCTGTTCGGCATCGCCAGCGCCCTCGTGCCGGTCGCGCTCGTCGCGCACCTCCTGCTCAGGGAGGGCGAGGGGATGCGCACCATCGGCTTCGACCGCAAGCGCCCGTGGTTCGACACGGGCCGGGGCGCCGCGGTGGCCGCCGTCATCGGCAGCACGGGCATCGCCTTCTACCTCGCCGCCCGCGGGCTCGGCTTCAACCTCACCGTGGTGCCGGAGGCGCTGCCCGACGTGTGGTGGAAGTACCCGGTGCTGATCCTCTCGGCGGTGCAGAACGCCGTGCTGGAGGAGGTCATCGTCGTCGGGTATCTGCTGCGCAGGCTCGGGCAGTTGGGGTGGACGCCGGGGACGGCGCTCGTCGCGTCGTCCGTGCTGCGCGGCTCGTACCACCTGTACCAGGGCATCGGAGGGTTCTTCGGGAACCTCGCGATGGGCGTCGTCTTCGTCTTCCTGTACCGGCGCTGGGGGCGGGTGGGGCCACTGGTGGTGGCCCACTCCCTGTTGGACATCGGGGCGTTCGTCGGCTACGCGGTGCTGGCGGGCAAGGTGGACTGGCTGCCCACCGCATGACCCGCGCTACGCGTGGAGCTCGCCCTCGATGGTCGTGATCGCGCTACCGGTGAGGAGCGTGCGCTCACCGCGCAGGGCGACGCGTACGAGACCGCTGCGGGCGGAGGCCTGCAGCCCGGTCAGCTCCTCGCGGCCCAGACGCGCCGCCCAGAACGGCGTGAGCGCCGTGTGCGCGCTCCCGGTCACCGGGTCCTCGTCGATGCCGACGCCCGGGAAGAAGCAGCGCGACACGAAGTCGTAGCCCGCGGCGGGGTCCTCGGCGCGGGCCGTGGCGATGATGCCGCGCCGGGAGAGGCCCACGAGCGCCTTGTGGTCGGGGGTGAGCGCCCGCACCGTCTTCTCGTCGGCGAGCTCCACGAGCAGGTCGCCGACGGACGGGCCCGTGTCGTGCACGGAGAGCGGCGCGGCGCCGAGGGCCTCGGCGAGCCCTGCGGGGGCCGGCTCCTCCGCGAGCGGCGCCGTCGGGAAGTCGAGGGTCAGCGAACCGTCCTCCCCGGGTGTCGCCACGAGCACGCCGCTGCGTGTCGCGAACCGCACGGCGCCGCGCGTCACCCCGGTGGAGTGCAGTACGTGGGCCGTGGCCAGCGTCGCGTGCCCGCACATGTCGACCTCGGTGGCGGGTGTGAACCAGCGCAGCGCCCAGTCCGCGTCCCCGCCCTCGGGCAGCGGGTGCGCGAAGGCGGTCTCCGCGTGGTTGACCTCGAGGGCGACGCTCTGCAGCCAGGCGTCGTCCGGGAAGGCGTCCAGGAGCAGGACCCCTGCGGGGTTGCCGGCGAAGGGCCGGTCGGTGAAGGCGTCGACGATACGAATACGCATACCGACGACGGTAATTGCCCCCACTGACAAGGGCCCAAGGCCAATCCGCCGCCGCTGGCCCGTTTTCCCGGAACCGTCCCCGCCGCTTCCCGCCTCGGGCAGAGGCTTGCCATCCGAACAGTCCCGATATATCGTTGAGGCATCGCGATCGGTTGATGATCGCGTTCAATGAAACTCCGATCAGTTGTGAAAGGACTGATTCCCATGCGTCACCACGGACACGAACACGGACATGGCAACTTCGGCCCCGGCCGCCACGGTGCGGGCGGATTCGAGCGCGGCGGCTTCGAGGGTCGGCGCGCGGCGTTCGGGCCCTTCGGGCCCGGCTTCGGCGGTCCCGGCGGTCCCGGCCCCTGGGGTCGCGGCGGCCGTGGCGGCGGGCCTCGCGGACGGGCGCGGCGCGGCGACGTGCGCGCCTCGATCCTGGCCCTCCTGAAGGACCGCCCGATGCACGGTTACGAGATGATCCAGGAGATCGCCGAGCGCAGCGGCGGCGCGTGGAAGCCGAGCCCCGGCTCGGTCTACCCGACGCTTCAGCTGCTCGAGGACGAGGGCCTGATCGCCAGCGCGAGCGAGGGCGGCAAGAAGCTCTTCTCGCTCACCGACGACGGCCGCACCGCCGCCGAAGAGGGGCCCGACGCCCCTTGGGAGGAGGCCGGCCGCGGCGTCGACTGGGAGGCCATGAACGAGATCCGGAGCGCGAGCTTCGGCCTCATGGAGGCCTTCGGTCAGGTCTGGAAGACCGGCAGCAAGGACCAGCGCGACAAGGCGATCTCCGTCATCAACGACGCGCGCAAGAAGCTGTACCTGATCCTCGCCGACGAGGACTGAGTCCCGTGCGGGCCCGGACAGGCCACAGAGCGCGGAAGAGGCGCCCCGTACGAAAGGTGCGGGGCGCCTCTTCGCGTACGTACGCAGTACGTACGAAGGTCAGGGCTCAGGTCACCAGCCCGTTCAGCTTGCGCAGCGACTCGTCGAGCGCGGCCGTCGCCGAGTCCTTGAGCTTGCCCGCCATCAGCGAGACCGCCGCCCCGGTGAACTCGCCCTTGATGCGGGCCGTGGTCGCGTCGCCCTCCGGTGCGAGCGAGTAGTGCATGAACAGGTTCACGCCCATGGGGCCCTTGCCCCTGATGGCGAAGGTGCGGGCGGTCTCGAGCTCCTCGATGGTCCAGGTGACCTCGGCCGGGAAGCCCATCAGCTTCATGTTCTCCTCGAACTGTCCGCCCACTTCCAGTGCGGCGGGCCCGCCCTTCGGGAAGTCGGTGTGGGTGGCGTTCCACTTCCCGTACGAGGAGAAGTCGGTGAGCTGCGCCCAGACCTTCTCCGCGGGCGCTTCCATGCGTGCTTCCGCGCTGACTTCGGCCATGTGGCCACCCCTTTGAGTCGAGAGCCATGACGGGCTTCGGTGTCGCGTCGTCGCGGAAAGTAGCCGTGTGGCCTCGAACATTCAATACTGATGACCCGTCAGTTCCTGGTCGGCGGATTCCGGTCCCCTCGGGGGCCGGTGGCGCGATCTCATCCGTAAGGAGGAGATGTTCTTGATCAGTGCCCAACTTGTGTCGGACATGAGAATGCTCCTCACCGTGGATGTTCCGAAGGGCCCCCGCTGATGGGGTGGGGAGTGTGCATAGCTCAACCCCGTCCGACGCCGACGCGCTCGGCCCCGCCGGCGACGAACCCGTAGACGCCCAGCTCAGCGACGAACTCGCGGCGGTGGTCGCGGGCGCTCGGCGGCGCGCGGTGCGGGACGGGGACCGGCAGATCGACACCGCGCACCTGCTGCACTCCCTCCTCGAGACGGACCCCGACGTGCGCTCCGCGTTCCCGGAAGGCGCGCAGGTGGCGCGGCTGCTCGGCTATCTCGTGCAGCGCAGCATCGGCTACGGGCTGCGCTGGCAGGGCTCGGTGGAGGACTCCGGGGCCGTGCCGCTCGTGCCCTCCGCCCCCGGCTGGTCGCCCGTCGCGGCCGCCGCGATGGAGGCGGGCGTGGAGCGGGCCGCGGCGCGCGGGGACGAGCGGGCGCGCGGCGTCGACGTGCTCGCCGCGCTCGCGGCGGACACGGAGTGCCGGGCGGTCGAGGTGCTCGGCCGGGCGGGCGTCGATGTGGAGCGGCTGCGGCAGCAGCTCAACTGACACCGCGTGAGGCGTACGGCGGCTCGACCGGTCTCCCGCGCGAGACGTCCGTGGGGGCCGGCGTCCATCCCGTGAGACAGGGGTCAACGGGGATGACGCTCCTGACGCGCCCTGCCATGATGTGCGCGTGCACGAGTCAATGGGGTCTTCGGGGAAGCAGGCAACCCGCGGGCGCGGCATGGGACTGGGCCTCGCCCTCCTCTCCGCGCTCGCGTTCGGCGGTTCCGGGGTGGCGGCCAAACCGCTCATCGAGGCGGGCCTCGACCCGCTCCACGTGGTGTGGCTGCGCGTCGCCGGCGGCGCCCTGGTCATGCTGCCGGTCGCCTGGCGGCACCGGGCGCTCGTGCTGCGCAGGCCCGCGCTGCTCGCCGGATTCGGACTGCTCGCCGTCGCTGGCGTCCAGGCCTGCTACTTCGCCGCGATCTCCCGCATCCCCGTCGGCGTTGCCCTGCTCATCGAGTACTTGGCGCCCGCGCTCGTCCTCGGCTGGGTCCGCTTCGTGCAGCGCAAGCCCGTGACGCGCGCGGCCGCGCTCGGCGTCGTGATCGCCGTGGCAGGACTCGCCTGTGTCGTCGAGGTCTGGTCGGGGCTCGGCTTCGACGCGCTCGGCCTGCTGCTCGCGCTCGGCGCGGCCTGCTGCCAGGTCGGCTACTTCGTGCTGTCCGACCACGGCGGCGACGCGGACGGGTCCGGGGCCGAGGTGCCCGACCCGTTCGGTGTGATCGCCTACGGGCTGCTCATCGGCGCCGCGCTGCTCACGGTCATCGCCCGCCCCTGGGGTATGGACTGGTCGGTGCTCGCGGGCAGCGCCTCCATGGACGGCACGTCCGTGCCCGCGTGGCTGCTGCTGTGCTGGATCGTGCTGCTCGCCACGGTCGTCGCGTACGTCACCGGTGTCGTGTCGGTGCGCCTCCTCTCGCCGCAGGTGGCCGGGGTCGTGGCCTGCCTGGAGGCGGTCGTCGCGACGGTCCTCGCCTGGGTGATGCTCGGGGAGCACCTGTCGGGCCCGCAGTTGTTCGGCGGGGCGATGGTCCTGGTCGGGGCGCTCATCGCGCAGTCGTCGAAGCCGGTGGCCGCGCCGCCGGAGCCGGCCGGGAGCGAACCGGAAAACGTGTTGTCGCGGTCCGGCGGAGGTGTCTAAGGTGCCGGGCATGCACGCACGCGCACTCGTCCTCCCGCCCCCGGCCGCCTGAGGGCTGCCCGGCCGTCGTGGCCGGGCCCGGTCCGCCGGGGATCTCGCCACTGTGGGACCGCCACCTGAAGGTGCCGGTCGACATCGTGCTGCCCGAGTGATCCCCGGGACCGTGCAGGGCCCTGCCGCGGGCGGCGCTTCCCGGAGGGACACGGCCGTCCGCTCACGACGGTCCGTGTTCCTGGCCTCCGCGCGTCCGCGGAGCGCCGCTCTCCGTGGAGTGTCACGTGTCGCATGCCGTAAAGGCGGGCGCAGCCGCGTCTGCCGCTTCTTCTTCTGGTTCCGTTTCCGGAGCTTCCTCCGGTGCCGTACGTCAACTGCCGGTCGCCCGCGGCCTGGTGTACCTGGTCGTCGCCGGGGCCTCCTGGGGCACCGCGGGGGCCGCCGCCTCGCTGGTGTTCCGGGGCAGCGACCTCGGGCCCGGCGCCCTGTCGTTCTGGCGCTGCGTCGGCGGGCTGTTGCTGCTGGTCCTCGCGCGCGTGCTGCGGCGCAGGCCCGCCCCGGTGTCGTACGAGACCCGGGGGCGCAGGGCCGTCCGGCTCGGCGTGCTCGGGGTGTCGCTCGCCGTGTTCCAGACCGCCTACTTCGCCGCAGTGCAGGCGACCGGTCTCGCCGTCGGCACCGTGGTCACGCTCGGCGCGGGGCCCGTGCTCATCGCGGTCGGCGCGCGCGTGCTGCTCGGGGAGCGGCTCGGCGCGGGCGGGCTGCTGTCCGTGGCCGGGGCGCTCGGCGGGCTCGCGGTCCTCGTCCTCGGCGGCGGCGACGCGGCGGTGCGCCCGCTCGGCGTGCTGTGGGCGCTGCTGTCGGCGGCCGGGTACGCCGTGATGACGCTGCTCACCCGGTGGTTCGGTCGGCACGGCGGGGGAGGGGACGGGCTCGGCACGACCGTGGGCACGTTCGCGGTCGCCTCGCTCGCGCTGCTGCCGCTCGGCGCGGTCGAGGGCCTGGTGCCGCACACCGGCCACCACCTCGCCGTGCTCGGCCTGTTGGCGTACATCGCCTCGGTGCCGACCGCGCTCGCGTACGCCCTGTACTTCGCGGGCGCGGCGGTCGTGCGCTCCGCCACGGTCTCCGTGATCATGCTCCTCGAGCCGGTGAGCGCCGCCGTCCTCGCGGTCACGCTGCTCGGCGAGGACCTCACGGCGGCGACCGTCGCGGGCACCGCCCTGATGCTGGCGGCGGTGACGGGCCTCGCCGTCGCGGAGGCCCGGTCGACCGCCTGAGCCGCTGGACCGGCTTCCCGGCCCGCTACGCGGGCTGGTGGCGCCGCCGTCGCTGCGTGGCGAGGGCGGCGGCGTCGCGCGGGTCCCCGCGCCCGGCGAGGCCCGCCGCGATCGCGTCCTGGACCTCCTCGGGCTTGTGCCCGGCGTACTTGAACTTGGCCCGTACGTCGGTCACCTCCAGCAGCAGGCCCCGGATGCCCGGCAGCATCCGGCCGTACGGGGCCTCGCCCGCGGCCACCGGAACCGAGACGCCGGGCGCCTGGAAGTGACCCACCTGCCGGTTCAGGAGCGCCGCCTTCTCCTCCGGATCGTCCACCACGCGCGCGGTGCAGCGCAGTTGGACGGCGGCGTAGAAGCTGGTCGGCGTGCCGTGCTCCGGCGGGACGTCGGGCGGCGCCTGCCAGGGGCCCGGCACGAACGCGTAGTCGTCGACGACGCTCAGCAGCACCTCCGGATTGGCGTCGAGCGCCGACCACAGGGGGTTGGGGCGGGCGAGGTGGGCGACCACCTCGCCGTACGCACCCGGGCCCTGTGGGTCGTACGCGAAGTGCATGGGCTGTACGAACGGGGGTTCGCCGTCGAGGCCGTTGACGGCGAGCTGGCCGAAGTCGTGGGCGGCGAGCCACTGCTGCCACTCGGCCCTGTCGCGCGCCGCGTCCCAGGGGTGGATCAGCATCACAGCCCCTTGAGGTACGGCGGTACGTCGATGCCGGCGGCGAGGTCGTCCGAGGGGAGCAGCTCGCCGTAGCCGCGCTGCACCGGGACGACGCCCGCCCAGTGCGGCAGGTCCATGTCCTCCGGCTCGTCGTTCGGGCCGCCCGCGCGGACCTTCGCCGAGACCTCGGAGAGGTCGATGCGCAGGACGGCGGTCGCGGCCAGCTCCTTGGCGTTCGCGGCGCGCGAGTCGGCGGCGCGGCCCGCCACCACGTGGTCGACGATCGCGTCCAGGGCGAGCCGCTTCTCCTCGGCGTCCGTGACCTGGTGCGCCGTGCCGTGCACCACCACGGAGCGGTAGTTGATGGAGTGGTGGAAGGCGGAGCGGGCGAGCACCAGGCCGTCCACGTGCGTCACGGTCACGCAGACCGGCAGGCCCGGGTCCTGCTGCCCCGCCATCCGCAGCGGGCGCGAACCGGTGGAGCCGTGCACGTAGAGCCGCTCGCCGACGCGGGCGTACAGCGTGGGCAGCACGACGGGGGCGCCGTCGCGGACGAAGCCGAGGTGGCAGAGGTAGGTCTCGTCGAGTATCGAGTGCACCAGGGCGTGGTCGTACGCCGCGCGCTCCTTGGCGCGGGTCGGGGTCGTGCGCTCCGTGGGCGCGTAGGAGGCGGCCGGCTGTTCCTGGGTGACGCTCATGTTGCGAACTCCATTGCACTAGTACATAATGCTGTTTGTGCTAGGAGAGTATCGGATCAGTGGGAGTCGCGCAGCAGAGATCTGCGCCAGCGTCGAGCGCGGGGTGATCGCCGGGGACCTGGAGCCGGGTCAAGTGCTGCCTCCCATGCGGGAGTTGGCGGATCAACTCGGAGTGAATCCGAATACGGTCGCGGCCGCGTACCGGTCGCTGCGCGAGCGCGGGGTCATCGAGACGGCCGGGCGGCGCGGCAGCCGGGTGCGCCCCAAGCCGGCCATCACCGCGCGCGAGGCGATCCGCGTGGACGTGCCGGAGGGCGTGCGGAACGTGTCGGACGGCAACCCCGACACCGCGCTGCTGCCCTCACTGGTCGAGGCGTTCACGGCGGCCGCGGGCGTCGCCGACGAGGAGCCGGTGCTGTACGGGGACGACTCGCTGGAGCCGGCTCTTGTGCGCCGGGCGCGGGCCGACCTCGACGCGGACGGGGTGCCGGCCGGGCCGGTCGCCGTGACGTCCGGTTCGCTCGACGCCATCGAGCGGGTGCTCGCCGTGCACCTCAAGCAGGGGGACGCGGTCGCCGTGGAGGACCCGGGGTGGGGCAGCATGCTCGACCTCGTGCCCGCGCTCGGGCTGCGGACGGTGCCGGTCGGGGTGGACGACGAGGGGCCGCTGCCGGACGACGTGGAGCGGGCGCTGGACGCGGGGGCCCGGGCGATCGTGGTGACGGACCGGGCGCAGAATCCGACCGGGGCCGCGGTGGGTTCACGCCGGGCGAAGGCGCTGCGCGCGATCCTGGGCGCGCACCCGGAGGTGCTGCTCATCGAGGACGACCACGGTCACGGGATCGTCGACCTGCCGCTGCACCCGCTCGCGGGGGCCACGCGGCAGTGGGCGTTCGTACGTTCCGTGGCCAAGGCCTACGGGCCCGATCTGCGGCTCGCCGTGCTCACGGGGGACGCCGGGACGGTGGACCGGGTGCGGGGGCGGCAGCGGCTCGGTCCCGGCTGGGTCAGCCGCATCACGCAGCGGGCGGTGGTCGGGCTGTGGGAGGCGGGGGCGGTGGACGCGGCGGCGGTCGCGGCCTCGTACGGGGAGCGGCGTGACGCGTTGATCGCGGCGCTGGCCGAGCGGGGGGTGGTGGCGCACGGGCGCAGCGGGATGAACGTGTGGGTGCCGGTGCCGGAGGAGACCGGGGTGGTGGCGCGGTTGCTGCATGCCGGGTGGGCGGTCGCGCCGGGGGCGAGGTTCCGGATGGAGGCGGGGCCGGGGGTGCGGATCACGGTGTCCCGGTTGGGGGTGGGGGAGATGGGGGCGGTGGCGGACGCGGTCGCTGCGGCGGTGGGGGCGCCGGGGCCGCGGAGGCATTACGCGTGAGGTGGGGTGCGGTGGGCCGTGGGGGCGGTGCCGTGGCGGGGCCCTGAGGTTCCGGTGCGCGGCACCGGGGTGCCGCCTTGCCCACCCTGCCGCCCAAGGCGGCAGATTGCCCAAGGCGGCGGGTGGGATTGTCCGAGGCGGCAGATTGCCCAGGCGGCGGGTGGGATTGCCCAGGCGGCGGGTGGGATTGGCCAAGGTGGCGACTTCCCACGGCGGGGCGGGCCCCGCAGGGCTCAGCCCCGGCGGCGGGACTGCGTCAGCGCCGCTCCCGCCAGGACGATCGCCGCGCCGATCGGGGTCGACCAGGAGAGGGATTCGCCGAGGACCGCGACGCCCGCCGCCGTGGCGATGACCGGGACGAAGTACGTGACCATCTGCGCGGTCGTCGGGCCGACCTCGGCCACCAGGCCGTACTGGATGAGGAACGCGACGCCCGTGCCGAGCGCGCCCAGCGCCGCGATCGCGAGCAGCGGGACCGCCGCGAAGTGCGTCGGCCAGGAGGTGAACAGCGGGGTGACGAGGGCGAGTTGGAGCGTGGCGAGCAGCAGCTGCGCCCCGATCATCGACACGTTCGACTCGCCCGTGTCCGCCAGTGTGCGGCGGACGTAGATCCAGCCGACGGGGTAGGAGAGCGAGGCCAGCAGGGCCATCGCCGTGCCCCCCACGTCCAGGCCGTAGAAGCCCTGCCACACGCCGAGGACGGTCAGGACGCCGAGGAAGCCGATGCCGAGGCCCGCGACCCGGCGCCGCGTGGGCCGGTCCTCGGAGAGCGCGACCAGCGAGAGCGCCATGCCCCACAGCGGAGACGTCGCGTTGCAGATCCCGGCGAGCGTCGACGGGATGGACTCCTCGGCGAACGCGAAGAGCGAGAACGGCAGCGCGTTCAGGAAGAACGCCGCGACCGCCAGGTGCCCCCAGGTGCGGGCCCCGCGCGGCAGCCGCTGCCGCTTCACGAGCATGGCCACGACCACGACCGCCGCGCCGAACAGCAGCCGCCCGAGCGTGACCTGGAACGGGGCGAAGCCCTCCGTGCCCACCTTGATGAGCAGGAAGCTGAAGCCCCAGATGAGGGCCAGGATGCCGAAGCGGATGCGCCAGTCGAGGGCGCGGCGCGCAGGGGCGACGGTGGGCGGGGTCGCGGTGGCGCGGGAAGCGGTCGTCGTGCTCATGGGGTCCAGATTGGCTCCCCACATCTTCGTAGCACAAGCGAGATTGTTTTCCTGGTACCCATTAGCATCGCTTACATGTTGAACCTGGAGCGCCTGCGGGTCCTGGACGCCCTGGCCCGGCACGGATCGGTGAGCGGCGCGGCCGAGGGGCTGCACGTCACCACGTCGGCCGTCTCGCAGCAGATGGCCAAGCTGGAGCGCGAGGCGGGGCAGCAGCTGCTCGCCAAGCGAGGGCGCGGTGTGCGGCTCACGGACGCGGGCCGGCTGCTCGCGGAGCACGCGGCACGCATCCTGTCGCAGGTCGAGCTGGCGCAGTCCGACCTGGAGGCACAGCGCGGGCAGGTCGTGGGGGAGCTGCGGCTGTCCGCGTTCCCGACGGCCGCGCGCGGGCTCTTCCCCGGCGCGCTCGCCGCGCTGCGCGCCGAACACCCGCAGCTGCGCGTGCGGTCCCAGGAGCTGGAGCCCGAGGCCGCGGTGGCCGAGGTGATCCGCGGGGATCTCGACCTCGCCGTCGTCCTCGACTGGTACAACAAGCCGATGCCCATGCCGGACGGCCTGGTCAAGGCGAGCATCCTCGACGATCCGGCCGATGTCGCCATGCCGGCCGACCATCCGCTGGCGGGGCGCGAGGAGGTCGGTCTCGAGGACTTCGCGGACGACGAGTGGATCACTTGGGGGCAGGGCGAGTTCTGCCACGAGTGGCTGATGTTCACGCTGCGCGCCAAGGGCGTCGAGCCGCAGGTCGGCCATCGCGCCGCCGAGACGCACACCCAACTGGGCCTGGTCGCGGCCGGGTTGGGTGTCTGCGTCGCGCCGCTGCTCGGCCGGGACCCGATGCCCGAGGGTGTCGTGACGGTGCCGGTCCGGCAGAAGGTGCGGCGCCATGTGTACGTCGTGTGGCGCGCGGACGCGGACCGGCGGCCCTCGATCCGCGCGGCGGTGCGGGCGCTGCAGAAGGTGGGGGCGGATCTCGGGCAGCTCGCCGAGGGGTGAGGTCAGCGCCGGCCCGGATCGGCCAGCTTCCGGAAGTCCCACGACGCGATCTTGTCCGGAGTGAGTCGCGCCCACGCGTGCCGGCCGTCGTAGACCATCTCGGTCATCCCGAAGTTCTTGTGCGCGAACAGCCGCTCCGGCGCGTCGAGTTCGGGGCAGGGCTCGCCGGTGCGCGGGGTCTCGCCGACAAACTCGATGCGCCCGGACAGCTCGACGCCGCGCAGCTCCCCGTACTCCTCGCCCGCGTCGACCACCACCGCCACCCGGCCGTCGGCCCGCAGATCGGCCCAGCGGCGGCTGCGGGACAGCGAGTAGAGCCACAGCGACGTGCCGTCCCAGGCGAACCAGAGCGGGCTGACGTGCGGCGTGCCATCGGCGGCCACCGTGGCGACACGGCAGGTGCGCTGCTCGGCGAGGAACGCGTCGCGCTCCTCGGGCGACATCATGATCTTCCGGCCGCGGCGCTGAGTGGCGGTGGTCATCAAGGCTCCCTTGTCCGGCATCCGAGGTGCACCCCGGCGCGTCTGACGTGGTATCAGGAACGCAGCATGCGGCCTCTTCCCTGTACACGCAATGGTGGCTACCCTCCAGCAGCCCGGAGAAGCGGTCAGGAGCCAGGGGGTGCGTTCATGCCGTCGCACGAGAAGCAGGAGAAGCGCGGGAAACTGGCCGAGCTGCTCGCCCCTGCGAGCACGGTCCTGCTGACCGTCGAGTGCCAGCAGGGCGTCGTAGGACCCGACAGCGCGCTGCCCGAACTCGCCGAGGAGGCGCGGACCTCCGGCGCCCTCGACAGTGTGGCGCGGCTCGTGGCCGCCGCCCACGAGGGCGGGGTCCAGGTCCTGCACGCCGTCGCGGAGCGGCGCCCGGACGGCCGCGGGGCCAGCCGCAACGCCCGCCTCTTCCGCGCCACCGAGCGCCTTCCCGTGAAGCAGCTCTCCGGGACCGACGCGGTCCGCGTCGCCCCGCCCGTCGAGGTCGCGGACGAGGACCTCGTCGTCCGCCGCCTGCACGGGCTCTCCCCGATCGCAGGCACCGACGTGGATCCGCTGCTGCGCAATCTCGGCTGCCGCACCCTCGTCGTCACGGGGGTCTCCGCCAACATCGCGATCCCGAACGCCGTGTTCGACGCGGTGAACCTCGGTTACACGGTGGTCGTGCCCCGGGACGCCGTCGCGGGGGTGCCCGCCGACTACACCCCCGCGATGATCGACAACACGCTCGCCCTGGTCGCCACCGTGACGACGACGCAGGACGTGCTCGACGCGTGGAAGCGCCCTTAAGTCCGCACCGGCTACGCCAACTCGATCGAGTCGCCGCTGACCTTGAGCTGACGCTCCTCCAGGGCCTGCGTGGCCGGCGGGTGCGCCACGCTGCCGTCCTTGATGGAGAACTTGCTGCCGTGGCACGGGCAGTCGATGGTGCCGTCGGCCACCTTGTTCACCTTGCATCCCTGGTGCGTGCAGATGTTGGTGAAGGCCTTGAACTCACCGGACTTGGGCTGCGTGACCACCACCCCCGCGTCCGCGAAGATCTTTCCACCGCCCTCCGGGATGTCCGAGGTCTTGGCGAGTGCCTCGCCTTTCTTCTCGCCGCCGCCCGAGGACGCGTTGCCCGCGGGCTGCGACGTGCCGTCGTCCGAGCTGCCGCACGCGCTCAGCGCCGCGGCGATCCCGGCGGCGCCGACCGCCGTGACGACCGTGCGGCGCGACGGGACGTGGCTCGTGGGTGCGGGCTCCTGCGAAGCGGTCATGGGGTGAAGGTCCCTTCATGGGTGGGTCGGGTCGAGGGGACGTGCTGGATCCCGTGGGGGTTTTCCTGAGGTACGTACGGTGATCCCTGGACGTTCAACGCCATCCTGATCTCATAACCTGGGCGCATGCTCACCGAAGTCACCGCGACCCGCTATGTCACCCCATTGAGGGAAGGTGGATCGCTCCCCGGTCTCGTCGAGGGTGATGACCTCGCCACCTACGTCATGAAGTTCACCGGCGCGGGGCAGGGCCGCAAGACGCTCGTCGCCGAAGTGATCTGCGGCCGGCTGGCCCGCGCGCTCGGCTTCCGCGTGCCGGAGCTCGTCGCCATCGACCTGGACCCGGTGATCGGCCTCGGCGAGCCCGACCAGGAGGTGCAGGAGCTGCTCAAGGGGAGCGGCGGCACCAACCTCGGCATGCGGTTCCTGCCGCGCGCGCTCGGCTTTGACCCGCTCGCGTACGTCGTCGATCCGGTGGAGGCGGGCCGGATCGTCTGGTTCGACGCGCTGATCAACAACGTCGACCGGTCCTGGCGCAACCCGAACATGCTGGTCCAGGGCGGCGAGCTGTGGCTCATCGACCACGGCGCCAGCATGATCTGGCACCACAACTGGCGCGGTGCGCACGCATGGGCGGACAAGCCGTACGACGCGAGCGATCACGCCCTCGCCCGCTTCGGGCCGGAGGTCTCCGCCGCCGCGGCCGAGCTCGCGCCGCGCGTCACCGAGGAGCTGATCGCCGGGGCCGCCGCCGACGTGCCCGACGTGTGGCTGGCGGACGAACCCGGATTCGACACACCGGACGCGGTGCGGCGCGCCTATGTGGAGACGCTACGCGCGCGTGCCGCCACGATCCACGAACGCGTGACGCTGCCCGCCGGTGGCGCACGGCCCGCCGAAACGCCCGGCTGGGTGACCGAGGGAGCGGCCCGATGAACGAGCGCCATGTCTTCGAGTACGCCCTGCTGCGCGTCGTGCCGAGCATCGAACGCGGGGAGCAGATCAACGCCGGTGTCGTCGTGTACTGCCGCGCCAAGTCCTTCGTCACGGCCCTCACCCACCTCGATGAGAAGCGGCTGCTCGCCCTCGACCCGGAGGCGGACGTGACCGGCGTGCGCGCCGTGCTGCACGCCGTCGAGCGGCACTGCCGCGGGGGCGACGACGCGGGGCAGGCCGCCGAGGACGACGCCGGGCGGCGCTACCGCTGGCTCGTCGCACCGCGCTCGACCGTCGTGCAGCCGGGACCCGTGCACACCGGCCTGACCGCCGACCCGGCCGCGGAGGCGGAGCGCCTGCTCGACCTGCTGGTGCGCTGAACGCCCAGGTCACGGCCGTAGGGAGGGCCCTAGTGATCAGTGGCACCTGGTCGGCACGTTGACACCGGGTGCCAGGGCTTCTAGCGTCACACGCACAGGGTACTAAGCGGTTGCTCACCCGCACCGGGCGGAGCGGCCGCACCTCTAGGGCGAGGAGACCGAAGAGCATGTCCACCACTGAGCAGCGCGTAGCGATCGTCACGGGAGCCGCGCGCGGCATCGGCGCCGCCACCGCGATCCGACTGGCCGAAGAGGGCCGCGCCGTCGCCGTGATCGACCTCGACGAGGCCGCCTGCAAGGACACCGTCGAGGCGATCACCGCCGCCGGTGGCAAGGCGCTTGCCGTCGGCTGCGACGTCTCCGACGAGGCGCAGGTCGAGGCCGCGGTCGCGCGCATCGCCGAGGAGCTCGGCGCCCCCACGATCCTCGTGAACAACGCGGGCGTGCTCCGCGACAACCTGCTGTTCAAGATGAGCGCCACCGACTGGGACACGGTCATGAACGTGCACCTGCGCGGCGCCTTCCTGATGACGAAGTACGTCCAGAAGCACATGGTGGACGCGAAGTTCGGCCGCGTCGTGAACCTGTCCTCGTCCTCGGCGCTCGGCAACCGCGGCCAGGTCAACTACTCGGCCGCCAAGGCCGGTCTGCAGGGCTTCACGAAGACCCTCGCCAAGGAGCTCGGCAAGTTCGGCGTCACCGCCAACTCCGTCGCCCCGGGCTTCATCGTCACCGAGATGACCAAGGCCACCGCCGAGCGCGTCGGCATGGGCTTCGAGGACTTCCAGGCCGCCGCCGCCACCCAGATCCCGGTGCAGCGCGTGGGCCGCCCGGAGGACATCGCCAACGCCATCGCCTTCTTCACCGGTGAGGCGGCCGGCTTCGTCTCGGGCCAGGTCATGTACGTGGCCGGCGGCCCGCTCAACTGAGGCCGGGGGCAACCGACATGACCACTTCTGAACTCCCGGAGCTCTCCGGCAACGTCGCGCTCGTCACGGGCGCGAGCCGCGGCATCGGCTACGGCGTCGCCGAGGCCCTCGTCGCGCGCGGCGACCGCGTCTGCATCACCGGACGCGGCGAGGACGCCCTCAAGGAGGCCGTCGAGCAGCTCGGCTCCGACCGCGTGATCTACGTGGCGGGCAAGGCGCACGACGAGGCCCACCAGGCCGCCGCCGTCGAGCGCACCATGGAGGCGTTCGGCCGCGTCGACTTCCTCGTCAACAACGCCGGTACGAACCCGGTGTTCGGCCCGATCGCCGACCTCGACCTGAACGTGGCGCGCAAGGTCTTCGAGACCAACGTCGTCTCCGCGCTCGGCTTCGCGCAGCAGACGTGGAAGGCGTGGCAGAGGGAGAACGGCGGCGCGATCGTCAACATCGCGTCCGTGGCGGGCGTCTCCGCCTCGCCGTTCATCGGCGCGTACGGGGTCAGCAAGGCCGCCATGGTCAACCTGACGCTCCAGCTCGCGCACGAGTTCGCGCCGCAGGTGCGGGTCAACTCGATCGCCCCGGCGGTCGTGAAGACCAAGTTCGCCGAGGCCCTCTACGAGGGGCGCGAGGCCGAGGTCGCGGCCACGTACCCGATGGGCCGGCTCGGTGTGCCGGAGGACATCGGGGGCGCCGCCGCGTTCCTCACCTCCGGGCAGTCCGCCTGGATCACCGGTCAGAACCTCGTCGTGGACGGCGGCAAGTTCCTCAACGCCGGCGTCGAATAGGTCCCCGGGTCCTGTCGGTCCCGAGGGCAGATTCCGGACGTTGCCCGACAACGTCCGACAAACGTTCTCGCTCGTGAAGTGCCCCGCCGTTTCAACCAGTTGAACCGGCGGGGCGCTGCGATATTGTCTGCCGACCTGGCATGGCCGATCGAGGAGCGAGCGCGTGTTCAACCGGTTCCCTGCCCCTCGCGCGTGGGCGGCATTGGCGTCGATGACCCTGCTCACAGGGTGCGGCCTGATGAACTCGGGCGAGAGTTCCGACGAGCGGCCCATCGCCGTGGGCACCACCAGCGTGCCGAGCACGCTGGACCCCGCGATGTCCTGGGACGGCTCGTGGGAGCTGTTCCGCAACGTCTACCAGACGCTGGTGTCGCTGCCCTCGGGTGCCGCCGAACCGCAGGCGGACGCGGCCGAGTGCCGGTTCGAGGACTCCGCCAACCGCGTCTACCACTGCGAACTCCAGGAGGACATGAAGTTCTCCAACGGGGACGCGCTCGACGCGAAGGCCGTGAAGTACTCCATCGACCGGGTCCGGAAGATCGGTGGGGGCGGCGGGCCCGCGGGACTGCTGGGCAGCCTCGACCGCGTGGAGACGCAGGGTGAGCGAGGCGTAACGTTCCGCCTCACCAAGCCGGACGCCACCTTCCCGTTCGTGCTCTCCACCCCCGCCATGTCGATCGTCGACCCCTCCTCGTATCCGGCGACGTCCGCGCGCACGGACGGCAAGGTGACCGGTTCGGGTCCTTACGTCCTCAAGTCGTACGCCGACGGCAGCAAGGCCGAACTCGTCCGCAACGACAACTACCAGGGCTTCGCGAACCGCAAGAACGACGCGGTGACGATCCGCTACTTCAAGACATCGGCCGCCATGGTCGGCGCCCTGAAGGCGAAGACGATCGACGCGACGTTCCGCGGTCTCGCGGCCGACGACATCGTGAAGCTCCAGGACAAGCAGGGCACCGACGGGCTGCAGCTCGTCGAGGGCGCGGGCATGGAGATCAGCTATGTGGTCTTCAACCCCAAGGACCCCTGGGCGGGCAAGAGCGCGGTGCGCCGGGCGGTCGCCCAGCTCGTCGACCGCGGGGCCATCGCGGACAAGGTGTACGCCAACACCGTCGAACCGCTGTACTCGATGGTCCCGAGGGGACTCGCGGGCCACACCACCGACTACTTCGACGAGTTCGGCGACCCGAGCCCCGCGAAGGCGGCCCGGATCCTCTCCAAGGCGGGCATCACCGCCCCCGTGCCGCTCACGCTCTGGTACGCCTCCGACCGGTACGGCTCGGCCACCGCGCCCGAGTTCGCCGAGATCAAGCGGCAGTTGGAGGCGTCGAAGCTCTTCAAGGTGACGCTCAAGAGCCGGCCCTGGAAGTCGTTCGAACAGGGCTACAAGAAGGGCGAGTACCCGGCGTTCGGGCGCGGCTGGTTCCCCGACTTCCCCGACGCGGACAACTTCATCGCGCCCTTCGTGGGCGAGAAGAACGCCCTGAGCACGCCGTACGTCTCGCCCGAGATCACCGACAAGCTGCTGCCGCTGTCCCGCAAGCAGAGCGACCGGGGCGTCGTGGCGCGGCAGTTCGAGCAGGCCCAGCACATCATGGTGCGGGACGCGCGGCTGCTGCCGCTGTGGCAGGGCAAGCAGTTCATCGCGGCGAGCGAGGAGATCTCGGGCGGCGAGCGGGCCCTCGACCCGTCGACGATCATGATGATGTGGGAGCTGCACCGCAAGACGAGCTGGTGAACCGGCCTTCTTGATCCCTCCCGGGTGCGGGCGTCGATTGTCAGTGGGCGCCGGTAGGTTTCTGGGTGTTGAAGCACTTGCCCGTACCCCGGAGGTTGTTGACGTGACCGACACCGCGATGCTGCCCGAGTCCTGGCGCGGCGTCCTCGGCGACGAACTGCAGAAGCCCTACTTCAAGGAGCTCACCGAGTTCGTCGAGGAGGAGCGCGCGAAGGGCCCCGTCTACCCGCCGCGCGAGCAGGTCTTCGCCGCGCTCGACGCGACGCCCTACGACAAGGTCAAGGTGCTCGTCCTCGGCCAGGACCCGTACCACGGCGAGGGGCAGGGGCACGGCCTGTGCTTCTCGGTGCGGCCCGGCGTGAAGACGCCGCCCTCGCTGCGCAACATCTACAAGGAGATGCAGGCCGAGCTCGGCACCCCGATCCCGGACAACGGGTACCTGATGCCGTGGGCCGAGCAGGGCGTACTGCTGCTCAACGCGGTGCTGACGGTCCGGGCCGGCGAGGCCAACTCGCACAAGGGCAAGGGCTGGGAGAAGTTCACGGACGCGGTGATCCGCGCCGTCGTCGAGCGGCCCGACCCGGCGGTCTTCGTGCTGTGGGGGAACTACGCGCAGAAGAAGCTGCCGCTCATCGACACCGAGCGGCACGCGGTGGTGAAGGGCGCGCACCCCTCACCGCTGTCGGCGCGCAAGTTCTTCGGCTCGCAGCCGTTCACACAGATCAACGAGGCGATCGCCGCCCAGGGGCACTCGCCGATCGACTGGACCGTCCCGGACCTGGGCTGAGCCCGGGCCCGGCTCGCGGGGAGCCGCGCCTGAGCTGGATTGTCAGTGCCGCCGGTTAGCGTCGTCGGATCGGACATCGTGGTCGGGCGCGCCGGGCGGCCGAGCTTGGAGGAGACAGTGGCACAGCAGCGTGAACAGGCGGCGGACGACGCCATGATGAGCCGCATCGGACAGGCGGTCATGCTGCACCACGGCGGTGACCGCGAGGAGGCGCAGGGGCGCTTCCTCGGCCTGTGGGCGGAGATCGGGGAGGACGGGGACCCGCTGCACCGCTGTACGCTCGCGCACTACATGGCCGACACGCAGGACGACCCGTCGGACGAGCTGGCCTGGGACCTGCGCGCACTGTCCGCCGCCGACTCCCTCACCCAGGAGCGGCTCGCCGAGCACGAGTCGTCCCTGGCGCTGCAGGCGTTCTATCCGTCGCTCCATCTCAACCTGGCGGCGGACTACGTGAAGTTGGACCGCCCCGGGGCGGCCCGCAGCCATCTGACGCGGGCCCGCGCGGCGGCGGGCGCCCTGGGGGACGACGGGTACGGGGACGGGGTGCGCGCCGCCCTCACCCGGCTGGAGGAGCGGGTGGCCACGATGGGAGCGGGACCGGCGGAGCCGGGAGAGGGGCGGGGGCCGGGCGGGGAGCCGCTGGGGCCGCCGCGGACGGGTTCTTAGAGGGCTCGCGGCGGCCGGTGCGTGCGGTCAACCTCCGTACGTGTCCCGGCAGATGGCCGACTGGGGGCTGTCGGGGTCCCAGCCGCCGTAGCGGCGGCCGAGGGCGCAGACGTCGGTGCGGCCGGGGGCCTTCGGGGGCTTCGCCGCCTTGTGGTGCTCGGGGGCGGTACGGGGTTCGGGGACGGTGGTCCGGCGCGGGGCCGGGGCGATCTTCGGGGGCGGGGGAGCGGGGTCGGCGGCGCGCTGTGGCTGTTCGGCGTGGTGCGTCGCCGGAGTGCGGTGCGGGTTCGGGGCGGTCGGCTTCATCCGCTCCAGGGCCTCGCGCGCGGGCGCCCGGACGACGGGGCCGTCGGCGTGTCCCTCGGGGCGGGGTGCTGGGGCGGAGGCCGTGGGGGAGGGCGCTTTCGGGGTGGCCGGCGGGCGCACGTTGACGCAGCCGGAGGCGGTGGCCGCGATGGCGGCGGCCGCCGCGGTCAGCAGGATGGTGGCTGAGCTGGGCGTTCTGGGCACGGGGTCACTGTGTGGGACGGCGGGGGTGCGGTGGGGGGTGATCGGGGGGTGGTTGCCCCGCACGGGTGACAGGTGCTCCGCAGGTGGCGGGAGTGGTGGTTGACGTCGCGGGGCTCTGCCCCGGGCCCCGCTGCTCAATCGCCGCAGGGGCTTGATGTGTCGAGGGGGCTTGTCGCGGCCAGCATTCCGTGCAGCAACTCCCCGTAGCCCTCGCGGAGTTCCGTCAGCGTCGGGGGCTTCGCGTGGAACGAGCCCGCCACGCACGAGAACATGATGCCCTCCGTCCATGCCACCAGTGACAGCGTGTGGCGCTCCGGGGCCCGTGAGCCCGCCGCTCGGAGCAGTGTGGTGAGTGGTTCGCGGAACTGGCGGCCGGTTTCGTCGAAGAACGCGCGCAGTTCGGGTCGGCGGGTCGCCTCCAGGGCCAATTCGTAACGGCAGACGAGCAGTTGGGGGTGCCGGTCGAGGTAGCGGTGCAGGGCGAGTGCCATGCCGTCGACCAGGGACGCGAGGCCGCCCGCGGGGTCCGGCAGCTCGTCGACCGAGAGCACCTGGCCCTCGCGCACCGCGAGCCGCCGCACCGCCGCCTCCAGCAGGGCGAGCCGGGTGCGCGCGTGGTTCGACGTCGAGCCCTGCGGCAGCCCCGCGACCTCGTCGACCGCGCGGTGGGTCAGCCCGCGCATGCCGCGTTCGGCGAGCAGTGCCAGGGCGGCGTCGGCGATCGTGTCGGGGCGGTTAACGGGGCGGTTCATGGGGGCAATCTATCGCGATCACTACAGCTGTAGTACGGTCGAGGCATGGGCCACTACAGGTGTAGTGACTATTTCGGTGCTCCATTGGGGAGGCGTCATGTCCCGACAGTCCCGTGCCGTCGTCGTCGGAGGCGGGATCGGTGGGCTCACCGCCGCGCTCGCGCTGCACCTGCGCGGCTGGCAGGTCACCGTTCTGGAACGGGCGAGCGGGCTGAAGCCCGTGGGGGCGGGGATCTCGCTCGCGCCCAACTCCCAGCGCGCCCTCGACGTCGTGGGGCTCGGCGGCGAGATCCGGGCCCTGGAGGCGTGGGAGGGCGAGGGCGGGCTGCTCACGCCGAAGGGGCGCTGGGTCTCGCGGGTCGACCCGAAGCTCGCGGCCGAGCGGTTCGGCGGCTCCATCGTGCTGCTGCACCGCGCGACCCTCATCGACAAGCTCGCGGGCCGGCTGCCCGCCGACGCCGTGCGCACCGCGTCCGAGGCGCGGCTCGCCGACCCCGGAGAACCGGACGACCCGGCACGCCCCGCGCGCGTCACCACCCCCGAGGGGGACCTGGAGGCGGAGCTCGTCGTCGGCGCCGACGGCATCCACTCCGCCGTGCGCGGCGCGCTCTTCCCCGACCACCCCGGCACCGAGTACACCGGCTTCACCACCTGGCGCGTCCTCGTGCCGCCGCTCGGGCGCCCCTTCACGCAGGCCGAGACCTGGGGCCCCGGCCGCATCTGGGGCACCCACCCCTTCGCCGACGGCACGATCTACGCCTACGGAGCGGCCATGGCCCCGGCCGGACAGCGGGCGCCCGGCGGCGACGAGAAGGCGGAACTCCTGCGCCTGTACGGCAGTTGGCACGACCCGATCCCCGCGATCCTCGACGCGGTCGAGCCCGGCCAGGTGCTGCGCCACGACGTGCACCAGCTCGCGGAGCCGCTGCCCGCCTTCCACCGCGGCCGCGTCGCCCTGCTCGGCGACGCCGCGCACGCCATGGCGCCGACCCTCGGCCAGGGCGGCAACCAGGCCATCGAGGACGCGGTCGTCCTCGCCCACCACGCAGCGCCCGACGCCCCGCTCGACCTGCCCGGCTACACGGCCGCACGACTTCCCCGTACGACGACGATCGCGCGCAAGGCGATGACCGTCAGCCGCGTCAACCTCACCGCGAACCGGCCCCTGATCGCCCTGCGCAACACCGCGATCCGCGCCGTCGGCGTGCTCGGCCCGGCCTTCCTGCTGCGCGGCATGGACGGCATCGCCGACTGGCGCCCGCCCCAGCGCGAGCCCTACGAGGCCCCGTATGCTGCCCGGACGCAGCAGCGGGCCGGCACGGACCGCTCATCGCAGGAGCAGGACAGGAGCACAAGGACGTGAAAGTCGGCGTCATCGGACTCGGCGACATCGCCAAGAAGGCGTACCTGCCGGTGCTCGGCGCGCAGCCCGCGCTCGAACTGCACCTGCAGACGCGCACGCCCGCGACCCTGACCGAGGTCGCGGACCAGCTCCGGGTGCCCGCGCCGCAGCGCCACGCCGACCTCGGCGATCTGCTCGCGCAGGGGCTCGACGCGGCCTTCGTGCACGCGCCGACCGCCGCGCACCCGGAGATCGTGACGCGGCTGATCGAGGCGGGCGTCCCGACGTACGTCGACAAGCCGCTCGCCTACGAACTCGCCGAGTCCGAGCGGCTCGTGCGGCTCGCGGAGGAGCGCGGCGTGAGCCTCGCCGTCGGCTTCAACCGCCGTTACGCGCCCGGGTACGCGCAGTGCGTCGAGCACCCGCGCGAGCTGATCCTGATGCAGAAGAACCGCGTCGGGCTCCCCGAGGAGCCGCGCGCGATGGTCCTCGACGACTTCATCCACGTCGTCGACACGCTGCGCTTCCTCGCGCCGGGCCCCGTCGAGGACGTGACCGTGCGCGCCCGCGTCGAGGGCGGTCTGCTCGAGCACGTGGTGCTGCAGCTCGCGGGAGACGGCTTCACCGCGCTCGGCGTCATGAACCGGCTGAGCGGCTCCACCGAGGAGATCCTCGAGGTGTCGGGGCAGGACTCCAAGCGGCAGGTGCTGAACCTGTCCGATGTGGTCGACCACAAGGGGCAGCCCACGGTTCGCCGTCGCGGGGACTGGGTGCCGGTCGCTCGCCAGCGGGGCATCGAGCAGGCGGTGCTCGCGTTCCTCGATGCGGTGCGGGGCGGCAAGGTGTTGAACGCGCGGGACGCGCTTGCCACGCACGAGTTGTGTGAGCAGGTCGTGCGTGAGGTGTCGCGGCGGGTGTGACCCGGCGGATGTCGAATTGCCGCTCGGCCTGCGACGGCGTTACGGACTCGGGGCTCCGCCCCGGACCCCGCTGCTCAAACGCCGCAGGGGCTTGAAGGACAACCGCCGCGCGGCTTCGACGGCCGCCAGCACCACGAGAACCGTCACCGCCCCGTGCACCGGCCAGTCGCCGAACCGGACGTACAGCGTCGTGCCCTGCGCGGTCGGCATGTCGTAGACGCGGGCCGCGCTCGCCGACGTGCCGAGCCAGGCGCCGGCGCGCGCCCCGTCCGGACCGTACACCGCCGAGACCCCGGTCAGCGTCGCGTGCACCATCGGGCGGCCCGTCTCCGCGGCCCGCACCGCGGCCAGCGAGGCGTGCTGCTCGGGCGCCCAACTCTGCTGGAACGTCGACGTGGAGGACTGCGCGAGCAGCACCTGCGCCCCGTCCTGGGTGAGCTTGCGCGTCATGTCGGGGAAAGCCGACTCGAAGCAGACCAGCGGCCCGACGCGCAGTGTCCGCTCGCCGTGGCGCACGTCCATCACGACCTGCCGCGTGCCGCGCATCCGGTCCTCGCCCGCCGCCTTGCCGACCGAGGTCGCCCAGCCGAGGAGCGAGCGCGCGGGCACGTACTCGCCGAAGGGGACGAGCCGCATCTTGTCGTAGTGGTCGCCGGTGAGGCCGTTCGCGCCGACCAGTACGGAACTCTTGTATATGCCCTGGCCGGAGCCGTCAGCCGCGCGGCGTCGCGCGTCGACGTTGACGAGGATCTCCGCGTCCACCTCGCGGGAGAGCGCCGCGAGGCGGCGGGCCAGGTCGGGGCGGCGCGGCAGGTCGTAGCCGACACTGCTCTCGCCCCAGACCACGAGGTCCACGTCCCGGCCCGCCAGTTGCCTGGTCAGGGCCACCTCCCGGTCGAAGCGGGCCTTGATGCTGCCGATGCCGTCGACCACACCCGGCTGCACCACCGCGATCCGCGCCCGCCCGTCCGTCTCGGGCTTCGGCGCCCACGCCCACACGGCCCCGGAGACCGTGACCGTCGCGACCAGGCCCGCCACCGCCGGAGCGCGGGCGCCGCGCGCGACGACGAGGAGCGTCACCCCGGTGTTCACGGCCACCACGAGCAGGCTCACCAGCCAGACGGCGCCCACCGACGCGAGCCGCAGCGCGGGCGTCACCTGCCACTGACTGGAGCCGAGCAGCCCCCACGGGCCGCCCAACCCCTGCCAGGAACGGACCAGTTCGACCATCAGCCAGCACGAGGGGACGGCGAGGAGCGCGGTCGCCGCCTGCCCGGGCGTCGGTCGGCCGTGCAGGAGGCGGCGCAGCAGCCAGCCCCACGGCGCCCACAGCGCGCCGAGCAGCGCCGCGAGGACCAGCGTGAACACGTGCAGGCTCGGCAGCAGCCAGTGGTGCACCGCGAGCATGAACCCGAGCCCGCCGAGCCAGCCGTCGAGCGCCGCCCGGCGCGGTGTCCCGGCCGCGCGCGCGAGCAGCATCCACGGCACGAGCGCGACGTACGCGAACCACCACAGGGCGGGGGCCGGGAACGCCAGTGCGGGCAGCGCGCCCGCGCAGAGCGCCGCGGCGCCGCGCCACCACGGTGACGTGTCGAGCCGCTGCCGCCACCGCTCCATGCGCCGCGCCTCCCGACTCGTACTCGTACGACCACCGCCCAGCGCTCTCCAGTGTGCGCGCCGCCGACGATCAACGACAGTGGGCGACGGGGGAGCGGATCAGCTTCCCGCCACGACCTGCTGGGGGACGCGGCGCCACTTCTCGTAGACCGTCACGCGGCGCAGCCGCCAGCCGGCGGGCGTCCGTACGAGGTCGAAGGCGTACCGGCCGCCGCAGATGAAGTCGGGTGCCGTCGAGTCGCCGTCGCCCGCGAAGCGCATCGGGTTGAAGTAGTCGGCGCGGACGCGGCCCGTGTCGCCGATGTCGCGGTCCACGGTGTCGAAGCGGACCCGGCGGTTCACGATCAGGTGCTGGCGCATCGGGAACAGTTCCATCGTCTTGGACAGCCACTGCGCGATCTCCTCGGCGCTGCCCTCGACGCCTCCCGCCTCCCGGTAGTCGGCGCGGCCCTCGGGTTCGAACAGGGCGCGGTACGCCGCCCAGTCGCCGTCGTCCACGGCGGCGGCGTAGTCGGTCACCAACTCGTCGACGGCGAGGCGGTCGAGGACGGTCGCGAGTTCCACACGCTGCGTCATCGGCTCAGTCTCGGGCCCCGCGCGCACGGAGCCAAGAGGCGTGCGCCGCCGCGTCGAAAACTCCTGGGGAGCGCGCGGCGTGCGCTGTTACGGTCGCGCCATGTCAGCTGATCCGAACACGCAACTCCCGGCCGCGGCACCAGGACCCGTCACGGCGGACGACGTCGCGCGGGCCGTCGAGCTCGCGGTCGCCGCGCTGCGGACCGCACCCACCGACGCCGACTGGAACGCCCCGGCGGGCTCGCTGGAGTGGACGTGCTGGGAGACCGGCGAACACCTCGCCGACGACCTCTTCTTCTACGCCGCGCAGATCGGCTCGCTGCGTCCCCTGGCCGACGACTACGTGCGCTGGGGCTACAGCCGGCGCCGCCCCGACGGACCCGCCAACACGATCACCGTCGAGCCCGACGCGGGCCCGGCCGCCATGCTCGGGGCCCTGGAGGCGGGCGGCGGCATCCTCGCCGCCGTCGTGCGCACGACCCCGCCGAGCGCCCGCGGGCACCACGTCTTCGGCGCCTCCGACCCCGAGGGCTTCGCCGCGATGGGCGTCGTCGAGACGCTGGTGCACGCGCACGACCTCGCGCTCGGGCTCGGCATCGGGTTCGAGGCACCGGCCGACCTGTGCGCACGTACGCTGCACCGCCTCTTCCCCGACGTCCCCGAGGACACCGAGCCCTGGGCGACGCTGCTGTGGGCCACGGGCCGGGGCGAACTGGAGGGCAGGGAGAGGCGCGGAAAGTGGCGCTGGTACGGTGCGCCCGGCGCGACATGATCTTCGTCCGCGTGGCCACATCCCGGTCCACGGGGACGTACTTCTGACCAGGAGGCACCCTTGAACCGCCCCATCACGCTCGTCACCGGCGGCAGCCGGGGCATCGGTGCCGCCACGTCCGTGCGTCTCGCGCGCGAAGGGCACGATGTCGCGCTGTCCTTCGTGAGCGACAAGGACGCCGCCGAGCGCACCGCCGGGGCCGTGCGCGCCGAGGGCGCCCGGTGCGTCGTCGTGCGGGCCGACACCTCCCAAGAGGCCGATGTGGAGCGCCTCTTCGACGAGGCGGGCGACCGGCTCGGTCCGCTCACGGGCCTGGTGAACAACGCGGGCGTCACCGCTCCGGTCGGCCCGTTCGCCGAGGCGCGCACCGAGGACTTCCGCCGCGTTCTCGACGTCAACGTCCTCGGGGTCCTGCTGTGCTGCCGCCGCGCCGCGCGCGACATGACGGCGGCGGGCGCGGGCGCCATCGTGAACGTGTCCTCCGGGGCCGCCACCCTCGGCAGCCCCGGCCAGTACGTGCACTACGCCGCGTCCAAGGCGGCCGTGGACACGATCACGCTGGGGCTCGCCAAGGAACTCGGCCCGGCGGGCGTGCGGGTCAACGGCGTCGCACCCGGCATCGTCGACACCGAGATCCACGCCACGAGCGGCACGCCCGATATCGCGTGGGAGGCGGCGCCGGGCATTCCGCTGCGGCGCCCGGGAGCGGCCGACGAGATCGCGGCGGCGATCGCCTGGCTGCTGTCACCGGACGCGTCGTACGCGACAGGGACCGTGCTGAGGGTGGCCGGTGGACGCTGAACGGACCGGGGCGGGCGGAGAGGCGGTTCAGGCCGCCTTCACGATCTCCGCGCGCACCGCGGCCGCCCACTCCGTGACCAGCAGCGCGTACTCGGCGCGCTGCTCGCCGGTGAGCCGGCCTCCCGTGCGCAGCCACAATCCGCGGATCTGCTCGTTGACCTCCGCGGCAGACCGCACAGGACCAGAAGTGACGGGCGGCATGTGCCAAGGCTACGTGCCGGGCACCCGGTTGGGAACCCTGAGCGAGCGGTACTGAGCATCAAGTGACCGATGCTGTAAAGGAGTTGACGCAGGGCCTGGTCAGGCGCCGACCATCGTCGGCAGCACCGCCGTCGTCAGCAGCGCCAGGCGGTCCGCGTCCGGGGTGCCCGGTTCGGCCGTGTAGAGCATGACCCGCAGATCGGCGCCCGCCACCGTGAGGATGTCGCAGTCCAGCGTCAGCGGGCCGACCTCGGGGTGGTCCACCGTCTTGCGCGCGGCGGCGTGCCGGCCGACCGCGCCCGAGTCCCACAGCTCGGCGAAGCGCGGGCTGCGCGTGCGCAGCTCGTCGACGAGCGTGTGCAGGCGCGGGTCCAGCGGATAGCGGCTCGCGGTCGTGCGCAGGTCCGAAACCAGGGCCGTCTCCATGGCCTGCCGCTCGTCCGGGGTCTGGCGGACCCGGCTCGTCGGCCCGAGGAACGTCCACCACACGCCGTTGCGCCCGTGGCCGCCCCACTCGGGGCGTTCCCCGAGCAGCGCCGTGTACAGCGGGTTCGCAAGCAGCAGCGTCCACGCCGCGTCGAACACGGCGGCCGGTGTCCCGGACAGCCGGTCGAGCAACCGGCGCACGCTCGGCGTGAGCCTGGCCGGCACCGTCTCGAGCCCCGGCGGCGCGAGGCCCGCGAGCCGGAAGAGGTGCTCGCGCTCGGTGTCGGTGAGCCGCAGCGCTCGGGCCAGCGCCTCCACGACCTGGTCGGAGGGGTGGGTGGCGCGGCCCTGTTCCAGCCGGGTGACGTAGTCCGCCGAGATCCCCGCGAGCAGCGCCAGCTCCTCGCGGCGCAGCCCCGCGGCCCGCCGCGGCCCCACGGACGCGATCCCCGCGGCCTGCGGGGAGACCCGGTCCCGCCAGCGCCGCACCGTGTCCCCGAAGTCGCCGAGCTCCGCATGTGCCATGCCACCACTGTGCCCCGTCCGGCCGGGATCTTCCTGGTATCGCCGGTCCCAGGAAGACGGGACTGCTGGTCGCGGGCCCGCCCCCGGCGCAGCCTGGACGCATGACCACCACACTGATCACCGGGGCCAACAAGGGCCTCGGCCGGGAGACCGCCCGCCGCCTCGTCGAGGCGGGCCACACCGTCTACGTCGGCGCCCGCGACCCCGAGCGCGGCCGCCGCGCCGCCGAGGAGCTCGGCGCCCGGCACGTCGTCATCGACATCACCGACGACGCCTCCGTCGCGGCCGCCGCGAAGACCATCGAGGCGGACGGCGGCCTCGACGTACTGATCAACAACGCCGGGATCGAGGGCCGCACCGAAGGCAACGGCATCGTGCTTCCGGCCGACGAGACCGTCGACACCCTGCGCCCGCTGTTCGAGACGAACGTCTTCGGCACCGTCCGCGTCACCCACGCCTTCCTGCCCCTGCTGCGCCGCTCCGCCGCCCCCGTCGTCGTCAACGTCAGCAGCGGTCTGGCCTCCCTCGCAGGGGCCACCGACGCGGGGAACCCGGCAGCCGCCTACCCCGGCCTCGCCTACCCGGCCTCCAAGACGGCCGTGAACATGCTGACCGTGCAGTACGCGAAGGCGTTCCCGGAGATCCGGATCAACGCCGTCGAGCCCGGCTTCACCAGGACCGACCTGAACGGGAACACGGGCGTGCAGACCGTCGAGGAAGGCGCGGAGATCATCGTCCGCATGGCGCGGATCGGGGCGGACGGGCCCACGGGCGCGTACGTCTCCGCCGAGGGGCCGCTGCCCTGGTGAGACCCCCTACGGGCGCAGCACGATCTTCCCGTGCGTGTGCCGCTCCTCCAGCTCGCGGAAGGCCTCGCGCACCTGGTCCAGCGGGTAGCCGCGGGCGATCGGCACCTCCAGCTCGCCGCGCGCGGCCAGCCGGGCCAGCTCGCCGAGCACCACCGCGCTGGCCGCCGCGCCCTCCCCGTACGTCCGGGCGCCGACCCGGCCCGCGACCGCCCAGTCGCGGATGGTGTTGATGCGCTCCGGTGCCACGCCAAGCTCCACGGCCAGCTCGACATATCCCGTGCCGAACGTGTCGATGAACGCGTCAACGCCCCGGTCGCCCGCGGCCTGCCGGATCCGCTCCCGCACGCCGTCCCCGTACGCGAGGGGGAGCACGCCCTTCTCCTTCAGCCAGCTGTGGTTCGGCTCGCTCGCGAGCCCGATGACGGTGGCGCCCTTGAGCCGCGCGAGCTGGACGGCGAACGAGCCGACGCCGCCCGCCGCGCCGGACACCACCACCGTGTCGCCGGGGCGCAGGTCCACGGCCCAGACGCAGGCGTAGGCGGTGGCCCCCGCGACGTACAGCGCACCGGCCACGTCCCAGGGGAGCCCGGCGGGCCGGTGCACGAGGTTCACGTCGTCGACGGTGACGTACTCGGCGTGGCTGGCCCTGCGGTGCGTGAACCCGACGACCTCGTCGCCGACCGCGAAGTCCCGTACGTGCGAGCCGACTTCGACGACGACCCCGGCCAGGTCGCTGCCCTGCCCGGACGGGAACGCGGCGGGCCACCGCTCGTGCAGGAACCCCGTCCGGATGCTCACCTCACCGGGCTGGATCCCGGCCGCCCGCACCTCGACCAGCACCTGGTCGGCCGCCGGTACGGGCCGCGGCACGTCCTCGACCCGCAGCACATCGATCCCGCCGTACTCGTGAAACCGCACCGCTCGCATCGCACGCCCGTCCTGTCGGCTCAACTCGGATGTGGGGCGGAACACTTGGGGAGGCCGGTCTCTTCCCGGCCCGTCAGGTCAGCCCGCCGACTCCGCCGCGTGCGGGCTCAGGACGCCCATGCTCACCAGTACGAACAGGGCGATGCCGAGGGCGATGCGGTAGTAGACGAACGGCATGAAGCTGCGCGTCGAGATGAACTTCATCAGCCAGGCGATCACCGCGTAGCCGACACCGAAGGCGATCACCGTCGCGAACACCGTGGGCCCCCAGGAGACATGGCCGCCCTCGCTCGCGTCCTTCAGCTCGAAGACGCCGGAGGCGAGGACGGCGGGGATCGCGAGGAGGAAGGAGTAGCGGGCCGCGGACTCACGGGTGTAGCCGAGGAAGAGGCCGCCGCTGATGGTGGCGCCGGAGCGGGAGACGCCCGGGACGAGGGCCAGCGCCTGGCACAGGCCGTAGATCAGGCCGTCCTTGACCGAGAGGTCCTTGAGCTCCTTGCGCGGCCGGGCCGCGCGGTGCCTGCCGCCCGCCTCGTCGCGGGCCGCGAGCCGGTCGGCGATGCCGAGGACGACACCCATCACGATCAGCGTCGTCGCCGTGAGCCGCAGATCGCGGAACGGGCCCTCGATCTGGTCCTTGAACGTCACGCCGAGCACGCCGATCGGGATCGAGCCGACGATCACCAGCCAGCCCATCTGCGCGTCGTGGTCGCCCCGCATCGTCTTGTCGGTGAGCGACCTGAACCACGCCGAGATGATCCGCGCGATGTCCTTGCGGAAGTAGATGACGACCGCCGTCTCGGTGCCGAGCTGGGTGATCGCCGTGAAGGCGGCGCCGGGGTCGTGCCACCCGGCGAACGCGGCCGTGAGACGCAGATGGGCGCTCGACGAGATCGGCAGGAACTCCGTGAGGCCCTGGACGAGCCCGAGGATGAAAGATTCGAACCAGGACATGAGGTGGGTACGCGATCCAGGTGCTCGGCGGAACCTGCCGCGAACGCGGGCCAGGCGGGGCGGCGCGAACTCCCGGCACAGCGGGCCCGGGGGTCGCGTGGGGCAGAGTAGCGTTCGAAAGTGACGGGAGCACCACAGGGGAGTGAGCGGGGCCTTTACAGGCCCGGCCGCACGTCCGGCCGCTGTGCCCGAAGCAGCGTGTCTCCGGCCGGCGTACGGAAGTAGAGCACCGAGCGGCCCGCCCGGCGCCGCTGTACGAGTCCGGCCCCGTGCAGCACCTTCAGGTGCCGGCCCACCGAGCCGAGGCCCTGGCCGGTGAGGGCCACCAACTGGCTCGTCGTCAGCGGCTGTTCGAGGAGCACGAGGACCTGGGCGCGGGCCGTGCCGAGGAGCGCCGCGAGTCCGCCGGGCGGCGCCGCCCTGTCCGCGTCCGCGAGGGTGCCCGCGCACGGGTAGACCACCGCGTACCGGTCGACCGGGGTCGCTTCCGGCCATGACACCCAGCCCTGCTTCGGGGTGACCGGCACGAACAGCAGCTGCGTGCCCGCGATGTTCCGTGGCGGGTAGTCGTGGGCGTTGATCCGCAGCCGGCCCTCGCCGAGCCAGCCCATCGTGGGGCGCATCCCGCCGAAGGCCGCCGCCCAGCCGCCGCGCGTCAACTCCCTTGTCCGGGCGAGGACATCGGCCTCGATGATCCGGCGGCGGCGCGGCCACTCGGGCAGCACCGTCTCCCGCCACACCCACGCGAGCAGCGCCGCCGCGCGGTCCGCCAGGTCGTCGGCGCGGGCGAGCGCGTCGGGCAGCGGGCCCGGCGAGGAGACCGCGAGGTTCGCGCGGACGACCTCCGGCGGTGTGGCGCGGATCCGTGCGAGTCCTTCCGCCAGGTCGTCCTCGCGGACGCCGTCCGGTGTCGGCGTCATGAAGTCGGCGATCCACCGTGCCCCGAACGCGGCGTCCAGCAGCAGCGCCGTCGTCGGCTCGGCGGCGAGCCGCGCACGGTAGGCGGGCAGATGGGCGTCCAGCCAGCGCCGCTCGCCGGGGTGCGCAGCGACGGGGTCCGCCAGCTTCTTCAGGCTCGCGGTCGCCTCGGCAAGCCGCGACACGACGAACCGACTCCCCGCGAGCGTGTCGGCGTCGACCTGCCAGATACCCACGACCACCCCCTGCCTTTCGCCGGTGCGCGAAAGATTAACGCCGCCCCCGCCCCGCCCCGCAGCCTCCCCTCATGGACACCTATCGGGACCTGTTCCGCACGCCCGAATATCCCTCCCTCTTCGCTGCCGCGTCCCTCCAGGTCGCCGGGCAGACGGTCGGTGGGCTTGCGCTCGGGTCGCTCGTCTACGCCTCGACCGGATCGCCGCTGCTGTCCGCGCTCGCCATGTTCGGGCCCTCGCTCGCGCAGGTCGTCGGAGCGCTCACGCTGCTCTCGGCGGCCGACCGGGTGCCGCCGCGCGCGGCCCTCGTCGGGCTCGCGCTCTTCCTGGGGCTCGCCACGGCGGCGCAGGCGACGCCAGGTCTGCCGACGGCCGCCGCGCTCACGCTCGTCCTCGTCCAGGGCGTGCCATCGGCGCTCGGCGGCGGGGTCCGCTACGGCATGCTCACCGACATCCTCAGCCGCGACGGCTATCTGCTCGGCCGCTCCGTCATGAACATGAGCGCGGGCGTCTGCCAGATCCTGGGGTACGCGCTGGGCGGGCTGCTCGTCGCCGTGCTGTCGCCGCGCGGCACACTCCTCGTCGCCGCCGGTCTCTACGCGCTCGCCGCGGTGGTCGCGCGGTGCGGACTGACCCGGCACCCGGCGCGCGCCGCCGGGCGCCCGTCCCCGCGCGAGACGATGCGCGGCAACGCCGCCCTGTGGTCCTCGGTACCGCGCCGCTACGTCTACCTCGCGCTGTGGGTTCCCAACGGGCTGATCGTCGGCTGCGAGGCCCTGTTCGTCCCGTACGACACCGAGCACGCGGGCGTACTGCTCGCGAGCGCCGCCCTCGGCATGCTCGCCGGGGACGTCCTCACCGGACGCTTCCTGCCGCCCCGGTGGCGGGCCCGGCTCGCCGCACCGCTGCGGCTGCTGCTCGCCGCCCCGTACCTGGTGTTCGCCCTGCGCCCCGCCCTGCCGTTCGCCGTGGTGGCGGTCGCGCTCGCGTCGGTGGGCTTCTCGGCGAGCCTGCTGCTGCAGGAGCGGCTGATGGCGCTGACCCCGGAGCGGCTGAGCGGGCACGCCCTCGGCCTGCACACCGCGGGCATGCTGACCATGCAGGGAGTGGGCGCGGTGCTCGCGGGCGCGCTGGCCCAGGCGACCTCGCCCGCGACCGCGATGACCGTCCTCGCCGCGGCCTCCGTCGCGGTGACACTCCGCCTCGGCAGGGGGCTCAAGGGGGAGCCGGTCAGTCCGACGGCGCCTGCTTCCGCAGCTGATGACGCTTGCACCACGCCACGACCGCGCCCGCGCACCCCGTGACGACGATGAAGCCCATCGCGATCAGGAAGATGGGCGACGTGGGCGTCGAGGCACGGGCGCCCGCCACCACGTACGCCGCCGTGTTCGGGATCGAGCCGAGCGCGGTGGCGAGGAGGAACGGCACGATGCTCATCCTCGAGATCGACGCGCAGTAGTTCGCCGCCCAGAACGGGACGCCGGGGAAGAGCCGCGCCGCGAGCATCGAGCGGAAGGCGTGCTCGCTGAGCTGCCCGTCCGCCGCCTTCAGCCAGCGCCCGCGCAGCAGCGGCCGCAGCGCGTCCTGGCCGAGCAGCCGCCCGAGCAGAAAGGCGAGTCCGGCGCCGAGCACCGTCCCGCCGAGCGCGCCGAGCAGCCCCAGCTGGGAGCCGAACAGGGCACCCGCCGCCAGATTGAGCAGCGGTCTCGGGACGAACGCGACCGTGCACACCCCGTACGCCACCGCGAACAGGACGACCGCCGCCGCCCCGTTCACCTGGGGCGGCCAGCCCTGCGTGATCAGCTGCTGCGGCTCGAAGAGCAGCACGCACGTCGCGCCCGCGGCGAGCAGCAGCACCAGCAGCGAAAGCCTCGACCAGGGCGACAGCAGCGCCTGGCCGCAGCGGGCCGCGAGCCCGGCGGGACGGGCGGGGACGGTCTCGAACATCCGGGGAGACTAACCGACCCCCACATAAGATCGCCGTAGGTTGTGTCTCACTTTCCCGGCTCTTGCCGCAATTGCGAGGAGCGTCACGTGCCCGTCACCGCGCCGCCGTCCAGCGTTCTCGCCGACACTCTGCTCGCCCGCCTCCCCGAGGTGTACGGCGCCGCCGCGGACCCCGGGCGGGCCGCGCGGATGCGTGCGTACATGAAGGACGTGGCCCCCTTCCTCGGCCTCACGTCCCCCGTGCGCCGGGAGCTGACCAGGGCCGTGCTGGCCGGGACGCCGCGGCCGGACGAGCGCGACCTCACCGCCGTCGCGCTGCGCTGCTGGGCGCTGCCGGAGCGCGAGTACGCCTACTTCGCGATCGACTACCTGCGCCGCCATGTGCGCGGCCTCACGTCCGGCTTCCTGCCCGTCGCGCGCGAGCTGATCACGACCGTGCCGTGGTGGGACACGGTCGACCACCTGGCGGCGCACATCGTCGGTGGGCTCGTCGCCGCCGACCCGACGCTGCGCGCCGACATGGACGCGTGGATCGCGGACGAGAACCTCTGGGTGGCGAGGACCGCGCTGCTCCACCAGCTCCGCCACAAGGACGCCACCGACACCGACCGCCTCTTCGCGTACTGCCTGCGCCAGTCCGGTCACCCCGACTTCTTCATCCGCAAGGCGATCGGCTGGGCCCTGCGCGAGTACGCCAAGACCGACCCCGACGCCGTACGGTCCTTCGTCGCCGTCCACCGGGGCACCCTCGCGCCGCTCTCCGTACGCGAGGCACTGAAGAACGTGGGCGGGTAACTCCCGCCCGGGGCACGGAAAATCGTTCGACGTGGGGGCCCGCGTCGGAGAAGATCTGCCACATGTTCCGGCACGCCTTCCACGCAGCTACGTCCGCAGTCGCGGACGCAGCTCGGGCTGCCGTTCTCCTGACCGCGGCCGCAGCAGACGGCGCGCGAAGCTGACCCTCTCCGGACATTCCGGCGGACCCCGCAGGGGGAGGGTCGGTCCGGCTCAGGGGTCCCCGCCTCGGTACCAGGAGGCTTCACTTTTCTTGTTCCGGAAAGGAACACGGCCAGCCATGCCCAAGACGGCATACGTGCGCACCAAGCCGCACCTCAACATCGGCACCATGGGTCACGTCGACCACGGCAAGACCACCCTGACCGCCGCCATCACCAAGGTCCTCGCCGAGCGCGGCGCCGACAGCGGCACCCAATACGTTTCCTTCGACCGCATCGACAAGGCGCCCGAGGAGGCGCAGCGCGGCATCACCATCAACATCGCGCACGTCGAGTACGAGACCGACACCCGGCACTACGCGCATGTGGACATGCCGGGCCACGCCGACTACGTCAAGAACATGGTCACGGGCGCCGCCCAGCTCGACGGGGCGATCCTCGTCGTCTCGGCGCTCGACGGGATCATGCCGCAGACCGCCGAGCACGTGCTGCTCGCCCGGCAGGTCGGCGTCGACCACATCGTCGTCGCGATCAACAAGGCGGACGCGGGCGACGAGGAGCTCACCGACCTGGTCGAGCTCGAAGTGCGCGAGCTGCTGTCCGCGCACGGGTACGGGGGCGACTCCGTACCCGTGGTGCGGGTGTCCGGGCTCAAGGCCCTTGAGGGCGAGGCGCGTTGGACCGCCTCGATCGAGGCGCTGCTCGATGCCGTGGACACGTACGTTCCGATGCCGGAGCGGTACGTGGACGCGCCGTTCCTGCTGTCCGTCGAGAACGTGATGACGATCAGCGGGCGCGGCACGGTGGTGACCGGAGCGGTCGAGCGCGGCCGCGTGCGGGTCGGCGACCGGGTGCGTGTGTACGGCACCGCCGACGACCTCGAGACCGTCGTCACCGGCGTCGAGACCTTCGGCAAGCCGATGGAGGAGGCGCAGGCGGGGGACAACGTGGCGCTGCTGCTCCGCGGGGTGCCGCGCGACGCGGTGCGCCGCGGGCACGTCGTCGCCGAACCCGGCACGGTCAAGCCCGCCCGGCGCTTCACCGCGCAGGTGTACGTGCTGTCGGCGGCGGAGGGCGGCCGCTCCACGCCCGTCGCCACCGGGTACCGGCCGCAGTTCTATCTGCGTACGGCGGATGTCGTCGGGGACGTCGACCTCGGTGAGGTGGCCGTCGCGCGGCCCGGTGACACCGTCGGCATGACGGTCGAGCTGGGGCGGGACGTTCCGCTTGAGGCCGGTCTCGGGTTCGCGATCCGTGAGGGCGGGCGGACCGTGGGGGCGGGGACGGTGACCGCCGTGGAGTGAACCGGAGTGGGGTCGCGACCGTACTGGTCGCGGCCCCACAGCGGCACAATGTGCACGTGAACGCATCCGATCCCGAGCCGATACCCGTCACCCGCGACGTCGACCACGGCACCGCCAAGCTGCTGCCCGACGTCGACCGGCGGCGGGCCTGGCTGCTCACCGTGGACGGCTCGCCCCAGTCGTACGTGGACCTGGACGAGCCCGCCCACCTGGAGTTCGAGTACGCGCGCCGGCTCGGCCACGTCCTCGACTGCCTCGGCGACGAGGGCGCCCCGCTCGACGTGCTGCACCTCGGCGGCGGCGCGCTCACCCTGCCCCGGTACGTCGCCGCCACCCGGCCCGGCTCGCGGCAGGACGTCGTCGAGGCCGACCGGGGCCTGCTCGCCCTGGTCGCCGAGCACCTGCCGGTGCCGGACGGCACGGGCATCACGGTGCACGGCGGCGACGCCCGGGCCTGGCTGGAGGCGGCGCCCGACGCCTCGGCGGACGTGCTCGTGGGCGACGTGTTCGGCGGCTCCCGGGTGCCCGCGCACCTGACGACCCTGGCGTACGCGCGTCAGGCGGCGCGGGTGCTGCGGCCCGGCGGCACGTACGCGGCGAATCTCGCGGACGGCGCGCCCTTCGCGTTCCTGCGGTCCCAACTGGCCACGTTCGCCGCCGTGTTCCCGAACGTCGCGCTCGTCGCCGAGCCGGCGGTGCTGCGGGGGCGGAGGTTCGGCAACGCCGTGCTGCTCGCCTCCCGCGAGGAGCTGGAGGTGGCGGAGCTGGCCCGGCGCACCGCCCGCGACGCGTTCCCCGCGCGGGTGGAGCACGGCGCGACGCTGCGCCGTTTCGTCGGCGACGCGAAGCCGGTGACGGACGTGGACGCGGTGCCCTCGCCGGAGCCGCCGGGCGGCTCGTTCAGCGTGGGGTGACCTCGGCCTGCGGCGATGTGCCGCCGCCCTCGGCGACCTTGGCGCCGCCCGTCTCGCGCCGCCGCAGATGCCGTACGTCCGGCACGAACAGCAGCACCGCCGCCGTCGCCACGACGACGAGCGCCGCGCATCCCCACAGCGAGGCCGTCCGCCCGAAGGCGGTCTCCGCGGGGCCCGCGAGCGCGGTGGCCAGCGGCACCATCGCCACCGAGCCGAACCAGTCGTAGGCCGAGACGCGGGAGAGCTTCTCCTCGGGTATCTCCTGGTGCAGCGCGGTGATCCAGGAGACGCCGAATATCTCGATGGTGACGCCGCTGACGAACATCACGGCGATCAGCCAGCCGAGCGGCACGGGCACCGCGAGCGCCGCAGACGGCAGGGCGAGCGAGAAGACGGAGAGCGTCGCCGCGAACAGCAGCCGTTGCGGCTTCCACCGCATCATCAGCAGTCCGCCGAGGATCGTGCCCACGCCGAACGCGCCGAGCGCGATGCCCCACGGCCCCGCCCCGCCCAGTTCGTCGCGCGCCACCAGCGGCCCGAACACCGACTCGGCCGCGCCGACCACCGCGACCACGACCGCGAACTGGGCGACGATCGTCCACAGCCACGGCCGGCCGATGACCTCCCGCCACCCGTCCCGCATGTCGGCGAGCAGCCCGCCGCCCGGCTCGCGCGGCGCGATGTGCTTGACGTCGAGGAACATCCGCAGCGCGCCCGCGACCAGGAACGCCACCGCGTCCACGGCGAGCACCCAGCCCGGCCCGAACGCCGCGACCATCGCCCCGCCGAGCGCGGCGCCGCCCACGCCGGCCCCCGACATCCCCATCCGGAACAGGGCGAAGGCGCGGCTGGCCTGCTCGCCGGAGACGGAGGCCATCAGCATGCCCTCGGCCGCCGGATTGAAGAACGCCTGCCCCGTGCCGCCGAGCGCGCTGAGCGCCATCATCTGCCACAGCTTCGGATCGCCCTGGAGGACGAGCAGCGCGAACGCGCCCTGGGAGAGGAAGTTGAGGGCGTTCGCCGCGACCATCACGTGGTGCCGCGGCAGCCGGTCGGCGACCGCGCCGCCGACGAGCAGGAAGACCACCAGGAACAGGGTGCGGGCCGCGGCCACCAGGCCCACGTCGCCGCCGTCGCCGCCCGCGTCGAGCACGGCGAACGCGGAGGCGATCAGCGCGCCGTGCGCTCCCAGTGTCGTGACGACCGCCGAGACGGAGAGCAGCGTGTAGTTCCGTCCGGCCCACGCGGGGCGCAGGCGTGGACGCTTCGGGTCGGGGGTGGCGGCAGAGGTCACGGAGGGACTATCGCCGCCATGCCGCTGAATCGACAAACCGTTTCCCCGGACACCGGGTGATTGGTCGGTCGATGCCCGATATCTCCCGGTTGTTCGGGCGGGAGCGAAGGGATGGCCAAGCTTGCTACCCATGGGTAACATGCGGGCATGAGCGCAGATCAGATGTCCATCGGCGAGATGCTCGCCGCCACGGTGCCGATGGCCCGCACCCTGAACCTCGAGTTCCACGAGACCAGTCCCGAGAAGGCGGTCCTCTCGCTGCCCGACCAGGCCGACTACCACAATCACGTCGGCGGTCCGCACGCCGGAGCGATGTTCACGCTCGGCGAGTCCGCGAGTGGTGCCATCGTGCTCGCCGCCTTCGGTGACCAGCTCTCCCGCGCCGTGCCGCTCGCCGTGAGCGCCGACATCGCGTACAAGAAGCTGGCGATGGGCCCGGTCACCGCCACCGCGACGCTCGGCCGCCCGATCGCCGACGTCGTCGCCGAGCTCGACGCGGGGGAGCGTCCCGAGTTCCCGGTGAGCATCGCGATCACCCGCGGGGACGGGGCCGTGACCGGCGAGATGACCGTTCTGTGGACGCTGCGTCCCAACAGCTGATCTGCGAAGGCCCGCCTCCACGCGGCGAGGAAGGCACTGCCCGATGGGCGGTGCCTTCCTCTTTTTCTTGCCCACGTCGTTGACACGAGTCACTGCCGGTCATAGTTTCCGCTTCGGTCTTGCGGTCTTGCGGTGTCCAACGATGCGTCAGTTCCCTTTCGTCGCCCAGCAGGGAGAAGTGACATGAGACGCGGTCGACTACGTGTGGTGCTCGCGGCCGTGGTGGCGCTGACCGCCGCGGCCCTCGTCCCGGCGCACGCCGCCGAACGGTCCGACGGCCCGGTGGTGCACACCGCGTCCGGCTGGGTGCGCGGGCAGCACACCGGCGAAGGGCGGCAGTTCCTCGGCATCCCGTACGCCGAACAACCCGTCGGCAAGCTGCGCTGGCGCGAACCGCGTCCGGCACAGCCCTGGCGCGGCGTGCGCGACGCCACCGGCTTCTCCAACAGGTGCGTACAGACGTCGAGTTGGGACCCCGGATACGAGAAGCCGACCTACACGGAGGACTGCCTCGACCTGAACGTGTACGCGCCGGACGGGGCGGCGGACCGGCCCGTCATGGTGTGGCTGCACGGCGGCGGGCTCACCGCGGGCGCGGGCGCCGACATCGTTCCCGACACCTTCGCGCGGCGCACCGGCACGGTCGTCGTCACCGTCAACTATCGCCTGGGAGCGATGGGTTTCCTCGCGGCGGCGGGCCTCGACAAGCAGGCGTCCGACGGGGTCTCCGGCAACTTCGGCCTCCAGGACCAGCAGCAGGCGCTGCGCTGGGTGCGTGCCAACATCGACCGCTTCGGCGGCGACCGGGACCGCGTGACGATCGCCGGCGAGTCCGCGGGCGGCCGCTCGGTGTGCACCCAGCTCGCGTCGCCGACGGGGCGTGGCCTCTTCCGGGCCGGGATCATCGAGTCAGGCGCGTACGGGGACTGCGCGGCCCGCGCACACACCGCGGCCGTCGCCGAGGGTGCGCGGTTCGCGGAGAAGGCCGGATGCGGCGAGGCGGCGGACCCGGTCGCGTGCCTGCGCGGCAAGAGCGCCAAGGAGATCCTCGACGCCCAGGACGGATTCGACTGGGCGCCGGTGACCGGCGGCGCCTTCCTGCCCGAACAGCCGGCCGCCGCGATCACCGCGGGCCGCTCGGCGCACGTGCCCGTCCTCAACGGCGCCAACCAGGACGAGGGTCGCCTCTTCGCCTACGGCGCGTACGACGGCCGGGGCACACCGCTCACGGCCGAGGCCTACCCGAAGGCGCTCACCGACACATACGGGAAGGCGACGGGGGAGAAGGCCCTGCGCGCATACCCCCTCTCCGCGTACGGGTCGCCCACCTACGCTTACGCCGCGGCCCAGGGCGACCAGCTCATGGCCTGCCCGGCGCTCCGCCTCGACGAACGGCTCGCGGGGAGCGGGCCGCCCGTCTACGCGTACGAGTTCGCGGACCGCACCTCACCGCCGTTCGCGTCGATCAGGGAGGCGGGCAAGAAGTTCGACTTCGGGGCCACGCACGTCAACGAGGTGCAGTACCTCTTCAAGCACTTCGGTCTCGACTCCCCGCTCAACACCGAGCAGCGGGCGCTCGCCGACCGGATGGTGCAGTACTGGGGCTCGTTCATCAGAGGTGGCACCCCGCGGGCCGACGGCGCGCCCGCCATGCCGGACCAGCGGCGGGCCCCCGGACAGGTGCTGTCCCTGAAGACGTCCGGTGTGGGCGGGATCACGCTCTCCACGGACGTTTCCCGCGAGCATCACTGCACCTTGTGGGACGCGGCGGCGTCATAGGGAGCAGGTAGGCTGCCCGGCGTGCGCGTACCGGAGGGGAGCGCGCGCCGGGTACGGGCAACACATCTGGTGGGTACGGGAGGCGACGTCGATGCACGTCCAGGCATGGCTCGACACGATTCCGGCGGTCGCCGTCTACGCCCTGGTGGCCGGGGTGATCGGCGTCGAGAGCCTCGGCATCCCGCTGCCCGGCGAGATCGTGCTCATCTCCGCGGCCCTGCTCTCCTCGCAGCACGGCGACGTCAACCCGTTCGTCCTCGGGGCCTGCGCCAGCGCGGGCGCCGTCGTCGGCGACTCCATCGGATACGCGATCGGCCGCAAGGGCGGGCGTCCACTGCTCGCCAAAATGGGCCGCAAGTTCCCCAAGCACTTCGGCCCGGGACACGTCGCCACCGCCGAGCGGTCCTTCGAGAAGTGGGGCATGTGGGCCGTCTTCTTCGGCCGCTTCGTCGCCCTGCTCCGCATCTTCGCCGGCCCGATCGCGGGCGTCCTGCACATGCCGTACTGGAAGTTCCTCATCGCGAACGTCCTGGGCGGCGTCGTCTGGGCAGGCGGCACCACGGCCGTCATCTACTACGTGGGCGTGGTCGCGGAGGACTGGCTCAAGAGGTTCTCGTACGTGGGCCTGGCCGTGGCCGTCCTGCTCGGCCTCGCCTCCATGCTGATCGTGAAGCGCCGCGCGTCGAAGATGGCGGCGGAACACGAGGAGAAGGCAGGGGCAGAGGCCGAGCCCGAGCCGGCAAGTTGAGTCACATATCAAGCCCCGCCGGCGATTGAGGCGCGGGGCCCGGGGCAGAGCCCCGCGACCGCACCCCCGTCGCAGGCTGAACGCTACTCGTGCACGCCCCGATGAACCTTCGCCAGCTCCACATAATGCGTCCCGTTGAGCGTCACCATCTCCCGCTCCTCCGCGGACAGCTCACGCCGCACCTTCGCCGGCACCCCCGCCACCAGTGACCCGGGCGGAACCACCATCCCCTGAGGCACGAGCGCCTGCGCCGCGACCAGCGAACCCGCGCCGATCACCGCGCCGTTGAGCACGGTCGCCCCCATCCCGATGAGGCAGTCGTCCTCCACGGTGCAGCCGTGCAGCACCGCGTTGTGGCCGACGGAGACGCGCTCGCCGATCGTCGCCGGGAAGCCGAGGTCGACGTGGACCGTGCAGTTGTCCTGGATGTTGCTGTCGGCGCCGAGCGTGATCGGCTCGACCTCGGACCGCAGCACCGCGCCGTACCAGACGCTCGCCCCCGCGTGCAGCGTGACGTCGCCGATCACCACGGACGTCGGGGCGACGAACGCCTCCGGGTCGACCTTCGGTTCCTTGTCGCCGATGCCGGTGACGAGTGCCTCGTGGGACATGAGGTCTGTGCTCCCTACGTGTCGTACGTGCCATCAGGTGTGTCATGCATGCGTCGCGCCAAGGGAAAGGTACCTGTGGGGCGAAGATCACAGGTCGGCGAGGTGGGGGCGGAAGCTACGCCTGGGTAACGTGACGCCGTGCCGAACAAGCGGAGTGACAAGGGTGGCCTCGGCCACCGGCTCGTACAGGCCGGTTGGCGCTGGGTGCAGCGCAAGGGCGCCGTCACCGCGCGGCAGCCCGGCGGGCACCGGTTCGGCGCGATCGGGCACGGCACGAAGCTCGCGTTCCCGCAGGGCACGGTGTTCGGCGAACCGTGGATCCGGCTCGGCGCGCACTGCATCATCGGCGAGCAAGTCACCCTGACCGCGGGCCTGATGCCGGACCTGGACCTCGGCCAGGACCCGATCCTGACCCTCGGCGACGGCGTGGTGATCGGCCGCGGCAGCCATGTCATCGCCGATACGACGGTGCGGATCGGCAGCGACGTCTACATGGGTCCGTACGTCTACATCACGTCCACGAACCATTCGTACGACGACCCGCACGAGCCCATCGGCAAGCAGTGGCCGCGGATGGAACCGGTCGAGATCGGCCCCGGCTGCTGGATCGGCACTGGCGCGGTGATCCTGCCGGGCGCCCGCATCGGCCGGAACGTGGTGGTCGCGGCCGGGGCCGTGGTCCGCGGCGACGTACCCGACCACGCCGTGGTCGCGGGCGCGCCCGCACGCGTCGTACGCAGCTGGGACGCGGAGTCCGGCTGGCAGCCGCCGCTCAGGACGCCGGCGCCGCGGGCGATCCCCGAGGGGGTCACACCGGACCAACTGCTCGCTCTGTCCGAACTCGACGACGACGCCTGGGACACTGAACCCCGGACCAGATAGATGTAGCGAGCAATCAGGGAAGCCGTGGACACGAGCGAGACGAGCGACGACAGAAGGGCCGGCGGCGGCGCGGAGGCCGAGGCCGGGCCGCGCGGCTGGCGCCGCTGGGCCATGGACACCCGGCCCCTGCGCATCCCCGCCTACCGCCGCCTGTGGTCCTCGACCATCGTCACGGCCGTCGGCAGCCAGCTCACCGCGGTCGCCGTGCCCAAGCAGATCTTCGACATCACGGGGTCCTCGGCCTGGGTCGGCGCCGCGAGCATGGCCGGGCTCGTCCCGCTCGTCGTGTTCGCGCTGTGGGGCGGCGCGATCGCCGACCACATGGACCGGCGCAAGCTGCTCCTGATCACGAACTCCGGCATCGCCGTGACCTCGGTGCTGTTCTGGCTGCAGGCGATATCCGGGCTGGACTCGGTGGCCGTGCTGATGGTGCTGCTCGCGATGCAACAGGCGTTCTGGGGCCTCAACGCGCCGGCCCGCAACGCGTCCATCGCGCGGCTCGTGCCCGAGGGGCAACTGGCCGCGGCGAACGCGCTCGGCTCGACGGTCATGCAGACCGGCCAGGTCGTGGGCCCGCTGCTCGCGGGCGTCCTCATCCCGGTCATCGGGCTGCCCGAGCTGTACCTGATCGACGCCGTCGCGCTGTGCGTGACCGTGTGGGCGGTGTACCGGCTGCCGTCCTTGCCGCCGTTGGTCGCGGCGGCGAAGAAGCGGGCGGGTGTGCGGGAGATCGTCGACGGTTTCCGCTACATGTCCACGCACAAGGTGCTGCTGCTGTCCTTCCTCGCGGACATCATCGCGATGGTGTTCGGCATGCCGCGCGCGCTGTTCCCGCAGCTCGCGGCGGAGACGTACGCGCCGTACGGGGAGGGGCTGGCGCTCGGGCTGCTGTTCGCGGCGATTCCGATCGGGGCGGTGGTCGGGGGGCTGTTCTCGGGGACGTTCTCGCGGGCGAAGCGGCACGGGTGGATGGTGATCGGGGCGATCGTGGCGTGGGGGCTCGCGATCACCGGGTTCGGGCTGAGCGGGAGTCTGTGGCTCGCGGTCGTCTTCCTCGCGCTGGCCGGGATCGCGGACATGGTGTCCATGGTCTTCCGCGGTGCGATTCTGCTCTCCGCGGCGACGGACGAGATGCGGGGCCGTATGCAGGGCGTGTTCACGGTGGTCGTCGCGGGCGGCCCGCGCCTGGCGGATGTGTTCCACGGCTCCGCGGGCTCGGCCTTCGGCGCGGGTCCGGCGGTCGCCGGGGGTGGCCTGTTGGTGGTCCTGGCGATGCTGACCCTGGCGGCCGCGGCCCCGGCCCTCCGCCGCTACCGCATCTGACCGGTCCGGTTCCTGCGGCGCCGTGGCCCTCTCGCCTCGCCGGGGCGGGGCCCCGCGTCCCTGTGCACGCGGCAGCGTGGCTTTCCGCTTCACCGGGGCCGGGACCCGTCGTCCCGATTCCGCCGCACCGGGGCGCCGCCTTGCCCACCCTGCCGCCCTAGGCGGCAGATTGCCCAAGCCGGGTGCGGCTGACCGCAAGGGTGGGGAGCCGTGGGCGGCGGCGGATTGCCCAAGCCGGGTGGGGTCGACCGCGACGGGTGGGGAGCCGTCCGGTGGGGGATTGCTCAGGGCGGGACAACTCTCGTCGTCCCGGGTGGGGAGTCGTGGTGGGCGGCGGATTGCCCAAGTCGGTGGTCGGCACCCCGTGAGGCCGACGCCCCCGGAGGGGGCGGGTGGGTGGGAGATGGGCGGCGGAGACAGGGCCGTCGCCTGCGGGTGGGCGGGCAAAATCAAGCCCCTGCGGCGATTGAGCAGCGGGGCCCGGGGCGGAGCCCCGAGGCCGCAACTACGGGTGGCCGAAATCAACCCGTGGCCAAGAGAACCGTTCCCACCAGCGCCAACCCCGCCCCCGCCGCCTGAACCCCCCGCAACCGCTCACTCAGCACACCCCGCGCCGCCAGCGCCGTCACAATCGGATACAAGGACGCAAGCACCGCCGCCACGGTCACCGGCCCCTCCTGAGCGGCCAGCGAATACGTTCCATTGGCCGCCACATCCGCAAGCCCCACGAACGCCAACGCCGGCAACGACGCCCGGATCAGCCCCCACCCGCCCTCCTCCGGCAGCACCCGCCCACCCCGCTTCGCGGACACGTACAACGCGCCCCCACCCGCCACGACGTTCGTCACCCGCTGCACGAACAGCGCGAGGAAGAGCCCGGTGAGCGTCGTCGACGCCTCCGCGATCAACGCCATCACCGCGCCGAACCCGAACGCCGCGAGCAACGTGAGCAGCACCGCCTGCCGCTGCACCGGCGCGCCCCTGAACTGCGGCCCACCCGCGAGCACCACACCCACCACGGCCACCAGGATCCCCGCGAACTGCAGCACCCCCGGCCGCTCCCCGAGCACCAGCCCGACCCCCACCGGCACCGCGACCCCGAGCGAGCCGAGCGGCGAGACGACCCCCATCGGCCCGAGCGCGAGCGCCTTGTAGAAGGCGAGCATCGCGACGGGCCCGACGAGCCCCGCCGCGACGGCGAACCACAACTGCGGCCCCGCCTCCGAGAAGCCACCCGTGGCGACGACGAGCGCACCGAGCACGACCACGGCGATCGTCTGCGAGACGACCACTACGGTGAGCGCCGGGATCCGTCGCGTCAGCAGCCCGCCGCCGAAGTCGGCCAAGCCCCACAGGAGGCTCGTGGCCAGGGCGAAGAGTGCTGTCATGACGAACCTCGCAGTACAGTTTGCTGGACGTTGTGGTGCACCACAACGTAGTTCAACAAACTGAATCCTGTCATCCAAAATATTGCACCAAGGGCCTCCGGGTCCTCCCAGCCCTCCCCGGCCCCTGGCCCCGACCCTGGACGGAACGTGGCGGATCTCGACCTCCTGAACCAGGCCCTCGCGCGCAACGTCAAGCACTGGCGGTCCGAGCGCGGCTTCACCCTCGACGCGCTCGCCGCCCGCGCGGCCGTCAGCCGCGGCATGCTCATCCAGATCGAGCAGGCCCGCACGAACCCCAGCATCGGCACCGTCGTCAAGATCGGCGACGCCCTCGGCGTCAGCATCACCACGCTGCTCGACTACGAACAGGGCCCCAACGTCCGCATCGTGACCGAGGACCAGGCCGTCCGCCTGTGGCACACGGAGGCCGGCAGCTACAACCGGCTGCTCGCCGGAACCGAGGCCGAGGGCCCGCTGGAGATGTGGGACTGGCGGCTCGTGCCCGGCGAGGGCAGCGACTCCGACCCGCACCCGCAGGGCACAGTCGAACTGGTCCACGTCACGGCGGGCGAGCTGACCCTCGTCGTCGACGGCACCCCGCACGCGGTGCCCGCGGGGGCGAGCGTCTCGTTCGAGGCGAGCACCGCGCACTCCTACCGCAACGACGGGACCGAGGACGTCGAGATGATCATGGCCGTATCGGTGCCTTTCGTACGCTGAGACACCCGGTCGCCGCCCGCGCGGCGGCTGTTAGCGTGCCGCCATGCGCGCACCCATCGGCACCTTCGACCACGTACTCGCCGCCCCCGACGCCCTGGACCTGCTGACCCGGCCCGTCGCCGACGCCGTCCGCGACTGGCGCGGCACCGTGCCCGCGCAGGACCTGATCCACGTCGACACCGACCCGGAGTGGGCCGACACGGCGACGTTCGTCGAGCACTACGGCCCCGACCTGCTCGCCACCTCCGCGAACTGCGTCGTCGTCGCGGGAAAGCGTGGCGGCGAAACCACTCTCGCGGCCTGCGTGGTGCTGTCCGCGACGAAGCTCGACGTCAACGGCGCGGTGCGGCGCCAACTCGGCGCCCGCAAGGCCTCGTTCGCCCCGATGGACACCGCGACCGGCGAGTCCGGCATGGAGTACGGCGGCATCACGCCGATCGGCCTGCCCGCCGACTGGCCGGTCCTCGTGGACGCGGCCGTCGTCGACCTCCCGCACGTCCTCATCGGCAGCGGCACCCGTCGCGGAAAGCTGATCGTGCCGGGCAAGGCGCTCTCCGAACTCCCGGGCGCCGTCGTGGTGGAGGGCCTCGGCGTCGCGGGCTGACGCTCCGCCCGCACGTCACCCCCGCCGTGCCGCCGCCGTGCTCTCCCGCAGCACGAGCCGCGTCGGCACCAGCGTCGTCCCGTGCTCCGCCTCGCTCTCCCGCACCTGGCGCAGCGCGCTCTCGACGCAGCGGCGGCCGACCTCCGCGAAGTCCTGGTGGACCGTGGTGAGCGGGGGCTGGAAGGAGCCCGAGTCGGGGATGTCGTCGAAGCCGATGACCGAGACGTCGTCCGGGACCTTGCGGCCCCGCTCGTCCAGGGCGCGCAGCAGACCCAGCGCCATCTGGTCGTTCGCCGCGAACACCGCGGTGCAGTCGGCCTGTTCGGCCAGGCGGAGGCCCGCGCGGTAGCCCGACTCGGCGGACCAGTCGCCGCGCACGAGCGGCGGGACCGCGCGGCCCGCGTCCTCAAGTGCCGTACGCCACGCGTCCGTTCGGCGCTGCGCCGCGAACGACTCGGAGGGGCCCGCCAGGTGCCACACCGTGCGGTGGCCCAGGTCGAGGAGGTGGCGCACCGCGTCGCGGGTGCCGCCCGCCTGGTCCGTGTCCACCACCGCGTACCGGTCGCCCGCGTCGGAGTCGGCGACCACCACCTTCACGTGCGGCGGCAGTGACAGGCGCGCCGAGTCGAGCAGGTGGACCTCCATGATGACGATGACCGCGTCGACGGCCAGCTCGCCGAGGCGGGAGAACGCGCCGCGCACCTCGTCCTGCGTCGGCACCGCCACCGGGAGCAGCGTGACCGCGTAGCCCTCCTGCGCGGCCGAGGTGGCGATCGCCTCAAGCGTGCGCATGTTGCCCGTCGTGGACAGCGTGAACGTGATGACGCCGATCGTGCGGAAGTCGCCCCGCTTCAGCGCGCGCGCCGCGCTGTTGGGCCGGTAGCCGAGCTCCTTCATCGCGGCGCGGACCCGCTCGCGGGTCTCCTCGTTGACGCCGGGGAAGCCGTTCGAGACGCGGGAGACCGTCTGGGACGAGACGCCCGCGACCCGGGCGACATCGGCCATCGACGCGTTCTGTGTACGACGCCTGCCGCGCCGCGGCGCGCTCTCGGCGCTCTCCTGGGTTGTCACCGTGTCCCTCACCGACTCTTGACCGTCCTCCTCGGGGCAGTGTAGACATGCCGCCACCGAATGTTTACGCAAACATAACAGCTGTCGGGCCCTTCACGCCCAACGATGTTTACGCAAACATCGCGACCTGTGACGCACGGACGAGTGAGGGACGCGAGATGACCACGCTGCAACCGCCGGTCGCCGTGAGGCGGCGCCGCTCGTGGACGGGATGGGGGTTCATCGGCCCCTTCGTGCTCGTCTTCGCCCTGGTCTTCCTCGCGCCGCTCGCGTACTCGGTCTATCTGAGCCTGTTCCGTACACAACTCATCGGCGGCACCACCTTCGTGGGCCTGGAGAACTACCAACAGGCGTTCCAGGACGCCCAGTTCTGGGCCGGGGTCGGCCGCGTCGGCCTGTTCCTGCTGATCCAGGTGCCGGTCATGCTCGGCATCGCCCTGCTCGTCGCCCTCGCCATCGACAGCGGCCGCCTCTACGGCAAGGACTTCTTCCGGATCACCGTCTTCCTGCCCTACGCGGTCCCCGCCGTCGTCGCGACCCTGATGTGGGGCTTCATGTACGGCACCCGCTACGGACTGGTCGGCGACCTCGGCGACGCGTTCGGCACGAAGCTGCCCGACCCGCTCTCCGCCGACCTCGTCCTCGCCTCCCTCGGCAACATCGTGACCTGGGAGTTCGTCGGCTACAACATGCTGATCTTCTTCGCCGCGCTGCGCGTCGTACCGCACTCCCTGTACGAGGCGGCCGAGATCGACGGCGCCGGACAGTGGCGCGTCATCACCGCCATCAAGCTCCCGGCGATCCGCGGCGCGCTCGTCATCGCCACGATCTTCTCCATCATCGGCAGCTTCCAGCTCTTCAACGAGCCCGCCATCCTCCAGAAGCTCACGCCGAACGCGATCACCACCGACTACACCCCGAACTACTACACGTACTCGCTGTCCTTCGCGGGCCAGCAGCAGAACTACTCCGCGACGGTCGCCATCGTCATGGGCGTGCTCACGATGATCGTGGCCTACGTGGTCCAGCTGCGCGGCATGCGCAAGGGAGCGTGAGCGCGATGACCACCACCACCTCCGTTCGGTCCACAGCACCGCTCAAGTCTGCGGCCCCGCGCCTGCGTTCACCCCGCCGCCCCTCGGCGTCACGCCGCCCGCGGCGCAGCGTCCTGCTGACCGTGCTGACCGGCGTCGTCCTCGTCTACAGCCTGCTGCCGCTGGTGTGGCTCCTGATCAGCGCCACCAAGTCGCCGCAGGGCCTTGCCCGTTCGTTCGGCCTCTGGTTCGACTCGGACTTCGACCTCTGGCACAACATCGCCGAGACCTTCACGTACCAGGACGGCGTCTTCGGCCGCTGGCTGCTCAACACCCTGCTGTACGTGGTGGTGGGCGCGGGTGGCGCGACGTTCCTCGCGGTCCTCGGCGGGTACGCGCTCGCCAAGTTCGCCTTCCCGGGCAAGCGGGCCGTGTTCGCCGTCGTCATCGGCGCGGTCGCGGTGCCGGGCACGGCGCTCGCCGTCCCCACGTTCCTGATGTTCAGCAAGATGGGGCTCACCGACACCCCCTGGGCCGTCGTCATCCCGTCGCTGATCTCGCCGTTCGGGCTCTATCTGATGTGGGTGTTCGCCACCGAGGCGATCCCCACCGAACTGATGGAGGCCGCCCGGATCGACGGCGCGAGCGAGCTGCGGACCTTCTTCCAGGTCGCGCTGCCGCTGCTCGCCCCCGGCACCGTCACCGTGCTGCTCTTCACCACGGTCGCGACGTGGAACAACTACTTCCTGCCGCTGATCATGCTGAAGGACCCCGACTGGTATCCGCTCACGCTCGGCCTCGACTCCTGGAACAAGCAGGCGCAGACCGCCGGCGGCGAGGCCATTCCCCATCTCGTGCTCACCGGTTCGCTGCTCACCATCGTGCCGCTGATCGCCGCGTTCCTTCTGCTCCAGAAGTACTGGCAGTCCGGTCTCTCCGCCGGAAGCGTCAAGGAGTAGACCCCGCTCGGCCCACCCTCCGTAGGACCACGAAGAAGTGGAAGCATGCCCATGCCCAAGAACTCCCGCCGTGCGCTGCGCGGCCTCGGTCTCCTCTGCGCCCTCGCACTCGGCGCCACCGCCTGCGGCGGCTCCGGCGACGACTCCGCCGACAAGAAGGTCGGCTCGTCCGACATCTCGTCGGCCCTGAAGAAGGGCGGCACCGTCACGGTGTGGGCGTGGGAGCCCACCTTGAAGCAGGTCGCCGCCGACTTCGAGAAGAAGTACCCGAAGGTCGACGTCAAGCTGGTCAACGCGGGCACCAATAACGACCAGTACAAGGCCCTGTCGAACGCGATCTCCGCGAAGAAGGGCGTCCCCGACGTCGCGCAGATCGAGTACTACGCCCTCGGCCAGTACGCCCTGACCAAGCAGATCACCGACCTCAAGGCGTACGGCGCCGAGAAGCTCGCGGACTCGTACTCGCCCGGCCCCTGGAACTCGGTGAAGTCCGGCGACGGCGTCTACGGCCTGCCGATGGACTCGGGCCCCATGGCGCTCTTCTACAACAAGAAGGTCTTCGACAAGTACAAGATCGCCGTCCCGACGACCTGGGACGAGTACGTCGAGGCCGCCCGCAAGCTGCACAAGGCGAACCCGAAGGCGTACATCACCAGCGACGTCGGCGACGCGGGCCTGACCACCAGCCTGCTGTGGCAGGCCGGTTCGCACCCGTACAAGGTCGACGGCACCAAGGTCGGCATCGACTTCACCGACGCGGGCGCCAAGAAGTACACCGACACCTGGCAGAAGCTGATCGACGACAAGCTCGTCTCGCCCGTCACCGGCTGGACCGACGACTGGTACAAGGGCCTCGGCGACGGCACCATCGCCACCCTGCCGACCGGCGCCTGGATGCCCGCCAACTTCGCCTCCGGCGTGAAGGGCGCCTCCGGCGACTGGCGCGTGGCCCCCATGCCGCAGTGGGAGAAGGGCGCGAACACCAGCTCCGAGAACGGCGGCAGCTCCCTCGCGCTGCCCGAGCTCGGCAAGAACAAGGAACTCGCCTACGCCTTCGTGAAGTACGCCAACTCCGGCGCGGGCGTGCAGACCCGCGTCAAGAACGGCGCGTTCCCCGCGACGACCAAGGACCTGAACTCCTCGTCGTTCCAGAACACCGAGTTCCCGTACTTCGGCGGCCAGAAGGCCAACAAGATCTTCGCCGAGTCCGCGAAGACCGTACCCACCGACTGGAAGTACCTGCCGTTCCAGGTGTACGCCAACTCGGTCTTCAACGACACCGTCGGCAAGGCCTACGTCTCCTCGACGAAGCTGACCGCCGGCCTCAAGTCGTGGCAGGACGCGTCCGTCAAGTACGGCAACGACCAGGGCTTCACCGTCGAGAAGTAGCCCGCGCCCCCGCTCTGTGACCGCATCCCTGGAAGGACGTGCATGACCGCCCCCCTCACCTCCCGTTTCCCGTACGCGAAGGGCTCGGACGGTACCCGGCGCCTCGGCTACGGAGCCGACTACAACCCCGAGCAGTGGTCGCGGGAGGTGTGGGCGGACGACATCCGGCTGATGCGCGAGGCCGGAGTGAACGTCGTCTCCCTCGCCATCTTCTCCTGGGCGCGGCTCCAACCCACCGCCGACACCTGGGACTTCGGCTGGCTCGACGAGATCATGGACCTGCTGCACGCGGGCGGCATCGGCGTCGACCTGGCCACCGCCACCGCCTCGCCGCCGCCGTGGCTGACCGCCGCGCACCCGGAGATCCTGCCGGTGACCGCGAGCGGCGAGAAGCTGTGGCCGGGCGCCCGCCAGCACTGGCGGCCCACTTCGCCCGTCTTCCGCGAGCACGCCCTCACGCTGGTCCGCCGGCTCGCGTCCCGCTACGCCGACCATCCGGCCCTGGTTGCCTGGCACGTCAACAACGAGCTGGGCTGCCACAACGTCTACGACCACTCGGACGACGCGGCCCGCGCCTTCCGCCTCTGGCTGCGCCGCCGCTACACGACGCTCGACGCCCTCAACGACGCGTGGGGGACGGCGTTCTGGTCGCAGCGCTACAGCGACTGGGAGCAGTTGCTGCCGCCGCGGCTCGCGGCCTCGCACCCCAATCCGACGCAGCAGCTCGACTTCAAGCGGTTCTCTTCGGACGCGCTCAAGGACCATCTGCTGGCCGAGCGGGAGATCCTGCGGGAGCTGACCCCGGACACGCCCGTCACCACCAACTTCATGGTGATGCCCGGCACCAAGGGCATGGACTACGCGGACTGGGCCGGCGAGGTGGACTTCGTCGCCAACGACCACTACGTCATCCCGGGCCCGCAGGACCGCGACGAGCTGTCCTTCTCCGCCAACCTCACCAGCGGCATCGCGGGCCACCGCCCCTGGTTCCTGATGGAGCACTCCACCAGCGCCGTGAACTGGCAGCCCGTCAACCTGCCGAAGAAGCCGGGGGAGTTGGCGCGCGACTCGCTGCTGCACGTCGCGCACGGCGCCGACGCCGTCTGCTTCTTCCAGTGGCGGCAGTCGGCCGCGGGCGCCGAGAAGTACCACTCCGCGATGCTCCCGCACGCCGGAGCCGACAGTGAACTCTTCCGCTCCGTCGTCGAGTTGGGCGCCACCCTCGACGCGCTCGCCCCGATCGCGGGCAGCGGACGCGAGCCCGCCCGCGTCGCGATCCTCTTCGACTGGGACTCGTGGTGGACCAGCGAGCAGGACTCCCACCCGACCTCACGCCTCGACTACCACCGCGAGGCCCTCGACTGGTACTCGGCGCTCCTCCGCCTCGGCGTTCGCGCCGACGTGGTGCCCGCGCACGGCACCGACCTCTCGGCGTACGACGTCGTCATCGCGTCCGTCCTGCACGTGGTGCCGCAGCCGCTCGCCAAGGAGCTGACCCGGTACGTCGAGGGCGGCGGCCACCTCGTCACCACGTACTTCTCCGCGATCGTCGACGAGAACGACCACGTGTGGCTCGGCGGCTACCCGGGCGCGCTGCGCGACGTCCTCGGCATCCGCATCGAGGAGTTCGGGCCGCTCCTCGACGGCGATACCGTCGACCTCGACAACGGCACCACCGGCAGCCTGTGGACCGACCGGATCTCGGTCACCAACACGGACGTCGAGGTCCTCGCGGGCTACCGCACGGGCACGTACGCCTCCCGCCCGGCCGTCACCCGGCGCGGCGCGGGCCGGGGCTCGGCCGCGTACGTCTCCACCCGGCTCGGCGTCGACGGCCTGACCGTGCTGCTGCCCGAGCTGCTCGCGCCCGTCGGGGTGAGCGGTGAACTCCCCGAGCAGGCACGGGGGTTGGTCGAACAGGTCGTCCGGCGCGACGACGAGCACCGCTATGTCTTCCTGATCAACCGGAGCGACGAGCAGGTGGCGCTGCCGGGGGTCACCGGGGAGGTCCTCGTCGGCCCGTCCGGTGGCGACCTCGTCCTGGCGCCCCGTCAGGTCGCCGTCCTGAAGCAGCCGCTCGACTCCTAGAACTCCCTCCGTCCCAGCACCACCGACACCCCACTCACACCGGGAGCACACGATGGCGCGCTTGACCCGCAGACGGTTCATCGGCATCGCCGCGGCCACGGCCGCGGCGGCCGGAACCCAGATCTCCGCCGCACAGCTCGTCGCCGCGGCAGGCACCGCCGCGACGGTCACGGTCACCCCCGACCCCTCGTACCGGCACGACCGCTTCGAGGGGTGGGGAACCAGCCTCGTCTGGTTCGCGAACGCCACGGGGCACTACCCGGACGAGATCCGGGAGCGGATCGCCGACCTCGTCTTCGGACGGGACGGCCTCGCCCTGAACATCGCCCGCTACAACATCGGCGGCGGCAACGCCCCCGACGTGCCCGACTACCTGCGGGCCGGCGGAGCCGTCGAGGGCTGGTGGAAGGCGCCCGAGGGCACCACCCGCACCGACACCGACTGGTGGGACCCGAAGAACGCGGACCACTGGAACGAGGACGCCGACGCGACCCAGCGCTGGTGGGTGGACCGGATCAAGAAGGACATCACCCACTGGGAGACGTTCTCCAACTCCCCGCCGTACTTCATGACGGTCAGCGGCTATGTCTCCGGCGGCTTCGACGCGTCGAAGGAGCAGCTCAAGGAGGCGTCCGTCGAAGACTTCGCCACGTATCTGGCCGGTGCGACCCGGCGCCTGGAGAAGGCACACGGCATCAGGGTGAAGACCGTCGACCCCTGCAACGAGCCCAACACCAACTACTGGGGTACGAAGCTGGGCGCCGACGGCAATCCGACCGGGGGCCGCCAGGAGGGCTGTCACATCGGGCCCGCCCTCCAGCAGAAGATCGTGACCGCGCTCGACGCCGCGCTGAGGAAGGCGCGGACCACGGCCGTCGTCTCGGCGATGGACGAGACGAACCCGACGACCTTCGTCACGAACTGGACCAGCTACCCGGCCGACGTGAAGCGCCGCGTCGCCCAGATGAACGTCCACACGTACGGCACCGGCGGCCGCACCTCCGTCCGCGACCTCGCCAAGGCCGAGGGCAAGCCGCTGTGGATGAGCGAGGTCGAGGGCGACTGGGGCGACGGGCAGTCCTTCACCGACATGCGGCCCGGCCTCGGGCTCGCCCAGCACATCGTCGACGACCTGCGCGAACTGGAGCCCAGCGCCTGGGTGTTCTGGCAGCCCGTCGAGGACTGGGACAACATGAGGCCCGGCGGCGAGTCGGCCAAGGGCGGCAACTGGGGCGAGGTCCAGGTCTCCTTCAGCGCGGGTCCCGACGACACCCTGGAGACCTGCCCGGTGTACACGAACACCAAGTTCGACACCGCCCGGAACTTCACGCACTACATCCGGCCCGGCGACCACCTCGTCAGGACGGACGACACCAACAGCACCGCCGCCGTCACCCGGGGCGGCAACGGCGCCACCGTCGTGCACGTCAACAGCACCACGAGCGCGCGCACGGTGACGCTCGACCTGTCGAAATTCGCGACCGTACGCCGCGGCGCGACCGTCACCCCGGTCGTGACCAGCACGGACGGCAAGCTGGACGAGCGGGCGCCGGTCGCGGTGACCGGCCGGAAAGCCACCTTCACGGTGCCCGCGCAGTCGGTGACCACGTTCGTGGTCAAGGGAGTGTCCGGCGTGGCGAAGGACGCCGCCGAGCTGCGCCAGGGACGCACCTACGAGCTGACGGGTGTGCAGAGCGGCAAGGACCTCACGGTCGCCGACGGTGCTCTCGTGATCAGCACCGGGACGGGTGCCGACGGTCAACGGTGGCGGCTCGCGGAGATCAGCGGGAGCGGCCCCGCGAACCGCAGGCGGCACGTGTTCACCGGCGCAGCCGACGGGAAGCGGCTCGCCGTCCGCGACGGTGTGCCGGTCGTCGAGGCCGACACGGGCGAGCGGGACGCGGCCGCCCAGTGGCTCCTGTCGACGACGGGCGACGGCACGTACACCCTCGTCAACGCCGGTACGGGCCGTCTCCTGGAGGTCGGCGGGCAGGCCACGGACGAAGGCGCCGCCGTCGGCACCTGGCAGCCCAACTCCGGCGCGAACCAACGCTGGAGGGTCACCGACGCGACCTCCTGACCGGCGCCCCGCGCGCCCCACGGACGCGTAACGGCCGGACGGTCAGATGTGCTGCGCCCTGCGCTCCCGCAGCAGGAGCCAGGCGAGGAACAGGCCGCCGGCCACGCCCGTCACCACGCCCACCGGCATCAGCGCAGAACCGGTCACCCGCTGGGTCACCAGGTCGGCCGCCGTCACCAGGAGGGCGCCCATCCAGGCGGCGGGCAGCACGTTCGGGCCCGGCGCACGGGTGACGCGGCGGGCCAGCTGGGGAGCGGCCATGGCGAGGAACGGGATCGGCCCGGCGGCGGCCACCGCCATCGCGGTCAGTCCCGTGCCCGCGCACAGCAGGATCAGCCGGCTGCGCTCCGGCGGCACACCGAGAGCGCCCGCCGTGTCGTCGCCCATCTCCAGCATCGTCAGCCGGCGGCCGAACACCATGACGACCGGGACGCAGACGATGAGGCCGAGCGCGGCCGTCCTGGCCTCGGTCCAGCCGCGGTCGTTGAGCGAGCCGATCGTCCAGCTCGCGGCCTGGGCCGCCTTCCCGATGTCGGCGCGGACGTAGAGGAAGCTGGTCGCCGCCCCGAGGACGGCGGAGACGCCGATGCCGACGAGCACCAGCCGGTAGCCGTGCACGCCACGGCGCCAGGCCAGCAGATAGACGGCGGTGGCCGTGGCGAAGCCGCCGACGAGTGCGCCGAGCGCGGTCTGCGCGGCGCCCGCGTCGAGGAAGATGATGGCGACGAGCGCGCCCGCCGACGCGCCGTTGCCGAACCCGATGATGTCCGGGCTGCCCAGCGGATTGCGGGTGAGCGACTGGAAGACGGCGCCCGCCATCCCCGTCCCGAAGCCGACGAGAACGGCCACGACGGCGCGCGGAAGCCGCAGGTCGAGCACGATGAACCCGGCGCCGGGCGGCCCGTCCCCCGCGAACGTCCGCAGCACCTCCAGGGGCGACAGCTCGTACGTGCCCGTGCCGACGGAGAGCACCACCAGGCACGCCGTGACCACGAGCAGCGCCAGGCAGACGAGCACCGTGCGCGGGTCGAAGCGGACCGAGAGCCGGCCCGCCCGCACTCGTCCGTGCCGCAACTCCGCCTCGTAGGCGCGGGGCCGGTCCTTCACCGGGGTCACAGTTGAGCCACCTTCCGCTGCCGTACGAGGTGGACGAAGATCAGCCCGCCGATGAACGACGTGACGATGTCCGCCTGGATCTCCGAAGGCGCCACCACGATCCGGCCGATGACGTCGGCCACCAGGAGCAGGCTGGGCGCGAACAGCGCGCAGTAGGGCAGCAGCCAGCGCGGGTCGGGTCCGGTGAACGCGCGGACCGCGTGCGGGATCATCAGGCCGACGAAGCCGATCGGCCCGCACACGGCGGTGGCGCTGCCGCACAGCAGCGTGATGGCCACGATCGACAGGACCCGGGTGCGCCGCACCGAGGTGCCGAGCGCGCGGGCGTGGTCCTCGCCCAGGGAGAGCGCGCCGAGCGGCCGGGCGAGCGCGAACGCGAGGAGCGCTCCCGCGATCAGCAACGGCAGGGCGGCGAGCAGCAGTTCGGGGTCGCGCTTCTCCAGCGTGCCTACGGACCAGAAGCGCATCGAGTCGAGCGTGCTCAGGTCCCACTGCTGCAGCCCGTTGACGTAGCCGAACAGGGCCGCGTTGACGGCCGTCCCGGCGAGCGCGAGCCGGACCGGCGTCGCCGCCCGGGTGCCGCCCAGGGCGTTGACCACGACGGCGGCGACGGCGGCGCCGAGCAGCGCGAACCACAGATATCCGGTGAACGACGTGATGCCGAACACGCTGATCGCGGTGACGACGGCGGCCGACGAACCGGCGTTCACGCCGAGCAGTCCCGGGTCGGCGAGGGGGTTGCGGGTCAGCACCTGCATCACGCCGCCCGCGAGCCCGAGCGCCGCGCCCACCGCGATGCCGATGAGCGTCCGCGGCAGCCGCAGTTCCCGCACGATGCCGTCGCTCGCGGAGCCGGACGGCGCGAAGAGCCCGCTCCAGACCTGGTCCGGCGCGAGGTGTTCCGTGCCCACCGCGAGCGAGAGGGCGGCCGCGGCGACGAGCAGCGCGAGGCCGATCAGGAGTCCCGCGGTGCGGGGTGGGCGGCTGCGCGGCCCGGTGGCCGGGAGTTGCTGTGTTCCGCCGGGGCGGAGTCGTAGTCCTGCGGGCATGTGATTAGCTTAGGCTAACCTAAGTGCGTCTGCTAACAATTACGTCGACAGAAACGCCCGGGTCGTTCTCGGAGTCGGGTCGTTTCCGGGGCCCTGGTCGTTTTCGGAGGAAGAGGAGACATGAGCGTCCAGTCCGTTGCCGCCCTGCCGGACCACCGGCCGGACCGCGTCACCGGTGTCCGCATCGCGCACCTCAAGGAGCGCATCGCCGCGGCCGACGACGCTCAACGCACGCACATCGCCGAGGAGTTCTGGCGGGAGGCCGCCGCCCGCGGCACGCCGCTCGTCGAGGAACTCGACGGCGAACCCGACCACCGGGCGGTCACCTTCCTGTGGCGCGGCCACCGCGCCACCCGGCAGGTGCTGCTCATGGTCAGCCACCTCGGCGACCGCGCCCACCTCGCGGGCTCCCTCATGGAGCGGATCGAGGGCACCGACATCTGGCACTTCGGCCTGCGGCTGCGCGCCGACCACCGCGCCTCGTACCGGATCGCCGCCGACATCTCGGCCAAGGAGCCGCCCGAGGACCCCGAGGTGCTGCAGGCCCGGCTGCGCTCGCTCGCGGTGCACGGGGCGCACGACCCGCTCAATCCCCGCCGCCTGCCCACCCGTTGGGGCGCGGGCCACAGCTCCGTCTTCGCGCTGCCCGAGGCGCCCGCCCAGGCGTGGACCGAGCGGCCGGGCACCGTGCCCGCCGGGCGCGTCGAACGGCACAGGGTCCGCGCCGCGGCGCTGAGCGCGGAGCGCGACGCGAACCACGAACGCGAGGTGTGGGTGTACGCACCGCCCGGCCCTCGCAATGACACGGAACGGCTGCCCGTCCTCGTGCTCTGCGACGGTGACATGTGGTTCGGCCGCCTCGGCCTGCAGCACGCCCTCGACGCGCTGATCGCCGACGGTCTCCTTCCGCCGCTCGTCGTGCTCGCCCCGGACGCCGTCGACCGGGACACCCGCCACCGCGAACTCGGCGCGCGGGACGCCTTCGTGGAGTTCCTCGCGGACGAGCTGCTGCCGTGGGCGGCCGGCCGCTGGCCGCTCGCCACGGACCCGGCGCGCACCGTCGTCGCGGGACAGAGCCTCGGCGGCCTGGCCGCCCTGCACGCCGGACGGCTGCGACCGGACCGTTTCGGCCATGTCGTCGCCCAGTCGCCCTCACTGTGGTGGCGGCCGAGCCTGCCGCCCGGCGTCGTGCAGAAACACGTCTTCGGCGTGCCGTGGATCGTCGCCCGGTACGCGGAGACCGACCCCGCGCCGATCACCGTCCACCTCGACGCGGGACTGCACGAGGGCGCGATGGCCGAGCACTGCCGCACGCTCTACGACACGCTGCACTCGGCCCGCTACCAGGTGACCCGCAACGAGTTCAACGGCGGTCACGACTACGCCTGTTGGCGCATCGCGCTCGCCGACTCCCTGATCCGTCTCCTGGGTGCCGCCCCCGCCTGAGCGCGGCCCCTCGGACTCCCCCCCCCACACCACCTCTCTCATCTCATCTCCCTAAGGAGCCCCACGCACATGTCCTCCCCGAGAATCCGCCGCGCCGCCCTCATACCGGCCGCCGCCGTCACGGGCGCCCTGCTCCTGAGCGCCTGCGGCAGCGACAGCGGAGACGACGCCGGCGGCGCCGAGAAGGCCGGATCCGCGTCGAAGACACGGCAGCTCACCGACGCCCAGGGCCGCAAGGTGAAGGTGCCGGGCGACCCCAAGAAGGTCGTCGCGCTCAGCGAGCCGACCCTCGACGCGGCGCTCGCCCTGGGCGTCGAGCCGGTCGGCACCACCGCGGGCCGAGGCCAGAAGGGGGTCTCCGCGTACCTCGCCGACAAGGCCGCGAAGTCGCAGGTCGTCGCCAGCGTCGCCGAGGCCGACATGGAGAAGCTGGCCGCGCTCCAGCCCGACCTGATCCTCCTCGACGAGACCACCGGCGCGAAGAAGACCGTCGACAAGCTCCAGGAGATCGCGCCGACCGTCGTCACCGCGAAGCTCAACGAGGACTGGAAGACGGCCTTCACCGACACCGCGGACGCCCTCAACAAGAAGTCCGACGCCGAGAAGTGGCTCGCCGACTTCGACGCGCAGGTCGCCGACACGAAGAAGAAGCTCGGCGACAACGCCGGAAAGTCCGTCTCCGTCATCCGATGGCAGGACGGCGCGCCCTCCGTCGTCGGCAAGGGCGCGGGCCACGTCGGCTCGACGCTCAAGGCGCTCGGCATGGACCGGCCCGAGGACCAGCAGGGCGCGAGCACCGGACACAGCGAGCCGGTCTCCCTGGAGAAGCTCGCCACCATCGACGGGGACTGGCTGTTCCTCGGCGCCCTCGGCAGCGAGGACGACAGCCGGAAGGCCTACGAAGAGGCCCGGAAGGTCACCAACTTCGAGAAGCTGAAGGCCGAGAAGGAGGACCACGTCGTCGTCATCGACGGCTCGGCGTGGAACAGCGCGGGCGGCCCGCTCGCCGCCCGGACCGTCCTCGACGACATCAAGGGGGCGCTCGCCAAGTGATGTCTCCCAGCACTGGCCTCGACCTGGCCGGCCGGCTCGCCCTCGTCACGGGGGCGGGCCGGGGGATCGGCGAGGCGGTCGTCGCCGCGCTCGCCGCGCGCGGCGCCCGCGTGATCGCCACCGACCGGGACGCCGAAGCCGTCGCGAAGGCCGCGGCCCCCTACGCCGAGGACCAGGTCGTCGCCCGCCCCCTCGACGTCACCGACGCGGCGGCCGTCGAGGCGCTCGTCGCCGACGCCGAGGACACCCACGGCCCGCTCGACATCGCCGTCAACGTCGCCGGGATCCTGCGCGGTTCCCCCGTCGTGGACCTCGCCGACGAGGACTGGGCCGCCTGCTTCGCCGTCAACACCAACGGCGCCATGCACGTCTCGCGGGCCGCCGCCCGCCGGATGGTGCGGCGGGGGAGCGGCAGCATCGTCACCGTCGCCTCCAACGCGGCCGGCATCCCCCGCCAGGGCATGGCCGCGTACGCCGCGTCGAAGGCGGCCACCGCGATGTTCACCAAATGCCTCGGCCTCGAGGTCGCCGCGCAGGGGGTGCGCTGCAACACCGTCTGCCCCGGCTCGACCCTCACCGACATGCAGCGCGGCATGTGGGAAGCGGCTCCCGGAGGCGACGCGGATGCCGGGGCCCGGTCCGTCATCGAGGGGGACCTCGCGGCCCACCGCACCGGCATTCCCCTCGGCCGTATCGCCGATCCCGGGGACATCGCGGAGGCGGTCGCCTTTCTCGCGGGTGACCGGGCCCGGCACATCACGATGCAGGACCTGTACGTGGACGGCGGCGCGACCCTCCGGGGGTGACCGGGAGCCGTTCCCACGTCGCGGGGCGCTGCCCCGGACCCCGCTGCTCAATCGCCGCAGGGGCTTGATTTGCCCAGCCCCGCTTGAAGGCCCCCCACCCTTTGGAGACACGTATGACCACGGTCGCCAGCACCCGTGTGCCCGAGCTCGTCCTGCCCGGGTCCGCCACCGCGCTCCTGGAGGAGTACGCGCCCGTCACCGATCGCTTTCTCGCCACCCCGCACCGGACCCTCCTCGGGAGCGGCGTGGTGGCCGAACTCCCGCATAGAGACGGGCCGTTGAGTCCCCGCGTACGGGCCCTGCTCGACTCCCGGCGGCGCGCCGGTGATCCGAACCCCGTCGTGATGGGTGCCCTGCCCTTCGCCCCCGACGGTGCGCCCGCACTCGCCGTCCCGGAGTCCGTGCGATGGGCGCCGCCGTTGCGTGAGGACCCGCTCATCGCGCTGCCCGTGCCGGTCGCCGACACCCGGTGGTCCGTGCGCGAGGTCCCGGAGCCCGAGGTGTACGGCGCCGCCGTCGCCGCGGCCGTCGAGCGGATGAAGGCCGGGGAGTTCGACAAGGTCGTCCTCGCCCGCACCCTCGAACTCACCGCCCGCGAGGCCCCGGACCTCGCGGCGATGCTGCGCCGCCTGGCCCGCCGCGACCCGGCCGGCTATACGTTCGCGGTGCCCAGCGCGCCCGGCCGTACGCTCATCGGCGCGAGCCCCGAACTCCTCGTGTCCCGCGCCGGATCCACGCTCACCGCCAACCCCCTCGCGGGCTCCGCGCCGCGCTCCGCCGACCTCGCCGAGGACGTGCGCCGCGCCGCCGCCCTCCTCGAATCGGCGAAGGACCTGCACGAGCACGCCGTCGTGGTGGACGCGGTGCGCGAGGCCCTCGCCCCGTTCTGCCGGACCATCGACGTCCCGGCCCGCCCCACCCTCGTACGGACGGCCGCCATGTGGCACCTGTCCACCACCGTGACCGGCGAACTCGCGGACCCGGGGCGCACCACCGCCCTCGACCTCGCCGCCGCCCTGCACCCGACCCCCGCGGTGTGCGGCACCCCGACCGAACTCGCGCGGCAGGTCATCGCGGAGTCCGAGCCGTTCGACCGCGGCGCCTACACCGGCATGGTCGGCTGGCAGAACGCGGACGGCGACGGCGAGTGGGTCGTCACCATCCGCTGCGCCGAGGCCGAGGGCAACCTGCTGCGCCTGTTCGCGGGCGCGGGCGTCGTCGCCGAGTCCTCGCCCGAGGCCGAGACCGCCGAGACCGGCGCGAAGTTCCGTACCTTCCTGAACGCCGTGGGAGCCGCCCTGTGAGCACCAGCCCCCTCACCCCCGGTGTCGACGCGCCCACCTGGCCCGCCGAGTACGCCGAGCGCTACCGCGCCGCCGGGTACTGGCGCGGCGAGACCTTCGGCGGTGTGCTGCGCGAGCGCGCCGCCTCCCACCCCGACCGGATCGCCCTCGTGGACCCGGCCCCGTCCAGACGCACCTGGACCTATCGCCAACTCGACGAGCGCGTCGACCGGTTGGCCGCCGGGTTCGTGGCGCGCGGCATACGCAAGGGCGACCGCGTCGTCGTCCAGCTGCCGAACGTCGGCGAGTTCGTCGAGGTCGTCTTCGCCCTGTTCCGCATCGGCGCGCTGCCCGTGTACGCGCTGCCCGCGCACCGCGAGAGCGAGATCGCGTACTTCTGCTCCTTCACCGAGGCCGTCGCCTGTGTGATCCCCGAGCGGCACGCCGGCTTCGACCACCGGGCGCTCGCGAGCAAGGTCCGGGCCGGGACGCCGAGTCTCCAGCACGTGTTCGTGGTCGGTGAGGACCCCGGCGAGCACACCTCGCTGACCGAAGTCCCTGCCGAACCCGTCGAGTTGGACGGTCCGGAGCCGCACGAGCTCGCCTTCCTTCAGCTGTCCGGCGGCACCACCGGCCGGCCCAAGCTCATCCCGCGCACCCACGACGACTACCTGTACTCGCTGTGGGGCTCGAACGAGATCTGTGGCGTCGACGCCGACACCCGCTTCCTCGTCGTGCTGCCCGCGGCGCACAACTACCCGATGAGCAGCCCGGGTTGGCTGGGTGTGCTGTACGCGGGCGGCACCGTCGTGCTCGCGCCCGCGCCCGACCCGGAGACCGCGTTCCCGCTCGTCGCGAGCGAGCGGATCACCATGACCGGGCTCGTCCCGCCGCTCGCCCTGGTGTGGACGGACTCCGCGGCCGGCACCGCCCACGACCTGTCGAGCCTGGAACTCGTCCTCGTCGGCGGCGCCAAATACAGCGAACAGGCCGCACGCCGCCTCGAACCGGCCCTCGGGTGCAGGCTCATGCAGGTCTTCGGCATGGCCGAAGGACTCGTCAACTACACGCGCCTGGACGACGATCCGGAGACGGTCGTCACCACGCAGGGGCTGCCGATCTCCCCGGACGACGAGGTGCGCGTCGTCGACGACGCCGACCAGGACGTCCCCGACGGCGGCTTCGGGCATCTGCTCACCCGCGGCCCCTACACCATCCGCGGCTACTGGCGGGCCCCCGAGCACAACGCCCGCTCCTTCACCGCCGACGGCTTCTACCGCACCGGCGACATCGTGCGCCGCACCCCGACCGGGCACCTCGTCGTCGAGGGCCGGGCCAAGGACCAGATCAACCGGGGCGGCGAGAAGATCGCCCCGGAGGAGATCGAGAACATCCTCCTCGCGCACCCCGCCGTGCACGACGTCTCCGTCGTCGGCGTCCCCGACGAGTACCTCGGCGAACGCTCCCTCGCCTACGTCATCCTGCGCGCCGACGCGGGACCCCTGCGGTCCGTCGCCGTCAAACGCTTCGTACGGGAGCGGGGCGTGGCCGCGTACAAGGTGCCCGACCTCGTCGAATTCGTCGACGCCTTCCCGCAGACCGGCATCGGCAAGATCAGCAAGAAGCATCAGCGGTCCGCCGCCGAGCAGCACTGAGAGGTACCCCCACCATGGCCCTGCCCGCCATCGCCGCCTATCCGCTCCCGACCCCCGGGGAACTCCCCGCGAACCGCGTCGCCTGGACCGTCGACACGGCCCGCGCCGTGCTGCTCGTCCACGACCTCCAGCACCACTTCCTCGCCAAGTACCCGCAAGCCGAGCAGCCGTTGACCGGCATGCTCGACAACACCGCCCGGCTGCTCAAGGAGAGCCGCGGACTCGGCATCCCCGTCTACTACTCCGCGCAGCGCGGCGGCCAGAGCCCCGAGGAGCGCGGGCTGCAGCTCGACTTCTGGGGGCCCGGCGTCGCCGACGACCCCGCCGTCCTCGCCATGCCCGAAACCGTGGCGCCCGAGGACGGTGACACGGTCCTCACCAAGTGGAAGTACAGCGCGTTCGTCCGCACCGAACTCGAGGAGCTGATGCGGGAGTCGGGCCGCGACCAGCTGGTGATCGTCGGTGTGTACGCGCACATCGGCGTCATGATCAGCGCCGCCGACGCGTGGATGCGGGACATCCAGGCGTTCGTCGTCGCCGACGCCGTCGCCGACTTCACCCGCGAGGACCACGACATGGCGCTGCGCTGGGCCGCGGGCCGTTGCGCCGTCGTCACCACCACCGACGCGCTCATCGAGGAGGTACGGGCCGCATGACCACGCTCACCGTTCAGAGGATCCGCGAGGACGTCGCCGACTGCCTGGGCGAGGACGACCCGGCCGAGATACCCCTCGACGAGAACCTCGTCGACTACGGGCTCGACTCCGTGCGCGTCATGACCCTGCTGGAGCGCTGGCGCAGGGACCACGGCGCCGAGGCCTCCTTCGTCGACCTCGCGGAGCAGCCGGCCATCGAGGCCTGGGCGAAGATCCTGGGGGCGGCCGCCTCATGACCGCAGTGATCAGCGAGCCCACCGGGGCCCGCGACCTGGTTCTGCCGCTCACCTCCGCCCAGTCCGGCATGTGGTTCGCGCAGGCCCTCGACCCGCTCAGCCCCGCGCAGAACACCGCCGAATACCTGGAGATCGACGGCGACATCGACCCGGGCCTCTTCGCCGAGGCGCTGCGCCGCGTCGTCGCCGAGGCCGACGCGCTGCGCGTCCGCGTCGAGGACACCCCCGACGGGCCCCGCCAACGCGTGTGCGGCAGCGTCGAGTTGCCGCTCACCGTGCACGAGGACCTGACCGAGGACGAGGCCCTCGCCTGGATGCGCGCCGACCTCGCCGAGCCCTGCGACCTCGCCGAGGGCCCGCTGTTCGGACACGCCCTGTTCCGCGTGGGGGAGCGGCGCTGGCTCTGGTACCAGCGCATCCACCACCTCGTCATCGACGGCTTCGGCTACTCCCTCCTCGTCGGGCGGACCGCCGCGATCTACACGGCGCTCGTGCGCGGCGAGGGCCCGGGCCCCCGCGCCTTCGAGACGCTCGCCGACCTGCTGGCCGTCGACGCCGAGTACCGGGCGTCCGACGCCTTCGCCGCCGACCGCGCGCACTGGGGCGAGGCCTTCGCGGACCGCCCGGAAGCACCCCGGCTCGCGGGCCGCGGCGCGCTCCCGTCCCGCACCTTCCACCGCCGTACGGCACGGATCGCACCGGAGACGACCGAGCGCCTGAAGGAACTCGCCGCCCGCACCCGCGCCACCTGGCCCGACGTCCTCATCGCCGCACAGGCCCTCTACACCTCCCGCGCGGCGGGCCGCGAGGACGTCGTCCTCGGCCTGCCGATGATGGGCCGCATGGGCTCGGTCGCGCTGCGCGTCCCCGGCATGGTGATGAACGTGTTGCCGCTGCGCCTGACCGTCACCCCGGACGCCACCTTCGCGGACCTCGTACGCCAAGTGGTGCTTGGCGTGCGGGAAGTGCGCCGCCACCAGCGCTACCGCTACGAGGACATCCGCCGCGACCTCGGCCTGCTCGGCGAGAGCCGCGGACTCGTCGGCCCGCTCGTCAACGTCATGCCGTTCGACTACGGCGCCGAGTTCGCGGGCGCCCCGGCCCGCGCGCACAACCTGTCGGCGGGCCCCGTCGACGACCTCACCGTCAACATCTACGACCGCGCCGACGGCCGCGGACTGCGCATCGACCACGACGGCAACCCGGCCCTGTACGCGGACGAGGACCTCGCCGCGCACCAGACCCGGTTCCTCGACCTCCTCGGCCGTCTCGCCGGGGCCGACCCGCACGCCCCGCTCGCCACGCACACCATCGCCACCCAGGCCGAACTCGCCTGCGTCCTCGACGAGTTCAACCGCACCGAACGAGCCCTGCCGCCCACCACCCTCATCGGCCCCATCGAGGCGCAGGCCACCCGCACCCCCGACGCGACCGCGCTCGTGTACGACGGCACCGTACTCACCTACGCGCAACTCAACGCGCGGGCCAACCAGTTGGCGCGCCATCTGCAAGCGCTGGGCGCCGCCCCGGGCCGCCTCGTCGCGGTCTCCGTCCCGCGCTCGGCCGAGCTGATCGTGACGCTCCTCGCCGTCCTCAAGTCCGGCGCCGCCTATCTGCCGCTCGACCCCGACTACCCCGAGCAGCGCCTCACGTACATGCTCCGGGACGCCGAACCCGTCTGCGCCGTCACCGACGTCGCGGACCGCCTCCCGGCCGACGCGGGCACACCGCTCGTCGTCCTCGAAGGGCTCGACCTCTCCGCGTACGGCACCTTCGACCCGGCGCGTGCGCTCACCCCCGCCCACCCCGCGTACGTCATCTACACCTCCGGCTCGACCGGCCGGCCCAAGGGCGTCGTCGTCCCGCACTCCGCGATCGACAACCGGCTGCGCTGGATGCAGCACGAGTACGGCATCGGGGCGGCGGACGTCGTCCTGCAGAAGACACCGTCCTCGTTCGACGTGTCGGTGTGGGAGTTCTTCTGGCCGCTGCGCGAGGGCGCGACGCTCGTCGTCGCCGAGCCGGGCGGCCACAAGGACCCGGCGTACCTGGCCCGGATCATCCGCCAACAGGCCGTCACCACTTGCCACTTCGTGCCGTCGATGCTCCAGGTGTTCCTCGCGCAGCCGGACGCCGCCTCCTGCGCGGGCGCCCTGCGCCGCGTCTTCTGCAGCGGCGAGGCCCTGCCCCGCGAGACGGCGAACGCCTTCGCGCGGGCGCTCCCCGGCGTGGCCCTGCACAACCTGTACGGCCCGACGGAGGCCGCCGTCGACGTCACGTACCACGCGTGCGAGCCCTCCGGCGCCGGGCCCGTGCCCATCGGCCGCCCGGTCTGGAACACCCGCCTGTACGTCCTCGACCCGGCCGGACAGCCGTGCCCGCCCGGCGTGACCGGCGAACTGTACCTGGCGGGACGCCAGTTGGCGGACGGCTACCTGAACCGTCCCGAGCTGACGGACGAGCGCTTCGTGCCGGACCCGTTCTTCCGGGGCGGCCGCATGTACCGCACCGGCGACCTCGCGCGCTGGACCGTCCGCGGCGAGGTCGAATACCTCGGCCGCACCGACCACCAGGTGAAGCTGCGCGGCCAGCGCATCGAACTCGGCGAGATCGAGGCGGAGTTGACGGCTCAGAAGGGCGTCGACGGCGCGTGCGCCCTGGTCGTCGACGACCGTCTCGTCGGATACGTGACCGGGGACTCGCCCGACCCCGCGGAGATCCGCGCCGCGCTCTCCCGCACCCTGCCCGAGCACATGGTGCCCTCCGCGATCGTGCCGCTCGACACGTTCCCGCTCAGCCCCAACGGCAAGCTGGACCGCCGCGAACTGCCGAAGCCCGTGTTCACCGGAGGCGGCGGCGCCAGGCGACCGGGGAGCCCGCGCGAGGAGACGCTCACCCGCCTCTTCGCCGAGGTCCTCGGCGCCGAGGACGCGGGCCCCGACGACGCCTTCTTCGACCTGGGCGGCACCTCGCTGCTCGCCGTGCGCCTCGTCAACCGGGTCCGCGAGGAACTGGGCGCGGAGCTGACCATCGGCTCGCTCTTCGCATCGCCCACACCGGCGGCGCTCGCGGCCCGCATCGACGACGCGTCACCGGTGTCCACGGACGCCCTCGGCGTCGTCCTGCCGCTGCGCCGCGAGGGCACCCGCCCGCCGCTCTTCGCGATCCACCCGGCGGGCGGCATCTCCTGGTGCTACGCGGGACTGACCGCACGCCTCGACCGCGAGCAGCCGGTGCACGGGCTGCAGGCACGCGGACTGACCTCGGACGACGCGCTGCCGGGCACCCTGTGGGAACAGGCCGCGGACTACGTCGACGAGATCCGCCGGATCCGCCCGCACGGCCCCTACCGGCTCATCGGCTGGTCCGTCGGCGGCATCCTCGCGCACACCGTCGCCGTGCTGCTCCAGGAGGCGGGCGAACAGGTCGAACTCCTCGCGCTGCTCGACGCGTTCCCCGCCGAGCAGTGGCGCGAGCGCCCGGCTCCGGAGGAGGGCGACGCACTCACGGCCGTCCTGCGCATGGCCGGCTTCGAGCGCACCGACGAGGCCACCCGCGAGGACGTCCTGGCCACCCTGCGCAAGGCGGGCAGCCCGCTCGCGGGCCTCAAGGACAGCACGCTCTCCCGGATCGTCGACATCGTCCCCAACCACGCCCGCATGATGCGCGCCCACGAACACCGGAGCTTCGACGGCGACGTCCTGTTCTTCACGGCCGCCGCCCCGCGCCCCGAGGACTGGCTGACCCGCGAGGCCTGGCGCCCGCACATCACCGGCCGGATCACCAATCACGACCTGCCGTGCACCCACCCGGAGCTGCTCAAGGAGGAGTACGTGGAACGGATCGCCGAGGCCATGGCCGGCCGACTGAAGGAGCTGGACGCCTGACGGAGGCGTACCGTGCGGCAGGTGACCGACACCGACCGCGAACGCCTGCGCGGCACCTTCACCCAGGACGCCGAACGCTACGACCGCGCCCGCCCCGGCTACCCGCCCCGGATGTACGACGACCTTCCCGGGGCGGGACCGGGGTGCCGCGTGCTGGAGATCGGGTGCGGCACGGGGAAGGCGACCGTGCCGCTCGCCGAGCGCGGCTGCCGGATCGTCGGCGTGGAACTGGGTGCCGAACTGGCGGCCGTCGCCCGCCGCAAGCTGCCAGACACGACCATCGACGTAGCGGCCTTCGAGGACTGGCCGCTGCCGCCCGAGCCCTTCGACCTCGTCCTCGCCGCGACCTCCTTCCACTGGATCGACCCCGCCGTCCGCATCGCCAAGAGCGCGGACGCGCTGCGCCCCGGCGGCGCCCTCGCCACCGTCTCGACCCACCACGTCGCGGGCGGCACCGAGGACTTCTTCGCCGAGGTCCAGGGCTGTTACGAGCGCTTCGACCCGACGACCCCGCCGGGCCTGCGCCTCACCCCGGCCGCCGACATCCCGTTCGACAGCCAGGAAGCGCCGAACCGGAACGTCGAACAGGGCAACGCGGCGCTCCCCGGCGCGGACCGGTTCGAGCCGCCGGTCTTCCACCGCTACGAGCGCGAACTCACGTACAGCACGGCGGACTACCTCGACCTGCTCGGCACGTACTCGGGCACCCTCGCCCTCGACCCGGCCGCCCGCGCCGGCCTGCTCGACTGCATCGGCGGACTCATCGATACGCGCTACGGCGGCCGGGTCACCAAGCGCTACCTGACGGAACTGCGCCTCGCCACCCGGCGTTAGCAGGGCTTGTCACTCGAACGCCGCTGCCGCCTCCCGCAGTGCTTCCGCCACGGCCCCCGGCGAGTCCGGTCCCGGGGCGCCCGGCTCGTAGGTGACCGAGCGGAGGGAGCCGGTGTAGCGGAAGACGCCGTGCCGTTCGTGCAGCGGCCAGGACACGGGCGACTTGCGGTCCAGGCCGACGCTGATGCCCTGGAACGGTGCCATGCCGATCAGCTGGTGGACCGAGGGCGTGACGGCGCGCTCCGCACCGTCAACGGCGAGGGAGAAGCGCCAGCGCAGGCCCGGCTCGGCGGTGGCGGTGAGCCGGACGGTGCGGGTGCCCGGCGGCAGCGGACCCGCGTCCGTCTCGCGCAGCGCCCCGTACTCGTTGTACGCGAAGCGCAGCCGGCCGTCCTCGACGTAGAGGCTGTAGCCGCCGCCCTGGTCGCCGTGCGAGACCAGGACGCCGTGGTCGCCCTCCTCGTACGCGGACAGCTCCGCCGTGACCGTGAAGGAGCGGAAGGCGATCAGGCGTGAGGAGCGGTAGCGCTCCAGCTCGGGGGTGCCGGGCAGTAGCGTGACCGGGCGGGAGAGGCGCTCCTCCGCGGGACCGCGCACGGCGAGCGCGCCGGAGGCGTCGGGCAGCGGGAAGACACCGTTGGCCCACGCGGCCGCCTCCCACGCGGCCGACAACTCCTTCACCAGCTCGGGGTGTTGGGCGGCCAGGTCGTGGATCTCGGTGGGATCGGTGCGGATGTCGTACAGCGCCCATTCGGAGTCGTCGTACGGGGTGCCCGGCCGGTGCAGGGTGACCAGCTTGTGGCCGTCCCGGTAGTAGCTGCGGTTGCCGGTCATCTCGCAGTACTGCTCGGGGTGCGTGCTGTCGGTGCCCGGATCGGTGAGGACGGGCGCGAAACTGGTGCCGTCCAGCTCCTGCACGCCGTCCAACGGGCGCTGGATGCCCGCGAGTTCGAGCAGGGTCGGCGCGACGTCGGTGACGTACTGGTACTCGTGACGGATGCCGTCGTCCCCGGCGGAGCGGCGCAGCCCGTCCGGCCAGGACAGCAGGAACGGGACCCGCACCCCACCCGCGTACGTGTGCCGCTTGTAGAGCCGGAACGGGGTGTTGGACGCCATGGCCCAGCCGCGCGGATAGTGCACCAGGCTGCGCGGGCCGCCGATCAGGTCCGGGTCGCGGTCCACGTCCACGGGCCAGTCGGTGGGGAGGCGGGGGTGGTGGGCGAAGCGGCTGAAGTAGCTGCGGCTGCCCTCGGCGCCGCCCTCGCCGCTGCCGCCGTTGTCGGAGGTGAAGACGATGATGGTGTTGTCGAGTTCGCCGAGCGCCTGCAGGGTGTCGACGAGGCGGCCGAGGTTCTGGTCGACGTTGTCGACCATCGCCGCGTACACCTCCATATAGCGGGCGTAGAGCCGCTGTTCCTCGGCGCTGAGCGCGTCCCAGGCGCCCACGTCGGCGCCGTCCTCGGTGTTGCGGGCGGGCAGTTCTGTGGCGTCCGGGAAGAGCCCGTCCGCCTTCTGCCGCGCGAAGCGTGTCTCGCGCAGGGCGTCCCAGCCCTCGTCGTAGCGGCCCCGGTGGCGCTCGATGTCGGCCTGCTTGGCCTGGAGCGGCGCGTGCACGGCGTTGTGGGCGAGATGGAGGAAGAAGGGCTTGTCCGGGTCGTGGGCGCGCAGCGACGTCACCATGGAGATCGCCTGGTCGGTGATGTCGTCGGTGTAGTAGTAGTCATCGGGGAACGCGTCGATGTCCAACGGCGAGTTGTCCCGCACCAGTTGGTGCGGATGGAACAGATTGGTGAGCCCTTCCAGCACGCCGTAGTACTGGTCGAAGCCCTTCTGCAGCGGCCAGTTGGCGCGGTCGGCCGCCGCGTTGGACGAGGAGTCGCGGGACAGGTGCCACTTGCCGACCGCGTACGTCGCGTAGCCGGAGTCGCGCAGGGTCTGCGCGAGAGTGGGGAAGTCGTCGGCGATCTCCATGCCGTAGCCGGGGAAGCCGGGGTCGGCGTTGGCGACCATGGCGTAGCCGACCCGGTGCGGATTGCAGCCGGTCAGGAGCGCGGCGCGGGCGGGCGAACAGAGCGGCTGCGTATGGTAGTTGGTGAGCCGTACGCCGCGGTCGGCGAGCGCGTCGAGGGTCGGGGTGGGGACCTCCGCGCCGAACGGCCCGATGTCGCTGAAGCCCATGTCGTCCAGGTAGACGAGCACGATGTTCGGGGCGCCGGCCGGGGGAGTGCGCCGCTCGGGCCAGGCGGGCCGGGAGTCGGCGAAGGTGCGGCCGACATGCCCGGGGAAGTTCTCGTACGGATCGCGACGGGGAGCGGTCATGTGGGTCCTTCGAGTGGGGGAGGGGGCGGGGTCAGGCGGCGGGCACGCGCGGCGCCTGCGCCGGGACGGGCTCGGGCGCCGCGGCCAACAGGGCCTGCGTGTACGGGTCCTGGGGCCGCTCGCACACCTCGTCCGCAGGACCCGTCTCGACGATCCGGCCCCGGTGCATGACCGCGATCCGATGACTGACCTGCCGGACGACCGCCAGGTCGTGGGCGATGAACAGCAGGGCGAGGCCGAGGTCGCGCTGAAGGTCGGACAGCAGGTTGACGATCTGCGCCTGGACCGACACGTCGAGCGCGGAGACGGGCTCGTCGCAGATCAGGACGGACGGCTCGGGGGCCAGGGCACGCGCGATGCCGATGCGCTGGCGCTGGCCGCCGGAGAATGCGCGCGGCAGCCGGTCGGCCGCCGCCGCGTCGAGCCCGACCAGCTCCAGGAGCTCGGCGACGCGGGCCCGGCGGGCCGCCCGCTCCGGCTGGAGACCGTGCACGAGCAACGGCTCTCCGATGATGTCGCCGACCGTCATCCGCGGGTTGAGGGAGGCGTACGGATCCTGGAAGACCAGCTGCACCTCGCGGGAGGGCCCGGTGACGTCCTCGCCGCGCAGGACGATCGTCCCGGCGTCGGCCGGGTGCGCGTGCGCGAGCAACCGGGCAAGGGTGGACTTCCCGGACCCGGACTCCCCGACGACACCGAGGGTCTCGCCCGCGTGCAGCTTCAGCGAGATGTTGTCGACGGCGACGAGCGGTTGCCGCCGTCCGGCGCGTCGGCGTCCGCGGAACTCCTTGCGCAAGTCGGTGGCGGCGAGGACCGGAGTCTCGTCGGCGGGTGGGTCATTCCAGCCCCTGCGGCGATTGAGCAGCGGGGTCCGGGGCGGAGCCCCGAGACGTGGGGACCCATCCGCCCCCTGGTCCGGATGCCGGCACGCCACGAGGTGCCTGCCCTCCGGACCCCCCGCCAGCACCGGCCGCCCGGTCCCACACCCCGTATCCGCGAACGCGCAACGCTCCGCGAAGGCGCAGCCGACGACCGGCAACGAAAGGTCCGGCGGAGCCCCCGGTATCCCGGTCAGCCGCGTCCCCGACGCCGCGGACAGCCGCGGCACCGCGGCGAGCAACCCGCCGGTGTACGGATGCCGCGCCCGGGTCAGCACCCGTTCCGTGGGCCCGTCCTCGACGACCGAGCCCCCGTACATCACCAGGACCCGCTCACAGGTCCGGGCGACGACGCCCATGTTGTGGGTGATGAGGACGAGCGCCGTACCGGTCTCCTCGTTGAGCCGGCCCACCAGGGACAGGATCTGCTCCTGCACGGTCGCGTCGAGCGCGGTGGTCGGCTCGTCGGCGAGCAGCACGTCCGGCTCGTTGGCCAGCGCCATCGCGATGAGGACGCGCTGGCGCTGGCCGCCGGAGAACTGGTGCGGATGGTCGTCGAGGCGGCGCCGCGGATCCGGGATGCCGACGAGGCCGAGGAGTTCCTCCGCGCGGGCCCGGCGGGCGGCGCGGTCCCCGCCGCCGTGCGCCCGCAGCACGTCGTCGAGCTGGGCCCGGACGGAGAGCACCGGATTGAGCGAGGTCATCGGGTCCTGGAACACCATCCCGATCCGCGCGCCGCGCACCGCCCGCAGCTCCTCCTCGCCCGCGGTGGTCAGTTCGGTGCCGTCGAGGCGTACGGAACCGGCGGTGATCCGCCCCGCGCCGGGCAGCATCCGGGTCAGCGCGAGCGCGGTCGTCGACTTGCCCGAGCCGGACTCGCCGACCACGGCGAGGGTCTCGCCGCGCCCGAGGGTGAAGGACACGTCCCGTACGGCGTGCACGGTCCGCCCGCCCGGGGCGGGGAAGTCGACGCTGAGGCCGCGCACGTCGAGCAGCGGCGGGGTCGGCTGGTGCGGCGCGGATGTCATCGGCGGATCTCCCGGTTCAGGGCCTCGGCCAGCAGGGAGAGGCCGAGGACGAGGAAGGTGACGGCGAGCAGCGGCCCGGCGGCGAAGGAGGGGGACTGGGCGAGATAGGGCAGCGCCTGGTTGAGGATGCCGCCGAGGGTGGGCTCGGGCGGGCGGACGCCGACCCCGAGGAAGCTCATCGCGCCCTCCAGGAAGACGGCGACGGTGAGCGACACGGCGATCTGCACGACCAGCGGATCGGCGCAGTTGGGCAGGATGTGCCGCAGCACGAGCCGCGTCCTTCCGGTGCCGCCCACGCGCGCGGCGACGGCGTACTCGCGACTGCGCTGGACGAGGATCCCGGCCCGCAGCTGCCGCCCGAACACCGGGACTTCCGCCAGCGCGATCACGATGATCACGGGCAGCCGGCCGGGGCCGAGCACCGCCGTGACGGTGAGAGCGAGGATGAGGCCCGGGAAGGCGAGCACCAGGTCGAAGGTGCGCTGCACCACCGTGTCGAGCACCGGGTGCGCCGCCGCGAGCAGGGCGACGGCGCAGCCGAGGAGCGCGCCCAGCGGCACCGCGAGCGCGATCACCCCGAGGTCGGTACGGATGCCGTAAAGGACCCGGCTCAGCAGGTCGCGGCCCAGGTCGTCCGTGCCGAGCGGATGCCCGGGGGAGCCGGGCCCCGCGAGCGCCTGGCCGCTCTGCGCGGTCGGGCTGTGCGCGGCGAGCAGCGGCGCGAGCAGCCCGGCGAGGACGACGAGGCCGATCAGGGCGAGGCCGATCCGGGCGCGGGTGGAGGCGAGAGCGGCGACGTACGGATGCGAGGAGGCCCGCTTCCGTACCCCCGCGAGGGACAGTGTGGTCATGGCAGCGGTCACTCCCACCGGATGCGCGGGTCGAGGAGGGCGTACAGCAGGTCGGTGACGAGTTGCACGAGGACGAAGACCGCCACGAGGAGCAGCAGCAGGTCCTGGACGACCGGGTAGTCGCGGCGCGTCAGTGCCTGTTCGGCGAGCTGGCCGAGCCCCGGCCAGGCGAAGATCGCCTCCACCAGGACGGCGCCGCCGAGGAGATGGCCGATCTGCATGCCGAGCAGGGTGACGACCGGTGGCAGGGCGTTCGGCAGGGCGTGCCGCCACAGCAGCCTGCGCGGTGACACACCTGCTGCCGTGGCGGTGCGGACGTAGTCCTCTGCGAGCGCCCGCTCCAGGCCGTCGCCGAGGTAGCGGCCGAGCACGGCGGCACTGGGCAGGGCGAGGCAGAGGGCGGGCAGCAGCAGATACTGCAGCTCCAGGTCGGGCGCCTCGAAGAGGCCGATCCGGCCGCCGGCGGGCAGCACGCGCAGCCCCACCGCGAAGACGAGCACCAGCAGCACGCCCGTCACGAAGGGCGGCACGGCGAGGGCCGCGGTGGTCAGCGCCCGGACGGCCGCCCGCACCGGCCCGCGTCGCGAGGTCGCGCCGAGCACGCCGAACAGCAGGGCGAGCAGAACGGTGAAGAAGAGGGCGCCCAGGGTGAGTTCGACGGTGGCGCCGAGCCCGTCCCCGATCAGGTCGGAGACCTCGCCGCCGATGGCGTACGAGGGTCCCGGGTCGCCGCGGAGCAGATCGCCGATCCAGGCGGCGTACTGAGTGAACAGCGGTTGGTCCAGGCCGAGTTGGCTCCGGATGGCGGCGACGGACGCCGGGCTCGCGTCGGGTCCCGCGAGCACCTCGGCGGGGTCGCCGGGGACGAGCCGCAGGATCGCGAAGATGAGGAAGGAGGTGAGGAGCAGCACCAGGAGTGCCGAGGGCAGCTTCTTGAGGAGTTGGCGAGTCATGTCACACCAGGTACGCGTCGTCGAGGTCGAGATACGAGAACTTCGTGAGCCGCGGCCCGTGCAGCTCCTTGGCGGCCACCTGCACCGCGCCCTGCACGGCGAGGTCGATGATGAACGCCTCGTCGAGCAGCAGGTCCGAGATCCTCTGGTACCGGGCGAGCGCCTTCGCCCCGGTCGGATCCTTGTGCCGCCAGGCGTCCTGCACGGCCTGGGTGTACGCGTCGGAGCGGTAACCCGAGGTGTTCTTGGCCTCGTTGAAGGGGTACGCGCTGACGGCCAGGGTCGCGGGCTGCACCTGCGCGAAGCCGTGGCCGTTGATCCAGAGCGTCGGCATGGTGCCGGAGATCAGCTTCTTCTGGAACGAGGCAGGGTCGGAGGGCTGCAACTCCGTGCGGATGCCGATCTGTTGGAGGTCGTACTGGACGATCTCGGCGATCGAGGTGTGCAGCGGAGTAGTCGGGTGGCCGAGCGGCAGGGTGTGTTTCGTGGACACGCCGGAGGCCTTGAGCAGCTGTCTGGCCCTGCCGGGGTCGTGCCGGTAATGCGTGCGGTTGGCCTCGCTGTAGGCGGGCGACGAGCGGGGCCAGGGGGCGGCGGACGCCAGACCGTAGCCACCGAGGGCCTGCTGCACGACGCGGTCGCGGTCGACGGCCCAGGCGACGGCCTGCCGGAACTCGCGGGAGTCGGCCGGCGCCTTGTGCACGGAGGCGCCGACGTACACGGCGCCGTTCCCGGTGTTGTACTTCTTGATCGTGAAGTTCGCGTTGCTCCGCAGGGTCGCGAGGTGCTTGCCCGACACGTGGTACGAGAGGTGCACCTGGCCCGAGCGCAGCGCGGACAGCAGCGCGTCGGGCTGCGTGTAGAGGCGGAGTTCGACGGCGTCCAGATAGGGGCGGCCCGGTATCCAGTACTTCTCGTTGCGGACGAGGCTGAGGGCGGTCCCGGGGCGCCACTCCTTGAAGCGGAACGGGCCCGTGCCGTTGAACTTCGTGCCCTTCACCGCCTCGTCGACGGTGTGCCGATCCGTGATGATCATGAATTCGAAGAGGTCGAAGAGATTGCTCACGGGGTGCGCCAGCTTCAGCACCAGCTCGTAATCGCCGCGCTTCTCGAACCCGGTCACCGTCTTCGCGGTCGCCGCCAACTGGGCGGAGCGTTCCGGCTTCTTGAGGTTCTCGACGGCGAAGACGACATCGTCGGCGGTGAACTTCCGGCCGTCGTGGTACGTCACGTCGTCGCGCAGCTTCAGCGTGATGCTCCTGCCGTCGGCCGCGTACTTCCATGAAGTGGCCAGCTCCGGCTGGGGCTTGAGCTCGTCGTCGTAGCGGATCAGCGTGTTGTAGATCAGCCGGTGCTGGATCGACTCGCCGCTCTGCGTGAAGAGCAGCGCCGGGGTGAAGTCCTGGTTGATGCCGATGGTCAGCCTTCCGCCGCGCCTCGGGCCTGCCGCCGTGGCGTTCTCCTGCGCGGACACGGCCGAGCGGCAGCCGGCGAGACCGCCGCCCGCGCCGAGGAGAAGGGCGCCGGCGCCCGCGGCGCGCAGGGCGGTGCGGCGGGACAACGGATCCGGGGGAGGGGAGGGGCGTGTGCGCATGGCGGACTACCTGTTCGTGTCGCGATGGCGGGAAGGGATGGCCCGCGGGGGCGAGGGCGCGGACGGGCCGCGGGCGAGAGGAGGTGAGGGTGACTCAGCGGCGGACGGCACAGATCGCGCCGGCCTGTCGACAGAGGTCGACGTGCCGACGGCAGACGAGGCGCAGGTCCGGGGTCACGCGCCGCAGAATGTCAGGGGCTGCGCGCGGGGGTCAACAGCGGTACATGAACGTCGAGTTGACGGCATGAAGGCAGTGTTGCGGCACCATTGACATCACCTTGCGGCACCGCCCTGAGCAGCGGTTTCGATGACACCTCCGGGTCCGTGCGGAGAAGTCCCGCCGGTCCAGCATGTGGGCACACGTGTCGCACGCATTGCAGGGTCGTGAAGCGATCCGGCGGGCCCTTGACCGGCTTTCGAACGGCCGCACATTCTCCTGTTCATGGCCGGGAGCGCCCGCCCCGCTCCGCCGGAAACCGCCTGCCCGCCCACCCAGTGAAGGGGTTCCTCCATGACGTCCACCGCACCCGCAGCGGCCACCGCGCCCACCGCCTCCGAGATCACCGTCCAGAAGGTCGGCGGCCGGCTCGGCGCCGTGATCTCCGGGGTCCGCCTCGGCGGAGACCTGGACGAGGCCACCGTGGCCGCGGTCCGGGCCGCCATCGTGGAACACAAGGTCGTCTTCTTCCGCGACCAGGACCACCTCGACGCCGGGAGCCACGAGGCGTTCGCCCGCCTCCTCGGCACCCCGGTCGCCCACCCCACCGTCCCGTCCGTCGACGGCCGCTATGCCCTCGGCATCGACAACGAGCACGGCGGGCGCGCCAACCAGTGGCACACCGACGTCACGTTCGTGCCCGCCTACCCGGCCTTCTCCATCCTGCGCGCCGAGGTCGTCCCGCCGTACGGCGGCAACACCCTGTGGTCCAACACGGCGGCCGCCTACGCCGAACTCCCGGAACCCCTGCGGGTGTTGGCCGACAGCCTGCGCGGCGTGCACACCAACGACTACGACTACGCGGCGGCCCGCCCGGAGGCCCCCTCCAAGGCGTTGGAACAGCACCGCAAGGTGTTCACGTCGACCACGTTCCAGACCGAGCACCCGGTCGTGCGCGTGCACCCGGAGAGCGGCGAACGCACGCTGATCCTCGGCAACTTCCTGCAGAAGCTCACCGGCTTCAACGCCCGTGACTCGCGCGCGCTGATCGGCGTCCTCCAGTCGCACGTCGAGCGGCCGGAGAACACGGTGCGCTGGCAGTGGCGCGCCGGCGACGTCGCCATCTGGGACAACCGGGCCACCCAGCACTACGGCGTCGACGACTCCGACGCCCACACGCGCACCCTGCGCCGCGTCACCATCGACGGCGACGTACCGGTCGGCGTGGACGGCCGCCGCTCGACGCTGCTGGCCCCCACGTCGGTGCCGGAGCCCGAGTACGGCATCGCCTCCGGCGCCTCCACGGACGGGGCGTACGCGGAGGCGTAACGGCGCCCGCGGCGGGTCAGCCGAGCCGCGGGATCTCGATGGCGGGGCACTTGTCCATGACCATGGAGATCCCCGCGGCCCGCGTCCGCTCGTACGCCGCCTCGTCGACGACACCGAGCTGGAACCAGACCGCCTTCGCGCCGATCGCGGCGGCCTCGTCGGCGACCGGGCCCGCGAGGTCGCTGTTGACGAAGACATCGACCACGTCGACCGGGAATGGGATGTCCGCGAGCGAGGCGTACCCCTGCTCGCCGTGCACGGTCTCCGCCTTCGGATGCACCGGCACGATCCGCTTGCCGAAGCGCTGCAGGACGTCGGCGACCCCGTACGCGGCGCGGGCCCGGTTCGAGGAGAGGCCGACCACCGCCCAGGTGTCCCCGGACTCGGTGAGGATCTCGCGGACCGTGTCGTGATCGCCGTACATGGGGCCTCCTGGGACGGGACGTTTCTTCGTACGGACAGGACAACTCCTCGCGCGGCGCGAGGATTCCGGGCGTGGGCCCGGGCCCTCAGCCCACGTGCACGCGCGGGCGGCGCTCCGGGTCGGGCTCCGCGCGGCGCAGCACCTCGCGGGTGACCGGGGCGACCTCGCCGTCGCCGAACACCAGGAAGCGCAGCAGGTGGCCGAGGGGGTGGCCCTCGGTCCAGTTGAAGTAGGCGTGCGGGACGCCGCCGGTGCGGTCGCGCAGGTCCATCAGGATCGCGGCGGCCGTGTTGGGGACGCCGGGGCCGCGCACCCGCAGGCGCCGCACCCCGTGCTTCTCGTCGCCGTGCACGAGCAGGTCCTCGGTGAAGTCGGAGGAGTCCTGGACGAACACCTCCAGGAACAGCACCCGGCCGTCGTCCGGCATGGGCGTGTCCGCGCGCTGGCAGTCCTCCTTGACCCGGTACTCGTCCGCGCTCTCCTCGTGCGGCTCGTTCGCGATGATCCGCAGCGGCCCCTGGGCGGCGGCCTCGTCGATGATCCGCAGGGCCTTCTCGTCGTACGTGACCGCGCCCGCGCGCAGTTCGAAGGCGCGGTGGACGCGGGACGCGAAGGACGTGATGAGGATCGCCGCGATGAAGATCAGGGCGATCTTGATGCCGTCGGGGCGCTCCACCACGTTCGTGACCAGGGTGTACGCGAAGACCGCCGTGATCGCGCCGAAGCCGACCGTGGACTTGCGGTGACCGTGCCGGTGGACCGCGACCGTCGAGGCGAAGGAGGCGGAGAGCATCAGGACCAGCACACCGGTCGCGTACGCGCCGGACTGGTCGTCGACGTTCGCGTTGAACCAGAGCGTGATGGCGACCGCCGCCGCCATGAACGTGAGCACGAGGGGGCGCACGGCCCGCGTCCACTCGGGCGCCATGCCGTAGCGGGGCAGATAGCGGGGGACCAGATTGAGCAGGCCCGCCATTGCGGAGGCACCGGCGAACCAGAGGATGCAGATGGTCGAGACGTCGTACACGGTGCCGAAGGCCTCGCCCAGATAGGCATGAGCCAGGTAGGCGAGCGCGCGTCCGTTCGCCGAACCGCCCGACTCGAACTCGTGCTGCGGGATCAGGATCGTTGTGGCGAGGCTGGACAGGAGCAGGAACCCGCTCATGATCAGCGCGGCCGTCGTGAGCAGCTTGCGGGTGTCCCGGATGCGGCCCGCCGGCTTCGCGTACGTGTCCGTGGAGTCGCCCCGCACCTGCGGCATCACCGCCACGCCCGTCTCGAAGCCGGACATGCCGAGCGCCAGCTTCGGGAACACCAGGAGCGCGACGCCGATCATCACGAACGGGGACGAGTGCTCGGCCGTCATCGCGTCCCACCAGTTTCCGATCCTGACCGGCTCGGTGAACACATGGGCGGCGGCCGTGACCAGCACGACGATGTTCAGGGTCAGATAGGCCCCCACGAGCACTACGGCGACCCGGATCGCCTCCTGGAACCCCTTGAGGAAGACCGCGCCGAGCGCCGCGAGCAGCGCCAGCGTGATCCAGGTGTTCTCGCCGTGCAGACCGGCGGGGGCGAACGGGTTCTCGACGACGTGCGCCGCCGCGTCCGCCGCCGACAGGGTCATCGTGATCATGAAGTCGGTGGCGGCGAAGCCGAGCAGCACCAGGACGAACAGCTTCCCCGCCCACCAGGGCAGAAGCCGTTCCAGCATCGCGATGGAACCCTCGCCGTGCGGCGACTCCTTCGCGACCCTGCGGTACACGGGCAGGGCGCCGAGCAGCGTGAGCGCGATCAGGACGAGCGTCGCGAGCGGCGAGAGCAGGCCCGCGGCGAGCGCCGCGATGCCCGGCTGATAGCCGAGCGTGGAGAAGTAGTCCACGCCCGTCAGGCACATCACGCGCCACCACCTGTGGCCCTTGTGCTCCTCGGGGGCGTGCCCGTGCGGACCCTGATGGCGGGCCGTCTGCTCGCTGAGCCCCTCCAGCAGCCAGGAGCGCCAGCGGCTCGTGGTGGCTGCGGGGGCGGCCGGGCTCGCGGCCTCGGTGCCGGTCATGTGCGGGTGCTTCCTGTCGGACGACTCGGGCGACTGCCTGGGACGACGAGCGAGTATCCATCACATCGTCACCTGTGCGTCGGGCGGGGGCGAGTCCTGTGTCACCTGCGCATACGCTGGTCGGATGCAGGACGAGTACCGCACGGTGGCCCGCGAGGGCGTGCACGAGACAGAGATCAGCCGCTCCCGGTTCCTGTGCGCGCTCGCGCCCGCCGCGACCGAGGAGGAGGCCCAGGCCTTCGTCGCGCGCGTCCGCAAGGAACACCCCTCGGCCAACCACAACTGCTACGCGTACGTCATCGGGGCCGACGCCTCCGTACAGAAGGCGAGCGACGACGGCGAGCCCGGCGGCACGGCGGGCGTGCCGATGCTGCAGATGCTGACGCGCCGCGACATGCGTTACGTCGTCGCCGTGGTCACCCGCTACTTCGGCGGCGTCAAGCTCGGCGCGGGCGGCCTCATCCGCGCCTACGGAGGCGCGGTGGGCGAGGCCCTCGACGCGCTCGGCACGGTGACGCGGCGCCGCTTCCGCCTCGCCACGGTGACGGTCGACCACGCGCGCGCGGGCAAGATGGAGAACGACCTGCGGTCCACGGGCTGCGAGGTACGGGACGTCCAGTACGGGGCGGCGGTCACGATCGAGATCGGCCTCCCGGAGTCGGACGTGGACCGCTTCCGCGGCTGGCTGGCGGACGCGACGGCGGGCACGGCGAGCTTCGAGCTGGGCGGCGAGGCGTACGGGTGAGCACATCAAGCTCTGCCGCGATTGAGTAGCGGGGTCCGGGGCAGAGCCCCGAGACGTGATCCACATCCGCCGCAACAGGTCACCCGGGCGTAACCCCCCGCCATGTCAGACCCACCCGTTAGCCTCGTGCACCATGAGGTTCCTGCACACATCCGACTGGCACCTGGGCCGCTCGTTCCACCGCGTGAACATGCTCGACGCCCAGGCCGACTTCGTCGCCCACCTCGTCGCCACCGCCCGCGAGCGCGGCGTCGACGCCGTGGTCGTGTCGGGTGACGTGTACGACCGGGCGGTGCCGCCGCTGGCCGCCGTGGAGCTGTACGACGACGCGCTGCACCGCCTCGCCGAGCTCGGCGTGCCCACGGTGATGATCTCCGGGAACCACGACTCGGCGCGCCGCCTCGGCGTCGGCGCGGGCCTCATCGGCCGGGCCGGCATCCACCTGCGTACGCAGCCGTCCCGCTGCGGCGAGCCGATCGTGCTGCCGGACACCCATGGAGACGTCGCGTTCTACGGCCTGCCGTACCTCGAACCGGCGCTGGTGAAGGACGAGTTCGGCGTGGCGAAGGCCGGGCACGAGCAGGTGCTCGCCGCCGCCATGGAGCGCGTGCGGGCCGATCTCGCGGAGCGCCCCGCGGGCACCAGATCCGTCGCCCTCGCGCACGCCTTCGTGACCGGGGGCGCGCCCAGCGACAGCGAGCGGGACATCACGGTGGGCGGGGTCTCGGCGGTGCCGTCCGGCGTCTTCGACGGGGTGGACTACGTGGCGCTCGGTCATCTGCACGGCAGCCAGGTCATCGGCGAGCGGGTCCGCTACTCGGGCTCCCCGCTGCCGTACTCGTTCTCGGAGGCCGACCACCGCAAGAGCATGTGGCTGATCGACCTCGACGCCGAGGGCGCGGTCACGGCCGAGCGCCTCGACTGTCCCGTGCCGCGCCCGCTGGCCCGCCTCCGCGGCGACCTCCAGGATCTCCTCGACGACCCGGCCCTCGCCCGGCACGAGGAGTCGTGGGTGGAGGCGACGCTCACGGACGCGGTCCGGCCCGACGACCCGATGGCCCGCCTCACCGACCGCTTCCCGCACACCCTCAGCCTGCTCTTCGACCCGCGCCGGGTGGACGAGGAGGAGCCGGACGCCAGCTACGCGGAGCGCCTCAAGGGGCGCGACGACCACGAGATCGCGGAGGACTTCGTGACCCACGTCCGGGGCGCGGGGCCCGACGAGAACGAGCGGGCGGTGCTGCGGGCCGCGTTCGACGCCGTACGCGCGGACGAAGTGGTGCGCGAGGTGGCCAGGTGAGGCTGCACACACTCACGATCACGGCGTTCGGGCCGTTCGGCGCCACCCAGAAGGTCGACTTCGACGAGCTGTCGGCGGCGGGACTCTTCCTCCTGCACGGACCGACGGGCGCGGGCAAGACCTCCGTCCTCGACGCGGTCTGCTACGCGCTTTACGGGTCCGTGCCCGGCGCCCGGCAGGGCGGCAGCGGCCAGGGCCAGAACCTGCGCAGCGACCACGCCGAGGCGGGCGTGCGCACGGAGGTCATCCTCGACCTGACCGTCGCGGGCCGCCGCCTGGAGGTCACCCGGCAGCCGCCCCATCTGCGTCCGAAGAAGCGTGGCACCGGCTTCACCACGGAGAAGGCGCAGAGCTGGCTGCGCGAGTACGACGCCGTGGCGGCGAAGTGGAAGGACCTCAGCCGCTCCCACCAGGAGATCGGCGAGGAGATCACGCAGCTGCTCGGCATGAGCAAGGACCAGTTCTGCCAGGTGGTCCTCCTCCCGCAGGGCGACTTCGCGCGCTTCCTGCGGGCCGACGCCGAGGCCCGCGGCAAGCTGCTCGGCCGCCTCTTCGACACGCACCGGTTCGCCGCGGTGGAGCAGCGGCTCGCCGAGGACCGCAAGGCCGCGCAGAAGCAAGTGGCCGCGGGGGACGCGGAGTTGCTGGCGGACGCGCACCGTATGCAGCAGGCGGCGGGGACCGTCGTGGAGCTGGACCCCGTCGACGCGGCGCCGGGCGACCCCGGTACCGCGGACGCCGTCCTGACCTGGGCGGCCACGGCCCGCTCGACCGCGCGCGAACACTTCACGCACGCCCATCTCGCCCTGGACGCCGCGGAGTCGGCGCGGATCGCGGCCCAGCGCGAACTGTCCGAGACGACGGAGACGCACCGCCTGCAACTCCGCTTCGCGCAGGCCCGCGAGCGGCAGGCGTCCCTGGACGAGCGCGCCGAGGAGCACCGCGCGATCCAGGACCGCATGGACCGCGCCCGCAAGGCCGCGACGGTGGAGCCGGCGCTGGACCTCCGGGAGGAAGCGGAGGCGGCGCACTGGACGGCCCTGACGGAGGACCGGCGGGCCCGGCAGGAGCTGAGGGCGGAGTGGCCGGAGGGTGCGCGCTGGGCGGATGACGGTTCGGTGGCGGACGGCGCGGGTGACGCAACCGCAACCGGAGACCCCGACATCCCGACCTCACCCGAGGCGCTCACCGAGGCCGCCCGGCGTGTCGCTCATGAACTCGGTGGACTGGACGCGGCGCGGCGCGCCGAGCGGCGGCTCGCGGAGCTCACGCGCGAGCGCGCCGACCTCGACCGCGAGGAGCGCGCCGACACCGATCTGCTCGCCGACACCGAAGGCTGGCTCGACGGCTGGGACGCCCGGCGCTCCGACCTCCAGGCCCGCGTCGACGAGGCGCAGGACGCCGCGACCCGCGCCGAACACCTCGCGGGGCAGCTCGAACCGGCCCGCAAGCAGGCCCGCGCCGCCGTCGAGCGCGACCGGCTCGCCGAGCGCGCGGAATCCGCCGACGCCGACGCGCTGCGCGCCCGCGAGGAGTCGGCGGCCGCGCACGAGCACTGGCTCGGCCTGAAGGAGCAGCGGCTGCGGGACGTCGCCGCCGAGCTCGCCGAGGCCCTCGTCGACGGCGAGGCCTGCACCGTCTGCGGCGCGACCGAACACCCGGCGCCCATGCGGAAGTCCGAGGGGCACGTCGACCGGGCCGCCGAGGAGGCCGCGCTCGCCGCCTACCGCGCCGCCGACACGCGCCGCACCGAGGCGGACCGTGCCCTGGGCGGCGTACGGGAGGAGCTGGCGGCGGCGAAGGCCGCGGCGGGGGAGGCGCCCGCCGCGCAACTCGCCGAGGCGGCCCGCGCGTGGGCGGAGCGACACGCCGAGGCGCACGCCCTCGCGGCCACCGCGCATCCCGCCCGCGAGGCGCTCGCCCGCGCCGAGGCCGAGCACGACCGTCGCCTCGCCGCCCGGCAGGAGGCCGCGCAGCGGACGGCGGGCCGGACCTCGCTTCGTGAGGCGCTCGACCGTGAACAGGCCGGTCTGGAGGGGGAGTTGGCGCAGGCGCGCGGCGGCGCGGAGAGCGTCGAGGCGCGCGCGGGGCAGCTGGAGCGCCGGGCCGCGCTGCTCACCGAGGCGGCCGAAGCGGCCCGCGCCGTCGAGGACACGGCGCGTCGGCTCAAGGACGCGGACGCGCGACTCGCCGACGCCGCGTTCCGGGCCGGGTTCGACACACCGCAGGCGGCGGCCGTCGCCCTGCTCGACGATGCCCGGTACCGGGAGCTTCAGCACCGCCTGGACGCACGGCAGTCGGAGGAGGCGGCCGTCCGCGCGGTGCTCGCCGAGGAGGACACCGCCGAGGCGGCCCGCGGACCGGCGGCCGATGTCGCCGCGGCCCAGACCGCCGCGCAGGCGGCCGACGCGCGCGTGCGGGCCGCGGGTTCCGCGCGCGACGCGGCCCAGCGCCGCTGCGCCGACCTCGACCGGCTCTCCCGCCGCGCCGCCACCGAGGCCCGCCGCCTCGGCCCGCTGCGCGAGACGTACGACCGGGTGGCCCGCCTCGCGTCCCTCGCGGCCGGCACCGCCGCGGACAACGAGCGCAAGATGCGCCTGGAGTCGTACGTGCTGGCCGCCCGACTGGAGCAAGTGGCGGCGGCGGCGACCGCGCGCCTGCGCCGCATGTCCTCGGGCCGCTACACCCTGGTGCACTCCGACTCGCTTGCGGGGCGCGGCCGTTCGGGTCTCGGCCTGCATGTCGTGGACGCGTGGACGGGCCGCGAGCGGGACACGGCGACGCTCTCCGGCGGCGAGACCTTCTTCGCCTCGCTCGCCCTGGCGCTCGGCCTCGCGGACGTGGTCACGGACGAGGCGGGCGGCGTCCGCCTCGACACGCTCTTCATCGACGAGGGCTTCGGCAGCCTGGACGACCAGACCCTCGACGAGGTCCTCGACGTCCTCGACTCCCTGCGCGAGCGGGACCGCAGCGTGGGCATCGTGAGCCACGTCGGCGACCTGCGGCGCCGTGTGCACGCGCAGCTGGAGGTCGTGAAGGGGCGGGACGGCTCGGTGGTGCGCCAGCGCGGGATCCCGGGCGTGTAAAAGCCCCGCGCCGGTCCCCGGCCAGAAGGCCGGGCCGGCGCGGGGCGTCACCGCACGGGGGTGTGCGTCACTTGTTGACGCAGAGGTTTCCGCCGGCCGGGTTGAGCAGGCCGACGACGTTGAGGCTGTTGCCGCACGCGTTGACCGGGACGTGGACCGGGATCTGAAGGTTGTTGCCGGAGACCACACCGGGCGAATTCTGAGCCACGCCAAACGGGTCGGTGTCGGCGGCGGCCAGGCCGGCGGTTCCGAGGACGGCGATACCGGCCGCAGCTGCCGTGAGACCCAGCTTGATCATGGTCGACATGAAGACTCCTTGGGTGAGACGGAAGAATGACGGATACGCGTTCCGTCACCACCCAGGCACTCACAGTTTCGGCCGGTTCGCCTCTCGAGAGGTCCGATCGCGGTGCGCCGGACGGGTCAGCGGGCCCGCTCGGCGCGCCTGCCCACGGCCGCCAATCGGCGGACCATCAGTGCGCGGTGCCCGCCCGAGCGGATCACCAGGAGCCGGTAGACCTTGCCGAGCGGTCCGGGGAACGCCGCGTACGTCCGGGCGCGCAGCAGCGTGCCGCCGGGGCGCTCGGACAGGTCGAGGGTCAGCTCGTAGCGCGAGTAGAAGTGGCGTCCGACGAGCCGGGCCGAACGGCCGGGAACGACGTCGGTCACCGCGAAGCCCGGGAGCGTCGAGCCCTCGGTGAGCGGTGCCCCGTGCGAGCGCAGCGGCCGCGCGCCGATGAACCTCGCGTACGTCTCGAAGCTCCGGCCACCGGTGCTGCCGAACTCGGCGGCAAGGACCGGCCACACCCGCTCGGCGGGCGCGTCGACCACGATCCGGTGCTCGTCGACGAAGGGCGGGCGGGGCGGTGCGGTGGCGCGGGCGGCAGGGGCTGCGTCCATGAAGTCAGCATAGGCGGGCGGGAATTCGGTTCAGGTCGAAGGGGTCGGTCGGGCATGATCCGGGACATGCCGAAACTCCCCCAGCCCACCCCGGCCGAACTCCGCCGCGACCCCCTCCCGCTGCGTGGCCGCACCGCGCTCGTCACCGGTGCGAGCCGGCGCGGCGGCATCGGATTCGCCGTGGCCCGCCGCCTCGTCGCGTACGGGGCGGGCGTGTATCTGCACCACCACGTGGCGCACGACGAGGCGATGCCGTGGGGCGCCGACCGGCCCGCCGACGTGGCCGACGCCGTGCGGGCCGTGCGCGGCGATCAGGACGCCGTGGTGGCGCACGGCCCGGCGGACCTCACCGAACCCGACGCCCCCGCACGCCTGATCCGGGACGCCGCCGAAGCGCTCGGCGGACGGCTCGACATCGTCGTCGCCAACCACGCCCTCAGCGGCTCCGACGGCACGCTCGACACCGTCGACGCCGCGATGCTGGACGCCCATTGGGCCGTCGACGCCCGCTCCGTGGTGCTGCTCGTGCAGGCCTTCGCCCGGCACCGGGATGCGGTGCCGGGCGGCCGCGTCGTCATGATGACCTCCGGTCAGGACATCGCCGACGGCATGCCGGGCGAGATCGCGTACGCCCTGCAGAAGGGCGCGCTCGCGTCGATCACACGCTCCCTCGCCACGACCCTCGCCCAGCAGTTCGTGACCGTGAACACCGTCAACCCCGGCCCCGTGGACACCGATTACCTCGACGGAGAGGCGTACGACTCCATCGCCGAGCTGTTCCCCGCCAAGCGGTGGGGGATGCCCGACGATCCGGCGCGGCTCATCGCGTGGCTGGCCACGGACGAGGCCGCGTGGATCACCGGACAGGTCATCGACTCGGAGGGCGGCTTCCGCCGAACACTCGGTTAGCCACTACAACTTCGACAGCTCGTCCACCAGGTCGTCGAGCCCCAGCGAGCCCTGTGACAGCGCCGCCATGTGCCACGCCTTCGCGTCGAAGGCGTCGCCGTGTGCGGCCTGCGCGCGCTCACGGCCGAGGAGCCACGCCCGCTCGCCCAGCTTGTAGCCGATCGCCTGGCCCGGGATCGACAGGTAGCGGGTCAGCTCGCTCTCCACGAAGTCCGCGGGGCGGCTGCTGTGCGCGCCGAAGAACTCCTGCGCGAGGTCGGGCGTCCAGCGCTCGCCGGGGTGGAACGGCGAGTCCGCCGGGATCTCCAGCTCCAGGTGCATGCCGATGTCGACGATGACGCGGCAGGCCCGCATCATCTGCGCGTCGAGGTAGCCGATCCGGGTCTCCGCGTCCGTGAGGAAGCCCAGCTCGTCCATCAGCCGCTCCGCGTACAGCGCCCAGCCCTCCGCGTTCGCGGAGACGATGCCGAGCGTCGCCTGGTAGCGGGACAGGTCACCGGCGACATGGGCCCACTGGGCGAGCTGGAGATGGTGGCCCGGCACACCCTCGTGGTACCAGGTGGACACCAGGTCGTAGACGGGGAAGCGGGTCTGGCCCATCGTCGGCAGCCAGGTGCGGCCGGGGCGCGAGAAGTCCTCCGACGGCGGCGTGTAGTAGGGGGCCGCCGCGCTGCCTGCGGGGGCGATGCAGGACTCCACCTGCCGCACCCGGTCGGCGAGTTCGAAGTGTGTGCCGTCGAGCGCGCCGATGGCCTCGTCCATCAGCTTCTGCAGCCACTGCCGGACCTCGTCGACGCCCTCGATGTGCCGCCCGTGCTCGTCGAGGTGCGCGAGCGCCACCCACGGTGTCGCGGCGCCGGGCAGGATCTTCTCGGCCTCCGTGCGCATCTCGGCGAGCAGCCGGTGGAACTCGCTCCAGCCGTACGCGTACGCCTCGTCCAGGTCGAGGTCCGTGCCGTTGTAGTAGCGCGACCAGCGTGCGTAGCGCTCGCGGCCCACCACGTTCGGGGCGCCCTCGATGGCGGGCGCGTACACGTCCCGCAGCCAGTCGCGCAGTTCGACGGTCGCGGCGTCCGCGGTGCGGGCCGCCTCGGCCAGCTCGCCGCGCAGAGCCTCGGGCCCGGCGGCCGCGAACTCCTCGAACCAGCCCTGCCACTCGTCGAGCTGGCCGATGAACGTCTCCGTCGGCCGCGGCGCCGCGTGCAGCTTGCGGTCCAGGCCGAGCGCGAGGGTCTCCCGGTAGCCGGCGAACGCGGCGGGCACCGCGCGCAGCCGCTCGGCGATCGCCGCCCAGTCCTCGTCCGTGTCGGTCGGGGTGACCGTGAACACCTCGCGCACATTGTGGATCGGGGAGCCGAGGTTGGAGACCTCGCGCAGGTGCTCGTCCGCCTCGTGCACCGCGAGCGTCGCGGTCAGGCGCTCGCGCAGCAGCCGGGCGCAGCGCCGCTCGACGTCGCTGTCGGCGCCGGGCGCGCGCTCCGCCTCGTCGAGCCCGGCGAGGGTCTCGCGCGCGAGGTCCGCGACGGCGGCGAGTCCGGTGGGGGAGAGGTCGGGCAGCCTGCTGTGGGACTCCCGGACGCCCAGGAACGTGCCCTCGACGGGATCGAGGGCGACCATGGCGTCGACGAAGGCGTCGGCGACCTGACGGGGCAGTCGGGCGGTGGGGGACTGGGAGCTCGCGGTGTGTGGCATGCGACACATCCTCGTACGCGTCAGGTGGTCGCGTCACCAAGATTCGCCGCAGGCGGAAGCAGCGGTCCGCACTCCCACTGCTGGAAGATCAACCGGGTCTCGACGCGCGCCACTTCGGGGCGCGAGGTGAACGAGTCGAGCACGAGCCGCTGCAGATCGGCCATGTCGTGGACGGCGACATGCACCAAGTAGTCGTCGGGCCCGGTCAGATGGAACACGGTGCGGGCCTCGGGCAGCGCGCGGACCCGCTCGACGAACGGCCCGACGAGCTCCCTGCGGTGCGGGCGCACCTGCACCGAGAGCAGCGCTTCCAGGCCGCGGCCCAGCTTCGCCGGGTCGAGCCGCAGCACGTGCCCGAGGATCACGCCGCCGCGCCGCAGCCGGTTCACCCGGTCGAGGCACGTGGACGGCGCGACGCCGACCTGCGCTGCAAGGTCCCGGTACGTGGTGCGGGCGTCGTTCTGCAGCAGCCGCAGTATGTCCAGGTCGACCGGATCGAGTACGACGGAGTCGGTCATCGGCCGAACGTAGCACGGGAGTTGAACCACGGGCCCCGCCCGTTGTTCAGGATGCCGACCATGGATACGCACTGGGACATGAGCGGCGCCCGTACCCGGGCCTTCGCCACCGAAGCCGTGCACGCGGGCCGCGACGACCTCGCCGCCCTCGGTCTGCACGCCCCGCCCCTCGACCTGTCCACCACCTATCCGTCGTACGACACCCGCGGCGAGGCCGCCCGCATCGACGCGTTCGCCGCCGACGGCGCCCTCGACGACGGGCCGCCCGTCTACGGCCGCCTCGGCAACCCGACCGTCGCCCGCTTCGAGACCGCGCTCGCCCGCCTCGAAGGCACGGACAGCGCGGTCGCGTTCGCGAGCGGCATGGCGGCGCTGACGGCGGTGCTCCTCGTCCGGCTCGCGGCGGGCCTGCGCCATGTCGTCGCGGTCCGCCCGCTGTACGGGTGCAGCGACCATCTGCTGACGGCGGGGGCGCTCGGCTCCGAGGTGACCTGGGTCGACCCGGCGGGGATCGCCGACGCGGTACGTCCCGACACCGGCCTCGTCATGGTGGAGTCGCCCGCCAACCCGACGCTCGCGGAGGTCGACCTCGCGGCCGTCGCGCACGCCTGCGGTTCGGTGCCGCTGCTCGTCGACAACACGTTCGCGACGCCCGTGCTGCAGCGGCCCGCCGGGAGCGGCGCCCGGCTCGTCCTGCACAGCGCCACCAAGTACATCGGCGGACACGGGGACGTCCTCGGCGGCGTCGTGGCCTGCGACGAGGCGATGGCGCGCGAGCTGCGCAAGGTGCGCTTCGCGACCGGCGGGGTGCTGCACCCGCTCGCCGGATACCTGCTGCTGCGCGGGCTTGCCACCCTGCCGGTACGCGTGCGTGCCGCCTCGGCGACGGCCGCCGAGCTCGTCGGGCGGCTCGCCGCCGACCCGCGCGTCACCCGCGTCCACTACCCGCGGATCGGCGGTGCCATGGTCGCCTTCGAGGTCGCCGGCGACCCGCACGCGGTGACCGCCGGAGTCGAACTGATCACCCCGGCGGTCAGCCTCGGCAGCGTCGACTCGCTGATCCAGCACCCGGCCTCGATCAGCCACCGGGTGGTCGCCGCCGACGACCGCAGGGCGGCGGGCGTCGGCGACAGGCTGCTGCGGCTCTCGGTCGGCCTGGAGGACGTCGAGGACCTGTGGGCGGACCTGGACCGGGCGCTGGGCGCCGGGGCCGGATCCGCCCGCGCCGTCAGCGGTGCTGCTCGGCCGGCTCGTACGCGCCCTCGTTCGCGTACGGACGCGGGGACGCCACCGGCGCCGCATCGAGTCGGGCGGTGATCACCAGCGTGCCCTCCTCGATCTGGTAGTCGAGGGGCAGGCCGAGGCCGCGCATCGCCGCGACCATGCCCGTGTTGGCCGACCGCGTCACCGCGTACACGCCGTCGCAGCCCGCCTCGACCGCCATCGAGACCAGGCGGCCGAGGAGTTCGGCGCCGATGCCCCGGCGCTGCCAGTCGTCCTCCACGAGCAGCGCGACCTCGGTCTCGTCGCCGTCCCACAGCAGATGGCCGAGGGCCACTATCCGGCCCGACGCCGTCTGCGCGGCCAGGGTGCGGCCGTGGCGCGGGCTGAGCAGGTGGTTCAGATAGCGGTCCGCGTCGGCGACGGGCCCGTGGTAGCGGTTGGCGAGCGTGGCCTGCGAGCACCGCTCGTGCATCGCCCTCGCCAGGGCGAGGTCGCCGACGTCGGCGCGCCGCACGGTGATGTCGTTGCCCTCGGGCAGGGTCAGGACGTCCTGGCCGTCCGGCACCCGCGGGCCGAGCCGGGTGTCCAGCTCCACGAGGGCGCGGGCCCGGGCGAACTCGGTCGGCGTGAACGGCAGTTGCGGCCGCTCCACCGCGATGACCCCGCCCTCCGGGGTGCGCAGCCGCAGCACGGTGTCGTCGAAGCCGCCCTCGACCGGCGCCCCGGACGCGGCGGCGGCCTTCGCGGGCAGCTGCCTGATGGTGCAGCGGCCCAGCAACTGACGCAGCGCGAGCGGGAGTTCTGCGGCGTCCAGGGCCGTGCGGGTGGCGAGGCCGAGGATCCGGGTGGGGGCGTCCACCAGGTCGTGGGCGTCGGCCCGCTCGACCCAGGTGTCGGCGCCGCCCGCGCCCGCGACGGCCCCGGCGAGCTCGTCCGAGGTCAGCTCCTCGGGCGCGCGCAGCAGGAACTCGTCCACGGTGCCTTCGGCCAGCGGGTGCGTCTGAAGGCTCAGGATGTCCACCCGCGCGCGGGCGAGCACAGTGCACAGCGCCGCCAGCGAACCGGGCTCGTCCCGCACGGTCGTCCGCATCCGCCACAGCGCGCTGCTCGCCGGGTCGAGCGGCCCGGCCGCGGCCTCCGGGGAGGCGGGCGGCCGGGCGCCGGTATCCGCCGTCGGTGGCGCGTGCTCCTGGCGTTCTGACCGGAGCAGACGGAAACCGGCGGCGGCCACGGCGAGCAGGGCGGCGGCGCAGCAGAGGACAACAGTGACAACTTGCGTCTCATTACTCATGAGTCCACTGTGCAGGACCGGTGTTGCGTGATCACAAACGCTTTGTGACCGACTGGTTAAGCGTGCTTATGTCGGTTTTCGGACGCCAGGCCTCCGGTGGGTCACTGGCCCACCCGCCCCGGCTGCAAGGTCTGGGAGAACAGCACGTCGCCGCCCTCCTGCCGCAGCCGTACGGTGAGTTCCCCGCTGCCGCCGTCGATCTCGACCTCGCCGAAGTACGGCGGGGTCTCGGCCGGCGAGGTGTTGTTGCGGTCCGGCGCCTTGATGAAGACCTGCCGCGGGCCGAACGTCCCGTCCAGCTTCAGCGCCTTGAACCCGCCCGCCGCGAGCGGCCCCGACACGAACTCCCAGAACGGCTCGAAGTCCTGATACGCCGCGTTCGACGGCTCGTAGTGCTGCGCCGACGTGTAGTGCACGTCGGTCGTCAGCCACAGCGTGCCGGTGATCCGCTCGTGCTTGATGTGCCGCAGCAGCTCGGCGAGCTGCAGCTCGCGCCCGAGCGGCGCGCCCGGGTCGCCCTGCGCGACCGCCTCGAAGTTCGTGCCGTCCGGGACGACGAGCCCCAGCGGCATGTCGGAGGCGATCACCTTCCACACGGCGCGCGAACGCGACAGCTCCCGCTTCAGCCACGCGAGCTGCTCGGCGCCGAGGATCCCGGTCGCGTCCTCGGTCTGCCTGCCGGTCGAGTTCGCGTTGCGGTACGTCCGCATGTCCAGCACGAACACGTCCAGCAGCGGGCCCTGCCGCAGCACCCGGTACACGCGGCCGTCCGCGTCGCCCGGCGGCAGCGTCGAGATCGGGAAGTACTCGCTGAACGCGCGCAGCGAACGGGCCGACAGCACGTCGACGTTCTTCTCCGTGTAGCGCTCGTCGCTGAGGATCTGGCCCGGGTACCAGTTGTTGTGCACCTCGTGGTCGTCCCACTGCGTGATCGTGGGGACCTGCGCGTTGAAGCGGCGCAGGTTCTCGTCGAGCAGGTTGTAGCGGAACGCGCCGCGGAACTCGGCGAGGGTCTCGGCGACCTTGGACTTCTCCTCGGTGGTCACATTGCGCCACACCCGCCCGTCGGGCAGCGTCACGCTCGGCAGGATCGGGCCGTCGGCGTAGATGTTGTCGCCGCTGCACAGGAAGAAGTCCGGGTCGAGGGCGCGCATGTCCTCGTACACGCGGTAGCCGCCGCGGTCCGGATTGATGCCCCAACCCTGCCCGGCGATGTCACCCGACCACAGGAACCTCACCCCGTCCCGGCGCGACACCGACGCCGTGCGGAAGGTCCCCTCGACGGGCTCGCCGGTGCGCCGCGGGTCGTCCGGGTCGGCGAGCCGCACCCGGTAGTGGATCTGCTCGCCGGGCGGCAGACCGCGCAGCCGGGTCGTCCCGGTGAAGTCGGTGTCGGGTCCGATCAGCGGCCCCCGCCATCTCGTCACCTTCTTGAACGAGTCGGTGGCCGACGTCTCCACGACCATCCGCGCGGGCCGGTCCGAGCGCACCCACACGAGCCCGGAGTGCGCGCCCACGTCGCCCGCCTGGACGCCCCAGCCGGCCTTCGGCCGCCCGGACAGCGCGAACGCGGGCGCGGCCGCCCCGCCGATCGCCGGAAGGGCCAGCGCCGCGGACGTGGCGAGCGCGCCGCGCAGCACGCCGCGACGGCCGGGCAGGGGAGCTTGTGGACGGTCTGACATGGACGCCTCCAGTGACGGTCTCGACGACAGCACGGTGCCATGGCCTGCGCGCGGCGCCGCGCTGCCACTCCTACTGCGGCGCCACGGCGCACACGCGAACCCCAAGTGAACAACTGTCCCCACCGTCAAGGGAACCGGGCGCGCACAGCCGCCTGTGCCAGGAGACGTACCCCCTCGGCGATGCGGGCCGGGGGCAGATGCGCATAGCCGATCACCAGGGACACGCCGTCGCCCGGGCCGCCTCCTCCGTAGTGCTCCAGCGCGCGGACGGACACTCCGGCGGACGCGCAGCGGTCCAGGAGTTCCTGGCGGGGGCCGTACCGCTCGGGGAGCGTGGCGATGGCGTGCAGGCCGGCCGCGATGCCGGACACCTCGGTGCCGGGCAGGTGCTCGCGCAGCGCCGTCACCAGGGCGTCGCGGCGCTCCTTGTAGGCGCGTTGGCAGCGGCGCAGCTGGCGGTCGTAATCGCCGCGCTCGACGAAGCGGGCGAGCACCGCCTGGTCGAGGGCCGGGTTGCCGAGGTCCATGTAGCGCTTGCGCGCGACGACCTCGTCGGTCAGCGCGTCCGGCACGACCAGCCAGCCGAGCCGCAGCCCCGGCGCCAGCGACTTGCTCACCGAGCCGGTGTACGCGACGTGCTCGGGGTCGAGCCCCTGCAACGCGCCCACGGGAGCGCGGTCGTAGCGGAAGTCGCCGTCGTAGTCGTCCTCCACGACCAGGCCGCCCACCCGCCGCGCCCAGGCGAGGAGTTGCGTCCTGCGGTGCGCCGAGTACGCGATGCCCGACGGGAAGTGGTGCGACGGCGTGGTGACCGCCGTACGGACCCCGGACTCCCGCAGCGGCCCCATGGCGAGCCCCTCGGCGTCCATCGGGAGGCGCACCGCCCGCGCGCCCACCGTCGCGAACAGGTTCTCGTACTGCGGGCTCCCGGGGCTCTCCACACCGATGCCGTGCTGCCCCCGCGCGCGGAGCACGATGCCGAGCAGCGTCACCGCCTGCGTCACCCCGGAGCACACGATGATCCGCTCCGGGTCGGCCACCACGCCGCGCCGCCGGGCGAGCAGTTCGGCGAGGGCCGTGCGCAGGCGGGGGAGGCCGCGCGGGTCCGGGTAGCCGAGGGCGTGGTGCGGAAGGTCGGCCAGGACCGCGCGCTGCGCCGCCGACCACGCCGCGCGCGGGAACAGCGACAGGTCCGGGGTGCCCGCCACGAAGTCGGCCCGCACACCGGTCGACGGGCGGGGTGCCAGGTCGCTCGCGCCCGGCGCTGCCGCCCGCGCCGCCTCGCCCACCCACGTCCCCGCACCCCGCCCGGCGCGCAGATACCCCTCAGCGGTCAACTGCTCGTACGCCTCCGTGACCAGGCCCCGCGACACCCCGAGGTCCCGCGCCAGGTCCCGGCTCGACGGCAGCCGGGTGCCGGGCGTGAGCCGCCCCGAACGCACGGCTTCCCGCAGCGCGGACTGAAGGGAGCGACCACGCGCGCGTGCCGGGGCGGACGACGCGGGCAGCAGCAACTCCCAGGCGGGGGAGGAGGGTTCGCGGGCCTCCGGGGCGGGCGGCTGTGTCATACCGGGACCCTACGGCGGCCCCGGGCGTCCGGGATTGGTCCCCGATACGGCCGTGCGAATGGACCTCGTGACGGACCACCCGTCCTTCTTAACGTCGCCTCCATGAACGCCACTTCGCTTCGAGGCTCCCTGCTCGCCACGTTCGCCTGCGTCCTCGTGGGCGGCTCCTTCACCGCCAACAGCGTCCTGGGCCACTACCCGTACGCCGGTGGCCAGTTCCTCCGCTACGCCGTCGCGTGCCTGCTGCTTCTGCCGCTCGTCGGCAGGGGCGGTCTGCGCCCGCTGAAGCGGCTGACGCCGCGCCAGTGGGGCCGGCTCGCGCTGCTCGCCGCCGTCGGCATGGTGGGCTTCAACCTCGCGGTCCTCGCCGCGGAACGCTCCGCCGAACCGGCGGTACCCGGCGTCTTCGTGGGATGCGCGCCCGTGGTGGTCGCCGTACTGGTGCCCCTGTTGAGCGGAGTGCGGCCGCAACGGGCCGTTCTCTACGGGGCGTTGCTCGTGGCCGCCGGAGCCTTCACGGTCCAGGGCTGGGGGCGCACGGACCTCGCCGGGATCGCCTTCTCCGTCTGCGCGCTGTTGGGCGAGGTCGGCTTCGCGGTGCTCGCCGTGCCGGTGCTGCGCCCGCTCGGCCCCCGGCTGCTGTCCTGCGCGGTGTGCGGGATCGCCGCGGTGGAGGCGGCCGTCGCCGGGATCGTCGTGGACGGCGGCTCCTGGCTGCGCAGGCCGGACGGCGCCGAGTTCGCGGCGCTCGCCTGGCAGGCCGTGGTCGTCACGGTCGTCGGCTTCGTGTGCTGGTACATGGGCATGCAGCGGATCGGCGCCGAGCGGGCCACGCTGTTCTCCGGGCTCATCCCCGTCGCCGCGGCCTGCACCGCGCCGCTGGTCGGCTCGGGGACGTACGGCATCGCCCAGGGCGCGGGCAGCGCGCTCGTCGCCGCCGGGGTCGCCCTGGGCTCGGGGGTGTTCGCGCGGCGGCCGGCGCCTGTGAACTCAGCGGCTGCCGTCGAGGATCACCCGCGCCACCAGCGCCGGGTCGTCGTTCATCGGGACGTGCCCGCAGCCGGGAAGCTTGATCAGGCGGGCCCCCGGGATGACCTGCTTGGCGCGGACGCCCTGGCGGCGCACGAGGAGCCGGTCCCTGACGCCCCACGCGATCGTGACCGGCAGCTCCTGGATGTCGTCCCGGAACAGCACCGAACGCCCGGCCTCCAGCGTCTCCCGGAACCCGGTCGCCTCCCGCAGCGCGATCGTCTCCGCGACGACCGCCTCGGGTGAACGGCGGCCGGGCCGCGCGTAGATGGTGCTGGTGAGCGCCGCGCGCCCCGCCGCGGTGCGGGAGAGCCGCTCGATCACCGGCACCGGCATGGCCCGCGCGCCCGCCCGCATCGCGAGCAGCGTCCCGAAGGCGTAGCGCCGCTCGGCCCCGGTCCAGAACCCGGCGGGGGAGAGCGCCGTGACGGACCGCACGAGATTCTCCCGGCCGAGGTCGAGGGCGAGCAGCCCGCCCAGCGAGTTCCCCGCCACGTGCGGCCGCTCGATCCCGAGATGACGGCAGAACGCGTCGAGGACGGGGATCACGCCCGCCAGGTCGTACGCCAGCCCCTCCGGCAGCGCGGGCGACCTCCCGAAGCCCGGCAGATCCACCGCGATCACGTCCCGCTCCGCCGCGAGGATCGGCAGCACGGGCTGCCAGGCCTCCCAGTGGTGCCCGATCCCGTGCAGCAGAAGCAGCGGCTCACCGCTGCCCGCGCGCTCGTACGCGAGGCGCACGGTGCGGGGCCCTCCGGCGCTCTCGATGCTGAAGGACGCCTCTGTGGCCATGTCGCTCGCTCCCTGTCCCCGCCACGCCGCGACGGTCTCCTTAGACTCCTTGTCAGCAACAATTACCGCTCAGTAGCACTCAGTTCAAGGGGAGTGGCCGAAGTAGTCGTGCGCCCGCTGGACACCGGTCGACGCGTCCTATGGGATGGGAGCGTGGCCACCGACACAGGGATCGATGACTTCGAAGAGCACCGCTCCGTCCTCATGGGCGTCGCCTACCGCATGCTGGGCCGCGTCGCCGACGCCGAGGACGTGGTGCAGGACGCCTGGCTGCGCTGGTCCAGGGCCGACCGGGCGGAGGTCCGCGAACCGCGCGCCTACTTGGTGCGGGTCACCACCCGGCTCGCCATCGACCGGCTGCGCCAGGTCCAGTCGCGCCGCGAGTCCTACGTGGGGCCGTGGCTGCCCGAGCCGCTCGTCACCGACTTCGGGCCCACCGTGCCCGACACCGCGGAGCAGGCCGTGCTCGCCGACTCCGTGTCGCTCGCGGTGCTCGTCGTCCTGGAGTCCCTCTCGCCGCTGGAGCGCGCGGTGTTCGTGCTGCGCGAGGCCTTCGGCCTGACCTACGCGGAGATCGCCGGGACGCTGGAGCGCGGCGAGGCCGCCGTGCGGCAACTCGCGGCCCGCGCGCGCAAGCACGTCGACGAGCGCCGGCCCCGCTTCGACGTCGACCCGGCCCAGCAGCGCGACCTCACCGAGCGCTTCCTGGCCGCCGCGACCGAGGGCGACCTCGACGGGCTGATGGCGATGCTTGCCCCGGACGCCCGGCTCGTCGGCGACAGCGGCGGCAAGGCCAGGGCGCCGCTGCGGGTCATCGAGAGCGCCGACAAGGTGGGCCGGTTCGTGCAGGGCGCCGTGCGGCAGGGCGGTGCCGAGGGCTTCGAGCTCAGCATCGTGGAGTTCAACGGCACCCTCGGCGTGCTCGTCACAGGGAACGGAAAGCCGGACTCCGTCCTCCAACTCGGCCTGCAGGAGGGCCGCATCCAGCAGATCTACATCGTGCGCAACCCGGACAAGCTCGGCTCGCTCGCCTAGCCGCCGCCCCGGTCTCGGGACCAGGCCCGCCCCCGTCGTACGCACGGGGGCGGGCCTGGTGCGTTCCGGCACGTGAGAACCGCGACGACGATTGGTATTGACCAAGTTCCGAGAACGGTCCTACTCTCGCAGGGATAGGCAGGAACCTTTAATAAACAAGGGCGATAAAAAGCCGCCAGGGCACGGCTGTTGCGGAGGACAGGGTGGGGACCACGCAGTTGGAAGCGGCTCCGGAGCCGAAGTACTGGCACCTGAAGACCGTGCTCACCGATGCGCTCGACTCCGAGTTCACGGTGGGCGAGATCCTGCCGAACGAGCGGGACCTCGCGGCCCGCTTCGGTGTCGCCCGCGCGACCCTCCGCCAGGCCCTGGAGCAGCTGGAGCTGGAAGGCCGACTGCAGCGCCGCCGCGGCGTGGGCACCACGGTCGCACCGCCCCGGATGGGCGTCGCCGTCGCGTCGAACGACCGGGACTGGCCCGGCGGCAGCGCGGACGCGTGGCAGGCCGTCGACTCCACCGTCGAGGTCCCGCCGAGCGCCGTGGCCGCGGCCCTGGAGACCGGCCCGGACACCGAGGTGCACGTCCTGCGCCGCACGCGCGTCTCGCACGGCCAGCCGGTCGCCGCCGAGCTGCTGTACGTCCCCGTCGGCGCGGACCCCGACCTGACGGCGGTCGACGCCGCGTCCGGTGCCGCACGCGCGCGTGCGGTCGTGCGCGAGCTGCAGCGCCTCGGGCTCGACGGGGAGGACCGCGCGGTCGAGCTGGGCTCGGCGCGCGCCGACGACGCGAAGGAGCTCGACCGGCTGCCGGGCGCCCCGGTGCTCGTCGTCACGACCCGCTACTTCAGCCGCGGCACGACCGCCGCGGTCTCGGTGGCGACCTACCGCGCGGACACCTGCCGGCTCACCTTCGGCGACACGGCGGGCGTGGAGATCCACCACGCGCCGGAGACGCGGGCTTCGTAGCGTCCCGGCCGGCGCTCAGCGGCGGGCCGTGACCGTGCTCTCCGTCGCGAAGAGTTCCTCTTCCACATGGTCGAGCGCGAGCCGCAGCGCCCCCGTGGCCACGGCCGCCTCGCCCAGCGTCGACAGCGTCACCCGCGGCGGCCGCAGGCAGTAGCGCTTCAGCTCCCGCCGCAGCGGTTCGAGCACGCCGTCGAGGCCCGCGGCCCAGCCGCCCACCACGACCAGTTCCGGATCGAGCGCGAGCACCAGCGCCGCGACGTCGTGCACGAGCCGCTGCAGGAACCGCTCGACCGCCGCCGTCGCCCGGTCGTCGCCCTCGCGCGCCAGCGTGAACACCTTCGCCACGGCGAGCTCGTCCAGCGGGTGCAGTGGCTCGTCCGTGGTGGACAGCAGCGCCTCGGGCCGCACCTCGCGGCCCAGCAGGTGCAGCGCGCCGATCTCCCCTGCGGCGCCCCCGAAGCCGCGGTGCAGCCGGCCGCCGATCAGGGCGCCCGCCCCGGGGCTCAGGCCCGCGAGGACGAACACCATGTCGTCGGTCTCCACCCCCGCACCCTTCCAGTGCTCGGCCACGGCCGCCGCGTTCGCGTCGTTCTCCACGAGCACCGGGCACTTGAAGGAGCGCCGCAGCCGCTCGCCGAGCGCGAGCCCGGTCCAGCCCGGGAGCGCGGTGCCGAGCCGCACCGACCCGTCCGCCCGCACGATCCCCGGACTGCCGACACCGACCGCCCGCAGCGAGGCACGGGCCACGCCCGCGTGGCGCAGCAGATCGGCGACGGTGCCGCGCAGCTTCTCCAGGCGCTCGTCCGCCGGTGCGGCCTCGTCGACCTCCTTGGACGCAGAATCGAGCACCCTGCCGTCCAGCGCCGAGAGCACTGCGGTCACCCGGTGCGCGCCGATCTCCAGGCCGAGCAGATGCCCGGCCTCGGCGCGGAAGCGGAACTTGCGCGCGGGCCGGCCCTGCCGCCGCGTGCCGGGCTCCTCGACCGTGGTCTCCACGACGAGTCCGGCCACCATCAGCCCCTCGACGACACCCTCCACCGTGGGCCTCGACAGGCCGGTGACGCGGGTGACCTCGGTGAGCGTGGCGAAATCGGTGGAGCGCAGCGCGTGCAGCACCACCGCGGAATTGATCCGCCTGAGCAGAGAGGGGTCCCCGCCGGTCAGCCGCCCCACCGTCGTCCTCCCCGCAGTCGCGCGTGTTCGCCGGATGGTACCCGCAGCCACGGGCGGCGGCGAGAGTCGGGTGCACCTCTGTGACGTACGGTGCTCAGCCGCGCGCGGCCGAAACCGTGCAGGTCGGACGTCATCCCGGCGCCACGAACCCCGACTCGTACGCCGCGATCACCGCCTGCGTCCGGTCCCGCGCGCCCAGCTTCGTCAGCACCGCGCTGACATGCGACTTGACCGTCTCGGTGCCGACGATCAGGTCCGCGGCGATCTCGGCGTTCGACAGGCCGCGCGCCATGAGCCGCAGCACCTGCTCCTCGCGTTCGGTCAGCGCCGCCCGCTCCAGCGTCTCGCGGGCCGCCGAACTCCCGTACTCCGAGGCCAGCTTGCGGACCGCGGCGGGGAACAGGAGCGACTCGCCCGCCGCGACGAGCCGCACCGCGTGCACGATCTCCTCGGGGCGCGCCCGCTTCAGGAGGAAACCGTCGGCGCCCGCGCGCAGCGCCCCGTACACGTACTCGTCGTTCTCGAACGTGGTGATCACGAGGATCTTCGGCGGCCGCTCCGCGCCGCGCAGCACCGCGCGCGTGGCCTCGATCCCGTCGAGCAGCGGCATCCGGACGTCCATGGCGACCACGTCGGGGCGCAGCTCCCGGACCAGGGGGACGACCGCCGCGCCGTCCGCGGCCTCGCCGACCACCGTGATGTCCGGCTGCGCCTCGAGGACCGCGCGCAGGCCGGCGCGGACGAGTGGTTCGTCGTCGACAAGCAGGACGGTCAGCGGCACGCCGCCAGCCTAGATCACCCGATGATCACCCGACGGGCAGTTCGACGTGAACCTGCCACTCGTCGCCAAGGGGGCCCGTCCGGGCGTTCCCGCCGAGCAGCGCCGCGCGCTCGCGTACGCCGCGCAGCCCGCTGCCCGTGCCGCCCTGCCCGGAGCCGCGTCCCGGCGGCAGCGGATTGCGCACCTCCAGGATGAGGCGCCCGTCCGCGACCTGGAGGGTCACGGTGACCGGCACGGTTCCGCAGTGCCGCAGCACGTTCGTGAGCGCCTCCTGGAGGATGCGGTAGCCCTCGCGGGACACCGGCCCCGGCACCGTCTCCAGCGGTCCCGACACCGTCACCTCCACCTTCGCCCCCGAGGCCCGCGCCGAGTCGAGGAGCCGGTCCGCCTCCTGGAGCGTGGGGCGGCTGCCCACCGGCCGCTCCGCCTCGCGCAGCACCAGGAGCACCCGCTCCAGTTCCTCCAGGGCGGCCCGGCCGGTCTCCTCGATGGCGTCGAGGGCCCGGTCGGTGAAGGCCGGATCGCCCGCCGCCCGCGCCGCGCCCGCCTGCACGACGGCGACCGTCAGCGCGTGGCCGATGGAGTCGTGCAGTTCCCGGGCGATGCGATTGCGCTCCAGGAGCTGTTCGGTGCGCTCCTCCAGCGCGGCGAGACGCTCCGCGCCGGACGGGCCGAGGAGCACCTGAGCCGTGCGGGCCGTCAGCCGGCCCGCGCCCGCCACCACGTACACGAGGAAGAGCAGAACGAAGGGGATCGCCACCGCGCACAGCCAGGGAGCCCCCGGCACGGGCAGTGGCGAGACCGAGTCGTCCCGCATGTCCAGCGCGCCGCCGGCCAACTCGATGGTGACTGACGCCACTTGACCCGAGAACAGGCCGACCGAGAGCCCCAGGAACAGCCGGAGCACCAGCCAGGCCGAGGTCCTGCCGCGGTCCTGCCACGACGCCGACGGCGTCACCGAGATCTCGCGCTCCGCACCGGAGCCGGCCCCGCGCGCGTGCTTGCCGGGGAACAGCATCATCCGCGCCTGCAGCCCCTCCGAGCGCCGGATCACCGGAATCGTGCCGAGCAGCAGGAGCAGCGGCACGGGCGTCACGTAGACGAGCACCCAGTCGCGCACCGAGGGGGAGGAGAGCCCCGGGTAGACCATCGCGAACACGAACGCGATCACCGACGAGCACAGCAGATGCAGCCAGCGGGTGTACGTGACCGCACGGGCGAGCGGTCTCAGGAAGCGGGGCATGCCGTCATCGTGCCAGCAGCCCCGCGCCGCCCGGCTCCCCCGCACGGGGGAGGCGAAGTCCACGGGCGGGGGAGGCCCGGAAGCCCCGGCGCGGCCGATTCTGAGGACATGACCAGTATCGACGTCCAGGACCTCACCAAGGTGTACGGGACGACCCGCGCCGTGGACGGCCTCACCTTCCAGGTGGAGCCGGGCCGTGTCACCGGCTTCCTCGGCCCGAACGGCGCCGGCAAGTCCACCACCATGCGCCTCGCCCTCGGCCTCGACCGCCCCACCTCGGGGACCGCGCTCATCGGGGGCCGCCACTACGCCGCGTACGACGAACCGCTGCGCGTGGTGGGCGCCCTGCTCGACCCGCAGGCCGCGCACGGCTCCCGCACCGCGCACGATCATCTGCGGGCGCTGGCCGTCAGCAACCGGATCCCCGCGCGGCGCGTCGACGAGGTGCTCGAACAGGCCGGGATCGCCGCCGTGGCGAAGAAGCGCGTCAAGACGTTCTCGCTCGGCATGCGCCAGCGCCTCGGCATCGCGGCGGCGCTCCTCGGCGACCCCGAAGTGGTGCTGCTCGACGAGCCGTCCAACGGCCTGGACCCCGAAGGCATCATCTGGATCCGGGAGTTGATGCGCGACCTCGCCCGCACCGGACGCACCGTCCTGGTCTCCAGCCACCTCATGAACGAGACCGCGACCTTCGCCGACCACCTCGTCGTCCTCGGTCGCGGGCGGCTCCTCGCCGACACCCCGATGGCGGAGTTCATCGCCGCGCACAGCGCACGCCGCGTACGGGTGCGTTCCACGGATCCCGCGCGCCTGAGAGCCGCGCTCGTGCGCGCCGGACACACGGTGACGCTCGCCGACGACGGCCGCTGCGACGTCGAGGGTGCCACCGCCGCCGACGTGGGCGCGCTCGCCGCCGCCGAGGGCGTGCCCGTCCTCGAACTCGCCGACGAACAGGCCTCGTTGGAGCAGGCTTACCTCGCCCTCACCGCGCACGACACCGAGTTCGCCGCCACGCCCCTCCAGGAGGCCTGACCATGGCCGGGATGTCCGCCAACGCCGTACTGCACGCCGAGTGGATCAAGGTCAGATCGCTGCGCGGCAGCTTCGGCTCGCTGCTCGCCGTCTTCGTCGTGACGCTCGCCATCACCACCCTGACGTACTCCACGATCGGCCAGGAGGAGGCAGGCAACGGCGGGGACCTGCTCTTCGAAGCCTTCTACGCCCTCAACTTCGGGCAGATCGCCGTACTCGCCTTCGGCGCCACGGCAGTCTCCTCCGAGTACCTGAACAACGCGCTGCGCGTCTCGCTCGCCGCCGTGCCGAACCGGAACCTCTTCTACGCCGCGAAGACGGCGGTCGTCGGCGCCTGCGGCCTTGCCGTCGGTCTGGTCACCAGCTTCACCGCGTTCCTCGTGGGCCAGGCGTTCATGGGCCCGTACACGATCGGCCTCGGCGACCCGGGGGCGCTGCGGGCCTGCGTCGGAGGCGGGGTGTACCTCGCGCTCATGGGCCTGTTCGCGGCGGGGCTCACGGCCGTGCTGCGCAGCGCGGTCGCCGTGCTGAGCATCCTCGTTCCGTTCCTGCTGATCGTGTCCTTCGTCATCGGGGACGTCGCGGGCTCGGTCGCCGACTTCCTGCCCGACCGCGCGGGCCAGCAGGTCCTCCACCAGCACGCCGAGGGCTCCCTCGGACCGTGGGCCGGGCTCGCCGTGACCGCGCTGTGGGCGGGGGCCGCGGTGCTCGCCGGCTGGTGGGCCGTGCGGCGCCGGGACGCGTAGTCCTGGCGGGCCCGTCGCGCACTTCATCGAACTCCCGTGCCAAGATGGGATCTTGAGCGGAGACCGGCTACGTACAAGGGAGATCGCATGAGTGACGCCGACGGGTCCAGGCCGGATGGACGGATCTCCAGCCACATCGCGCACAACGCGCGGGTGTGGAACTACTGGCTGGGCGGCAAGGACCACTACGAGGTCGACGAGAAGGTCGGCAACATGGTGACGTCCATGTACCCGAGCATCGGCGAGGTCGCCCGCGCCGACCGCGCGTTCCTCGGCCGCGCCGTCTCCTTCCTCGCGGGCGAGGCGGGCATCCGCCAGTTCCTCGACGTCGGGACCGGCCTGCCGACCGTCGACAACACGCACGAGGTCGCCCAGCGCATCGCGCCGGACGCGCGCGTCGTCTACGTCGACAACGACCCCATCGTGCTCACCCATGCCCGCGCGCTGCTCACCAGCTCCGCCGAGGGCCGGACCAACTACGTGGACGCGGACGCCCGCGACCCGAGGGCGATCGTCGAGGCGGCCTCCGAGACCCTCGACTTCGACCGGCCGGTCGCGGTCATGCTCCTGGGCATCCTGAACTTCGTGCTCGACACGGAGGAGGCCGCGTCCATCGTGCGCGAGCTCGTCGACGCCGTCCCCTCCGGCAGCTACGTGGTGCTCACCCACCCCACCCTCGAACTGGGCGGGGAGGGCAACGAGGCGGCCATGGCCTTCTGGAACGAGAACGCGAAGCCGTCGATCACCGCCCGCACGGGCGCAGAGATCGCGGCGTTCCTCGACGGCCTGGAGTTCGTCGAGCCCGGCCTCGTCTCCTGCGCGCGCTGGCGCGACGACGAGGCCACGCAGGTCGCCCAGTACGGGGTGGTGGCCCGCAAGCCGTGATGATCTAGGCCGCGGCCCCGTGCACCCGGGGCCGCGGTGTCCGGCCCCCCGCCCCGGCCACGATCTTCTGCAACAGGCTGTACGAGAGGATCGGCAGCAGTACCTCGGGGCGGTGGGAGAACCAGCCGGTCGCGAGCACGGCGGCGGCGCTGCTGTTGTTCATGCCGGTGGCGAAGGTGAGCGAGACCGTGTCGGGCCGGTCGCACCGCGTCCAGCGGGACAGCCACCGGCCGCAGCGGAACGTCAGAGCGCACACCGCTCCCGACAGGGCGAGCGCGAGCACCAGCAGGTCGGGGTCCGGGTGGGCCAGCGCCTGCCGCAGCGCGCCGGCCGCGTTGATGTAGCAGAGCAGCAGGATGTTCCCCAGGTTGACGGCCGTGACGGAGGGCAGCGTTCGGCGCACCCGGCCCTCGCCGAGCACGATCCGTACGGCGATCCCGGCCAAGCACGGCAGCACCACGGCGACCAGCGCGAACAGCCCGGCCCCTGTCCGGGCGACCGTGTCGATCCGCGCAGTGTCGTCCAGCGCTCCCGTACCACCGGGGCCGACGAGCGCCCCCGCCACCCGGATCCCGAAGGGGACCGTGAGCGGGCTCAGCAGCGTGGAGCCCATGACCATCGCGACGACCAGCGGGACGTTGCCGCCCGCCGTCTGACCCCAGGACGCGGCGCCCCCGGCGATCGGCATCGCGAGCACCAGCATCAGCCCGACCACGAGCCCCTCGGCCTCCGCCGGATCGGGCCAGGTGCGCAGGCAGAGGGCGACGACCGGCAGCACCAGGAGGGGCAGCAGCGCGTTGGCGGCGATCCCGAGCACGAGCCGCACGGGCCGGCCCGTCACGGCCCGCAGATCCGCGAGGCGCACCCCGAGCCCCGCGTTGAACAGCATCACCGCCAGCAGCACCATCGGCACGTGCAGCGCGGACGCGCGCAGCCGTTCGCCGGGTCCTGGCGCCACCCCGGCCAGCAGGTAGCAGCACACCATCAACAACAGCAGCCGTCGTCGCACGGCGGCGGTCAAGGTCGTCACGCAGCGGAGCGTAGGCATTCCCCTGCGTGAGATCCGGTCGTGTTGGTGCCGACTTGACCAAGCTCTCACCCCGGACGCGTCCGGGACCGACTACTCCTCGGCGGCCGCCTCGCGCAGCCGTGCGTACTCCTCGGCCATCGTCGCCGCCGTCCAATGGGCGTTCAGGCCACTGGGGTTGGGCAGCGCCCACACCCGGGCGCCGCCGATCTTCCGCTCCTGCGGGCCGATCCGCGCCCTGGGTTCACCGAAGGCCGAGCGGTACGCGGTCACGCCCACCACGGCGAGCCAGCGGGGTGTCAGCCGGGCCACCTTCTCCTCCAGGAGCCGGCCGCCCTCCCGGTACTCCTGCGCGCTCAGCTCGTCCGCCCGCGCCGTGGCCCGCGCGACGACGTTCGTGATCCCGAGCCCGTACGAGAGGAGTTCCTGCTGCTCGGAGGGCTTGAGCTGCCGGGGCGTGAAGCCGGACAGGTGGAGGACCGGCCAGAAGCGGTTGCCGGGGCGGGCGAAGTGGTGGCCGGTCGCGGCCGTCATCAGGCCGGGATTGATGCCGCAGAACAACACCGAGAGGCCGCTCGCGACGACGTCCGGAACGAGACGGTCGCGGGCGGCCTCCAGGTCGGCCTGTGTCAGGCGGGTCAGAGGATCGCTCCGGGCGTGTAGCCGGCGGCCTCCGGGTGCTGCTTCGCGATCTCCTCGACGCGGGCCACGAGCTGCGCGACCTGACCGGCGGCGGCGCCCGTGAAGGACAGCTTGTCCGCCATCAGCTCGTCGAGCTGCGCGCGGTCCAGCGGGATGCGGGAGTCGGCGGCCAGCTTGTCGAGCAGCTCGTTGCGCTCGACGCCCTGCTCGCGCATCGCGAGGGCCGAGGCCACCGCGTTCTCCTTGATCGCCTCGTGGGCCTCCTCGCGGCCGACGCCCGCGCGCACCGAGGCCATGAGCACCTTCGTGGTGGCGAGGAACGGCAGGTAGCGGTCCAGCTCACGGGCGACGACGGCCGGGAAGGCGCCGAACTCGTCGAGGACGGTGAGGAAGGTCTCCAGCAGACCGTCCAGCGCGAAGAACGCGTCCGGCAGCGCCACGCGACGGACCACGGAGCAGGACACGTCGCCCTCGTTCCACTGGTCGCCCGACAGCTCGCCGGTCATCGACGCGTAGCCGCGCAGGATCACCATGAGGCCGTTGACGCGCTCGCAGGAGCGGGTGTTCATCTTGTGCGGCATCGCGGAGGAGCCGACCTGGCCCGGCTTGAAGCCCTCCGTGACCAGCTCGTGCCCGGCCATCAGGCGGACCGTCTTGGCGAGCGAGGAGGGGGCCGCGGCCAGCTGCACCAGCGCGGTCACGACCTCGTAGTCGAGCGAGCGCGGGTAGACCTGGCCGACCGAGGTGAAGGCCTGCGAGAAGCCCAGGTGCTGGGCGATCCGCTGCTCCAGGTCGGCCAGCTTGTCGGCGTCGCCGCCGAGCAGGTCGAGCATGTCCTGGGCCGTGCCGACCGGACCCTTGATGCCGCGCAGCGGGTAGCGGTTGAGGAGTTCCTCGACCCGGCCGAACGCGACGAGCAGCTCGTCGGTCGCGGTCGCGAAGCGCTTGCCGAGGGTGGTGGCCTGCGCCGCGACGTTGTGCGAGCGGCCGGCCATGACCAGCTCCGCGTACTCCCCGGACAGCTTGCCGAGGCGCGCGAGGACGGCGACGGCGCGGTCGCGGACCAGCTCGAGGGAGAGGCGGACCTGGAGCTGCTCGACGTTCTCCGTCAGGTCGCGGGACGTCATGCCCTTGTGGACCTGCTCGTGCCCGGCGAGGGCGTTGAACTCCTCGATGCGGGCCTTCACGTCGTGCCGCGTGACCTTCTCGCGCTCGGCGATGGAGGCCAGGTCGACCTGGTCGAGCACGCGCTCGTAGTCGGCGATCGCGTCGTCCGGGACGTCGATCCCGAGGTCCTTCTGGGCCTTCAGCACGGCGAGCCAGAGCTGTCGCTCCAGCTTCACCTTCTCCTCGGGGGACCAGAGGGTGGCGAGCTCGACGGAGGCATAGCGGCCGGCGAGGACATTCGGGATACGGGGCTTTGCAGGCGCAGTCACATGGACGGAGTTTACCGGGCGTCCCTACAGGCTCCGAACCGTCGTCCGAATGTAGGAACGTACAGGTCACCGGCTCTGCCGTGAGGCGAGGGCACCGCCGAGCCCGTCGCCGTCGGGTTCCCCGGTCCCGGTGGCCAGCACCGTCGTGCGGAACGACGCGACCACCGGCCGCAGGTCGATCTGGTGCCAGGTCGCCCAGAGCCGAACGGACCGCTGGAACCAGGGGAGTTCGCGCACGGTGATCCCTGCGGTGCGGCCCGGCAGCATGCTCCGCTGGACGAACGCCATGCCGAGCCCCGACGCCACCAATCCCACCGCCGTGAGCGGTTCGGGGGCCTCGAAGCGGATGTCCGGGGTGAACCCGGCGGCGGCGCAGGCCGCGACGAAGTCGTCCCGCCAGACGTGATCCTGCGCGTCCTCGACGGCGATCCACGGCTGCCCGTCGAGGTCCTCGGGCCGCACCTCGGCGGCGTCCGCCAGCGGATGGGTGCCGGGGACGGCGAGCAGCAGCGGGTCCTCCAGGAGGAGCGTGCTGCGCAGGTCCGGATCGTCCTCCGGCGGCGCCTCCGGGACCAGCGCGATGTCGAGGCTGCGCTGGCGCAGGCCCTCGAACTGCTCGTGCGCGGTCATGTCGTACAGGGCGACGTGGATGCCGGGGCGTTCCTCGTTCAGCGAGCGCAGCGCCTTGGGCAGCAGCCCGGTGTGCATGGCGTCGCCGACGTAGCCGACGCACAGGCCGCCCTCCTCGCCGCGCCCGAGACGGCGGCCCAGGTTCTCCAGGCGGGCGGCGTGCCGCAGCAGGGCCGTCGCCTCGGTGAGGAAGACGCGGCCGTCGGAGGTGAGCCGGATGCGCTGCTGGCTGCGCTCGAACAGGGTGAGGCCCAGGTTCTTCTCCAGCTGGGCGATCTGCCGGCTCAGCGGCGACTGCGAGATGTGCAGCCGCTCGGCGGCCCGGCCGACGTGCTCCTCCTCGGCCACGGCCACGAAATAGCGAAGTTGTCGCAGGTCAAGCATGTTGGACCTCGGGGGACTCAAGTGTGTCCAAGCAAGTCTTGGACAGTCTTACCCGTCGATCCTAGCCTCGGAGGAGCAAGAGGCGCGGAGCAGGAGAAATCACGGCAAATCTCCTTCGGGCCGCGTACAGCACCAGACGTACGGCACCAGACGAGACGTACGGCACCAAGGCAAGGAACGAACTCCATGGGCATCAAGTCCCTCCTCCCCGGCAAGCTCGGCTTCGGCACCGCTCCCCTCGGCAACATGTTCCGCGCGATCCCCGACGAGGAGGCCCGCGCCACCGTCGAGGCGGCCTGGGACCACGGCATCCGCTACTTCGACACCGCACCCTTCTACGGCGCGGGCCTCGCGGAGGAGCGCCTGGGCGAGGTCCTGTCCACCAAGCCGCGCGACTCCTACGTCCTGTCGACCAAGGTCGGCCGCGTCATCCTCGACGAGCACGAGACGGACGTCCCGGACTTCGGCGAGAAGGGCGGCCTGTTCGAGCACGGCAACCCGAACAAGATCCTCCACGAGTGGACCGCCGACGCCACCGAGCGCTCCATCGAGGGCAGTCTCGAGCGCCTCGGCACCGACCGCCTCGACATCGTGTGGGTGCACGACATCGCCCAGGACTTCCACGGCGACGACTGGATCCAGAAGTTCGAGGAGGCCCGCACCGGCGCCTTCCGCGTCCTGTCGCGGCTGCGCGACGAGGGCGTCATCAAGGCCTGGGGCCTCGGCGTCAACAAGACCGAACCCATCGAGCTGACCCTCGCCCTCGACGAGCCGCGGCCCGACGGATTCCTGCTCGCCGGCCGCTACACCCTCCTCGACCACGAGCACGCCCTCACGCGACTGCTCCCCATGGCCCAGGAGCAGGGCGTCGACCTCGTCGCGGGCGGCCCCTACAGCTCCGGCATCCTCGCCGGCGGCACCCACTTCGAGTACCAGGAGGCGCCGCAGGAGATCATCGACCGCGTCGCCCGGCTGAAGGCCCTGACCGAGAAGCACGGCATCGGCATCAAGTCCGCCGCCCTGCAGTTCTCCCTGGCCCACCCGGCCTCCGCCGCCGTGATCCCCGGCGCCACCCGCCCCAGCCGCATCGCCGAGGACACCGCCGCCCTCGCCGAGGAGATCCCCGCCGCGTTCTGGACCGACCTGCGCGCCGAGGGCCTCGTCAGCCCCGCCGCGCCGCTCCCCGACAACGCCTGACACCACACCACTTGAACGTGAAGGAGGCGGCCGTCATGGCTTCCACCACCGCATCCCTCGACATCCCGCGCAGCCCCGACCGCGTCTGGCGGCTCATCGGCGGCTTCGGCTCGCTGCCGGACTGGCTCCCGTACATCCCGCAGAGCGAACTCGGCGAGGGCGGCCGGGTGCGCCGCCTGACCAACGCGGACGGCGGCGTCATCGTCGAGCGCCTCGTCGGGTTCGACGAGGCCGGGCGCCACTACAGCTACGCCATCGAGCAGGCCCCGTTCCCGGTCACCGGCTACCTCTCGACCATCACGGTCCACGCCGTCCCCGGCCACCCCGATGCCTCCCGCGTCGAATGGTCCGGATCGTTCACGCCGGTCGGTGTGAGCGACGCCGAGGTGGAGGAACTCTTCCAGGGCATATACGCCGACGGTCTCGCCGCGCTCCTGACGACCGTTCAGGCCTGACGGGCGCGCCCCGACGCCGGGTACCGGAGGCGGACCGCCCCCGGCACCCGGCGATCCGTGTCCTCACCTCGATATCCTTGCCCCGATCGACTCGACCCGGAGGTAAGGACCCATGGCGCGGCGGCCGACCGTCACCAGCGTGCAGATCGCCCGCGAGGCCGGAGTGGCGCAGTCGACCGTCTCCCGCGTCCTGAACGGCGGGAGTGTCGCGCCCGAGACGCGCCGCCGGGTTCTTGAAGTGGTCGACAAGTACGACTTCCAGCCCAGCCAGGCCGCCCGCAGCCTCGTGGGCTCGCGCTCCGGCCTGATCGGCGTGGTCATCCGCGATCTGACGAACCCGTTCTACCCGGTCATGGTCAAGGCGATGGAGCGCGTCCTGCACGAGCAGGGGATGCGGCTCACCCTGGTCACGGACGTCATGACCGCGGAGGAGGGGCTCGCCCAGCTGCGCCGCGAGGGCGTCGACGGCGTCGTGTTCACCTCGGCGTTGCAGGACGAGCCTCTGGCACATCGCACGGCCGGGCACGGCATCCCCGTCGTGCTGGTCCACCGCACCCTCGCGGACTTCCCCGCCGACCAGGTCGAGGCCGACAACCCGACCGCGGGCGAGCTCGCCGCCGGGCATCTGCTCGGCCTCGGGCACCGGCGGATCGCGATGATCTGCGGCCTCGCCGGATCGAGCACGGCCCAGCAGCGCGGCCGCGGCTTCCGCGACCGGGTACGGGACGCCGAGGGCGCCACGCTCACCGAGATCGACGGCGACTACGACTACGACACCGCGTACGCGGCGGTGCGCACGCTGCTCGCCACCCCCGAGCGGCCCACGGCGCTCTACTGCCACAACGACATCATGGCGTACGCCGCGCTCAACGCCGCGGCGGCCGAAGGCGTGGACGTACCGGGCGAGTTGAGCGTGGTGGGCTGCGACGACGTGCCGCTGTCCGCGTGGGAGCGGATCGACCTGACGACCGTGCGCCAGCCGCTGGAGCGGATCGCGCAGGTCGGCGTGGAGCTGCTGCTCGGCCGCCTGGAGGACCCCGAGCTGCCGCACCGGCACGAGGTGCTGCCGGTGGAATTCGTCGGGCGCTCGACCACGGGCCCGGCGCACACCCCGGCGTAAATCCCTTCCCCAACCCCTCTTGACCGTTCAACCCTTCGTCTTCCATTCTGTGGATACGTATCCAATGGATACGTATCCATCACGAGTGAGGAGCTGGGCGTGTCCCGCACCATCAAGGCCGCCGCCACCCCGTCCACCGCCCCGTCCGGCAACGACACCGTCGGGCAGGCCGTCCGCGAGCTGATCGCCGACGTGCGCGGCCGCGGCGACGAGGCCGTCCGTGAACTGTCCGCGCGCTTCGACCGCTGGGAGCCGGAGTCCTTCCGCCTCGACGAGCGGCGGATCGCCGAGATCATCGGCACGCTCGACCCGCAGGTCGTCGAGGACATCAAGACGGTCCAGGCCAACGTCCGCCGGTTCGCCGAGGCGCAGCGCGACTCGATGTCCGAGATCGAGATCGAGACCGCGCCCGGCGTCTTCCTCGGCCACCGGCACGTGCCGGTCCAGTCCGTCGGCGCCTACATCCCCGGCGGCCGCTACCCGCTGACCGCCTCCGCGCACATGACGATCGTGACCGCCAAGGCCGCCGGTGTGCCGCGCGTCGTCGCCTGCACCCCGCCGATCCGCGGCGAGATCCCCGCCGCGACCGTCGCCGCCATGCACTTCGCGGGCGCGGACGAGATCCACGTCCTCGGTGGCGTGCAGGCCGTCGCCGCGATGGCCGTCGGCACGGAGACCATCGGGAAGGTCGACATGCTGGCAGGGCCCGGCAACGCGTACGTCGCCGAGGCCAAGCGCCAGCTGTTCGGCGAGGTCGGCATCGACCTGTTCGCCGGGCCGACCGAGATCCTGGTCGTCGCGGACGAGCACGCCGACCCGTTCGTCGCCGCCGTCGACCTCCTCTCGCAGGCCGAGCACGGGCCCGACTCGCCGGCCGCCCTCATCACCACGAGCGAGCGCGTCGCCGAGGAGGTGCAGCGCCACATCGAGGAGATCCTGCCCGGCATGCAGACCGGCGACATCGCGGGCCCGGCCTGGCGCGACCACGGGCAGATCGTCCTGGTCGACGACCTCGACGAGGCGTACCGCGTCGCGGACGAGTTCGCGTACGAGCACGTGCAGATCCTCACCGAGAACCCCCGCGAGGCCCTGGACACGATGCACGCCTACGGCGCCCTGTTCCTCGGCGAGGGCACCTGCGTCTCCTACGGCGACAAGGTGATCGGCACCAACCACGTGCTGCCCACCCGCGGCGCCGCCCGCTACACCGGTGGCCTGTGGGTCGGCATGTACCTGCGCACCGTCACGTACCAGGAGGTGCGCGAGGAGAAGTCCTCCGCCGAGCTCGGGGAGCTGTGCGGCCGCGCGGCCCGCGTCGAGCTGTTCGAGGGGCACGCCCGCTCCGGCGACGTCCGCGCCGCCAAGTACGCCGGCGCCACGCTGCCGTGGACCGACCACTACGAGTCGGCCCGCGCCTGACCTCACCGGGTCGCCCCGCTCACCTCCCCCCGATCAACGGAGATCCCCATGCCCACCGCCGCCACCCCGACACCGGAGCAACTCCGGCGCAGATCACTGCAGTCCGGCACCATCGGCGCGATCGTCGAGTGGTACGAGTACACGATCTACGGCACCGCCGCGGCCCTGGTGTTCGGGCACCTGTTCTTTCCGAACCTGTCGCCCGGCATCGGCCAGATCGTCTCGCTCGCCTCGTTCGGCGTGGGGTCCTGGCCCGCCCGATCGGCGCGTTCGTCGCCGGACACCTCGGGGACCGGATCGGCCGCAAGTCGACGCTGATCCTCACGTTCTCGATCATGACGGTGGCCACGGCGGCGATCGGCCTCGTGCCGACCTACGACCAGATCGGCGTCGCGGCACCGCTGTTGCTGTGCGTGCTGCGGCTCGCGCAGGGCTTCGCCGTGGGCGGCGAGTGGGGCGGGGCGGCCATCGTCGCCGTCGAGAACGCGCCGCGGAAGCGGCGCGGCTACTTCGGCGCCTGGCCGCAGATCGGGGTCTCGGCGGGCCTGCTGCTCGGCACGGCCGCGGTGTCGCTGGCCTCGTGGCTCTCCGGCGACGCCTTCGACGAGTGGGGCTGGCGGCTGCCGTTCCTGCTCAGCGTGATCCTCGCGGCGGTCGGCTTCTTCATCCGGCTCCGCGCCACCGAAAGCCCCGCGTTCCTTGAAGAGAAGCGCAAGATGGACGCCGAGCTGGAGCGCCGCAAGGCGCCCGCGGCGGTCGTCTTCCGCGACCACCGCAAGGCCCTGCTGATCACGGTCTTCGGCCGCTTCGCCGAGGCGGGGAACTACTACCTGTTCACGACGTTCATCCTGTCCTACGTCACCAGCACGCTGGGCGCGCCGAAGAGCTACGGCCTGACGGCGTCGATGATCGGCGCCGCGGTGAACATCGTGATGATCCCGGTGTTCGGGGCCGTCTCCGACCGCATCGGACGCGTCCGGACCTTCCTCATCGGCGGCGCCCTGATCGTGGTCACGACCTGGCCGGTCTTCGCGCTGGTGCACACCGGTCAGCTGTGGGCGATCGTCGCGGGCGTGGTGCTGTTCCTCGCCCTCGGCCACGCCATGGTGTACGCGCCGCTGCCCGCCCTGTACTGCGAGATGTTCCCCACGGCGGTCCGTTACTCGGGCATCTCCATCGGCTACCAGATGGCCTCGATCCTGCTGGCGAGCTTCACCCCGGCGTTGGCCGGCGCGATGGTTCTGTGGGCCGACGGCAGCCTGTGGATGGTGATCGCGTTCGCCGTCGTGACGACGGTGATCTCCATGGTGGCCATCGCGTTCGCACCGGACCTGCGGGACCGGGAGCTGTCCGAGATCGGGGCGGCGGAGGAGCCGGACGTACAGCCCGCGCCCGTGCACTGACCGACCGCCGCGACGACCATCGGCGCGAACACCGGCCAGAGGGGGCCTAGTTCAGCTCGTCCGGATGCGGGCCCGTGCGCAGGTCGCGGTCGAGTGTGGCGAGGGAGGCCAGCTCGTCGTCGGTGAGCGTGAAGTCGAAGACGTCGAGGTTCTCGCGGATGCGGGCCGGCGTCACGGACTTGGGGATCACGACGTTGCCGAGCTGGAGGTGCCAGCGCAGGACGACCTGGGCGGGGGACTTGCCGTGGCGGGCGGCGATCGTCGTGATCGCCTCGTCGCCGAGGACCGCACCCTGCGCGAGCGGGCTCCAGGCCTCGGTGGCGATGCCGAGATCGGCGTGCACGGCGCGCAGCTCGCTCTGCTGGAGGCCCGGGTGCAGCTCGACCTGGTTGACGGCGGGGACGAGGTCCGAGCCGTCGATGAGGCGCCGAAGGTGCGCGGGCTGGAAGTTGGAGACGCCCGCGGCGCGGATCCGGCCGTCGGCGACCAGCTTCTCGATGGCCTTCCAGGTCTCGCGGTAGAGGTCGCGCTCCGGGGTCGGCCAGTGGATGAGGTACAGGTCGACGTGGTCGAGGCCCAGCTTCTCCAGCGAGGCGTCGAAGGCGGCCAGGGTCGCGTCGTAGCCCTGGTCGGCGTTCCACAGCTTGGTCGTGATGAACAGGTCCTCGCGGGCGATGCCGGAGGCGGCGAGGGCGCGGCCGACGCCGGTCTCGTTCCCGTAGATCGCCGCGGTGTCGATGCTGCGGTATCCGGCCTCGAGCGCGGCGCTCACGGCCGCGGTGGTCTCGTCGTCCGGCACCTGGAAGACACCGAAGCCGAGCTGCGGGATCTCGACGCCGTTGTTGAGGGTGACGGTGGGGATGGTGGACGGTGCCATGGTGCGTGCGACCTTTCCGGTGATGCGGGGGGCTTACGCCGCCCGACGGTACTTGCAGGCGCGGGTTAATTGCAAACGCATGTATCGGGGGCTTGCATTTACCTCCGTGTGCAACCATTGCTCGGATGAAGGCCATCACTCTGAACGCATACGGCGGCCCCGAGGCGCTCCGGCTCACCGACCTCGCCGACCCGAAGGTCGCACCCGGTGAGGTGCTGATCCGGGTCAGGGCCGCCGGGGTCAACCCGGTCGACTGGAAGCTCGCCGCGGGCGGCCTCGACCCGATCATGGAGACGCACTTCCCGCTCGTCCCCGGCTGGGACGTGGCCGGAGTGGTCGAGCGCGTCGGCTTCGACGTCGAGGAGTTCGCGCCCGGCGACGAGGTCTTCGGCTACATCCGCAAGGACACCGCCCAGCTCGGCGCCTACGCCGAATACGTCTCCGCGCACGTGCGCATGCTGGCCCGCAAGCCCGCCGCGCTCTCCTGGGAGCAGGCCGCGGGCGTCCCGCTCGCCGGGCTCACGGCGTACCAGGCCATCAAGCGCGTGGGCGTCGGCGCCGGTGACACCGTCCTGGTGCACGCGGCCGCGGGCGGCGTCGGCTCGTTCGCCGTCCAGATCGCCGTGGCGCTCGGCGCCCGCGTGATCGGCACGGCGAGCGCCCGCAACCACGATTTCGTACGGGAGCTGGGCGCGGAACCCGTGACCTACGGCCCCGGACTGGCCGACCGGGTCACGGAGTTGGCGCCCGAAGGCATCGGCGCGGCCCTCGACTTCGTCGGTGGCGCGGAGGCCGTCGACACCTCGCTGCGGCTGCTGGACAGGGCCGACAGGTTCGCGTCCATCGTCGAGGCGGAGGCCGCCGAGAAGGGCGGCCACTACGTGTGGGTCCGCCCGGACCCGGCCGACCTCACGGCACTCGCCGGCCTCGCCGACGCGGGGAAGCTGACGGTGCCCGTCGCGCGGGTGCTCCCGCTCGCCGAGGCCGCCGAGGCCTGGCGGCTCAGCGCCGAGGGGCACACGCGGGGCAAGCTCGTGCTGTCCGTGTAACCGGAGGTTTTGTCCCGCGCATCGTGCCAGGGTGGGGCGCATGACCTTCGACGTGCGTCCCGCCTCGGTGTTCGAGGACGTCCGAGCCGTGCTCGGCCCGAAGTCGGCCACCGCCACCGTGTGCTGGTGCCTGAGCTACCGGATCCCGTCCAAGCTCAACAACGCACTCCGTGGCCCGGCCCGCGGCGACTACGTCGGCGAACTGTGCCGCGCCGGGACCCCGCCGGGAGTGCTCGCCTACGACGGCGACGAGCCGGTCGGCTGGGCCGCCGTGGCACCCCGTTCGGACACCTCGTTCGCCCGCAGCCGCACCATCCCGCGCGTCGACGACCTGCCGGTGTGGTCCCTGTGGTGCATCCGGGCCCGCCCCGGTCACCGCAAGCAGGGCGTCTCGCACGCCCTGATCGCCGGGGCGGTCGACTTCGCCCGCTCCCAGGGCGCGCCGGTGGTCGAGGCGTACCCGCTCGACAACGGGGACGCACGCGTGGACGCGACCATGGCGTACCCCGGGATCCGCAAGAACTTCGAGCGCGCCGGGTTCACGCACGCCGCCGACACCACCTCGGTGCTGTCCGGCCATCCCCGCGTCCTGATGCGGCTCGACCTGCGGAGCTAGGGCCTGTCGACCTAACGACCTAACGACCTGTCGTTCGGATCAGGACCGTCGTACGGAGCCCCTAGGCGTGCGGATCCTGTGCGTACGGCGCCAGTTCCGCCCGCTTCGGCGCCCGGCCGTCGCCCGACGACCGACCCGTCAGGCGGCGGCCGATCCACGGCACGAGGTGCTGCTTGGCGAAGCGGGCGTCGGCCACGCGGCGCGACATCCAGTTCGGCGGCAGCGCGGGCGGCAGCGCGGCGCGCCAGTCGGACTCCGCGTCGTAGCCGAGGCCCTGCCAGACCGCCTCCGCGACCCGGCGGTGGCCCTCCGCGGTGAGGTGCAGCCGGTCCACGTCCCACATGCGCTGGTCGCCGAGGGCCGGCGCCCCGTACAGGTCGACGACGAGGGCGCCGTGCTTCGCCGCCAGCTCGTCGATGCAGGTGAACAGCTCCTCCATGCGCGGCCGGAAGCGCTCCATCACCGGGCCGTTGCGGCCGGGGCTGCGCATCAGGACGAGCTGCTCGCAGGACGGGGCCAGCGTCTCCACGGCCCGCGTCAGCAGATCGCGGACGCGGACCATGTCGCACTTGGGGCGCAGGGTGTCGTTGAGGCCGCCGACCAGGGTGACCACGTCGGCCTTCATGGCCGCGGCGACGTCGATCTGCTCGTCGACGATCTGGCCGATGAGCTTGCCGCGCACGGCGAGGTTCGCGTAGCGGAAGTCCGGGGTCCGCGCGGCCATCCGGGCGGCGAGGAGGTCGGCCCATCCGCGGTAGGAACCGTCGGGCAGCAGGTCCGACATGCCTTCGGTGAAGGAGTCGCCGACGGCGACGAGGCTGGTGTGGGTGGGGTTCGTGTGCATGGCTCCTCCGATCGTATCCCGAGGCAACGAAGTGCCGGGCGCCGCGGGGCTGGGCAGCCGCGCCCTGCGGCGGTATGCCGGGAGCGGACACGGTGAACGGGGGAGCGGGTCATGTGGAGCATGAGTTTCTGGAAGGCCACCGCCGAGCGTGCGATCCGGACGTTCGCGCAGGCGCTGGCGGCGGTGCTGGTCGCGGGCGCGACGAACCTGCTGGACGTCGACTGGGCCGCGGCCCTCGGCACAGCCGGGCTCGCCGCGCTGCTCGCGGTCCTCACGGCGGTCGGCACCGCGGGCATCGGCCCGCACGGGCCCGGAGTCCTGGAATCCCCTACGCCGGAGGCCGCGGCGCCGCGGCCTCAGCCCACGACGGACCCGCCCGCGACGCGCACCTGACGGCCCTCGAAGCGGTCCCGGAGCCTGCGGTCGTGGGAGACCACGACGAGCGTGCCCACGTAACCGGCGAGCGCCTCGTCCAGGTCCTCCGCGAGCGCGGGGGAGACGTGGTTCGTCGGCTCGTCCAGGAGCAGCAGATCGGCGGGGCGGGTGACGAGCCGGGCCAGATCGAGCCGGCGGCGCTGGCCCACTGAGAGGTCCCGGACCGGCACGGCCAGGTCCTCCTCGCGGAAGAGGCCGAGCGCCAGCAGGTCCTGGGCGTGCTCCTCGGGCAGCCCGCCGAGCCCGGCCGCGAACGCGTCGAGGAGCGGCCGCGCGGTGCCGTCGTGCGCGACCTCCTGCGTCAAGTGGCCGATGCGGGGCGGGATCGCGACCGTGCCCCGGTCCGGCGCGAGCCGCCCGGCCAGGAGGGCGAGCAGCGTCGACTTGCCCGCACCGTTCGGCCCGGTCACCAGGGTGCGCGACCCGGGCTCGAGCACCAGCCGGTCGACCGCGAGCCGCCCCTCGACGACGACGTCGGTCAGCTCGACGGGGCGCAGGAACGGGTGGCCGCCGCCTTCGAGGACGCCGGGCGCGCCGGGTTCCGGGGCGCCGTCCGTCGCACCCCCGCCCACCCGGAACCGCAACGGCTCCGGAGGCTTCGGCACCGGGTCGGCGCGCAGCCTGCGCAGCCGCTCGCGCGCGTTGCGGACGACGCCGGAGACCTGGCCCTCCACGGAGCGCTGGTGCTTGGAGAACTTGGCGAACGTGCTGCTGTCCCGCATCCGCCAGCCGCCGGACAGCCGGGCCGAGGTGTCCTCGGCGATCCGCTCCTGCCGGTCCACCTCGTCGGACCACGCCCGGTACCGCTCCTCCCAGCGGCGTCGCGCGGTGGTCCGCTGTTCCAGATAGCCGTCCCAGCCGTTGCCGTAGCGGGCGACGGCGTGCCGGTCGCCGTCGACCTCGACGATCGCGCCGGCCACCCGGTCGAGGAAGACACGGTCGTGGGTGACGGCGACGACGGTGCCGCGGTGCGCCCGCAGGCGCTCCTCCAGCCAGCCCAGCGCCTGGTCGTCGAGGTGGTTCGTCGGCTCGTCCAGGAGCAGCAGCTCGGGCAGCGGGGCGAGGACGCAGGCCAGGCCGAGCCGTGCCGCCTCGCCGCCCGACAGCGAGCCGAGCGTGCGCGTGCGCGCCAGATGCGGGACGCCGAGCCCGTGCAGGGCGGCCTCCAGACGGGCGTCGGCGCGGTAGCCGTCGCGCGCCTCGAAGGCCGCCACCAGATCGGCGTACTCGGTGAGGGCGCCGGGCCCGGCCGAGCCGAGGGACGCCTCCGCCTCGGTGATCCGCCGCTCCAGGTCGCGCAGCTCGGCGAGCGCCGCGTCGACGGCGTCCTGCACGGTCGCCCCGGGCGGCAGCGGCTGCGTCTGGGCGAGATAGCCGGTGCCGCCGTCGGCGCTCACCGCCACCGAGCCCTCGGACGGGGTCAGCCCGCCCGCGAGCAGCCGCAGCAGCGTCGACTTGCCGGAGCCGTTCTCACCGATGACACATGCCTTCTCGCCGGGCCGCACCGACAGCGAGACCCGGTCGAGGACCGGCCGGTCCGGGTACCCGTACGACACGTCCTTGAGGACGAGCTGGCTCATGCCTCCCCTTTCCCGGCCCTACGGAGCCTCCCGGCCCCGCGGAGGGCTCACACCGGCTGGCCGAACAGCTCCCGCAGCACGTCCTCCATCGTCACCAGGCCGGCGAGCCGGCCGTCCGCGCCGAGCACCGCCGCGACGTGCGTACGGCTGCCGCGCATCGCAGTCAGCACGTCGTCCAGCGGCGTCGTCTCGCGTACGCGCGCGATGGACCGCATCTCCGGCACCCGGAACGGCAGGTCGCGCGGCGTCGCGTCCAGGGCGTCCTTGACGTGGAGGTAGCCGACGATCCGCCGGCCCTCGTCCACCACGGGGAAGCGCGAGAACCCGGACTCGGCGGAGAGCCGCTCCAGCCCCTCGGGCGTGACGCCCACGCGCGCGTAGACGACCTTCTCGATGGGCAGGACGACGTCCTTGATGGGCCGGCGGCCGAGTTCCAGCGCGTCGTGCAGGCGCTCCTGCGCGCGGTCGTCGATCAGGCCCGCCTCGGAGGAGTCCTTGACCATACGGGCCAGCTCGTCGTCCGAGAACGTCGCCGTGACCTCGTCCTTCGCCTCCACACGGAGCAGCTTGAGCAGCCCGTTGGCGAAGGCGTTGATCGCGAAGATCACCGGGCGCAGGGCGCGCGCGATGGTGACCAGCGGCGGACCGAGCAGCAGCGCCGAGCGCACCGGCTCGGCGAGCGCGATGTTCTTCGGCACCATCTCGCCGAGCAGCATGTGCAGATACGTCGCCACGGTCAGCGCGATCACGAACGAGATCGGGTGGACCAGGCCGTGCGGCACGCCGACCGCGTCGAACGCGGGCTCCAGCAGATGCGCGATGGCCGGCTCGGCGACGATGCCGAGCACCAGCGTGCACAGCGTGATGCCGAGCTGCGCCGCGGCGAGCAGCGCGGAGACGTGCTCCAGGCCCCACATGACGCTGCGCGCGCGCCGGTCGCCCTCCTCGGCATACGGCTCGATCTGGCTGCGGCGCACCGAGATCAGGGCGAACTCGCCCCCCACGAAGAAGGCGTTGACGACGAGCGTCGCCAGGCCGATGAGCAATTGGATCGCGGTCATCGGGCCGCCCCCTTCTCGTGCGAGGCCTTGTCGGCCTTGGCGGACCTGTGCGCGGCCCTGGCCTTCGCGGCCGCCCGGCCGGACTTCTCCTCGTCCGCCGCCCGGCGTTCCTCGGTGTCCAGGATCAGCGGCGCGTGCAGCAGCACGCGGGCCGCGCGGTGTCCGTGCGCGTCCACGACGTCGAGCCGCCACCCGGTGACCTCGACGCTGTCGCCGATGTCCGGGATCCGGCCCAGCTCCGTCGCCACGAGCCCGGCCAGCGTCTCGTACGGTCCGTCCGGCGCGCGCAGTCCGACCCGCGCGAGCTGGTCGGTGCGGGCCGCGCCGTCCGCGGAGTACAGCGCCCGGCCCTCGGGGTCGGTGCCCGCGGCGGCGATGTCGGGGGTCTCGTGCGGGTCGTGCTCGTCGCGGACCTCGCCGACGACCTCCTCGACGATGTCCTCCAGGGTGGCGACACCGGCCGTGCCGCCGTACTCGTCGATGACGACGGCCATCGTCCGCTTGCCGGACAGCCGGTCGAGGAGCCGGTCCACGGTCAGCGTCTCCGGTACGAGCAGCGGCTCGCGCAGCAGGTCGGAGACGCCCTTGCGGGCCCGCTGCTCGTCGGGGACCGCCAGCACGTCCTTGATGTGCACGACGCCGACGACGGAGTCGAGGCTGCCGCGGTAGACGGGGAAGCGGGACAGGCCGGTGGCCCGCGTCGCGTTCGCCACGTCCTCGCAGGTGGCCTGCAGATCCAGGGCCATGACCTGGACGCGCGGCGTCATCACGTTCTCGGCGGTCAGATCGGCGAGGTTCAGGGTGCGCACGAACAGCTCGGCGGTGTCCGCCTCCAGGGCGCCCTCCTTCGCGGAGTGCCGGGCGAGCGCCATCAGCTCCTGCGGGCCGCGCGCGGAGGCCAGCTCCTCGGTCGGCTCGATGCCGAAGCGGCGCACCAGCCGGTTCGCCGTGTTGTTGAGGTGCGTGATGAACGGGCGGAACGCCGCGCTGAACCAGCGCTGCGGCGTCGCCACCTTCTTCGCCACGGCCAGCGGCGAGGAGATCGCCCAGTTCTTCGGCACCAGCTCGCCGACGACCATCAGGAACACGGTCGACAGCGCGGTGCCGATCACCAGGGCCACCGACGTCGAGGCGCCCTCGGACAGGCCGAGGGACTCCAGCGGCCCCGACAGGAGCTTGGAGATGGACGGCTCGGCGAGCATGCCGACGACCAGGTTGGTGACGGTGATGCCGAGCTGGGCGCCGGAGAGCTGGAAGGTGAGGTTCCGTACGGCCCGCAGGGCGCCGGCCGCGCCGCGCTCACCGCGGTCGACGGCCTCTTCGAGATCCGCGCGCTCGACGGTCGTGAGCGAGAACTCCGCCGCGACGAAGGCGCCGCAGGCCAGGGACAGCAGGACTGCGACGGCGAGCAGCAGTACTTCGGTCATCGGGACGTCACCTCCGTCCCATGGTCGGCCAGGGGCGGGACGGATGCGCGCTCGTGGGGGCCGCGCGGGGAGACGAAACGGGGACTGGGAGGCTCGCCCATGGGCGGACGCTCACACCTTTCGTATGGAGTTCGAGAGAGCTCGCGAGAGTTCGAGTGACCCATCCATGGTAAAGGACCGGCAAAACGACTTTCTCCCGCCGCGGCACCGTCAGCCGGTGAGCGGCTTGACCCAGCGCGACCACTGCGGCTGCGGCGCGTACCCTGCCGCCTTCCACGCGTGCCGCGCCCGCTCGTTCCGGTCCAGGACCATGGCGTCCCCGCGGCGCCCGCCGAGCGCGACGAACCGCTCCTCCGCCGCCGCGAGCAGCGCGGACCCGATGCCCTGACGCCGCGCCTCGGGGTGCACCGCGAGCCGGTACAGATGGCAGCGCCAGCCGTCGAACCCGGCGATGACCGTGCCCACGAGCTCCCCGTCGCGCTCGGCGAGCAGCAGGGCCTCGGGGTCCCGCTCGACCAGGCGCTCGACGCCCGAGCGGTCGTCGCTGATGCTGGTGCCCTCCGCGGCCTCCTTCCAGAACGCGAGCGCGGTGTCGAGATCGGCGGGTCCTGCGGCACGTATGCGGAGATCACTCATGGTCGAGATCCCACCACCGCGGGCCGCCGGGCGCCGCGGATTTCACATGCCGGACGCTCAGCGGCCCCGCAGCTCCTCGATCACCGGCGCGAGCGCCTCCATGGACGGCTCCAGGACGGTGAAGTACGAGAACCCGAACCGCTCGCGCCGCTCCAGGAGCTGCTCGACGATCTGCTCGACGGTGCCGACGAGCAGCAGCGGGGAGTCGAGCACCTGCTCCTCGGTGAGGTGCGGCAGATGCTCCAGGAGCGGCTGGACGGCCGCGGGCCGGTCGTCGGTCACTGCCACCAGCTGCACGAGCAGATTGAGTTCGGCGCTCTCGGCGCGGTCGGCCGCGAACTTCCGGTAGGTGGCGACCCGCTCGTCCAGCTCGTCGGCGGTCAGGGGTTCGAGCCCGCCCGCGTTCCCGTTCGGCGCGCGGGCCCCCGTGAACGCGGCGATGTCGGCGTGCTCCGCGGTGATCCGCAGCATCCGGTCGCCGTTCGCGCCGATCAGGAGCGGGGGCCTCGGGCCCTGGTCGGGGGCGGAGAGCAGCCGGTCGAGCTCCGCGACGGTGTGCTGCAGGTGGCCGACGCGGCTGCCCGGCGTGCCCCACTCCAGACCGGCCTGCTCGAACTCCTCGCGCACGTAGCCGGTGCCGAGGCCGAGTTCGAGACGGCCGCCGGTCAGCGCGACGGTGGTGGTGATCTCGCGGGCGAGCAGCACCGGGTTCCAGAACGCGCAGTTGAGGACGAACGTCCCCACCCTCGGCCGGCTCGTCGCGTCGGCCGCCGCCACGAGCGAGGGGAACGGCGACGGGGCGCCCAGATGGTCGGGCACGAGGATCACGTCGTAGCCGAGCTCCTCGGCCCGCCGGCACTTGGCGCGCCACGCGTCGTCCGGCGCGGGCGTGACCAGGTTGACGCCGAAGCGGAACGGGCGCGCGGCCCGCGAACCTTCCGTACCCATACCCATGAACTCCCCTCACACCGTGGACAGTTGCCCTACCGACCCTACGTCCGCCCCACTACTCGTGCGCGATCGCCGCCAGTACGTTCAGCCGCGAGGCCCGCAGCGCCGGCAGCAGCGCCGCCGCGAGGCCCACGACCACCGAGCCGACCACCACCGCGACGATCGTCGACCACGGGATCGCCAGCGCCTTCATGCCCTCCAGGGCGAGCACCCGCTGCGCGACCACGCCCCATATGAGGCCGAGCGCGAGCCCGAGCACCGCCCCGAACACGGCGATCACCACCGACTCCAGGCGGATCATGCGCCGCAACTGGCGCCGCGCGAGCCCGATCGCCCGCAGCAGCCCTATCTCCCGCGTCCGCTCCACGACGGACAGGGCGAGGGTGTTGACCACACCGAGGACCGCGATGACGATCGCCAGGCCGAGCAGCGCGTACACCAGATACAGCAGGACCGCGATCTGCCCGTGGATCAGCTCCTTGTAGTCGGCGAGGTCGCGCACCTGCACCTGCGGATACGGGTCGAGCGTCTTCTCCAGGCGCTCGCGCAGCGCGTCGGGCGAGGTTCCGGACGAGGCGTTCACGTACACCGCCGAGTCCTGGCCGCCCGGTGCGTACTTCGTCAGCGTGGCCATGCCCATCGCGAAGCCGCCGGACATGCCGAAGTCGTTCGCCTCCTGGTCGGTCAGGGCGCCCACGGTCAGCTCGGTGCGCTTCCCGCCGGGGAACTCCACGGGCAGGACGCTGCCGATCCGGGCCCCGTGCTCGTCGGCGAACTCCTTCTGCAGCAGCAGGTGTCCGGGCGCGAGCCCCGTGGCGCTGCTGCCCCGTGCGTACGTCACGTGCGCGACGTCGTCGACGCTCCGGTCCCACCCCGCGGCCGTCGTCTTCACCCGCTTCCCGTCCGGCATCCGCACGGCCAGCGCGGTGAACCGCTGGCGCACCACCTGGCCGACGCCGTCCGTCGCCCGTATCTTCCGGGTGACCTCCCGCGGGAACGGCATGAAGTTGGTGTTCTGCACGGTGAAGTCGGCGCCCAGCGTGTCGTCGATCTGCTGGTCGAACGACTTGCTCATGGACGCGCTCGCCACCGACATCCCCGCCACCAGGGCGAGCCCCACCATCAGGGCCGCGGCCGTCGCCCCCGTCCTGCGCGGATTGCGCAGCGCGTTGCGCTGGCTCATCCGGCCGACCGAACCGAACACGGCGGGGAACGCCCCGCCGAGGACGCGGATCACGGGGCGTACGAGCAGGGGCCCCGCGACGACCGTCGCGATCAGCGTGAGGACGATGCCGAGGCCGAGCAGCGAGGCCGCGGGCCCCGTCTCGTCCGCCGCCCAGCAGCCGATCAGCGCGGCGGCGCCCGCCGCGCCGATCACCGAGCCCACCAGCGCCCGCACCCGCAACGGCCGCCCCACGCCCGCGATCTCGGCATCCGCGAGCGCGGCCATCGGGGAGACGCGGGCCGCGCGCCGCGACGGCAGGTACGCGGCCACGAACGTGACCCCGACGCCGACCGCGAACGACACGACGGGCGTGCCCCAGCCCACCGCCATCTCCGTGGACTTGAGGTTCATCCCGAAGACGCCCATCAGCCTGATGAGCCCGACGGCAAGACCCACCCCGAGCGCGAACCCGACCGCCGAACCGACGAGTCCCAGCAGCACCGCCTCCGTGAGCACGGAGCGCCGCACCTGCCTGCGGTCCGCGCCGAGCGCCCGCAGCAGCCCCAACTCCCGGGTCCGCTGGGCGATCAGCATCGAGAACGTGTTGACGATGAGGAACACGCCGACCAGCACGGCGATCCCGGCGAAGCCGAGCATCACGTACTTGATGACGTCCAGGAATCCGCCCAGGTCCTCGGCGGCCGACTTCGCGTCCTCGTCGGCCGTCTTCAAGTCGTACGCCCCGCCCAGCTCCTGGCCTATCCGCCGCTTCAGCGTCGCGTCGGCGACGCCCGGCGCCGCGTCCACCGCGATGCTCGTCGCCCGGCCGGGGCCGCCGAGCAGCCGGCGCTGCGCGGTGCCGGTGTCCAGGAAGACGAGGGCCGCGCCCGGATTCGTCGTACGGAACGTGGCGATGCCGACGACCTCGACCTTGAAGGAGCCGGGCTCGGCCATCACCGTGAGCGGGTCCCCGATGCGCACGTGCTTCTTGTCGGCGGTGTCCGCGTCGAGCAGCGCCTGACGGGGCCCGCGCGGCGCGTGCCCCGACGTCAGGCGTACCGGACTGCGGTCCGTGGGCTCCCAGTTGGTGGCGATGGTGGGCGCGCCGGTGGTCGGGCCCACCGACTTGTTGTGCCGGTCGACCACCGTGATGTTCTCGACCCCGGCGTCGATGTGCGTCGCGGCCACACCCTCGACCCGGTCGATCCGCCCGGCCAGCGAGGCCGGCACCGTACGCACCGTGCCCGACGGCACCGACTCGTCGAAGTCGTCCTCCTTGGGCCCCACCCGGACGTCCGCGGACGTCGAGGCGAAGAGCCGGTCGAAAGTGCGCGACACGGTGTCCGAGAAGATCAGGCTGCCCGCGACGAACGCCACCGACAGGACGACGGCGAGCGCGGACAGGACGAGGCGCCCCTTGTGCGCCAGGAAGCTCCGTAACGTCGCCTTCAGCATGGCTACGCCCGGGGGCCCGGCTTCTCGGTGACGGCCTGACGCGCCACGTCGAACCGCTTCATGCGCTCCAGGACGGCCTCGGCGGTCGGCTCCCGCATCTCGTCCACGAGGCGGCCGTCACCGAGGAAGAGGACCAGGTCGGCGTGGGCGGCGGCGCCCGGGTCGTGGGTCACCATGACCACCGTCTGCCCCAGCTCGTCGACCGACTGGCGGAGGAATCCGAGGACTTCGAGCCCGGCCCGCGAGTCCAGGTTCCCCGTCGGCTCGTCCGCGAAGATCAGCTCGGGGCGCGCGGCGAGCGCCCGTGCGCACGCGACGCGCTGCTGCTGCCCGCCGGACAGCTGGGCGGGCCGGTGCTTCAGCCGGTCCCGCAGGCCGAGCGTGTCGATGACCTGCTCCAGCCACTTCTCGTCCGGGGCCTTGCCCGCGATGTCCATCGGCAGCGTGATGTTCTCCGCCGCGTTCAGCGTCGGGATCAGGTTGAAGGACTGGAACATGAAGCCCACGCGGTCGCGCCGCAGCCGCGTCAGGTCGCGCTCCTTCAGTCCCGTGATCTCCGTTTCCCCCAGCCAGACCTGGCCCGCCGAGACCGTGTCGAGTCCCGCCAGGCAGTGCATCAGCGTGGATTTGCCCGAGCCCGAGGGGCCCATCACGGCCGTGAACCTGCCGCGTGCGATGTCCACGTCCACCGCGTCGAGGGCGAGCACCTGCGTCTCGCCCGAGCCGTACGCCTTCGTCAGGCCCCTGGCCCGCGCGGCGACGGCGGCATCCTTGACCACACCCGTTCCCCCCACCCCAACTCCCTTACCTCGTAAGCCAGTTGCACATCGGACTCGAAGGCTCGACATCGGATTCCGAGGATAGTCGCTCGCTCTGACAACGGGCCTTCAGCGCGCGTCCACGCCGCTCCACTTCCAGCCGCACGCCGGACGCCGACACCCGCGGCGCGGACACGGAAGGCGCGGACACGGAAGGCAGGGATGCGGAAGGCACGGACACGGAAGGCAGAGGTACGGAAGGCAGCCACCGCGAAGGCGTGCCATCGGCGGGACTCGGGCTCGGGCTCCGGCTCGGTCTCGGGCTGGTGCGTTCGGACGGCACGGCGGCCTGTCGGTGGGCGGTCCGCGTCGCGCGGGCGTGCGGGAGCGCGGAAGCGGGGCGGGGAGCGTCGACGGGGCGCGCGTCCCCCGAGGGCGCCTCGGCCACCCGCGGCCGAGGCGCGGTGTGTTCGGCGGCGTACGGCAGCACGAACCCCGCCACCACCAGGCCCCCCGTCGCCGAGGACACCGCGACGGCCTGCGCGGGACCGCTCGCGACGAGCTTGCCGCGGCCCCACAGGAACGCCGCGAGGCCCAGCGTCCCGGCCAGGGTGGAGCGCAAGGTGCGCCTGGCCCGCGCGAGCAGCGACTCGACGGTCCGGTGGCCGAGCCGCATCCGCCCGGCCACCTCGCCCACGTCGAGGCCCTCGGACTTCAGCCGCAGCGCCTCGGCCTGGCGTTCGGGCAGCCGGGCGGTGCGGGCCGCCAGCCAGCGCGCCTCGTCCCGGTCGCACACGGCCTCGTCGACGGGCACCGGCCCGGGCGCCGTCAGCATCGGGCTGCGGTGCGCCTCGGCCTCCCGCGCGACCTGCCGGTGCCGGTCGGCGCAGAGCCGCATCGTCACCGTCGTGAGCCAGCCGCCGAGCCGCTCCTCGTCCAGGTCCGGCCGCTCCACCGCGCGCAGCATCGCCTCGTGCACCGCGTCCTCGGCGTCCTCCGGGGACGCGGTTCCGTGCCGGGCGGCCCTGAGCAGGTCCTCGCGGTGGCTCCAGACGCGCCGCCAGCGCTCGGGGTGCGGGCCGCGGCCCGCGGCGGCGTGCGCTGTGTCGTCCGGCCTGTCCATCGGCATGAGGGCCCCTTCGCGCTCATCCGCCGGTCCTGTCCCGTCCGGCCCGCGAGAGTACAGCCGGAGATCAAAGGTGGGGAGAGGCACAGACGATCGATCGTCCGCGCCTTGCCGGTGCTAGCGGAACGGCGCTAGCGTGGAGGCATGGCCAAGACGCAGCTGAACGTCAGGGTGGAAGAGGGCACCGCCCGCGCCGCCCGTGAGCGCGCGCTCGCCCAAGGGGTGAGCGTGAACCGGTACATCGAGGAACTGGTGCGGCGCGACGCGGGCGAGCAGGGCCGGCAGTTCGTCGACGCCGCCGCCGACTTCATGAAGCAGTACGAATCGGTGTTCGCCGAGGAGTTCGGCGCGGACACGGAAGGCCGGCGCCGTCCCGTTGAGTGAACCGCCACAGCCGTCACAGCCGCCCCATCTGACCATCGACCTCGCCTGGCTGCTCATGGTCGCCGAGCAGAAGACCCCCGGCGACCCGCAGGTCACCGACTGGGGCGCCCTGGTCTCGGCCGTCGCCCGCCACCGGGCCGCGATATTCGACGTGCCGGTGTACGACTCGCCGCACGCGCGCGCCGCCGCCCTCCTCCAACTCCTCATCCACGTACCGGCGTTGGAGCGCTCGAACGTGATGTACGCGACGGCCGTCGCCTACGCGTATCTCGTCGCCAGCGGGCTGAAGATCGTCACGTCGCCCGAGCAGATCCGCGATCTGGCGCGGCTGGTGAAGACGGGCACGGCGACGCTCGACGACATCGAGAAGGAACTGCGCACCTGGTGCCTGTGAGGCTACGCGCCGTCGCCGGGTTCCACGGGGCGCCTGGCCGTGCCCAGTACGCAGTACGACATCGGCTGCCGGGGCCCGTGCCCCGGCATCGTCAGCGTCCGGTGGGCGCCCAGCTCGAAGCCGGCCGCGCGCAGCGAGCCGAGGACGTCCCGCCGCAGATGGCAGCCGCCGACGCACAGGGGCCAGACGGTCCGGTCGAGGGCTCCCTGCACGAGGCGCATGCCGCGTCCCTCGGCCCGTACGTGTTCGAAGAACCGCACCTCACCGCCGGGGCGCAGCACGCGCCGCACCTCGCGCAGGGCGCGGTCCACACTCCGCACGCTGCACAGCACGGTGCTGAGCACCACGGCGTCGTACGCCTCGCTCTTCACGGGCAGCGCCTCCGCGACACCGGGCACGACGTCGACCGGCACGTCCACGCGCTGTGCCGCGTCGAGGGCGATCCGGCGCAGGGTGCGCTCCGGTTCGATGGCGACGACCTCGGAGACGGTGGCCGGGTAGTGCCCGAAACCGATCCCGGTCCCGGCCCCGATCTCCAGTACGCGCCCGGAGAGCCCGGCGACGAGCTCGCCGCGCACGGGGGCCATCATGGGCTCGACGCGCTCGATCACCTTCGCGTAGTACCGCGCGAACACGGGGTGCCGAACGGTGTCGCCGCGCGCCTTCGTCCTCCTGGCGAACACTGACTGTGCCTTGCCCACGATGACGCCTCCTCCGGGTGGCCGCCCCCTACCCTCCTTCTTGCCCGAACCCCGGTTCCGCGCACCCTTCACCAGGTCGCAGGCTCCCGGGAGCCGTGTGCCGTGCGAACTCCGGCCCGTCCCACACCCCGCCCAACTCCGGCCCCAGCCACGCCCCGGCCCCGGCCCGGAACGCCTCCGGCGACATCGCCCCGGCCCCCGCGGGCACCGCCCCCAGCAGTTCCGCGTCCGCCACCACCGGCAGGTCCGCGACATTGCAGCGCTCCGCGAGATCCGGCTCCCGGGGCCAGCTGCCGATGACGACGCCCGCCTGGCGAAGGCCGCGCGAGCGCAACGCCTCAGCCGTCAGCTGCACGGTGTTCAGCGTCCCGAGGCCCGCCGCCGCGACCACGAGGACCGGCGCCCCGAGCGGGCCCGCCACGTCCGCCAGCGTCGAGCCCTCCTCGTCGAGGCGCACGAGCAGGCCGCCCGCGCCCTCGACGAGCACGAGGTCGTGCGAGGCCGCCAACTTGTCGACGGCCTCGACGATCTGCGGCGGCCGCACCGGCGCGAGCCCCGCCCGCGCCGCCGCCGTCCCCGGCGCCAGCGGCTCCGGATACCGGGCCAGCTCGACGCCCGTCACCGCGTCCCCGGCGAGCCGCACCACCTCGTCCACGTCCCCCGGCTCCCCGGGTGCGACGCCCGTCTGCGCCGGTTTGAGCACGGCCACCGAACGCCCCGACCGCGCCGCGACGGCCGCAAGTGCGGCCGTCGTCACGGTCTTGCCGACCTCGGTCCCGGTCCCGGTCACCACCAGCACACCCACCGCGGCACTCACCCTTCCCTCGAAGTCGAAGCGGCCGCGGCGACCGCGCACACCGCACGGCCGATCCGGGCCACGTCCTCGTCGCCCGTCACATACGGCGGCATCGTGTAGACGAGGTCCCGGAACGGCCGCAGCCACACACCCTCCGCGACGGCGGCCCGCGTCGCCGCGGCCATGTCGACCTCGTGGTCGAGCTGCACGACACCGATGGCTCCCAGGACCCGTACGTCCCGAACCCCGGGCACGTCCCAGGCCGCTGACAGGGCGTCACTCAGCCCCGCCCCGATCCGCTTCACCTCACTGCGCCAGTCCTGCTCGAGCAGCACATCGATCGACGCGCACGCGACGGCCGACGCCAGCGGGTTCCCCATGAACGTCGGCCCGTGCGCGAGCACCGGCACCTCGCCGCGCGAGATCCCCTCGGCGACCCGCGGCGTGCACAGGGTCGCCGCCATCGTGAGATAGCCGCCGGTCAGCGCCTTCCCGACGCACATCACATCGGGCGACACCCCCGCGTGCCCGGCCGCGAACAGCTCACCGGTCCGCCCGAAGCCCGTGGCGATCTCGTCGAACACCAGCAGGACGTCGTGCGCGTCGCATGCCTCCCGCAGCACCCGCAGATACGCGGGGGAGTGGAACCGCATGCCGCCCGCGCCCTGCACCACCGGCTCCACGATCACGGCCGCCACCTCGTGCGCGTGCCGGCCGATCGCCTCCCGCAGCCGCTCCGCGTACGACTCGTCGTACGCGTCGAAACCGCTCGGCGGCTCGGGCACGAAGATCTGCTCCTGCAGCACACCCGCCCACAGCCCGTGCATCCCGCCCTGCGGGTCGCACACGGACATCGGCTGCCAGGTGTCACCGTGGTACCCGCCGCGCCACGTCAGCATCCGCCGCTTCTCGGGCCGGCCGAGCGAGCGCCAGTACTGCAGACACATCTTCAGTGCCACCTCGACCGACACCGATCCCGAGTCGGCGAGGAACACATGCTCCAGGCCCTCCGGCGACATGTCGACCAGGCGCTCCACGAGCCGTACCGCCGGCTCGTGCGTCAGACCGCCGAACATCACATGGCTCATCCGTCCCAACTGGCCGCGCGCCGCCTCGTCGAGGACCGGGTGACGGTAGCCGTGGATCGCCGACCACCACGACGACATGCCGTCCACCAGTTCGCCGTGCCCGGCGACCCGCAGCCGCACCCCGGCCGCCGACTCGACGACCAGGGGTGCCTGCGCGCCGGGCATCGGACCGTACGGGTGCCAGACGTGCCGCCGGTCCAGGTCGAGCAGTTCGGCCACGTTCAGCTCAGGCATTGGGCGCCAGATCCGTCCCAGCGCCCCGGCGGCGTACGGCGACGAGATCGGTGCGCGCCCCATCGGTGTCGACCTTGATTTCGGTCTCCGGCGACGCCGACGGCGCACACGTCGAACCGCAGCCACCCACCGCGCGGTGCTCCGGCAGGGTCACCTGCTCCGTGCCCTCCACCTCGAACCCGGCGTCCGCGATCATGTCCAGGTCGGTCTTCCCGGCCTGGCCCTCGCTGGTCAAGTAGTCGCCCAGGAAGATGGAGTTGGCGATGTGCAGCGCGAGCGGCTGCATCGACCGCAGGTGCACCTCGCGGCCGCCCGCGATCCGCACCTCCACGTCCGGGCACACGAACCGCACCATGGCCAGGATCCGCAGACACCGCTGCGGCGTCAGGTTCCACTCCTTGGCCAGGGGTGTCCCCTCGAACGGGATCAGGAAGTTCACCGGCACCGAGTCGGGGTCCAGTTCACGCAGCCCGTACACGACGTCGACCAGGTCCTCGTCGCGCTCGCCCATGCCCGCGATCAGGCCGGAACAGGCGGAAAGACCCGCTTCGTGCGCCTTCTTCACGGTGTCGACGCGGTCCGCGTAGGTGTGCGTCGTGGTGATGTCGCCGTACGTCGCCTCGGAGGTGTTGAGGTTGTGGTTGTACGCGTCGGCTCCCGCGCCGCGCAGCCGCTCCGCCTGGCCCTCGTCGAGGAGGCCGAGGCAGGCGCACACCTCCACGCCCTCGTTCTCGGACTTGATGGCGTCGATGGTCTTCGCGACCCGGTCCACGTCCTTGTCCGTGGGCCCGCGTCCGCTCGCCACCAGACACACCCGCTTGGCGCCGCCCGCGACCCCGGCGGCCGCCGCCTTCGAGGCCTCGTCGGGCTTCAGCCAGGTGTACTTGAGGATCTCCGCCTTCGAACCCAGGCGCTGCGAGCAGTACGAGCAGTCCTCCGGGCACAGGCCCGACTTGAGGTTCACCAGATAGTTGAGTTTCACCCGCCGCCCGAACCATTGGCGGCGCACCTTGCCGGCCGCGGCCACCACGTCGAGCAGTTCGTCGTCCGACGTCGCGAGTACCGCGAGCGCCTCTTCACGGCTCGGCAGTTCGCGCCGAAGCCCCTTGTCCACCAGCGTGTTCAGCAGGTCCATGGGCCCTGATCCTTACCTATCCCGTGCTCCCGGGGAAAGGAGACTCTCTACAAAGGACGGCGTACGTCGTGTGGGTATTGCCACACCCTGCCCGAGTGGCGCGGGCGCTAGTGTCTGTGCATTACCTACAAAGCACCGCTCACCCGTCGCCGGACTCGCAGAGGGACACATGGCCACGCCCCACACACCCGCGTTCGGCTGGATCGGCGCACAGCGGCGCGCCCGCGAGGCCGCGGGACTCGTCCGCACCCTGCGCCCGCGCCCCGCGGACAACCCGGTGCTCGACCTCGCGAGCAATGACTATCTGGGCCTCGCCCGGCACTCCGAGGTCGTCGAGGGCGCGGCCGAGGCGGCGCGCCGGTGGGGCGCGGGGGCCACCGGGTCCCGCCTGGTGACGGGCAGCACCGAGCTGCACGCCCGACTGGAGCGGGAACTCGCCGAGTTCTGCGGCTTCGAGGCGGCCCTCGTGTTCTCCTCGGGGTACGCGGCGAACCTCGCGGCCGTCACCGCGCTCGCGCCGCACGGGTCACTGATCGTGTCCGACGCGGGCAACCACGCCTCGCTGATCGACGGGTGCCGGCTCGCCCGGGGCGCCACCCAAGTGGCTCCGCACGCGGACCCGGAAGCCGTCCGCAAGGCACTCGGCACGCATGAAGGCCCGGCCGTAGTCGTCACCGACTCGGTGTTCTCGGTCGACGGCGACCGCGCGCCCGTGGTCGAACTGGCGCAGGCGGCAAGGGAGTTCGGGGCGGGACTGATCATCGACGACGCACACGGGCTCGGTGTCGTGGGCCCCGGCGGGCGCGGTGTCCCGTACGAGGCGGGCCTCGCGGGCGCCGCGGACACCGTCGTCAGTGTCACCCTGTCCAAGTCGCTCGGCAGTCAGGGCGGCGCGGTCCTCGGCCCGGCCCATGTCATCGACCATCTCGTCAACGCGGCCCGCACGTTCATCTTCGACACGGGCCTCGCCCCTGCCGCGTGCGGTGCGGCCCTCGCGGCGCTGCGACTGCTGCGCCGCGAACCCGAACGTGCCGCGCGCGCACGGCACGTGGCGACGACCATGCATCAACTACTCGCAGGTGAAGGCCTGTTGGCGGTGCGCCCCGACGCGGCGGTCGTCTCCGTGCGCGCCCCCTCGCCCGACGCGGCCGTCCGCTGGGCGGCCGACTGCCGGGACGCCGGGCTCTCCGTGGGGTGCTTCCGGCCGCCCTCCGTGCCCGACGGCATCGCACGGCTGCGGCTGACCGCCCGCGCCGACCTCACGGAGACCGAGGTCGCCGAGGCCGTCCGGGTGATCAGCCGCACCGCCCCCAAGGGGGCGTCTACCGCAGGGAGTTGACGAAGCTCCGCCATGTCTCGGACGTGAACAGGAGCGCGGGTCCCGCCGTGTGCTTGGAGTCGCGGACGGCCAGCAGGCCGGTCGTCACGCTCGTCCTCAACGGGGCTGTCTCCACGCAGTTGTTGGCGCCCGTGCTGCGGCTGCTGCGCCGCCATCGGACTCCGCTCAGCGACGTACTGCAGGCAATGGTCATGGTGCCTCCTCACGCGGTGCCGGCGCACGACGAGGTGTCGGCGTCCTCGCTTACCCGGCAATCTTTGCGATGAATTCCAGTGAATCCTCGGGTGACCTGGCATGGAGCAGAAGAGCGTCAAAGGCGTCCGTGTACGCCTTGAGGTCTTCTTTCCGTTCGAGGTAGAGGCTACTCGTCAAATGGTCGAGAACAACCACATCCAGATCAGATGTGTTCGGAAAAGAGAACACAACGAAAGGTCCCGTCAGGCCGATATGACCTCCTGACGAGAACGGAAGCACGTGGATCCGGACATGCGGCATGGACGCCGCCTCGGCCAGATGTGTCAACTGCCGCCGCAGCACACCGCTCCCGCCCACCTCCCTGCGCAGCACCGCCTCGTCGAGCACGGCGGTGAGCCGCAGCGGCGGCTCGGCGCGCAGCACGTCCTGGCGTGCGAGCCGCACCTCCACCAGGGCGTCGATGTGCCGGTCCGGCGCCCCGTTCAGCACCGAACGTGTCACCGCGTGCGCGTACTCGGGTGTCTGCAGAAGCCCTGGTACGACGCTCGTCTCCAGAGTCCTGATGCGGCACGCCTGGGACTCGAGACTGATGAAATCGCGGTACGCGGGCGGCAGCAGACCGCGGTACGCGTGCCACCAGTGGTGCCCGCCCGCCTCGTCACCGCCGGCCAACGCGACCACCAGCTCGCGCAGTCGGGGGTCGCGGGCCTCGAAGGCGTCGAGCAGCCGCAGCACGTCCGAAGGCTTCACGCCACTGCGCCCTGTCTCGATCCTGCTCACCTTCGACTGGTGCCAGCCGACGAGCCGGGCCGCCTCCCCGCTCGTGAGGCCGGCCTGGACGCGCAGCGTCCGCAATTCGGCACCGAGCTTGCGGCGGCGTACCGCGGGACCGTATTTCATGGAGGACTCCTCGGGCTCCTCGCGCCACCCGGCCGGGCTCCCTCCCGGCCCGCACGGGACGCGTGTCTGAGCCGACGGTAGAGGACGCGGCGTGCCCCGGCCCAAATACGGTCTACCGTCGCAGAGTTCACCGCATCGAGCGACAGATATATGCATATCTTGGGGGATCGGCACCACACTGGTAGGTCCAAGTGGCAATCTGGCGCGAAGCAGTTGCCGGGGCCCGCGCGCGAGCGATCCGCGAGGCCGGACGAGCCACCTCGGCGGGAAAGGGACACGTCGCCATGGCAGACCACCAGGAAGCATCCGTCACGCTGCCGAGCGATCCCGCCTCGGTCTCGGCCGCCCGCAGGTATGTCGCCTCCGTGCTCGCGGAGTGGGGCATGGCATCGGGGAGCGACGCGGCGGACACCGTCCGCCTGATCGTGTCCGAACTCGCGACGAACGCGGTGCAGCACACCCTCGGGCAGTCGCCCACGTTCACCGTCGACATGGAGCTGGAGCGCGACGAGCAGCTGCGCATCGGCGTCACCGACAGCCATCCCCGCTACCCCAAGCGGCTGCCGGCCGCGGTCCAGCAGGACAACGGGCGGGGGATGGTCATCATCCGCTGTCTCACCGCGGAGTGCGGCGGCACCCTGACGGTGCGCCCGACCCCGGAGGGCGGCAAGACGGTGTGGATCACGCTGCCGTGGGCCGCCCCGGTCAGCCGTCCCGCCTGAGGACGGCCCGCCGCATCAGCCACGGGAGCAGTCCCCACAGCCCCGTACAGACGCAGAACGCCCCGGCGCCCGCGGCGATGCCACCGGCCCTGCCGACCGTCACGTCGACCACGAGCAGCACGGACCCGCTCAGCGCGAGCACGAGCGCCGCCATCCCGTACGCCGCGAGCCGCGAGGACACCCGCACGATCAGCCGCTTCGCGCCGAGTTGGAACAGCACCCGGTGCACCGCGGCCGGCGCCGTGAACAGCGCGGCCGCGATGACCGTGAGAAGCAACGTCGTGACATAGGTGGTCCGTTGGACCGTGTCGAGCGACGGGAAGCGGGGGGTGAACGCGAGTGTCAGCAAGAACGCGAACAGGAACTGCACGCCGGTCTGGGTGACCCGGAGCTCCTGAAGGAGTTCCCCGAAGTTCCGATCGGCGCGTTCCAGCGGCGTCTCGTTGCGCTCATGCATCCCCTACGAGTATCCGCTCGGGGCCCGCTCAAGCGCGAGCTCGGCGGCTCACCGCACTCGGCCGTAGGACACGCTGTTCGTCCAGATCCGCTCCAGACGGACTACGGACCCGGTCTTCGGGGAGTGCCAGATGCGGCCGTTGCCGGCGTAGATGCCGACGTGGTAGATGCTCCGGCCGGAGCGGAAGAACACCAGGTCACCGCGTGTGCGATGGGACCTGGAGATGTGCTTGGTCTTGTTGTACTGCTGGGCCGCCGTGCGCGGCAGCTTCTTTCCCGCCCGCTTGAACGAGTAGAGCGTGAGGCCGGAGCAGTCGAACCGGTGCGGCCCCGCGGCGCCCCACTTGTACGGTGCACCCTTCTTGGACGCGGCGACCTTCAGTGCCTTGACGGATGCCGTTGCCGCCGATGCCTCGGATGCGGCGCCGGGGACCATGAGTCCAGCGCCGGCGACGGCGAGGGAGAGGGCGGAGGCGGTGCCCGCCCGGGTCAGCAGCGACGGAACACGATTCAGCGCAGTCATGCGCAACCCTTCGTCAACCGCCTGTGAAGGATGACCTGTCGGGTTCGGGTGGCGAAGTTGCCCGGCCGCATGGTGCGGCTTCACCCCAAGGGCCGTCCGGCGCGGCCTGAAGTCGAGGCGCGTCGGGGGCCCGTCGTGCTCGGGTCCTCCACTCCTGCCGATGCACTCCTGTCGACCTGGCATCCGCACGGCGGCAGGACTCGGCGTCCGTGCGGACCGCCCCGCCGCGGCGGCGGGGGCTTGTCGTCGCAACGGATCTTCACGCACGGCAGCGGCGAAAACCGAGTTGAACCGGCGGTAAGTGAGGCTCGTCACGCTTGACCCGTTCGGGTGGACGCTGCGGCTTTCGCCCCTGCCCGACGAGGCCCGACGAGCCCCGTACCAGGGGCGGAAGGCCACATTCCGGCGGCCTCCTACGGCTCGTGCGCAACTTTGCCGGGCTCATTTCCGTACTGGAGGCTAGGCCGTCCGAGGTACCCCATCCGGGTCGTTTGGGTCGCGGCGTGGCGGCTCGGGATGTCCCGTGAGCGGTCTGCGACTTCGGTTGACTCGAACCGACTTCAACCGACCGGTTCTGAAGGAAGCGTGACGCGATTGGTGCGCCGCTCCCCGTCCAGGACGCGCAGCGCCCGCGCCAGCGTGCTCGCGTGCACCCGGCTCTCGCCCCTCTGGTGCATCAGGTTCAGCGCGTCCCGCAGTTCGACGGCCCGGCTCACCAGCGCCTGCGCCGCGCGCAGTCCGCTGTAGGTGTCGTCGCCCCGGGCGGGGTTGATCCGCGCGATGAGGTCGACCACCTCCAGATAGCGGTCCACGAGCTCGCACTCGGCGCGAGTCATCGCGGGCAGCGGCGGCAGTTCGGGCGGATACATCGGCCGATCACCTCGCGCCGGGGGAGCGCAGCGTGGCGGTGCGGTTCTCGACGACGTGGTCCACCAGGCCGTACTCCAGCGCCTGTTCGGCCGTCAGCACGGTGTCCCGCTCGATGTCCGCGCCGACCTGTGCCTTGCTGCGCCCGCTGTGCCGGGCGAGCAGCTCCTCCAACTGGTCGCGCATGCGCGTGAGTTCACTCGCGTAGATCTCCAGGTCGCTCGGCTGGCCCTGGGCCGGCTCGGGCAGCGAGGGCTGGTCGATCACCACGCGCGCGCCGGGCAGCGTCATCCGCTTGCCCGGCGTCCCCGCCGCGAGCAGCACGGCGGCCACGGACGAGCACTGCCCCAGGCAGGTCGTGGCGACGTCGCAGCCGACGAACTGCATCGTGTCGTAGAGCGCGGTCATCGCGCTGAACGAGCCGCCCGGCGAGTTGATGTACAGGGAGATGTCCCGGTCGGGGTCCTGGTGCTCGAGGTGCATGAACTGCGCCATCACATCGTTCGCCGAGATGTCGTCGATCGGCGTCCCGAGGAAGACGATCCGCTCTTCCAGAAGCTTCGAGTACGGGTCGAGGGTGCGACTGCCCGAACTGGTGCGCTCGGTGAACTCGGGCAGAACGTAGCGGCCGGACGGACGGGGCATGGTGCCTCCTCAAGACGCTGCTTCAAGACCTGGCTGCATGCAGTACCTGGCTTCAGTACCCGCTTCTCCAAAAATGTACAGGACGTACATGACGTACGATGGTGAGCATGGGCTACGAGATTCCGGTGACGCAAGCCAGGGCTGAGCTCGCCGACCTGATCAACCGCGTCGTGTACGGCGGGGAGCGCGTGGTCGTCACCCGGCACGGCAAGCCGCTCGTCGCCCTGGTCTCGGCCGCCGACCTGGAGCGACTCGAGGCGATGGGGGAGCCCGCGGGGGACTCCGTGGATGAACCTGTGATCACGTCTGTGTCACGGATTGGCTCCCTGGCGTCCGCTCCAGGCGAACAGCAAAGGTTCGGTATTGCCGCCGAGCACCGCGGTCCGGAGATCAGGTAGCGCGGTCGGCGTTCAGCAATAAGACGGTCAAGCGTCGGTTAACGCCGTTGAAACTCCGCTCAATTAGCCTTCAGTCCCAGGTCATCGACCCCTTTTAGGGGCAGGGGTCCGCACAGGTGTCCGTATTCCTTGTGTGTTACATCTAGACCCGTCGCGGTGGCCGCGGCAGCCGAGCCCGCACGGCTCGGCATGAAGGACTGTGAGGTGGATCGTGCAACTGACCCCGCACGAGCAGGAAAGACTGCTCATCCATGTGGCATCCGACGTCGCCGAGAAGCGTCGGGCCCGGGGTCTCAAGCTCAATCATCCCGAGGCGGTCGCGCTGATCACCTCGCACATTCTCGAAGGTGCCCGGGACGGGCGCACGGTCGCCGAACTCATGGCGTCCGGCCGCAAGTTGCTCACCCGTGACGACGTCATGGACGGCATCCCCGAGATGATCCACGACGTGCAGGTCGAGGCGACGTTCCCGGACGGCACCAAGCTCGTCACCGTCCACGAGCCGATCGTCTGACGGGGGAGCGGAAGCCATGATTCCCGGAGAGATCCTCTTCGCCGACGAACCCGTCGTGTACAACGAGGACCGCGACGTCATACGTATGACGGTCCTCAACTCCGCCGACCGCCCCATCCAGGTCGGCTCCCACTACCACTTCTACGAGGCCAACCCCGGCCTCGACTTCGACCGCGCCGCCGCCCGCGGCAAGCGGCTGAACATCGCCGCGGGCACCGCCGTTCGCTTCGAGCCCGGCATCCCCGTCGACGTCGAACTCGTAGCCCTCGCAGGCAACCGCATCGTCACCGGCCTGCGCGGCGAGACCGGAGGTGCCCTCGATGCCTGAGCTGTCCCGTGCCGCCTACGCCGATCTGTTCGGCCCCACCGCGGGCGACCGCATCCGGCTCGCCGACACCGACCTGCTCGTCGAGATCGAGGAGGACCGCTCCGGCGGCCCCGGCCTCTCCGGCGACGAGGCGGTCTTCGGCGGCGGCAAGGTCATCCGCGAGTCGATGGGCCAGTCGCGCGCCACGCGCGCCGACGGCACCCCGGACACGGTCATCACCGGTGCCGTGATCATCGACCACTGGGGCATCGTCAAGGCCGACATCGGCATCCGCGACGGCCGCATCACGGCGATCGGCAAGGCCGGCAACCCGGACACGATGGACGGCGTCCACCCCGACCTCGTCCTCGGCCCGGACACCGAAGTCATCGCGGGCAACGGCAAGATCGTCACCGCGGGCGGCATCGACACCCACATCCACTTCATCTCGCCGACCCAGTTCGACGAGGCCCTCGCCTCCGGTGTCACCACGCTGGTGGGCGGCGGCACGGGCCCCGCGGAGGGCTCCAAGGCGACCACCATCACCCCCGGCTCCTGGCACCTCGCCCGGATGTTCGCGGCGATGGAGAACAGCCCGGTCAACATCGGCTTCCTCGGCAAGGGCAACACCATGTCGAAGGACTCGATGCGCGCCCAGCTGCGCGGCGGCGCCATCGGCTTCAAGATCCACGAGGACTGGGGCGCGACCCCGGCCGTGATCGACGCCTGCCTCGACATCTGTGAGGAGTCCGGCGTCCAACTCGCCATCCACTCCGACACGTTGAACGAGGCGGGCTTCGTCCAGGACACCTTCGACGCGGTCGCCGGGCGAACCCTGCACGCGTTCCACGTCGAGGGCGCGGGCGGCGGGCACGCGCCCGACATGATCACCGCGGTGTCGCTGCCCAACATGCTGCCGTCGTCCACGAACCCGACCCGGCCGCACACCGTCAACACCGTCGAGGAACACCTCGACATGCTGATGGTCTGCCACCACCTCAACCCGGCGGTGCCCGAGGACCTGGCCTTCGCCGAGTCCCGGATCCGGCCCACCACCATCGCGGCCGAGGACATCCTGCACGACCTCGGCGCCATCTCCATCATGTCCTCGGACTCGCAGGCCATGGGCCGCGTCGGCGAGGTCATCATGCGGACCTGGCAGACCGCGCACGTGATGAAGCGCCGCCGCGGCTTCCTGCCCGGCGACACCCGCGCCGACAACGCGCGGGCCCGCCGCTACGTCGCCAAGTACACGATCAACGCCGCCGTTTCGCAGGGCATCGACCACGAGGTCGGCTCCGTCGAGCCCGGCAAGCTCGCCGACCTGGTGCTCTGGGACCCGAAGTTCTTCGGCGTGAAGCCGCAGCTCGTCGTCAAGGGCGGACAGATCGCGTACGCGCAGATGGGCGACGCCAACGGGTCGATCCCGACGCCGCAGCCGGTGCTGCCGCGCCCGATGTACGGGGCGTACGGCAAGGCGCCGCAGGCCAACTCGGTCAACTTCACCAGCGAGTGGGCGATCGAGGACGGGCTGCCGGAGCGGCTCGGGCTCGGGCGCTCGTTCGTGCCGATCCACTCCACCCGTGGCCGCGGCAAGTCCGACATGGTCAACAACGACGCCCTGCCGCGCGTCGAGGTCGCGGCCGACTCGTTCGCCGTGACCATCGACGGCGAGCTCGTCGAGCCCGCTCCCGCCGCCGAACTGCCGCTCGCGCAGCGGTACTTCCTGTTCTGATGCGGACTGGCACGAGCCGGGCGCGTACGTCATGACGCGCGCCGCACTGCTCGTCCTGGCCGACGGCCGCTTTCCCGCCGGAGGGCACGCGCACTCCGGTGGGGCGGAGGCCGCCGTCAAGGCGGGCCGCATCACCGACGCGGCGAGCCTGGAGGAGTTCTGCCGGGGCCGCCTGCACACCAGCGGCGCCGTGACCGCTGCCCTCGCCGCGGCGGCCGCGCTCGGCATCGACCCCGGCACGCTCGACACGGCGGCCGACGCACGGACGCCGTCGGCCGCGCTGCGGGTCGTCGCGCGCAAGCTCGGCCGGCAGATGATGCGGGCCGCGCGTGCCACCTGGCCGCATCCCGAACTCGACGCCCTGGCACGGCAGTTCCCCAAGGGGGCGCACCAGCCCGTCGTGCTCGGGCTCGCCGCGCGCGCCGCGGGGCTCGGGGCGGAGGACGCCGCGTACTGCTCCGCGTACGAAGGGGTGGGTGGGGCCGCCACCGCCGTGGTGCGGTTGCTGAGCCTCGACCCGTTCGACGCCACCGGGGTGCTGGCGAGGCTCGCGCCCGAGGTCGACCGGGTGGTGGCCGATGCCGTGGAGGCGGCCGGGCGGGCCGTCGAGCTCGGTGTCGACGCGTTGCCCGCCGGGTCCGCGCCGCTGCTGGAGATCGGGGCCGAGGCGCATGCGGCTTGGCCCGTGCGGCTGTTCGCGTCCTAGATGTCGTCGACCCGCCGCACCCCGGGGGCTTCGCCCCCGGACCCCCCTTGTCCTCAATCGCCGGACGGGCTGGTCGCTACGCCAGTCGGAACGGCGAATCCTCACCTTGGAGCCGTGATTTCTATGCACCTTGGACACCACCACGACGAAGCCTCCGCCGTCTCCGCCGACGCCCACCGGCCCGACGGTACCCGGCGCGCGCTGCGGATCGGGCTCGGTGGGCCCGTCGGTTCGGGCAAGACGGCGACCGTCGCCGCGCTGTGCCGCGCGCTGCGCGAGGAGCTCTCGCTCGCCGTCGTCACGAACGACATCTACACCCGCGAGGACGCCGCCTTCCTGCTGCGCGAGGCCGTACTGCCGCCCGAGCGGATCACCGCCGTGGAGACGGGCGCCTGCCCGCACACCGCGATCCGCGACGACATCTCCGCGAACCTGGAGGCCGTCGAGGACCTGGAGGACGAGGTCGGCCCGCTCGACCTGATCCTCATCGAGTCCGGCGGCGACAACCTCACCGCCACCTTCTCCAAGGGCCTCATCGACGCGCAGATCTTCGTGATCGACGTCGCCGGCGGCGACGACATCCCGCGCAAGGGCGGCCCCGGCGTCACCACCGCCGACCTGCTCGTCATCAACAAGACCGACCTCGCCCCGTACGTCGGCTCCGACCTCGCCCGGATGGAGGCCGACGCCAAGGAGGCGCGCGCCGAGCTCCCCGTCGTGCTGCAGTCCCTGCGCTCCGAGGTCGGCGTCGGGGACGTCGCGGCCTGGGTGCGCTCGCAGCTCGCCGCGTGGACCGCGTGAGCGCCGGAGTCCGGTCCACCGCCCGGATCGTCGCGCGCGGCGACGGCCGGGGCGGGACCGCGCTGCCCGTCATGGCGGGCGAGGGCTCGTTCGCGCTGCGCCGCACGCGCGGCGCGGCGCCCGCCGAGTCCCGGGTGATGCTCGTCGGCGCCATGAGCGGACCGCTCGGCGGCGACCACCTCACCGTGGAGGCCCGTGCAGAGGAGGGCGCCCATCTGCACGTGGGCTCCATCGCCGCGACCATCGCGCTGCCGGGCCAGGCCAAGGACCCCGCCCACTACGACGTACGGATCGAGGTCGCCGACGGGGCCCGCCTCGACTGGCTGCCGGAACAGCTGATCTCGGCGGGCGGAAGCGATCTGCGGGTCCACACGCGCGCCGAACTCGCTCCGGGCGCGCGGCTCGTGCTGCGCGAGGAGCAAGTGCTCGGACGCGTGGCGGAGGAGCCCGGCCGGCTCACCAGCCGGCTCACCGTGTACCGGGCGGGGCGCCCGCTGCTCGACCAGGAGCTGGCGTGCGGCCCGGGCGCGCCCGGTGGCTGGGACGGCCCCGCCGTGCTCGCCGGGCACCGGGCACTCGGCCAACTGATCGTCGTACGCCCGGAATTCGAGACGGAGAAGCCGTCCGCCGCGCTGCTCGACGAGACCGGAACGGCCTCGCTCACGCCGCTGGCGGGCCCTGCCGTGCTGGTCACGGCGGTGGCGCCGGACGCCCTGCGGCTGCGCAGGACGCTCGACGAGGCGTTGGGCCGACTGGCCTGATCCGCTCACCGGGCGAGTTATACCGTTTATCGGATTGGTAAAGAACACCCGATGTCTCTGTTGTCAGGGGCACTGCACGCGTCAGGATCCGCGTACCGATCAGCAACACGATCGACGTACGGATCGAATCGATGTGCGGGAGGCCTGACTTGAGACGGACCAGACAGACAGCGCGCGGCAGCCGGAAGGCGGTGATCGGCTCCGCGGGCGCGTTCGCCGCGGCGGCGCTGATAGCGGGCGCGGTCACCGCCCCCGCCGCCCAGGCCGACGCCCAGAAGTCCGGTGCGAGCACCGCCAATCTGCAGGCGCGCGGCGCCGCCCTCGCCGCCGCCAGGGCCGCGAAGACCGGCATCGACTGGAAGGACTGCCCCGCGGACTGGGGCATCGCCAAGCCCATCCAGTGCGGCTGGGTCAGCGTGCCGCTCGACTACGCGAAGCCGAACGGCAAGCAGATCAAGCTCGCCGTCGACCGCATCGGCAACACCGGCACCAAGGACGAGCGCCAGGGCTCCCTCGTCTACAACCCGGGCGGCCCCGGCGGCTCCGGCATGCGCTTCCCGACGCGCGTGACCACCAAGAACCCGATCTACGCGAAGATGGCGAAGGCCTACGACTTCGTCGGGTTCGACCCGCGCGGCGTCGGCCACTCCGCGCCGATCTCCTGCGTCGACCCGCAGGAGTACGTCAAGGCGCCGAAGGCCGACCCGGTGCCCGACTCCGAGGCCGACAAGCTCGCGCAGCGCAAGCTGGCCAAGGAGTACGCGGACGGCTGCTACGAGAAGAGCGGCGAGATGCTGCCGCAGATGACGACGCCGAACACCGCGCGCGACCTCGACGTCATCCGTGCCGCCCTCGGCGAGAAGAAGCTCAACTACCTGGGCGTCTCCTACGGCACCTACCTGGGCGCCGTCTACGGCACGCTCTTCCCGGGCCACGTCCGCCGCATGATCGTCGACAGCGTGGTCAACCCGGCGAAGGACAACATCTGGTACCAGGCCAACCTGAACCAGGACATCGCCTTCGAGGGCCGCTGGAAGGACTGGCAGGACTGGGTCGCCAAGAACGACTCGACCTACCACCTCGGCGACACCCGCGCCAAGGTGCAGCAGCAGTGGGAGACGCTGCGCGCCGCCGCGAAGAAGAACCCCATCGGCGGGGTCGTCGGCCCGGCCGAACTGATCGCCTTCTTCCAGAGCGCGCCGTACTACGACTCGGCGTGGGTGCCCACCGCCCAGGTGTGGAGCAAGTACGTCGCCGGTGACACGCAGGCGCTCGTCGACGCCGCCGCCCCCGACATGTCGGACACCGCGGGCAACGCCTCCGCGGAGAACGGCAACGCCGTCTACACGGCCGTCGAGTGCGCCGACGCCAAGTGGCCCACCAGCTGGTCGAAGTGGGACAAGGACAACACCGAGCTCCACAAGAAGTACCCGTTCATGACGTGGTCCAACGCGTGGATGAACCTGCCCTGCGCCACCTGGAAGACCAAGCAGCAGACGCCGCTGGACGTGAAGACCGGCAAGGGCCTGCCGCCGGTTCTCATCGTGCAGTCCGAGCGTGACGCCGCCACCCCGTACGAGGGCGCCGTCGAGCTGCACAAGAAGTTCAAGGGCTCCCGCCTGATCACCGAGAAGGACGCGGGCTCGCACGGTGTCACCGGTCTCACGAACCCCTGCATCAACGACCGGGTCGACACCTACCTGCTCACCGGCAAGACCGACAGCAAGGACGTGACGTGCGCCCCGCACGCCACGCCCAAGCCGTAGCCGTAGCAGTTCGATAGGGCTACGCGGCCCGGGACGCCAGCCAGGCGTCCTCGGCCGCGTAGTCGAACAGACCGGTCGTGTACGACGCGACCATCTTCGGGAAGCCGGTCTCCCAGTCCTGCTCCCGCAGCCGCGCGGTCAGCCACTCGACCGTCTCCGGGAGCGCGTCGGCGTATGTCGTCACCGGCTTGTACCCCAGCTCCCGCTCGGCGGCCGACATGTCGAAGACGAACGGGTACGGCAGCGACCACGGCGTGTCCCCGACGGTCTCCGCGGGCGGCGGGCCGGGCACCAGCACCGTCTCCGTCTCCACGCCCATCAGCTCGTCGATCATCGTGCCGATCTCGGCGACGGTCGGGCAGTCGGGGTCGGCGGCATTGAGCACCCGCGAGCCCGGACGGGCCGCGGCGAGCCGCACCAGCTCCGCCACGTTCCGGACGCTCGCCGGGTTGAAGCGGCTCTCCCCGCCGAACGCGAGTACCCGCCTGCGGCGCCCGTCGAGGTTGCGCTTCACGAAGTACAGCTCGCGCGGCGTGCGGCAGTGCGGCCCGTGCACCGCGGACGCCCGCAGCAGGGTCGTCGGCAGCGCCTCGCCCAGCGCCAGCAGATCCCGCTCCAAGCGCACCTTGCGCGTCCCGTACGTCGCGTCGCCCGGCGCGAGCGACCGGTCGGTCTCCTTCACGGGGCCGTCGTAGCGGGGCCAGCCGTCCGGCTCGGCCTGCGTGTCGAAGCTGCGGCCCGCCTCGTCCTCGTAGACGGCGCCGCTGGAGATCACCACCGCCGAACCGATCCGGCCCGAGAGGTTCGCGAGCTGCCGCCCGTGCTCCCGCGTGAAGGCCACCATGTCGACGACGAGGTCGACGCCGTCCCCGACCAGCTCCGCGAGCGCCGCGTCGTCCTCCCGGTCGAGCCGCACCGCCCGCACCTCGCCCGGCCAGCCCGCGTCCCGCCCGCCGCCGCGCGAGGCCGCCGTCACCTCCCAGCCGTCCGCCGCGAGCGCCCGCACCGCGGGCCGCCCGATCTGCCCTGCCGCACCGATCACCAATGCCTTCTTCATGACCGGACCGTACGTCGGCGGGGGCCGCCCGGGCCCCGGAATCTGCTCAGCGCAGAGCGCGGAACGGCGCGCGGAACCCGGGTCGGGATCAACTCAGCGGGAGCCGCGGGAACTTCCGGGCCTTCTCCTCCTCGGCCTCCGCCTTCACGAGGGCCGCGTACTTGTCGACGTACTCCTGCCCGGACAGCTCCAGGATCGCGTACATGATCTCGTCGGTGACCGCCCGCAGGATCGCCTTCTCGTCGTCCATCCCGACGTAGCGCGAGAAGTCCAGCGGCCTGCCGAAGCGGATCGTCACCCGGTGCATCTTCGGGATCTTCTGGCCGGGCGGCTGCGCCTCGAACGTGCCGATCATGGCGCACGGGACCACCGGCGCCTGCGCCTTGAGCGCCATCGCGGCGACGCCGACCTTGCCCTTGTAGAGGCGGCCGTCGTGCGAGCGCGTGCCCTCCGGGTAGATGCCGAGCAGCTCCCCGCGGCGCAGCACCCCGAGGCCCTCGCGGATCGCCGCCTGCCCGGCCTCCTTGCCCGAGCGGTCGACCGGGATCTGGCCCGCGCTGCGGAAGAACGCGGCCGTCAGGCGGCCCTTGAGCCCCGGCCCGGTGAAGTACTCGGCCTTCGCCAGGAACGTGATCCGCCGCTTGATGATCGCGGGCATCAGGAAGTGATCGGCGAACGACAGATGATTGCCCGCGACGATCGCGGCGCCGGATTCCGGTATGTGCTCCAGGCCCTCGATCCGGGGCCGGAAGAGCAGCCGCAGCAGCGGCCCGAGGATCACGTACTTGAGCAGCCGGTAGAACATCCCGATCGCCTTCCCCCACGAACCACTTGGACCGCTTGTACTGCCGCTTGTACCGCCGCGTGCTTGCGCACAGTAACCAATCGGCAGCGTCGGCGCGAGAGCCCGATCGGGCCCTGTCCGGGGCCGGTACGGCGCGTCCGCTTGGCGGCGGCGGCCTTGGCGGGTGCCCTGTTTCCACCCTGACGTCCCAGCACCGGAGGTTCATCCGCATGCGTTCCGTCCACCTGGCCGCTGCCGCGTTCCTGTTCCTGTCCGCGGCCGCCCCCGCCGCGGCCGCCGCGACCACCGGTCCCGAACAGCCGCGCGAGCTGTTCCTGACCGTCTCCGGCGCCGACGACACCTGGACCCGCGGCGTCCACCTGAACTGCATGCCCCGGCCCTCGGGCGAGCACCCGCACCCCGCCGAGGCCTGCGCGGCCCTGGAGGCGGCCGGGGGCGACCTGGACGCACTGCCGGTCGAGCAGCAGCTGTGCACCCAGGTCTACGATCCGGTCACCGTCGAGGCCACCGGCACGTACCGCGGCAAGGCGATCGCCTGGCACAAGACCTTCGGCAACCCCTGCGCGATGGAGGCGTCGACGGGCCCCGTCTTCCGCTTCTGAGCCCGGTGGCGCCGGCCGTCAGCTGCTGCGCGACGCCACCATCGCCACGGTGAGCAGGCCGAGCACCACCCAGCCGAACCACAGCCACCCATTGCTGCCGAGCGCCACCGTGTAGGCGGTCACGGCCACCAGGCCGCCCACGGTGAACGCACCCATCGTCTTCGTGGAACCGGGCATCACACACCCTCCTCCCAGCAGCCGGACGGAGTCCGAGCCGCGACCAGGAGGCCATATTCACCCGTAACGGGGCAGTGGCGCTACTGCCCGCGCCGGTCGGCTACTGCGGGCGACCGTGGAGCGAGGCCAGATAGGCGTTGTACGCCTCCAGCTCCTTGTCGCCGTCCCGGTCCGCTGCGCGGTCCTTGCGGCGGGCCTGCCGGTCCTCCGACTTCTTCCACTGGAAGAGCAGGGCGAGCAGCACCAGGACCGAGGGCACCTCGCTGAACGCCCAGGCGATGCCGCCCGCCGCCGTCTGATCGGCGAGCGGATCGATGCCCAGCGAGGCCGGCGGATTCTCGAACGTGCCGACCATCGTCGTCGACGCCATCATCAGCGCGATGCCGAAGAAGGCGTGGAACGGCATGCCCGCGAACAGCTCCAGCATCCGCATCACATAACCGGGCCGGTGCGGCCCCGGGTCCACGCCCATGATCGGCCAGAAGAACACCAGGCCGACGGCGAGGAAGTGCACCATCATCGCGATGTGGCCGACCTTGGACCCCATGAGGAAGTCGAAGAGCGGCGTGAAGTAGAGCGCGTACAGGCTCGCGATGAACAGCGGGATCGTGAAGGCGGCGTGCGTGATGATCCGCATGTAGCGGCTGTGCAGCAGCGCGAGGAGCAGCTCGCGCGGCCCCTTGCTGCCGCGCTTCGCGGACACCGGCAGCGCCCGCAGCGCCAGCGTGATCGGGGCGCCCATCAGGAGCAGGATCGGCGACAGCATGCTGATGACCATGTGCTGCACCATGTGCACGCTGAACATGACCATTCCGTAGTCGTTGAGCTTGGTGCACATCACCAGACCGATGGTGAGCACGCCCACGACGTACGAGATCGTCCGCGACACCGGCCACGCGTCACCGCGGCGGGTCAGGCGCACGACGCCCCATCCGTAGAGGGCGAGCGCCAGCAGGCACCCGACGAGGAAGAAGGGGTCGGCCGACCATTCAAGGCCACGCCCCAGCGTGAACGGCGGCAGATCCATGTTCATGCCGTGCCCGCTGTGATCCATCCGCCGGCTCCTGTTGCTCGTTTCGTACGGATTGTGCGCACCCAGACTAGAACTGCCCCCGGCCGTCGCATCGGCCGGGGGCAGTTACGCGTGCTGGGGAGGCGTACGGGTCAGAGCACGCACTCGGCTTCGGCGTACCGCTCGTCCGGCACCGTCTTCAGCGTCTGCACGGCCTCGGCCAGCGACGTCATCACGATGTCGGTGCCGCGCAGCGCCGTCATCTTGCCGAACTCGCCGCGGTGCACGGCCTCCACGGCGTGCCAGCCGAACCGCGTCGCGAGCACGCGGTCGTACGCGGTGGGGGTGCCGCCGCGCTGCACATGGCCGAGGATCACGGGGCGCGCCTCCTTGCCGAGGCGCTGCTCCAGTTCGATGGAGAGCTGCCGCGCGATCCCCGCGAAGCGCTCGTGGCCGTAGACGTCCTTGCCGCCCTCGTCGTACTCCATCGACCCGGCCCGGGGCTTGGCGCCCTCGGCGACGACGACGATGGCGAACTTCTTGCCGGCCTCGAACCGCTCGCCGACCTTCTTGGTCAGCTCGTCGATGTCGAAGGGGCGCTCCGGCACGACGACGGCGTGCGCGCCCGCGGCCATGCCGGAGTGCAGCGCGATCCAGCCGGTGTGCCGCCCCATGACCTCGACGATCAGCACGCGCTGGTGCGACTCGGCGGTGGTCTTGAGGCGGTCGAGCGCCTCGGTGGCGACACCGACGGCCGTGTCGAAGCCGAAGGTCACGTCGGTGACAGCGATGTCGTTGTCGATCGTCTTCGGGACGCCGACGATCGGGAGGCCGCTGTCCGACAGGAGGCGGGCCGCCTTCAGGGTGCCCTCGCCGCCGATCGGGATGATCGCGTCCAGACCGAGGTCCGCGACGTGCCCCCTGGCCCGCTCGACGCCGTCACGCAGATGCGCGGGCTGGACGCGGGAGGAGCCGAGGATGGTGCCGCCGCGGGCGAGGATGCCGCCCACCGCGTCGAGGTCCAGCTTGCGGTAGTCGCACTCGAGCAGGCCCTTCCACCCGTCGTGGAAGCCGATGACCTCGTCGCCGTGGTCGACGACGGCACGGTGTACGACCGAACGGATCACGGCGTTCAGACCGGGGCAGTCTCCGCCGGAGGTGAGGACACCAATACGCATAAGCCCGGAATACCTTTGCAAACGTGGGCCGATGGCCGGACCACGCCGTCCGGCTGGACCCCCGTACCTTATCGGCGTCCGGGGGCCCTTCCGCACGGGGCGTCCGACTGGTGGACCGGCCTGCTCACATGGGCGCGGGGGCGCACCGAAGGGCCCCCGGGGAGGGCCCTTTCACGGGTCAGGCGGGCTGCGTCGTGGCCGCGGCGATCCGCTCGCCCCGGAGCTCCTCGTACCAGTGGTCGTTCACCGGCGGCAGCGCGTTCACGTCGAGCGCCAGCTTGATCAGCAGGTCGGCGATCTGCGGATTGCGCGCGAGCACGGGCCCGTGCATGTACGTGCCGAAAACGGTGTCGTTGAAGGCGCCCTCGGTGCCGTCCCCCGTCCCGTTCCCCTTGCCGATGCGGGTGCGGGCGAAGGCGCGTGCCGTGGGGCCCAGGTGCGTGACGCCCTGGTGGTTCTCGAAGCCGGTCAGCTCCGGAAGCCCCAACTCCGGGTCGATGTCGCCCAGTACGTCACCGACGCAGCGCTCGCCCTCGCCGCGCGTGGAGACGACGTCGAGCAGGCCGAGCCCGGGCTCGCGCTCACCGAGGTCGTTCACGAACTCGTGGCCGAGGATCTGGTACCCGGCGCACACGGAGAAGACGATCGCGCCGTTGCCCACCGCGCGCTGCAGTCCGCCGTCGCGGCGCAGCCGCTCGGCCGCGAGGCGCTGCGGCCGGTCCTCGCCGCCGCCGATGAGGTAGATGTCGCCGGAGGTCGGCACCGCCTGGTCGCTGCGCACGTCGTAGCGCTCGACCTGGAGGCGGCGCTGCTGCGCGCGGCGCTCCACCACCAGCGCGTTGCCCTGGTCGCCGTAGGTGCTCAGGAGGTCGGGGTAGACCCACACGAGACGCAGGCTGTTGTCACTCATGCTCATGATCCTTCGCTGGTCCTCGTCAGGCGGGGTCAGTTGCCCACACGCCGGCGGACGTCCTGGAACGCGGTGTAGTTGGCGATCAGCTCGATGCGCCCCTGCGGCGACATCTGCACCGCCTCGTCGAGCGTCTCGCAGACCCGGAAGTCCAGGCCCGCGACCTCGAGCCGGACCGCGAGGTCGAGCCGGCGGTCGCCGATCACGCAGATCGGGTGTCCGGCGAGGCGCGTGTAGTCGACGTCCCACAGCCAGGAGGTGTCGGTGCCGTCCGCGCCCCGCGCGTTCACCGAGAGGATCACCGGGGTCGGCGGCGGGTCGATCAGAGTGAACGTTTCGAGCCAGCCCGCGGGGTTCTTGGCGAGCAGCAGCCGCAGGTCGCGGTCCTGGAACTGCACGACGTCGTAGCGGCCCGCGACGGCCTGCACCTGGTACATGCGCTCCAGGGCGACCTGCGGGGGCACGCCGAAGCAAGCGGCCACGGCCGCCGACGTCGCCGCGTTCGCCTTGTTGGCGCGGCCCGGCAGCTGGAGGTTGATCGGCCAGGCCGAGCCGTGCGGGTCCACGACGTGGTCGCCCTGGAGGGCCCAGCTCGCGGTCGGCCGGCGGAAGCCGCACTCCCCGCAGAACCAGTCGTCGCCGGGGCGCTGCATCACGCCGCCGCACGCCGGGCACGACCAGGCGTCGTCCTTCCACTCCTGGCCGGCGGCGACCCACACCACGTTCGGCGAGGAGGAGGCGGCCCAGACGATCAGCGGGTCGTCCGCGTTCGCGATCACGATGGACTTCGAACCGGCAAGCCCCTCGCGCCACTTCTCGGCGAGCATGCGGGTCTCACCGGCGCGGTCCAGCTGGTCGCGCGAGAGGTTGAGCAGCGCGATCGCCTTCGGGTCGGTGTCGCGGGCGACGCCGGCCAGGTACTTCTCGTCGACCTCGATCACGCCGTACTTGGCCTCGCCGCCGCCGGCCAGGGCGGAGGTGATGCCCGCGGGCATGTTCGCCCCCAGCGCGTTCGAGACGACGGGGCCGCTGGCGCGCAGGGCCTCCGCGAGCAGTCGCGTGGTCGTCGTCTTGCCGTTCGTGGCCGAGACGAGCACCACGTCCAGGTGCTGGGCGACCCGCGCGAGCAGCTCGGGGTCGAGCCGCAGCGCGACCTTGCCGCCGATCACTGATCCGCTGCCGCGGCCCGCCGCCCGCGACACCGCGGCCGCGGCCCGGCCGGCCGTCACGGCCAGCTTGGCGCGCGGAGTCATCGGCTCCGAGTTGCCTGCCATCTTCCTGGGTCCTCCTTGCGTACGGCGCCGCGCCTGCCCCCGGCATCGTTTATGGGCTCAGCCTATCGAGATCCTCTGACAAGCCCGAACAGCGGCACCACCAGCGCATCGTGGTGCCTACTGGACCGTACCCTTACGGCCATGCGACACGGCTCGATCCCGGGCGCCTCAGGGCGCGTACGACCCCTGACCCTGCTCGGCGAAGCCGTGCTCCACCAACCCTGCGCCCAGGTCACGGACTTCGGACCCGGTCTCGCGCGCCTGGTCGAGGACATGTTCGCGACGATGTACGCGGCGCAGGGCGTGGGCCTCGCGGCGAACCAGGTCGGCGAGGGCCTGCGGGTGTTCGTCTTCGACTGTGAGGATGACGACGACGTGCGCCACGTCGGCCACGTCGTGAACCCGCGCCTGGTCGAGGCCGACGGCGAGGTGATCCGCGGCCCCGAGGGCTGTCTGTCGCTCCCCGGCCTGGAGGCGGGCACGCCCCGCTTCGACCACGCGCGCGTGGAGGGGGTCGACGTCGAGGGCGCGCCCGTGGTGATCCACGGAACGGGCTGGTTCGCCCGCTGCCTCCAGCACGAGTGCGACCATTTGGAGGGCCGTACGTACACGGAGCGGGTCACCGGGTGGCGGCGCAGGAGGGTCCTGCGTCAGGCGGCGAGGGCGTCGTGGGCCGTGCCTTCCTGAGGTGTCGCGGGCGGGCTCAGAACCCGGGGCCGCCCACCTTGTCGCCCGCCGCGGCGAGCCGGCCCCACAGCAGGTCGGCGAGTCCGCGCACCAACTCGGCGCGCTCGCACGGGCGATCACCGAGCCACCAGTCACCAGCGGCGTGCATCATGCCGACGATTCCGTGGCCCCAGACGCGCGCGAGCTGCTGGCTGCCCGGGCCGAGGTCCACACGCTCCTCGATGACCTCGGCCAGCTCCTCGCCCATCCGTCGCAGCAACGGGAACGAGTGCCGTCCGACGTCGAACCCGGATTCGGCGGGGGAGCCCTCCGACGGATGCATGAGGAAGCGGTAGACCTGAGGACGGGCCTCGATCGCCGCGAGGTAGGTGTCGAGCGTCGCCTCCACGCGCTCGCGGCGCTCCGCGGGCGCGTCCAGGGCGGCCCGCAGCGAGGCGAGCAGCGCGTCCGTGTGGCGCGTGGCGAGCGCCGCGTACAGGCCGCCCTTGTCGCCGAAGTGCCGGTACAGGATCGGCTTGGTGATCCCGGCCTCCGCAGCGATCGCGTTCATCGAGGCGCCTGGGCCGTCCCGGAGCACCACGCGGTCCGCGGCCTCCAGCAGCTCGCGCCGCCGACGCTCGGCGGCGGACTGCTGGTCCGCGCGCTGATCGGTCCGCTGTGTGGTCACCATGAGTTCTTCTCCCCGCCCCTGCGATTGCCTGACGCACGCGAAAGGTAACACCCCATGGCTATTCGGTATCGAACGCGCACTCGGAGGTTGACATGGGCTACTCGCCAGTAACAGACTCGCGTTACCTTAAGTAACACAGCATTGCGTGCGCCCTGGAGGGGTTATGGCCGAGTTCACCATGGATCTCAACGACGAGCAGAAGGAAGTCCGTGACTGGCTTCACGGCTTCGCCGCCGATGTGATCCGCCCCGCGGCCGCCGAGTGGGACGAGCGCGAGGAGACCCCCTGGCCGGTCATCCAGGAAGCGGCCAAGCTCGGAATCTACTCCCTGGACTTCTACGCGCAGCAGTTCTTCGACCCCTCGGGCCTCGGCATCCCGATGGCCATGGAGGAGCTGTTCTGGGGCGACGCGGGCATCGGCCTGTCCATCGTCGGCACCGGCCTCGCCGCCGTCGGCGTCCTCGCCAACGGCACCGAGGAGCAGATCGGCACCTGGATACCGCAGATGTACGGCGACGTGAACGACGTGAAGGTGGCCGCCTTCTGCTCGTCCGAGCCGGACGCGGGCTCCGACGTCGCCGCCATGCGCACGCGTGCCGTCTACGACGAGGCCAAGGACGAGTGGGTCCTCAACGGCACCAAGACCTGGGCGACGAACGGCGGCATCGCCAACGTCCACGTGGTGGTCGCCTCCGTGGACCCGGAGCTCGGCTCCAAGGGCCACGCCTCCTTCATCGTGCCGCCGAACACCCCCGGCCTGTCCCAGGGCCAGAAGTTCAAGAAGCACGGCATCCGCGCCTCGCACACCGCCGAGGTCGTGCTGGAGAACGTCCGGATCCCCGGCTCCTGCCTGCTCGGCGGCAAGGACAAGCTCGACGAGCGCCTCGCCCGCGCGCGCGAGAAGGCCAAGAAGGGCGGCGAGCGCGTGAAGAACGCCGCGATGGCCACCTTCGAGGCCTCGCGTCCCGCCGTCGGCGCCATGGCGGTCGGCACCGCCCGCGCCGCCTACGAGGAGGCACTGGAGTACGCGAAGACGCGTGAGCAGTTCGGCCGCCCGATCATCGACAACCAGGGCGTGGCCTTCCAGCTCGCCGACATGCGCACCCAGATCGACGCCGCGCGCCTCCTGGTGTGGCGCGCCTCCTGGATGGCGTCCACGGGCAAGAAGTTCGAGAACGCCGAGGGCTCCATGTCCAAGCTGTTCGCGAGCGAGACCGCCAAGAAGGTCAGCGCCCAGGCCGTCCAGATCCTCGGCGGCAACGGCTTCACCCGCGAGTACCCCGTGGAGCGCATGCACCGCGACGCCGCGATCTACACGATCTTCGAGGGCACGAGCGAGATCCAGCGCCTGGTCATCGCCCGCACCCTTTCGGGCATGCCGATCCGCTAGCCCCCTGGGCGTGCGCCGGTGGCCCTACCCGTCCTCGTCGGCGGAGCCGGCCGCGCCGGCCAGAGCGGAGGCGGGGTCGGAGGTCGCCGGGCCCGCGGGCGTCCAGCGGCCCCGCTGCTTGCGGTAGGGCCACCAGCGGCCGTCCCGGCCGAGCCGCAGTTGGGCCTGTCCGTCCGCGGTGCTCCAGCGGCAGCGGGCGGCCTTGAGGGCGGGGCGCTCGTCGTCGTCCCAGGCGGCGTCGAGCGCGGCACGCGCGCGTGCGAGCCCGTCCGCGTCCGGCGCCCACTCCTCGTCCAGTACGTCGAGCGCGGCGGCGCCCCCGTACTCCCAGGCGCGCACGGCGAGCGTCAGGCCCTCCCGGCCGCGGCCCCCGGTCTCGGCGAGCCGCGCCCGGATGTGCGGCGCGGGGGACGCGGCCGCCAGGCGCACGGCGTCCTGCGGGACCGTCAACTCCGGCAGCGCGGCCCGCTGTTCGTGGCCGGGGGACAGCGCGTCCGCGAGCAGCCGGTGCGCCTCGGTCGCCGCCTGCGCGCCGAGGAAGCCGAGCGCGTCGACGTCCGTGCCCGCGGGCGGCGGCGTCTCAGTGTCGAGCGACGGCGGCAGTCCGGGCTCGTCGGGCAGCGGCGGAGGACCCGGCAGCGGCGGCAGCACGATCGCCGACGCGTACGCCTCGGCGGCGTCCACGCCCTCGGTCTCCTGGTCCTCGCGCGGCGCCTCCTGTTCGGTGCGCACGGTGCTGCGCACCTGAAGCTCGTCGAGCAGCGCGCGCTCGCCGCGCCCGCGCAGCAGAAGCAGCACGAACGGGTCCTGGTCCAGCAGGCGCGCGAGCTGATAGCTCAGCGCCGCCGTGTGTGCGCAGTGGTCCCAGGCGTCGCAGTCGCAGCGCGGCTCCAAGTCGCCGATCCCCGGCAGGAGTTCCACACCCGAGGCCGAGGCGTCCTCCACGAGGTGCGGCGGCATGTCGCGGTCCAGGAGCGCCGCGATGTGCCCGGCACGCTCGGCCGCCATCGTCAGGAAGCCGTCCCACTCGTCCTCGTCCAGGCACTGCAGCAGCACGTCCGAGCGGTACGTCGCGCCGCCCCGGTCCTCCACCACCGCCGTGATGCGGCCCGGCCTGACCGAGACCGCGCCCACCGCACCGGCGCGCGCGAGCCTGCGCCCCGCCTTCAGTTGCGCGGTGTCGAGCGCGGTGTCCTCCAGCGCCTTCAGCCAGGCCTGCCCCCACCAGGTCTCGGCGAACGCGCGCCCGCGCGCGGGTGGCAGCGCCGCGAACGTGCGCATGTCGTCTTCCGTGTGACTCATCGATTGCCCCCTCGCAGCTCGACCAGGTCCGCCAGTTCCGCGTCGGTGAGTTCGGTCAGTGCCGCCTCGCCGGAGCCGAGCACCGCGTCCGCCAACTCCTGCTTGCGGAGCAGCATCTCCGCGATGCGGTCCTCGATCGTGCCCTCGGCGATCAGCCGGTGCACCTGCACCGGCCTGGTCTGCCCGATGCGGTACGCGCGGTCGGTGGCCTGCGCCTCCACGGCCGGGTTCCACCAGCGGTCGTAGTGCACGACGTGCTCCGCGCGCGTGAGGTTGAGTCCGGTGCCCGCGGCCTTCAGGGAGAGCAGGAACACGGGCACCTCGCCCTCCTGGAAGCGCCGCACCATGGACTCGCGCTCCGCGACCGGGGTGCCTCCGTGGAGGAACATCACCGGGACGCCGCGGGCCGCCAGATGCTGTTCCACGAGGCGGGCCATCTGCACGTACTGCGTGAACACCAGCGCGCTCGCGTCCTCGGCCAGGATCGTGTCCAGGAGCTCGTCGAGGAGTTCCAGCTTCCCGGAGCGGCCGGTGATGCGCGGCTTGTCCTCCTTGAGGTACTGCGCCGGGTGGTTGCAGATCTGCTTGAGGCCGGTGAGCAGCTTGACGATCAGGCCGCGCCGCTCGAATCCGGCCGCCCCGGCGATCTCCGCGAGCGTCTCGCGCACCACGGCTTCGTAGAGGCCCGCCTGTTCGGCGGTCAGGGACACCGCGCGGTCCGTCTCGGTCTTGGGCGGCAGCTCCGGTGCGATGCCGGGGTCCGACTTGCGCCGACGCAACAGGAAGGGCCCCACGAGCTTGGCCAGGCGCTCCGCCGCTGCCGGGTCCTTGCCGCCCTCGATCGCCTGGGCGTAGCGCGTGCGGAACGTGCCGAGGCGGCCCAGCAGGCCGGGTGTCGTCCAGTCGAGGAGGGCCCACAGCTCGGAGAGGTTGTTCTCGACCGGGGTGCCGGTGAGCGCCACGCGCGCGCGTGCGCTGATGGTGCGCAGCTCCTTGGCCGTCGCCGAGTACGGGTTCTTCACGTGCTGCGCCTCGTCGGCGACGAGCATTCCCCAGGGGGCGGTGCCGAGTTGGGCCGCGTCCAGGCGCATCGTGCCGTACGTGGTGAGGACGAACTCGCCGTCGGCGAGGTTCTCCAGGGAGCGGCGCCCGCCGTGGAAGCGGCGCACCGGGGTGCCAGGCGCGAACTTCTCGATCTCGCGCTGCCAGTTGCCCATCAGGGACGTCGGGCACACCACGAGCGTCGGCCCGGCGCTCTGCGGGGAGGTCTGGCGGTGCAGGTGCAGCGCGATCAGGGTGATCGTCTTGCCCAGGCCCATGTCGTCGGCGAGGCAGGCGCCGAGGCCGAGCGAGGTCATCCGGGCGAGCCAGTTGAGTCCGCGCAGCTGGTAGTCGCGCAAGTCGGCCTGGAGTGCCGCCGGTTGGCCGACCGGCTCCATGCCCTCGGGGTCGGCGAGGCGGTCCCGCAGGGTCGTGAGCCAGCCCGTGGGGCGCACGTCGACCCGGCGGCCCTCGATCTCGGTCGAGCCCGTGAGAACGGCGCTCAACGCGTCGACGGGGGTGACCTTGCGGTCCTGGTGGGAGCGGACGCGGCGGGCCTCCGCGGGGTCGATGAGCACCCACTGGTCGCGCAGCCGCACCATCGGGCGGTTCGCCTCGGCGAGCACGTCCAGCTCCTCGCGGCTCAACTCCTGGTCGCCCAGGGCGAACCGCCAGTCGAAGGCCAGCAGGGCGTCGGCGGACAGGAAGGACGGCCCGTCGGAGGACAGCCCGTCGGGGTCCTCACCCTCGGCCGGGCCGATCACCGCACGGGCCGTCAGCTTGCGGGCAAGCTCCTTGGGCCAGTGCACCTCCACGCCGGCCGCCGACAGCGCCCGCGCGCCCTCGCCGAGCAGCTCGGCGACCTCGTCGTCGGCCAGTTCGACGGCGTCCGGAACGGTCGCGGAGAGCAGCGGCGCGAGCGGCGTCCACGCGCGCGTGGCACGGCGCAGCGCCAACAACGCGTCCATACGGGCACGGTCGCCGAATGCCTGTCCGGAGGCGCCGGTACCGGCCCACACCTGGGCCGCGTCCGCGACCAGGGTGGGGTCGCTGACGCTGTGCAGCTGAAGCACGGCGCGGAACGGGGCGCGGGGCTCGTCGTCGGCGAGCAGTTCGAGCCCGGGGACCTCCACGCGCAGCGAGATCCGTACGCCCGCGTCGAGTCCCGCCGCGACATCCCCCGCCCAGGGGCGCAGCTCGGGCACCCGCTGCGGAGCCCGCGCCGCGAACGCCGGTGCACCGGCGGCGTGCGCGGCGGCGGGGGAGCGCGGCAGGGCGTCGGCCACCGCGTCCAGGAACGCGCGCAGCAGTTGCTCCGGGGCGTGCAGGCGCGGCGGTTCGTGCCCGTCCAGCGGCACGGCGTGCGCCTCGGGCGGCATCGCCGCGGCCAGCTCCCTGACCCGGTCGAGGTCGGCGGCCAGCAGCGGTCCCGCGCGCCACGCGTCGTGTCCTTCGGCGCTCACGCCGGGCAACAGGAGCCCACGGGCGACGAGTTGGAGCGCCAGGAGGCCGGCCGTGCCCCAGAAGCTCGCGGTCGGGTCGGCGTCCGCGGTGGCACGCGCGCGGGTGAGCACCGGCAGCGCGGTGCGCACGGGCAGGGTGACGGCCGGCACGGTCACGGAATCCACGGCGTCCTCGCCGGGCAGCGCGAGGCGCAGCTCAGTGCGGGCGCCCGCCTCCGGCAGCGGCGGCTCGCCGCCGTCGGGCCGCCAGAAGGCCACGGTCGACGTGCGGGCCGGGTCGGCCGGAGTGAACACGACGCCGCAGCGCGCGAGTTCGGCGGTTTCGGAGGGAGTGGGCGGAGCGGTGCGGGTCTGCTCGGAGATGGCGACGTCCTCGTATTCATCAAACTTGACTACTCACCCTGGAGGCGCCGAGGGTACACCCCCGAAACGGCCCGACGCGCCTCCATATGTCGTGATCTGGATCACCTGACCCTTAAGGGTGGGGCTTACCCCCCTCTCGAGGTGGGGTGAACCCAGGCGGTACTCGGGTGGTGGCGCCATGGTCGATCAAGGTCCGTGATCCATAGGTTCCTAGAGGTCGGGCGACGCGTAGCCCGCCGCATCGACCTCACCCACCACAGACCGGAGACCGCCATGCCCTCGGCCGTCGGAACCCTGCCGAAACCCGCCACCAGGCCGGTTTCCCCCTCCCAAGGGGGAAGCGAGTTCACGCCCCTGCTGCGTGCCGTCAAGGGGCAGGGGCTGCTGGAACGGCGCACCGGCTGGTACGTGCGCACCATCGTGGTCAACGCCCTGTGCCTCGGCGCCGTCGTCACGGGCATGGCCCTCATCGGCGGCTCGTGGTGGGTGCTCGCCCTGGCCCCGGTCCTCGCGGTGCTGTGCGCGCGCACAGCCTTCATCGGGCACGACGCGGGCCACGCCCAGATCACCGGGAACCGCTCGGTGAGCCGGCTGATCGGCCTGGTCCACGGCAATCTGCTGCTCGGCATGTCCTACAGCTGGTGGAACGACAAGCACAACCGGCACCACGCCAACCCGAACCACATCGAGAAGGACCCCGACGTCGCCGCCGACGTCCTCGTCTTCACCAGCAAGCAGGCCGCCACGCGCGCGGGGTTCCGCGGCTGGCTCACCCGCCACCAGGCCTGGCTCTTCTTCCCGCTCACCCTGCTCGAGGGCCTCGCCCTGAAGCTCTACGGATTCCAGGACCTGCGCCGCCAGGGCCGCCGCGAACGCCTCGTGGAGGGCGCCTTCCTGGTCGCGCACGTGGCCGGATACCTCGCCCTGCTGCTCACCACGATGTCGCTCGGCCACGCGCTCGTCTTCGCGGCCCTCCACCAGGCGCTGTTCGGGCTGCACCTGGGCATGGCCTTCGCGCCCAACCACAAGGGCATGGAGATGCCCGACCCGGACGGCGACAAGTGGGGCCACCTGCGCCGCCAGGTCCTCACCTCCCGCAACATCAAGGGCGGCGCGCTGACCGACTGGTTCCTCGGCGGACTCAACTACCAGATCGAGCACCACCTGTTCCCGAGCATGCCCCGCCCCCACCTGCGCCTCGCCCAGCCCATGGTGAAGGCGCACTGCCGGGGGCTCGGCATCCCCTTCGTGGAGACGGGCCTCGTCGACTCCTACCGCCAGGCGCTGCGCCACATGTATGAAGTGGGAGAGCCGCTGCGGGCCGACATCTGACGACCTCCACGCGGTACGCGGGGACGCGGAATCAGGGATGTCTCAGGGTCCCTCGACGGAACTGCGGGCGACGTGGGCCCGTTTCTCACAGCAGAGGGCGAGCCCGCCCCACCCAGGCGAGGGCGGGCCGCCCCCGAAGGAGGCCACACATGTCGAAGAACGCGAAGATCGCCGCGGGAGGTGTGGCGGCCGGCATCATCCTGCTGATCTGGCTGCCCTGGTGGGCGGCCCTGCTCATCGTGCTGGGCGCGCCCACCGCCGCGTACCTGATGCTCGACCCCTCGCAGCGGCGCAGGCTGCGCCGCGTCTCGCGCAAGGAGCTGGGGCGCTGAGGAAAGCGTGACGGCCAAAGCCGCGCGGGGCGTTCGCGCCCCGTGCGGCCTTGGCGGTTCACGTGGGGCGTACGGCCATCTTGTCGAGCGCTTCGAGCAGGCTCGGCAGCTCCTTGCCGCGGCCGACCGGCAGCACCTCGCCCGGCTCGTCGTCGAGGAGCACGAAGGCGATGTCGTCGGTCCGCGCGACCATCGACCAGCCGGGCCCGTCGGCGCGCAGCGTCCGGGCGTCGCCGGAGGCGAACGAGGACCGCACGCGGCCCAGGGGCGGCGGCGCGTCCACGTACCCGCGCACCTCCGAGAGGACCCGCCGGATGCCGGTGTGCGAACCGCTCGGAGCGGCCTGTGCCGCGTCGCCCTCCTGGGGCGCCTCGGCGTCCTCATCCGTGGCGAACTGCGAGTCGTCGAGCTGCTCCCGCCAGACGGCCCACTGGAGCGCTATCTCGTCCGCTCCTAGGCGTCGTTGGGCCGGGCCCCACGTCTCCGTGTCGGGCGGCGTCAGCGGCGGCGTGTCCGCGTACTCGGGGTCGGGCTCGGGGTCGTGCGGCGCGGGGACGCCCGGGGCGGCCACCGCGAGCGCGAGCGGCCAGCCCGGCAGCGCCGCGACCATGCTGTCCTCGTCGGGCGAGAGCTCGTACTCCATCCCGCAGTCCCACGACGCGATGGCGACGGCGACGAGCGACACGTCGTCGACGACGACGGTCCAGCGGGCACCCTGCCCGTCCTGGCCGAGCACCAGGCCGTACCCCTCGGCCAGCGGTGCGAGCCCCAGGGCCGCGCAGGCCTCCGGGTAGTCGTCACCGAGCACGCTCGGGAACTTCGCAGGCGTCAGCAACACCGCCGTCAGCACGTACAGCGCGTCGTCCCCTTCGACCGCCGCTTCGTCCACTCCGGTCACGCCGGCCTCCCCTGAACTTCGTTCCACCGGCGAGACCTTAGCCAGTGCCCGACGGCGCCGTACAGGGGGGTCCGCGGTCGATGACCAGGAAAATCAGCGGCAGGTCGGCTCCTGTAGCCCTGCCGTGAACAAAGTGTCGACATCCAGTGCCCTTGACGTGCGCTCCCGCGCGTGGGTCACCCGACGGGCAGCCCAAGGAGGGAGCGGGCGACGGTTCGTGGCGGTTCGTCGCGTTCCCGCGCGAGGGCGATGACGGCCCTGCAGGCGAGTTCGTTGACCCCGAAGGCCAGTGCGCTCGGCTCGACCCAGCCCGCCGCCTCGTCGGCGCGCTCCTGGTCGTCCTCGACGCATGCCGTCACGTAGGCGGCAGCGGCCTCGAAGAGATTGTGCGCACGCTCCCTCCGGCCCGGCGTGCCGCCGTCCTCGCGCCACGTCCTCCACGCCTTGCGGACTCGATCGATCATGGACGCCACCGTCCCCCTGCCGGTAACCGCCGACGTGTGTCGCGCGGTTGCGGCCATGGTGACAGACCCGGCCGCGGAGCGGATCCCGCGCGGTGGGGCTCAGTCGGGTTCGGTTCTCGGCTCCTTGACCGCGGGTCAGGCCTCTCCGTCCTCGAACTCCCGCACCGCGAGCGCCAGGAAGCGCTCGTCCTCGTCGACGTACGAGGTCAGGCGCCAGCCGGCGGCGTCGAGGAGCGGGCGCAGATTGGACTCGGCGCGCAGGTCGTCCGGCGTGAGCGCGCGCCCGTGACGGGCGGCGAGGGCGGCCCGGCCGATGGGATGGAAGAGCGCGAGCAGTCCGCCGGGACGCGCCACGCGCGCCAACTCGCGCAGATTCTCCGCCGGTTGCGGCAGATGGGAGATGAGCCCTGCGCCGAACACCGCGTCCAGCACGCCCGCGCGGAGCGGCAGCCGGGCCACGTCCGTGAGCAGCAGTCGCCCCTCGGTGTCCCTGCCCGCCCGCACGGCCCGCTCCAACATGGCCGGCGTCAGGTCGGCGCCCAGGACCACTCCGGAGGGCCCCACGGCCGCACGCAGCGGCGACAGCGCCCGCCCCGTGCCGCAGCCGGCGTCGAGCACGCGGCTTCCCGGGCGCAGCCCCATCGCGGCCACCGCGGACGCGTAGGCGGGGCCGTCGTCGGGAAAACGGACGTCCCAGTCCGCGGCCCTGGCCGTGAAGAACTCCTGCACACGTGTGGCGTCATCGTTCATGCGCTCCATGATTGCGCAGCGCACTGACAGCGGCGCCCAGGCGCGTCCTGTGACACGAGTGGGGGACACGGGCGCCGAAAGGTCCCTTCTCCGTCGAAGACTTCGGCGAAGACATCGCATGCACGTGCGGTGCGCATGTTCGACACTCCCGCGACCGTTCCGAACCGCATCTCCTCCGTATTCCAAAACCTTTCGGACTGCGCCCCTGTTGCGCGCCCCCGCCGGAATACCGTCCCTGACCCATGGGACACCTGGACCACGCCGCCTTCGGCTGGCTTACCCCCGTGCTGTCGTACGCGATGGCGTGCATCGGCGCGGCGCTCGGGCTGCGCTGCACCGTGCGCGCCCTGAACACCACGGGCCGCGCCCGGCGCAACTGGCTGCTCACCGCCGCCTCCGCCATCGGCACCGGCATCTGGACCATGCACTTCGTGGCGATGCTCGGCTTCACGGTCACCGGCACCGAGATCCGCTACGACGTGCCGCTGACCATCCTCAGCCTGCTGGTCGCCGTGGCGGTCGTCGGCGTCGGCGTGTTCGCGGTCGGTCATCACCGCGAGCGGGGGCGCGCGCTGGTCCTGGGCGGCCTCACCACGGGCATCGGCGTGGCCAGCATGCACTACCTGGGGATGGCGGCCCTGCGCCTGCACGGGCAGGTCCACTACGACCCGCTGCTGGTGGCGCTCTCCGTGGTGATCGCCGTCGTCGCCGCGACCGCCGCGCTGTGGGCGGGCCTCAACATCAAGTCGCCGGGCGCCGTCGCGGTCGCCTCCCTCGTCATGGGCGGCGCCGTGAGCAGCATGCACTACACCGGGATGATGGCGGTGAGCGTGCGGGTGACCCCCTCCACGGCGGAGCTCGCCGGGGCCACGGCGATGCAGTTCATCTTCCCGCTGGCCGTGGGGCTCGGCTCCTACCTCTTCCTGACTTCGGCGTTCGTCGCGCTGTCCCCGACCGCGGACGAGAAGGAGGCCTCCACGTCGGCGCAGCGCCCGCTGGAGAACCTCACTCCCTGACCGCACGAACACCGGCCCGGCACCGGCACGCGACCGTGCCCCGACCCCGATCGAGGAGGCCATGCGCCCGCCCCGCAGAACCCCCAGCTCCGGCCCTCCGCAGGCGAGTTCGGCCCCCGCGCGCGGCCGGCGGGCGCACGCCGGACCGCCCGCCGACGAAGACGTCCTGGTGGAGCCGGAAGAGCCCCGCGGGGCGCCACCCGCGCGCGGGGGAGCCGTGAATCTGCGTCCGCGCACGGTCCGGGCGAAGATCATCTGCCTCCTGATGGTGCCCGTCGTCTCGCTGCTCGCCCTGTGGGCCTTCGCCACCGTGAGCACCGCCCAGGACGTCGCGCGGCTGCGGCAGTTGCAGCGGGTCGACGAGTCGGTGCGTGCGCCGGTCGGCGCCGCCGTGGCCGCTCTGCAGCGCGAACGGACCGCGGCCGTCGCCTACGCCACCGAGCCCACCGCGGGCCGCGGCGACGACCTCACCAGGCGCGCCGCCACCACCGACCGCGTCGTCTCCGCCCTGCGCATCGGCAAGGACGGCACGGTCGCGGACGGCGCGGACCTCCCGCGCGCGGTGGCCGGCCGGCTGGAGTCGTTCGTCGCCGGCGTCGAGCACCTGCGGAGCGTGCGCAAGGCCGTGCGGGAACGGCGCACCGGCTGGGACGACGCCTACGGGCAGTACACCAGGTCCGTCGACAGCGCCTTCGCGGTGAGCGGCTCGCTCACCGGCATCCAGGACTCCGAACTCGGCTCCGACGCGCGCGTGCTCCTGGAATTCGGCCGCTCCGGCGAGATGCTCGCCCGGGAGAACGCGGTGCTCGTCGGTGCCCGCCTCGCCGGTTCCCTGGACGGCGAGCGGCTGCGGCTGTTCACCGGTGCGGTGGAGACCCGCGGAAACCTGATCGGCACGGCCGCTCGCGACCTGCGCGGTCCCGAACGAGCCGCCTGGAAACGGCTGGCGGCGGGCCGCGCCTACGGAGACGTACGCGCCGTCGAGGACCGCACCCTCATCGCGGAACCGGGCGGCAAGGCGCTCGCCGCCGCGTCCGCCGACTCCTGGAACACGGCGTACGCGACCGTGCAGGACCGATTGCGCGCCATCGAGACGGACGCCGCACGCGGTGCCGCGGTCCGCGCGGACCCGCTCACCCGCGGAGTCCTCACCCCGGCGGGAGCGGCCGTGCTGCTCGGACTCGTCGCCGTGGCGGCCTCGTTGGTGATCTCCGTGCGCATCGGCCGCGGCCTCGTCGTCGAACTCGTCAGCCTGCGCAACACCGCGTTGGAGATCGCCCGCCGCAAACTGCCCGAGACCATGCGCAGGCTGCGGGCCGGCGAGGAGATCGACGTGGCGGCCGAAGCCCCGCAGGGCCCGCCCGCCGAGGACGAGACCGGCCAGGTGTCCGAGGCGCTCACCACCGTGCATCGCGCGGCCCTGTACGCCGCCGTGGAGCGCGCCGAACTCGCCAGCGGCATCTCCGGGGTGTTCGTCAACCTCGCCCGCCGCAGCCAGGTCCTCGTCCACCGCCAACTCGGCCTCCTGGACAGCATGGAGCGGCGCGCCGACGACCCGAGCGAACTCGGCGACCTGTTCCGGCTCGACCACCTCACCACACGGATGCGCCGCCACGCGGAGAGCCTGATCATCCTCTCCGGGGCCGCGCCGGGCCGCGCCTGGCGGCAGCCCGTCCCGCTGACGAACGTCGTGCGGGCCGCGGTCTCCGAGATCGAGGACTACGCGCGCGTGGAGGTGCGTCATCTCTCCGCCGCCCAGGTGACGGGGGCCGCCGTCGCCGACCTCACCCACCTGGTGGCCGAACTAGTCGAGAACGCCGCCCAGTTCTCGCCCCCGCACACCAAGGTGCGCATCAGCGGCGAGCCCGTCGGCAACGGCTACGCGATCGAGATCGAGGACCGCGGCCTCGGCATGGGCAAGGAGAGCCTCGCCGAGGCCAACCAGCGCATCGGGCACTCGGAGGCCCTCGACCTGTTCGACAGCGACCAGCTCGGCCTCTTCGTGGTCAGCAGGCTAGCCAAACGCCACGAGATCAAGGTGCACCTGCGTACCTCCCCGTACGGGGGCACCACCGCCGTCGTCCTCCTGCCGACCCCCTTGCTGCACAAGGACGGCGAGGTCGGGCCGAGCGCCCACGACGCGCACCGACCGTCCCAGGAAGAGCGCCGCTACGCGCGCGTGCCCGAGCCCGAAGCGGGGCCGATGAACGACAGCCACCCCGTCCCCGCGCCGGCGCCCCGCCCGGCGCTCGCCCCCTCGGCGGAGCCGGAGAGCCCGCGGCACCCGCCGGGCGTCACCGCGCTGCGCCTGCGCACCCCGCCGGAACCGGTGAACCGCGAACTCCCGGAGGACACCGGGGACGACGACGCGGCCCCACCCCCCGACGGCCTCCCACGCCGGGTACGCCAGGCCAGCCTCGCGCCCCAACTGCGCGAGCGGCCGGCCGAACCGGCGCCCCCCGCGCGCGTGCCCGCACCGGACGAGCGCACCCCCGAACAGGTCCGGGCCCGGATGACCTCCTTCCGGGACGGCTGGGCCAGAGGCGGCGGCCGCCCGCCCGGCCCCGACACCCATGAAGGAGACTCCGCATGATCAAGGAACCGACTACCACGGGCACGGCGCACGGTTCCGGTGAACTGGACTGGCTCCTGGACGACTTGGTGCTGCGCGTGCCCGAACTGCGGCATGCCGTGATCCTCTCCAACGACGGGCTCGCCGTCGGCTCCTCCAGCGGGCTGCGCAGGGAGGACGCCGAACACCTCTCGGCCGTCGCCTCCGGCTTCAACAGCCTCGCCAAGGGCACGGGGCGGCACTTCGGAACCGGCGGGGTGCGGCAGACCATGGTCGAGATGGATGAAGGTTTCCTCTTCGTGGCGGCCGCCGGTGACGGTTCCTGCCTCGCCGTCCTGAGCACCGGCACGGCCGACATCGGGCTCGTCGCCTACGAGATGGCGCGCCTGGTCAAGAGGGTGGGCGAACACCTCTACACGGCCCCCAGAGCCGTCGGGCACCCGCCCACCGCGGGCTGAGGGGCACAGGTGCCGACATGAACGACGACGACCCCGGCAGCCAGTGGTTCGACCAGGAGGCCGGGCCCTTGGTCCGCCCCTACGCGATGACCGGTGGGCGCACCGCGGCGGGGCCCCAGGGAGCTCACTTCGACCTGATCGCCCTGGTGTCGCTCGACACCGCGGCGCCGGGCGCCCACGACGACACCGCCCTCGGCCCCGAGCACCGGGCGATCATCGAACTGTGCCGCACGGAGACCCAGACGGTCGCCGAGCTGGCCGCGGGCACCGACGTACCCGTGGGCGTGGTCCGCGTGCTCCTCGGCGACCTGCTCGAACTGGCCTGCGTGAAGGTCAGCAGGCCGGTGCCGCCCGCACAACTACCCGACGAGAAGATCCTGAGAGAAGTCATCGATGGGCTCAGAGCACTCTGACACCACGGCAGGTGGACCCACCGTCGACCTGGCCCTGAAGATTCTGGTCGCGGGTGGATTCGGCGTGGGCAAGACCACCCTGGTCGGCGCGGTCAGCGAGATCAGGCCGCTGCGCACCGAGGAACGCCTGAGCGAACTGGGCCAGGACGTGGACGACACCGGGCCGGTCGAACGCAAGACGACCACGACCGTCGCCATGGACTTCGGCCGCATCACCATCAGGTCCGGTCTGTCGCTCTACCTGTTCGGCACGCCGGGGCAGGACCGCTTCTGGTTCCTGTGGGACGAGCTCTCCCAGGGCTCGCTCGGCGCGGTGGTCCTCGCGGACACCCGGCGGCTCGAGGACTGCTTCCCCGCCGTGGACTACTTCGAGCACCGGCACATCCCGTTCGTCGTGGCGGTCAACTGCTTCGCGGACAGCAAGGCCTTCGGTGCGCACCAAGTGGCCCGGGCCCTGGACCTCGACCGCGGGACCCCCGTGGTGCTGTGCGACGCGCGCGACCGTGACTCGGGAAAGGAGGTGCTGATCAGACTGGTCGAGTACGCCGGGCGGATGCACTCCGCCCGGCTGCTCGACTCCGTGGGCTGACGCCCGTGGCCGGCCGGTTCAGCCGGTCATGTCGCCCAGCGCCACGACCTTCTCGACCCGCACACGGACGACGAGTTCGCCCGGCACCGCGTTGCGCCGGCCGAACTCCTCGGCCCGGTCGGCGCCCATGTACCGCCCACCGATCCTGGTGGCCGAATCCAGCAACTCGTCCGGGTCCTCGCTGAGCTCGGCGCGGCCCTGGATGGACACGAACGAGAACGGGGGCCGCTCGTCGTCGACGCAGAGGGCGACCCGCCCGTCCCGGGCCAGATTGCGGCCCTTGACCGTGTCCTTGCCGGTGTTGAACACGATGTCGTCGCCGTCGAGGACGAACCAGACGGGGGCGATGTGCGGGCTGCCGTCCGCCCTCACCGTGGACAACTTGGCGGTGTGGGTGCCCTCGGAGACGAAGGCCTTCCATTGCTCATCGGTCATCTTGTGTGCCATGCGCCCATCCTCCTTGCCCGGATGCCCACCGTGGGGAAGGCTTGCGAATGAGATCCTCCGGGCAGGGGAGCGGATCCCCTCCGGGGCGGGGAGCCACAGGAAAGCGGGGACAGGGGATCATGGGGCAGCAGTACGAAGGACTCGGGTGGCTGCTGGACGACCTGACGCAGCGCGTCGAACATGTGCGGCACGCTCTGGTCCTGTCCAACGACGGCCTCGTGGCGGGAGCGAGCACGGGCCTGCGCCGCGAGGACGCCGAGCACCTCGCCGCCGTCTCGTCCGGACTGCACAGCCTCGCCAAGGGCTCCGGCCGGTACTTCGGCACCGGCGGAGTGCGCCAGACGATGATCGAGTTCGATGACGCGGTGCTGTTCGTGACCGCGGCCGGCGAGGGCAGCTGCCTGTGCGTGCTCAGCGCGGCCGAGGCCGACATCGGGCAGGTCGCGTACGAGATGACGCTGCTCGTGCACCGGGTCGGCGAGCATCTCACCGTCGATGCCCGCAATCCGGAGCGGGGCCCGCTCGCAGACCTCTGACCTGCGGCGACCGGTCAGCCGGAAGGGTTATCCACAGGCCCGCACGAGGCTCGGTGATCCGGGCTACGGTTTCTCTCGAGCGGTCACGGAGAGTGACCGTGTCTGATTCGCAGACGGGGGAGAACCATCGTGCAAGGCGACATCATGACCAGGCCCCAGAGCAGCGCGGCGCGGGAACTGGGGCTGAAACGCGGCGAGTTCGACCTCGCCGTCCGGCTGGGACGCATCCGCACCGTCCCGGCGCCGGGCGGCGGCCGACGCCGCGTCCCGCGCGAGGAGATCGACCGCATCCGTGAGGCCGATGGCTTCCCGGACACACTGCTCGAGCAGGTCAGGGTCGTGGGCACGGCGGAGGGCGCCGAGCTCATGGACATCCCGTCGACACGCTTCACCAGGCTGGCCCGCGCCGGGATGCTGACGCCCGCGAAGTTCTACGTCAATCGGTACCGGACGGTGGTGTGGCAGTACCTCGCCCAGGAGCTACGGGAGTTCGCGGGCGCCGAGGTCAACGGGCCGCTTCTGACGGGGCGGGCGCCGGACCGGGTGCGCGCCAGGCTGCAGGCAGGCGCGGACCTGCGGCCGAAGAACTGGCGGGCCAGGCACGCCGGATATCTGCTCGGCCTGGCGGACGGCCCGTGGGAACGGGCGGCGGCCGTCGCCACGCTCCTGGACCCCACGCAGCTCGCGGAGCTCGTCGCGGACCCCTACGAGCGGGCCCACCTGGGCCGGCTGCGGCCCGATGAGTTCTGGCACGGAGCACCGGAGTCGCCGAACGCCGAGATCGTCCAGCGCATCCTGACCGCCGACGACCCGGACGAGATCAGCTGGCTGCGCGGAAACCTGCTGCTCAACCTGGAGGAGGCCCGAAGGTGGCGCCCTGCGCCGCGACCCGTCGGGCACCTGGAGCCCGCGGCGGCGCTGCCGCGGACCTCGCCGGAGCCCGTCGCCGAGCCTCCAGAGCCTTCACCGGAACGGCCGCGGGGCCTGTGGGCCCGCCTCACCGGAAGAGGAGCCTGAGCGGCCGCCGCGGAACCGACGGCCGCGGGTTCGTCAGCCCTCGAGCTTGCGGAACAGCCCCTCCTGGACCACGGAGACCAGCAGCCGGCCCTCCGTGTCGTAGATGCGACCGCGGGCCAGGCCACGGCCGCCCGTCGCGATCGGCGACTCCTGGTCGTACAGGAACCACTCATCGGCACGGAAGGGACGGTGGAACCACATGGCGTGGTCGAGCGAGGCCATGTCGAAGCCGCGCGGACCCCACAGCGGTTCGATCGGCAGCCGGACCGCGTCGAGGAGCGTCATGTCGCTCGCGTAGGTGAGCGCGCAGGTGTGCACGAGCGGATCGTCGCCGAGGGGGCCCACGGCACGCATCCACACCGCGCTGCGCGGCTCGGCCGCCTCGATGTCCTCGGGCGACCAGCGCAGCCGGTCGACGTAGCGGATGTCGAACGGCTGGCGGCGGGCCATCCGCTCCAGAGCGTCGGGCAGCGCGCCCAGATGGCCCCGCACCTCGTCGGCGATCGTCGGCAGCGACTCCGGGTCCGGCACCAGCCGGGCCGGCGGCAACTGGTGCTCGAAGGCACCCTCTTCGGGCTTGTGGAAGGAGGCGGTGAGATTGAAGATCGTGCGACCCTGCTGCACGGCGGTGACCCGCCGCGTGGTGAACGAGCGCCCGTCGCGCATCCGCTCGACCTGGTACACGATCGGCACGCCGGGGCGGCCGGGGCGGATGAAGTACGCGTGCAGCGAGTGCACGGGGCGGTCGCCCTCGGTGGTGCGTCCCGCCGCCACCAGGGCCTGCCCCGCGACCTGCCCGCCGAAGACGCGCTGGAGGGACTCGTCCGGGCTGAGTCCGCGGAAGATGTTGACCTCGATCTGCTCCAGGTCGAGCAGGTCGACGAGCTTCTCCGCAGGATTCGTCATGGGTGGATCTCTCTCGTGTGTGCGGCCGGAAGGGCCCGGCGCGGGGGCGCGGCCGGAATCTACCGGCCGGCCGTCCTCGGATCTACAACTGACCGACGTCCGTGACCCGGACGACGGCACGGCCCTCGGCATCGGACGCCGCGAGGTCGACCTCGGCACTGATGCCCCAGTCGTGGTCGCCGTTCGGGTCCGCGAAGGTCTGGCGCACCTTCCACAGCCCGTGCTCCGGATCTTCCTCGATCATGAGCAGCTTGGGGCCGCGCGCGTCGGGGCCTGTACCAAGGTCCTCGTACTCGTCCCAGTACTTGTCCATCGCGTCGCCCCAGGCGTCCGCGTCCCACCCCGCGTCCGCGTCCATCTCGCCGAGCTCCTCGACGTTGTCGAGCGCCGCGAGTTCCACGCGGCGGAACATGGCGTTGCGGACGAGGACCCGGAAGGCGCGGGCGTTCGTCGTGACCGGCTTGACCTGGTCGGCCTTCTCCTGGGCCTCCTCGGCGGTCATCTCGCCCGGGTTGGCGAGCTGCTCCCACTCGTCCAGGAGGCTGGAGTCGACCTGGCGCACCATCTCGCCGAGCCAGGCGATCAGGTCCTCCAGGTCCTCCGACTTCAGGTCGTCGGGCACCGTGTGGTCGAGCGTCTTGTACGCGCTCGCCAGGTAGCGCAGGACGATGCCCTCGGTACGGGCGAGCTCGTACAAGGACACGAACTCCGTGAACGTCATGGCGCGTTCGTACATGTCGCGGATCACGGACTTCGGCGACAGCGGATGGTCGCCGACCCACGGGTGGCTCTGCCGGTACGTGTCGTAGGCGTGGAAGAGCAGCTCCTCCATGGGCTTCGGGTACGAGATGTCCTGGAGGCGCTCCATCCGGTCCTCGTACTCGACCCCGTCCGCCTTCATCAGCGCGACGGCCTCGCCGCGCGCCTTGTTCTGCTGGGCGTGCAGGATCTGCCGCGGGTCGTCGAGCGTGGACTCCACGACGGACACCATGTCCAGGGCGTACGAGGGCGACTCCTTGTCCAGCAGGTCGAACGCGGCGAGGGCGAATGTCGACAGCGGCTGGTTCAGCGCGAAGTCCTGCTGCAGATCGACGGTCAGGCGCACGATGCGGCCGGTCGGATCCGGTGTGTCCAGCTTCTCGACGATGCCGCCGTCCAGGAGCGAGCGGTAGATCGCGATGGCCCGGCGGATGTGCCGCAGCTGCGCCCTGCGCGGCTCGTGGTTGTCCTCGAGGAGGTGCCGCATCGCGTCGAAGGCGTTGCCCGGGCGGGCGATGACCGACAGGAGCATCGTGTGCGTGACGCGGAAGCGCGAGGTGAGAGGCTCGGGGTCGGAGCCGATCAGCTTCTCGAAGGTGTTCTCCGTCCAGGCGACGAAGCCCTCCGGAGCCTTCTTGCGGACGACCTTACGGCGCTTCTTGGCGTCGTCGCCCGCCTTCGCGAGGGCCTTCTCGTTCTCGATGACGTGCTCGGGCGCCTGCGCCACGACGAGGCCGGCCGTGTCGAACCCGGCGCGTCCCGCGCGTCCGGCGATCTGGTGGAACTCCCGCGCGCGCAGCGTCCGCACCCGCGTGCCGTCGTACTTGGTGAGGGCCGTGAACAGCACGGTACGGATCGGCACGTTGACACCGACGCCGAGGGTGTCGGTGCCGCAGATGACCTTCAACAGGCCCGCCTGGGCCAGCTTCTCCACCAGACGGCGGTACTTCGGCAGCATGCCGGCGTGGTGCACGCCGATGCCATGGCGTACGTAACGGGACAGGTTGCGGCCGAACTTGGTGGTGAACCGGAAGTTGCCGATCAGCTCGGCGATCTGGTCCTTCTCCGCGCGCGTGCACATGTTGATGCTCATCAGCGACTGCGCGCGCTCGACGGCCTGTGCCTGCGTGAAGTGCACGATGTAGACGGGCGCCTGCTTCGTCTCGAGAAGCTCGGTGAGCGTCTCGGTGATCGGCGTGAGCCGGTACTCGTACGAGAGCGGGACGGGGCGCGTCGCCGAGCGGACCACCGACGTGGTCCTGCCGGTGCGGCGCGTGAGGTCCTTCTCGAACATGGAGACGTCGCCGAGCGTCGCCGACATCAGGATGAACTGTGCCTGGGGCAGCTCGAGCAGCGGAATCTGCCAGGCCCAGCCGCGGTCCCCCTCCGCGTAGAAGTGGAACTCGTCCATCACGACCTGGCCGATGTCGGCCTGCGCGCCGTCGCGCAGCGCGATGGACGCGAGGACCTCGGCGGTGCAGCAGATGACGGGCGCGTCCGCGTTCACGGAGGCGTCGCCGGTCAGCATGCCGACGTTCTCCGTACCGAAGAGCTTGCACAGCTCGAAGAACTTCTCGGACACCAGCGCCTTGATCGGTGCCGTGTAGAAGGTGACCTCGTCCCGCGCCAGCGCGGCGAAGTGCGCACCTGCGGCGATCATGGACTTGCCGGACCCGGTGGGCGTGGAAACGATCACGTTCGCGCCCGACACCACCTCGATCAGCGCCTCCTCCTGGTGGGGATAGAGGGTGAGCCCACGCTCCTCGGCCCACGACTCGAAGGCGTCATAGAGGGCGTCCGGGTCGGCGGTCTTCGGGAGCTGATCGATAAGGGTCACGGCACCATCTTGCCTGCCTTCCGGCTCGATCCGGCAATCGGATGTCCGGGCGAAGATCACGAAGGCTACGCTGGGTCGCCGACGGGGCGTCAGCACGCGCGCGGCCCTCACGGGGCAACTCGGCGCAGCAACACGGGACATGTCGGTACATCGCGCGCGGCCGGCACAACAGAAACAGGGGCGGATCACAGCCATGATGGGACCGGCACACTCGCTGTCAGGAGCGGCGGCCTGGCTGGGGGTGGGGGCGGCGACGACGGCAGCCGGGTACCCGATGCCATGGCCGGTCCTCCTCGTCGGAGCGCTGATCTGCGCGGGCGCCGCGCTCGCCCCGGACCTCGACCACAAGTCGGCGACCATCTCGGGCGCCTTCGGACCCATCTCCCGGGGCCTGTGCGAGATCGTCGACAAGCTCTCGTACGGCGTCTACAAGGCGACGCGGATGAAGGGCGACCCCCGGCGCTCGGGCGGTCACCGCACGCTCACCCACACGTGGGTGTGGGCGGTCCTCATCGGGGCGGGCACCTCGGCCCTGGCGATCTTCGGTGGCCGTTGGGCCGTCCTCGGGATCCTCTTCGTGCACATGGTGCTCGCCATCGAGGGCCTGCTGTGGCGGGCGGCCCGCGGGCACAGCAGCGACCTCCTCGTGTGGCTGCTCGCGGCGACCAGCGCATGGATCCTCGCGGGCATCCTGGACCAGCCGGGCAACGGCTCGGACTGGCTGTTCACGGACCCCGGCCAGGAGTACCTGTGGCTGGGCCTGCCGATCGTGCTGGGCGCGCTGGTGCACGACATCGGGGACGCGCTCACCGTCTCGGGCTGCCCGATCCTGTGGCCCATCCCGATCGGCCACAAGCGCTGGTTCCCGATCGGGCCGCCGAAGCCGATGCGGTTCCGGGCCGGCAGCTGGATCGAGCTGAAGGTGCTCATGCCGGTGTTCATGCTGGCCGGCGGCGTGGGGTGCGCGGCCGCGCTGAACTTCATCTGACCGCGGGCCGGCCCGCCCCAGGGCCGGCATCAGCCGCCCAGGTCCGCGGACGACCACACCCGGCCCGTGTCGTCCACCAGGTCGACCCGGTCGATCGAGCCCGCCGACCCCTGGGCGATCCAGGTGGCTCGCCCGGACGACGACAGCCACCAGTGGCCCGCGTCGCGGACGGAGCCGTCCTTCAGCAGGAGCCGGCATGTGTAGTAGCCGCCGGGGCCACCGTCCGCGATCTGCATGACGACCACCTGCCGGTCACCCACGCGGCTGGGCTCGACCGTGCCCACCGTCGTGCCGGACCGGGTGACGAGCGTCGCCCCGTGCTCGCTCGCCGTGACCGCGGGCGGATTCCCGCGGCCCAGGTGGCCGAGGACCGTGCCGCCGACGCCTCCCGCGCACACGCCGGCGAGCACGGCCGCCCCGACGAGCAGGGCCGGTCGCAGCGCGCGGCGCCGCGCGGGCCGGTGCACGTCGAGGCGTTCCAGGACCCGCGCGTCGAACCCCGCCGGGGCGGCGAGCGCGGGCGCCGCGGGCAGCACGCTGTCGACCGCCGCGGACAGGTCGTCGTACACGGAGCGGCAGGTCGTGCACTGGGAGAGGTGGCGCAGCAGTTCGTCCTGCCCACCGGAGAGGGTGCCGAGGGCAAGAGCGACCAGCTCGTCCTCATCGGGGTGGCGTGCCATCGCTGCTCTCCTCCTTCGACGCCTCACGCAGCCTTCGCAGGCCGGTCCGGATCCGGGTCTTGGCGGTACCGAGCGGGATGTCCTCGTGCCGGCCCACCTCCTGCGCCGTGCACCCGCCGAGCACCGCCAGGGCGACCGCGCGCGCCTGCTCGACGGGGAGCGCGCGCAGCCGGCGGACGGCGCGGTCGCTCTCGAGCGAGACCAGGGCGAGGCGCTCCGTGCTCTCGCTCTGCAGCGTCACATCGAGCAGCCGCTCCAGCGTCTCGGCCAGCACGGGCACGGGCCTGCGGGCGCGTACGGCGTCGATGGCTGCGTTGCGCGTGATGGTGAGCAGCCAGGTCAGGGCCGAGGCGCGGCGGGCGTCGTAGCTGCCCGCGGCCCGCCAGGCCCGGACGAACACCTCCTGGCTCACGTCCTCGGCCAGCGCGGAGTCACGGGTGACCGACAGCGCGAGGCCGTACACCGCGTCCTGGAAGCGGCGTACGAAGGCGACGGCCGCCTGCTCGTCGCCCAGGGCGAACCCGGCGACGAGCGAGGCGTCGTCGGCGCGATCCGCCCGCGAGAACAGTTCCACGCCCCCTTATACGTACGAGAGAGGTGAAGGGATTGCACGCGACGTCCGTGTTCCGTCGGGTGGCGCAATCCATCGGCGTCCCCGGTTCGTACAACCTGCACGAGAAGGGACGGCATGATCATGAAGAACCTCAGGATCGGCATGGCCGGCTTCGCGCTCGTGGCGGCCCTCGGACTGGCGGGCTGCGGAGGTGGTGGCGGAGGCTCGGACGGCGGCACGCCCGCGGCCAAGGACGCCTCCACGCTGCGTACGAGCGACTCACCGATGGGCAAGATCCTCGTCGACGGCAAGGGACGCACGCTGTACCTGTTCACCAGCGACGGGAAGAACAGCAACTCCATGAAGTGCGACGCGGAGTGCGTCAAGGAATGGCCGCACATGGAGGGCAGGCCGAAGGCGGGCGCCGGGGTCCGGGCGGACCTCATCGCCACGACGAAGGGGAGCGGCACGGCGCAGGCGACGTACGCCGGACACCCGCTGTACTACTACGCCGACGACCACAAGGCGGGGGACACGAACGGGCAGGGCATCGACCAGATCTGGTACGTCGTCGACGCCCACGGCAATGCGATCAAGAAGGCGGCACCCGGGGGCACCGAGGACAACGACACTGGTGGCAACGGCTACTGAGGCGACGCCGGCCGGAAGCCGCCCCGAACAGAGGGCTCCCGACCGCCGCCATCGGCACGTCAGCCGTGCCAGGACCGCCACAGCGCCGCGTACGCGCCGTCGGCCGCGACCAGCTCGTCGTGGCTGCCGAGTTCGCGGATCCGGCCGTCCTCGACCACCGCGATCACGTCCGCGTCGTGCGCGGTGTGCAGCCGGTGCGCGATGGCCACGACCGTGCGGCCGTCGAGTACCCGGCCGAGCGAGCGCTCCAGGTTGCGGGCCGCCCGCGGGTCGAGCAGCGAGGTCGCCTCGTCCAGGACCAGCGTGTGCGGGTCGGCCAGGACGAGCCGGGCCAGCGCGATCTGCTGGGCCTGCGCCGGGGTGAGGGCGACCCCGCCCGAGCCGACGTCCGTGTCGAGGCCGTCGGCGAGAGCCCCGGCCCACCCGTCGGCGTCGACCGCGCCCAGGGCGGCCCACAGCTCCGCGTCCTCGGCGCCGGTGCGGGCCAGCCGGAGGTTGTCGCGCAGGGAGCCCACGAAGACGTGGTGCTCCTGGTTGACCAGGGCCACATGCGAGCGCACCCGCTCGGCCTGCATCCGGGACAGTTCCGCGCCGCCCAGCGTGACCTGCCCGGTACGCGGTGCGTAGATCCCGGCGAGCAGTCGCCCGAGCGTCGACTTGCCCGCTCCCGAGGGGCCGACCAGGGCGAGCCGCGTGCCCGGCTCGACCTCAAGGGACACCTTGCGCAGCACGTCTACGCCCTCGCGGTAGCCGAAGTGCACCGCGTCCGCCTGGACATCACGGCCGTCGGGCCGCACGGAGGCGTCGCCCGCATCCGGCTCGATGTCCCGCACACCCACGAGCCGGGCGAGGGACACCTGGGCGACCTGAAGCTCGTCGTACCAGCGCAGGATCAGGCCGAGCGGATCCACCAGCATCTGCGCGATGAGCGCACTCGTGGTCAGCTGCCCCACGCCGATCCAGCCCTGGAGGACGAAGACACCGCCGACCATCAGCACCGACAGCAGCACGAGGACGTGCACGGTGTTGATCACCGGGAAGAGCACGGAGCGCAGGTAGAGGGTGTAGCGCTCCCATGCGGTCCACTCTCGGACCCGCCGCTCCGACAGCTCGATGCGGCGGTCGCCGAGCCGGTGCGCCTCGATGGTGCGCCCGGCGTCCACGGTCTCGGCGAGCGCGGCGGCGACGGCCGCGTACCCGGCGGCCTCCGAGCGGTACGCGGACGGCGCCCGCTTGAAGTACCAGCGGCAGCCGAGCACCAGGACGGGCACCGCGATGAGCAGCGCGGGCGCCAGCGGCGGCGCGGTCACCGCGAGCCCCCCGACGAGCAGCGCCGCCCACACGACCCCGATGGACAGCTGGGGCACGGCCTCCCGCATCGCGTTCGCGAGCCGGTCGATGTCCGTGGTGATCCGGGACAGCAGGTCCCCCGTGCCGGCCCGCTCCAGGACGCCGGGCGGCAGGCCCACGGACCGCACGAGGAAGTCCTCCCGCAGATCCGCCAGCATCCGCTCCCCGAGCATCGCCCCGCGCAGCCGCACCTGCCGGATGAACACGGCCTGGACCACCAGGGCCAGGGCGAACAGGCCGATGGTGCGCGCCAGTTGGGGCCCTTCGAGCGAGCGGACGCCGCCCGGGTCCTCGGAGACGTCCTGGATCAGCCCGCCGAGCAGATAAGGGCCGACCATCGACGCGATGACGGCGACCGTGTTCACGCCGATGAGCAGGAGGAACTCGCGCCGGTGGCGCTGGTACAGCTCGCGCACATAGGCGCGGACCGTGGCCGGGGCGCCGACCGGCAGAGTGTGCGCCGTGGTGGGAGCCGCCGGGTCGTAGGCCGGGGGCGCTACGCCGATCATGCCGTCTCCTCGATGTCGATCTCGATATCGGTTCCGGCGCTGACCCCGGCGCCGGGGGAGGACTTCTCCTCGTCGGTCTCGCGGGTGACGACCGCGCGGTACCGGGGCTCGGTGCGCACCAGTTCGCGGTGCTCGCCGACCGCGGCGACCGTCCCCTCGTGGACGAACACCACGCGGTCGGCGCGGTCCAGGACCAGCGGCGACGAGGTCAGTACGACGGTCGTGCGACCGCCGCGCAGCGCGCGCACGCCCTGGGCGATCCGGGCCTCGGTGTGCGAGTCGACGGCGGACGTCGGCTCGTCGAGCACCAGCGTCTCCGGGTCGGTGACCAGCGAGCGGGCCAGAGCGAGGCGCTGGCGCTGGCCGCCGGAGAGGGACCGGCCGCGTTCGGTGATGCGGGCGGTCATCGGGTCCTCGTCCGGGGCGCCCTGCGTGAGGGCGTCCAGAACGTCGGAGCACTGGGCGGCGGCCAGCGCCTCGGTGGGCGAGACACCACCGGAGGCCGGAACGTCGAGGAGTTCGGCGAGGGTGCCGGAGAGCAGCACCGGGTCCTTGTCCTGGACGAGCACGGTCGTGCGCGCGACATCCAGCGGCAGCTCGTCGAGCGGCACGCCGTCGAGGAGGACGGACGGCGCCGGTTCCTCCGCGCCGTCGTCGGCGGCGGAAGCGGGGTGCCCGCCGAGCCGGTCGGCGAGACGCCCCGCCAGGTCCGGGTCGCCGCAGACCACGGCGGTGAGCCACCCCGCGGGCGCCAGCACGCCGGTCGCCGGGTCGTACAGGTCGCCGGCCGGCGCCTTCGCCTCGCGCAGCCCGCCGTCCGGTTCCGTGACGCGCTCCAACGACAGCACTCGGGAGGCGCGCTGCGCGGACGGCCGGGAGAACGAGTAGGCCATGGCGATCTCTTCGAAGTGGCGCAGCGGGTAATTGAGGAGCATCACCCCGCTGTAGACGGTGACCAGTTCACCGACGGTGATCCGGCCCTCGCGCGCGAGATGGACCCCGTACCAGACGAGGGCGATCGTCAGCAGCCCCGGAAGGAGGACCTGGATCGCGGAGATCAGCGCCCACATGCGCGCGCTGCGCACGGCGGCCCGGCGCACGTCCTGCGAGGCGCGGCGGTAGCGGTCGAGGAACAGCTCCTCGCCGCCGATGCCGCGCAGCACGCGCAGGCCCGCGACGGTGTCCGAGGCGAGTTCAGTGGCGTGCCCCGCCTTCTCGCGCTGGTGGTCCGCGCGCCGCGTGGCGCGGGGGAGCAGGGGCAGGACGGCGAGGGCCAGCACCGGCATGCCCAGCGCGACGACGATGCCAAGGGCGGGCTGGTAGATCAGGAGGCCGATGGCGGCGATGACGACGGTGAGCGCGGCGGCGGCGAAGCGGGAGAGCGCCTCGACGAACCAGCCGATCTTCTCCACGTCACCGGTGGACACGGCGACGACCTCGCCCGCGGCGACCCGGCGGGTCAGCGCGGCGCCCAGCGTCGCGGTCTTGCGGGCGAGCAGTTGCTGGACGCGGGCGGCGGCGGTGATCCAGTTCGTGACCGCCGTGCGGTGCAGCATCGTGTCGCCGACCGCGACGCCGATGCCGAGCAGCACGATCAGCGCGCCGGCCTTGGCGAGACCGGAGCCGGAGCGGTCGACGACCGCCTGCACCGCGTAGCCGACGCCGTACGCGAGGCCGGCGACGGAGACGAAGTGGATCAGGCCCCAGGCAAGGGACTTGGCCTGTCCACCGAGCTGGTTCCGGCCGAGCCAGAGCAGGAACCGGGGGCCCGAGCGTGCGTCCGGCACACCCGGGTCTGGATACGGAAGGTCGGAGATCTGCATGACGTCCCAGGGCTCGAAGCGGGGTGGATCGAAGAAGCGGACTCAACGGCAGCAAACCGTGAAAGGTTCGCGTCCCGTGCCGAGCCGAGGCAAACGGTTTTCCGGCTGTGGGCAAAGAAACGGACCGGATCGTTCGCCGCGATCGGAGTCGGTCCCGTGGTTTCCGGCCGGTGGTGCGACCATGGAACGCATGCGGAGTGCGGGTGCGATCAGGGCGGGCGTCGCGATGGCGGCCTGCGGTGTGCTGCTGACGACGGTGGCCGCCTGCGGCGCCGACAGCGGCGACGGCGGGAAGAAGAGCACGGGCGGCGCGGAGGCGTCGGGCGGAGCGTCCAAGGGCGCCGAGGCGCGCGCGGCGGACCTCAAGCGCATCCCGGGCGTGGGAGACCGCTACCAGAAGCAGATCCCGGCGAACGCCCGGCAGGTCGTCGCCGTGTACGGCGACGACAAGGACGCCGCGGGCGCCAGCATCGCCCTGTTCACCAAGTCCGGCGACACCTGGAAGAAGCAGCGCGGCTGGTCGGGGCACAACGGCAAGAAGGGCTGGACGACCAGCCACCACGAGGGCGACAAGCGCAGCCCCGTCGGAGTCTTCACGCTCAGTGACGCGGGCGGCGTGCTCGCCGACCCGGGAGCGAAGCTGCCGTACACGCAGACGGCGTCGATCCAGGCCCCGCACTACTGGGCGAAGTCGCACTGGCACGACTTCGACTACGTCATCGCCATCGACTACAACCGCGCCAAGGGCACCCCGCCCAACGACCCGACCCGGCCGCAGGGCCAGTCCAAGGGCGGCAGCATCTGGCTGCACATGGACCACGGCAGCGGCACCTCGGGCTGCGTGAGCCAGTCGAAGGGCGACATGGAGTACCTGCTCAAGACGCTCGACCCGAAGCAGCACCCGGTGGTCGTGATGGGCGACAAGGCCGAGCTCAAGGCGTGACGCACGCCGGGCGTCGGCGCCCCCGCACGGGGCGCCGCCGCCCTGCGTGCCCGTGCTCAGGTCTCGCTCGGCTTCTCCGAGTCGACACCGCCGCGCTCCTTGCGCCATCCACCGCGCGTGAAGTCGGGGATCTGCTGCGGCGCGCCCTTCGCCTTGATCGAGAGGTGGCTCAGCGGAACCGGTGAGGTCCAGGTGGCGGCGTCGTACACATCGAAGTCGGGCACCAGCCCGAGGCGCATCGTCTGCATCAGGCGGAACACCATGATGTAGTCCATGCCGCCGTGCCCGCCCGGCGGGTTCGCGTGCTCCTTCCACAGCCAGTGGTCCCAGTCGGCGTACTTCGCGAAGTCGCCCCAGGCGTCGTCGGTGTGGTCGGGCTCGATGTAGATCCGCGCCGGATAGTCCTCGAACACGCCCTTCGTCCCGCCGAGTTGGTTGATCCGCGAGTACGGGTGCGGGGTGCTGACATCGTGCTCCAGGCGGATCACCCGGCCCTTCGCCGTCTGGACCAGGCTGATCGTGCGGTCCGACTCGATGTACGTCTCCTTCCAGCTCGGGTCGCCCTTGGGCATGTGCGCCTCGCGGTACTCGGCGAGGCCGAGGGCGGGGGTGCCGAAGCTGGAGATGTGGGTGACGCGGTCGCCGCGGTTGATGTTCATGTAGTTCGCGACCGGGCCGAAGCCGTGGTTCGGGTACAGGTCGCCGCGCAGCCGTGTGTGCCACAGGCGGCGCCACGGGCCCTCGTAGTAGTCCGGGTCGAACATCAGGCCGCGCAGGTCGTGGTTGTACGCGCCGGCGCCGTGCAGCAGCTCACCGAACTTGCCCGCGTGGGCCATCCGCAGGACGCGCATCTCGTTGCGCCCGTAGCAGCAGTTCTCCAGCTGCATGCAGTGTCTTCGGGTGCGCTCGGACAGGTTCACCAGCTCCCACAGCTGGTCGAGCTGGAGTGCGATGGGACATTCGACGCCGACGTGCTTGCCGTTCAGCATCGCCGTCTTCGCCATCTCGAAGTGCCAGTCCCACGGCGTCGCCACGTACACGAAGTCGATGTCCCCGCGCTTGCACAGGTTCTCGAAGTCGTGATCGCCCTTGACGTAGGAGGCGGGCGCGGGCTGCCCCGCCGCCGTCACCTTCGCCGCCGCCTTGGCGGTCTTGTCCTTGACCGGGTCGCACAGGGCGACGACCTGGACTCCCGGGATCGCCAGGAAGAGGTCGATCATGCTGCCGCCGCGGTTGCCGAGGCCGACGATGCCGACCCTCACCGTGGAGCGCCGCTCGAACGGTACGCCGATCATCGTGTCGCCCTGCCGGGCCGGCGCCGCCGCCGTGGTGGCCTCGGCCGCGCCGGATGCCTCCGCCGCCTGCGCGGGCGAGCCCGAACCCAGCCCGACGAGCCCGAGTCCGGCGCCTGCGGCACCCGCGGTGCGCAACACGTCGCGGCGGGACCGGCCGTCGGGTTCGGGGGAGTCGAGGGGGCTGCGCTCGTTGTCGTGCATCGGACCTCCAACAGGGTGGGTGCGGTGCCGGGAGCAAGCGCAAGCCACCCTGCTGGGAGTGAGAGCAGGGGCGCAAGAGGTCTAATCGGACGGGTAGTTGGACTTCTGGCATCGGGTCTTTGGACTCATGTGAGGACACATGAGGGGACTCATGCGAGGGCTCGTGTGAGGACGCATGTGACGCGCTCTCACGCGCGGGCCGCGCCGCCGCGGCGCGTGGCCCGCTCCAGCTCGACCAGCACCGAGTAGTACGAGCGGCCCGTCGCATGGTCCATGCCGACCTCGCACATCCGGTTCGCCGACAGATGGGCGTCGTACGCGCGCGATGTCACCTCCGCGGCCTCCTTCGCCGTGGCGGACTCGGTCAGCTCCTTGTGGAGCATGCCCCGGTCGCCCGCGAAGCCGCAGCAGCCCGCGTCGTCCGGAAGCACCACCTCGTCGGCGCAGGCCTCGGCGACGGCTCTCAACTGGGCCACGTCGCCCAGGTGTTCCATGGAGCACGTCGGATGCAGCACGGCGGAGCCGATCGTGCGCTCGATGGTGAGCTTCGGCAGCAACTCCTCCGCGGCCCAGACGAGGGAGTCCACGATCGTGAGCTCCGCGTGCAACTCCCGGTTGTCGTCGGTGAGATACGGCACCACCTCGTGCGCGATGCCCAGCGTGCACGAGGAGGCGTCCACCACGAGGGGGAGCCGGCCGCCGCCGGTCCAGGCCCAGGCCGACTCGACGATCCGGTTCGCCATCACCGTGTTGCCCTCGTCGTAGCCCTTGGAGTGCCAGATGGTGGCGCAGCACGTCCCCGCCACGTTGTCCGGGATCCACACCGGCTTGCCCGCGCGCGCGGAGACCGCGACAACGGCCTGAGGCAGCGATACGTCGCCGGGGGTGCCGAAGATGCGGTTCACGCACGCCGGGTAGTAGACGGCCGTGGCCCCCACGCGCGCGGTACGCGGTAGTTTCCGGGCCGCCGCGGCAGGTACCTCGGGCAGCCACTCGGGCACCAGATCCGGCCGGATCGCCTTGCGCGCGGCGCCCGTCACGGTCGTCAGGAGGCGGTCGCCGATCTTGTCCGCCGCCGCAACGGCGAGCCGGGCCGAGGCCTCCACCGCCTTGAAGTTCCTCGCGACGAGCGCGGCCGTCCGCTCCTCGCGCGGCGAGTGCCGGGCATGCCGGAAGCCCTTCATGAACGCCCCCGTGTCGATACCGACCGGGCACGCCAGCTTGCATGTGGAGTCACCGGCGCAGGTGTCCACGGCGTCGTACCCGTAGGCGTCGATCAGCTCGTCCTCGACCGGGGAGCCGGACGGCTGGCGCATCATCTCGCGGCGCAGCACGATCCGCTGGCGCGGCGTGGTCGTCAGGTCCTCACTGGGGCACGTGGGTTCGCAGAAGCCGCACTCGATGCACGGGTCGGCGATCAGCTCCACCTTCGGGATCGTCTTGAGGCCCCGCAGATGCGCCTTCGGGTCGCGGTCGAGCACGATGCGCGGCGCGAGCACCCCGTCCGGGTCGATGACCTGCTTCGTGCGCCACATCAACTCCGTGGCCCTGGGGCCCCATTCGAGCTCCAGGAAGGGGGCGATGTTGCGGCCCGTCGCGTGCTCCGCCTTCAGGGAGCCGTCGAACCGGTCGACCGTGAGGCGGCAGAACTCGTCCATGAACGCCGCGTACCGCTCCACGTCCGCGGGCTCGCCCGCGTCGAACGCCAGCAGGAAGTGCAGATTGCCGTGCGCGGCGTGGCCCGCGACCGCGGCGTCGAAGCCGTGCCGCGTCTGGAGTTCGAGCAGCGCCTCGCAGGCCTCCGCGAGCCGCGAGGGCGGCACCGCGAAGTCCTCCGTGATGAGCGTCGTGCCCGAGGGGCGCGAGCCGCCGACCGCCGTCACGAACGCCTTGCGAGCCTTCCAGTAGCCCGCGATCGTCTTCGCGTCCCGCGTGAACCCATTGGTCACCGAGGCGACGGGCGCCACGAGTTCGAGACCTTCGAGGGCCCTCGCGGCCGCCTCCTCGTACGCGGCCTGCGCGCTCTCGTCCGGGGCGCGGAACTCCACGAGCAGCGCCGTCGTCTCCTTGGGCAGCTCCGCCCAGTCCTGCGGCACGCCCTGCACGCTGACCGAGGCGCGCAGCGTATTGCCGTCCATCAGCTCCACGGCCAGGGCGCCCGCCTCGTTGAAGACCGGCACCGCCGCCGCGGCCGCGGGCAGGGAGGGGAAGAACAGCAGCGCCGTCGACACCCTCCGGTCCAACGGCAGGGTGTCGAAGACGACTTCGGAGATGAACCCGAAGGTGCCCTCCGAACCCACCATCAGGCCGCGCAGGATCTCCACCGGCGTCCCTCCGTCGAGGAAGGCGTCGAGACGGTAGCCGTTCGTGTTCTTGATCTCGTACTTGGCGCGGATCCTGCGGGTCAGCTCCGCGTCCTGCTCGATCTCCCGCTTGATTGCCAACAGGCCCTCGCACAGCGCCGGTTCGGCGTGCGCGAGATCCTCGTCCGCGCGCGGGTCGCCCGTGTCCACGACCGTGCCGGACGGCAGCACGCAGGTCAGCGAGGAGACCGTCCTGTACGAGTTCCGGGTCGTGCCCGCCGTCATCCCCGACGCGTTGTTCGCCACCACGCCGCCCACCGTGCAGGCGATCGCGCTCGCCGGGTCCGGGCCGAGCACGCGCCCGTGCCGCGCGAGCGTGGCGTTCGCCCGCACGATCGTGGTGCCCGGGCCGATCCGGGCGCTCGAGCCGTCGCCGAGCACCTTGATGCCCGCCCAGAACTTGCGGACGTCGACGAGGATGTCCTCGCCCTGCGCCTGGCCGTTCAGCGACGTGCCCGCCGCGCGGAAGACGACCTCGCGGCCCTTTCCGTGCGCGTACGAGAGCACCGCCGACACGTCGTCGATGTCCTCGGCGACCACCACGACCTGCGGGACGAAGCGGTACGGGCTGGCGTCCGACGCGTAGCGCACGAGATCCGAGATCTTGGTGAGCACCTTGTCCGCGCCGAGCAGTTCCGTCAGCTCCGAGCGCAGCGGCTCGGGCGTACCACCGGCCTGCCGGTCCGGGACCCGGTCGGGCGCGGGCCCCGACGCGCGGGCTCCGGGGCGCAGGGCTTCCGGCTTCGGCTCCAGCAGCGGCATGGCCTCTCCTAGCTCAGCAATCGCGGTCGTGCGGGGACCCGAACAGCGTGTTCAGCAGCACCGTCAACTGCGCGCGCTGCTCCTTGTCCAATGGGGCCAGGATCTCCTCTGCCGCCGCGCGGCGCGCGCTGCGCAGCTCCCGCAGAGCGGCCCGGCCCTTGTCGGTGAGCTCGATCCGGATGACCCGGCGGTTCGTGGGATCCGGCGCGCGGCGCACCAGATCGGCCGCCTCCAGGCCGTCCACCGTCGTCGTCACGGCGCGCGGGACCACCTCCAGGCGCTCGGCCAGATCGGCCATGCGCGGCGGCGTCTCGTAGTGCACGAGCGTGCGCAGCAGCCGGGACTGCGCGGGGGTGATTCCGACCGGCTCCAGCTGGCGGCGCTGTATCCGCTGCAGGCGGCGGGTCAGCCGCAGCAGCTGCTCGGCGAGGAAACCGTCGGCGTCCGGTGTCTTCATGCCGGGAACATTATCAGGACCTCGTGCATTGTGAATAGAGGTAACAATGCACTAAGCTCCTCGAAGTCGAATCCCAGAAGTGCCTAGGAGGCCCATGCGCAGCCCCGAGATTCCCTGGACGCCACCTCCCGATGCCAAGGCATCGGGCCAGCCGCGGCAGATCCGCCGCATCCTGTCCCTGTTCCGCCCCTACCGCGCCCGGCTCGCCCTCGTCGGCCTGCTGGTCTGCGCCGCCTCGCTGGTCACGGTCGCGACGCCGTTCCTGCTCAAGGAGATCCTCGACGTCGCCATCCCGCAGGGCCGCACCGGGCTGCTCAGCCTGCTCGCCCTCGGCATGATCGTCAGCGCCGTCGTGACGAGCGTGTTCGGCGTCCTGCAGACCCTGATCTCGACGACGGTCGGCCAGCGCGTCATGCACGACCTGCGCACGGCCGTCTACGGCCGGCTGCAGAGCATGTCCCTCGCCTTCTTCACCCGGACCCGCACCGGCGAGGTCCAGTCCCGCATCGCCAACGACATCGGTGGCATGCAGGCGACCGTGACCTCCACGGCGACGTCCCTCGTCTCGAACCTGACGAGTGTCGTCGCCACGGTCGTCGCGATGATCGCCCTCGACTGGCGCCTGACGATCGTCTCGCTCCTTCTGCTGCCGGTCTTCGTGTGGATCAGCCGCAGAGTCGGCCGCGAGCGCAAGAAGATCGCCACGCAGCGGCAGAAGCAGATGGCCGCGATGGCGGCCACGGTCACCGAGTCGCTCTCCGTCAGCGGCATCCTGCTCGGCCGCACCATGGGCCGCGCCGACTCCCTCACCCGGGCGTTCGCCGACGAGTCGGACGAGCTGGTCGACCTGGAGGTCAGGTCGAACATGGCGGGGCGCTGGCGGATGGCCGTCATCAGCATCGTCATGGCCGCCATGCCCGCGGTCATCTACTGGGCGGCCGGAATCGCCCTGCACTTCGGCGGCCCCACCGTCTCGATCGGCACGCTCGTCGCCTTCGTCTCGCTCCAGCAGGGCCTGTTCCGGCCGACCGTGAGCCTGCTGCAGACCGGCGTCCAGATCCAGACCTCGCTCGCCCTGTTCCAGCGCATCTTCGAGTACCTGGACCTGCCGGTCGACATCACCGAGCGGGAGGACGCGGTGCGCCTCGACACCGTCAAGGGCGAGGTCCGTTTCGAGAACGTCGAGTTCCGCTACGACGGAGACGACGCTGCCGACGAGCGGCAGGCCCCGATCCTCGACGGCATCGACCTCACCGTCCCCGCGGGCGGCAGTCTCGCCGTCGTCGGCCCCACCGGCTCAGGCAAGTCCACGCTCAGCTATCTGGTGCCGCGGCTGTACGACGTCACGGGCGGCCGCGTCACGCTCGACGGCGTGGACGTACGCGACCTGGACTTCGACACGCTCGCGCGCGCCATCGGCGTGGTCTCCCAGGAGACGTACCTCTTCCACGCCTCCGTCGCCGAGAACCTGCGGTTCGCGAAGCCCGACGCCACCGACGAGGAGTTGTACGCGGCGGCCCGCGCGGCCCAGATCCACGAGCACATAGCCTCCCTGCCGGACGGTTACGACACCGTGGTCGGCGAGCGCGGTCACCGCTTCTCCGGCGGCGAGAAGCAGCGCCTGGCCATCGCCCGCACGATTCTGCGGGACCCGCCGGTGCTCATCCTCGACGAGGCGACCAGCGCGCTGGACACCCGCACCGAGCACGCCGTGCAGGAGGCCATCGACGCGCTCTCGGCCAACCGCACGACGCTCACGATCGCGCACCGCCTCTCGACCGTCCGCGGCGCCGATCAGATCGTGGTCCTGGACGGCGGGCGCATAGCCGAGCGCGGCACGCACGAGGAACTGCTCGACCAGCAGGGCCGATACGCGGCGCTGGTGCGACGGGACGCGCGCGTGGAAGCGGCGGCGTGACAGGCGTGACAGGTGTGACAAGGGCCGTGCCGGTCGGTCGTGCCAGGTCCGATGCCCGGTCCGCCATGACATCGGCGCGAACAGCGGGGAGAGAGACCGTGAGGGAGTGGAGGAGGCCAGGGATATGTCAGGGATGTTCTGACGCGCGGGTTACCGTTCCGGCATGCAGACCGAGACTCCGCGACGGAGCACGACGCGACTCACGCGCCGAGGACGCGTCGCCATGACGGTGACCGGGGCCGTCGTGGCGGCAACAGCCGTCGCCGTACCGCTGGCACTGGCGGGTGGGGACGACTCGAGCCGGGTGCTGACCATTCCGGAGGGCTGGCGTTCGGGCCAGGTGTACGAGGCCGTGGACAAGGCGCTCGCCGTCCCGTCCGGCACCACGAAGAAGGCCGCGTCCAAGGCGCACCTCAAACTGCCGGGTGACGCGGGTGGCAACGCCGAGGGGTACCTCTTCCCGGCGACGTATCCCTTGAACGACAGGTCGACCCCGCAGTCGGTCCTTTCGTACATGGTCGACACGGCCAACAAGAGGTTCGGCGGCAGCGGCACCACCGCGGGAGCCGAGCGCAACGCCGTGAATCCCTACCAGCGCGTGATCATCGCGAGCATCGTGCAGGCCGAGGCGGACAACAAGGAGGACATGGGCAGGGTCGCCCGCGTCATATACAACCGGCTCGACCACGACATGCCGCTGCAGATGGACTCCACCATCAACTACGCGCTCGGCCGTTCCACGCTGGACACCACGCACGACGACACCAAGATCAACAACCCGTACAACACCTACGCGCGCAAGGGGCTGCCGCCCACTCCGATCGGCAACCCGGGGGAGCAGGCGATGCAGGCGGCGACGAGCCCCGCGGCGGGCGACTGGCTGTACTTCGTGACGGTCAAGCCGGGGGACACGCGCTTCACCGCGGACATGTCCGTGCAGGAGAAGAACGTGGCGGAGTTCAACAAGAACCAGGCGAAGGCCAAGAAGGACGGCTGACGGGGGCCGCCTCTTCGTGCCTCGCCGCCGCGTCGCCGCACCGCCTCACACCGCGACCGGCGCCCGCCGCCCCAGCAGTCGCTCGATGTCGCGGACCGCGGCCCGCCCCGCGCGGTTCGCCCCGATGGTGCTCGCCGAAGGCCCGTAGCCCACCAGGTGGATCCGGGGATCGAGGGCCGCGTGCGTGCCCTCCATCCGGATCCCGCCGCCGGCCTCCCGCAGCTTCAGCGGTGCCAGATGCTCGATGGACGCCCGGAAGCCGGTGGCCCAGAGGATCACGTCGGCCGCCACCTCCTGCCCGTCGTCCCAGGCCACGCCGGTCGGAGTGATCCGGTCGAACATGGGGTGCCGGTCGAGGACACCGTTCGCGCGGGCTTCGCGGATCGCGTCGTTCACCGGCAGCCCGGTCACCGACACGACGCTCAGCGGCGCGAGCCCCTGGCGTACCCGTTCCTCGACCATGGCCACGGCGGCCCGCCCCTGCTCCTCGCCGAAGGGGCCCTCGCGGAAGACGGGCGGTCGGCGCGTCACCCAGGTCGTCGAGGCGGCGTACGGAGCGATCTCCATCAGGTGCTGCGTCCCGGAGGCCCCGCCGCCCACGACCACGACCCGCAGGCCGGCGAACTCCTCGGGCCCCTGGTACTGCGCGGTGTGCAGCTGGCGGCCGCGGAAGGTCTCCTGCCCCGGGTAGCGCGGCCAGAACGGCCGGTCCCAGGTCCCCGTCGCGTTGATCAGGGCGCGCGTCGACCACACCCCGTCCGAGGTCTCGACGAGCAGCCGCCCGCCCTCGCCCTCGCGCACCGCCCGCACGTCGACCGGCCGCCGAACGCGCAGGTCGAAGGTCTCCTCGTACGAGGTGAAGTAACCGGAAACGACCTCGGAGGACGGTCGCGCGGGATCGGCGCCGGTCAGCTCCATGCCCGGGAGGGCGTGCATGCCGTGCACCTTGCCGTACGTGAGCGAGGGCCACCGGAACTGCCAGGCGCCGCCCGGGCGGGGCGCGTGGTCGAGGACGACGAAGTCCCGCTCGGGCTCGAAGCCCACGCGGCGCAGGTGATAGGCGGCGGAGAGGCCGGCCTGACCGGCGCCGATGACCACGACGTCGACGTCGCGGTCGACCGGGCGCGCCTGAGCCGTGAAGGTGTCGTCGCGTTCGTCTCGTGCCCCGATGTCGTTCACGTTTCTACTAACTCCATCGGGGCGCGAGATCTTCCCGCTCGTACGCTTCACGTCCTGACCCGGGACGGACCTTGATGTGTTCAGGACTCCTTGCCGTACGTGCGCGGAGCAGTGGTGGAGGGCGGCAGCTCGCCGTTGAAGCGTGTGTCGACGTACTTCGAGAAGTCGACCTTGCGTGGAATCAGCTTGAGCCGCGTGAAGGCGTCGGCGATCTGCTGCTCGGAGGCGATCACGTTCTTGTCGACGGCGACCGTGACACGTGTGCCGTTCGTCCGCCGCACGGCGTCGTACGCCGCCCCGTAGGGCAGTCCGGTGTCCTTGGCCCACACCTTCGCCCACGCCTGCGGGTGCTTGTAGACCCAGTTCTGGGCACGCCGCAGCCGGTCGAGATAGTCCTTGATGGCGGCCGACTTCTTCTTGTCGGCGAGGGCGCCGGGGGCGGCGACCTGGAAGGCGAGCCCGTTGGTGACCCCGTCGCCGTCGGTGAGTACGCGGCCGAGCTTCGCGCGCAGCGCCTGCGAGGTGTACGGGTCCCAGACGGCCCACGCGTCGACCTTGCCCGCGGTGAACGCGGCCAGTGCGTCGGCCGGTTGCAGATACTTGAGCTTCACGTCCTTGAGGCCGAGCCCGACCTTCTTGAGCGAGGCGACGAGCTGGTAGTGCGCGGAGGACCCCTGGGCCACGGCGATCGACCTGCCCTTGAGCCCGGCCGGGCTCTTCAGCTTCGAGCCCTTCGGAACGAGGATCGTGTCGCCCTTGGCGGTCCCGTGGCTGGCGGACACCACCTTGATCTTCGAGTCGGCACCGGCCGCGAAGACGGGTGGCGTGTTGCCGACACCGCCGACGTCCACGGCCTTGGCGTTGATGGCTTCGAGGAGCGGCGGCCCCGAGGTGAAGGTGGACCAGCGAATCTTGTAGTCGAGGTCGTCGAGCTCACCGGCCGCCCTCAGTACGGCCTCCGAACCACCCTTCTGGTCGCCGACGTTGAGGGTGAGTGAGCCCTGCCCGTCGGTGCCACCGCCGGCCCCGCCGCTGCCGGTGGAGGTGCTTGCGGTGGAGGCGCCGGAGCAGGCGGCGAGCAGGAGGGCGAGTGGGGTGAGGAGGGCGCCGGCTATGAGGGGGCGTCGCATGCCAAGTCCGTTCGAGGTGAGGGTGTTTGCTGTATTCAGGGGGAGGGATGGGATCAGTGGGACGACTCGTCCACGCCCAGCCGGTGCAGCAGCTCCGCGCGCAGCTCGGCGAAGCGCGGATCGGTGAGATCGCGCGGCCGCTCCAGATCGATGCGGGCCTCGTGGGCGATGACGCCGTCGTCCATGACGAGGACCCGGTCGGCGAGCAGCACCGCCTCCTCGACGTCATGTGTCACCAACAGCACGGCGTAGCCCCGCTGTTGCCACAGCTCGCCGACCAGTCGCTGGGCCTTGATCCGCGTCAGCGCGTCGAGCGCGCCGAACGGCTCGTCGAGCAGCAGCAGGTCGGGTTCGCGCACGAGGGCACGGGCCAGCGAGGCGCGTTGGGCCTCGCCGCCGGAGAGCGTCTTGGGCCAGGCGTCCGTACGGTGCCCGAGCCCCACCTCGTCCAACGCCTGCTCGGCGACGTCGCGTTCGGGCTTGCCCGGCAGACCGAGCAGGACGTTGCGCCACACCCGCTTCCACGGCATGAGCCGCGGCGCCTGGAACGCGACGGCCTTGCGCCGTGGCACGAGCACGGTGCCGTCGATGTCACGGTCGAGCCCGGCGAGGATGCGCAGCAGCGTGGACTTGCCGCACCCGCTGCGCCCCAGAAGGGCGACGAACTCCCCAGGCTGAATGTCGAGTTGAAGGTCGTCGATGACGGCGCGCCCGCCGAACGACCGGCTGAGCCCTTCGACGTGCACGGCGGAACCGGCACCGACGGCGGTCTCGGGCGAGGGGGCCGGCGGGGTCACCGGCCGGTGAACGTCGGTCGCCATTGCAGCAGCACCTTTTCGAGAGAACGGACGACGAAGTCGGCGAGCAGGCCGAGGAACGCGTAGACGATCAGGCAGACGACGATGACGTCGGTGCGCAGGAAGTCCCGGGCCTGCACCATGAGGAACCCGATGCCGGCATCGGCGTTGATCTGCTCGGCGAAGACGAGCGCCAGCCAAGCGATGCCGAGCGAGTACCGCAGCCCGGTCATGGCTCCGGGCAGCGCACCCGGCAGTACGACATGGCGTACGAGACCCCACCGGCTGAGCCCCAACGACTCGCCCGCCTCGATGAGTTGGGAGTCCACGCCACGAATCCCGGCGTACACATTCAGATACAGCGGAAAGGAGACCCCGAGGGTGATGATGGCGACCTTCGGTGCCTCGCCGATGCCGAACCAGATGATGAACAACGGGATCAGGCCGACGAACGGCACGGTCCGCAGCATCTGCACACTCGCGTCGACGAGGTCCTCGCCGACCCGGAACAGCCCGGACAGCAGCGCGAGCCCAACCCCAACGACGACACCGCACAGCAGCCCGACGGCGACACGCTGAAGCGAGACACCCATGGCCGCGGGCAGCGACCCGTCGGAGACGAGATCCGCACCGACGCGCGCGATGGTGCCGGGCGACGCCAGCACCTCGGGCGTCAACACCCCTACGGATGTGAGGACTTGCCACAGTACGAGGAGCAGTAGCGGCCCACTGGTGCGGCGCAGCCAGCGGGGCACGCGGGTGCGCCGGGTGGAGGAGGGAACGAGGGGAACGAGCTCGGGCGGCGACGCCGGGGAGCCGGGCGAGGCGCCGGGATCGGCGGTCGCGCCCTGTTTTTCGGCAGGCGAAACGGGCGGAGCATGACTGATGCTCATGGCACTCCATGGCAGGCGAGGGCGCGCCTCGGCGTCAGCGGGCGCGCGTCAGCGGCGCGCCGTCACGGACGAACACCGAAGCGGCAGCGAAAAGAAGGTGAGGGAAAAGCCAGAGGTGAGGCGAGAGGAGAAGGCGTCAGCAGCCGGGACGACACGCGGCAGAAGCCACCCGCAGCAGGTCGATGTGACCGCGCGTGGTGAGCATGGCTGAACGCAACATGCGGCAGAACGTATCCACTTGTCGACCCACGGTCAACATCGTCTCAGCGCGTGGACCCGGCTCCCGGAATCCGGTCCGGCCCACCGCGGGCCGAAGCGCGTCGAGCGAGGGACAATGTCCCCATGTCAGACGTCTTCACGACCCGAGTCCTGGACCTCACTACCGGCTCCGCCGAGCGCATCGTCGACCTCACCCGCGACTGCGAGTCCTTCCTGCGCGAGGCCGCCCACGGCCGCGACGGCCTCCTCAACCTCTTCGTCCCCCATGCCACGGCCGGCATCGCCATCATCGAAACGGGCGCGGGCAGCGACGACGACCTCCTCGCCGCCCTCCACACCCTCCTCCCCGCCGACGACCGCTGGCAGCACAGCCACGGCTCCCCGGGCCACGGCCGCGACCACGTCCTCCCGGCGATCGTGCCGCCGCATGCGACGCTGCCGGTGGTGGACGGTGGTCTGGAGCTGGGCACGTGGCAGTCGGTGTGCCTGGTGGACACCAACATCTCTAATACCAATCGTCACGTTCGGTTGACCTTCATGGGGTGACCTGGGACGGAGCAAGATCGTCCTGGGGGTGGCCGTCGATTCTCCTTACGCTGCGCGCGACGAGGAGAGGCGATGCACGACACGAACCTGGACGCGGTCGAACGGCCTTATGACGGATGCGGCAAGTGCCTGTTGGGCGTACGCCGGCTGTCCCGCATGAAGGCCGCGACCTCGTCACCGGAACGGCAGCGCGAGGACGTGCTCGCGGCTGCGGCCTCGGTTGGGGCCCACATCATCGGGTGGGCCGACGACTGGGAGGTCTCCGGCGCGACGGACCCGGTGACGCGACCGCGGCTCGGTCCCTGGCTTCGCGACGAGCGAGGCCCGTATGACGGCTTGGTAGCTGCAGCCGTCGACCGCCTGGGCCGCAACGTGGTCGACTGTCTGAACACCGGCTACAAGATGCGCGATGAGAACAAGCAGCTCGTCACGTACGGCCACGACGGTGCCTGGGACCTGAACGACTCAGCCGACGAGAACCGCTTCACGATCGAGGCCTGGGGCGCGCAGATGGAACTGCGCGCGATTCAGCGTCGTAACAGGAGCGCGACCGTGAAGATGCGGGCTGCCGGTCGCCCCAAGGGAAAGCCGTCCTACGGTTTCCGGCATGTGCGAGTGGTCATGGGCGGCAAGGTCGACCACGTCGAATGGCACCCGCACGCCGCTGAAGTGATACGTGAAGTTGCGCGCCGTGTGCTCGCGGACCCGGTCAACGTGACACCCAGTAGTGAGGCGGCCCGCTTGAATCGGGCGCAGGAACTGGCACCGGTTGACCATCTCGCCGTCATGTACGGGCGTCCCGCACGCGGGCGTCCCTGGTACCCGACGACTCTCCGCGAAATCCTGCTCTCCGAAGCTGCCCTTGGGTACCTGATGCACAAGGGAAAGCCAGTGATCGGGTCGGATGGTAAACCGACCCGTATATGTAAAGGGCTGTGGGACAGGGGCACACATGAAGCGCTGAAGAAGGCGATCAATTCCCGCAGGATGCCTTCGCGTCGCTCGAATCAGCCGTACCTGCTCACTGAGGTGGCGCTTTGCGGGAACTGCCATAACCGGCTCTACACGCAGACGTCGGCCGACGCGCCTCCACGCTATGTCTGTACTGCAAGGAACAAGGGCTGGCCGAGCGGCTGGAACTGCAAGCCTGCACCGCTGATTCGGGCTCACCACCTGGACACTTGGGTTGAGGGGTGGTTCCTGGAGAAGTACGGCGCGGGCGAGATCTTCGAAACCGTCTACGACTCGGGTAACGGCGTTGCTGAGCGCATCACCGAGTTGCAAACGAGCAGGGAGCGACTGCGTGCGGACCGGGAAGCCGGCCTGTACGACAGTCACGACGACTCTGCGTGGTTCCGTGAGCGGTATGCCTCACTCGGGCAGGAACTCGCTGCGCTGGAACGGGAACCTACGCAGCCACCCGGAATGGTCCAGAGGCCCACAGGGGAGACGATCGCTGATCGCTGGGAGGCCGCGCTGGACGTGCAGGCTCGCAAGGAGATGCTCTTGGACTTCGGCGTGCGGATTACGCTGTTCCCCGCGGCTGCGCCTGTTCGCTGGGTTCCGGGGATTGTGCATGGTCCAGAGCGGGACCGATTGGTCATCCGTATGCGATGAGCAACGCCCAGGCTGCGTGAGTTCTGTGCCGGGGGATTGCCAGGTATCAGCGATTCCCCGGCACCACCAAGGCGTCTACGCCGCACCAGTCTTGGCGTCATGGGTCGAGATGCAGGGCGGAGGCGCATGACGCCGATCAGTGGTTTCGGTCCCGACGGGACCTTGTGGGCGCCAGCGGACAGGCCGCGACATTCAATGGGCGTGTCGAAGGGGTGGCGTCTGACCACCTCGCACGACGGAGTCGCCACATCGGTACAGCAGTTGCTTGGGAGTGAGGGCCCGCCTGTTCGGTCGGAGGGCGGATACGAGGTGGCCCTGGCCAGCGACGACCTCGACATCATCCTGAGCGGCCCCGAACCGCTGTCGCGGCGCTACGTACTGAGGGTTGATGGCGACCCCGTGCATGTCTGCGACGGGCGCGTGCTGCTGGCTCCGATGGACGACGCAGGAGCGGCCTGCGGCTGTCCGAGGACGCTCGGAGCGAAGATGGCTGCGGCGCGGTCCGGTACGGGGCCGCGGCCGGAGTGCCGTGTGAGCTTCAGGTTCGAGGCAGAACCGGGACTGGGAGTCTTTGAGTTCGTCTCGGCGTCATGGGAGTTGAACGATACGACGCCGACTCTCACCGGCAAGGAAGGCCCCGAACTGCCGATGTCCAGGACACTCTCCTTGCAGAGGCGAATAATGCGGACGCGCTCGGGTACCGAAGTGAGTTTGGCGATTCCCGTCTTGACCCGGAACTGCGGGGTCGGGCGCCGTCGCCGAGCGCATGGCCTCGCAGCTTGAATTCCAGACGGCGCGACGACTGCCCTGACGGCTGATGAGGTTCCAGTCGTACCACTCGACAGCGTTGCCGACGGAGGCGGCGAGGAGCTGTCGGAGGGGGTGTGCGGGTGGGGCCGGGTGGTCGTCTCTGTCATGAGCCTGACGCCAACTTCGGAAAGCCCCAGCGGCGCTGCCCTCGGCGGCGGCTCAGGCCTGCGGGGAGAGCTCGCCCATCGCGCCCCAACCCTCGTTCGGGATGTCGCCGCGCCACCCGCGCCTGCTCACTGCAGCGCAGCTTTGGCTGAAGCGCGCGGCCGCCTGTGAGGGGCGCACGCCAAGAACCGCGTGGCAATCTGAGGCCACGCGGCACAGGGGTCGAAGTCGGTTGTCGATTATCGAGCCAGGGCGGCCTCCTGGGCCACGAGAGCCTCGAATTCAGCCACGGCCTTTTCGGCGAGCGGGTCGCTCATCATGTTCTCGAGCACCGGCAGGGCAAGGGTGGCACTTTGCGCGCCGACGAGGGCCAGCGAGACCACGTCTTCGACCGACCTGACGCTTGCCACGATCATCTTTGTCGGAGTGGGCGCAATGATCTCACTCATGTTTCGCACGAGAGTGAGTCCGTCGAGTCCGGCGTCGTTCAACCTGCCAAGATACGGCGCGATGTAGTCAACGTTGATCGACGCCGCGAAGATCGCCTGCGCGAGGCTGTAGACCGCCGTGACGAGGACCGGAGTCCCCTTGGAGACGAGGTGGGCGGCGACGCTGAAGCCGTCGCTGGTGGCGGGAACCTTGACGACGATTCGATCTCCCAACTGCGCGAGTCGGTCGGCGCTGGCGCGGAGAGATTCCCGGTTGCTGCCCGTCGCCTGGAAGTAGATCTCCTTGGCCCCGCATGCGGCGAACTCGGAGTACAGGTCCGGAAGCGTCTCCGGGCCGTAGCCACGCTTGGCGACGATGGCGGGGTTGCTGGTCACGCCGTGCACGAGGCCATCTCGGAGCAGCGGCGCGACAGCCTCGACGTCTGCAGTGTCAGCGAAAAGCTTCATTCGGGTCTCCTCGTATTGGTGTCTCGACGGGCTGTCGCGGCGGGTGCGACTGCCAGCGTCAGTTCTCGAGGCTTAACGGTTGACGGTGGTGCCGGTGGCCGTCCGCCCTCTTCGTGGGCATCAAAGGAGCGTGCTGTACTCATATGATGCCCTTGGATCGTACACTCGTCTCGTAAGGGGGAGCAATGGGTGCTCGAACCTGCGCGGAAGGGCGTCGCTCCGCCGTGTCAGCGGTCTGGCGGACACATCACGGCGCTGTGCGATGATCTGGCGCGGAGTGGGAATGCCGAGATCGACTTGCTCCCGTGCAAGCGAGCGACCAGGTGAAGCCCGTAGGAGGTAGGTATGGCGTCGAACGGTGCAGACCTGGGCGCACCCGCCTCGGGCTCGCTGGACTCCGACCCGGGATTCGGTCCGGAGCAATCGCTCCTGATGTACAGGGCGGCGAATCTGCACTTCCGGGAGGGCATGTCCAACCTGGACGTCTCCAGGACGCTCGGCATCAGTCGATTTCGGGTCGCGAGGTTGCTCGAGCAAGCCACGAACTCAGGGGTCGTGAACTCCCGGGTGATGTTCCCTGCGGAGACTGAGGTCGACCTCTCCGCCGAGCTGGCCCAGACGTTTGGGCTGAGGTCAGCCCATGTGCTTGTTGAAGACGGCGATGAGACGTGGAAGCGGAATGGCGTATCCGCTCTTGCCCTTGATGTGACTCGTGGTCTCTTGCGGGATGGCCAGCGACTCGGTCTCGCGTGGGGACGAACGATCGACGCGGTGATCCGTACTGCGTCGCATCTCCAAATTGATCTCCCTACAGTGGAAGTAGTCCAGTTGGTGGGAGGGGTCCCGTCGAATACCGGGGGTCTCGAGGCTTCCGACCTGGTGCGCAAGCTCGCCAGATTGACGGGTGGCGAGGGGGTCGTTCTCAATGCGCCATTGGTTGCCCCCTCTCGGCGCGTGGCCTCGGGCCTCCGGGCAGAACGGTCGATCGCTGCCGCTCTTGCGGCCGGCGCTTCAGCCGACGTAGTCCTCTTCGGGGTCGGTGCCTGGCGTGCGGGGCAGTCGCAGATAGAAAGCCTCTTGGGTGAGAAGGACCATGCCTCTGCCGTGCGGGCCGGTGCCGTGGCGGATGCTTGCGGAATCTTGATCTCTGCATCTGGCGAGATCCTGCGGGGCGGGTTGTCAGAGAGGATCATCGGCATCGGCCCGGATGAACTGCTCCGCACTCCGCGGCGGGTTGCCGTAGTGCTTGGAGCCCAGAGGACCGCTGCGGTTCGTGCGGCGCTTTCTGCCGGGTTGATCACTGACCTCGTTGTCGAGGAATGCGTCGCCAGAGAAGTGTTGGCCAACGCGGCCTAGCGCACCTGGTCTGCTGTACGCCCCGCCGGGGCGCATTGTCCGGCGCCGCGACAGGTTCCTCCCGAGGACAACCGCGAGGCGATCGCCCTCGGGATCCCTAGTGTCTTGCGTGGCACGGATTCACTCGCTGGTGATCCGCGATAGCGGGACCACGCCGACCACAGGTGGCGGCCCACGATCCGCAGATACGGCTCTAGGAGAGATCCCCTGCCTTGACCTCAGTAGGGCGCGGGTGCCGAATCGCGTAGACCCCGTACAGCGCGATCACGGCGAAGCATGCCGTCACCACAAGGAAACTCGTGCTCGCCGAACTGAGGTCGAGGACCCACCCCTGGGCCATGGGGGCGATAGCGCCACCACAGATGGCCATCACAAGTCCTGCAGCGCCGAACTTGGTGTCCTGACCCAGGCCTTCCAGCGAGATCCCGTAGATGGTCGGGAAGAGCAGAGAGATGCATGCGCTGAGGCCTACCAGGGCGACCGCGCCGATGATGTTGTGGGACAGCACGACGGTCAGCGACAGCACGATGCCGACCACGCACATGAACGTCATCAGCTTGCGGGCGTCGATACGCCCCATGATGCCGACCATGATGAACCGGAAGGCCAGGAAGACAAGCAACGAGGCCTGCAGCCAATAGCCTGCTGTCGCATCGCTGACATCGAGGTTGTCTGTGACGTAGTGCAGGGTGAACGTCCAGATGCATGTCTGCGCAGCGATGTTGAAGAACTGGGCAATGACGCCGAAAGAGTAGTGCGGGTTCTTCACGAGCCGCCCGAGCCTGCTGCCGGGAAGCGACGAGGAGACTCGGCGATCGGCACCGAAGGCCGCGTTCTTCGGCACGCGCACCAGGAAGATCGCCAGGGCGATGAGTACGTAGCACGCGGCGAGACCCAAGTACGGACCCATGACCGCTTCAAGCTCGCTGGACTGGGTCGCGGCGAGTTCTGCCTGGGACAGTTCCGCACGTTGAGCACTCGTGGCGGGGCTGACGTTGGGGAGGATGAACAACGTGGCGAGCAGTACCCCGAGGTTTGCGCCGATCGGATTGAACGCCTGCGCGAAGTTCAGCCGCCGAGTGGCGTTGGCCCGGGGGCCCATCGCCATGACATAGGGGTTGGCAGACGTCTCCAGGATCGAGAGTCCCGACGCCAGGGTGAAGAGGGCGACGAGGAACATCGAGTAGGTCATCATCTCCGCGGCCGGGAGGAAGAGGGACCCGCCCGCTGCTGCGAGGAGCAGTCCGACAAGCACACCGCCCTTGTACCCGAGGCGCGAACTGATCCACGCGGCAGGAATGGCCAGGGTGAAGTACGCGCCGTAATAGGCGAACTGGACCAGTGAGGACTGAAGCGTACTCATCGAGAAGGTCGAGCCGAACACCTTCACGAGCGGGTCCGTCATCGTGCTGGCCGCGCCCCACGCGGCGAAGCAGATGACGATGAGGACGAAGGGGAGCAGCAGCCCCTTGTGCAGGAGCGGCGCGCGCTCTGATGTCGGCTCGCCCGCGGGACGGGGGTCGTCCGCCAATGGGAGGGTCACTGTGCCAGTCCCTACGCCTTCAGAACTCTCGGTCATGTAGCCCAACCCCTTCGTCGATACGGCCACTGCCCCCATCTTTCGAGCGGTGGGGGCTCAAATGAAGCGTGCGGAAGCCTGGTCCGGATGTCAAGAGATTGGCCCCGGGCAGGTTTGCGGTGTGGGCGTCGGCGGCGGCGCCTTGACCGCCGTGCCCGCGGCCGCAGGTCAGAGGCTGGGTGCGCGCTACATTGAGGCGAAGGATTCGAGCGGCCGTCGAGAGGGCTTCATGGCTTCGCGTAGTGCAACAGCGACTTCTGAGACTCCTTCGAAGGAGACGCTCGCGGCCAAGGCCGCGTGGATGCAGCTTGTCGAGGACCGCACGAATATCGAGATCGCGGAGATCCTGGGTGTCAGTCGACTTCGGGTCCCCAAGCTCGTCCGGTGGGCCCAGGAGCACGGGCTGGCGACTGTGACCATCTGCCCGCCTGCGGGTGTCGATTGGGTTCTGGCGGAGAGGCTGCGTGCGGAGTACGGGCTCGCTGAAGCGCTCGTAAGCCCGAACGGCTCCCTGTCGTCGGTCGGGCGCCTTGGTGCTCGGTACGTCAGCGAAGTGCTCACGGAGGGCGGACGCCTCGGAGTGGCGTGGGGGAGGGCCCTCGAGGCGGTGGCCGGCGGTCTCGAGCAGCTTCCACGCATCCCGCAATCGGAGATTGTGCAGCTCATCGGGGGACTCCCGCAGCCAGAGACTGCGAAGCACGCAACAGAACTGCTCGTCCGTTTGTCACGAGTTTTTGGCGGGAACGCAACGGCGCTGCTGTCCCCGATGGTCCTTCCCGACGCGGTGACGGCCCAAGGGCTGAGGGGGGAGCCGTCGATCGCTCAAGCGTTCACCAAGATGGCGAAGATGGACGTCGCCGTCGTGGGTATCGGTGCTTGGGCGTCGGGTGGATCTCGGGTTCGGGCGGAGCTCCGGCCAGAGGAACTGGAGGAGATGAGCGACACCGTGGCGGATGTTTGCGGCACGCTGTTGGACGCTGATGGCGGTGTTGTCCACAGGGATGTCAGCGGGCGCATCATGTCGGTCGACACGCAAACCCTTCAGGAGTGCCCCGTCCGTGTCGGTGTCGCGCTCGGGGAGGCGAAGGCGCGCGCAATTCGCGCAGCCCTGAAATCGGGACTCCTGACTGTGTTGTGCACGGACAGTGCGACCGCAGAGCTGTTGCTCGAGGACGGCTGACTCGGCGGAGGCGCTGTGTCACCGTGGGAGGCGAGGGGCGGGGGCGGCAGCGCTAAGCCGGCAAGATTGCCAAGCTCGACTTTGCTGGAGCGTCCACGCTCTCGGTGCGGTTGGTCGCTGTGTGCGGTCGCCGCTACGCCAGGTGTGAACGGCCTGGGGTGCGGTGGGAAGGCTGACTCCGTCTCGGAGGCAGGCGATCGGTCGATGAGGGCGTCCCCTGGGTGACCCTGTTGGGCATCGAGGGCTCCGAATGATGTGCAAATCGCCGTTCGGCGTAGGTCTTGACAGGGGCGTGGTTGGCGCGGAACCCTCAGACTATTGATTGCTCCAAAAGTGGAGTATTCGGCCTGTGCCGTCGACGAATGGATTCATCTCGCCCGACGGCTGGGGCCAAGCCATCCGACCTCGCGTGGTTCGGGGGATGGCCTGTACGGCCTGACGAGCACCCCTGATGCGGATGACGAGCCGACGTGGCGCCTCAGTCGCTTGAAGAGAAAGGGTCAACGATGACCGCAGTAGCACCAGTTCGGACCATCATCAGCCCTGGTCGATATGTACAGGGACCCGGCTCGATCGCCAGGCTCGGTGACTACCTCTCGGCCATCGGTAAGACCCCGTTGCTGGTGTCGGGGAACACCACCTGGACCGTAGCCGGCCACGACATTGAGGATTCGCTTGCCGCAGCTGGGCTGCCCGTGAGCAGGACGACCTTTGGTGGGGTGACAACCGCCAAGGAGATTGACCGCATCGTGGATGTGATCAAGGAGCACGAAGCTGACGTGGTCGTGGCCGTCGGGGGCGGGAGCGTCATCGATGCCGTGAAGTCCGCCGGTTTCCTTGCGGGGATCCGGTGGGTCACCGTCCCGACTATCGCCTCAACCGATGCGTCGACGTCGGCCGTAGCCGTGATCTACGCGGAGGACGGGAAGTACGAGGAGTACCGCTTCTTCCCGCGGAACCCGGACCTCGTACTCATCGATACGACGATCGTTGCGAAGGCTCCCACGGAGCTCCTCGCTGCCGGGATCGGCGACGCATTGGCCACTTGGATCGAAGCGCGGGCCACCGCGCAATCGCACTCCGTGGCCATGTCGGGTGGGCACCAGACGAAAGCCGCCTCTGCTCTGGCGAAGCTGAGCTGGGATCTGTTGTGGGAGAACGCCCTGCCTGCGCTCGATGCTGTCCGCGACAACGTTGTGACGCCGGCGCTGGAACAAGTTGTCGAGGCGAACACGCTACTGTCGGGACTCGGTTTTGAATCCGGAGGACTGGCGGCAGCTCATGCGATCCACAACGGCCTCACGGTGGTTCCGCAGACTGCAGGCTTGGTGCACGGCCAGAAGGTGAATATCGGCTCCCTGACGCAATTGGTATTGGAGGGCGCCCCGACCAGCGACATCGCCGACTTCATCGAGTTCACGACCCGGGTCGGTCTCCCGACGACACTCACCGAGCTGACCATCGATCCCTCGGACATGGAGTCTCTGGACAGGATTGCCGCGGCAGCTACGGCTCCTTCCGAGACTATCCACGCGATGCCCTTCGACGTCACGGCGAGGGACGTGGCGGGGGCACTGCGGTCCATCGAGCGGCTCTCGCGACGAGTACGGCACCAGGCCGCATTGCCGGAGCCCGAGCCCTTCACTTACCTGCGCAAATGAACCCTGGCCGGTGCCGTGTGCAGCAGACCATGGCCCCGTCTGCGCGCCGCCCGAGCGGCGGTGCCATGGTCTGCTGACTTATCTGGTTGGCGCACGGGGAGGCTGGTGACTCTGAGGCCAGCCTGGAGGCGGTGCGGCACAGCGCGTGTGGGAGACACCGTCTTCGACGAGCTGAAATGTCAACTGGCCAGCAACTCTCTGCCTGACCGTCCATTCTGGGCGCATGGCTTCCATGGATCCCGCCGGTACGAACGGGCAGTCGACAATCACATCGATGACACGGCGTGACATCTTCAAGTACCTGCGTGGAATCTCGCGCCCCTGGTGGGGCGAAATGGGCGAGGTCACGTTCCTGGAGGGCCTCTACGACCTGGACCGAACTCCAGACGGGAATAGCCGACTTCCGGCTATCCGCGACGACATCCAGCAGCACCGGATCAATAACCAGGATCTGCCAGACGACTGGATCTTCGAGGACTCCCGATTGGGGCTGTCCGACGGTCCGGACGAGGTACTGCTCACGTTTCTGGCGCGCATGGTCCATCCGGAGGTGGCGGCTGACGTCGAGGAGGCGAACAAGCACGTCGAGGCGCTGAACCTGCTGCTGGAGCTGGACGGATGGGCCCTGCGGCCACACCAGTTCCTGTCGGGTCGCCCCCTGTTTCAGCCGGTACGAGTTCCGCCCAGAGGTCCGCTGATCTCGCTGCCGCTGGAGGACGAGGACACCGGGAAGTTCGACCTGGTCCTGGGCCAGGTCTTCAGTCTCCTGGACTGCGCCGGCGAGGAGGCCGCACGCGATCTACTCTCGACTGCGGTCCTGGCCCTTCGCCGTGATGGCGGCTACTTCCACCCCATGCCTGGTGACAATTGGACGGATGCCACCTACGAGGCCGTCCTGACGGTGGAGCGCGAGCTTCTGCCCACCTGCACACCGGAGGCGAAGGAGGTGATCTGGCGGACCCTGCAGTCCGTGCTCGTCCATCTCGGGCGCGTCGATGTCCAAGACCTTGTGGTCGAAGGTGACGCCCGGCCGCTGCCCAACATCCCACCGGACTGGCGAACCCAAGCCGCAGCGCCTGCTACCCCCATGGTTCGTGGCTTCCGACTCCCTTTCACCACCACTGAGTTCGATGTCACTCGTAGAGAATTCACCGACCTGGAGATCCGCGCTTCGCAGAGCGACAGTGGGTTCCACTACCTCTATGACACTCGTGCTCGTCGGATGATCACCGACTTCGTCCTCGACGATCGGCCGCAGGTAGCGACCCTGTGCAGTGTCACGATCATCAAGAAGGGCGACACCTTCACACCGAGGATCAAGGTTTGGAAGAAGGACAAGAAGAAGGCCGGAGAAGTCTCGGCCTCCCAGACCGTGCCTGAGACCGGGGCTACCAGGGCGGTCAAGGCGCTCGTCGACACCGGGGACGTACACGAGAACTTCTGGAAAGTCATCAACTTCCTGCAGGGCTGCACTGGCCTGAGCACGCCTGGTAGCTCGCTCCAACTCATGGCCGGTGACGAGGATCAGCTCGCCGAGTTGCTGACCGGCCAGGACCGGACGATGGTTCTCGGTGCGGTCAGAACAGCCATCGGGGGAGGGCTCACAGAGGAAGACATCCGACTGATCAGCAACCGCAAGGAGCAGCTCCACAGGTTCGAGCGACTGCTGACCGATCCGGACTACTTCCAGCAGGAAGTGGGCCTGGCAACGACACGCGGCGCGGAGGCGGTCTGGCAGGCCTTCTTCGAGGCGAATCAGTGGATATTCGGCTACGGCCTCAACCTCATCGCCTGCGAATCCATCAACGACGGCAAGCTGGAGCGAATCACCGCCGGGGCCAACATTTTCGGCGGGGCCGGGAAGCGCATCGACGCCATCATGCGTTCCAAGGGCCTGATCAGCAGCATGCTCTTCTGCGAGATCAAGACCCATAGCACCGAACTGCTCTCGAAGACTCCGTACCGCGCGGGCGTGTACCAGGCATCGAAGGAGCTCAGCGGGGGTGTAGCACAGGTGCAAAAGACAACCAGCAAGGCCCAACAGCTCATATCCCACGAGTTCCTGACACGGATCTACGACGAGGACGGCACCTCGACCGGCATCGAACTGTCCACCACCCGCCCGCGGCAGGTCGTGGTGATCGGGAGCCTGCGCGAGTTCACCGACAACGGCGCCGTGAACCCGGAGAAGATGAGCTCCTTCGAGTTGTACCGGACATCCATCCAGGACGTCGAGGTCATCACGTTCGACGAGCTCTACCAGCGGGCCTGCTTCATCGTCGAGGACCACTGAGGCCTCATAAGTTCCCAGGTGGGCCGCCGTGCTCGTAGGTATGGGCATGACACGAACCGCGGCACCCGGTTCACGACCGTTACGGTGATGAACCGGGTGCCACAGTTGATGCAGTCACCTCGGGGGTGCTCATGCCCAACTGTCCACCCGTCAGGGGTTGATCGAGACAGGATTCGGTGTGTTCAGCTTGCCTTGCGCTATCGCGGTCGCCGGCATGGGGTAAAGCGGCAACCGCGGCACGAGCGTGGCTTGGACGGCGTGGTAGATGTCGGGTTTACCGGACCACACCTTGCCGTTCGGCGTGTTGGACGGGTCGAGTTGGTGGATCCACGAGCCGTGTTCGTGGTCGAGCAGGAAGGCGTCTGCGTAGTCCCACCATGCCCGGTACCAGGCTTCGAACTCCGTCTCGTGAGTGCGGCGATAAAGGGATGCAGCGGCGCTGATGGCCTCCGCTACGACCCAGTGCATGCGATCCCGCACTACAGGGAGGCCGGCCCAGTCCGTGGTGTACACGAAGCCGGCTGTTCCATCCACTTGCCAGCCGTCCGCGACGGCTTGGCGGAACAGCGCTGTGGCTGCTTCGACGAGCCAGACGTTGTCCTCGTCGGGGCGGGCCGCCTCGGTGTGAAGGAACAGACGACACCATTCGAGCGCATGTCCGACTGTGGCGCCGAACGGCTTGAAGGGGTGGTCCGGCTGGTCGCGATTGAGTTCCAGACGAGCGCTCCAGTCACTGCTGTAATGCTCGGGGATACGCCAGCCGTGCGCCTTGGCCGTGTCCGCGACGAAGGCGCACACACGCGTGGCGCGATCGATCCACTCACTATTACCCGTGACTGAGGCAGCCGTGAGCATGGCTTCCACGGCATGCATGTTTGCGTTGAGGCCCCGATAGTCGTCGAGCTCGGTGAAGTCCGAGTTCCAGGTGTCCACGCACAGGCCGGTGACGGCGTCGTAGAACCGCTCGAGGAATACCCGCTCGGCGCGTTCGAAGAGCTCTCGGGCTCCGGGCAGCCCCGCCTGGAGCAGCGCGCACGAGGCGAGCAGCACGAAGGCGTGGTCGTAACAGCTCTTTCCCGGTTCGACGGTGCCGTCGTCCTGGACGGCGGGGTGCCAGCCATCGTGCGCCTGGTCGTGGAGCCGTCCGGTGAGCCCCTCCATGGCATGCTTCGCGATCAGCGTGGCGCCGGGAACTCCCAGCACGGCTCCGACCCCGTAGGCATAGGCCATTCGGCAGGTGAGCCAGGTATAGGTCGGCTGCCCCGGCGTGGGAGCGCCCTTTGTGTCAAGCCATCGCGCACCCCCTTCGGGGTGCGCCGTCTCGCGGCCGAACTCCAGGAGGTCGAGGGAGTGACGTTGCAACCAGGCGTGATGCGTGGCGGAATCGAGCCAGTTCATCTCGTTCGAATCCCCTTCTGACGATGGTGAACTCACCTGAGGACGGCGGCACCGCCGGCGAACTGGGCGGTCTCCCCGAGCTCGCGTTCGATCCGAAGCAGTCGATTCCACTTGGCGGTGCGTTCCGAGCGCATCGTCGAGCCGACCTTGATCTGCCCGGTGCGCCAGCCAACAGCCAGGTCGGCGAGCCAGTTGTCCTCGGTTTCACCAGAGCGGGCGGAGAGCACGGTCCGAAAACCTGCGTCCTGGGCGGTGCGCACGACGGAGCGAGCCTGGGACAAGGTGCCGATCTGGTTGGGCTTGACGAGTACTGCGTTGCCGATCTGTTCGGAGATCCCGCGTTGCAGTCGGGTCGAGTTGGTGACGAACAGGTCGTCGCCGAGCAACTGAGTGCTCCCGATCTTCGCGGTTGCCTGCTTCCAGCCTTCCCAGTCGTCCTCGGCGAGGAGATCCTCGACAGAGACAACGGGGTAGGCGTCGATCCACTCCAGGAACTCGTCGAGGAGTTCCTCGCTGCTCAAGGAGCGATCCTCGGTGCGGAGCACGTACTTGCCGTCTCGCAGGAGCTGGGTGGCTGCCACGTCCACCGCGATGGCGACCTGGGTCCCGGGCTCGAGCCCCGCGGCGCGAATGCCTTCAGTGACCAGATCGAAGGCGTCTCGGTTCCGGGTCAGAGGGAAAGCCAGCCCGCCCTCGTCGGCAACGAGAGCCGTGGAAAGGCCACGCTTCTCGGCCGCGGAGGCAGTGCCACGACGGACACGCCAGCACCACTCAAGGGCCTGCCGGAAGGAGCTGGCGCCGACCGGGACGACGAGGATGTCCTGGATGTCGATCGCGCCGGCTGCGTGCGCCCCGCCAGAGATGATGTTGATCATCGGCATGGGGAGCAGAGGCGATGCGCTTGAGTCGAGAACACTGCGGTACAGGGGAAGGCGACGAGCGTCAGCGGCGGCCAGCGCGTTCGCGACCGAGATCGCCAGCACGGCGTTGGCCCCCACGGTCGCAAGGCCAGGGCTCGCGTCCGTGGCTTGAAGAGCCGCGTCGACGGTCGTCTGATCGAGGGCATCCAGTCCTTGGACGGCGTCGGCCAGTATGCCCTCGACGTTGGCGACTGCTTGTGTGACAGCTCGACCTGCGTAGCGGCTACCGCCGTCGCGCAGTTCTACGGCCTCGTGAGTTCCGGTGGATGCACCAGAAGGCACAGTCGCCTGGCCACGCGCGCCGCAAGCGAGCACGATCTCGCATGCCACTGTCGGTGTCCCGCGGGAGTCCAGGGCTTCCCACGCGAGCAGGGAGGAGATGCGGGTATCCGTCATGAGATCGCTTTCCAGAGTTCATCGAGGGACGTGGACTGCATCAGTGCGTTGACGGCCAGCCCGTGCGCCAGCTTGCGTTCGTGGAACGTGAGGTACTCCGCGGGGGACTTGCCATCCACCCGGGCGAGTAGCAGGCAACCGACATGTGCGGTCAGTTCCGGAGAGGGCCGCAGGTCCTGGCGCACAGAGTCGGCGTAGGTGGAGTTGAAGGCGTCTGCTGCCGCTCGGTAGGCGGTGGCGCTCTCAGGCCGGTGCACAGCCTTCAGCAGCAGGTGTGCGTTGAGGAATGCGAGATCGAAGACCGGTGCGCCGTAGTGGGCAACCTCCCAGTCGATGACCCAGGCGCGTTCTCCATCGGTGAGGATGTTCTTGGGGGAGAAGTCACCGTGCACCAAACACCTGGCTTCGTGAAGGAGCTGATCGGCGAGGGCGTTCACCTTGGCGGCGAGTTCTGGGTTGGCGGCCGCTGCAGCACGGTAGTAGGGGTCGATCCGCAAGCTTTCGAAGTGACCGATACCGAAGTGCGCTGCGAGCTGCTCCCGACCGGCTGTGCCGCTGTGCCATCGAGCGAGTGCGGTGGCGATCGTCCGGGCCACTGAAGGCTCGGCGGCGCCGTCGAGAAGCCTGCTTTTCCAGTCTTGCCAGTCATCCGGCGCGTGTTCGACGGTGAGAGTAAGCGCGACTTCATCGGAGTCGAGAACCTTGGGCACGGCTGTCGCATCGAGTTCGCCGGCCAGGCGAAGAGCAGCAGCCTCCACGAGAATCCTGGTGGGGTCCGCGAACCACTCCTGGGCCACCCGCAACCGCGACAGTGCCTGCTTCACCACTACATGTACACCGTCACCCTGCACAGCGAGCACTTCGTTCGAAACGCCGCCGGCCAGAGGACGCGCGTGAGCGGTGTGCCCGCGGAGCAACACCCCGCGGTCGACGAGATAGGGAGTAATCTCCTCAGCCGTGAACATGGTTCACTTCCCACCGCGCGCGTAATGCCGCATTTCGAGGTCGCCTACACGGGTCACGATCTCTTCGCCGTCGACGAGGAACCGCGGCGGACGCTGGCCGATGCCGACTCCCGAGGGGGTACCGGTCAGGATCACGTCGCCGGGCAACAGGGGCACGATGCCGGACAGGTACTCGATGAGGGTCGGCACGCTGAAGATCAGGTCTGAGCTGTTGCTGGACTGTGCCTGGTGCCCACCGATCTCGCAGGACAGCGGGACGGCGTCGGGGTCTTCCCACTCGTCGATGGTGACCAGGACCGGGCCCAGCGGGGTAAAACCGGGGAAGGACTTGCCGAGGTTGAACTGCGGTGTGCCGGACGGACGCATCTGCACATCGCGCGCAGAGATGTCCTGCGCCGCAGTCAACCCGGCCACGAAGTCCCAGGCACGGTCGGCGGAGACGTGGTGGGCGCGGCGGCCGATCACGACTGCCAGCTCGACCTCCCAGTCCACCTGGTCGGTCGGCAGCTCGATACTGCCGGTCGGGCCCGTGACCGAGGTGGGGAACTTGGTGAACACCAACGGGAACTCGGGCTCCGGCAATCCCGTCTCGATCTGGTGGGCCCGGTAGTTGAGCCCGATCCCGAATATCTGCCGGGGGAGTGGCACCGGAGAGTCGGCCTTCTCGATGTCGAACGGTTCACTGCCCGCGGCCGAGAGAGTCCTTGCCCAGGCCTGGAACTGGTCCCAGTCGTCGTACACCGCCAGTGCATCGGGTCCGAAACGTCCCTCGCTGGCTTCTGCGATGTCGATTGCGCTGTCGCCGGTGACGATCTTCGCGCGGCCTGCTGTCACACCAATACGCATGGGTTTGTCCTCTTCTTATGTGTCTGCGGGAGGTCAGCCGGCCAGGATTCCGCCGTCGACGACGAATTCGCTGCCGGTGACGAAGGCTGCGTCGTCGCTCGCGAGGTACAGCGCCGCCTTGGCTACCTCCACGGGCTGGGCCAGTCGGCCCAACGGCTGACGAGCGACGAGCTGCGCGCGCCGTTCCTCGGGGTCGTCGGCCTGCGCGAGCAGTCGGCCCACCCAAGGCGAGTCCACGGTGCCCGGGCATACGCAGTTGCAGCGGATGCCGTCCTTGGCCCACTGCACGGCGACCTGCTTGGTCAGGGAGATGACCGCGCCCTTGCTCGCCGAGTAGGAGGCCCGCTCGGGGAGTCCGATCATCCCCGCGACCGAAGCGGTGTTGACGATGACTCCGTAGCGCTGGGCCAGCATGTGGGGGAGCGCGTACTTGGTGCACAGAAAGGTGCCGCGGACGTTGACCGCGAAGACGCGGTCCCATTCCTCCACCGTCGCGTCCAGGACGTTGGTGGTGGACCCGATCCCCGCGTTGTTGCACAGGATGTCCACGCCGCCGAAGTGGGCGGCGGCGGTCTCGAACAGCTCTTTCACGTCGTCTTCGGAGCTCGTGTCGACCCGAACCGGGTGGGCTCCAGGAGGAAGGTCGGCGGGGTCGAGATCGGCTCCGATGACCTGCGCGCCCTCTTCCAGGAAGAGTTGGGTCATCTCCCGCCCGATACCGGAACCGGCGCCGGTGACCAAGACCTTACGGCCGTCAAAACGTGCCATGCTGTCTTCCACTCCATAACTCGCTGATGGACGAATCGCAAAGGGCGTCGGTCAGTTGAGGCCGAGCGCGTTCAGGACACCCTGCAAGTAGCCGATTGCGTGGGCCCGGCCTCGACTGCAGTAGGCCTGCGGGGAGGTGTCGCCCCAGGTGTCGATGTCCCCGACCATGGCCGGCACGTGATCGTCGATGAGGAAGCCGTCGAAGCCGACCGAGTGGAGCCGTCGGATCACGTCGGCGGGGTTGAGGTTGCCCTCACCGAGGAAGCACTCGGCGAACTTCGGGACGGTGCCCTGTACGTCCCGGAAATGCACGTAGCAGATCCGGCCGTCTGGGCCGAGCAGGTCGATGACCTCGTTGACGGCCTCCTGGCCGCCCATCTCGGACACCGTGCCAAGGCAGAAGTTGAGCCCCCAAGCAGGGCTGCCCTTGGCACGCTTGTATGCCTCGGCAATCCCCGCGGGCGAGGAGATGATGCGCTCGCAGCCGCCCATCATTGTCGCGACCGGGGGGTCGTCCGGGTGCAGCGCGAGGCGGACGCCGGCTTCCTCCGCCACGGGGAGCACCGCATCGAGGAAGTACTGGTAGTTCTCCCACATGCGTGCCGCCGACAGGGGCTCCTCGATGGGGGGAGCGCTGGAGAGCTTGTAGTCGGCCAGCGCATTGCCCTCGGTGGCCCGGCTGGCGTCGAACGCCGTTACGGCCGCACCGCCACGCCCCTGGGCGTTCATGTCGGTGCGCCACACGTAAGTGGGCAGGAAGTTGTAGCCGAGCAAGTTGTATCCGGTCTTGCCCATGTTCCGGATGGTGCGCTGATAGTTCTCGATCTGCTCATCTCGTCCGGGCGCGCCGCGCTGGATCTTCCAGAAGTGAGCGGCGGGGACGTTTTCCAGTCCCTCAATGGCCAGCCCCACCTCGTCGCACTCGTTGCGCAGAGCTTGCAGTTCGTCGACACTCCAATACCCCTCGGCTCCGGGGAGGTTGCTCGGGGTGTGGAACTGCACGCTCTTCAGGCCTAGTTGTTGAGCAAACTGGGCAACGGTGCGGTCGTACTCGTCGATGTGGCCGAGTGATATCCGGATAGGCATCAGGAGGGTCCTTCCCGAGCGCAGCAGCGTGCTGGCTCGCGTCAACGTGGTGCTGCCGGACCGAAGTTTTGTTATTCCTCGGTGAAGTAATCGGGGTGTGCGGCCGCAAGCCGCGGGTAGTGAGTGTGCGCCCGGCGGGAGTGGGCCCGGATCACCTGATGGCCGGCGCTGTCATCACCCTGCTCAAGGGCGTCGATGATCTTCGAGTGCTCCTCGATCAATTCCCTGGTCGTGGACGGCTCGGGCAGAGTGAGCCGACGCAGCCGGTCCAGTTGGAGCTTGGACTGTTCGATGATTTCCCATGCGCCTGGCTGGCCTGCCATCGTGAAGAGCGCGCGGTGCAGGGCCTCGTCCGCAGCGAAGAACAGCTCCTCGTCGCCGGCGGCGTGGGCCTGCTCCTGCTCAACCAGCAGCGCACGCAGTGGGGCTACGTCCAGATCGGGGAGCTGGCGAGCGCGTTCAAACGCGCCGATCTCCAGATACTCACGAACGAACTGCGCCTCATTGACGGCCGCGTGTGAGATGCGCGCGACCCGCGTGCCCACTTGCGGAACCACTGTTACGAGTCCGCTGGCTGCCAGCCGGGCCAGCGCTTCGCGGACAGGCGTGCGGCTGACTTCGAACTGCTCGGTGAGCGCGTTCTCCGACAGGGCGTGTCCTGGCGGGAGCCGCAGATCCCTGATTGCCGAGACGAGCGACTCGAAGACCAGGTCAGAGGTGCGTCGCCGGGTGCTCTCGCGTCGGATCGGTGACAAGCCCGACACGGGGGGCTGAGCTCCGGAGTTCTGCCGCGATGAAGAAATCATGCCAGCATCGTTGCATACAAGTAAACTGGTATGCAAGTATCCGAGCCGTCGGTCGACGAGGACGAACGGAGCTTGGAGTCATGTCAGAACTTGAGGGAATGACCGCACTGGTCACCGGAGGCACCAGCGGGATCGGCAGGGCTGCGGCAGAGGTGATGCTGTCCCGCGGAGCCAGGGTCTCGGTCTGTGGGTTCGACGACCGCGTGGCCGATGCGAGCAGGGAGCTAGCGGCCGCCTACGGTGAGAAGGCGGTACGGGTGGCCACAGTCGACGTCACCAAGGGCGAAGAGCTGCGGCGCTGGATCGACGAGTCGGCCGAGCACTTCGGTGGCCTCGACGCGGTAGTGACGGCGGCTGGAGTCCAGACATACGGCAGCGCTTCGGACACCCCGGAGCAGGTGTGGGACCGCACTCAAGACGTGAACGTCAAGGGCACGTATCTGGCCGTCAAGTACGCCACACCCCACTTGCGTCGGCGCGGTGGAGGAGCCATCGTCGCGGTCTCTTCGGTTCAGGCGTTCATCTGCCAGACAGGCGTGGCCGCCTATTCCGCGAGCAAGGGGGCGCTCAACGCCCTGATTCGCAGCGTTGCCATCGATGAGGCGTCTCATGGAATTCGAGCCAACGCGGTGTGTCCGGCGTCCGTCGACACGCCAATGCTGCGCGCCAGCGCACGACAGTTCTCCGACGGGACCGATCGGGGAGAGCAAGCTGTCATCGACGAGTGGGGCGCGATGCACCCACTGGGTAGGGTCGCTCGCCCCAGTGAGGTCGGCGAGGTGATCGCGTTTCTGGCGAGCCCCCGAGCCGGCTTCGTCAGTGGAGTCAGCCTCCCGGTTGACGGAGGACTGCTCTGCAGCGTCGCCGTTGCCCTGCCGGAGTGAATGGCGATGGGCGAAACCGAGGTCACCGTACTGGCGCGGGCAACAGCCCAGGTCGGTGAGGGCCCGGTGTGGAACGCCGAAGGCGAGGCGATCCACTGGGTGGACATTCCTGCGGGAGCGATCCACACGACCGATCTGGCCACGGGAAGCACCCGCACCGTCTGGTTGCCGACCAGCGTGGGTGCCGCGGCGATGCGGACCGGGGGCGGATACGTGGCTGCTACGGGCACGGGGTTCAGCGCCCTTGACGGCCGTGGCGCCGTGGTGAGGACGTGGGACTTCCTGCCTGAGGGAACGCGGATGAACGACGCGAAGTGCGATCCGCAGGGCCGACTGTGGGCAGGCAGCACCGAGCTGTCTTTCGCGGCAGGCCAGGGTGCCCTGCACGTCTTGGACACCGACGGCACGGTGCGGACCGTACTGACCGGCCTCACCCAGCCGAACGGGCTTGGCTGGAGCCCAGACGGCACCAGGTTCTACCTGGTGGACAGCCAGCGGAGCCTGATCCTGGCTTTCGATGTCGATCCCGAGGCCGCGGAACCCCGGCTGTCGGAACCGTGGGACTTCGCCGATCTCAGCGGCTGTCCGGGACTTCCGGACGGCCTGTGCGTGGACGCGAGCGGCTGTTTGTGGGTCTGTATGTGGGGCGGCAGCACAGTGATGCGTCTCGACCTGACTGGCCGCCCGATCAGTACCGTCCGGCTACCTGTGGCCCAGCCAAGTTCGTGCACCTTCGTCGGCGCGAGGCTCGACACCCTGTGTGTCACCAGTGCTCGTGAGGGGCTTTTCCCCGCTGGTGACTCCATCGACGGCTCACTGCTGGCCGTCCGAGGGCTCGAATGCTCGGGCCTTCCCACACCTTCCTGCTTGATCTGAGCGTTCTCCCCCGTCCGCGAGGGATCGATATTCCCGCGATGCACAACGAGGTTGGAGGTCCGCAATGGACACCTCACAAGACAGGCTTGACGCTGTGACGCCGCAAGCGCCTCCGCAGCGACACCAACGCAACGCAACCGGGCTGCTGGCCATGGTTGCCGGTACAGCCGGACTGGGCGGCCTACTGTTCGGCTTCGACACGGGCATCATCTCCGCGGCGCTGCTCTACATACGCGACGACTTCCACCTGGGCGAGTTCGAGCAACAGCTCGTGGTCTCGATTCTGCTCGTCGGCGCGATAGCCGGAGTGGTCACCGCAGGACAGATCCTCGACCGTATCGGTCGGCGCAACGCGCTGCTTCTCATGTCTGGGGTGTTTGCGGTGGCGGCGTTGGCCACCGCCCTGGCCCCCAGTGTGGAACTGCTGGCGGCCGGACGCTTCGTTCTCGGGTTCGCAGTGGGTGCCTCGTCGGTCGCAGTGCCGGTGTACGTCGCCGAGATCGCACCGCCGGCATCCCGTGGCCGGCTGGTCTCCATGTACCAACTCCTGGTCGGCGTAGGCATCTTCCTCTCGTACATCGTCGGCTTCGCACTCTCGGGCGGCGGGCACTGGCGATGGATGCTCGGCCTTGCCGTCGTTCCGTCAGTGATCATGCTGGGCGGTGCATTCTTCCTGCCGGAGTCCCCCCGCTGGTTGATGAGTAAGGGCCGAGACGAACTGGCTCTGATCAACCTCTCCAGGCTGCTGCCGCAGGCGGATGCCGACGCGGAGCTGGCCGAGATCCGGTCCGGGATCGTCACTACGACCAAAATCTCGTACCGGGAGCTGTTCCGGCCCCGCTACCGCCGCGCCGTCCTGATCGGCGTCGCCGTTGCTGCCACCAACCAGCTCGTGGGTGTCAACGCAGTCATCTACTACGCCCCGACCCTTCTGGTGAAGGCAGGCCTCGGTGATGCGGCCTCCCTGCTGTCGTCGGTCGGCATCGGGATCGCCATTGTCATTTCCACGACACTCGCGCTCCTCTCCATCGACAGGGTCGGCCGACGGCCACTCCTGCTCGGTGGCACTGCGGTGGTCATCGCCAGCCTGATCTTCATCGGCGTGGTCTACCTGCTGCCGCAGAGCCCGTGGACCGGCCCGCTGCTGGTGATCGGCCTGATCGTCTACATCGCGGCATTCTGCGCCAGCCTCGGCCTGTCCATCTGGCTGATCAACAGCGAGGTCTTCCCCACGGAGATCCGTGGGAAGGCAGCCAGCCTTGGCTCGGTAACCCACTGGGTGCTGGACTTCGTGATCGCACTGACGACCCTCACCCTGTTCCAGGTGCTTTCGCCCTCCGGTCTGTTCTGGACGTTCGCGGCCCTCGGAATCGTGGGCTGGATCTACCTCAACCGTCGGCTGCCGGAAACGAAGAACCGCAGCCTCGAGGACATTCAGCGGGACCTGGTGAGCCCCCGCCGCCAGGGCACCGAGGCCTGAAAGAGCCCCTTCGCTCCCACCCCAGCGCAGCCGCCAACACCGGCCGGCGAGGAAGTCGCACGTCTTCCAGGCCAGGACCCAGCGCTGCACTTCTGGGCTGTCAGACGAGCGCAGGGATGCGTGGTCACTGGGCCGTAGCGCCTCCGTGCCAGCCCCGGGCTGCTCTGTTCCTTCCCACCTTCAAGTACAGGGAGAGTGCCCCTCGATGGCATCGATCAGAATCAAGGTTGCCGTCGGCGTAACCGCGTTGGCCGTACTGGCCACTGGCTGTGCCGGTGCCGGCGCCATTGGAAGCGGTGGTGCCAAGTCGGTGAACGTGCTCATGGTGAACAACCAGCAGATGCAGGACCTGCAGAAGCTCACCGCCACGCACTTCACGAAGAAGACCGGCATCAAAGTCAACTTCACGGTGCTGCCTGAGAACGACGTACGCGACAAGATCAGCCAGGAGATCTCCAGCCAGGCCGACAATTACGACGTTGTCTCCATCAGCAATTATGAGGCACCGATCTACGGCAAGAACGGGTGGCTTGCCCCGTTGGACAACACCGTGGCCAAGAGCCCGGCGTTCGACCAGGACGACATCTTGCGGCCCGTCCAGGAAGGCCTGGTCCATAACAACAAGCTGTACGCCGAGCCGTTCTACGGCGAGTCGTCCTTCCTCATGTACCGCAAGGATGTCTTTGAGAAGCACGGTCTGACCATGCCACCGCGCCCCACCTGGCGGCAGGTCGCATCCCTCGCTGCCGAGGCCGATCGGGCGGAGCCGGGCATGAAGGGCATCTGCCTGCGCGGAGTGCCTGGATGGGGTGAGGTGTTCGCGCCGCTCACCACGGTCGTCAATACCTTCGGCGGTACCTGGTTCACGAAGGACTGGAAGCCCCGGGTCAACAGCCCCGAGTTCAGGCGGGCCACGCAGTTCTACGTCGACCTACTGCGTGAGCATGGCCAGGCGGGCGCTCCACAGTCCGGATTCGCGGAGTGCCTCAACAGCTTCCAGCAGGGCAAGACCGCGATGTGGTACGACGCCACCTCGGCCGCCGGCTCGATTGAGAAGAAGGGCTCGCCGGCCGCCGGCAAGGTCGGCTACGTCGCCGCACCAGTGGAGAAGACCAAGAGCTCGGGCTGGATGTACTCATGGGCCTGGGCCATTGAGAAGGCGTCAAAACGCCAGGACAGCGCGGCAAAATTCATCGCGTGGGCCTCGAGCAAGAAGTACGAACACCTCGTCGGTGAGCGCCTCGGCTGGGAGCGTGTTCCCGCGGGCAAGCGCGCTTCGACCTACGAGCACGCCCAGTACAAACAGGCAGCTGCCCCCTTCTACCGGGCCACCGAGGAAGCCATCAACACCGCAGATCCCCGAAACCCCGGTGTGCAGCCCCGCCCGACCATGGGCGTCACGTTCGTTGGCATACCTGAGTTTCCCGCGCTGGGCACCAAGGTCTCCCAGGGGATCAGCGCGGCCATCGCCGGTCGAACCTCGGTGAACTCCGCACTCGACACAGGCCAGCAACTCGCGGAGCACGTCGCCGCGAAGTACCGCGAGAACTGACATCCGCAGAGCGGAGACCCACATCATGAAAATCCAAACCACACAGGCCAGACCCCTTGGCGCGCCCAGCGTCCCCGACGGGAGCGCACGACCTCCTGGGCGCAGGAGTCCCTCGCCCCGCGCCCTCGCTTGGGCTCGGCGCGCACCCCTGATGCCCGCTCTGGTCTTCATGGTGGTCGTCACCCAGCTGCCCTTCGTGGCCACCCTGGTGATTTCCTTCATGGACTGGAACGCTCTGCGTCCCGAGCGGCGTGTCTTCGCGGGCCTCGACAATTACACCCAGGTATTCAGGGATCCGAGCCTACGAGCGTCCGTGATCACGACCATCGTCCTGACCGCGACCGTTGTTCTCATCAGTCTTGCGCTCGGCCTCGGTCTAGCGCTGCTTCTGGACCGGCGTTTCCGCGGTCGTGCGGTGGTGCGCACGATGCTCATCGCCCCGTTTCTGCTGGTGCCCGTGGCAGCCGCTCTGCTGTGGAAACATGCGCTGTTCAATCCTGAATACGGCCTGTTCAACGGCACGTTGACATGGCTGTGGAAGCTGTTCGGCGCGGATCAACCGCCCCAGCCGGACTGGATCACGGAGAACCCGCTGGCGGCGGTGGCGGCACCACTGATCTGGCAATGGACGCCGTTCATGATGCTGATCCTGCTGGCCGGCCTGCAGGGACGACCCCTGGATGCCGTGGAGGCAGCACGCGTGGATGGCGCCAGCGCCGGTCAGATCTTCCGCCATCTGACACTGCCGCACCTGCGCCGCTACCTCGAGTTGGCGGCTCTCCTCGGATCCATCTACGTCGTGCAGAACTTCGACGCGGTGTTCACGATCACCTCGGGCGGCCTTGGCAGCGCCAACCTGCCCTACACCATCTACGAGACCTTCTACCAAGCACACGACTTCGGACAAGCCTCCGCGGCCGGGGTGATTGTCGTCATCTGCACGATTGTCGTGGCCACGCTCGCACTGCGCCTTGTGTCCTCGTTGCTGCGGGAGGAAAGCTCATGAGTACGCCCACCAGTGCACCTTCGGCCGGAACGGCACCGCGACGGATCAACGTGGCGTGCGGCCTTGCAGCTTGGGGTGCCGGAATCTTCTTCGTCCTCCCGATCGCCTGGATGGTGCTCACCTCCTTCCATCGCGAGCCCGACGCCGCCACCAACCCCCCGTCCATCACCGCGCAATTGACCTTGCAGGGCTACCGGGAGTTCTTCGGTTCCTCGACCGGTGCCAGTCCCTGGCCGTCCCTGGTCAACTCCATGAGCGCAAGCATCGTCTCGACACTACTGGTACTCGCGTTGGCCCTCCCGGCCGCGTACGCCCTGTCCATCAGACCGGTGCGCAAGTGGTCGGACGTGATGTTCTTCTTCCTGTCCACGAAGATGCTGCCGGTCGTGGCCGGCCTGCTCCCCGTCTTTCTGGTCGCCCAGCACCTGCAACTCCTCGACAGTGTCTGGCTGATGGTCATCCTCTACACGTCGATGAACCTGCCGATCGCAGTGTGGATGATGCGGTCCTTCCTGGCCGAAGTCCCGGTGGCGGTCCTGGAGGCCGCCGCCATCGATGGGGCAGGGCTTCCGACGATCTTCCGGAAGATCATCGTTCCGATGGTCGCGCCCGGCATCGCGGCCACCTCGCTGATCTGCTTCATCTTCAGCTGGAACGAGATGCTCTTCGCCCGGGTCCTGACCGGCGTCCGAGCAGCCACCGCGCCTGTCTTTCTCACCAGCTTCGTCACGAGCCAGGGACTCTTCCTCGCCAAGGTGTGCGCAGCCGCCATTGCTGTGTCGCTACCAGTCCTCATCGCCGGATTCGCCGCCCAGGACAAGCTTGTCCAGGGCCTTTCGTTGGGAGCCGTCAAATGAAGGCCGCCGTCATCACCAAGCCCGGTGTCATCGAACTCGCTACCGTCCCCGACCCGACTCCAGGCGCCCGCGACGTGGTGGTCGCCGTCGCGGCGTGCGGGCTGTGCGGCACCGACTTGCACATCCTCCAGGGGCATTTCGCCCCCGAACTGCCGATCGTCCCCGGTCACGAGTTCGCCGGCGAGGTCGTCGCCATCGGCAGCGCCGTAACCGAACTGGCCGTCGGCGCGCGCGTGGCTGTCGACCCTTCGTTGCCGTGCCGGGAGTGCCACTACTGCCGCATTGGCCGCAGCAATCTGTGCGAGCACTTCGCCGGGCTGGGCGTCAGTCACTCGGGTGGCGCCGCAGAGTACGTTTCCGCTCCGGTGGCCAACTGCGTACCCCTTCCAGAACACGTGCGGACTGAGGACGCCGCCCTGATCGAGCCCTTGTCCTGCGCCGTCCGCGGCTATGACGTGCTGCGCAGCACGCTGGGTGCCCACGTAGTCATCTACGGGGCGGGAACCATGGGCCTGATGATGCTTGAGCTGGCCAAGCGCACGGGGGCCGCCTCGGTCGACGTCATTGACATCAACGCAGAGCGACTGGCCACCGCAGATCGCCTGGGCTGCTCGGCGGCGGTCCTGTCGGCAGAGGAGGCAGACCGCCCCCGTGGCTGGGACGTGGTCATAGATGCGACCGGTAATGCCAAGGCCATCCAAGATGGAATCGACCGGGTGGCGCCCGGCGGCACCTACCTGCAGTTCGGCGTTGCCGATGCTGCCACCCGGGCGGTGATCGACCCTTACAAGATCTACAACAAGGAAATCACCATCACGGGTTCGATGGCCGTCCTGCACAGCTACGAACGCGCTGCTGAACTCTTCGCCGCCGGCGTGTTGGACCCGGACGTCTTCATCAGCGACCGCTTGCCGCTCGCCTCCTACTCCGAGGCGATGGATCGCTGCCGGGCCGGCCTGGGGCGCAAGATTCAGGTTCAGCCTGCCCTCTAGGCCTGTGGGTCTCCCGTCTAGGGGTGAATTGGGCACTACCGCCTTCGGCGGACACGCGAGTGTCCGAGCGGTCTGCCCGCCGTGAGGATCCAGCGGCGGGGCGGGCCGGGCCATGGATCAGAAGCCCTTGCGGGTCTTGACAAGCGGGTTCGACCCTCCCCATCATCGAATCATATGAGCGGAGGTCGCTCTAAAGTTACCTAATGGATGGCCGGCAAGCCGCCCGATCACGGAGAGGAACGCCCTATGGCACCCGCCCCAAGTGCCCCATCGGGGCAGCGGAAGGCAGGCGTCCGCAGCGAGCTCGTCGCTCACCCCGACCAGGTGGCCGGTACTCGGCTGTCCCGGGTCGTCGGTGGCGCCGGTGACGGCGCCCTGTTGCTCACGCTGTGGACCCCCGCCGGCACTGAGGTCGACCTCCAGGTCGATCGGTCGCTGGACATCCTCTCCCTCCGGCATGCAGGCGTGCGGTACGGGTGGGCCGGCCCCACGGGCATCAGTAGCCGATTCCAGTACGAGCCCCACGAGTTCGGGTGGCAGCGAACCTTCTATGGAGGCCTGTTGACCACATGTGGGCTCGAGCATGTGGGGGACCCGGTGTCGCTGGTCAAGAGTGAGCAGCGAGCGCCGGGTACTCGCCTCGCCAGCTACGGCGAGCATGGGCGGATCTCGCACTCCTCTGCTGAGATCACGGAGCGGGCCGTCGACGAAGGGGCAGGGGTGATCCGCGTCCGTGCCACCATCCTGCAAGGCGCGATCTTTGCGGAGTGTCTCGAGCTGGATCGGACGATCGAGGTCAGCCTCGACAGGCCTGAAGTTCGTATTTGCGACACCGTGAGGAACGGCGGCCCCCTGCCTGCCAGGCACGCGATCCTCTACCACGTCAATTTTGGATATCCCGTCGCGGCGCCTGGAACCACAGTTTCGGGCGGCGGAAATCGGTACGACGTCCCACCGCTCACTCCAGAAGCGGCCGAGGACGTTCAAGCGTGGCCCATGGACGGTGACGGGAGCGGTCGGCGAACAGTGGAGATTTCCACGCCTGACGGCTCCCACACCGTGCGATGCACGCAGGACGAATCTCTGCCGCATCTCTTTCTCTGGAGCGTGCCCCGTTCTCGAATCAACGCCCTAGGGGTGGCCCCGTCGAGCACACCGCTCGACGGGGAAGTCCGCACCCTTGATGCCGGCGCAGAACGTACCTACTGCGTCACTATCGAGGTGGGAGATCGCAATCCCACACTGCACAGAGGCAAGGAAGACACAGATGTCGCCCCACCCGCATGACTGCACCGCGTCGCCCAAGGCTCTCGTCATCGGCGAAGCCTTCGTGGACTTGATCGCACGGAGCGACGAAGGCGACACCGTATACGTTCCAAAATTTGGTGGGTCGCCTCTCAATGTCGCCGTCGGCATACGCCGCCTTGGAACCCCGGTCCAGCTTGCAGCCACGCTGTCGCCCGGAGCCTTCGGCAAGGCACTGGAGCGTTTCTGCGTGCAGGAAGACGTCGATGTCGCCTCGCTGTCGACCCGCGTCGAAACAACCTTCCTCAGCGTCGCGACTCCGGAACACGGGCACGTGAGCTATGAGTATTTCGGTGATCTGTCGAGCATCACTGGAATCGAGCGTGTTGTGCCAGAAGCTGCCGAGGCCGCCCAGGTCGTGCATGCCTCTTCCACGGCCTTCCTTGCCGAACCGGCGCTCTCGACCGTGCGCCACGCCTTCGAGTCCACGAATGGCTTCTGTGCCATGGACCCGAATCCGAGGCCCACATTGATCGATGACCGTGACAGCTACCTGAAGACCATTACGCCCTTTTACGACCTCGTTGATCTGGTCAAGTTGAGCGACGAGGATCTCGCTTACCTCGTCCCCGGCGTGGACTCGGCGCAGGCTGCGCTGGCGATGCATCGCTTGCACGGCGTGACAGTCATCGTGACCCGCTCGGACTCCCCAACTCTGCTGGCCTACGACGGTCGGATTGCCGCAGTTGAGGTTCCGCCCACAACCGTGGTCGATGCGACCGGCGCGGGGGACAGCTTCATGGCATCGCTGCTCGCCGACGTCGCGCAGCACGGCAGGCCCTGCAGCGACGAAGGGTGGATGCGTTACATCGAGCGCGCGAACAGTGCGGCGGCGGCCACTTGTCAGGGGACGGGTGGCGCCGAGTCGATGCCGACAGCTGCTTCATTGGGGCGCAGCGTTGCCGACCGGGGCTGTCCGGCTGTGGCGTGAGGGCCTTCCTTCTCCTGCTGAATTAGCGTGAGCGGTTCCTCGTACTGCCAGAAGCGGTCTCAAGGTCGTAATTCCTTCCAGGCTGCCGTGCCGGCCGCCTGGAAGGAGGGAGCACCGAGAGCTCCAGTTCTCGCTGGCCGTGGGGGCCGGTTCGTCTTCCGTGGAGCACGCTCGCCACGCGCTGTCTCGCCCGGCCCTTCCGTGAGGTTGACACGCTCGGTCGGCAGTAGGCCGCCGCGCAGAGACACGGCGAACGTGACAAGCGCGTAGGCAAAGCGGGCATGGTCCCGCGACTGGCCGCCTCGCTCTGGTAGAACGCAACCGACTAGGCGGTCCGTTGAGTCGGTGCTGCCGTGGTCCATGGCGGTCCGCTCAGGATGGACTGCAATACAGAGTCCAGTTCACGCCTTGCGCCGTCCCCGACCAAGGCCGCGGCGGAAATCTTCGACCAGACGGTCTCGGCGCTGTCCGGCAGAGGCTGGCAGGCGAGCCCCGCAAGGTCGAGCGGGATCACCGAGTGGCTGAGGTGCCAGATACCCGCGTCCACTGCTCCCCGCAACACCGCCGCGGGGACATCGGGGAAGGGGTGGTCGACGTGGGCGTATCCGTCCTCGGCGGGGAAGGCTGCATCGGTCAATGCGACATGGTCGGGGGAGTCGTGGTCGATCGCGACGCGAACAGGGCGCTGTTCGGAATCGGCTGTCCGCCGGACGATGACCAGCCGCCCTGGTCCGTAGTAGGTGCCCGGTCCCAGCAGGCGCACGGGGGCATCCTGACCCAGTCGCTGTGCCGCGGCGTCGAGCACGCCCGTGGAGACGACGGCGACGTCCGCCCGCCCGGTTCCCAGGCTGTCGAGTCGAAGAGCTCCGCCGCGCTGATGGCGCACGGTGTGCGGGACGCCGACGTCTGTGAGGTTCTCGGTCAGGGCATCGGAAAGTCGGTCGATCTCGTCGGGCCCACCGGGCGGCAGGAGCAGTCGAATCGGCGGCAGGCCGGCTAGAGCCCAGGCCCGTCCGAGGTCGATGGACTGGACGATGCGTCCCCGGGGGCCGTGTGACGTCGTGGTCACCGCGCCCTGCTCGGCCAACGCCGCAGTGGCGCGCTGGAGGGTTCCCGCGGTGCCTCCGACGGTGCGGGCGTAGTGCGCATTCGTGGGAAGCCTGCCTCCGACACCGAGTCGCAGGGCATCGACGACCACGGCCCGCAACACCCGCGGGAGTGGGCGCTCCGATGCTGCCGGCTGGATGTCCTCGCTCACCACTCTCCCCGTTTCACCAGTCACTGTGCGTCCTCTTTCGCGGCAGTCTATCGCCCCCCCCTCTAGTTCTTGCTCCAAAAATGGAGTATTACTGGATGAGTACTGTTGCCGTTCGATCACCGGGGTATGCCGTGTCCGAATCGCCCAATCTCCTCAGCCTGCTGACCGTCGCTGTCGGGGCGGAGAACGTCCTCACCGACCCGGCCGCACGCGAGGCCAGCAGCCATGACACCTGGCCGGTGTCCACCAAGTGGTCCAGGCAGGGTGAGCACCCCTACCAGGCGGACGTGGTCGTGCGTGTCCACTCCGAGCAGGACGTCACGGCGGTGCTGCGGGCCGCGGAGGAATGCGGCACGCCCGTCACGACCCGCGCGCTCGGCTCCTCGGTCACCGGTCAGCCGCTGCCCACCCGAGGCGGAATCGTGCTGGACGTTTCCGGCCTCGTCGGACCGCATTGGATCGACGAAGTCGACATGACCGTGACGGCCCCGGCGGGCCTGAACGGCGGGCAGCTCGAGGACGCGCTCAACGAGGCGGGCTGGACGATGCGGTTCTCTCCGCAGTCGCTGTACCGCTCCTCGGTGGGCGGCTGGTTGGCTACGCTCGCGACCGGACAGTTCTCCTCGCGCTACGGCGGTGTCGAAGACCTCGTCGTCGGCTACCGGGTGGTGTTGGCCGACGGCGCGGTCGCCGAGCTCACGGCGAACCCTCGCGCGGCCATGGGGCCGGACCTGCGACAGCTGTTCCTGGGATCCGAAGGCACCCTCGGCGTCGTCACGCAGGTCACGCTCAAGATCTTCCCGCTCCCGGCGGTCCAGCGCGTACAGGCCTTCCTGGTTCCCGACGTGACCGCGGGGCTCGAGATCATGCGCGAGCAGGCTGCGCGTGGGCTGCGGCCCTCACTGCTTCGGCTGTACGACGCACACGAGGCCCGCCATGCCCTGGGCGACCCGCAATTCGACGGAACGGTGCTGTTCACGGGCACGGAGGGGGAGCCGGAGACAGCAGATGCCGAGATGGCGGTACTGACCCGGATCGCGGCCGCACACGGCGCGACCGAGATGGGCCCGGGGCCCGTGGAGGGGTGGCTCGGGCGGCGTTTCGACTTCTCCACCGTCGAGAAGCGGCTCGACACGCCGGGAGGCTTCGCCGAGACCATCGAAGTCGCCCACACGTGGCGGCACATCGGTGGGCTGTACGCGGATGTTCGTAAGGCGCTCGAACCGCTGGCCGACGAGGTGCTCGTCCACTTCTCGCACGTGTACCCGCAAGGCACCTCGATGTACGTGATTCTCCTGGGCCAGGTGGCCGACGATGCTGCGGCCAGCGAACGCCTCAAGGAGATCTGGGCCACGACGATGCAGGTGTGCCTCGACCACGGAGCGGAACTCTCCCACCACCACGGCGGCGGGTTGGCGCGCTCGCCCTACTCGCGGCGGTCGTTGGGCTCGGCGCACCGAGTCCTGCGCCGGGTGAAGCGGGCCCTCGACCCCGAGGGTCTGCTCAACCCCGGCAAGCTCGGACTCTGATCCAGGACATGACGAGGAGCTCAACGATGAGCGAGAACGATCGACTGCTGGTCATCGACGAGGGAACGACCGGTACGCGCGCCCTGGTCTTCGACGGGGCGGGCCGCAGACTGGGCGCCAGCTATGCGGAGTTCACCCAGCACCATCCGGCTCCCGACCGTGTCGAGCACGACGCCGAGGAGATCTGGCAGGCCAGCCTGGGCCGGGTACGGTCCGTGCTGGCCGAGTCAACCACCGCACCGGCGGACCTCGCAGCTGTGGGCATCACCAATCAGCGGGGCACCAGCCTGCTGTGGGACCGGCAGACCGGCGAGGCGGTGACGCGGGCCATTGTGTGGCAAGACCTGCGCACCGCAGGCCTTGCGGCACGGCTTCTCCCCGAGTGGGGGGAGAAGGTCCAGGCGCGGACCGGCTGGACCATCGCCCCGGTCTACTCCTGCCTGTCGCTGCACTGGCTGCTCGAGCAGGATCCCGCGCTGCGGGCGCGGGCCGAGGCGGGTGAACTCGCCTTCGGCACCATCGACTCATGGCTGATTCATCGGCTCAGCGGCGGTACCCGGCATGTGATCAGCGCGTCCAACGCCGTGGTGACCGGCGCCTACGACCTGCTCACCGGAGATTGGTACGGCGAGTGGCTCGATGCGCTGAACATCCCTCGCGCGGTACTGCCAGAGGTCGTTGACGATTCCGGAGTGATCGCCACCACCAGTGCGAGCGTCCTCGGCGCGGAGATCCCCATCGCTGCGGCCGTCGCGGACCAGTCCGCAGCCCTGTTCGGCCAGGGATGTCTGGCGCCGGGGGAGGGCAAGACCACCCATGGCACCGGCACGTTTCTCGACCTCAACACCGGTACGACGCCGGTGATTTCGTCTCACGGCCTGTCCACGATCATCGCGTGGCGCCGCGAGGGCGTGACCACCTACGGCCTCGAGGGGTACGCCCCGGTGACTGGTTCCGCGGTGCAGTGGCTGCGCGATGGAGCCGAACTCCTGCAGACCGCGGCCGAGACCCAGGAACTCGCCGAGGGAGTCGCCGACAACGGCGGTGTGTACTTCGTACCCGCCCTCACCGGGCTGGCCGCCCCGTCCTGGGATGCCACCGCGCGGGGAATGCTGATCGGTATCTCTCCGGGGACCACCCGGGGCCACCTGGCCCGGGCCGCCCTGGAAGGCATCGTCTACTCCATCAAGGACTTCATCGACCTGATGGCGGCGGAATCCGGGCAGCCCATCACCACCCTGCGAGCCGACGGCGGAGCATCGGCCAACGACTTCCTCCTGCAGTTCCAGGCCGACATGATCGGCGCCACCATTCACCGGCCTGCGGATGTCGAGGCCACCTCGAGCGGCGCTGCCTATCTGGCGGGCCTGGCCGTTGGTGTGTGGAACACACCGGAGGAGTGCTTCCAGGCCGTGAACGACGACGCCGTCTTCACACCGGCCATGGACAAGACCACGCGCGACGCGCAGTACGAGGAATGGCAGCGCGCCGTGGAACGAGCAAGGGGATGGATCCGGTCATGAAGCGATTCACCGCCGCCGACCTGCCTCGAGAGGTCGACGTACTGATCATTGGCGGGGGCATCACCGGTGCCTCCGCGGCCCGGGATGCGGCCATGCGCGGGCTGTCGACCGTGCTCATCGAGAAGGACGACTTCGCTTCCGGCACGTCATCGCGTTCGTCGAAGCTGATCCACGGAGGCCTGCGCTACCTGCAGACGTACCAGTTCAAGATGGTCCACGAGTCGGTGAGCGAGCGCGAGGTCATGATGCGCATCGCTCCGCACCTCGCCGACCTGCAGCCCTTTCTCTACTTGCTGTACCGCGGCTACCCGGAAGGCAAGGCCCTGCTCAACCTTGGGCTGACCTTCTACGACGCCTTCTCCCGGGCCCCGTTGCGCCGCTGGCACCGGATGCTCGGTCGCGCCGCCGTCCTGCGGCGCGAACCGCATCTCAATCCCGCCGGACTCACCGGCGCGGGGCTGTACCACGACGCCATGACCGACGACGCCCGCCTCGTCACCGATGTGCTGAAGTCCGCTTGGGAGGCCGGCGCGCTGCTGGCCAACCATGCCGAGGCCGTGGGCCTGGTGACCGAACGGGGGCGGGTGGCCGGCGCGGAGGTACTCGACCGGATCACCGGCGACCAGACAGTCATCCGCGCGCGAACGGTGGTCAACGCCGCGGGGCCCTGGGTCGACCGCGTACTGGGCCTTGACACCCCGGTCGCACATCCCACCCTCCGCCCCACCAAGGGCGTTCACATCGTGCTGCGCACCGAAGACTTCCCGCTGCACACGGCCGTGTTCCTACGTTCCCCGGCGGACAACCGCGTCGTATGGCCGACACCGACCCCAGACGGTCGCCATGTCTACATCGGCAGCACGGACACCACGTTCGACGGCTCCCCGGACGACGTGGTCGCCGAGGAGCAGGACATCGACTACCTGTTGGAGGTGGCCAACCACACCCTGCCTGACGCGAAGGTGGGTCCGGAGCACGTCGTCGGTACGTGGGCGGGGCTGCGGCCCATCACTGCGCCGCCTCCAGGGACATCGAACGCCGACGCTTCGCGGGAGCACACCATCACCGAGGGGCCCAACGGCCTGATCACTGTGGCCGGAGGGAAGCTCACCACCGCCCGCATCATGGGGCGCCAGATCATCGACCAGGTCGTCGGCCAGCTCGCCCGCGACCACGGTGTTCGCGCGGTACCGGGCAGCACCACGGATCGTGCCCCGATTTCGGGAGGCGACCCCGCCGATCGGTTCCGTTCGGAACGGGCGGTCGCCGTGGTTCCGCCGGCGCTGCGGGACCGTTGGCTGCGCCGTTACGGTGGCAACGCCGACCGGGTGGCTGCGTCCGGCACGCACGACGTTCTCCCGGGCACCGATCTGACCGATGCCGAGATCCGATACGCCGTCGACCAGGAGATGGCGATGACCGTCTCCGACGTCCTCGTCCGCCGTACCGGTTCGTTCTACTGGTCGCCGGACGGCGACGCCTCGGCGATCGAGCACGTCTCAGACGTTCTGAGCGAGCGCTTCGGCCACACGTCGACAGAGCGCGCCGCCCAGCAGGCGGATTACCGCCTCTGGGTCGCCCGCAACAGGGGGCAACGCACCGCCGAAGCGGGCCGCTCTTCAACCCCCTGACCCAGCGACGCTGCACTTGTTCGCCCCAGCCCTCGTGCCCGACCGGGCAATGGGGCCGGGGCGAACGCGCTCGGGAGGTACTCCCGTACAGAGGGGGACAGATTCTCCTAGGAGGGCTGCTACCCCGGCACGACTCTCCTCTTTTGCGGACGGTGAAGAGCCGTGAGCATGGTGAGTGATCGACGCACTCGAAGTGCGTCCGCGAGAGCAAAGGGTGGCTCATTCATGAAGGCCGTTGGGGTAACTGAATTCGGCGGGCCCGAGGCGTTGCGGATCCTGGACCTTCCGGTTCCCGAACCTGGGCCGGGCGAGGTCCTCATCCGGGTGCACGCGGCGGCCGTCAACCCTGTTGACCTTCTGCTCCGTCGAGGGATCGCGCATGTCGCCGACATCGAGCCGCCGTACGTTCCCGGAATGGACGCAGCCGGCGTGATTGAGCAGCTCGGTGAAGGTGTGGAAACCGGTCTGAGTGTCGGTGACCACGTGATGGCCATCGTTGTCCTCAAGGGCACGCATGGGGCCTACGCGGAGTACGTCGTCGTTCCAGCCGCGTCTGTGGTCCCAGTACCCAAGGGCGTGCCCGATGTCGAGGCGGCGACACTGCCGATGAGCGGCCTCACCGCACGCATGGCGCTGGACACATTGGACCTTCCTGCGGGCGCCACCCTCGCGGTTACCGGCGCCGCCGGTGCGGTTGGCGGATACGCCGTGCAGCAGGCGAAAGCGGACGGACTGCGTGTCATCGCCGATGCCGCGCCGAAGGACGAGCAGTTGGTCAAGAAGCTGGGCGCGGACGTGGTCGTCGCACGTGGCAGCGACTTTGCGGAGCTGGTCCGTGCGGAGGAACCGGAAGGAGTTGACGGGCTCGTCGATACGGCCGGCATCGCGGATGTGGTCATCCGCGCGGTGCGTGACGGTGGACGGCTGGTGTCCTCCGCGGCTCTCAAGCAGGTGCCTGGGGAACGCGGTATTGAGCCTCGAACGACCTTTGTGCCGAAGTACGCACACGAGCACGCGAAGCTGGACCGGCTCCGCCAGTTGGCGGCGGAAGGCAGGCTGACTCCGCGTGTGGCGCAGACCCTTCCGGCCGACCAGGCTCCCGAGGCACACCGGCTCCTTGAAGCGGGCGGGCTGCGGGGCCGCGTGGTGCTCACCTTCTGAGGGCGTTCCTACGCCTAGTTTTGGCGAGTCACAGAGCCGTCGTCGCGGCGGCACACATACTCCCGAAGGCTGAAAGTCATGATCAACGTCACTTTGAACAATGGTGTCGTCATGCCCGCCCTGGGCCTGGGGGTCTTCCAGAGCAGCCCGGAAGACACGGCTGGCGCCGTCGAGACGGCCCTCTCCGCCGGGTACCGCCACATCGACACAGCCGCTGTGTACGGCAACGAACTCCAGGTCGGTGAGGGCCTGCGCCGCTCGGGGCTGGACCGCTCCACGGTCTTCGTCGAGACCAAGGTCTGGGTCAGCGACTACGGTGCCGAGGCGACGCTGTCCGCCTTCACCAAGGCCACGCGCAAGCTCGGCTTGGACCAACTCGACCTGCTGATCCTTCACCAGCCTGCTCCGAGCCGCTTCGACGCGACCGTAGCCGCCTACAGCGCCCTCGAGAGGCTCCTTGCCGACGGGAAGGTCCGAGCCATCGGCGTCAGCAACTTCATGCCTCACCACCTGGCGGAACTGGTCGAGCGCACGAGTGTCGTCCCTGCCGTCAATCAGATCGAGCTGCACCCGTACTTCACTCAGCCGGCGGTGCAGCAGGCCAATGCCGACCAAGGGATTCTCACCCAGGCTTGGTCCCCGATCGGAGGAATCACCCATTACCCGGGCTGGGGTGACCACCGCCGCAACGTCCTGGACGACCCCGCCGTCACCGAACTCTCGCAGAAGTACGGCAAGACGCCAGCGCAGGTACTGCTCCGCTGGCACCTGCAGCAGGGACGCTCGGCCATCCCGAAGTCCACCAGCCCCAAGCGGATTCGTGAGAACTTCGACGTGTTCGACTTCTCGCTTGCAGCCGACGAACTTGCCGCACTCGATTCCCTGGACACCGGTGTCCGACACGGACCCGACCCGGACACGGCCAGAGACGACGCGTTCGACATGGTGATCCCGGACGCGTAAGGCCTGTCATGGAGGGCTCGCCCCTGCTGGCCCGGGGGGAACTGCCTCATGAGGCGGCGATGGGCCAGGGACACATGTCTCCCCTGACAACGGGGGTACCGAATGACACGCTGGCGGCATGAACCACCCTGTACACCGGAATGACCTCGGCGAGTTCCTCAAGGCGCGCCGCGCCGAGCTCACCCCGGATGCTGTGGGCCTGCCCGCAGGGGGTTCCCGACGCGTCCCGGGACTGCGGCGTGAAGAAGTCGCGGTACTCGCCGCGATCAGCACGGACTACTACGTCCGCCTCGAGCAGGGACGCATGCAGGCTTCCCCTCCCGTGCTGGACTCCTTGGCCCGAGTACTACGCCTCGACGGTGATCAGCGCGCGTACCTGTACGAGCTGGCGAACCGACAGGCGGATCGTTTGCCGCCCCGAGCGGCGCGGCCCGTGGTGCAGCCGCAGTTGCAGCGAATGATCGACGACATGGCGCACACACCCGCTGCAGTCATCGGGCCCCGCACTGAGGTTGTTGCCTGGAACAGCATGGGCGCCGCGCTGCTTGCCGACTACGGGAAGGTGCCTGTGGGGCAGCGCTACTTCATTCGGATGCTGATAACCGATCCGGCGCTCCGGGAGCTGTACGACGACTGGGAAGAAGTGACTCGGCTGGCCATCGCGCAGATGAGGATGCACAACGCGCGCTATCCCGAAGACGATCAACTGGCCGCGCTGGTGGAGGAGCTCTCGGCGCGATCCGCCCAGTTCCGCGCGTGGTGGGCCGCCCACGACGTCGCCGTCCGGGACACCGGCACCAAGCACCTGCGCCATCCGGTGGTCGGGGATCTGCATCTTGACTGGAACGCTGTCACCTGGGCGGCTGGCCCCGAGCTGCAGATCATCGTCTGGACCGCCGAGCCAGGCAGTCCTTCTCACGACCGGCTGCGTCTGCTGGCCTCCTGGGCGTCGGACCCGAGCCACCCCGTCAGAGGCAGCGGTGCCTGACCCCAGGCATGCAGCTCGGCGCCGAGTGTTGCGTCAGCGGTCCTTGGAGTCGGTGCGAGGCACTGAAGAATCGCGAGGTTCCGCGGCCCAGGAGGCCAGGAGCCTGAGAGCGTCCTCGGACGGCGTGCCGGGCTCGGCGCTGTAGACGGTGATGGACAGGCCGGTGTCCCTTGGCGCTGGCAGGGCGAGGGCCTCGTGGACCAGTTCGAGTTCTCCGACGACTGGGTGCCGGAACCGCTTCATGCCCTCGTTGTAGACAAACACATCGTTCGCTCCCCACATCTTGCGAAAGACATCGCTGCGGGTGGACAGCTCGCCGATGAGGTTGGAGAGGCCACGGTCGTACGGGCTCTTGGCGACCTCCACGCGCAGTGATCCCACGCCTTGGCGGGCCACGCGCTCCCAGTCGCTGTAAAAGCGCGGAGCTCGGGGATCGAGGAAGACGAACCGAACGGTGTTGACCGGCTGCTTCTCTCCGCCGTCGAACCACTCGCAGTGGAGGGCCCGGGCGAGCGTGTTGGCTGCCAACACATCGAATCGGTGGTTGCGCACGAAGGCCGGCAAGTCCGGCATGCCGTCGACGATGCGTTGGATGCTGGGACGCACCGTCGACTTCGCTGGCGGCTGCCGCACACGGCCCGGGCTGGTGTTGGCGGTTCTGGCTAGGGCCAACAGATGATCTCGCTCGGTTTCGTCGAGTTGCAGGGCGCTGGCGATCGCGTCCAAGACGCTGTCGGACACGCCACTGAGGTTGCCGCGTTCCATGCGGGTGTAGTACTCGACGCTCACACCGGCCAGCATCGCGACCTCGCCTCGGCGAAGCCCGCTGACCCGGCGGTTCCCGTAGACGGGTAGCCCTGCCTGCTCGGGCGTGACCTTGTCACGGCGAGTCTTGAGGAAAGCACTGATTTCGCTGCGGTTGTCCACCGTTCCAGCCTAGGAGCAGGAACGTAGAAGAGAGAGTCCCTGCTGTTACCCCCCTCCTGATCCTGGCGGCAGAAGCCCGCTGCAACGCCGCGCTGAGAGAATCGCGGGAAAGCGGCGCCGTCCAAGGTCGAATCCCTTTAACTGTGACGGTGGCGGGCCAGGTGCTCGGGGGAGCGAAGGGGGCACTGGCTTTACCCCCAACGACAGACCCTGCCTCATTACTTTTCGCGCTGGCACGGTTGATCGAGTGGATCAGCATGCAATTCCTTCAAGAGCCCGTACGAGACTCGCTCTCCTCGCTTTGGCAAGTGGCGGCTTCGCCATTGGCACGACCGAGTTCGTCACGATGGGGGTGCTGCCGCAGCTCGCACGTGGCCTCTCCGTCGGTGAGCCCTCTGCGGCACATGGCATCACGGCATACGCGCTCGGTGTCGTGATCGGCGTCCCGCTCCTGGCGGTATGGGGGGCGCGCCTTCCGCGCAAGGCATTCCTGATCGCTCTGATCGGCGTGTACAGCCTGTTCAACCTGATGACTGCGCTCGCTTCGACCTACGAGGTGTTCGTCGCCGCAAGGTTCCTCGATGGTCTGCCGCACGGGGCGTTCTTCGGCATCGCCAGCCTCGTCGCGGCGGACATGGTCACAAAGGAGCGCCGAGGAAGGGCTGTGGCTTCAGTGCTGCTTGGCCTGTCCGTGGCCAACATCGTGGGCGTGCCTGCCGCATCCTGGCTCGGGCAAACGGCGGGGTGGCGCATCGCCTACATCACCTGTGCGCTTCTTGCGGCCTTCGCCGCCGCATCGATAGCCATGACCGTTCAGCGACAGCCGACTGTTCGGCCGGCGTCCGGTCGCGGGGAAGTACGGGTGTTCTTCACCAAGGGCCAGGTCTGGCTGACGCTCGCTGCCGGGTCCGTCGGCCTCGGCGGAGTCTTCGCGATCTACTCCTACATCGCCACCACGGTCACCGAGGTGGCTCGCCTTGGAGCTGGCGTCGTACCGCTGTTCCTGCTTGCTTTCGGCCTCGGCCTGACCGTGGGTACTTGGGCGGGCGGCGAACTGTCGTCCTGGTCGGTGTACAAGTCCCTGCTGCTGGCCAGTGGCGGGACGGCCGCCGCCATGCTGCTGTTCTGGGCCGCGGCGCCACACGGATGGTGGGCACTGCCGGCAGTGTTCCTCGTATCGGGAATCGGGGCGATCACTGTCACCAACCTCCAGCTGCGACTCATGGATGTTGCAGGTGAGGCGGCCACCCTGGGAGCCGCGATGACCCAGGCAGCGCTGAACATCGGCAACGCACTCGGCGCGACGGCCGGCGGCCTCGTGATCAGCGCCGGTTTCGGGCACCGGGCGCCAGCCCTCGTTGCAGTAGGCCTGGCGGTTATAGGGCTTGTCATCATCGCCGCTTCCGGAATCACCGAACGAAGCTCTTCGACAGAAAAGAAGGACGGCGGCGTGTTGCAAGATGCGCTCGTATAGCAGCCTTCAGCAAATTCAGGCTCAGGAATCTCCCTCGGGGGCGGCGAGGTCAGAGAGCGGACGGAAACCTAGCTAAGACCTGTCGGTGATTTCTCGGCCGGACCAGGGCGAGAGCGGGCGTCGCAGATCCGATCCCGTCACGTTCGACTACATTCCGGCCCACCCGAATAACCCAAGCGGCCGTGACCGCGCTGCGTTCCGGCAACTACGAACTCAACGTTAGAAGACGAAAAGGTAAGAAATGACCGCCACACTCACCCTGAACAGCGGAGTGGAAATGCCGGCTCTCGGGCTCGGCGTCTTCCTCACCCCGGCAGAACAGACCGCTGCATCGGTCACTGCAGCACTTGATCATGGCTACCGTCTCATCGACACGGCCGCGGCCTATCTAAATGAGCGAGCCGTTGGAGAAGGAATCCGCGAGAGTGATGTGTCCCGAGAGGACATATTCTTGACGACCAAGCTTTGGCCCGGGCAGTACGGCTACGACCAGGCCATGCGCGGCTTTGAGAACAGCCTCGACCGACTTGGACTGGAGTATCTGGACCTGCTCCTGCTGCACTGGCCCGTCCCCACGGATTTCGCCAAGACCGTGGGGGCCTACAAGGCCATGGAGGAACTCTTGACTGATGGGCGCGTCCGTACCATTGGCGTGTCCAATTTCCTTCCGCACCACCTGAAGCGGCTGGCGGATGAAGCGAGCACGGTGCCTGCCCTCAACCAGGTCGAGCTGAATCCGTTCTATACGCAACCGGAAGTGCGTGCAGCGAATGCCGAGCGCGGCATCGTGACGCAGGCCTGGGCACCCATCGGTGGCACCTACGTCCGTAACCAGAGCGCCGTGACCAACGGCGCGGCCACCCCCCTCGGCCACCCGGCCGTAGTCCAGCTCGCCGAGAAGTACGGAAAGACGCCTGCTCAGATCGTGCTGCGGTGGCATCTCGACCACGGCTTCGCTGTGATCCCGAAGTCGGTGCGACCCGAGCGGATCGCCGAAAACATCGGCGTGTTCGACTTCGCCCTCATGCCCGAGGAAGTCGCCCGGATCGACGCTCTCGACACCGGCGCACGGGCCGGCGGCGACCCTGAGACGTTCACCGCCGACAGCTACCCCATCGACATCGACGCCCAATGAGCGTCCCCCAGCCTGACGGCCCTCACGAAAGAACAATCTCTTCATGAACATCTCCTTCGACGGCCAGGTGGCGTTGGTTACCGGCGCGGCCTCCGGTATTGGTCTGGCCACTGCTCAGGCGTTCGCCGAGGCCGGTGCGGCGGTCGCTCTCGCGGACCTGAACGAGGACGCGGCGCGCGCTGCGGCCGAGGAACTGGTGTCAGCCGGGCATCGGGCGATCGCGATGCGCTGTGATGTCTCCAGTGAGGCGGACGCGGCGGCCATGGTCGAGCAGACCGTCGCCACGCTTGGTGGTCTCGACATGGCCTTCAACGGGGCCGGGCTGCACGTTCCGGTGGCGGAAACGGCGGATGTCCTGGGCGAGGACTTCGACCGGGCCATCGCCGTCAACCTGCGCGGCATCTTCAACTGCATGAAGTACGAACTACGTCACATGCGCGATCAGGGCAGTGGCGCGATCGTCAACTGCTCCTCGCAGAGCGGTATCGCAGGCACGGCCAACTTGGGCGCGTACACCGCCTCGAAACACGGGGTCATCGGTCTGACCAAGAGCGCCGCGCTCGAGTACGCATCCAGGGGCATCCAGATCAATGTGGTCTGCCCAGGCACCACGGACACTCCGATGGTTCGCAAGGCCGTCGCCGACGCTCCGGAGCACATGGACGCCTTGATCAGTGAGATCCCGCTCGGGCGGCTCGGCCTGTCCGAGGAGATCGCCTCTGCCGTTCTGTGGCTGTGCAGCCCCGGCGCCAGGTTCGTCGTCGGCCAGCCAATCATCGCGGACGGCGGATTCACTACTCGGTAGGCAGGCGACGCTATTGACGCCGCCCGGTGCTGATCAGTGCCGGGCAGCGTCAACATGCCGTGCGCGGGTGCTCGTAGCCGCGTGATGTCCTGCCCACGGTCTCCGCGAATTCGCCCATCGTCCGCCGCACGTGATCACGGATCCGGTCGAGCACTCCGGCCTTCGCCCACCGGAGCAGGAAGTCGTTCGTGGCCGTTACGCCCGCGTCTGCTTGGCGACGGGGGCACCTGCGAGCTCGCGGGTGACTGCGGTCGCGGAGGCCCGGACGGCCTCGCCGAGTTCGGTGATCCGCGAGGCCATACGGTAGGACGGTCCGGAGATGCTGATTGCCCCCACAGCGCGTCCGATGCTGTCGAGAACCGCGGATCCGACGCAGGTCACCTCGTCCCGATTCTCCTCATCCTCGGTTGCGTAGCCGACTTCCGCGTATCGATCGAGCATTTGCTGCAGCAGAACGGGGTCGGCGACGGTGCGGCGAGTCCGTCTCTCCAGCACGATGGAGTCGAGCAATCCACGCCGTTCCGGCTCCGCCAGCCGGGAGAGGATGGCCCGGCCCAACGCTGTGGTGTGGATGGGTTCGCGGTGGCCAAGCCGAGAGTCGAGCTTGATCGACTGTGAGGACTCGACCTTGTCGATGTAGACGACCTCGGCTCCGTCGGCGATGCCCAAGTGCACGGTCTCGTTCACTTGGTCCCGCAACCTGCGCAGGTGCGGCCGGGCTACGTTCCGCAGGTCGACTTGATCGCCATAACTCTCGGCCAGCGACAGCGCCTTACCCGACAGTCGGTACAGACGGTCGTTCTCGTCCTGGCGGATGAAGCCCGCCTTGCGCAGCGTTGCCAGCAGCCGGGATGTGGTCCCCTTGTCCAGGCCACTCGCCGCGGCGAGACCGCTCACGCTGCTGCCGGACGGTTCCTCCCCTACGAGTTCAAGCAGCGCAAGGCCGCGCAGCAGAGTGCGGGTTCCGACCGGACTGTCGGGCATTCTTCGTTCCTTCGACTCAAGCGGGTGCGGTCAGTGGTTGTCCCGAGGTGGCTCGCCACGGGATACGCGCTGGTAGGCCAGCGCAGGACGGAGGACCATGCCTTCGGAGAGCTGACCGACCATCGAACGCTGAATCTCCTGCCAGGGGGTGCGGCTTGGTGGCACCGGATAGCCGCCTTCCAGCTGCAGCGTCTCACGGCGCTCTGCCAGCTCGGTGTCCGTAAGCAGGACGTCCACGGTGCAGCGGACGGTGTCAATGCGGATGGGATCCCCGGTGCGGAGCAGCGCGAGCCCACCACCCGCGGCCGCTTCGGGCGAAGCGTTCAGGATGGACGGTGCGGCGGATGTTCCAGACTGACGCCCGTCCCCGATGCACGGCAGCTCGGTGATTCCCTTCTTGAGCAAGTGACTTGGGGCCGTCATGTTCACCACCTCCCCGGAGCCAGGGAATCCGAGCACTCCGGCCCCGCGCATGACAAGGATGCATTTCTCGTCGATGAGCAGATCAGGTTCCTCGATCCGTGCGTGGTAGTCCTCGCTGCCATCGAACACCACGGCTCGGCCAACGAACACGCCGGGATGCTCGGGGTCAGAAAGGTAACGCCTGCGATAGTCGTCCGAGATGACGCTCGTCTTCATCAGTGCCGAGTCGAAAAGATTGCCGGTGAGGTGCAGGAACCCGCCCGTTGCCCGCAACGGTTCGGCCAACGGACGTATCACGGCGGGGTCGCGTTCCGGCGCTGTGGCAGCCAGGTTTTCCGCGAGCGTGTGGCCGGTCACGGTGTGGACGTCCCCGTGCAGCAGGCCTCCTCGCAGTAGTTCGGTGAGCACGGCCGGCACGCCGCCCGCTCTGTGGAAGTCCTCTCCGAGGTAGCGACCGGAGGGCTGCATGTCGACCAGCAGCGGCACGCTGTGCCCCAAGTCCTGCCAATCCTGCATGGTCAGCTCGACACCGACGTGTCGGGCGATCGCGTTGACGTGAACCGGGGCGTTGGTGGACCCACCCAGCGCCGAGGCGGCACGAATCGCGTTCTCGAATGCGGGCCGGGTGAGGATGTCGGATGGCCGTAGTCCCTCGCCGATCATCTCGACGATCCGCTCCCCGGTGCGTTCGGCGATCTGGCCGCGCTCCCGGTACGGCGCGGGAATGGCGGCGCAACCAGGCAGGCTCATCCCAAGGCTCTCGGCCAACGCGTTCATGGTCAGAGCCGTGCCCATGGTGTTGCAGTGCCCGATCGACGGAGCCGAGGCTGCCGCGATCTCGACGAACTGTTCGTACCCGATTTCCCCGGCAGCCATCTGTTCGCGGGCTCGCCAGATCGCGGTGCCGGAGCCCAGACGCTCGCGGCCCGACCAGCCATTGAGCATCGGGCCACCGGACAGCACGATCGCGGGAAGATCCACCGTCGCTGCGGCCATCAGGCAGGCGGGCGTGGTCTTATCGCACCCGGTCATCAGCACGACGCCATCCAGCGGATATCCGTCGAGCAGCTCAACCAGGCCCAGGTAGGCGAGGTTGCGGTCCAGCGCTGCTGTGGGCCTGCGACCCGTCTCCTGGATCGGGTGAACGGGAAACTCCATCGCAATGCCGCCCGCGGTGCGGATCCCTTCCCGCACCCTCGCTGCGAGGTCGAGATGGTGGCGGTTGCAAGGCGCGAGGTCAGAACCGGTTTGTGCGATGCCGACGACTGGACGCCCGCTCTGCAGTTCGCGACGAGTGAGGCCGTAGTTGAGATAGCGCTCAAGGTAGAGCGCAGTCATGCCGGGGTTGTCCGGATTGTCGAACCAGGCCTGCGAACGCAGCAAACGGGAAGGCGGTGTCACGTCCTCACCTCTCTTTGCGGTCTTCTGCGGCTCTTCACCGTCCGCATCTCCGTTGTATGCAGTGTAGTCACGTGTGTCGCCAGTAGGGGCGAAGCTCCCTTGTGCAGGGAAAATACCTCGCAACCCCGTTGTACGTAGTGAAACGCGTTGCTAACTTCGGTGATCGCAAGCCCCGAAAGCCGGCCCGTCCCAGGGCCCGCTGAGATCCCGGGCGCCTTGGTCCACCCCGCAAGGATGCGAGGAGCGCATGACCGAACACGCCGCCGAAACGACCCGGCCGAACCGTGCCGCCAAACCCACGCCGCCCCGGAGCAACGCCCGTCGCGCCGCCTGGGGCGCTGCGATAGGCACAGCACTCGAGCAGTACGACTTCATCCTGTACGCCACGGCCTCGGCGATCATTTTCCGGGAGCTGTTCTTCCCCAATGTGTCCCCCACGGTCGGTCTGATCGCGAGCTTCAGCGCCTACGCGGTCGGCTTCCTGGCACGCCCGATCGGCGGCCTGTTCTTCTCGCACTTCGGCGACCGACTCGGACGCAAGTGGGTGCTGGTCACCACGCTGACGCTGATGGGCGTATCGACCTTCGCAATCGGTCTACTCCCCACCTATGCGCAGGCGGGCCTGCTCGCCCCGGTACTGCTGGTGCTCTGTCGAATGCTGCAGGGCTTCGGCGCCGGGGCCGAGCAGGCGGGGGGAATGGTCATGCTCACCGAGGTCGCACCGCCAGGGCGGCGTGGTCTGTTCGCCTCTTTGGTGCAGGTCGGTGCCGCGACGGGGGTCGCGCTGGGCGCGGTCGCCTGGTGGCTCGCGCAGCTACTGCCCGACGCGGCCCTGTACTCCTGGGGTTGGCGGGTGGTGTTCTTCAGCAGCGTCGCCGTGACAGTCGTCGCCGCTGTGATCCGCAGGCGGCTGCGCGACCCCGAGGTGTTCCAACAGGCCAAGGAAGAGGCGGTCGTTGCGGGGGCGCCCATCAAGGCCGCGGTCACCGACGGCCGGTCGACGCTGGCCCGGATGCTGCTAATGACCGTCGGCCCGCACGCCCATTCCTATATCATTCAAGTCTTCTTCGGCAGTTTCCTGATCACTTCAGTCGGCCTGCCCGCTGGCTTCGTTCCGCCGGTGATGTTCGCCGGCGCGGTGGCCGCGATCGTCGCAGCAGCGGTGGCGGGCTGGCTGTCCGACCGGTTCGGCCGGAAAGTCGTTTACCTTGTGTGCACCGGCGTCATGGTCGTGTACCCGTTCCCAGCGTTCATGCTGATGTCCACCGCTGACTCGCTGCTGATCTACGGCACGATCATTCTCGGCTTCGTGTTCGCCGTGGTCGGGAGCCCGGCGGTACAAGGTGCCTACTACCCAGAGATGTACGGCAGTCGCTACCGCTACAGCGGTGTGGCTCTCGCCCGGGAGGGCTCTTCCCTGCTCGGCGGCGGCATCGGCCCGCTGATCTCCTCGGCGCTGTTCGCCTGGGCGTCCGAGTCCTGGTGGCCGGTGGCCGTCTACATGGGCATCGTCGGCCTGATCAGCTTCGTAGCTACGGTAGGCGCCAAGGAGACCCGCAACCGCGACCTGCTCACCCCCACGGACGCCTGACGGGGCCGCGATACCTGACGCGCAGGGTTTCCGTTCCAACTCGCGCCCAGTTCCTGGCATGTTCCGGCCGACGCACCAGTTCCTACCTGCTCAGGTCCGAAGCTGCACATCGTCGGGAAGCACGGCAACTCCCGGGATCCAGCACCACGGTGTCGGCGAACTCTTCACGGCCGGCGGCCATGACGTCGCCCCGTGCAACCCCCATCCAATTACCTCGGCCGCTCAGGCCATTCTGCTTGCCGGAGGATTCGTGCTGTTCCGCTCTCTCTTGGCGCAGGCGCAACCTGCCGTCGCCTCAGATGCTCGTCTGATCACTGCGGCGGTCGCTTCAGTCGCGATCGTCGTGCTGTTGGTCATGGTATTGAAAATCAACCCGTTCCTGGCCTTGCTGTCGGGAACCGCAGGGCTCGTTACCATCGCGGGATTTGATCCGGTTGAAGCTGTCACCAGCTTCCAAAAAGGCGTGGGAGAAACATTTGGCAGTGTCGGGCCCCTGGTCGCCCTCGGCGCGATCGTAGGAAAGCTCTTGGTCGACTCGGGAGGCGCACGCCGCGTCGTCGAGAAGATCACCAGCAAGGTCAGCACAGGCATGCTGCCCTGGGCAATGGCCGGGGCGGCGGCGCTCATCGGGCTCCCGATGTTCTTCGAGATCGGCCTTGTCCTGCTCATACCGATCGTCCTGTTGATCGCACGGCGTACCAGACTGCCGATCCTGCTCGTCGCCATTCCCGCACTTGCAGGGTTGTCGGCCCTGCACGGATTCGTCCCGCCACACCCGGGCCCCGTAGTGGCCATCGCCTCGCTGCACGCCGATCTGGGGCTCACCCTGGGCCTTGGCCTGATAGTTGCTGTTCCCGCGGTCATACTCGCCGGACCGGTCCTGGGGCGACTGGTCGCACACCACGGTCCGGCCACCCTCCCCGACGCGCTGTACGAGCAGTTCGAAGGCTCCGGGAGCGCCGGTGGGGAGACCGAGCTCGCCAACCCCGCTCGGGTCCCCTCCTTCTCCGTGACTGTGCTGACGGTTCTCCTGCCTGCATTTCTGATGCTCGGACGGGCCGGCGTTGAGATGACACTGCCTGTCGGCGCCCCTGTGCGCACGGCGTTCGACCTCGTCGGCACGCCTCTCGTCGCGCTCTCCATCGGCACTGTCGTCGCCTTGTTCACTCTGGGAGCGTGGCTCGGCTTCAGTAGAGAATCGCTCGCCGCATCAGTGGAGTCTTCCTTGCCTCCTATGGCGGGCACCCTCCTGATCATTGCCGCAGGAGGCGGCTACAAGCAGACATTGGTCGACTCGGGTGTCGGATCCATGGTGGCCCGGCTCGCGGAGGGGGCGGACCTCAACGTGCTCGTCCTGGGGTGGCTCATCGCTGCCGCCGTACGAATCGCGACGGGCTCGGCGACAGTCGCCACCATCACCGCAGCGGGGATCGTCTCCCCTCTCGCCGCGCACCTCGACCCGGTCCATGCGTCACTGCTCGTGCTTGCCATCGGCGGGGGGTCGATCATCCTGTCGCACGTCAACGATGTCGGGTTCTGGCTCGTCAAGCAGTACTTGGGCCTCACGGTGTCTCAGACGTTCAAGACCTGGACGCTCATGGAATCCCTCATCTCCGTCCTCGGTCTCGGGTTCGTGCTCTTGCTGAGCCTCTTCTGAGCCGCCCTGATATGGAGACACACGATGCGAGGAGGTCGGCGTGGAACTGCGGTTTAGAGAGGCTGTTCGTTGCCGGGAGCGGTTGGCGTAGTTGCTGCAGCGTGTGCTTGCAGGCGCCCCAGAGCGTCCGCAGACGTGGCGGGGAGGGTGTAGGTGACGATGGTCAGGCCGGGGTCGGCGGGGATTTCGAGCGCGTCGTAGTCGAGGTCGAGGTTGCCGATGGCGGGGTGGTAGAAGCGCTGTTGTCCGCTGCGGTAGTACTCGACGTCGTGGGCGTCCCAGCGCATGGCGAACTCGGTGCTGTGGGTGGTGAGTTCGTCGATGGGGTCGGCGAGGTCGGTGTTGCCCGGTGTGCGGGCGGCTTCGGTGCGCAGGCTGCCGACGGCGTTGTGGGCGATGCCGTCCCAGTCGCGGTAGAAGCGGCGGGCCCGTGGGTCGAGGAAGACGAAGCGGGCCAGGTTCGGTGGCTGGTCCTCGGTGTCGAGTGCCTCTTCGTACAGTGCGCGGGCGAGCTGGTTGGTGGCGAGGACGTCGAGGTGGGCGTTGCGGACGAACCCGGCGGCGCCGGTCATGGCGTCGAGGATCTGCTGGAGGCTGTTGCGCACGTGTGAGACGCCGCCGTCGCGGTCGGGGGCGCGGTGCGGGGCGTTGGCGGCGCGGATGAGGGCGGCTAGGTGGGCGCGTTCGACGTCGTCGAGCTGGAGGGCCCGGGCGAGGCTGTCGAGGATTTCCTCGGAGACGCTGCCGACGTTGCCGCGTTCCAGGCGGGTGTAGTACTCGACGCTGATCGCGGCGAGCTGGGCGACCTCGGAGCGGCGCAGCCCGCTGACCTGGCGTCGTCCGCCGAAGTCGGGCAGGCCGGCCTGCTGGGGGGTGAGGCGGGCCCGGCGGCTGGTGAGGAAGTGGCGGATGTCTTCGCGAACGGTGTCGGCTGGCACGGCCTCAGCGTAGGACACGGGGTGGTCGGGAGGGGTACTGGCAGGACCCCTCCAGAGAAGGACTCCCAGGTCAGAGGGGTTGAGTAGTTCTGTGGATGGGTGACCGGCCCTGTCGGGCCGGCACCTTTCCTCGTTTCTCGGAAGGACCTCTGACCGTCATGCCTCTCACTGCTTCGCTGCGCAGGTCGTCGCAGGCGGGCGCGCCCGGAACGGACCGGCACGCCACGGCGACGCTGGCCGCTGCCGTCCTCGGCTTCTTCATGATCACCCTGGACGCGACGATCGTGAACGTCGCTCTGCCCTCGATCCATGACGCGCTGGGCGGCGGCATCACCAGCCTGGAGTGGGTGGTCGACGCCTACACGCTGATGTTCGCCGCGCTGCTGCTGTCCGCTGGATCGCTCTCCGACCGGATCGGGGCGCGCCGCGCGTTCGGTGCCGGTCTTGGCCTGTTCATCGTCGCCTCCGTGGCGTGTGGGATCGCCCCCACGCTGCCTGTCCTGATCGTCGCCCGGGTGGTGCAGGGCATCGGTGCGGCCGTGGCCATGCCGACGTCGATGGCGCTGGTACGTCAGGCGTTCCCGGACCCGGCCCGCCGCGGGCGCGCGGTGGGTGTGTGGGCGATGGGCGGCGCCGTGGCCGCCGCTGCGGGCCCGGTGCTCGGCGGCGTGCTGAGCCTGGTCTCCTGGCGGATGATCTTCTGGATCAACCTGCCCGTCGGCCTCCTCACCCTCGTCCTGCTGTCCCGGACCCCGCACTCGCCGACCCGGCCGGCCCCGTTCGACTGGATCGGGCAGATCACCGCGATCCTCGCCATGGGCGGCCTGACCTTCGGGGCGATCGAGGCGGGCGAGGCGGGCCTGACCGCACCCCAGGTGCTGATCTCGCTCGCCGTCGCGGTCCTCGCACTGGCCGCGTTCGTCATTGCGCAGGCCAAGGTGGCGCACCCGATGGTGCCGCTCACTCTGTTCCGCTCCCGGACGGTGGTCGTCGCAACCGGCATCGGCTTCGCGTTCATGGTCGGCTTCTACGGACTGCCGTTCGTGTTCTCCCTCGACTTCCAGCAGAAGCACGGCCTGTCCGCGCTCGGCGCCGGCGTCGCGTTCCTGCCGATGATGCTGCTCAGCGCCTTCCTGACGCCGTTCTCCGCCCGGATCGCCGAACGCACCGGCCCGAAGGTGCCCATCATCGCCGGTCTGGTGCTGATGGCGGCCGGATCCCTCGCACTGGCGCTGGTGCCCGCCTCGGCACCGGCGTGGGCGACCGCGCTGCTGCTGATCCCGATCGGCATGGCAGGACCGCTGGTCATGCCCCCGACCACCGCCCTGCTCCTGGAGCACGTTCCGGCCGAGCAGACCGGCACCGCCAGCGGCGTGTTCAACACCAGCCGCCAGATCGGCGGCGCTCTGGCCGTCGCCGTCTTCGGCGCCCTGGTCTCCGGCACGGCCGGCTTCCAGCACGGCTTGGTCATCAGCCTGGTCCTGGTCGCCGCCATCGCCCTGGTCGCAGCCCTGGCCACCACCCGGGTGGGGACGCGCCGCCACGCCGGCGCGTGAGCGGCAGCCGACCGGGCAACGCCATCTGCCGACACCGCACAAACGACAAGCCTCTGGCGAACGAGTATTTCGATGAGTGAGACGTTCACGGGCAAGGTGGCGCTGGTGACCGGCTCCGGAGCCGGAATGGGCCTGGCCACCGCCCGCGGCTTCGCTGCTGAGGGCGCCGCGGTGGTCCTGGCCGACCGATTGGGCGCGACGAGGAGACATGGCGTCTGGTGCGCCCCAGACGTGCACTGGGAGAGGTGTCGGGGGACGCCGGGTGCACGCAGCCTTGAGTCTGAGGCAGCAACGGGAGGTGGTGGGAGGGACAACCTCTCCCTCCTTGAGGGAACCGGTGGGCGGAGCCGCTTGCTACCGCCTCCATCCACTGTCGCCGGGTACCCGACCCGTGTGGTGCCGGACTCGCCAAGGTGACGCGGCGACCGGGCTACTCGTCCAACTCCATCAATGTCGGCGGCTGGGCCCCGGCCCGGCCCACGGCCAGCGCGGCTGAGCGTGCTGCTCGGTCGACGAGGCGGGTCAGTGTCGGCTCGGAAAGCGAGGCCAGTGCAGGGCGGCGTGCGGTGCCGAGCAGGTTGTCGCGGGCGAGTGAGTCGAGGAGGCCGGACATGAACGCGTCTCCGGCGCCCACGGTGTCGACCACGTCGACTTCGCGGGCGGGGCGGGACACGCTGGCGGCGGGCCCGGCGGCGTACGCTCCCTGGCTGCCGCGTGTGATGACGATGAGCGCCGGACCGCGGTCGAGCCAGTCGTGCGCGATTTCCTCGGCCTTCCGGTTCCCGTACAGCCAGGTGAGGTCCTCGTCGCTGACCTTGACCACGTCGGAGAGGGCCACGAGCCGCTCGACGCGCGCCAGAGCCTGAGTATGCGAGCCCATCAGCGCGGGGCGGCAGTTGGGGTCGTAGGTCACGGTTGCCGTGCCGTGCTCCCGTATGCCGCGCAGTAGGGCATCCACCGCGTCGGCGCCTGGTTCCAGGGCGGCGGCGATGGACCCCGTGTGGACCGCGACCGCGTCGCGGGGCAGGTCGACCGAGGCGGGCAGGGACCACTCCAGACGGAAGTCGTAGGTGGCGGCGCCCTGTTCATCGAGCGCGACCAAGGCCATCGAGGTCGGAAAGCCGGCCTCCGGGAGGATTCCCAGTTCCACGCCCGCTGCCGCGAGATGGCCGGTCAGGAGGTGACCGAAGGGGTCCTCGCCGATCCGTGTGATCAGCGTGACCGGCCGGTCCAGCCGGCCGAGACCGTAGGCCACGTTCATCGGGGAGCCGCCGGGATGCGCGGTGTACGTACGGCCGCCTGCTTGTCCGACGAGATCGATGAGGGACTCGCCGATGACGGCGATGCGCGTCCGGTCTGTCGGGCTCTGCCGCATGGGCGTGCTGCTCCTGGTGTGTTCGTGGCGGGAACCTGTCACTGTTCGGCCCCCACCGCAGTCGGCTGGCGGCGACTCGTGTTCCCCAGCAGGTCTTGTTCGATCTCTTCGAGGCTGCGGCCCTTGGTCTCGGGAAGCATGCGCCGTACGAAGACGTACGCGAGGAAGGTCATCAGCGTGAAGAAGAGGAAGTTGAGGCCGGCGCCAACCGCCTTCAGCAAGGACGGGAAGGCCAGCGCCACGGCCATGTTGAACAGCCAGTTGAACGTCACGCACAGGCTCACCGCGCCTGCCCGAATGCGCAGGGGGAACAACTCGGGCAGCATCACCCACTGCACCGGGCCCCAGGAGATCGCGAACGAGGCGATGTAGAGGGCAAGACCAAGCAGCGTGAGGGTGGTGAGCAGTACCCCGTAGCCGAGACCCGACAAGTTGGTTGCCGCGAGCAGAGCCATGGCCGCACACATGCCGACGGCTCCCCACCGCAGCAGCGGCCTGCGTCCGGTGCGGTCGATAAGTTTGATCGCGGGCAGTGTCACCAGCATGTTCAGGGCGCCGACACCCATCGTCGCGATCACAGCACCGCCGTCGCCGAAACCGATGTCGGTCAGCAGGGTCGGGGCGTAGTAGATGATCGTGTTGATGCCGACGAAGTTCTGGAAGAAGACCAGGAGCATGCCGACAGCGAACGTGCGGCGCAATTGCGGGGAGAGCAGATCGGCCACACGCAGGGAATCCGTCTCGGAGCGCTCGTTGCGTACGGTGTGCTCGATCTCGTCGAGTTCCTCACGGGCGGCGCTCTCGTTGCCGCGCAACCGGTCGAGGACCTGGTGCGCCTCCTCCCGCCGGTCCTTGCCGACCAGCCAGCGCGGGCTCTCCGGCTGAAGCAGGATGCCGAACGCGAGGATCACGGCGGGCACGACGCCGATACCGATCATCCAGCGCCAGGCGCCGCTGTCGTGCAACAGGTAGTCGGTGACATAGGCGAGGAAGATGCCGACGGTGACGAGGAGCTGCATCAGCGAGGTAAGCCCGCCGCGCACGTGCTTGGGCGCCAGCTCGGTGAGATAGAGCGGTACGACGACAGATGCGATGCCGACGCCGACACCCATCACCAGGCGGAAGGCGACCAGCGTCCACACGCCGGGCGAGAGGGCACAGCCGAGGGTGCCGATGATGAAGACGGCGGACGCCGCGAGGATGGAGCGGCGGCGTCCCCAGCCATCGCTGAGCCGGCCGCTGATGCCCGCGCCGAGCATCGCGCCGACGAGCAGGGAACTGACGAGGACGCCTTCCATCAGCGAGCTCAGCTCGATGTCCTTGCGGATGAACAGGAGCGCCCCAGAGATGACCCCGGTGTCGTATCCCCACAGGATGCCGCCGAGGGCGCCGAAGACCCAGATCAGCGCGTTCTGCACGGTTCGTGGCATGCGTGACATGTGAACCCTCCTTGCCGTTCCGTGTTCAGTGCCCGGCGGGCGCGATGTGGATCTTGCGTCCGGTGCCGGCGCGGAACGCGGCCACCGCGGCGTCGAAGTCGTCGAGCGCGTAGACGTCGCTCAGGAGAGGGTCGAGGTCGAGTCCCGAGGAGAGCAGGTCGATGGCGGCCGGGAAGCTGTGGTGCACGGCCATCGATCCGATGATGTCGATCTCGGAGTTGTAGATCCGGAATGGAGAGATCGCCGCCGTACGGTCCGGGTCGGCGACGCCGAATTGGAGGAAGGTGCCGCCCTTGCGGACCCGCCCGATGCCGTCCTCGATGGCGGCGACGACGCCGGTCGCGTCGGTGACGACCTCGAAACCCTCCGGCCGGGCGAGCGCGTCGGCACTGGTCGCGACGGCGTCCGCGGCGAACTCCTTGGCAAAAGCGAGGCGTTCCTCGTTCGGGTCGACGAGGGACACGGAGGCCGCTCCCGCGTGCTTGACCAGCGCGGCCATCATCAGCCCCATCGTGCCCGCGCCGTAGATGAGGTGATGTTCGGCAGGTCGCCGCGGCAGTCGGTTCAGGCCGTGGACCGCGCAGGACAACGGCTCGATGAGACCTGCGGCCGCGGCGGACATGGACTCCGGGAGCACGTACGCACAGGCGGCCGGCACTGCCACGAGCTCCGCGAAGCCGCCGTCTCTGGTGACACCCACGGCGCTGTACGCGTCGCACAGGTTGCCGCGCCCGATGCGGCAGTAGTGGCAGGCGCCGCACGGGATGTTGGGGTCGACGGCGACACGGGCGCCGATGGGAGGCGCTGTGACACCTCCGCCGAGTGCGACGACCGTGCCGGTCAGCTCGTGGCCGGGGATCAACGGGTAGTGCGCCATAGGTGTCTCACCGGCGAGGATGTGCATGTCGGTGCCGCAGAGGCCGCACGAGGCGACGGATACGACGATCTCGCCTGGTCCGGGGGCCGGATCGGGGACCTCGCGTATGTCGGTACGGCCTGGAGCGGTGACGACGAGGGCGCGCATGGGTGACTCCTTGTAAGGGTGCGGGGCATGGGCAAGGGGACTCGTTGCGGCACATCAAGTCCCGCCCCGGGCACGTGGTTTGACGATGTGCTTGGGGTGGCGACGGTCAGGCGCGAATTACCTGCGGTCCGAGGTGCGCGTAGCGCGCCGCCTCCGCTGCTGGAAGCGCGGTGTCGGTGACGATCGCCTCGAAATCGGTGACGTCGGCGAATTTACTGAAGCTCACCGAGCCGAACTTGGTGTGCACCCCGGCGAAGATCCGCCGTCGGGCAGCGCGTACGACATGGGCCTTGAGGTCGCCGACCACGGGATCCGGAGTGGTCAGGCCGTACTCCCGCGAGATGCCGTTGGCCCCTACGTACGCGACGTCGATCACGAACGTGGAGAGCATCTGCACCGCGAAGTGCCCGATGGTGGCCATCGTGCCGCCGCGCACCCGGCCTCCAAGTAGGAGTACCGAGATGTGCTCCCGGTCGGCAAGAACCGAGGCGACGCCGAGCGAGGCGGTGACGACGGTCAGCGGTACGTCGTGTGGCAGCGCCTCGGCAATGAGACGAGGAGTGAACCCCTCGTCGACGAAGACGGTCTCGGCACCGTCCAGCAGGTCCGCAGCGGCGGTCGCGATCCGAGACTTTTCCGGGACGTGCTGGGTGCGCCGGACGTCGAGGGACGTTTCGAAACCGGCGCTCTCCACTGGGTATGCGCCGCCGTGCGTCCGACGCATCAGACCGTTCCGTTCGAGCATGCCGAGGTCCCGCCGGACAGTCTCCTTGGACACGCCGAGCTCATCAGCGAGCGCGAGAACCTCCACACTCCCGGTCTTCCGCGCCAGCTCCACCATCCGCCGTCGACGTTCCTCGGCGTTCACTCCGTGCCTCTCCCTTGAGGTCTCCACCATCATGCCCGTTCGGGCTCACAGTCAGATTCAAACAGGGCGGATCCCACCTGGACCAGCGGATACATACTCCCAATGGTGACCGTTTCTGCCCGTTTCGACGCGCGCTGCGCCGCGCATGCCCATCAAGCACGTGGCGCCGGCGTGCCTGTCTCGGGCACGTGGATGACCGTTTGATGTCTGCTGGAGCTGTGTCTGGCCGGTGGGAGGGGCCGTCTGCGCAGTCACGTCTGGACCGTCGGCTCTCCGATGGCGCTGCCTACAAGCGGAGAAGCACGACGAGGCGTTGGTCAGGCTTGCTCATCGGGGCGAAGGCCATGATGCGAACTCGGATCTCCTTGCCGTCGTGGTACGGCAACGAGAAACGGCGTTCGTCGCCGTCCGGGTGGGCTTGCGCCTGCTGGGTGGCCCACAGTTCGCTGGCTTCCGGGTTTCCTTCCAGGATCTCGTCACGGAGATTGATGAGCTCTGGTGTGTCTGGGTGCGTGGCGATGGCGTATCGGATCTGCGCGAGGAATGGGATCGCCCAGTCCTCACGCCAGTTGACCAGTTGGTCCCGGGCTTCCGGGTACAGGAAAGCGAACCGCATGAGGTTGCGCTCGTACGGCAACCACGGAAACCAGTCTTCCTGCGGTTGGTTGTGAGCGAGGATGTCCCACCACAGATTGGAAACGTATGCCGGGTGGGGGAGCATCAAATTCAGCACGGACTGAAGGTGCTCGTCCGTCTGCTGACTCGAGTCCGCGTGTGCGGGCGGAGGCGTATGTCCCAGCGTTAGCTGAAACAGCACGTCCCGCTCCGCATGGTCGAGCCTGAGTGTCATGGCCAGGCGCTGGACGAATTGCTCGGATACGGGGCGCGGGCTGCCGCCCTCCAACTGGCGATACCAGGAACTCGCCACGCCCGTGAGTGATGCCACCTCGTCCTGAGTCAACCCGTTCTTCAATCGTCTTCGCCTGGCGTCGATGCCGGGAATGCGGCGGTAATCGAGCCGCTCGCGCCAGCCGCGGAGCAGAGGTCCCAGCTCGGGGGACACGGCATGCTTTCCCGTATGGGCTGCGTCACTCACGCGTCTGTCGCACCAGCCTTTCGAACGAGCGGGTTGGGTGTATATGTCCATTATCTTGACCGTCTGGCATATGCGGAGCGTGTTTTCCTGAGTGCGTGTCGCACTGCAAAGCTGGATGCGGCATCAGTAGCGCCACTCTTGGTGGCGGAAGTAGCTGTGCAGGATTGCTGGTGCAAAAGCATCATGAGCAAGGGAGCCTGCTGGCCATGTCTACGTGGTGGCGTAGAAGCGATTCGCCGCGCAATCTGCCCGAGGGGCAGATTTCTGACAGCCGAACGGCTCGGGAACACCCAGATCTGCGGCAGCCCCGACACGAGGGCGGCGTCCGAGCCAAGGACTTGGAGCGGCGCATTCGCCGACTGCTGCGGACTCTCGATGTGCAGCCGCCGCTGAGCGTGCCCGACCTGTGCGCAGCGATCTCGCGCAGGCGTGGCCGCCCGATCGAACTGAAGGCGTTCTCCATGCGGAGCGACGGGCCGCTCGGCGCGTGGCTCGAGACGGCCGCCGCGGACATCATCGTCTTCCAGCAGGAGACGACATCGCATCACCAGGACCACATCGTCCTTCACGAACTCGGGCACATCCTGGCCGATCACCCAGGCCCTGCCGGCACCGACGTGTGGGAGCTGCTTCTCCCCGGTCTCGGCGCTGACGCGATCCGACGAGCGCTCCATCGCTGCTCGTACGACACCCGTCAGGAGCAGGAGGCCGAACTCGTCGCGACCATTGTGGGGGAGTGGGCGTCCATACTCGACCACGTCGCAACGGCGGCGAGTGAAGACCCTTCGGTGCGCAAGGTGCAGGCAGCCCTCGGCGACCGTCAGGGGTGGTTGTAGGTGATCGTCCCCTTCCTCACGGGACTCGTCGTCGCGGTCGGCTGGAAGTTCTACCAGCTCTCCAAGGCCCCGCAGGATCGGTCTCTGCGCTCGGTGGCTCTGTGTCTTGCGTGCGCCGCGATGTCCTACCCCTTCGCCATGCCGGAGGGAGGGACTGAAGTCGACGCCGTGGCCGGACACGGCGCTGCCAAACTCGTGCAGAACGTGCTGCTCCTTGCCACCGTGTACTTCCTGATGTGCTTCTACTTGTATGCGTCCGACGACGAGGACGGTGCCCGGCGCCGAGCCCGCATCGAGGGCGTCCTCGTCGTTGCCGTGGCTGTCGCCATCACGGTCGCCACCGCTACGGCTCCGCACCAGGCACTGGCGGGCAGCTTCTCCACCACGGACATGACCATCCCTCAGGTCGCCTTCTTCTACGCGGGCACCGGCCTGTACCTGATGTACGCGTTGACCGCCGCCGCGCTCTGGACGCGTCGTTACGCTCGGGCCTCGGCGCCGCCGCACTCGACGGGGTTGTGGGCTGCTGGTGCCGGCATGTTCGGTATGGCGTTCGCGTGCGCGATCCGAGCCGTGATCGTCGGGGTCAGGTGGCGTGGCGGCGCGGTCCCCGATCCGGCCCTGGCCGCGGTCGCCGCGCTGCTCGTCATCTCGACACTGTCGTTCGTCTTCGGCGTCACGTATCCAGGTGTACGGATGCGGCTCGCGCTCTGTCGCCTGTGGCTGCGGCACCGGCGCGAACATGAACGACTCGAACCGCTGTGGAATCTGATGGCGCAGGCTGCGCCCCATGTCGTACTCAGCCTCGAGTCGACGTCCCTGCGGGAACGGCGCCGCGCCCGTGGCGTGCACCGCCGCCGACATCGCCGGATCGTCGAATGCCGCGATGGACTCGTCGAGATCAGCCCGTACCTGTCGGTCGCGACCGAAGGCGCACTCGGAATCCGGGAGGGCGACGCAGCGGTCATGGCCCAACGGGTTCGAGATGCCGTGCAGGCCCACCGAAACACCTCGTCCGACGCCGAGCCGGCTCGCCCCCTGACTGCCATACCGCATCAACGCAGCCGAGACGCAGACATCCAGGAGCTCCTGGCCCTGTCCGACGCGCTGCGCGCCACCAACTGAACCTGTCTCCCCCCACCAACAAAGCGAAAGAGAGCCCCACATGCTCATCACGGCCGCTCGCGTCCTGGCCGGTGCCGACCGTCACGTCATCGCTGACGGAGCGGTCCTCGTCCGCGATGGAGTCATTGCGTGCGTCGGTCCGCGTGAAGAGGTCGAGCGCCATGCCCGGCCCGGCGAGTCCCAGCTCGCGTACCCGGCCGGGACCGTCCTGCCCGGTCTGATCGATGCCCACGTCCACCTCTGTTTCGATGCGGGCGCGGACCCGGTCGCGACCCTCCAGGAGCAGGACGATGAGGCGCTGTTCGGCGACATGCAGGCCCGAGCAGAGCAACTGCTTCGCAGCGGTGTCACCACGGCCCGCGACCTCGGTGATCGCAACGGCCTCGCCGTGCGCCTCTCTGAAGCCGTAGCAGCCGGTCAGACCGCAGGTCCGCGTATCGTCTCGGCGGCCACCCCCGTCACGCCGCACGGAGGGCACTGCTGGTTCCTCGGGGGTGAGGTGTCGGGGGTCGAGGAAGTGCGTCGGCTTGTGCAGCGCAACGTCGAGGTCGGTGCCAAGGTCATCAAGGTGATGGAGACGGGCGGCGGCCTCACCAAGGGAGGTGCCAAGAGCTGGGAGTCCCAGTTCTCCCACGAAGAGTTGGAGGCGCTCGTCGACGAGGCGCACCGCGCCGGCCTCCCCGTCGCCGCGCACGCGCACGGCACCGACGGGATCGCCGCGGCGGTCGAAGCAGGCGTCGACACGATCGAGCACTGCACCTGGATGACGGCTGACGGTTTCGACGTCCGCGAGGACGTGTTCGCCCAGATCATCGAGCGAGGCATCTACGTCTGCCCTGCGGTCAGCCCGCACTGGCCGATGCTGCCCAAGTTCTTCGGAGAGGAGCGCGCCGAGGCCATGTTCGATGCCGTTCGGCAGATGGCGAACGCGGGCGCGCGGATGATCGCGGGCACTGATGCGGGAGTGCAGCGAGCAGGCTTCGACGGGCTGGCCTCCAGCCTCGCCTTTTACGCGCACCTGGGAGTGCTGAACGAGCGCATCCTTGCGATGGCCACCACGGAAGCCGCCCACGCGCTGGGAGTTGGAGATGAGACTGGCCAGCTCTCGCCGGGCTACAGCGCGGATCTGCTGGTGGTCGACGGTGATCCGCTCGCCGACCTGGGCGCGTTGAAGTCCGTCGAGACCGTCGTGGCGATGGGCGAGCGCCGAGAGGTTGGAGCCAGCGCGTAGACACGAGTTGGTGAGCTGCACGACATGAGCTGGGTCAGCGATCTGCGATCGAGAGCTGGCCTGGCGGGGCGAGACGCTTAGAGGGTGAGAGGCCAGAGGGCTTCCCGAACCGGAATGTCGAAGTCGCTTGCCGTGGGGGGGGCACTCAATGCCCGGGGCCGCTGGTCCCGGGCTTTTCGCGGTCGGCCATCTCCTCCACGACCTGGTTGAGGAAGGAGAGGAGCTCGTCCGACATGCCCTCAGGGCCGAGGCCGCGAGTGGCGACGCGCCCTACGGCTCCGGTGCGCACAGCGGCGAGGAGGCGCAGCCCTTCGACGACCTGGCGTGCGACCCTGTCGTCGGTCTGGAAGTACAACGGCGCGACGCCGAACAACTCGGCGAGCCCCTCGGCGACGATCGGGGACAGCTCCGCATCGCCGCCGGTTCTCAAGGCGCGGGCTTCGTCCGCTGTCAGGATCTGCGCCCCTGCGTGCCCATTGACGGCCTCGGCGATCTCCGCGTCCGACGGCGGAGTCTGGGTTCCGGGATACGAGTGCTCGAGGAGGTACGTGATCTTCTCGGCCGTGGTTCGAGGCACCGTCGAGACATCCGTGGGGGCCGGCGCTTCGTTGCCGAAGGAACGCTCCTGCGCCGCGAGCAGCTCGTCCACGGTCACCCCGTAGGCCTTCGCCAGCGGTTGCTGGAACTTCTCGCTCAGTCGGCGCTTGCCGCGCTCGGCGTTGGCTACCGGCCCGGAGCTCTTCGTGCCGATCAGCTCTCTGGACTGATACTGGCTGTACCCGGCGTCGCAGCGAAGATCGGCGAGGTCGGGGAGATCTCCTGCCCCCCGCGGGAAGAGCTCGTCCAGCGGGAGACCGAAGAACTTCGCCAGGACGGGGAGCTTCTCTCCGTCGGGCGACGACGAGCCCAGCTCCCAGCTGGCGACCGTGGAGTCGCCGACACCGACCGCTTCGCCCAGCTCGCTCTGGGTGATGTTCCGGGCGCGGCGCAGCGCGCGCACCCGGTCGCGGTCGAAATGGCGAGGGGCCATCGGAGGCTCTCCCGAAGCTGGTTCTCTAAATTGCGGAAACTTCAGTGTGTTGATTCAGCGCCCAAACCGGGATAGGTTCAGTTTGGCGAACCGAGGTGTTCAACTTACACCCTTCGTCACCGACCTGCCCAGGTCGAACCGGGCCGCGCAACGAACGAGGGGGCTCGATCCGGACGGCGGCGGGGCGCGACCTTGTGTCGGGCGCGCTCCTCGCCCGATGGGGCGAAGGTGTCGCGCCGACATCGAAATGGATCAGCGCAGGCTGTCCGCTGGAGTGTCGCGGGCGCCACGCATATGTTGCTGGTCGCTCGCTCGCCCGGCGGAGCCGAAACAACTGTGAGGAGACCGACTGGAGTTGCCCAGATGCCCGAGCGGGCGCCCCATGCCAGGGGAAAAGAAACCGGCGCCCAGAAGTTCGCACCTTCCGGACGCCGAGGCCGCGGCACCAGAGGGGCCACGGATTCATAACCAGAGCGGGCCGGCTGACCTTTGCGACGAGAACGGCCGTCCCACTCCACCTACGAGTGAGGAATTCTCGCATGCCTGAACACCCTCCCGGAAGGACCCGCACCACCGGTGTGCACGACCGAGTAATCGGCCCTGTCGGCGCTCGGCGTCTCCGTCTGGCCAGGGCTTTGGCGGAGATGCTCCCCGGTGCCCGCACGCTCCGAGTCACCCTTCGAGGGCCTGCTCGAACCTGGCCGAGCCCCCATGCGAACGCTCATGACGTCGGAGGGTGCCGCCTCCCACTGAGCCATTCCCAGGCACGCACCGCCGCTCTCTGGACCATTCGCGCCTTCCCCGAGACGGACTGGAGCCAGGACCGCGACTTCGATCTGCGGACCGGCAGGCTGATGTGCGCGGCGGACCTGAGGCCCGCGACGAGCGGGGGCAGCTGACCATGGCCCGCATCCGAACCATCAAGCCGGAGGCCTTCGCCTCCGAGTCCCTGGCCGCCGTTTCCCTGAGCGCGGAGCGGACGTTCTTCGGCCTGCTGACCCAGGTCGACGACCGGGGACGTATCCGCGATCAGCCTGCCGTCATCGCGGGCGTGCTCTGGTCGCTGCGGCCCGGGCACGGCCCCATGGGCGTCGAGGACGACCTCATCCAACTGGCCGCCGAGGACCTGATCTGCCGGTACACAGGCAAGGACGGCAAGGCGTATCTGCACGTCGTCACCTGGTCGCAGCACCAGAAGATCAACCGCCCCAGTGGCGTACGCACCCCGCAGTGCCCCCGACATGACGCAGCACCTGGCAATGCGGTGGACACCGGCACGCCTCCTGGAGCGCTCGCTGAGGAAGCAGGGAGCAGCCGCGGAGTTCTCGACAACGGCTCACAGTCGCCCGGAAGTTGCGTGCCAGCGCGTGACGACGCAGGTCAATCACCTGCCACGGAGGCCTCCATGCGTCCTCACGGAGCTCTCAGTGAGTCACCCGTGAGCCCTCACACTCCGGATCTAGGACCTAGGAACCTGGACCTAGGAACTACTTCCCCCGCGGGGGAGGCTGGCGCCTCCGCACCGACCAGGGCCTCAGCTCAGCAGCTGATCGCCGAGTACACCGCCGCGTGCACCCACCGGCCGCCGCGTGACGTGCTTGGACACCTGGGCCGGGCGACGGCCAAGCTCCTCACCGAGGGCATCCACCCCGACCACATCCGCGCAGGCCTCACCCGCCATCGCGCCAAGGGCCTGCACCCCAGCACCCTGCCCAGCCTGGTCCACGAGGCCATGAACGCCGCGACCGAAGGCTTTGCCCGGCCGGAATCCAGGCCTACCGTCCCCGCTCACCGGCCCTGGGCCAACCCCGCCGACCCTGCCGCCGCCTACGCCGAGGAGCTGTGATGCGGGACCACGACGCCCAGCCCGTCGGTGGCCTCGCGCGCCGACTGGCCACCATCCTCACCGCCAAGGGCATCGACCCGGCCGCCGAACCCGATGAGCGCCCCGAGCCCACCCCGGCCCTCCAGGCGGCCGACTCCCGCATCCCGCCCCGCTACCGCAGCGCCCTCGCCGACCACCCCGCCGTCACCTCATGGGTACGCGAAGTCGCCGACGCCGGACGCCCGGGCCCCGGCGGACTCCCCGGCATCGCGCAGGGCCGCTCCCTCCTGATCGCCGGAACCACCGGTACGGGCAAGACCCACCAGGCGTACGGGGCGATCCGCTCGCTCCTGATCGCCGGTGTCCGCCTCCGCTGGAAGGCGGTCACCGCAGCCGACCTCTACGCGGAACTGCGCCCGCGGCCCGGCCAGGACGGCGAACGCGAGTTCATGGATCTGGCCCGCTGCCCGCTGCTGTTCGTCGACGACCTCGGCGCAGCCAAGAACAGCGAGTGGACCGAGGAGATCACCATGCGGCTGATCAACCGCCGCTACAACGAGATGCTCCCCACCCTCCTCACCACCAACCTCGGCATGGCCGACCTCCGCGCCCACGTCGGCGACCGCGTCGCGTCCCGCCTCACCGAGATGACCGACAAGGTCATCCTCGACGGCCCCGACCGCAGACGCGCCCTGGCAGCCGAGCGCTTGCACGCCGCTGCCACCCGCTGAACACCCCCGCGAACACAGCCCGTTCGCCCCCCCACGCACCAAGCCCAGGGCACACCATGCCCAAAACCTGCCCTGGGCCGAACGGAGACACCCCCATGAGCTCCTACGAGCCCCGCACGCACCGGCTCCTCGGCGACCAGTCCTGGCACGAGCACGCCGCCTGCCGCTCGACCCCGCACCACCAGGTCGACCTCAACCTGTTCTTCCCCGAGCCCGACGAGATGGACCGCATCCACGAGGCCAAGGCCTACTGCGCCGAGTGCCCCGTGCGCCGCACCTGCCTCGACGCCGCACTCGAGAACGGTGACCGCGAAGGCATACGGGCCGGCATGACCGAAGAAGAACGCGAGCCCCTGCACAGCAAGTTGGAGAACCGCGTCGACCACTCGCGCGTCAACGCCACCCTGGCCGGACGCGATGTGCACCTCACCAAGGGCGAACGCCGCGCCGTTGTCCGGGCCGCCTACCAGTCCGGCGTCACCCCCGAACGCCTCGCCTGGCTCCTCAAGATCACGGAGGAGCACGCGGACAAGCTGTACCGGCGCACACGCCGCCAGATCCGCAACCGAGGCGCGGAGGAGAACCAAGCCGCCAACCGCACGGAGTCAGATGACTCGGCGCAGTGGGGGAGCGTCACCAGCCTGCCGCACGGTCAGGACGACCTCGGAGCGGCCGCGTGAGTGACATCGTCTCCCTGCAAGCGCGCATCACGAGGTGGGACCGCGCGGCCATCGTCTCCCTCGGCGGCGCGGGATGCGCCCTGTCCTACGACGCCCTGCAACAGATGGCCACGGCCATCCACATCCGCGGATTCCTGACATTCGTGTTCCCGCTCGTCATCGACGGGTTCATCGCCTACGGCGTGCGGGCCCTGCTCGTCCTGCGCACAGCCCCGCTCGCCGCCCGCTGCTACGTGTGGCTCCTCTTCGGCACCGCCACGGCCGCGAGCATCTGGGCCAACGCGCTGCACGCCGTCCGCCTCAACCAGCTGCAATCCGCAGGCACCGGTCTCCGCCTGGGCGATGTGACCGTCGGCGTCCTGTCGACCCTGGCCCCGCTCGCCCTGGCCGGTGCGGTTCACCTGTACATCCTCATCGCCCGCCGCGTCGCCGAGGCCGAAGCCGAGGTATCCGAAGAGCTGGACACCTCACCTGTCCGGACAGGTCAGGTCATGGCCGCTTGCCGAGACACCATGTCTCCAGGGGCATCGCTCCCGGCAGGGCACCTGGCTGCGGACACCGGCCGCCCGATGGTCACGCAGGACACGGAGACCATGAAACCGGTCGGTGAGGACACGCTGTCCGGACGCATGGACGACGCCGTGGCCGACCTCGAACCGGATCAACACGACCGAGCCACTGACCGGGTCGGACCCCTGGGCTCCAGACCGCATCCAGCTACACCTCAGCAACCGCCGATGCTGCCGGTGACCGCCACACACGCCCGCCGCCCCCAGCGCGCGGACACCCCGCACCAGTCCGACACCGCACCGACCGACGAGGACCTGCTTGCCATCGCCCGTCCTGCGGTCAAGGCCGCCGGCCGGCTGACCCGCCAGGTCGTCGGCGACGCCATCCGCAGCAACCACGGCCTCGGCAACGACCGGCTGACCCACCTCATGCGCCTTCTGCGAACAGAGGCCCAACACCAGGGCGCCAACTGACCGGCCGATCCGCGGGTGGCCGACCGAACCGGTGTCCGCGCCGCCGGTCGGCCACCGCCCCTACCCCGAAATGGAGACACCTGTGCGCACCACCCCGGTCACCGGAGCCGAAGCCGACGCGTGGATCGCCGTCCTCATGAGGTACGGACACCTGCATCATGCTCAGCCGGGCCCCGGCGGGGCGTGGACTGTGCGGCGTACCGCCACGAGCACGCCCCGCACCCTCCACCATCCGGTCCTCGTCCTCGACTACGTCGCGGAAGTCTTGCGTGACGTACGCCGAAACGCCGCCGGGACGGCCCGATGACGTCAAAGGAACCGGCCGCCGTTGCCCCTGACGCGGGGAAAGGACGCTGCCCGGCACGAGGCGGAGCAAGCTGTACCTTCCGAAACTCCTCCGCAGCCACGGGCCGCGGAGGAGTTTCGGAAGGGCTTGCCCCCGCCCCTGGGGGAGCGGGGGAGACCCGGCACCAGGGGGTGCCGGGCACGGGGGCTGCGACCGAGGGCGGATCGCAGCAGGACGGAGAAGACATCGAGCGTGCCGTCGTGCGCACGCGCCCACGCCTGCGCCAGAGCGTGCACCGCGACCAAGTCCGCAGCGTCCGCCTGACGTGCGACGAACTCGACTCAGTTCACCGCGCCGCCGAAACGGTCGGCTTGAAGGCCGCCGGATTCATGGCTGACGCCGCGGTGGCCGTCGCTCGGGCCCAAGGTGGTCCGAAAACCTGGCTGTTGGACCAGCGTGGCCGCGTAGAGGAACTGATGACGGCCAGCGCCCAGCTCGCCCGAGTCGGCAATAACCTCAACCAAGTAGCCCGTGTCCTGAACTCCGGAGGCCACTCCGAGTACGCCGACGACGCTGTGGCCCGGGTTCTCCGCGCGGCGGCCCGAGTAGAGGCCGCCGCGATCGAACTGGCACGGCGGTGACCGGCCTTGGTCCCCGACGTCTCCACCGGAGGTCGAACGTACGGCCTCCTTGCCTACCTCTACGGACCTGGCCGCCGGGACGAACACATCGACCCTCACCTCGTGACGGCTTGGCTGCCGCCCCTCGCTCCCGACCCCGGTCGAGACGGGGCCGCCACGCTGAAGCAGCTCGCCGACGCCTTGGACCTGCCGGTTCTGGCGGTCCGCGAGAACCGTCGTCCGGCCCGCCACGTGTGGCACTGTCCCGTCCGTACGGCACCGGGCGACCGCCACCTCAACGACGACGAGTGGTCCGAAGTGGCCCGCCGCATCGTCCACGCCACCGGGATTGCCGAATACGGCGACGACAAGGCCTGCCGATGGGTCGCTGTCCGTCATGCCGACGACCACATCCACATCGTCGCCACTCTCAAACGACAAGACGGCCGCAGTCCACGGCGTCACCAGGACGGCATCCGCGCCCAAGCCGAGTGCCGCAAGATTGAGAAGGAATGGGGGCTGCAGATCCTCAACGAGGGCGACCGCACCGCGGCCCAACGCCCCACCAGCGCCGAACGCGCCAAGGCCGAACGCACCGGACGCCCCGAACCCGCCCGCGAATCTCTCCGCGAGCACGTGCGCCAAGCGCTGGCCGGCGCCGCCGACGAAGCCGAGTTCTTCCACCGCCTCACCGAGGTCGGCCTCCGGCTGGAGATCCGTCGGGCTCCCTCGGGGGATGCGCTTGGGTACAAGGTCGCCCTTCCCGGCGACCGTAATCGCGTGGGAGAGCCGGTGTGGTTCCCGGGCTCCCGCCTCGCTCCTGATCTCTCCTTGCCGCAGATCCGACGACGCCTGGAGAACGTGGCTGGCGAAGACAATTTGTCTTCGCCAGCGCTGCCCGATGACCGTCCATCCTCCGCTCGCCGTGCTGCGACCCATATCGTCGAGCAGGCGACCACCCAACTCGCCGAGGATCACGGTCCCGCGAGCGGCGCGGCCCAACTCGTTGGTATCGGCGCTGTCCTGGACGCCGCCACTCAGACGGCACCCACCTCAACGCGCAAGGAACTTGCCGCTGCCGCCCGCGCCTTCGAGCGCGCGACCCGCTCGCACATCCGCGCCGAACACGCCGACCACCGAGCTCTACGCTCCGCCGCACGCGGCATCATCCGGGCCGGCAACGCGCTCGGAAAGGGCGAGGACGGGGGCACGACCGCGATGCTCCTGTCCACGATGGTCCTCGCCACCGTCGCCGCGATCCGTTGGCACTCAGCCCGAGGCCATGCCCAGCAGGTGGCCGCGGCACGTCAGGCTGCCGAACACCTCCGCACGGCGTACCGCACCGCCGCCGCTACGCCCATGAGCACGATGCGAGAACACGGCCGCCGATTTCTCACACCCCAACGTGAACGCTACGTACGCGCCCTTGAGATTGCCCTGCCAGAGCACGTCGACGCAGTGCGCCACTCATCCGGCTGGGACGCGCTGTCCGCCACACTGGAGCAGGCTGAACGGGCCGGCCACGACGCTGAAGCGCTCCTCCGAGGAGCCATCGAGAGCCGCGAGTTGGAGACGGCGGACAGCCTCTCCGACGTTCTGGTGTGGCGGCTACGCCGCCTCGCCGATCTACCTGCCGCCCCAGCGATGAGCCACGCTGCTGAGTCGCGCCCGCGACCCGCACTGTCACGCTCCTCGCAAGCCCGCACGCCGACCTCCACGCCGGCCCCCGACGCGGACGGCCCCCGCCGCCCCGGACACCGACACTAATGGCGTGAGGCAGGGGCTGGACACCTGTAGGCGGCTCCTGTTACGGCTGGTCAAGGAGAGGACTAGGAGGACGAAGCCCATGCTCAGGGAAGACGTTCAGGTACCCAGAATCCAGCCGTCGACCACCGCCGGCCACGAGGACCCGCTGCTGCGCCTGCAACACGAGATGCAGCTCGGCGACGGCGTCATCCGCCTGCGTGCCACCACTCACCCCGAGGAGATCCACATCACCGGCATCCCCGTGATGTGCCCGAAGTGCGGAGCCCGCCGCGACTGGATGGTCATCTGTGACCGCAGCGCCATCCGCATCCGCTGCCGCTGCGCCCACGAATGGGTTGAACGCGAACTGACCCGCGCGGACTACGAAGCCATGATTGTTGTTGGTGGCCGGGACCATCCGAGCCTGGACGCAGGTGCTCAGGCCATGGGTTATGACGGCTCCCTTGCTGGTACTTATTTCACCGAGCCACGTCCCGTGTAGCCAGTCCCCCAGCCCTGCGTCTTCAAGGCCGTATCCCGGTCGCTTGGGGAGCGATGCGCGTGCTTCAAGACATCCTGCGTTGTCGGCGTCAGCCAATCCGGAGCCGGCGGGGTGCACGAATCACCGCGGACATGTCGCGTCGCCGCTGTGGCGGGGCAGGCTCCACTACTTCCATGTCTTCGTGGTCTCGTCCCAGTGGAGGAGACGACCACGCACCTCTTCCGCAGTCGGGTCGAGGTCGATGAGGGCGAGGCGAGCCTCTTCGGTGAGGTCGTCGGGGAGTTCCACTCTCGTCAACACCTGCGAGTCCGGTACCCGCACGCCCAGGAGCCTGCGTTCGCCAGCCAACCGGAACAGTCTGATGCGGCTGAGTGCTCGGCCGACGGACTCCCCCAACCGCTCGCCGAGCTTCGTCGCGAAGGTCTCAAGGAACGGCCCGAGAACCTTGAGGGCGATGAACCCGACGGCCAGTTCCGCGTAGGGCGGAGATTCCATGCGGTCGCGGATTACCCCGTCGCGCTCCTCCTCAGCGCGGCGCTGCAGTTCGTGGTTCCTTTCCCGCGTCACTGCCGCGGAGTGTTGCTGCAAACCGAGATGGATCCGGCTGTCCGGCTCGCGTGACCGTTCGATCCTCGACCCGACCAGGGCGAAGCTCGTCGCACCCTCATCGTGGGCACGAAGCACGACATCGAGTGCGGGGAGGTTGTCCTGGTACCGCCACCCCTGCGAGATGAAATGTCTCAACTCAGAGCCCGAGTCGCCGGCCTCTGCCGCGAGGTCGGGCACGTTGGCTGCCTGAGCCGCCCGGGCGGCGAGGTGAAAGATAAGCACTGACTCGTCGAGACGGTCGTCCCCCTTCAGGGCGACCGCCAGGTCGTAGAGAGCCTGAGACTGGACCGCCTGATCGTCCGACGCATCGGCGATCAGAACGGCGTGGGTCGCTGCATCGATGGCGTTGCCTGCGTCCGTCATGTATCCCACCGTTTCGCAGCGCCGACGATCGGGTGGCAGCCCCAGCACTCCGGTACGGGTTCGTGACACAAGCGATCGTGGCGCGGCGAAACGATGTGTCCCGGCGCTGTGGCCGGGGCCGGGACGCAGCCAGGGCGACAGGACATGGCCAGCGCCCGCAAGTCAGTGATTTTGATCCTCATTCTCCGACTGAGGGACGCAGACACCCGCTGCTCGAAGCCAAAATGCGCGGAACTTAGCACGCAATCACCGGCCACGAGAAACCGCGACTCATCCGGATTCTTGCTCGCAGTCCGCATGGCTTCTGCCCGCGGCTACTCACGCAAGCTCTCATCTCTACGCAGAGGTCAATTCCGCATGGGCACTTCCCGCTTCGCCGCCTCCGTTGCCATCCTCGGAGCACTCACGGCCCCCGTCGTCTCCGCCACGAGCGCGATTGCCGCACCGCCCCACCCGACAGTCTCTCCGTCTCCCGGCGGCGACTGCGACCGTCGTGGACCATGGACGATCCACGCGAAGGCCGTGACCATCCGAGCCCACGCGACCAGCAACTCCACCGCGCGCGGTGTGCTCTACAAGGGACACAAGTTCACCGTCCACAAGACCAAGGGCAACTGGCACTACATAACCGACAAGGCCACCGGCGTCACGGGCTGGGTCTCCGGCTCGTACGTCTACCGCGAGGTTTACATGTGTCTGCACTAGCGAATTGGTCCCAGAGCTTGTCCTTTTCCCGGGAGATCTGAGAGGGGTCCTTTCGACCGCCTTCTGCGTTCTTCAGTTGGGTGGGAATTCGGCCCGCTCGGGGGCGAGGGGGGGGGCTTGACGACGCCCGGTATATTTTGCCTCACGCCTCGTCGGGGGCGGCACCTTCGGGGGCGTCGAGCTGCGTCTGCCCGCCTCCTGCGTGGGCTATGCGCTCGTTAGACTCGATCCTTCGCCGCTCATTGTCGGCATCGAATCGTTTTTCCAGCGCTGTGTCTTCGTCTCGATGCGTGTCTTGGCGACGCTGGCGGTGCGGTGACCGAGGCAGCCCACCGCGCCGCCCGCCAGGATTTCATTGACGACCTCGGGCTAGGCAGCGCGTTCGAGTGCTTCGCTGGTGTTCTCGATAGGGCCGCGATGGCGGCGGTACTTCGTCGTCTCGTCGGGTGGGCCACCAGCTGAGGGCGGGGGGGGGCGTTCCGAGGGCCTCCGTCAGCAAGCCCCTTATGTGCTCAACGTTTGGCCATGAACTTGCGGAGGACCTCTGGGCCGTGGCCGCCCTGATCCAGCACCCGTTGTACGTCGGGGCGCGCCCGCGCCCCCTTGGATATCGGGCTGCGATGACCAGAGCTGCTTGAATCGACGCCGGATCAGGGAGAGCGGCCGCCGCTCGTCCTTGCTGCCGACTGGTAGCTACCGGGCGTCCACAAGGGTTCCGGGGGCCAGACGGTGCAGCCTGGGCCGCATACAGGTTCACCCGCACTCAGCAGATCGGGCTGAACGTGCGACGGCAGGAGGGGGCCGAATGGGACATCACTGCTCAAGCAGGCCGCAGCCGTGCCGGTGGCGTGCCGCTCGGGGGAGAGCCCTGCTGGCGGGACGTTCCTGCGGGGTGCCGACAGCGTGCGCTTGAGGGGCTGCCCCTGAGGTCGTCGCCTCGGGGGGCGCTTCACCTCGCCTTTCCGTGCCCGATCTTTCGGCCGCGGGACCAGCGCGCCCCCCTTGGATGTGCCAAGACGACCGGGCAGGCACTCCCTTACGTCCGGCTACCCCCGCGCCCCTTGGCTACACAGACACCAGCCGTCTTTCCGACGTCTGCGACCAAGTGCAGGTTGCCTGAGGCGGCCGCCGGAGCGAAGCCGAATCCCTCTGCGCCTGGCGGCCAGTCGGGATTGAGCGGGGCCTGGATCCAGTTGCCGAAGGTGCCCAGATCGATGGCCTAGTGCGACCAAGCCGTGGGCAGAACGGGAGCAAGGAGTGCGATGAGAAAGAGCCCGACGAACGCGGCGGCGTATCCGCCCACGGCTCCGGGCAGGACTGTTCTGAGTAATTGCACAAGACTCGCGTCTACCGCGTTCCCGAATTCGGTGCGGTCCCGACGGCCAGCGTCGCGGTCGCCGGGATTCTCCACCTGCGATGCCCTTGGTCAGTGGTGATCCCAGTCAGCCTCATTCCATGGTTGCTCCGGCGGGCGAGGTTCGGCCCGCTCCTGCCGTGTCGGGATGGGGCACCTGATGGTGTCGGCCGGGGTCAGCCGACGACCGGAGGGTCGTGCTGAGTGCCGCGGCCGCGACGTAGAGGCCGACGAACGTCCAGATCAGTGCCGTCATGTGGGCGGCGCCGCCAAGTAGGCCGACCAGGGCAGGGCCCACGAAGGCGGAGAGGCCCGCGGCGAGGCTGTAGACGGCGAGGGCGTTCGCGCTGTCGGTGCGCGGGACGAGTCCCGGCATGAGGGCCGTGAGCGGCACGAA
>NZ_JBVKBG010000010.1:0-293638 GCF_055657265.1 Streptomyces sp. NPDC107575 | reverse complement strand
CGTGCCGAGGACGGCGAACCGATCGGCATGGCGTACGGCTTTGCGCTCGGGCACGACACGGTGTGGTGGGACGAACTGACCGAGCCCGTGCCCGACGCCATGCGGCGCGAGGACGGGCACCGCACCTTCGGTCTCATGGAACTCGCTGTGCGCGGGCCCTGGCGCGGACAGGGTGTCTCACGGCGTCTGCACACGACGTTGCTCGCCGGCATCGGAGCCGAGCGTGTGCTGCTGAACGTGCACCCGGCGAGCAAGGCGGCGTCGGCCGCTTACCGGGCGTGGGGATACCGCAAGGTCGGTGAGACGCGGCCCTGGGGTGACGGAGCGGACCTCCATGACGTGATGCTGCTCGACCTGCGCTAAGAAGGCTGCGATCTCGTGGAGTTGGGCGCCAGGCTGCGATGGAGCGGTGGAGTTCAACGCCTCCCGACGACTGACTCCGGGGCCCCGTCCACGAGCTGCACGGCGTCCATCAAGCACGGGTCAGCCGATCGGCCCGGCCCCCGTGGCCGCGACGGAGAGATCCCACAGGCGTGCGGCCGAGGCCCGGTCGACGGCGTATCCGCGGACCCAGCCGTCGTCCATCGGCCCGTCCTCGTCGGTGCTTCGCGCCACCTCGCAGTCCTCCAGGTAGAGCGCGCCGCGTCCGGCCAGGAGCGGGGAGGTTGCTGCCCACAGGCCGGTGGCGGCGCCCTGCGAAGGGCTCTTGAAGCCTTCGCCGATCACGGTGCCGTGCTGGTCCACCCAGCCCAGCTCCACCTGCTCACGGTGCGTCAGTTCCCGCTGAAGGCCGGTGATGATGCTTCCTGGGTGGAGGGCGAACGCCTGGATGCCGTCGCCGCGGCCGAGGGCGTCCAGGTGGACGGCGAACAGGACGTTGGCGGTCTTGGCCTGGCCGTACGCCTGCCAGCGGTCGTAACCGGTACGGAAGTGCGGGTCGTGCCAGCGGAAGTCGGTGATGCCGTGGCCGCCGGAGCTGTAGACGACGACGCGCGCACCCTGCGCGTCGCGCAGGAGCGGGTACAGCTCGCTCACCAAGGCGAAGTGCCCGAAGTGATTGGTGGCCAGCTGGTACTCCCAGCCGGGCCCGACGCGCCGCTCCGGGGTGGCCATCACCCCGGCGACAGCCAGGAGGAGGCCGATCCGGTCGACCGACTCCCGGATGTGCGCGGCGGCGGCACGGACGCTGCCGAGGTCGGTGAGGTCCATGGGGACGATCTCGCAGGGGGCGCCGCGCAGCCCGGCGAGCGCCTCCCGGGCGGATTCGGGCCGGCGCGCCGGGACGATGACCCGGGCCCCGGCGGCCACCAGGGCCCGGGTGGTCTCCAGGCCGAGGCCGGAGTAGCCGCCGGTGACGACAGCTGTCCTGCCCCAGAGGTCGACCCCGGACATGACTTCCTCGGCGGTGGACGCCGCGGAGAAGGGGGAGTTGATCGGGTGCTGCGCGGCAGCGGTCTGAGTGCTCATGCCAGGAAGCTACGAGCTAGAGGAAGGTCTAGATCAAGCCCTAGAGTGACCGGCATGGCGACGATCGGACCGCTCACGGATTCGCTCGGCATCGGCGAGGTTGCCGACCGCACCGGTCTGAGCGTCCACGCTCTGCGCTTCTACGAGCGCGAGGGCCTGCTGGTCGGTCCGGTCCACCGCACTGCGGGCGGCCGCCGGCGCTACAGCCCCACCGACGTCGACTGGTTGGGGATCTGTGTCCGGCTGCGGGAGTCCGGCATGCCGCTCTCCGAACTGAAGCGTTTCGCCGAACTGGTGCGGCAGGGCCCGGGCAACGAGCCGGAACGGCTGCGGCTCCTCGACGCCCACCAACACCGGGTCGAGGACCAGATCCGCGCCCTTGAGGAATGCCGTTCCATCATCGCGAGGAAGGTCGACGTGTATTCCGAACACGTCGCGCGCGGTACGGCCGCCGGGTTGTGGGACCCGACGGCCGCCGAGGACCGAACCGGTTAGGTGGCCGGCCGCCTCGCCGGGTGGGGTGGCCAGGGCGTCGGCCTTCGAAGACCGCGCCTGAGGGAAGAACCTGCAGAGCGTGATGCTGCATGGTGGTGAGACGTGCGCTCGCCAGGACGGCATGGCCGATTCGTGCGTCCCGGGGGAGACCGGCACCGCCGCGTGCTGGTCTGAACCGCATGCGCCGTCGGGCTTGGGAGGTGCCCGTCATCGGAATGTTGAGGGCGTGCGCCCAGTGTCCCAAGGTGCAATCTTGCTGGGCCTGCCACCCTTGACGCTCCCGGACCTGGAGCACGGGGGTCACGACAGCCGGAGCGGGATCGCTGATCAGCGACGCCGCTCTCCGTTCATGGCACGCGAGAGCAGCCCCCCGCGTGCTCTCGCCCGCCAGGACGGAGCGCGCGACGCGTGCGGCATGAGGAGAGACGAGACGCGCCTGTGCCGACGTTCGCTCGCGATTCCCGGTGGAGCCGCTGTCGGTCCGGATACCACCGGAGAGGCGACCGGAGCTGCGCCGCCGACGGTGCAGCTCCGGCCCTCCGTCCTCGAACCGCGTCCGCCTGATCGCGCCAGGACGGAGCGCGAGCGGGAGCGCAGAAAGGGGCACTGCACTCCCTCACCAACCAAACGCCCGCCGACTACAGCACCGGCGAGACGCCGTTCTGTCCGGTTGCCCACCGATGAGGATGGCAACCGCGGCTACAGGGGCGGAAGTCAGCCAATGACAGTCGTGAGGAATCTGGTCAGGAGCGCGGCGCACGCGGCCCCCCATCAGGAGAGTGCGGAGCCGTCGTACGGGCAGCGCGCGGCGCGCCTGATCGAGGCCGCATCCGCACTGGCCGTGCTCCATGGGGCAACCCTCGTAACGGATCGTGCGCAGAGGCGTAGTTTCCGGTGAACGTCCGTCCGACACTTGGGGGCCCGGCTCGTGGTGAGGCCCGGAGCCGACGGCCTTCGACTGACGCGTGTGGTGTATCGCCGGGGCGCGCCGTTTTGAGCCAGAACACTGCTGGACGGGTCCTGGGTCCTGCCGGTGAGGGACCGTGGGCCCGGGCACATCGTCCCGAGTAGGCCACGGAGGCCGGTGGCTACCGTTGTGCGACCGTCGTGCTTCCGTCCTGCGACGTGCGGGTTTGACTGTCGATTGCGTCATGCCCCTCCGACAGGGACGCAACGCAATGAAACTGCTGGCACTCGTTCCCGCTCACAACGAGCAGGAGCACATCGTCAACGCGGTGATGGGCCTGCTGCGCCAGACACGGCAGCCGGACCGGATCGTGGTCGTCACCGACAACTGCACCGATGCCACCGGGCCCATCGCCACACGGACAGGCGCCGAGGTCTTCCCCACCATCGGCAACCGGTACAAGAAGGCCGGCGCCCTCAACCAGGCCCTGACCGCGCTTCTGCCGACGCTGTCGGACGACGACGCCGTGCTGGTCACCGACGCGGACTGCGTGCTGGACCCCGACTTCACGACCAGCGCCCTAACCCACCTCGCCGCGGGTTACGGGGGCGTCGGCGGCGTGTTCCGGGGCGGGCCCGGGGGCGGCTTCGTCGGCCACCTCCAGCGCAACGAATACGCCCGCTACGCCCGGGACGTGGCCCGTCTGAAGGGCCGGTGCCTGGTCCTGACGGGCACGGCCGCCGTCTTCCCCGTGCGGGTGCTGCGTGAACTCGCCCGCGCCCGCCTCGCCGGCACGCTGCCGGCCGGGGACGGGGCCGGTGGCGTGTACGACACCACGGTGCTGACCGAGGACAACGAACTCACCTTCGCCATACGGCACCTGGGCTACCGAGTCATCTCGCCGCAGGACTGCACCCTGGTCACCGAGGTCGTTCCCGGTTGGCGGGCCCTGTGGCAGCAGCGGCTGCGCTGGAAGCGCGGCGCCGTGGAGAACTGCTTCCAGTACGGCCTGACCCGCATCACCTGGCGCTACTGGGGCCGGCAGCTGCTGACCTTCGCCGGCGTCGTGGTCACCGCCCTCTACCTCGCGACCATCGTGTGGGCGCTGGCCGCCGGAACGTTCCACCTCCAGCTGTTCTGGCTGGCCGTCACCGGCATCTTCATCGTCGAACGAGTGGTGACCCTCCGGCTGCGCGGCGGACTGCGGATGGCCGCGGCCGCCACCATGTACGAACTCCTCCTCGACCTCTTCCTCCAGGCCTGCCACGGCAAGGCCTACGCGGACGCGCTGCTGCACCGCAAGAGGACCTGGTAGCCCCGATTCCCCTTTTGATGGAAGGAAACCGCCATGTACGACAACGCCATATCCGGCGCAGGCTCGGGGGCCGCCGCCTCCGGCGGACTCCTGGCCGCTACGGGAGTGCAGGCCCTGTGGCTGGTGCTCGCCGCATTCGCACTGATCGCGGTGGGCACGGCCGTCGCCCGGATCGTCCCCCGGCAGTGGCGCTGACCCGACGAGGTGCAGGCGGGCTGTGACCGGGCCCTGCACTCTACGGACGCGGCGTCCATGCCGGAGGCCGCGTCCGTAGGATCGATGTTCTAACGCGGCGGCAGGTACCGGTAGCCGACCCCGCGCACGGCCTCGATGGGCGCGGGTGCGCCCGTGGCCCGCTCGATCTTCCGGCGCAGTCGGCTCACCGCATGCTTCACCCGAGCCGTGTCCTCCTGAGCGGTCTCCGCCCAGGCCAGCACCAACAACTGGCGCGGGGTCAGGACGAGCCGCGGAGAATGGACGAAGGCGGCCAAGAGATCGACCTCCAGCCGCGTCAGCTCCACCGGCCGTCCTGCAACCGCAACATGGCAGGTGGCGGTATCGATCGCCGCCCAGTCGTCCGAAGGCCCATCGGGCCTTTGCAGCGTGCGTACGCGCCGCACCGTGGCCCGCATCAACAGGATCGCCACATCCGTTGCCACCGGCCAGGTGTGATACAGGTCCGCGGCGAGGCAGTAGGCCTGGACCGCACGGGCCGTGTGGAAATCACTATCCGTAATGATCACCGGCACGTCCGACAGGTCCCGGACACGGGGGAGCAACTGCCACGCCGACAGGCCATCGGATGTGCGGCCCGGGTCACCGGATCCCGCCTCACCGGCCAGTCGCACATCAATCAGAACCAGATCCGGGCGCCGCTCGTACAACAGCCGCAAGGCCCGCTCACCCGAGGTTGCCACGGCCGACCGCGGCCCCATCCGGTCGACCACCACCGCCAGCTCCCGTGCCATGAACTCGGGCACAGCGGCCAGCACGACAGGCTCCGCCTCCCGCGGCCCACACACATCAGCGGTCAGCACTGGGCCCCATCCCCGCTCCTCCCTGCCTAACGCATGCCGACGAAAGTCTGAAACTGCCACATACCGACGCCCAGTGCTGTCAGACACGCAGACAGTCGAGCCCCAAAGCAGAGTCAGAGCATGCGCACCTCGGTTGGGGGCGGCACGCGGCTAGCTCCTACGTGAATCGCTCCGCGCCCGTTTCCGGGCGCGGAGCGATTCGAGTTTGCGTGGAACTCTTGCCTCTGACCTGGGCAGTGTGCGATCGTAAAATCATTCGGCTTATGGAAACGTTTCCACGGATTCCATGAGTTCCATGATTCACGAGGAGGTGGCGCGGCGGATGGCCACGATCAAGGATGTCGCGGCGCGGGCCGGGGTCGCGCTGGGGACCGCGTCGCGGGTACTCAGCGGCAGCAGCCAGACGTCGGCCGAGTCCCGGCGCAAGGTCCTCGAGGCTGCTGCCGAGTTGGGGTACGTGGCGAATGGGCCCGCCCGTGCGCTGCGGCGTGCCCGCACCGACGTGCTGGGGCTGCTGGTCTCGGACATCCGCAACCCGTTCTTCTCCGAACTGGCCCACGCCGCCGAGCAGGAGGCGCGCCTGCACGGCTACACCGTGCTGCTGGCCAACGCCAACGAGGATGCCGACCAGGCCGACGCCTACCTGCAGACCTTCGCCTCGCAGCGCATCGACGGACTGCTGTTCGCGCCGCAGAGCACGGTGACCCCGCAGCTCGCGGCCACCGTTGCCTCCGGTCTTCCGCTCGTCTTTCTCAACCGCACCATCGAAGGCGTCGACGCCCCGATGTACGGGACGGACAACGCCCAGGGTGTCGGGCAGGTGCTGGACTGGCTGCAGCGGCGCGGGCACCGGGATGTCGCCTTCATCGGGGGCCCGGACGACATCTCCACCGGCGCCGAGCGGCGTGCCGCGTACCTCGCCGGTCGCGAGCGGCACGGCATCAGCACCGACGACGAACTCCTCGACGCCGGTGACTTCCTCGCCGAGGGCGCGGCCAAGGCCATGAACCGCATCCTCGACCGCGGCGTTGCCTTCACGGCCCTCTTCGGTGTGAACGGCCTGACCACGCTCGGCGCCGTGCGCGCGCTGCGCGAGCGGCTCGGCGCCGAAGAGGCTGCCCGCATCGAGGTGGTGTCCATCGACGACCTCGACTGGTTCGAGTTCGCCTCACCGTCCATCAGCGCCGTCCGCCAGGACGCCGCCGAGATCGGACGGCTGGGCGTACGCGGCGTCGTTGATCTCATCGCCGGGCGCACAGCGACCGGCCGGCGAGTACCCACCACCTTCGTCGACCGCGCCCCCAAGGCCTAGCCTCCCGCGCCCGCGCACCCTGAACCCGGAGGCCCCATCGGCCGGACTGTCCCATCGTCTGTACGAACCCCGTTCCACCCCCGCGCGCAATCCACTCGCCCCCGGGCGGGCGGCGCCCAATTCTCGCGGCATCGCGCAGCCGGATGCCCCGGCCGCCCGCCGCGGCTCGTCGACTGGCCCGCAGAACACGCGGGCAGGCTCTGCCGACCCGCTCTCGCCCGTCGCCCCCTGACGAACCGCTCCAGGTGCCAGGGGAGCGAGGCATCCGTTGAGCGTCGGCCTTCAACGCACCGGCACGGCCACAGCCTCAGGCGCGCCCCCGCGCAACCCATCTCCGTACTCAGCACATGCAAAGCAGCAAAGGAACCACCATGCGTATCGCCCTCGGGAACGACCACGCCGGCCTCGGTCTGAAGCCCGCGGTCGTGGACATCCTCGTCAGTCTGGGCCACGAGATCCAGGACTACGGCGTCCAGGACGAAACCCCCGTCGACTTCCCCGATATCACCTTCTCCACTTGCGACGCGGTGCGCCGCGGTGAAGCCGACCGGGCCGTCCTCGTGTGCGGTACCGGGGTCGGCGCCCTCATCGCCGCGAACAAGATCCCGGGGATTCGCGCAGGCATGGGACACGACGTGTACTCCGCGCACCAGGGCGTCGAGCACGACGACATCAACGCCCTGTGCCTCGGCGCCTGGCTGATCGGTCCCGCGACCGCCCGCGAGACCCTCGCCGCCTTCCTCGACGCACGCTTCGACGACGACGAGGACACCCGGCGGCGCGTCGACAAGCTCCGTCAGATGGAGATCAACGGCGCCCGGGAACTCACCGCCCTGGTCTGAGCGAACACAGCCGCTCCACGCCCCCGAAAGACACGGAACACGTCACCAGCCACCCGCACACACCAGGGCAGGGCATGTCGAAGAAGATAGTTCTCCGCCACCCCTCGGACGTTCAACGCCTCATCAACGACGGTGTCATCAGCCGCGGCAATTCGCGGTTCATCGTCATCATCGCGCTCGCCGGCATCTTCATGGATGCCTTCGACTTCACCTCGATCGCCTTCGGACTCACCTACGTCCAGGAGCAGTTCTCCTTCACACCGCTCGAACTGGGCCTCGTCTCCGGTGTCATCCTCGTCGGCGCCCTGGCCGGGTCGCTGTCCGGCGGCGTGCTCATGGACCGGATCGGGCGGGAGAAGGTGTTCACCGCCGACCTGATCATGCTCATCGTGGCGACCCTGCTGTGCGCCGTCGCGCCGAACCCGTGGGTCTTCGTCATCGCACGCTTCCTCATGGGATTCGCGGTCGGCGTCGACTACCCCGTCGCGCTGAGCTTCATCGCCGAGTACTCGGACAGCCGCCGCAAGGGCGGAGCCCTGAACATGTACGCCCCCGTCTGGTACGTCGCCGTCGGTTCCACCTGGCTGCTGCTGCTCGCCGGCTACTTCTTCTACGGCGCCATCGACGCGGACATCTCCTCGCTGTGGCGGTGGGTCGTCGGCCTCGGCGTGGTTCCGGCTGCCATCGTGCTCGTCCTGCGTCGCAAGTACCTCACGGAATCCGCGAGTTGGCTCGCCCAGAACGCGGACCTGCACCGCGTCGCCGAGGTGCTCCGCAAGGCGTACGGCGCCGACGTGGAGGTCGCACCCGACGCCGTCCTGCGCGTGGAGAAGACCGCCGTCCCGGCCCGCCACGCCTTCAACGTCCTGTGGACCAAGCGGTACCGGCCGCGCACCGTCCTCTCGCTGATCATCAACTTCTGTCAGGGCCTCGAGTACTACGCGGTCGGCTTCTCGATCGGCATCGTGGTCGAGCAGGTGCTCGGTGAGTCCGTCGTGACCGGGATCGTCGGCCCGCTGGTGTTCAACGCGATCTTCGGCGTCGCAGGCGGAATCATCGCCGTCACGGCCGCACCACGCATCGGCGTGCGCAAGCTCGCCATCATCGGCTTCGTGATCACCACGGCGTCCATGGTGCTTGTCGGTGTGCTCGGCCGCGGACTGTTCCCCGGCGCCATTGCGGCGGCCTGCGTCTGCCTCGGCGCCTTCATCTTCGGACACGCCGCCGGTCCCGGCACCCAGAGCGTGGTCATGGCGACCATGTCGTACCCGACGTCGATCCGCGGTGCCGGAGTCGGCTTCATTCAGGTCGGCAACCGTCTCGGCGGTACCGTCGGGCTCGTCGTCTGGCCCATTCTGACCGCCGCCCTCGGCCTCAACGCGCTCTTCGTGCTCGCCGCCGCCCCACTCATCGGCCTGCTGGCGCTGCTGCTCATCCGCTGGGACCCGACCCACGTCGACGTCGACGCCGAAGACTTCGCGGCCCGCGAGGCCGCGGACCGCACCACCACGCAGGAGAACGCATGACCACCGACCGCTGTATCGCCTTCCTCGGCCTGGGCGTCATGGGCACCCCCATGGCCCGCAACATCGCCCGCGCAGGACTGCACGTCGAGGCGTATGACGTCCTCGACAAGGCCCGCGACCAAGCACGCGCCGACGGCCTTACCGTCACCGACGACGTGCGCGAACTCCTTGGCCGTGCCGATGTCGTCGTGTCGATGCTCCCCAACACGCCCCACGTCGAGGCGGTCGTGCACGGCGCTGACGGGACGCTCGCCAACTGCCGCCCCGGCACCGTCCACATCGACATGAGCAGCATCTCCCCTGTGACCACCCGGGCGTTGGGCGAGGCCAGCCTGGCCGCCGGCATCGGGTACATCGACGCACCGGTGAGCGGGGGAGTGAAGGGAGCCCGGGAAGGCGCCCTCTCGGTCATGGCCGGCGGCAGCGATGAACACCTCGACCAGGTCGCCGACGTCCTCGACGCGATGGCCGCCCGCGTGACGCGGATGGGCCCGATCGGCACCGGCCAGGCGACCAAGGTCTGCAACCAGGTCGGCGTCGCCATCAACATCCAGGCGGTGTGCGAGGCGTTCACCCTCGGCCGGGCCCTCGGCGTCGACCTCGACAAGCTCCGCGAGGCCCTGCTCGGCGGAGCCACGTCCAGTTGGGTCCTGGAGAACCTGGGCCCGCAGATGATCGCCGGCGACGACAGCGCGGGATTCCGCATCGCCCTCCAGGTCAAGGACCTGCGCCTCGGCCTCGAAGCGGCCCAGGCCAACAACGTCCCGCTGCCGGCCGCCTCCGGCGTGCTCGACATGTACGTCGAGGCCATGGCCCACGGCGAGGAGTCGAACGGCAACCAGGCGCTGAGCCGCGTGTACGAACGACTTGCGAACCTGCGGATCGCCGAGACCGCGGAGGAGACGGTCTGAGGGGCCCTGCCGGAAAGCCGCTGGCTGCGTCGGTCAACACGTGTGGCGGGGGTCCAAGAGCAGCTTGCTCTTGGACCCCCGCCACACGTTCATCCCGCTTCGCAGGTTCAGGCGGGCAACTGCGCGAAGGCCACGAACCTCGCTTGCGCCACAGGCGCTTCGGCCAGAGGGGTGAGCGATCCGTCATGAGCGCTCAGCTTGTACGACCGAACCAGGTTGGCGGGCCGGTCGGCCAGCAGGAGGAAGTCGCCCGACGGAGCGAGGGCGAAGCTGCGGGCAGCCACCCCTGGGTGGAGCGAAGCAGCGAGCTTCACGTCTCCGATGCGCGTGAGTCCGCCGCTGCTGCTGATGTGGAACCAGGCGAGCGTGTCCTCACCGCGGTTGTTGACGTAGAGGAACCGGCCGTTGGTGCTCGGCGGCGAGGGACTCGCGGACTTCTCGGTGGGCCCCTGCACGGATCACTATGTGAAACTCCTGTTCCCGGCCGGCGGCGCCGTCTATCCCGAGCCGTTTGAAGTGGAGCGGATCCGCCAGCAGTTCCCCCGTGAGCAGTGGCCGGTCGCGCGCACCTACACCGTGCGTGCTTGGAACCCGGAGCAGCGGGAACTGACGCTGGACTTTGTGCTGCACGGTGATGAAGGGCTCGCCGGCCCCTGGTCGTTGCGCGCTGAGCCAGGCGACACAGTGCACTTCATGGGGCCCGGTGGTGCCTACGCCCCTGACGTGAGTGCCGACTGGCACCTCCTCGTCGGGGACGAGAGTGCGCTGCCGGCGATCGCCCGCTCTGTGGAGGCGTTGCCCGCCGGTGCCACCGTGCACGCGTTGGTGGAGGTATCCGGTCTCGAGGAGGAGCAGCGGATCGGAGGCGATGCGGAGGTGGTCTGGCTGCACCGCAGGGGTCGGCCTGTCGGGCAGGCGTTGGTGGAAGCCGTACGTGCGCTCGAGTTCCCCCAAGGTCGAGTTCATGCCTTTGTGCACGGTGAGGCCGGCTTCGTGAAAGAACTGCGCCGGCTGTTGCGGGTGGAGCACGCCATACCGCGTGAGTACCTGTCGATCTCCGGCTATTGGCGTCTCGGCCACAGCGAGGACGGCTGGCAGGGTTCCAAAAAGGAGTGGAACGCACGAGTCGAGGCAGAGCAGGAGGGCGAGGCTGCGTAAGCATCGACCCTGGACGGAAATCGCGGTGACTCAGGGCAAGCACCTCGAGCCGCTGACATAAGGACGGAAGTTCCTCGAGCATGACCGCTTTCGCGTGGAACTGGCCATAGGCAATGCTCCGGCGCGCGACAGGAACACCTGTCCGCGGGGCCCTGAGCTGCTGGAGATCACCTGCGAGACTGGCTGTTGGCAACGGCAGGCCATCGACCGAGCCGTCGCCGGGCTGACTTCTCACACCACTACGGGCCGCGGATCGCACGTCGACGCGCGCCCGGACTAGTTTGCCTTGTTCGTGTCAGTCGTCGTTGCTGCGGCTGATGGCCTGTGGTCGTGCTCAGGCGCGCAGGGCCTCTTCGAGCGTGGTGTGGTGTCGCCTGGGGAACACGTCGTGATTCAGCCCGGTGCGGGTCTGAGCGAGGCCGAGGAGAGCCCTAGTCATCACGCATGAGTGAGTTTCAGGTCGGAGGTCAAGCAACGACACGGGCGGCGAGCAGCAGGGCTAGTGGCCCCGCGGGGAGCAGGAAGCGACCCTGCTCGGCGGCGGCGAGAGTTGCGTCAAGGGGCCACCAGTCCAGCTTGAAGTCCTGCTCATTGTCGGTGAGTTCCCTCGGCCCCAGAGATAGGCCGCTCGCCAGGAACAGATCAATCCTGGCGGTTGAGGCGAGCGTCATGGCGTAGCTACCCAGGTGGGCCCAGGACGCGGCGGTGACGCCCGCCTCCTCTTTGAGTTCGCGCCGCGCGCATGCTGCCGCGTTCTCGCCTGCTTCACGTCGGCCGCCAGGCAAGAACAGGAATTCGCCCCCATGCTTCGGGAAGTCGGCACTGAGGATCGCGACCTTGTTCTCGTCGTCGATCGCTACGACTACGGAGGCGTCACGCGTGGGTGCTTCGCTCATGGAGCGAGAGCGTAGCGGTCATGCCAGCCAGGCGGCGTAAGGCACGGTGGTGACGACGGGGTGGGCTATGCCGCGTCCGTGGAAGCCGTCTTCTCCGAACGCGTCGCCGTGGTCGGCGCACAGGATGATCAGCCACGGTTCGTCTGCGGTGAGGTGTGTGATGAGGCGGCCGAGGTGTGCGTCGGCGTAGGCGAGGGCGGCTCTCTGGGAGGCGACCGTGTCCGTGCTGTGGCCCAGATAGTGGCCGTGGGGGACGTGCGTGGCGGAGACGTTCATGAACAGATACAGCGGCGCGGTGTGTGTCTTCGCGACGGTGAGCGCGTGGTCGACCTGGTGTCGGGTGGAGTCCGGGTCCGGGGAGCAGAACTCGGGCCGCCAGTGGTCTTCGTCGAACATGTCGGGCAGCACGCTGCCGAGCGGTGTTTCGCGGGAGAAGTAGGTGACGCCGCCGACGCATACGGTCCGGTATCCGTGGGCGTTGAGGCCGCTCAGCAGGTTGGGTGCGTCGAACATGAACGTGCGCGGGTTCACCGTCTTGAATGCGGGTGGCCTGCACTCCCACAGCCGTGGTGGCTGCTCGGGGGTGGGCGGCTTGGGCAGGAAGCCGGAGAAGAACGCGATGTGTGCGGGCAGGGTGAAGGTGCCGGGTGTCCAGCGGCGCTCCCACGTCCCGCCGGGCAGGAGCTGGGCGAGGTGTGGCGTGCGGCCTTCTTCGAGCGCGGCGGCGGCGACGTCGTAGCGCAGCGAGTCCAGGGTCACGAACAGGATCGGCACGCCTGAGTTGATGACCTTGGCGGCGTCGATGGTCATGCGCTTTCTGCCTCTCCTCGGATCCGGTAGGTGCCCCGGCTGCTGTCGTTGACGGGGATCGGGACGCGGTCGTGTTCGATCAGGTCCCGGATGGCGGCCAGGCCCGACTCTTCGGTGAGGGGTTTGCCCTCGGTGTCGAACATCGCGATCGCGACCTCGTCGGCGGTACTGGTGGTGATGTGGGCAGAGGGCATGCCGCCCATCTCCTGTGCCTGCTGGAGCAGTTCGTCCCGGCCGGTCGGTGCGACGAACAGGGTGACGTGGCACCGGTAGTGCTGGGCGTTGGTCGCGCCGCGGATGAACCGTGCGGCGTACTCGGAGCTGAGGCCGTTGCCGTCGTGGGCGAGGGCCACCCGGGCGGCCTTTTGCGTGACGACCAGGCAGGCGCCGAGCCACCAGGCAACCCCGTGGTGGATCTGGGACGGGTGGTGGCCGGCGGCGCGGCCGTCGCGCAGGACGGCCGCGGCGTCGATGGGGTTAAGCACGGACTCTCTCCAGGGATTGCACGATCTCGTGGACGAGCTGGTCGGGCGTCTTGCCCTCGGTGGAGATCCACACCGCGCTCGGGTCTTCCTTGGCGGCGGCCTCGAAGTTGAACAGCAACTGCTTGAGCCGGCCCGGCACTTGGAACAGGTCGGTGTCGTCCTGCTTCACGTCCCGCTTGGTGCGCATGCGGGCGCGCAGTGTCTCCTCCGAGCAGTGCAGGTAGAAGGTGTGGGTGGGCTGGATCAGGTAGGGCAGGAACGGGGCGGCGAGCTCGCGGACCTGCTCGATGCTGATGTTGTGAACGGCGGCGTGGCAGGCAAGCACCGAGGACGCGTAGCGGTCGGCTATGACCGGGCTGACCTTGAGAGAGGAACGCACGCGGTCGGACGCGTGCAGGAGACCGGACAGGTAGAAGCAGAGCTGCGGCAAGGGCGCCAGCCGGGTGCTGATGTCCTTCGACCAGTCGTTGTGTGGCCGGGGCAGGGTGTGTAGACCGGTTGCCTGGAGCTTGTGGGTGAGGCGTGTGGCCAGGGTGGACTTGCCGATCCCGGAGACGCCCTCCAGGACGATGAACGGCTGGTCGGGGCCGTCGTACTCGTAGGTCCGAGGCTGGTAGGCCACGGGCAGGGGCTGGTTCACAGGGTTCCCTCCGTGAATGCGGTGACATGGCGGGCCACGGCGTCGGACAGAGTTCGCGGGTCGTCGAGGTGGGGGCGCAGGTCCATGCGCAGGTCGTCGCGCAGGAGGCACGGCTGGAGCCCGCCGCCGTGGTCGACGCGCAATGCCCAGAACCCTTCGATGCACTGGGAGCGCACCGGGCAGGTGCCGCATTGGCCGACGTGGTGGCGGCCGAGGTCGCGGTGGATGACGTCGATCTCGATCCCGTCGACACGGAACACGCGGCGCCCCTGCCCGACTCCGGCGATCTCGATGTGCTCGTCGCTGGTGAGGGTGCGCAGGTAGCTGATGATGCCGTCGGCGGAGACGGCGGCGGACGAGCCCGGCTGGTTGTAGTCGGTGTCGACGAGTTCGATGAACTGGACCGGCATCCGGCGCTCGAGCGCGTAGTCGAGGATCGCGCGGACCTCGTGCTGATTCTGTTGCTGGATCAGGCAGTTCAGTTCGACGCGCGGCAGGGCCTCGCGGGCGGCCTCGATCCCGTCGAGGACGAGGCTGATGCCCTGTGGCACCTGTGCGATCTCCATGAGGGACTCGTCGGAGAAGTAGTGGAGCGACACCTTCACCTTGTCGAGCGGGGTCTGGGAGAGCCATGCCTGATTGCGGCGGACCAGCAGCCCGTTCGTGATGAGCGTGTACGACGCGTCCGCAGCCGGTGCCGGAAGCGCTTCCAGGACAGGGCGTGCCCAGCGGGAGGTCAGGGGCTCGCCGCCGGTGAAGTACACGCGCTTGAGGTCGGACGTCATGAGGCTGGTGATCGTCTGCACAAATGCGTCGGCGTCGAACTGCCTCGCGCGGGGCTTGTGTGCGCGGTCGCGGCGGGTTTCCGGGGGTGGAACGTCGCCCTCGTTGTGGCAGAACCAGCAGGCGGCGTTGCAGTGCGGCGTGAATGACACACGCAACTGCCCACGCAGCGCTGCGAAGTTGCGCAGCGCCGTGTGGTCGGCGCGGCCTTCGGGGACGGTCGGGGTGGGCAACTCGACGGGCAAGGGCACGGGGAGACCTCCGGAGATCAGGGGCGGAGTCTGTACGCGTGGAGCGGTGGTGGAGTTCGCTGGCTGCGGACGGCCCAGCGATGAGGCAGGAGAGGACCGAAGCCGGGGAAGCTGTAGGCATCGAAAACTGGAGCCTGCCTGGCGGCCTGATAGGGGGCAGGCCGCCAGGCAGGAGTCGGGGACGAGCGGGGCCGGGACCGTCATCTCGTCGCCTGTACGCGCTCGGGCGCAGGATCGTGATGCACAGGCGAACGGACGTGGAGGGCACAAAGACTCGACGTGAGACAGTCGTCGGACAGCGTTTGGGTGCACGATGCGACACGGCATGCTGGTGCTTCATGTGTCCTCCTCGAACTCGTCGAGGAGCGCGCTGATCGCGACGGCGAAGCGACGAACGTACGAGAGAGCGTGCTGATGAGCCGGGTGCTCGTCGTGCAGATCACGCAGGTGTGCAATCTGTGCGATGGGGCAGAACTCCGTGCGGTACGGGGCCATGTGGATGAGCTGGCGGGCCGCGCTGCGCAACGCGTTGGCGAGTCGCAGTAGTTGTTCCGGGGTGAGGTCGGTTGCCTCGTCGAAGACTTCGTTGAGGGCGTCGTAGATCGTGTCGCTGATGCGGTCGTCCGCGAGTGAGCGGGCCAGCGCGTTGATGACCCGCCGTAAGTCCGGCTCCCGCAAGGGGAGTGGGGGATGCTCCGGCCAGGTGGTGAAGGCGGTGGTCATCAAGTCCTCCCTCTCGGGAGGCGGACCGTGCACCAGGTGGTCGTGCCGCAGTCACTGGTGCCCCAACGATCGGTGAGGAGTGCGACAAGGTAGAGGCCGCGCCCGCATTCGTCGTTGTCCGCGGGTGTTTGGAGCACTGCCGGGGTCGAGCTGCCGTCGCTGACCTCGACGCGAAGCTCGTTCGACGACAGACGCACTCGGAGCGCGGTCTGAGTTCCGCCGTGCTCGATGGCGTTCGTGACCAGCTCGGACACGATGAGGACGGCGTTCTCGACCGTAGGTTCGGGTACCTCCCACATGCGCAACATGGCGGCCGTGATCCGTCGACAGGAGCTGACGAACGCGGGGTCGGGGACGAACGCGGCCTCGAAGGCGCGGTGGGAGTACGCAGGGTTGGCCACGGCGAGTCTGGAGATATCAGTGATCATTGGCGTCCTCTCCAGTGGCGGCGAGTGGTCCGGAGCAACCGGCCGCAGAGGCGCGACTGCGTCGGTTGTCGGAGACCAGCCCGGAGCCGGCCCGCCTGGTGCCGTTGCCCCGTGGCGGCAGGTGGGAGTGCGACTGACGGCTGCGGACCGTGGCGATGTAGCCCGGTCGGCCATGGGAGGAGGTCATGTGGGGGCTCCTGCTCGTCAGAGTGTTGCGCGGTCGTCGAGAAGCGGCTCATCGCGCCTTGCCCCATACAGAACTCCCCTACAGGCCTCCGGAGTTAGGGGATCTGGATCGCCGTCCAGAAGCGCACCCTAGGGGTTTTTGACTCCCCATTTACCTGACGACGTGTATGCGCCGGGGCTACGGTGCGGGCATGGACACCACGCGCAACACGGTCCTTGAGGCGTGGATGGACGAGCACGGCTACAGCGCCAACAGCCTTGCCAACGTGGTGAATCTGGCCCTGGAGCGCCTCACTGGGCGGCATGGACGATGCGACGGACGGCAAGTCAGGGACTGGCGGTCCGGGCGGGTCAAGTGGCCCAATGCTGCTACGCGCAAGGCGTTGGAGGACATCACCGGACGCGACGCAATGGAACTAGGGTTCATGCCACGGGGCCGGCCTTCGTCCACGGCGGCCCCACGGCAGGAGGACGAGGACCCCATGCACCGTCGCACCCTGGTCGCCGGCACACTTTCGGCTGCCCTGGCCGCCGCCGCCCCAGGCAACAGCTCCACACGCAGGATCGGCATGAGCGACGTCCAGGGACTGCAGGACAAGTTCTCGGCCGTCATCGCCAGCGACCACAAGCGGGGCGGACAGCGCGACATCGAGCAGCGCGCGGCACGCATGGCCGACGAAGCCCTGAACCTGCAGAACTCCGGCTCGGCCACCCAGCGCGTACGCTCCAACCTGTACGCTGCGGCCGCATCCTTCCGGTCCTCGGCGATGTGGGCGGCGATCGATGGCCGCCGTTTCCAGGACGCCATGACCCACATGCGCGAAGCGCAGACGCTCGCCGAACTGTCGGGGGACCAGGCGATCAAATTCCGCATCTGGTCGCACGCGGGCAGCCTCTACCGGCACCTTGGGCGCCCCGCAGACGCCCGCGCGGCCAACGACGTCGCACGCAGCCTCCACATCAACCGTCGAGACCCGATGTTCGCCTCGCTGGGCATCGCTCGGCAGATGGCCATCCAGGGAGTGGCCCACGAGCGCGGCAACCTTCGACGCACCTTCGACCAGGCTCAAGAGGCTATGACGCGTGCCTCCGACGATCGCCGCCCCGTCTGGCTCACTGCCTTCTACGACGAAGCGGAACTGCACTCGCTCGCGCTGAGCGCCTACCTGGCCGCCGGGGACTGGGCCACAGCCGAGTTCCATGCACACCGCTGCTTGGCTGCCCTTCGGCCCCACATGCTTCGCTCTCGCGCCATCGCGACGAGCCGCTTGGCGCACGCCCAACTCGCGCAAGGCGATGCCGAGGCTGCCACGCGCACCGCGATGCGTGTGCCGGCTGAAGCGGCTACCCAGCACGCGAGGGTTTCCCGCATGCTGCAAGAGTTCAGCGCTGCCCTGCGTGCCACGGCGCCTGGCAGCACCAGCGCACACAACTGGACCGAGCACACCGCCGCATGGAGGCCCACCGCATGACTTCGGCACCCGCCATCGAACTCCGTACATTCACCGACCTGGACGCCGCCCGCGGCGACCTGCTCGACGTGTACGCCGAAGTACGCGCCCCACTCCTGCACCTACCGAACTACGCCGCCACGTCCTTCGGGGAGCGCCTCGACCGACACGGTACCGAACCGGGCTTCAAGGCCGTGCTCGCCTACGAGGATGAACACCCGGTGGGGTACGCCTACGGCAACCGGATCGAGGACGGCGACCGCTATTGGCAGCGCACCAGCCCGCCTCCCAGGGAGAAGTACACGTTGCAGCCCGCGATCGCCCTCAAGGAGATCGGCGTACGTCCGGACTGGCGCGGCACGGGCGTCGCACGCCGCATCCACGACGAGCTCCTGGCCGGCCGGGAGGAGCCGTACGTCACGCTCATGGTCAACGAGGCGGCGGGGGACGGGAAGGTGCATGCCCTGTACCGGTCGTGGGGTTACGAGGACATCGGCCACAGCCAACCTTCCCCGGCTTCGCCACGGCTGACCGTGATGATTCGGGTTACTCAATAGCGCGTGTGCAGGTGGGCGCGAAGAGCCCCTGGCGACTGACGGATCGCGCCCCAACCCGGCCCGCCTCGCGCCCACTAGCAAGGGCGGTCCTTGGCCAGGACTGCCCCAGGGCGTTGACCTCGGGCGCCAGCTGAGCGCAGCCTGAACGTTCGGACCCCAGGAGAAGGTGCTCACCATGACGCATGGGGATCGCGAAGCCCGAACCGTCTGCCTTGAGAGGTTCGGGCCGCGATGTGGTCGGTTCCGCCTCATTGGCACGAACACCGGCCCTCCGACCGAGGAGGAGATCCTCGCCGCGGTCGCCGAGTGGCAGAGGTACGGGCGAGAGCACGGCCACCTCGTCGACAACACCAAGTAGACCGAGCCGCAAACCGGAGTGTCCTCGCGAGCCGCACACGCGTCACGACCCCGTGGGACCCTGACGACGACACCACCGCCGAAGACCCGCCAGCCACGCTGCTCCCGTGCTCGACTCGACGACGCGCACGAGCTGATGGAGCTGCTCGCCGACGTACGCGACGGACGCGAGCCAGCCCCCGAACTCGCGCGCTACCTGATCGGAAACCTCTCAGGGCGGGGCCATCCGGCGAAGGTCACTGCCCGTAGTACGGCTCACAGGCCACACCATCGCCGTCCCGGTCGAGGTCGGAGCTGTACCCGGGGTCCCCTTTGTATAGCGGTGCGACTCCCGCGTCCCGGGCGGCATCGCAGTTGGGGTAGTAGGCATCCGACGATGAGGTCGGCGTGACCTCTGGCTCGGGCTCCTCGGTCGTCTCGTCCGCCGTCGGCTCATCTTCTGCGGGCTCGGTCACCGTCTCCGTGGCGGCGGGCGCGGTCTCCTCCTCGGTTTCCGTCACCGTGGGGCCCGGCTCGGTGACCGTCACCGTGGGTGCAGGCGCCGGATCGTCAGGCGTCTTCGCCCCAGCCATGATCAGGAACAGTACGAAGAACACGCCCGTGAGCGTCCACAGCCACCACGGCCCCGGCAGTCTCCGACGCGGCCTCGGGGCCCGGGGCGGGCGCGATTGACCCCAGGAGCGTCCCCATCCACCGTTGTCGCTCATAGCTGCCTCCGAGGAGCAGCCGTCGTCTAGGCGGCCTCGTAGTGGTGCGCGCGCCCGCCCCGCCACTTCACCCACGACGGGTCATCGAGCAGCCGCTCCGCGTCCTCGAGCCCGGACCGGCGCAGGAACTCGATCACGTCCGCGTCGGAGTGCGCGAGGCCGAGGATCTGCCCGCGCGCCGTGACGCGTCGGCCGCCGGTGCCGAGCGGAGGGTGCACGATGATCGGGGCGCTCACCATGCCTCCAGGGTGCGGCGGCACGTCACGGGTGGCATGTCGATCTACATGCTGGGGAACCTCGCGGTCCCATCCATCCGACCCCGGTCCCGCTACTTGCTGTGGTCGATCACGTTGCCGTTGGAGCAGTTGTTGACGTGGTCACTCACGTAGTCCCCCAGGACGGGGACCACGGCGACTTCCTGAAGGCAGACGTCAGCGGCACTGAAGTTCCAGCCGTTCGTGGCGTTGACCCCGCCTCCGAAGTTGGAGTCGTTGTCGGCGTGGGCCGGGGCTGCGATGCCGACGGCGGCGAGGGCGAGAGCGGAGACGCTGATGATCTTCTTCATGACCGAGTGAACGATGGTCAGGGCATGACGGCACGGGCGTGCCGATCACGTCGCCTACCTGGGGTAATGAACACAGAGAGGCGAGCCACGTTGCCCAGAAAATCGAACACGTGGCCTAATGAATGGAAAGTGATCGCCGACATCCGGGGGTGACGATGTCCCGCACCATCCACTCGCAGCCCGCCGACATCCGACAGGCCGGCATCGAGCAGGCCCACCGCGAGCTAATGCTGAAGCTCGACGGCGAGCCGAGCGTGCGCGAGCTGGCCGATGCGGTCGGCGTCACCCCGTCGACGATCAGTCTCCAGCTCAAGAAGATGCGCGCCCGCGGCGTCGACATTCGCACGCGAGGCTGGCGCCGCCGACGCATGTGCCCGCACTGTGGCGGCGACCTGTGACCTACGCCCCGCCCGGCCGGTATCACGTCGCCCTCGACCGCGACGACGTACGAATCCTGGACGGCTGGTGGGACGACCCGGACACTGCCGACCGGAAGTTCGACGGGCTCCAGGCGCAGCACGAGGAGCACGCGGGTACGCGGCTGCGCCTGACCGAGTGGGACGACGGCCGGGAGTGGCCGCTGCGGGAGTGGCCCCCGGCCGCATAAGCCCTGTGTGAGACCCGTAACGAAACCCCGTGATCAATTTCCATCGCGCCCGGTCCGCCGCCTAGCGTCCTGCGGACATACCTACGTCCGGGGGGACGACTGGAGCGCAAGTGAAGGGGACGTACATCCCTCCCGACCTAACGCATGACCAAGGGCTCGTGGTCATGATCATGGGGACCGCTATCGCGGTCGGCGTCTTCGTCTACATGTTCCGGAGGCGCAAGTGAACCTGCGCGAAGACAAGTGGGAGATCCTCGTCGTGGTCTCGGCGGCCGTGGGCACCGGCAATGGTGTCGTGGAGTACCACGGATGGGCCCGTTTGTTCTGGCTGGCCCTCGGCGTCTTCTGCGTCAGCGCCTGGTGCCGGGAGATCCGCAACAAGCGCCGCAAGCGCCGCGATCTGCGCCGGGCCTGGCTGACGCACTTCGACCGCCTCCTTCGCGACGAGGTGAAGCGCCGATGAGTAAGTTCCTGCGCCGCCTCATCGTCGCGACGGCCGCCGTCATGGCCGCGGTCCTCGTCGGCGGACTCGTGCCACTGCACTGGCTGACCTGGTGCAAGCCGCTGACCTTCGGAGTCTGCTTCGCCGGGATCGTGGCCCTCCAGCGGTACGTGGAGAAGGCCGACGAAGATGATCAATAAGGTGCTCGTCCGGATCATGTACGCGCTGATCTTCGGCGGCATGGTTGCCTACGTCGCCCAGGGCCTGTTCCACGACGGCTGGGTATCGGCGGCCTTCGGTGCCGTCACCGTCGCCGCCTTCGGCGTCTGGAACCTGCGCCGGGCCGCGGTGCCCCGCGACAAGCGGCTCGGCCGCACCGGCACCCGTCTCAGCCGGATCCTGCTCACTCGTACCGGCCTGGTGGTCGTCTTTATCGTGCTGGCGCTGTGCGCGGTGCTCGCCATCGCACTCGGCGACGACGAATGCCCCTCGATGGACGCCGCCGGGAAGTGCCGCATGCCCCGCCACATGAACTGGTAGCCACCGCACACAAAGGGCACCGACCGGCGTCGACGACACGGCCGGCGCGGGAAGGTCGGCCGTTGCGGCTGCTACGCCCCCGGCTGAGAGGGGTGCCGGGTGACCTGCCGGAGTCGCTTCTCGACGTCGAATCGAGAGTGGGCGTTCTCCGTGGCGTACGCGGTGACTGCGGCCTGAACCTCGGTCACCTTGTCGAACCAGCGCTCGCGCTGTGCCGCGAGTTCGTCGCCGTCGAGGTGCTCCAGCTTCTTGCCCTCGTCCTCAGCCTCGCGCTGCAACTTGATCAGGTCATCCGGAAGTTCGATCGTCACGACCGGATCTTAAGCCGGTGTGTGCGTGCGGACGCGGCGACCGACGTCGACACCGAGGGCGTGTCGAGGAGAGAGGCGAAGCAGGGGCGGGCTGAAAGCGATTGAGGGGCACCTTCAACTGCTGCACTGACACGGGAGCGGGCACGGGCCGCGGCGGCACGCTGTACGTCCAACGGGGTTGGTGTCTTCGGCCGTAGGGGACGGATGTGGGCCAGCGGGCGGTTGCGGCGGGGGATTTCGTGCTCATAGCGAGGTACGGGGGCCGGGTTGGCCAGACGTGTGGTTGTGGCTGTGATGAGCGATGTAGGCGTCTTCGAAGTGAAGGTGGCGTACCAGCGGTCCAGGTACCCGTCCTGGCCGCCCCACAGCAGCCAGCGTTGGCGCTCGGCGTTGAGTTCGTCCCGGTGAGGGAGGTGCCTGCCCGAGTAGGTGAGGCCGGCGAGCCCGTCGGGAGCGGTGAGGAAGGCGGTGTGTTGGTGAGTGGTGTGCCGCCAGCCGCTGTCTCCCAGTGGGCGCCAGCCGTCCTGGGGCGGGCGGCCTGGAGTGAAGAGGCTGGCGTTCGCGTCGCCTTGGTAGAGGTCGGCGAGCGTCGAGGTGAAGGCGGTGACCAGTTCGGTGGGAGTGGATGCATCGAAGGCTGCCATCCACTCCGGCTCCGCGAACGGGAGTCGGTGGGCGGTGATCTTCCAGAGGGTGTAGTCCGCTCCCTCTGGCATGTATCCGAGCCGCAGGCGCTGATCCGGTGAGTTGACGTAGACGTTTCCCAGTTCGTCGCCGGTGAGGATGAAGCCGCAGTCGAGTAGGGGCTGCAGGGCGGGGTCGCCGGTATGAGTAGAGCCGGCCAGGTAGACCGGGGACACGGAGGAGTCGCCGTCGAGTGTGCGTGGGGGCATGGTGTGGCGTCCTGAGGGGGCTATCGGTGGCGGCGGGATCGGCCGTGCTCGAGCATGTAGGGGGCTGGAGCCGCGGGCGTCGTTGCCCTTGTGGGCTGCCGTGCGGAGGACCTTCCCTCCACGGCGGCCTGGCTGAGAGGGGTGGTCGGCGCCGCTTCCGGTAGTTGGACGTTCACGAGTGGGCGGTGGAGTTCCGGGATCTCGCCGACACGTCGGGTGACGGGGCTGTTGCTGGTGATGACGTTGGCGGCCGCCGCGCGCAGATGCGGGAGAGTGGTGCGGGTGAGGAAAGCTCGCCAGCTGGGCGTGAGGCGTGGTTCCGCGCCGGCGGAGAACCTCCACATGGAGTTGGCCGGGGACAGCAGCTCGTCGTACTCGTGAATCCAGCCGCTACGAGTACGGACTCCCGCCTGCCCGTCCGGGGCGATGTTCCAGTAGGGGCGGCTGCCGCGTACGAGCTGCCAGTCGTGGCGGCGGAAAACGTCTTCGTGGCTGTCGCCGGTGTAGTGCGGGCCGTCGCTGAAGTAGTCGCGGAAGTTGCTCGGCAGGCTCGCAACGAGCGTTGACGCGAAGCCGGCCACGATCTCTTGCGGCGTTCCCCGATCGAAGGTGGTGATCCAGTCCGGAACGCCGAGCGGGTCCTCCGCGTATGTGATGGTCCAGCCGCCGAAGTAGCTGTTGGCGGTGTTGGCGATGCGAACGCGCTGGCACCGGCTGGTGTAGTACGTGTCGGTGTTGTCGAACGGGGTGGCCTTGGTCCAGCCGGGTGCGTGGTCGAGCACGTCGAGGACTGCCGTGCGGGAACCGGGGCCGGCGAGGTAGATGGGACTGACGAGGACCTGAGTGTCAGGGGCCAGCTTGTTCAGGTCTGGTGAGGGCATCACGACCTCCGAGAAGGGGCGCTCGCGGACGTCGCCGCGGCGGCAGGGCGGGCCGCGAGCGCGCGTGAGTGGGCGGAGCGGAGCTCTGGTGGGCATGAAGTCACCTCGTGCGTGAGGGCGGGGCGGCATCAACGTCTGGATGCCGCTGTACACCGAGGGCGGGCTCAGCGAGCAGGCGCGCGTGCGCAGCGGCAGGAGACCGTGACGGAGTCGACGACGTGGCCTCCGACGGGACTGTCGTGGAGCTGTGGGGAGAGCGGCTGCGGGCTGCCTGCGCCCTGTCTTGGTGTGTCGGTGTGGTGGATCGTTCGTGTTGCAGGCGATGTGCGGCCAAGCGGTAAGCGGTGTGATCCTGGCGTTCACCGACGGCCAGCAGGTAGATCTCGCGATGGTGTTGGGACGTATCGGGGGCATCGCGGAACTGGACGACCATGCGCCAGCGGGTCTGAGGATCGACGTACACCTTGTGGCAGCCGGCCAGCTCGCGGGTGAGGGGTGCGCCGCGTTCATTGCCGTGGACCAGGTGCTGGAGTTCCAGCAGGGCGAGGTCGCGGATGTTCTCTGGGATGTCGCGGAGGTCGGCCAGGGCTTCGGGGTGAGCGGCGAACGCGAACCGGGCAGCCTTCACTACTTGCCCCCGCGCGGACGCCGTGAGCGGCCTGGGTCCGGTCGGTGTGTTGCGACGGCTGCTGGCGGAACGCCCAGAGGTGTGCGGCGTGCGAGTGTCGTCCGCTCTGCCGCATGCGTCGCGGTGGTGCTGGTGTTGTGTGGCGCCGGTGCCAGTGGCAGCGGTGTGTCGCGGGCCGCGGCCCAGGCGTGCGCAGCAGTGGCGGTGGGGAAGGCGCCCTCGCGCACGGTGTACGCCTCGAAGTTGCTGTCGGTCTCTTCGAGGAACAACCGGTATGGCATGGCTGTCGATTCGACGTGATGGTCGTACACGAGGGTGCGCACCTCGGTGCCGCAGCCGAAGGTGCTCTGGTTGTGGGTGAAGTGGTCGAGGACCTCGTAGCGGTCGCCCGGGTTGGTCCGCAGCAGGTCCTCGAGTCGGGCGGTGAGGGCATCCGCGGGACGAGGTCCATGGTGGTCCGTGGTGAGCGTTGCCTCTGGTGAACAGCCTTGTCGGATAAGCCAGTTCTGGGCGAGCGGCAGCACGGGGGCGCGCTCGAAGGCGAAGCCGAAGGTTCGCTGCTTGTGATCCTTGGCTATGTGAAACGCGACGTACTCGGCTTCCCCGGGGGTGCTCCAGATGGCAGCCCGGTCGAAGAACAGGAGGTAACTGTTCTGCCCGCCGTCGGTGTGGTGGGCTGATAGGGGCACGAACATGTCGTCGGAGAGAGTGGCCCGGACGAAGTCGTTCTCGATGGCTTCGGTGGCTGCCTGGAAACCGGTGAGGCGGTAATGGTGGTCCTGACTCGCATAGTTGTCGTTCATGTCAGGCCGCCAGGTCTACGTCGGGCGCCCCGAGCAGTCGGTGGTTGGGGCGCGCGCTGTTTGTAGTGCACGCCGCGAACGGGCCGTCGGGAGACCTGAGCTGGAACATGGTGGGGTCGAGGTGGTCGCGGTGCCACATCGCCGGGCCGGCGAGGCCGGCCTCGACATCGGTGAGCTGTTGCCAGGCCAGCCACAGTGCGTGCAGCCGGGCGACGGCCTCCGGATGCTCGGGCCACTGGCGGCACCACGGCCGCGAGCTGCCGACCTCGCGGCCGTACACCGGTATCAGCAGGTGATGCACCCAGCGGGTCAGCGCGGCGAGTTCCTCGTCGTAGGCCTTGCCATCGAGAGCAAGGATGAAGATCGATGTCGGGCCTTCTTGCGTGGTGCCGGATCCGGCGGAGGCGCTTCCATCCGCCGGAACCGACACACCAGGTCGGCCCGGGCCGGGGCCACGATCGCCCTCAACGGGGGCGGCTTCGTCCGTGAGCCGAGCAAGCGTCTCGCTCTGCTTGCGGCTTTCCGTGACCAGCCCGGTGACGGTGGCGACCAGATCGTTCAGATCGTGGTCGGGTACGCGCACCGGCTCGGGCTCCTGAGCAGGGTCAACCATCATTACCCCTCTGCGGGACGGGATGTTCGGGGTGGTGATGGTCTGCGCAAGGTCCGGTTTGGCCAGGCCGGGATGGAGAGGTAGAGCGCGTGCTGCTCACGCCGTCGTCATGGGGTGTGCCGGCAGACACGGGTGGGCGGACTCAGAAGCCGTAGAGCGTGCGCGGCCTGTTGTGGGACAACACCGTTGCCGAGAGCGGTCAGTTGGGCAGGTCGGCCCAGGCCTGGCGTGGCGGTCACCCAACCCGCGTCGAGTCCCTGCATCCACTCGACAAACAGAGGGCTGAGTCGGCCATCCGCGTCGGTGGGCCGGGGCGCCGGACGAGTCGCCCGCTCCCAACGAGTGATGGCCGCCGCGTACGACCCCCAGCTCTGGCCTCCTCCGGCTCGAACAAAGTGGGTGTCTCGGCAGAAGAGCCCATGGACCGATTCCTCCGCCGTCGCCGTCCCGCGTAGGTGGAGTGCGTGGACGGGAGGCCGGTGGTCTGCAGTGAGGCTGCGGCCGACGGCAAGGTCAAGTCCCCGTTGCCGTGCCGCTGGTTGGGTGATCCCTTCGTTCCGTCGGTCGCTTTTGGGGTGGGCAGCAGCCACTCCACTTCGTCGGCGAGGTTCGGGCCGTGGCCGCCTTCCTTCCGTTTCGCAGGGTGCTGGCTGCCTCCGATGATGGCCAGGTTGCTCGTTGGTGTCTTCAGCAGTGGTGCCTCGCTGGGTGGGCCAGGCGGCGAGGAAGACTCGCTCGCGGCGGTGTGGGGCTCCGACGTCGGAGGCGCGAAGCACGCACCAGCGCGCATCGAACCCGAGGTCGGCCAGGGAACCAAGTACGGCACCGAGTGCGCGCACAGGAGGCTGGTCTGTGGTGTCTCCCAGACACCACGGGCAGGGTTCCACGTCGCCAGGGGAGCCGGCGGGGGAGGTGAGGAGTCCCCGGACATTCTCGATGACCACCAGACATGGCTTGAGGGCTTCGATGGCACGGACGATGTGCAGCCACAAGCCGGACCTGGTGCCATCAACCAGCCCGGCGCGGCGGCCGGCGACAGAGACATCTTTGACACGGGAACCCGGCCGTCAGGACGCACACCTCCGGAACAGCCGCCCAGTTCACCGTCGTGATGTCACCGAGGTTGGGGACGGTGGGCCAGTGCCGCGAGAGGATCTGGGCCGCACCGGGATCGATCTCCGCGTGCCAGGCGAGAGTGCCGCCGAGGGCGTGTTGGACACCGAGATCCAGGCCGCCGTAGCCGGAGCAGAGGCTGCCGATCAGAGGTTCCGGCGGGTCGCTGGTGGGGTCGTTCACGACGGGCTCCGGCGGATCGGGCGGGGAGGGTGAGGCGTAGAGGCTGCGGGGGAAGCCGGTGTCTCGCGGTTGGAGCGGCGCGGGCGGCTGCGGGCGCGTGCGGCCTCGGTCCGGGAGGGCGAGGTGTGCTGGGGGCTCGGTGGTGATGGGCTGGGTTCGAGTCCATGCGCGATGCGGTGGCGGTGGCGTACGTCGTCGAGCGGACTGAGCGCGTACAGCGCATAGTTGATCAATTGGCCCGGCGCCAAGGCGTCCTCCCCGGCGAGTCCGCGTACTTGCCGGGCCGCGATCGCGGCGGTACGGGCGAGTGAGGAGGTGACGACCTGTGCGCCGTAGTGCTCAGCGGGGCCGCCTGGAGCGAGCGGGTCGCAGACGCGCAGGACTCGGTCGGCGTCCAGCGTCCCGTCGGTCAGCGCGCCGCGGTGCTGGACTTCCCACAGCACGGTGAGCTGGTCGATGGGCTCTCCTCGGTGGTGAAGTGCTGTGAGCGCGCGGTAGATGTGTTGGTGGCCTCGGTCTGCGAAGTCGGCAGGGTGGAGCCAGAGCACGAGGTCCAGTAGTTGTTCGGGGTGGGAGGCGAGGCAGCCGAGGAGGAACTCCTCATCGGCAACCACCTGCTCGGGTGCTGGTGGCGGCGGTTCGGTGGGAAGTGCGTGTACGTCGGGTGGTGTCAGAGGGCGTGCTTCGGTGCCCCAGGTTCGGGCCATCTTGGCGAGCACGTTGGACAGGAGCTGGGCGTGGTGCAGGGTTTCGGCTGCTGTGCCGGTGCCCAGGTCGGCGAGGGCGACCTGATGCAATCGTTTGGCGTGCTGGGCGACCCTGCGGTGGATGGCTCCCTCCAGCACCATGCGGCCATACGCCGGGGCGTGTTCGGGGCGCGGACACGCTGACACCAGCAGGTGCGGGTAGACCGAGGTGAGCCCCCGCATGTGCCGGCTGGCCTCCTGGACGGTGTCCGTGATCCAGGAGACCGGTACAGGGCCGTTGCCGATGTCAGCGGCTGCGGGGTGGTCTTGCGCCTGGAGATTAAGCATCGCCTGGTACAACGCCGCGTGCACAGGCCGGTCGAAGTGCTCCGGCCGCAACCAGCCGGCGAGTCGACCGAGCTGATCGGGATCCAAGAAGACTGCGCCGAGGACGGCCTGTTCGGCGTGCGCGAGCGGGGTCACGGACGCGCCTTGCGGGCGGGCCGGCGCTCGTCACGTAGCGCGGCGACGGCACGGTCGGCTGCCTGCAAGTCGGCGGCGAAGCGGTCGAGTTCGTCGGTGAACACCCTGTCGGATGCGCGAAGTGCTCCAGAGGGGGCCACGAACCACCAGTGGGGTCCACGGCGTACGACGGGAGCGTCGGCGAGGCCTCCCGACTTTCGGCAGAAGGCGTGGAGAGGTGCAGCGTGGGACAAGGTAGGGGCCTCAAACGGTGCGGGCGGGCAGGACGCGAAAGCAGAGCTGATGCTCTGGCCCGCCCAGGGCGACGGAGCTGGGACATCACGCGGCCGTACCGAAGTCGGTACGCCCCAGGTCCTTGGCCAGGGCACGATCGGTGATGGCCGCCGTCTCCTCGGCCGAGGCGGCGCTGAGCCGGTCGGCGTCGGGCTCGCGGTACCACGGCTTGAGGTCGAGAAGTGCGGGGCGAATGCCGGTGGCCAGGAGCAGCGCGGATCCCTTGGGCAGGGCGCGGATGGCGTCGGCCGGCAGCACTCGTTCCTGGCGCGTGGAGATCGACGTCGACTTGCCGGATTCGCTGGTGGACACCGAGACGGTTCGCACCTCGTGCTCACCGACGAGCCGGGAGAGCTTGTCCGCGAAGTCCGCGTCGTCGATACCGGAGCCGATGAGCTTGATCGTGGCTGCGGACCAGAGGGCGTCCATGCCCGCTTCGCCCCAGACACGCACGCCTTGGCGGTAGGACTGCAGGATCGTGATGGGGATGACGCCACGGCTGCCGAGATGTGAGTACAGGTCCGGCAAGTCGGCGATCTTGCAGACGTTGGCGGCCTCGTCGAGGATCGCGAGCATGGGGACGTCGAGGCGCCCGCCGTCGCGTTCGGCCTGGATGACGGCCGTACGCATCACGGCGTCGGCGGCGGCCGCGATGATCGCGGAGGCGGAGCCACCGCCGTCCTTCGAGAGTAGGAACAGGGTGTCCTTGCTGGTGGCGAATTCCTCGGGTTTGAACTCCCGCATCTTCGACGTCTTGTCGGGCGGGGTGACCCAGGCGGCGATGGTCGGGTTGAGGAGGCAACTGGCGTACTGCCGGGCCGTTTCGAAGATGCCGTCGCGTGTCTCGACGGCGCCAGCAACCGTGCCGTGCAATTGGGCGGCGACGGCATCGAGCCCGGCGTCCTGGAGTAGGTCGATCGGGGTGCGGTCGGCGGGTGAGGCGAGCCATGCCAGGACATCGGTGATGGGGCGCTGCCCGCGTGCGGCTGCGAGGAACAATGCGGTGAGGGTGTTCGCGGCGGCGGTCGACCAGAAGTCGCCTGCGCTCGACTCGTTCACGGACGCGGTGACGAAGTGTCCCGCCAAGCGGCGGGCGCCGGTCAGGTCGTGGGCGTCGGCGAGGATGTCCCACCACACCTCTTGGTGGGTGTGGGCGATCTGCTGCGGGTCGAGCGTCCATACCGTCCCGACGTCGGCACGGGCGGAGACGGTTGCGGTGAAGGCGTCGCGGGCTGCCTTGTTGCTGGTCAGCAGGACGGGCCCAGGGGCACGAAGGATTGCGGGGATGGCCAGTCCTGAGGTCTTGCCGGAGCGGGGCGCCATGATGGCGACGATCACGTCCTCCCAGGAAGAACGGACCTCGCGCGCACCCGGGGGCAGTGTTCCGAGAAGGACGCCGAGGTCGTCCGCCGAGACGTTCTTGGGCTTGGTGCCCTTGAGGCTCGGGCGGAGGCTGATGGCCTTCGCTGAGTTCTCCTTGGCGAGCAGACCGGCGAGGTCTCGTTGGCCGGCGAGACCGTCGGTGGTGCGGCGCAAACGCAGCCATGCCCTGGCGGTGAGTAGGGCAGCGGTCAGGAGGACCAGGGAGGGAAGGACGTAGCAGCTGCCGACCACCAACACGGGGGAGAGATGCGGCCAGGCGTGCTGGGGATGGAGCAGCGATGCCACGGGGGCATAGTCGGTCCAAGGATCAGACCCAAGGGTGGCGTTGGCGAGATTGCCGAACAGCCAGGCCAGGTTGCTGCCGCAGACACCGAGTGCAGCGAAAGCGATCAGTAGGTACGAGAGGGTGTCGTGAGCGGTGGTGGCCGAGGGCGTCCCGGAGGTGCGCGAAGGAGGCATGACGGGGTCCAGTGATGTGACGCGGAACGAAGCGGTACTTGGAACCGGCGAGGTCTTCTGGTGACCACGAGGGGGCCTCCTGCAGACGGTGATGGATCAGCGACTCCTGCCCGTCTTGGGGGCGGTCGGCACAGTGATTGAAGGCGACGCGGCTGGGGCCACATCGCTGGATCGTCCCTGGGCGGGAGTGGCTGTGTAGTGCCTCATGGCTTGGGTTCGCCAGCTCTGCCGTGGCGTGCGGCCCAGGTCCCTGAGCTGGTCGGTTGCCACATGCAGGTCTTCGCCGAGCGCGGTGAGTACGGCGGCGGCCTCTGTGAAGTCGTCCGAGAGGGCCCAGCCCTCATCCGACCTGGATTCCTTTGCCCGTTCGGCGGCGGCCTCGAAGAACTCGCTGAGACGGACCAGGACGCCATCATGTGGGTCCAGGACGTGGTCGGTGACCATGGCCGCGGCTTCTGAGGTCTCACTGCCATTGAGCTGGTCGGTCAGGGCGAGGATCTGGTGACCGTACACGTGGCGGCCCTGTCGGTCGGAAGGTGTGGTCACGGCGCCCGTAAACAGGTCTGGGCTCAGCGCGACGTGGTATCCGACGGCGGTGAGCATCCGTGCGGCATTACTGGCCAAGTCGCTCTCGTGGCGCTCGCCGATGTCCCAAGGGAGGCGGTACCAGTAGGTGCGGATCGTCTGTTCGTAGACGAACCCTGTTCGTCGCAGGAGGGTGTGGGCGAGTTCGTCGCCGCCTCGGGCGATGACGTTGCCGTCTTCCTCGCGTGTGATCGTCACCAGTGGTTCGGTCGGCATGGGAGCGGCTCCGGGGTCGGGATTCAGAAGTGTGGGTTCTCGGTTCCGGCCTCGCGGGCAGCCGCGGCTTCGAGCAGTTCAGGCAGGTCAGTTGGAGTGGCGTCCCGTTGATCGAGCCACCAGCCGGCGCGTGTGACCCGCCGTATGAGGTCCTCGATCGCCTCCCATTCGGTCTCACTCGTCGTGCCCTCGACGACGAGTGCGGTGTAGGCGTCGCGTACGAGTTGATGACGACAGCGCACAGCCCAGGCGGCCGCTCGATCCGTGCCCTCAAGGGGCGGCATGAGGTACTGCTCGGACCACTCTTCGGCGGCCTTCTGCTCCTCGGCTCGCTTCTGCATGAGCCAAGCGGCCTTGGTGTTGGTGCCCTGGTCCGGAGTGGCGCGCCAGCAGTCAACGCAGTCACGGCCGGAGAGCCAGCGGGCGTATCCGGCCCGCCGGTCGGCGGGCCGGTCAGAGAGGTCGACGTCGGCGGTATGGCCACAGACGTGGTCAATGGTCCACAGCAACTTGACTGACATGGGTACAGCTCCTCGTCGGTGGCGGGGTTGTTCAGCGGCTACGGCGCGGTGATGTGGAAGAGGGGGTGCTGGTGGGGGCTTTCGTAGTGAGGTCTTCGGTGGGCGCGGGGCCGGAGCGATGTTGCGAGTGTCCGGTTGCCGCTTCAGCGCGCGTGGGCGGCGGCGCGACATGCGGCCGGTCCGCTGATGCGTAGTCGGTGCGCTCGGGTGCGTTCGTCGCGAGCGGCGTCGCGGCTGGGGAAACAGGTGGCTGCATGATCCTGGGGTCCGCCGCGACAGTCAGCCCGGCTTCCTGAAGCTCACGGGCGGCTCCGCCCACAGTGCGTACGGCGTGGACGTGTGGTGTGTCGGTCGGCAGCAGGTACACGTCGTGAGCTGGGGAGTGCAGGAAGTGGTGCTTGCGCAGGACCTTGTCCAGGAACGGGCGGTCGTCTGCTGTAGCGGCGGCGACGCCGAGGCCTGGGATCAGTCCGAAGGCGACATCGGGCTCGGGCGGTTGCTCCATCTCGGGTTCCTTGGTGTGTGTGGGCTGTCAGAGCGCAGGCCTTGGGTGCGACGGGTCGGGGCGGTGCACGATGTCCTCGACCAGGGGGTGGCCTGAGCGCTGGGGCACGCCGGAGACACACCCATCACCGCGTCGGTCTTCAGCTGGTGTGTGGCGGGCCTGCGCGCTTCCGAGGGAAGTTGCGGTGCTGGGTTGGCCCGGCTGGAGTGCCGTGCGGCGAGCAGGGTGCAGCCGTCATGAAGTGAGACGGACTCGTTGGTCCTCAGCCCTGAATCGCCTGTGCGCGGCATGTTCTCAAGGCCCCGCGGTCGGCAGGGACGGCGCCGCGTACCCAGCACGATGTACAGGTCCCGGTGAGGTCAGACATGACTGCACATGAGCGTCTGACAGTGGCTCGAACCCAACTCAGCTGGACGTGCAGTCGGCTTCGGGGGAGCGACGCAAGATCTAGTCGAAGGTGATGTCTCCGGCATGTAGATACACCTCGCGCAGGTCGAAGCCGGACGGGAAGGCAAGGGTGTGGTTCATGGGCGGAGTTGGTGACACCGGCGTTGTGCGCTATCGGCGGTGGGTGCAGGCGGCCCGCCAAGGAAGCTCTGGTGTCACCTTGAGCGTCCCGATGGGCCAGGGCGGTGGCCGGTGCTTGGACGCTCAGCCGGCTGGGATACTCGTTGGACGAGATGGCGGTGAGGGCGGTGTTCCCCGCGGGGCCGGGGGTGCAGCAGCTGGGCAGCTTCGTCTCGCCCCGCCTGCCACGATGCGACGGCGGCGTCCGAGTACGTCGGGTCGACAGGCTCGTGAGGCGCGAGAGCACCGCGTGCATACGCCTGGTGCCGTTCGTCGGGGTCGAGGCTCTCGTCCCAGTCATCCCAGGGCCACAGAGCCTCGAAGGTGTAGTGGCCCTGACCATCCGGGTGGATGGTCTCGGTGAAGGCTTCGCCGCAGTACTCCTTTGTTGCCGTGAGTACCAGAGAGTCGTCCTCCCAGGAGCCGGTGAGACCGTAGGCATCCTTGTTCACGTCAGCCACGATGCGCTCTGCTGTCCGGCGCGTGAAGGAGAGCTGGTCGTATCCGGTCATCGTGGGTCGTTCAGACGCGCCCAGGTACGGGCTGGTCGGAACTCCCTCGACGACAACGAGGTGGAGGAATCGTGTCATGCGTGGGCACCGCCTTTCGGGTGAGGGGTGGTTCAGTGCATTCGGGAGTCGGTGTCGAAGAGCTCGCGCTCGCGTGGGTGGAGCAGGTGCTGGGTGATGAAGGAGCGGCCGGCTACCTTCCAGAGCCCGCGCCCCTTCGTGAGGGCGGAGACGGCCTGGGCCTCGACGCCGGTGAGCCCCAATAGGGCGGCTGAGGCGGGGAGTTGGTCTGCCTCCTGGCGGTAGATGATGCGGGTGGAGCAGTCGGTGAGCAGGCCCTCGGCGAGTGCGCGCCCGCGCGACCCGGCGTCTCCCGCCGTCAGGAGGTCGGAGAGGCGGTGGATGATCATCATGTTGGCGATGCCGAGGCCACGGGAGAGCTTCCACTGACTCTGCATGCGCTCCAGCAGGGCAACGTGTCGCATGACCCGCCAAGCTTCGTCGTAAATCACCCAGCGCCGTCCGGCAGTGGGGTCGGCGAGCGCGGACTCCATCCAGGCCGAGGCACATGTCATCGCCAGGACGAGAGCGGTGTCGTCGCCCGCGCCACCGAGCCTGGAGAGGTCGATGGAGAGCATCGGCGCGTTCGAGTCGAATGCGACGGTGGATGGCGCATCGAACATGCCGGCCAGGTCACCGTGAACGAGCCGGCGCAGAGCGTGAGCCAGGTCTTCGGCAGATTGGCCGAGGCGTCCAGAGTGATCGCCGAGCGCCTCGTCGAGGCGGTCGGGGGAGCCCAGGACATTCGCGATCTGACCGAGCAGGGGAGTCGTGCCGGTCGCCTCGGAGTGGCTGACGACTTGGTCGAGCGCGACATCGAGCGCGGTGTGCTCCATGGGATGCAGCTCGCGGCGCAGAACGGTCTTCGCGAGCGACGCGAGTAGGAGGAGACGGCGTTTGCGGACCTCGCCAGCCCAGTCCCGTTCGTTTACGCCGGAGGGCTTCGCCGGGGCGTCGAGCGGGTTGAGGCGACCGGGAAGCCCAGGGCCAAGAGCGATCGTCCGCCCGCCCAACTCCTGGGCCACGACGCTCCATTCGCCCTTGGGGTCGCAGGGCACGTAGATGCGGTAGCCGAACGCGACGGCGCGCAGGGCAAGGGACTTGGCGAGGGCGGACTTGCCCATGCCGATGACACCGGCGAGCAGGATGTTGGGGTTGGTGAACCCGTCGAGCCTGTCGTACAGAGCGAAGGGGTCGTACGTGAAGGCGGCCTCGGCATGCACGTCTCGACCGACGTAGATGCCCTGGGAGCCGAGGCCGCCTTCTGCGAGGAAGGGATAGGCGCCGGCGGCGACCGCGGTGGTCATCCGGTGAGGCGGGAGCTTGAGTTTGCCACCGCGGGCAGAGGCCGGGCCAGGGCGTCCGGCGGGTGGGTAGGTGGCTCGCAGGGCTGGGTCGAGACCGGGCGCGGGGCCGCGCGGCGCGGGCCGGACCTCATGGCGAGCCTGGTCGCGAGCGGCGGTGAACTGCGCGCGGGCAGCTCGGGCGGTACGCCGGTCAGACTTGCGAGGTACGTAAAGGTGGCTGGCGCTGGCGCGGCTGCTGGTGCGAGAGGGCATGGCGGCGGAGGCTCCGGTGGTCAGTGGCGGGTGAGGCCGGTGAAGGGATCGCGTAGGTCGGTGGGGGTGTGATCCCGCCGGACGCGGGCGGCGGAGGCCACGTGGCGCTGGCAGATGGTCAAGTAGGGGGCGCCTTCGGGCAGCCGCGCTCGGCACGCCTCCCGGGAGGGGAGGCGCCCGGTCTTCGGGGCGGGTGCCGAGTGGAAGGCGGCGTGGATGTGATCGGCTGCCTGCCACAGCCGAACGCGGCAGGCCTTGAGGTGGTCGCCCTCGTCGGCGGCGACCGGCGTGGTGCGTGCGGTGTGCGCATCGAGCAGTCCGTACAGGGCGATCAAGTGCGCGTGCAGCGAGTCCAGTTCGGGACGGCCCGCGGCGGCTTGGTCAACGGGCATGTTGATGGCCCGGTGGAAGTCGAGCGACGCGGTGGCGAACGGAACGAAGTCCGAGGCCGGTTCGGGCAGGGGGTCGGTCGGCATGTCGGGGTGTGCCCTTCGGTGGAGCGCGGAGAGACGGTGATGCGGGTGCGCTACGGACGGGCGAGTGGCAGTGCGGCGCTGGTGAATGCTTCGGCCTGCTGCCACGTCAGCGGGCGCAGGTCGATGAGGGCGGCCACGGCGGCGGTCTCGATGGCGGCGCAGGCGGCGTTGAGCTGCTCGTCGCTGTCCGCGCTGACGGTGAGGAGGCCGGTCAGGGCGACATCGGAGTGCCCGGCGATGAGCTGGCGTTCGCGCTGCTTGATGTCGGCGTACTCGACCGAGTCCTCTTCGGAGTCGACCTGCCCCTTGCGAGCACGCTCGGCGGCATCCGCGATGACGGTGGCCTTCTTGCGCTGCACATCCTTGAGCGCGGCATCAAGGCCCTGGGGCGCGTAGGTGAGGGACAGGCTGCGGCGGACGCCGGTGGTGAACAGGAGCTGGTGCAGGAACCCGGGGTTGGCCTCGATGCGGGGCCAGTTCTCGATCCAGAAGGTGGAATGGTGCGCGGAGTCGGTCTGGATGCGATCGGCCTTCTCGACCAGGACGACGGGGCCCGCGGCGGCAGGTTCGGCCTGCGGGCGGCCCGAGGCGGACCACTGTTCGAGGGCAGCCGATGCCTTCGGGTCGTAGGCGGTGCGGATCACGGCGGCGATCTCGGTCGCAGGAAGCCAACCCGTAGGTACAAGACCGGAGTTGCGAGCAGACTGGTCGAAGGTGGCGGTGACCTGCGCGAGCACGGCGAAGGCGCCGGTCAGTCCACCGCCGGCCTGGTTGATGAGTCGGCGGGCCGCCTTGAGGTCCAGGGCCAGGGCGACGTACGCCTCGTGTGGTGCGGCGGCAGGCCCGGCAGCGGCCAGCAGGTCGGAGTAGATCGGCCCGGCCAGCGGGGTGTGTGGGTCGCCGTGCTCGGACCAGTGGCGGTTGAGTGCGTCGCCGGAGTCGGGGACGGTGCGCTCCAGGACCTGGATGCGGGCGATGTGTCCGGTGCGGGCGAGCGCGGCCAGGGTGCGGCCCCAGCCGGAGACATTGCTGGACTGGGTGGCCGGGTCGAGGAGGGCGTACGCGCGGGAGGACACCTTCACCACGGCGGTGAGTGTGCCGGAGTGGGGGTCATGTACCGCGCCGAGGCGCCGGTTGGGCGAGGTCACCACGCGCAACGAGGCGGCAGTTCCCGGCAGATGCAACAGCCCCTCGCGTCGAGGCCGGGTGGCGGGCCGGGCGAGCCACAGAAGCTGACCTCGACAGCGGCGCAGCGCGTAGCGGATCACGATCGGCGCCCAGTCGGCGAGCGCGCGCCCGCGGTGCCGGACGAAGACACCGGCCAGTGCGAGCGCCCACAGGGGGAGCAGCTTGAGGGCGCCGATCACGCCGGAGGTGAGCAGGACCGCGAGGAGCAGCAGGCCCGATGCTCCGAGGGCGGCCAACTGGGGTGCGGTGAGGCCGAGCAGCACGCCACGGCGTGAGCGGTGCGGGAACTTCACACTCGCTGGAGTGTCGGGGTGGGGAGCGTCAGAGAGCATGGCGAAGGTGTCCTTCGAACACGAGCGGAAGGCAGAAGAAGTCGTTGGGGAGGAGAGCGGATGCGGCGGCCGCGCTGAGGCAGAGCTTGCGGCCGCCACATCCGCCGTCGGCTACGAGCCCGATCCGCCCCGCGGCGGGTAGGTCCAGCGCTGGGGAGTGGCGTCGCCCTGCGGTGCAGGAGCGCCGGACCGGGCCGAGGGTGGGTCCTCGTGCAGAACCTGGGATGCTGCGACGGAAGTGCCCTGCGGAGTAGGGCCGGACGTGACAGGGGCTGTCTCCTTGGCTGCCTCGCCGGGGCGTTGGATGAGCGGGATCCCACGGTCCCCGTCGCTTTGGGGGCGTCGGATCAGGGGCTTGCCCTTGTCACCGGTGGCGTTCGGGTCCTCGCCGAAGCGGAAGTGGGTCTGCTTCGGCTTGTCGTCGCCGCCCGAGCCGCCGGTCGGATCGATGCCCGAGGCCATCCCGCTCGAACCCTGGCCAGGTACCTTCGACGGCCCTTGTGGGGCGGGCGTCCCGGTGCCGACCTGCATGGCGAGCTGGCCCGCGGTCTTCGCCGCACCGGCCGCCACCCCGATGCCGGCGACACCTGTGCGGTGCAGGTCGTCCTGGCCGCCGCCGTCGGCCGCCCAGTGCACGAACTTGTACGTGGCGTAGGGGCACAGCAGCACGAGCACCATGACGACCATGCCGGTGAGCGCATCCGACAGCGCGCCGATGCCGCCATGGGCGTCGGTCTTACCCATGGCGGACACACCGAGCAGGAACACGATGGTCATCAGCAGCTTGGAGACGATCAGGGTGCTGGTCGCCTCGATCCACCCGCGTCGCCACCGACGCGCGACTTCCCAACCGCCGCCCGCCCCGGCGAACACCGCGAGCGAGACCAAGATCAGGATGCCGACCTTGCGGGCCACCATGACGGCCCAGTACAAGAACGCTCCGATCGCGCATCCGAGCGCGACGAACGCGGGGGTCGCCCAGCCGAGCCCGTACATCGCCCCCATCTCGTTGACCTTGATGACACGGCGCAGTGCATCGTCCACCGAGGTGTTGGCCGCCTGGAACAGACCCGCGCTGAGCGCATCGACGACAGTGATCGCCACCGTGGTGCAGGCGATGGCGGCGAACGCGAACAGGACCCCGGCCACGGTGCCGTACACGGCCTGGGCGAGCGCACGCTCGTCGCGGCGCCACGCGGCCCGGGTGAGCTGAAGGCAGAACGTCCCAACGGTCAGCACCAGCCCGATGGGCAGCAGGAGCTCGTAGTTATGCCGGAACCACTCCGCGTTCAGGTCGATCGCCGTGGTCTTGTCTACGGCCCTGGTCGCCAAGTCCGCTGCGGACTGCGCCAGTTCACCCATCGACTTGGCGATCCAGGCGCCGATGCCGTCGGTGATGGCTCCACCGGTCGCGCCGGCCACGCCGCCGATGGTGTCGCACACCGTGTTCATCAGGGGAAGGTCACACGCCCCCATGAGGGCACCTCCGTAAGCGAATCGAGGGCCGTGATCACGGCGAGACGTTCGGCAGCACACCGACCAGCGCGCAGGCGTGGTGTGGCCGGCACTGGACCGCGAGGGTGGTGGAGCGAGACTCGGCGCCGGCGCCGGAGCCCTTCCAGGCAATGGACTGCTTGCCGGACACCGTGACGGCGTACACGTACGCCTTGGTGATCGCGCCGGGATCCTTGCGCAGAGCGCTCTTGAAGGCCTGCGGGAAGTGGCCTTCGCTGACGGTGGCCGTTGCACGCTGCTGGTTGTCGTGCATCCGAGACCACAGCACCGGGCTGGGCACCTGCTCGGCCACCGACTTCCAGTCGGCGACGTAGTTCTCATCGGTCATCCACGGCTTGAGGCCGGCGAGTTGGTCGGGGTGCGAGTGGGAGCGGGTGTCGTAGCTCCACAGGGCCTTTGCGGCGGCCTTGGCGAAGGTGACGGGGTCGCGGGTCTTCGGAGGCGCGGCCACCGCAGCATCGTTGGCCGGCGCCTCTGTCGGGGAGCCATTCGGGGCGGACGGTGGCGCCGACGGAAGTGATGTCTTGTCCCGCGTCGACGGGGGCTCCGAGTACGTCAGGTGGGCCACCAGGCCGGCGACGGCCAGCAGAACGGCAAGCGTGGCTACTCCGATGGCAGCGCGGCGTGCCACCGAGGATGAGCCGCGGCGTCGGTACCTGTCCGAGGTCGAGATGGGGTTCCTGGGCATCAGTGGACCTGCGTCCCCATCGCCGAGAAGAACGCCACGATGCCGTTCGCGGCACCCAGCAGCAGGGCACATCCGGCGGCGACGACGGTGCCCTTCTTGCCTGTGGCCTCGGCCTGGTGGCCGCCGCTGTGGTGACCCCAGGCCCACACGATCGCGGAGATCGCGAGTGCGCCGACCACGGCGATGATGCCGAACAGGTTGATGCTGCTGATGACCTTCTTCAGGACATCGAGGCCGGGCAGGCCGCCCTCGCTCGGTGTGACACCGGGGTTGTACGCCAGGATTTGGGCGTGCTGGATGAGGCTCACTGGTTCTCCAAGTCGGAAATGGGCGCGTGAAGGCCCGGGTGTGGGGGAGCGGAGCGGCGGTGGTCAGACGATGCGGCGGGCGGCCAGCACGTCTGATCGCCAGTCGGCGAGCGGAGAAATCTTGACGACGTCACCGGTGTGCGGGGCTTGCAGGATCAGCCCTTCGCCGATGAACATCCCTACGTGCTGCGGGGCATCGGCCGTGCCTTCGGTGAAGAGCAGGTCGCCGGGCTCGAGCGCACCGATAGTGACCGCCCTGCCTTCCTTGACTTGCGTGTACGTGGTCCGGGACAGCGCGATGCCACCCGCCTTGTACGACGCCTGCATGAGCGACGAGCAGTCGCAGCGGCCCATCGGATCCTGGCCGTGCGGCTTATCGCACGTGCCGCCCCACTGGTAAGCGGTGCCCACCTGACGGAGGCCCCACCGGATGGTGGTGCGTATGGCCTTCGGGGCGTCGGATGGAAGCCTGTAACCCTTGGGGAGAGAGCCTGCCGGGATGTCGCCGAACTCAGCTCCGTCGGCGCGGGCGCCGCAGTCGCTGGACTTCGCATGCGAAGCGAAGTCCGCGTCGCTCGAGGCACCGGCGGCCCCCGCTGATTCAGAGCCCGACGGCCTCGACAACGAAGAGGCCAGGGCCTTTTGGAGGGAATTCGCCAGTGGCACCCACTTGGCGTACGCCTCTGGGAACCCGCTTTGCTGCACTGCCTGAGCCGCCTGCGCGACCGTCATGGACTGCCACCCGGGAGTCTTGAGCAGCGCCTCGTAGAACTTCGTCGACGCGTGCACTGGGTCACGGACTTGCGCCGCCGTTCCCCAGCCCTTGCTGGGGCGCTGCTGGAAAAGACCCAGCGAGTCCCGGTCCCCGTAATCGAGATTCCGAAGTCCGGACTCTTGCAGGGCAGTCGCCAGGGCGACGACCCGGCCGCGGGCCGGGACCTTCATCGCAACCCCGGTGGCCAGGACTGCTTTCGCGTTGGGTACTTGCTCGGCGGGACTGTCGAGCCCTGCGACCGACACCGACCCCGTGCCGTTTCCCTCAACAAGAGCATTCACCTGCCGGGACACGGCCACAGAATCCAATGCCTGTGCGCCGCCCGGTGAACAAGTGCCGCCCTGTGTCGCCTTGGTGCCGGCGACGGCCAGACCGAGCGGGGCGACAAGGAAGAGTGGAACGAGCGCCACCGTGCCGATGAGGGCCGGAGCAGCCTTCACAACCGGGCTCCTGCGGCGGGGCGGCGGGGTGGAGCGGGCGATGCCGGAGACGGCTGCGCCGAAGCGTGCTGCATCAGCAGCTCCTAACTCACAGACGGCGCAGCACGGGCATCCTGGTCGAAGGCCGCGCGACTGAGCCGAACAGAAACATGCAAGCGTGAAACTCAGGGAGGCGAGCTCGGGGCGCCCGGGGCGATTGCACACCCAGGGCGCCCGACGCCTCCCTCGTGAAGAACGGCAGCCAGCCGCACTCTTAATCTCAGAGAATCCACGACGATGAACTCCTCGATATGCGCAGGACGAATTCAAGATGCCGTTCAACTGGCATGCGGCTGAGCGCTGCTCGGTGACGACGGCGGCACTTTATGAACGAAGTCCGTCCGTGCCAAACGCGGGCCTCTTAAGGAGCTGATGGTCGTGACAGCGGCAGCAAGACGTTAGGTCTGGCCGAGCCGGGAGGATAACCTCCCGTTCACTCCCCAGCTGCCTGGGGAATCTGCACCCGTACACGCACCATCAATGCTGTCGTGTCGGCGGATTGATTTCCGCCCCGCCCGCCCCTGCAAACAGAGAGAACCGCGCAATGTCTTACACCCTGCATCGAGGCGATGCGCTCACGGCACTTGCCGGTATACCCGACAACACCGTCGATGCGGTCATCACAGATCCGCCCTACAACAGCGGGGGCCGTACCAGCGGCGAACGAACCGGGCGCACGGCCCGAAGTAAGTACACGTCCGCCGAGGCGGGCCACCACCTGGCCAACTTTCCCGGGGAAAACCGAGATCAGCGGTCCTATGGCTTCTGGCTCACCCTCCTGCTCACGGAGTCCTACCGAGCCACTGTTGAGTCCGGCACTGCACTGGTGTTCACCGACTGGCGGCAACTCCCCACGACGACCGATGCGTTGCAGGCCGCAGGCTGGACCTGGCGGGGCATCGCGGCATGGCACAAGCCGGTCTCCCGCCCCCAGAAGGGTCGCCTCAAGCAATCCTGCGAGTACATCGTCTGGGGCACGAAGGGGTCGGTAGATGCCAGCCGCAACCCCGTTTACCTGCCTGGTCTCTACACGGCCAGCCAGCCTCGCAAGGACCGTGTCCACATCACCCAGAAGCCAGTCGAAGTCATGCAGGAACTGGTGAAGATCTGCCCGCCCGGTGGCACCGTCCTTGACCCGTTTACCGGCTCCGGAACCACTGGTGTGGCCGCCTTGCTCGAGGGCCGCCAGTTCATTGGCGTCGAACTGTCCGACCACTACGCCAACATAGCTGAGCAGCGACTGGGAGGAACACTTACCCAGGGTGCTTTCGAACTCGCTGGACCTGAAAAGTGAGAACCAGACTGGACATGATCTGGGCTGTTCCTCGATTGAAACGTTGGAGGGAACGGCCAGTTCTTGGGGCCCGCTATGCGGCCTCGGCGCTGCAGCGAACCAGGTGTCAGCGGTGGCGTTTTGAACCGCGTTCCTCATGAGGCTCGAGGTTGCCACGCCCCGTCAAGGGCCGTTGGGTGAAGCTGTCCCGCAGGCCCACGGTCTTCTTGGGAAGGCGAGGCGGAGGGAAACCGCTGGCGCGTCGGCGAGGTTGAACTCCTCCGTCGAGCAGCCACGCACCGATCGCTGTCAGGACACCAGCCGGGTCCGCTTGCACAACATGCGGCGCCTGTTTCGGGCGCAGCCCCGGGCCCGCGCCGTGCCTGGAACACCGGCAACTCGTAAACGGTGAGGCCCGGGGCGTGCGTCGCGCGCGCGGCGCGGGTCCACCGGCGGGGTCGCAACGCGGAGAGCGGTTGACCGTGCAACCGAAGCGCTGTCGTTACACGCTCGTTCCGCCCTCCTGCTGCTCGGCCTTTAGACGGGGTGAGGAAAGAGGTCTTCGTCGCTGTGGACCGGAAGGTTGTCGTCCATCAACGCTCCCCGCAGCCGTCGCGAGTAGGACTTACAACGCTAGTGGGAGGCTCGGACAATCGGGACGGAGCTCAGGAGGAGGAGAAGTTGGGAGACGCAAGGGGGGTGGGTCAACAGCAGTTCATGCTCGCAGGGTGTGTTGGCAATCGACGGTCAACTTTTGCTTCTGACCAGTGCAGACATGTCGTGCAGATCTGGGCTGTCGATAGGAAGGCGTCCGTGGGGTCGGTGACTCGCCTGCGGTACCTCGGCCCACATGGCGAGGGTTACGTCCAGGGAAGTGGTGTACGGGTTCGACCTGATCCGGGGGTTTGCTCCGGCGTCGGGATGGTGCCCGCATAGATGAACGGCCATCGGCTGATCTTCGAAGTGTCGAAGCCTCGAAGGAGATCAGCACGATGACCGCACCGGACAGTCTGCCCCTGCACGCCCTGACCGAAGACAACCTCGCCGCGGCGAGTCCCGATCTGCTGCGCGCGATGGTCAAGACGTTCGCCGACGCCCTCATGTCCGCCGAGGCCGACGCCCTGTGCAACGCCGAATACGGGCAGGCCAGCGACGAACGCGTCAACCACCGCAACGGCTATCGCCCTCGCGAGTGGGACACCCGTGCCGGGACCGTCGAACTGGCCGTCCCCAAGCTGCGTCAAGGCAGTTACTTCCCGCACTGGCTTCTGGAGCGGCGCCGGCGGGCCGAGCAGGCCCTGATCTCGGTCGTCGCCACCGCCTACCTGCTCGGCGTCTCCACCCGCCGGGTCGAGAAGCTCGCCGAGTCCCTGGGCGTCACCCAGCTGTCGAAGTCCCAGGTCAGTGCGATGGCCAAGCACCTCGACGAACAGGTCGCCGCGTTCCGCAACCGACCCCTGGACGCCGGGCCGTATGCGTTCATCTGGGTCGACGCGTTGACGCAGAAGGTCCGAGAGGGCGGCCGCATCATCAACGTCCACGCGCTGATCGCGGTCGGCGTGAACGCCGACGGACACCGCGAGATCCTCGGCATCGACGTCGCCACTGCCGAGGACGGCGCCGGCTGGCTCGCCTTCCTGCGCTCCCTGACCGCTCGCGGCCTGTCCGGTGTCCAACTGGTCGTCTCCGACGCCCACACCGGCCTCGTCGCCGCGATCGGCGCTGTCCTGCCCGGAGCTTCGTGGCAACGATGCCGCACCCATTACGCCCGAAATCTGCTGAGCCAGGTCCCGAAATCGGCTCAGCCGTGGGTGGCCACCCTGCTGCGGACCGTCTTCGAACAACCCGACGCCGACGCGGTTCGCGCCCAGATGCGACATGTCCTGGACGCCCTGGAGGCCAAGTTCCCCAAGGCGGCAGCCCACTTGGACACCGCCCAGCACGATCTCCTGGCCTTCACCGCGTTCCCGCGTGAGATCTGGCGGCAGATCTGGTCGAACAACCCGCAAGAGCGGCTGAACAAGGAAATCCGGCGCCGCACCGACGTGGTCGGCATCTTCCCCGACCGCACCGCCGTGATCCGTCTGGTCGGCGCGGTCCTGGCCGAGCAGAACGACGAATGGACCGAGGCCCGCCGCTACATGGGACTCGACCTCCTCGCCAAGGCCCGCCTCCACCCGATCGAGTCAGAAACCGACGAGACCACCCTGCCCACCGAACTCACCGCATAGCCTCAAAACGAGATCGCCGAGTGGCCGTTGATACACCACTCCAGCGGACGTGATCCATGGCGAGGTCCCCGCCGTTTGAAGGTGGGTACCTCGCCATGTGGTTGGTCAGGGTGGATCGGAGCTCGTCCTGGTGGCTGTGTTGTGCTCGGGTTCACCGTTCACAAGTACGCGCAGGAGTGAGTCGGTGTCGACGCGGGTGGCGACATCCGGCTCCAATCGGCTCTCGATGGAAGAACTTGGGCTGACCGTGCGCTAAGGGATCTTTGGCTGGTCGGATGGGGTGTCAATGGGGGCATGGCGTGCCGGCGAAAAGCGGAGCAGGCGCGCCTGGGCGTGGGGTTGACCGGGTGGGGCCTGTGTTCGTGACGCCTTGGCGGTGCTGATTGCAGAGCCTGTAGCCGTACGCATACGACGGCGGCCAGTCCCGGTGGGGGGACTGGCCGCCGTCGTTGTGCGTGGCCGTGGAGTGGTAGGAGGCCGGTTGTGGAACTTGCCTGCCTCAGTCCTCGGATGCTTCCGTGCCGATGTCCTCGGGCTCGGGCAGTGGTCGCATCAACCCCTCCAGCAGGTGGGGCAGTTCGAAGGCATAGCGTCCCTTCATGTTGATGTGCTGGAAGATGAAGGGGGAGAGCTGGGCCACATCTGGTGGGAAAACAGGAAGGCCGCGCCCACGCATTCGCTTGATGATCTGGTCCATGTAGAAGGTGTTGAAGAGGACGATGGCGTTGAGAACGAGTCCCAGGGCGCTCAGGTTGTCTTCCATGCCTTCGTGGTAGCGGTGCACTTGGCCGGAATTTCCGTGGAAGATCTTTTCTGCGAGTTTGTGGCGCGCCTCGTGGACGATGCTTTGCGTCTCGATCCTGCGGCAGAAGTCGGAATCGTCGAAGAGAGCGAGGACGTGGCGGGTCTTCATGATGCGCCCGTAGCTGGCGATGGCCTGGCCGAGCGAGGTCACGCGGCCCTTGCGGACGAGGATCCGGAGTACGTCATGTGCGCGGATCGCACCGGAATGCACAGCGCATACCAGGCGAAGAATGTCGTCCCAGTTGCGTTCGATAAGTCCCAGGTCGATCTGGGACCGGGTGGCCCTGTCGAGGGGGCCGTAGTCCGCAGTCGTGTCGAGGCGCCACAGTTTCGTCCGGGCGAGGTGATGAGGGGCGGGGGCGTAGCTGTAGCCGGACAGGGACAGGAGGCCGAAGGCAATGTCCTCGTGATCCCCGGTCTCTCCCACGATGGTCGTTCGCTCGCCGCTGGCGGTGCTGGCGTCGTGCGTCTCCTTGTCGAGACGTGTGTGGCGTTCGTAGACGACGTCGAGGACGTGCAGGCATGTGTCTGCGGTGCCGACCACGACCTTGCCGGCCAGTTGGGTGGCCTGGTCTGAAATCATGGTGAGCCAGGTGAGTTCGGGCGTGCCGTCGGCGGACAGGCGGGCGGGAATCTGGGTGCGGGGGACGACGAAGCGCATGCCGTCAACGAAGGCGATGCGACCGCCGCCCCAGGTCTGTGCTAGATCGATCTGCTGCTGAAACTCGAGCATCAAGGTGTTGAAGGCGTCGTACGTGTCCGCGCGGCAGAACTCCCGGTCGGCGTGGTCGATCTGCGCGCTGGACAGGCCCTTCCCGTTCCCGCTGACGGGCTCGAACCCCACGTTGCAGCCTCGGGCGACGAGTACCGCGGACAGCGTCGTGGCCAGATGCGGCACTCGTGCGGCGGCGCCCGACAGGGCGGTGAACGCCTTCTGCCCGTTGGTCCACTTGAAGACCTCCAGCAAGAGCTCGGGCAGGTCTCCCTTGGGCATCATGTCGGCGACGTCCCTGCGGAGCTTTCGCGCACTCGCCGACATGGGTGCGGGCGGGAGCTTGTGGAAGAGCACTTGCCCGCCGGGGCCGAGTTCGACCTGGCTGTCGGGCGGAAGGTGGGAGGCGGCCACGCGCAGCTCGCTGTCCATGCGGATTCGCAGCTCGGCAAGGTGCTCGGTGGGGTCCGCGGGCAGCTCTGTGCTGTCGAGCAGCTCGCTCTTCTTGCGCTGCCATTCCTCGTCCGAATACAGCCCGCCCTGGGGGTTGCCCCACTTTTTGCCACCGTAGGCAAAGATCTCCCGGTCACGCAGAAGACAGTGAAATGTCTCCACGAGGCAGAAGGCGTACGCCCTCACGTCCACCGTGCCCTCGGGGAGGTGGGGAGCCTGCAACGCCAGCGTGCGCCATGAGCCGTCCAACAGCGTTGCGTCGATGTGGTTCACGCCCAGAGCGCTGCGGTTCATCAGCGCGGGCAGGGTGCGAAGAGCCTGCAGGACCGGCCTTGCTTCGGGGGTGGCGTGAAACGCCACGGTTTCAAGGAGGGACGGCAGGTAGTTCTTGAGGGTGTCGAAGTGGTCGAGCATGGCCCTCCGGCGTGCCTCATGACTGTCCGAGTCCGGGGCTGGCACCAGCTCAGTGAGCAGAGCGATGGCCTCGTCGAGATCCAGGTCGAGGTCCGACCGCTGGCCGAGTGCTGAGATTAGCTCGCGCAACGACCGCGGGTCAGTATGTACTTCGGTGATCTCCCCAGTAGTGGTGTCGACGTGCTCCTCCGCCGCTTGGAGCAGCGCATGCACGAAGGCCAGCAACCGGCCCGCCGCGCGGACGAGTTCGGGGTAGGAGGCGAGCTTCTGCTTGTTCGACCTGCGGCGCGGCTTGCCGAGGAAATCGTTGCTGACCAGAGTGTGGAAAACGTCCAGGGCATCGTCTACTGAGGCGGATTCGAGGTGCTTGACGGTGGCCAGAAGGATGGCGCGCTGCCGATCTTCATCCAGGGCCCGGCGGCGCGACGGCTTGGCCTTGAAGCCATAGCGCGCCAGGTGCGCGATCCTGCTGTGAGGCACCTCGGAGACGTCCACACCCTTGAGGCCGAGGCCACGTACCAGTCTGATCCGCTCCAGCGCCTGGTCGAAGGATTCCCAGGTGGCCCGTTGTGGACCCTTGCGCAGACGATCCAGCGTGTCGCGCCCGTTCCCACTTGGCAGCAGCTTGTCGAGACGCGAACGTTGTTCGTCCGTCAGCGCTCCTTCGAGCGCTGCGTACATCCTATCCTCGGCCGTCCTGCGCGCAGAGGAAACCAACTCCTGGAGGGGCGTCCGGCCCGGCAGCAAGACACTGCGTTTCCGCAACCAGGTCACCGCGAAGATCAGCAGAGCTGCCGGACCGTCGACGGTCTCCCAGGCACGGGCGTTCAGCGCCGTCCTCAACGCCTCCTTGTGGGCGGAGAAGTCCGACCAGCGGCAGGCGCGCCTGATCTCGGAGGCGTGGGCACGGGCCGTTCCGTCCCGTTCCCCGTACTGCCGGAGGACGGCCAGCGGATCGTCGATGCCGAGTTGCTCGGCCACGTACACGACGACGTACGCAGGCACCTCGTTGAGATCGGAGAGACTCCGCCCAAGGTAGCGGGGGATGGTCAACTGCAGCGCAAAACCCAGGCGGTTGTGGTCCCTGCGTTTGTCGCTGATCAGCCTCAGGTCTGCATTGCCGAGATGGAAGTAGATACCCAGCTCCTCCTCGCTGAGGGTGGGTGGGAATTCCGGATAGCCGCAGCTTGCCTCGCCTCGACGGAACGTGTCTGTCACCTGCACTCCTTGGACAATCGGATGGCCGTGCGCGGCAGACTCCGGCTCCGTGGCAAGCGGCGTCAAACGGCTCTCGCGGGGTGCCGACTCCTAGCGCACGGCTGGCCGGAGTTGTTCCAATGACGGCCATCTGAGGGACGGGTGAGTTCTTGGATCCTGCGGGTTGGTGCCTACGGTCTGGGCCCATGAACACCACATGGGTCGAGCCAAATGCTCGTGATGTGCCCCGCTTCAGCTCGGAGCAGGTCGAGCGCGGCCGCCGGCTGGTGAGCCGTGACGATCTCCTGACCGGGGAGCGGCAGCACACCAGGCTGGAGATCGGTGCCCTGCTCCTGGAGATCGCCCCTGGCACGTGGTCGGAGGACGAGCACGGCCTCAGGAAGGTCGTCGCCGAGTTCGCCGAAGAGATCGGCATCTCGGCGGAGACCGCACGCGAGTACCGGCGTGTGGCGGCTGAGTTCAGTCCACACCTGCGCGAACGGGTACGGGCGACCGGCTTGACCGTCTCCTACTCCGTCATCAGGGAGGCGGCGATCGACAGCGCCGGGTCGGGAAAGGCCGCTCCCGAGCGGTGGAAGGTCTTGATGACGATGCTCGAAGCGGCGGTGAACGGCGGAGAGCGGGTCACCGCCCAGAAATACCGCCAAGCGATCGGCGCCCGCCTCACCGTCGATGCCGGGATCGGTCTGACACCGGACCGCATCATCCAGCAGCTCGCCCGGGACGACGTCCGCTTGAGCGTGGTGGACCGCATCACCGAACCGGAATTCCTTCGCGAGGTCCTGCTGTCCGATCCCGTCACGGAGCTGAAGGTGCGCGAGTCGCTCGCCGAAGTCGATCGTCTGGCGCACCGGCCTGCAGCGTCGTCCCGGCGCGACGCCGATGTTGATGAGCGCCTCCTGCTCCAGCTGCGCCGCCGGGTCAACTCCATGCGCCAAGTCGTGCAGATGCGCCCGGAGCAGATTCTCAACATCGCCGACCGCGAGACCTTGGACGAACTCGCCGATGCCTGCCGCTCACTCGCGGACTGGATTGCACAGATCGAACGCCGGAAGGAACACACCGCATGACCACGTCCCGCTTTGCGTCACTCTCAGCCGCCAGTCGGCAGTGGGTCGTTGAGGAGTACACCCCTCTGATTGCCCAGCACCCCGACAAGTACCGACGCCGAGGGCTCTTTTTCGACGTCCTCCACGAGGCGTCCGCCAACGGGGAACTCTGCGCCCTCGAATACCTTCAAGCCCTCACCGGCCCGGGCATCGCCGCGCTCGATGACGAGCTGATGGGCAAGATCGTCAAGCTTGCGGAGAACACGTCGGGCGAGTCGGACAGCCCGGACGCCGAAGCCGCAGACCGCGATGCGGGAGAGGGCCGTGGCCCGACGGTGTGCGGCCCGGAAGATGTCCCACAGCAGCGCACCCTGTTTCCGCTCAGCGTCATCGAGGACAAGATCCAAGACATCCGCAAGAAGCTGCAGCGGATCGATGCCGAATGCAGGCGCCTGCGCGAACAGGAACGTGACAGCCGCGAGGTGCGCAAGATGATGCGCGCCGAGAAGCAGCTGCTTGAACGGCAACTTGCCCAGCTCCAGGAAGCACGAGCGCGGGCCCAGGCCGCCCCCGATGTCGGCCTGGACGACCTCGACCAGCTGGGCCTCGACCCGGACCTACTCGGCCTCAATGCGCTGGCGGTGCTGTGATGATGCTTTCCTCCCGGGACTGGCACGACTACTGGAAGAACTTCGTGCCCGCACTGCAACGGGAGCAGCGTCGAGGTGCACATATTGCTGATGTGGTCACCACCTGCGGCTGCGTTGTCGAGATCCAGCACGAGAGCATGTCCCCGACCAAGATCGGGGGCAGGGAGCTCGACCACGGGCACATGGTCTGGATCTGGGACGTGAGAGAGGCGTATCACGCCCGGAATCTGAAGATCACCGGGTTCAACTGCGGTGTAGTGACGTTCCGTTGGAGGAATCACCGCCGCAACCTGCGAGCCTGCCGCCGGCCGATATTCCTAGACCTCGGACAGTTGAGGGGCACCTCGCAACGTGTCGTGATCAAGACCGACACGTTCACCGAAGACGGTCGGGGAAGCGGCCGTCTGATCTCGCATCACGCCATGCGTCTGTGGATGGCGGCCGGTATCCCGTACAAGCAGCTGCAAACCCTCCCGGACGGCACAGAGATCGGAGACCGTGCATGAGCACAGTGGAACTACGCACCCTGGCCATCGAGTTGGACGGACTGCTGCGCCTCGTCCCCGGGCAGTACCACCTGTCAGGGCCGCTGGTCGGCAGAATGGTCACCGACCGGGTTTTTCAGGGGAGATGCGAGTACACCGGCGATCACCCCACGCCTGTTCGCATGGCGTTGTACCGCCCTCTGGCTGCCACGGATCCGCGCCTGGTCGTCGTGGACAACACCGGAAGCCGGTGGGTCATGAGCTTCCGGACCTGCCACGATCCGCGCTTTTGCAAGATCAGCGGCTTCCATCCGGGCCTCTGAGTCATTCAGTGCAGCACATGCCACGGCCCGCAGCCCGGCCCGACGGGCTGGCGGCTTGGGCCGACGGGCATTCGGTGTAGGTGGGGACCTGATTCGACGGGCGTCGCCGGTCTGTTCCGGCGAGGCCTGTCGTGCGGTCGGTACGGCCCCGGAGCCTGCTCACCAGAGGGCGCCCTGCTCGGCTGAAGGGCGGGAAGCCGGTGGTGTTGCGGCCAGTTGCACTCGCGTCTTGTTGTTGATGGCGCGAGGGTCCGTTGTCACGGTGTTCGCGTCGCGTAGCTGTCGGACGGCGTCGATCACTTGAGCGGGCCGGTAGACGGTTTCCAGGAGGGTATATCGCTTCAGGTCTGGGATGGTGCGCCCGTCGGGAGTGTCGGCAATGAAGTCGCGCAGGATGCGTCGCAGTGGGGCTGTGTCGGGTTCGAATACGAGCTCCAGCATCTGCTGTTGGGTGTCCCGAGGGTCGCGGTAGCGGACGCCGTAGGAAGGGTCGACCTTCCACATGGCGTCCTTCATCTTCTCCAGGCCCAGTTCGTGCTGGGTGCCGAAGATCAGGTAGAGCTTCCTGTTTCCCTCGTCGACCATCTCGAAGTACAGCGTGTGCGTGAAGCCGGCCTGTCGGAGCGTGGCCCGGTATTGCTCGCGCAGGAACGTGAACTTGTGCGAGGAGTGCTGCTGGAATACGGCCTGCCACTCCTGGCTGCCGAAGGCTGCGTCGCCGAGTTGGCGGTGGCCGTCGTGGTTCTCGGCGAATCGCGTGAGGAAGGCGGGCTCGAAGGTCACCATCACTTCGGTGCTGGCGTAGCGCCCCAACTCCTGCAGCAGATGGAAGGGTATGTCCGGTCCTCCGAAGCTGTCGAGCAGGACGAACAGGGGTTTCCCCAACGCGCCGATGCTCCGAAGATTCTGCAGGAGGGCGGGGTGGAAGTCTCCGTGGCGTATGTCCACTGCCATTCGCTGGGCGATGCTGTCCGTCTGCCGGGAGCGCACGAGCTCCATCTGCTGCTGTAACTCCTGGACGCGCCGGGCGTCCTCTTCCATGAGGATCATGCGCATACGTTTCGGGAACCTGTTCAGCGCGTCGGCGAACACCTCGTAGGCGATGACAGGGGAACCGGGCTCACCTTGTTTGTAGACGCCAGCCCCGGCGAAGCCTTCCACGTAGCTGATCACCTCGTGCCGCGACAGCAGAATCGGCGTCCAAGCCTCCAGATAGCGCTTCAATAAGTCATGTTTGGCGGCCGTGTGCGGATCGCGCTCCCACACGGCTTCTTTCGGTACAGCCACGACTGCTCCCCCTGCCGCCTCCCGTTGGCCCCGCTGGGGAGAGGGTCACACATCGTTGCCATATGCCACCAGAGTGCGTACGGCGTGCTGCTGCACCGTTGCCGTTAATGAGCGGCAGCAGGAAGACGGGGAGGCATCTCGTCCCAGAGCGCACCGTCGAGTTCGCGGCCTCCGGATTTCGGGGTGCGGCCGCCCCATTGTTTGAAGAAGAACGGCACGTCGGCGTTGGTGCAGGCATCGCGGATATCCACCAGCCACTCTTCCTCGACGGGGCGGTGGTGAGGCCCGGACTCGCCTCCGGCGATCACCCAGCCGATGCCGTCCAGGCGCAGACCGGCCAGCGGGCCGAGGAGTGGCTCGCAGGACAGGAAGCGCACGGCAGCGGGAACGTGCCGCAGGCCATCGACGCGGTCCAGGTGCTCCGCGCTTTCGACGGACACGCCCATCCACAGGTTGGGCGGCCAGTCGAGTTCGCCGGCCACGCGTCGCAGCCTGAGTGCTCTTTTGGTCAGGAGCTGGTAGGTGTGCTGAGGCGTTTCGGTGATCACTTGGAAGACCTGCCGGACGAAGTCCAGAGGGACCTTCGCGTGGAAGAGGTCGCTCATGGAGTTGACGAACACCATCCGCGGCGCCTTCCACTGGCGGGGAACGGCCAGCGCGTCCGGATGCGTAGTGAGGCCGAAACCGGGGCCGGATGTCCTGGGGTCACCGTCCGCCTGGTACTTCGCGACCCCCATCGCCTTCAGGCGCCTGGATAACGTCAGGGCATAGCAGTGGTCGCACCCGGGAGAGATCCGGTCGCATCCTGTGGTGGGGTTCCAGGTCGCCTCGGTCCACTCGATCGTGCTCCGGTCGCCCATGGGTCCCCTCCCGTAGCGGGCGGACAAGGGCCATCGGCGCTTGCCCGCCCGGCGCTTCGACTGCGCTGCATAACGAGCGGCGTGCCGAACTGGCACGCGATCACCCCCATCCTTCACGTCGAACACGTGTGCTGTGAAGGGGGTGCTGAGGTCGAGACTCGATCGTGCACCCGATGCACTTGGATCGGCTGAGTGTGTCGATGAGCGTGCCACACAGGCGCTTGGCTTCGTCGAGGGCTTGGCGGCGAAAATTCGTGGCTAACCCGCAGCGCGACCGCGGTCTCCAGGTTCCTATCCTCGCGGTCGAAGCGCTCCACGGCCCGCAGCCTGGCCCGCTCCCGGGCAGCCCTCCCTACGGCGGTCAATCCCCTGCCCTGCGCCTACCTCACGCCCCGATGGCTACCAGTGCCGGACAGCATCCGTCCGGCAAACTGACCCGACATCACCCGTTCAAGTTCAGTAGTGCGTCTCACGGGTGGACAGTGCCTGAAGCAAACCAGTCACGAAGTGTGGGTTCAGCTCCTTCTGGTACGTCGTTGATAAATACGACGGCGAGGCCGCGTTCGGCTCGTGAGCAGCACACATAGAACAGGTTGCGTGACCGTGCGGCCCGTTCTGCCTTGTCGGTTCCCGCGAGCATCTTGCCAATGCTGTATTTTGTCCAGGTCCTGTCGTCCACTGCAACGAGGACATTCTCGAACTCATCTCCTTTAACCCCGTGCTGGGTTGAGAAGGGGGTGAGCTCGTCGATGAAACGAGTAACGCTGATTACCTCCTGGTAGGACACATTGCGGAGGCTGTTCGAGAAGTCCGCGCGGCGCTGGTCACGCTCGTTCAGGTTGGTTGCGGTCCTCCGGCGCTCGCGATCCTTGAGCTTTCCAGGCACGGTCAGTAGGTGGCCGTCGGCCATCAGTTCGAGGACGTCGCCGATGGTGCCGGTCATGCGAACGGTGTCGAGCTTACGGATGGCGTTGCTGATGGTGCGCTTGTGTATGTGCCGGGTGACCTGTGTTCTTCCTTCGTCCAGGAGTCTGGTTAGTTCGGCAAAGTCGTTCGCCTCGAAGGCTTTGGACAGGTACTCGACCCGCGTCAGGTACTGGATGTAAGGCTCGTTGCGGGCCATGAGATCGTCAGGTCCATAGCGGCCAAGAGTTCTGTATTGGTCCAGGAGGTTCGCGTACTCCAGGGTGCCGGCGATACCTCGGTGCGTGAGGAGAAGGTACTTGGTGTTCTCCCGCGTCCAGCCGTGTTCGCCGAGGAGTTCTTCGGCCACGGCGAGCCGCTGGTGCCCGACCGGGATGGCGGCGTTGAGGAAGAGGTGGACCTCACCGGTCTGCTGTTTGCCGACTGCGTTCTGGATCAGCTGGGGGCGCATTTGGTTGAGGACCTCGACCACCGGCGGTGAGCACCGGTAGTTCTCGTGTTTGGTGATCTCGGCAAGGTCAGGACGTTTTACCTGTCCTACGCCGGAGTCGTAGATCTTCTGCATGGAATCACCGAAGAGGCCGACGGTGCATCTCTCGGCACCGGCGCCTGCCAGGTGATCCATGAGCAGCTCGATCGTCCCTGGTGAGGTGTCCTGGTACTCATCGACGAAGATGATCGGGTATTGGCTGGTGATAATGCGTACGAGCTTGGGGTGAGCCTTGACCAGACGCAGCGACAGCGCGAGGACATCGTCGTGAGAGATCCGCCCCTCGCTGAGCCGGCGCCCGCGATCTGAGTACTCGATGACAGGGGCAGCGGCGACGCCGTTCATGTCTTCGGGCTTGGTCAGCTCCTTGTTGTAGTCAAGGATTTGCTGCCAGAGCTCGTGTTGGTACGGCTGGATCACACTCCAGAGAAATTCGTGGATGGTGCCGACGTAAACGAGCGAGTCCGCCGCGATGCGTTCAAGGATCTTCTTCTTGGCGACGTTCGTGTAAGTGATGCAGGCAATCCGTCGATGGTTTGCCTCCAGAGGCACGCGGTGATGGGCGAGGAGGTGCTGAAGGGCCCGTACCAGGGTGGTCGTCTTGCCGGCGCCTGCTCCAGCTTCCACGAGAAAGCTGCTTCGCGCCTCCAACTGCGCGATGACGGCCTCAAGGGTACTCAGGCGAGCCATTGCAGTCCTTCAGCGATGTAACGGGGAACGCCCCAGTCCTCCAGCAGCATCACGTCGAAGGCGAAGTCAGTCTTGTGACGGCTGAGTTCCTGCGCGATGCCGTACGCCTTGGCCTCGATGTCGTCGGCGGTGGGATCGGCTCCGACCTGCTTGACGAAGGCCGACTTCAGGGCGAGCTGGCGGAAATCCCGCGCCAGGGGCTCAGGGTTGGCGATGATGAAAGCGTCCTCGAAGCTTCGCGCGCAGACGCCCGCCTCTACCTCTGGGATCTGGTAGGCGACGCGGACATGGCCCTGCTCCTTGTCGGCCGAGCCGGCGGCGAGGAGTTCGGCGATGCTGGACTTTGCGGGCAGCCACTTCTTCAGCGTCGAGTTCGCGGTGACGGCCTGACCGAGGCCGGGTGGGCAGGCCGTGCGGTCCTCGGATGACACGGAGTCGATGTCGGTGATGACGAGGGTCTTCACGCTCAAGAAGGCGAGCAGCTCCTTGAAGCGGACGGCATAAGAGTCGCCCACCTCGATGACCGACACGTACTGGTGCAGAAGCTCCCGGGCACATCGGCGGACCATCTCTGGCAGCAACAGGCGTTCGGCTGTGCCTTCGATCAGGATCACCTTGTCGGCGAAGAACATGTCGCACCGGTGCAACACCATGTACTGGCGGAGGAAGCGCAGGGTCTCGTCCCCCTGCGAGGTGGCCTCTACGTTGGCCTCGAAGGTTGAGAGATCCTTGACGGCGAGCTGTGGCCCGGAACGATCGAAGTACCGCACAGTGTGGAAGCCGCTGCTGGCAACGATGTGGGAGGAGTGAGTGGTGATCACCACCTGCACCTTCCACCCTGTCTTGCGGCCTATGAACTCCTGGATGTTCTTGATGAACGTCTCCTGCATCTGGGGATGCAGATGGGCCTCAGGCTCCTCGATGAACAGCAGCTGCAGCGCAGGCTTAGGCAGGGTGCGTTCGTAGGTCTGATGGAAGCTGATGACCTGAAGGATGGTGAAGATCAGCTTGCTGTAGCCCAGCCCGTTGTGCCCCTCCGGCAGATGGAAGTCGTCTTCCCCGGACGGGTACTGGATCCGCGTGCTGCCGCGCAGGATGCCCGAGGCCTCGATGAGGGAGACGATCCGCGGTTTCTGGACAGGGGCAATGCTGCCCACGCCGAAGGTGCGTAGATCCTCGAAGATCGGATCGAACAGAGTGGCGTAGTTGTCGTCGAGCTGCTTCGAGGCAGAGGCCAAGGCCGTCTCGATCTGTTCGATGCTCTGGTGCCGGTCCTCGTGAGCACTGTTGACCTTGTAGTAGGACTCGAACGTCTTCGAGAGCGTGAGGGTCTTGTCGCCCGGTGTGTCGTCGACCTTGGTCTGCGCGTAGACGAACTTGACCGAGAGGACCGCTTCCGCAGCTCCTCGTCTGATCTCCTTCGTTACCTTCTCGTCCACGGGGCTCACGGCTCGGTAGGCCGTCGCGAAGTACTCCGAGAAGTTCTTGCGCAGCCACTTCACGCGATCGAACGATTGCCGCTGACTGGCCGTCCAGAAGTCATGGAGAAAGTCGTGCGGGCGCGTTGCCTTCAGCGCGGCTTCGATCTTGACCGAGACGCAGGTCTCGTCGAGGTCCAGGATCACGCCTGTGAGCGGGGCGAGGTCTTCGTCCTCCGTGTACTCGATGGTCAGGAGCAGGCGGATGGCCGGAACCAGGTCGTACGCCTTGGCGAGTAGGTCCTCACTGGTCTCTGTGTCACCCTGCTCAGCGAGTGCCTGGGCCTCGCCGAAGATCTGCCGCGCCTGCTCGATGTCCGCGATACGACAGGTGGAGAAGTCCTCCAGGACAAACCTTGTGTCCTCCTCTCCGAAGAACTTCTCAAAGAGATTGACGAATGAGGTCTTGCCGCTGTTGTTGCGCCCGACGATCAGAGTGGCCGTCGGATCGATCCGAACGTCCACCTTCTCCAGGGCTCGGAAGTTGATCACTTCCGCATGAGTCAGCTGCATCGAACTCCTGCCATGGTTCCGATCCTCATCTCCCGCGGCGGCATATGCCCGTGCCTGCGGAGCCAGAGCAGTATCTGGTACAGAAGGTGCGGGCGCGTCCAGTTGGCTCAAAGTGGCTATCGATGAGCTGGATTGCGCCTGTTCCTGACCCTGCGGATCGGTGGCTTGAGGGGGAGTCGCCTTCGAGTGGGCTCGGGAAGAGGCTCGAGTTTGTGATGGACGTAGCGGGGCGGGGGCCAGTACGTGGTTGGGATTTTGCCCCGAAATGTGGACATTTCTTGAAGGTCGGATCGTGGGATCCGACGAGGAGGTGTCGTGGTGGCTGTCACCCGGTGTTCGGAAGAGTTCAAGCGGGACGCCGTCGGGCTGGTCGCGTCCAGCGGGCGGTCCATCAACTCGGTGGCCAAGGAGCTGGGCATCAACACTGAGTCCCTGCCTGCAGGCCCGTGGCGCTATGGGCGGCGGGGCCGGTGAAGCGATGACGCCGGACGAGCGTGCGGAGCTGAAGCGGCTGAGGGAGTAGGTCCGCGAGCTGGAGAGCTGGAGAAGGAAAACCTTCGCAAGGCGGCCCAGTATTTCGTCCGACCGCAGCAGACGCCGCTCCGTAACCATTGATCCATCGGAGACCGATAATGCTCGCGGCTGACTGGTGAGGCTTGAGAGGATCGGCTCTGACTGCCGGCATCGGGTGATGCATCACCGGCAGCGCAGTTGTGGCGAACACCGCACAGGGGGCAGCGTGGAATGGAAGCTTGTGGATACGGTGCCCAACCCCTGGGGACAGATCCCGATATCTGACGGTGGCCGGGATCTGAACCCCCGTGTACGGGAGTACATGGCGAAGGTGGCGGCTGCTGCGCTGCGCCGGGACTGTAACTCCCGCAGGCACCACTACGTGCCCAAGGCCTACATGAGGGCCTGGAGCCTCGACGGGAAACGTGTTCGGGTCCTGGACACGGTCAACGGCCTCGACCGGCTCCTAGGTCTGCGCGACACATGCGTCCGGGAGAACTTCTATCGCGTGACGGACCCTCAGGACGGGCCGCACAACCAGGCCGAGGCGATGCACTCCGTGATCGACGACGAGACAGCCCGTCTGCTTCGTCTGCTGCGCGCCTGGGAGCCCGGCGGCGACGTGGAGTTCGACGATTTCATGTCCCTCGCTGTGGTCCTCGCCTTTCAGCGGAACCGCACGCCTCAGCGCAAACGACTGCTGGAGGCCCAGGACGCCTGGATGCGAGTACGCGGGGGACAGGAGGTTCCGGAGCTGACTTCGACGGAATTCGTGAAGAAGGTCTTCCGCAGCGCCTACCGAGCAGCTGACGAGCACTCGACGCGGCAACTCGAGTTGTGGGACGACCCTCAGGCACGGCTGATCACCAGCGACCAGCCCGTCATCATGTCGATCGACTCGACCAGCGAGACCCCATCCACGTTGACGAGCAGATATCTGTGGTGGCCTCTCGGTCCCTCTCGCATGCTTGTGCTCAGCCAAGGCCTGCGCGGATGCAAGGTCGTACACCGCACGCTGGCCCGCAGGGAAGTCGACCGTCTGCGTGCGGCGTTCATCAGAAACGCCGAGGCAGCTGTGATCGCTCTGCCCAACGACACTGACCTACCTGCTGGCCGAAAACTTGCTCGCCGCCCGCAACTGGCACTCGCCTGCGAGTCCATCGATCCCCAAGCGCGCAAGTGTCGCATCGAGCTCGGCTGCGGATACGGGACACGGACTCTGGATCGGGTGTGCCAACCTCTCTGCGCCATGGTGGGCGGGTCACGCACGGCGACGTAGCCGCAGACCACGGCGATGGGACTCAGTGCCTCGGGGCTGTCTGCGAACGTCCGGCGAAAGCCGTGCCGGGCCTTCCCCGGCCGACGTTGTGTATAGCGTGGTGGCACGAGAGGGGGCGCTCGGGCTCGATGTCAGTACCGGAACGTAAGGTGCCGATGCCGCGCTCGGGCAACAGCAGGGGGAACTTTGGACGTTCGTCACCGGACGGAGAACTTCGTCAACGCCTCGTGGACGTTGGTGGATTTGCGGGACCTGATCTTCGACATGCTGAGCTTGCTGTTCACCGAGCTCGAAGGGCAACACGGCATGGCCGGCGACGACGACGCCGGCCGCGCCTTCGCGACCGTGTACAAGGCAGCCGTGCAGACCGTCTTCGAAGCGAGTCGTCACGCGCACCTGGCCATGGCGGGCGGAGCAGCTGGACTGTTGAAGAACGCCGAGGACTACCTCAAGCAGGAGAGCGAGATCGCGGCCGAGCTGCTGGGGAAGAGTGCGGCCCCGGAGATCGGCGCCGAGCCGTCCAAGCCGGATTGCAGCCCGCGCGCGAGTCACTACAGCGAGGATTTGCCGGAGGTTGTAGGCGAGACCAGCTGGTCAGATCAGTATCTGCTCAGCAAACGCTTCCACGGGCAGCGGGACAAGCTCCGCACGGTGGCCAAGAGCTGGCGTGCAGCAGCGAGGATCATGGAGGACGTGTACTGGGACGCCGACACCGCGTGGCGAACCGCCACGGCTGAGCAGGTCGGCGAGACCGGGGACGCGATCGAGGGCTGGTTCAGGAAGTTCGTCGGCAAGACGCCTCCGCAGGGCGAGGCCAGCGACGACGACACGCTGATCGTCAATCTTCATGCTGCGTGCAAGATGCTCGCAGACGCTTGTGACGCGTACGCGGACCACATAGACACTGCGCTTCAGCGCATCCCCAAAGAGGACGACCCTCTCTTTGGGGATCCGCTCTTCATCTGGGAGCGGCCGGCGTTCGGTGGCGAGGGGCACGACGGCGGTCTCCACGACCTGGTCGCAGGCGACGTGCGCATAGCAAGACTCGGCAACGTCCCGCATGCGCTGGACAATTCCAAGGACCGTGTGAAGGTCCCTCAGCCCGAGGGAGATGGCGGCGGCTTGTTGCCCTCTCCGCCTCCGTTCCTCGGACCGTTTGTCCGATCGCCCTTGCTCGTTCCGTTGGCCTATCGGCCGGCCAACGGGCCTCGGGTCCAGCCCATCGGGCCGCCGACCCCGCCGGATCCGCGCTTTCCGCCGTTGACCGGTGGCGAGCAAACGAACTTCCAGACGTGGCTGAGTTCCCTGCGCCAGGGAGACGTGTCCGGAGGTAGGCCGGCAGAGGTCGCCTATCAAAAGCGTGTGGCCGGCTATCCGGAGTTCGAAGTGCCGATACCGCCAGGGCACGGCAAGAACAACACGCTCATGGTTGACGGTTTCCGTAACCTCGACGGAATGGCCGTTGAAGCCAAGTACGTGAACGACGAGAGGAACTGCTACCGCACTCTCGACGGGCTCCGGGACAGCCACAACACGGGGAAGAAGGACTTCCTGTACGGCTCGGACCGCAAGGAACTGGCGAAGTACGCCGCTGCGCTGGACGATCCCCGCAACAGCCAGATGCGGGGAGTGGAGACCGTCACCAACAGTCAGGACTCGGTGCCCTACTGGCGCGTGATGATGGCCGCGTACGGGGTCGATGGCTACGCCCGCTATGAACCATGACCACCCCTTGTCCCCTCATGCAACGTAAGGAGTACACACTGTGGAACGGTCCGAGCTGGAGAAGCTGGAGACACTGTTCGTCTTCACACCTATCCAGGGCAGCACATGGGGCCTTACCTTCACTGGGCTCAGGCAGGCGCTGTTGGACCTCGACCCCGATGCTTTTATCCGGACAGAGGACCCACGAGCCGACGTGCCGGGCGGCGGCCCGTTCATGTTCTTCGAGGCCGCTCTGGGTGAGGAGGACATCGAGGGCATGGCCAAACTCGACCGCGAGGGCGTCGCGGTCCAGAGTTGCACCGCCCACCGGGCGGCGGAGTTTGTGCAGTGGCTGCGTGCTGCTGTTGTCCCTCAGGGGGCCGCCATCTCCTTCAACACGGAGTGGGGAATGGAGAGCGATCTCACGGACGCGGTCGTGCCGACTGCTCCCGAGGCCGACCTGGTTCAACTCTTCCTCGACCACATCGCACAGATCGATGGGCTGGACTAGCCGGACCGGGGCGCGCAGGACGGCAGGCAACAACGACAGAAGATCGTCTTCTTCGTCTCGAAGGAAGTCCCGTGCGGTCGTGCACAGTCCACGGCTACGCTGACAGTTGTCTTAACGGAGTTTCGCGGACACCAACAAGGACAACCCCCACCGCAAGGTCCGGTTGAGCTTCTTCGGTGGGTGAGTTGCGGGGGCCGCGCCGTGCGGGCCGGAGTCGGGTGCTCGGCATTCCGCTCCCCGCCCCCGCTTCGAGTCGCGTCACCTCTTCTCGTTAGCCTGGCGTCTCCGACCAGCAAATACGGCGTGGGCTCGCCACTCGGTGCTGCCGTGCGCCTGTCGAGAGGAGACCCGTCAGTGAAGTTCGGGATCAATGTGCTCAATTACGGGCCCGGTACCACCCCCGCGTCCATGGAGGACTGGGTTCTCCGCGCCGAGGGGCTGGGGTTCCACCTGGCGATGATCTCGGACCACGTGACGCTCCCGCAGGAGGCTCTGCCGGTCTTCCCGCCGCCGTTCTACGACCCGTTCACCACCCTCGCCTACCTCGCGGGCCGCACCACGACCATCGAGCTGGGCACCACGGTCATCGTCCTCCCGTACCGGCACCCGCTGCAGACGGCCAGGGTCGCGGCGAACATCGACCAGATGAGCAACGGGCGGTTCGTGTTCGGCGTGGGCGTCGGCTGGTCGGAGCAGGAATTCAAGGCGCTGGGCGTCGACTTCGCCGCCCGCGGCAGGATCACCGACGAGTACCTGACGTCCATCAAGGACCACTGGACCAAGCCGCTGATCTCCTTCCACGGCGAGCACCTGGACTACACCGACATCACCACCGGCCCGGCCCCGGTCCGTGACCCGCACCCGCCGGTGTGGGTCGGCGGGCTCAACGGCCCCGCCATGCGGCGGGCCGCGCGCTTCGGCGACGCCTGGCACCCGTTCGGCCTCGGCCCGGCCGAGCTGCGGGAGCGGCTGCCCAAGCTGAGGGCCGCCGCCGAGGAGGCCGGGCGTCCCACGCCGGCCCTCGCGCCGCGCATCCCGCTGCACATCACCGAGAAGCCGGTCCCGGAGGAGGGACGGCTCGCCGGGCACGGAACCGTTGCTCAGATCCGGCGCGACCTGGAGGAACTGGCCGAGCTCGGGCCCGACTGGATCGTGCTCGACACCTTCCTCACCTTCTACCTCGGCGCCGTCTCGGCGGACGAGGTTCCCCGCCACGACCCGGCCCAGCTGGAGATCGCGGCGGCGGAGCTCATCGACCTCAAGGGCGAGACCCTGCGCTGACGGGCCGACGGCCCGTCAGCGCGCGAACGCGGCCCGACCTCCGTGGAGGACGGGCCGCGTTCCCCAACTGGGTGGGCTACGCCGCCCGCTCCTCCGCCCGACGGCGCAGCAGCTTCTTGTCCGGCTTGCCCGCGTCCGTCAGGGGAAGGGCGTCCACGAAGGTGATGTGGGCCGGCTCGTACATCGGGCCGCGCTGTGCGCGTACCGCGGCCCGCAGTTCCTCGGCCTCCACCGCGACGTCCGGTGCGGCGACGATCGCGGCGTGCACCTGCTCCATGCGGTCGGCGTCCCGGACGCCGAAGACCGCGCTCTGCAGCACCTTCGGGTGCGAGTTGAGCAGGTCCTCCAGCTCCGTGGTGTACACATGGCCGCCGACGACCACGATCATGTCCTTGAGCCGGTCGACGACGGTGATGTAGTTCTCCTCGTCGAGGAAACCGATGTCACCGGTGTGCAGCCAGCCGTCACGGAGTACCTCCGCGGTCAGTTCCGGCTGCTTCCAGTAGCCCGTCATCGTGCCCTCGGAACGGACGCAGATCTCGCCCAGTTCGCCGACCGGCAGGTCCTTGCCGTCGGTGTCGCGGATGGCGACCTCCACGCTCGGCAGCACCTTGCCCGCGGAGCGCATCCGCTCGGGCCGCTCCAAGTCGTGGTCCTCGGGGGTGAGCACGCTGATGCCGCCGGCCTCGTTCTGCCCGTAGAACTGCAGGAGTACGGGCCCGAAGCGGCGTACGGCGTCCGCGATCCGCGCGGGCGACGCCTGGCAGCCGCCGTACGTCAGGCCGCGCAGGCTGCTCAGGTCGCGGCGCTCGGAGTCCGGGTGGTCGAGGAGCTGGTAGACCAGCGGCGGCAGCAGGAAGAGGTGGGTGATGCGTTCGCGCTCGATGGTGTCGAGCACCGCGCCCGCGTCGAAGTCCTCGTGCAGGACGACGCAGCCGCCGCCCTGGATGACGTTGTCCGCCAGCATGCCCGCGGCGTGCGCGAGGGTGGTGCACGCGAGCTGCCGGGGCAACTCCGCCTCCGCGGGGCGTGCTTGAGCCACCATCCGGCGCATCCGGTTGACCTGCTCGAAGGTCGTGACGATGCCCTTGGGGTGGCCCGTCGTGCCGCCGGTGTGCCGGATGGTGCAGATGTCGTCGGGGCGGGCGCGGGACACGAACGGCTCGTCGGGCTGCTCGGCGGCGAGCGCCAGCAGATCCCGGCCGAGCTCGCGCTTCGACTCGCCCAGGACGAGTACGTGCCGTACGGGCGCGCTCTCGGTGAGCTCCGCGGCGCGGTCCGCGTAGTGCGGGTCGACGATCAGGGCCTGGGTCTCGACGTCCTGGACGATCGCCGCCTGCACGTCGGCCGACAGCTTGTTGTAGAGGTGATTGACCCTGCAGCCCACGAGGTTGGCGGCGTAGCGGGCCGCGATCGTCTCGGGGAGATTGCCGCTGAGCAGGGTGACGGTCGTGCCGCGCGTGACACCCTGGGCGGCCATCGCGTGGGCCATGCGGTGCACCAGGGAACGGAACTGACCGGCCGTCAGGCGGCGGTCCCCGTACACCAGGAGCTCGCGCTCCGGGTGGGCCGCCAGGGCGTCGAGGTTGTCCTCGACGAAGGTGCGGAAGATTCCGGGCGCCTTGGGCGCCGCGTCGGATATGGCGGCGTCGTGCGAAGTGCCCTCGGGCGCCTGGGGTGTTGCGGGAGTGGGGGTGGCTGCGGATGCCTCTGCAGGCATGGATGGTCCTCCTGGGGCCACCGGTCCGCCGGTCTTCGGGCGTGCCGGTGGTAGTGCTTTGTTGGGTGTGGGGGTGGCCGCCCGGAGCCGTCGGCGCATGACGCCGAGCCCGGCACAAGTGGCGCCCGCCCCGGGAACTTTGGTTGCCCCAGACAACCAAGATCAAGGCTAACCCCCGACGTCCTGCGTGCGCGCCTCGGGTTGGCCCGCACCGGCACCCTTGACTCCTTCTTTTCCTTTGTTCTTCCTGGATTTGACCTCTGTATGCCTCAGTGCGACGCGGTGGGGCCCTGTGGCGAGCGCAGCACGAGGAGGGTGATCTCGCTGGGGGCGAAGACGCGGAAGGGCGGGCCCCAGAAGCCGGCGCCGCGGCTCGTGTAGAGGAGTGTGCGGGCGCCGTGGTGGGTGAGGCCCGCGAGGGCCGGCTGGTCGAGGCGGACCAGGTGATGGAAGGGCCAGATCTGGCCGCCGTGGGTGTGGCCGGAGAGCTGGAGGTCGACACCGTGGGCCGCCGCGCGGTCGACGAACTTGGGCTGGTGGGCGAGGAGCAGCACCGGGAGGTCGGGGTCGGCGCCGTCCAGGGCTCCGTCGAGGTGCGCGCGGTGGCCCGCGAGGCCGGAGGACTCGGCGGTGACGTCGTCGACCCCCGCGACCACGAGGGTGTCACCGCCGCGTTCGAGCAGCAGATGACGGTTGCGCAGCGGCTCCCAGCCCAGCTCGCCCATCAGGTCGACCCAGCCCTGGGCCTCGCTGTAGTACTCGTGGTTGCCGGTGACGTACACGCGTGCCCGCGTCGCCTGCACCGTGCCCAGCGGTGTGGCCTGCGCGCGACGGCGTTCGGCCGTGCCGTCCGCGATGTCGCCGGTGTGGCACACCAGGTCGGCCTCCAGGGTGTTCACCGTCTCGCACATCCGCGCCGACCACCGCGCGCGGTCGAGCGGACCGTAGTGGGTGTCCGTGATCAGGGCGACCCGGGTGCCGTCCAACCCGGCTCCCAGGCGCGGGAGTTGTACGTCGAGTCGGCGCACGCGCGGTACGCGGCGGGCCTCCGCGTACCCCCAGGCGAGCAGGACGGCGGTGACACCGAGGACGGCCCAGGTGACGATGCGCGCCCGGCCCTCCCCGTCGCCGACACCGGCCGCGACGAGCGCGAGCCGCAGCACGACGCCGAGCAGCACGGACCATGTGAACAGGACCCAGCTGCCGCCCAGCAGTGTGTCACCGACGATCGCCGCCCGGTCCTGCTGACGCCGCCCGTGGCCGCGCATCATCGCGACCGGCATGCCGATCAGGCCGAGGGCGAACAGCGCGGTGGCGGCCAGGGTGACGGGCAGCGGCCAGTGCTGACCGCCGTACACAAGGACCCAGCACGGCACGGCCCACAGCAGGACGGGGGCGATCAGCGGGATGTAGCGCATCAGGCGCCGCACGCGGCTCGGTGGCGCCTCTCGCCCCTTGTCGGCGGCGGATCGGGCATCACTGGCGTCACTGGTCTCGGTCACGCTTCCCCTCCTGTTCCGGACCTTCTTGGAGACCTCATTGTCCGCCGCCGGGGGCAGGGGCGGCGTCCGGGGCCCGGGCCCGATTCGCGAACGGGTCGGCGTCCGCCGCGGGCGGCTCCAGTAGCATCGCCGCCATGCGGCCTGCCCACTACACCGATGAGGACCTGGAGCAGCACTCCCTGCGCCGACGTGTCGCGGACGACGGGCAGCGGTCGGGGTTCGAGCACGATGTGGACCGGATCCTGTACTCGACGCAGTGGCGGGCGCTCGCGGGCAAGAGCCAGGTCGTCGCCAGCAGCGAACTCGGCGCGTATCACACGCGGCTCACCCACTCGATGAAGGTCGCGCAGCTCGGCCGGCGCATGGCCGAGCGCCTGGAGCGGCGCTACGGCGGGCCGAACCCGGCCCTCGTCGAGGCGGCCTGCATGGCGCACGACATCGGGCACCCGCCGTTCGGCCACGCCGGGGAGACGGCGCTGCGCGCGACGATGGACGAGCTGCACGCCGGGCACGGCGTCCTCGACAGCTTCGAGGGCAACGCCCAGACCCTGCACATCCTCACGTTCCTGGCCGCCCACAAGTACGCGGGCCACCGCGGCCTGCACTTGTCCCGGGCCTGCCTCGACGCGGCCACGAAGTACCCGTGGGAACGGGCCCCGCGCGACGTCGACCGCGCGCGGCACGCGAAATGGGGCGTCTACGCGGTCGACCGGGAGGCGTTCACCTGGGTGCGTGCCGGGCGTGACGACGACGCGGTGCCGGTCGAGGAACAGGTGATGGACTGGGCCGACGACGTCACCTACGCCTGCCACGACGTGGAGGACTTCTACCGCGCCGGGCTGATCCCGCTGGCCGCCCTGTTTCCCCCGCCGGGCGCCGCGGGCGGCGACACCGAGCGCGAGACGCGGCGCTTCCTGGACTACGTGGAGGCCAAGCGCCACCGCGCGGGCGCGGGCTTCGACCGCGACGAGGCGGTCCACATCCTGGCCGACATCGCGAAGGCACTGTCGATCGCCAAGCCGTACGGGGGCCGGCACGCGGACGACGTCGCCCTCAACGCCCGTACAGCCAAGCTGATCGACCACTTCACCCGCGACATGGATCTGGAGGTGGGCGGCACGGCCGCGATCCGGTACGGCGCCCGGCTCGTCGTCCCCGCCGACCGCCGCGCGGCCTGCGAGCTGCTCAAGGAACTGGTCTGGTGCTACGTCATCGACCGCCCCGCCCTGGCCACCCAGCAGCACGGCAAGCGCCGCATCGTCTCCCAACTCCTGCGCTGGACCCACGAATCCCCGCACCTGCTGCCCACCGACCGGGCCGAGGAACTCGACCTCCACGGTGACGCGCTGCGTGCCGCCGCCGACCACGTCGCCTCGCTCACCGAGGGGCAGGCCGTCGCCCTCCACCGGCGCCTGTCCGGCGTCGGCCTCGGATCCGTGACGGACGGGGACTGGCTCTGAGCCGAACCGCGGGTCAGCCGCCCGCCCCGCCCTCCAGGAGCGCCAGGGCGTAGCGCGCGTGCTGGTCGCAGAGGTCCTGCTTCGTCAGCCGCCCCTCCGGCCGGTACCACGTGGCGATCGTCGAGCACATCGCGAGGATGCTGCGAGCCGCGTCCTGCGGATACGGGGTGGTGAAGACGCCCGACCGGGCGCCCGCGGCCACGAGTCGCTCGAAGATCTCCTGGTTGCGGTCGCGCTCGGCGACCACCTGGGCGCGTTCCTCGCCCTCCAGGTGGCGCACCTCGCTCAGCGCGATGAGCATGGCGGTCTGGTAGTCCGCGACGAAGCTCACGTAGGCCCGCACCGCCGCCCCCAGCTGGTCGGCGACGTCCTTCCCCGCTCCGTCCACCGCCGATGCGACCTGGGCGGCCAGCGTCGCATTGGCGCGGTTGAGCAGCTCCGCGAGAAGGCGGGCCTTGGAGGGGAAGTAGTTGTAGAGGTTGGACAGGCTGGTGCCCGCGGCGCGGGCGATGTCCCGCATCGAGGCGCCGTTGAAGCCGCGTTCCGCGTACAGCTCCAGGGCGGCACGGAGGATGGCCGCCTCATTGCCCCGGCCGGAGTCGCCGATCAGGTCCGGTACGGGAGAACGATCGTTCATGCGGGGAGGCTACGGGGCGTCGACGTCATGGTCAACGCGTCTCAACGCGCCTATTGACGGTCGGACTTGTGCGCTGCTTGTCTACGCATGAACGTTCGTTCTTGTCCGATGGGTGAGGGCGGGCACGGCGGGGGTGAGGGATGGATGAGGGATGGAGTCGCATGGCAGCATCGCAATCCGCGGTCCGTACGCAGTCCCCGCACTTCGAGGACTTCCGCCCCGGACAGCGCTGGACCAGCACCGCGCGCCGGATCACCGCGGAGGACCTCGCGGCGTTCACCGAACTCAGCGGTGACCGGCACCCCTTGCACACCGACCCCGAGTGGGCGGCGCGGACCCGGTTCGGTCGGCCGGTGCTGCACGGGCCCTTCGGTATCGCGGTCTTCCTGGGATTCCTCCACGACATGGGCCTCGCGGGGGAGTCCGTCATCGCCCTGCTCGACACCAACTGGCGCTACCTGAAGCCCACGTATGTCGGTGACACCCTCCAGTGCGCACTCACCGTCACCCGCTGCCGCCGCACCTCCGACCCGCACCAGGGTGTGGTCCACCGCCACGTGGTCCTCGAGAACCAGCGGGGCGAACACGTCCAGGAGGGCACCAGCGCGGTCCTGGTCCGCGCCCGCGGTACCGGACCCGATCCGGCGTCCCTCGCGCCCGGGACCGTGGCGTGGGGGAGCGGCATCGCCGAACTCCTGGCGCGGGACGAGCGGTTCGCCGAGGCCACCGCCACGTGGGACGGCACCATCGGCCTGCGCGCGGGGGATCACGAGGTGCAGCTGCGCGTCTACCTCGGCCGGATCATCGACGTCGCCCGCCGTACCCCGCACGGGCCGACCTTCACCCTCGCCGCCGACGAGCCGACCTGGATCGAACTGCTCACCGGGGAGCGCAACGACCTCGTCGCACGCATGATGCGAGGACAGTTCCACGCCACCGGCGACGCCTATGAGTATCTGCGCCTGACCAAGGTCCTGCATGTCATCACGGACGCGGCACGGGAGTTGGCAGAGGAGGCGCGCGCATGACCGGCATCCGGCACGAGGCCCGCTACCTGGAGATCGGCGGGGTGCTCGGCTACATCGAGGATGTGTACGCCGAGCAGGCGGAGGGCGGCGCCTCGGTGCTCTGTCTGCACACGGCCGGGCAGAGCGGTGTGCAGTGGCGCCGCACCATCGAGGAGCTCGCCGCACTCGGGTACCGCGTGATCGTCCCGGACCTGCCGGGACACGGCCGCTCCGAGCCCGCTCCTTCCGGCCCGGTCGAGGACCTGGCGCAGTACGCGCAGTGGTGCCAACAGCTCATCGCCGCGCTGGAGTTGGATCGCCCCTACGTCGTCGGCTGCTCCATCGGTGGCAAGATCGCCCTCGACCTGGCGGTACGGCTGGGGGGCCGGCTGGCAGGCGCCGTCGTCCTCGCCGCCGAGGCGGGCCCCGGACGCGTCAACGTGGCGGGCCTGCGCCGCGAACTCCAGGACCTCGCCGCACCCAGCCGCTCCGACCGCACCTACCTCGGCACCCTCGCCGTCGTCGGCTCGGCCGCGCCGCCCGCCGCGGCCGAGCTCATCGCGACCATGCACCGCCGCGAGGACCCCGCCGTCTCCGGCGCCGACCTGATCGGCTGGGGCACGCACGACGTACGGGACGCGCTCGGAGCCGCACACTGTCCGGTCCAACTGGTCGCGGGCGAAGACGACTTGTGGCTCGACCACGAACGGGTGCGGCGGACGGCCGAGACGCTGCCCCACGGGCAGTACGTGCTGCTGCCGGGCGTCGGCCACTACCCGATGGAGGAGCTCGACGGCTTCGCGCACCTGCTCCACGACTGGCTGCGGCAGCTGTCAGGGGACCACGGCGCGGGCACCGTCCCGCCAACCGCACGGTGAAAGGACTCCGATGACCACGCTCAGCGACCTCCTGGCCCGACTCGTGGACCGGGACCCCGACGCCGTCCTCGCCATCGACGCGGGATCCGGCGCAGACGGCGAGGGCGCGGCCGTCACCCGCCGGGAATTTCAACTGCACGCCGCCCGGCTCCGCGCGGAACTCGCCGACGTCGGTGTCGGCCGGGGCGACTGCGTCGCGGTCTGGCTGCCCAACTGGTCGTCCGCGCTGGTGTGGCAGTTCGCCGTCGCCGACCTCGGGGCCCACGTCATCGGGGTCAACACCCGTTACAATGTGGACGAGTTGGTGCATGTGCTCGATCGCGCCCGCCCGAAGGTCCTCGCCCTCGCGCACGGCTTCCACGGCCTCGACCTCGCCGGCATCCTCCGCCGCGCGCTGCCCCGCACCACCGCGCCCGCTCCCACGGTCGCTGTCGTCCCGGCCCCGGACGCCGGGCCACCGGCCGACCCCGCCGCGTACGACATGGGCGCCGGCGCCTGGACACCCCGTACCGCCGAAGACATCAACACCGAGACCGCTGTCGTACCTGTATACGCCGGGGACGAACTCGCCGTCGCCTTCACCACGTCCGGCTCCACTGGGAGGCCCAAACTCGCCGCGCACCGCGAGTCCGCCGTCGTCTCCCACGCGGAGGCCGACGCCCGGGCGCTCGGCATCGAGGACGGCGACGTCGTGGGGTGCATCCTGCCGCTCTCCGGCACCTTCGGGTTCACCACCGCCATGGCCGCGCTCGCCGGTGGCGCCGTCTGCCTGCTCGAACCGGTCTTCCAGGAGGACACGGCCCTCGCAGGCCTCGCCCGGCACGGTGTGACGCACCTGGTGGGCGGCGACGACATGGTGTCCCGGCTCGTCGACGCCTGGCGGCGCGAACCGCGGGACCTCTCCCGGCTGCGCTGGCTCGGCATGGCCGACTTCCTCGGCCGCACCCGTGACATCGCGGCATGGGCGCACAAGGAGTTCGGCACACACACCTCAGGTGTGTACGGCTCGTCGGAGGTCTTCGCGCTCGCCCTGAGCTGGCCCCCCGGCGAGCCGGCGCCGCGCCGCTGGACCGGCGGCGGCCGTCCGGTGTCACCGGACATCGCCGTACGGGCCGTCGACCCGGCGACGGACGAGCCCCTCCGGCCGGGCGCGCAGGGCGAGTTGCAGCTGCGGGGACCCAACGTGGTCGACGCCTACCTGGGCGACCCGGAGGCCGCCGCACGCGCCTTCACCGCCGACGGGTGGTTCCGCACCGGGGACCTGGTGACGGTCGCCGAGGACGGGGCCGTCGAGTTCGTGTGCCGGATGGGCGACGTGCTGCGGCTGCGCGGCTTCCTCGTCGATCCGGCGGAGATCGAACAGCGGCTGGCCGCACACCCCGCCGTGCGGACCGCGAAGGTCGTCGGCGCGAGCGGCCCGGACGGTACCCCGCAGGCGGTGGCCTTCGTCGTCCTCGACGAGCCCACAGAACACCCAGAACCTGAGTCGCTCCGGGAATGGTGCGCGCAGGGCCTCGCCCGCTTCAAGGTCCCGGCCGCCGTCCATGTACTGGACCGCATGCCCACCACCTCGGGAACGAACGGCACCAAGATCCGGGCCGCCGCGCTCCGCGACCGGGCCCAGCAGCTCCTGACAGGAGGCGAACAGCGGTGACCAGCAACGGAACGCGCAGCAGCAGAACGCCCGGCGACGGAATGCGCCGACTCGCGGGGGCGGCCGTCCTCTCCACGGCGCTGGAGTGGTTCGACTTCCTCATCTACGCCACCGCCGCGGCGCTCGTCCTCGGCGACCTCTTCTTCCCCTCCTTCAGCGACATCGCCGGCACCCTGGCCTCCTTCGCGACCTTCGCCGTGGGCTTCGTCGCACGGCCGCTCGGAGGCATCGTCGCCGGTCACCTCGGCGACCGGTTCGGGCGCAAACCGCCGCTGGTGGGGGCGCTCGTGGTGATGGGCGTGGCGACGTTCGGCGTCGGTGTGCTCCCCACCTACGACGTCGTCGGCATCTGGGCGCCCGTGCTGCTCGTGTTCCTCCGCCTGATCCAGGGCCTCGGCGTCGGCGCCCAGTGGGGCGGCGCCGCGCTGCTCCTCACCGAGCACGCGCCCGTCGAGCGCCGCGGCTTCTACGGCAGCCTCGTCCAGACCGGCGCCATCATCGGCGCGGTCGCGGGAAACGCCGTCTTCCTCCTGCTGACCGCGACGCTGTCCGATGCCGCGTTCACCAGCTGGGGCTGGCGGATTCCCTTCGTCACCGGCCTCGCCCTGGTCGCCGTCGGCCTCTACGTACAGCTGAAGATCGAGGACTCGCCGGTCTTCCGGGCCATGCGCGAGCAGTCGGCGCAGGCCGAGCACACCGCCGGGGCCCGCAGGTCCCCGTTGCGCCAGGCGGTACGGCACCACTGGCGGGCCATCCTCCAGGCGTCCGGCGCCTTCTTCGTCGTGAACGCCACGTTCTACATCCTGATCAGCGGCATGCTCGACTACGGCACGACCCACGCGGGGCTGTCCCGCACCACCACGCTGCTCTGCGTCCTCGGCGCCGGCGCCACCCAGATCGTCACCATCCCGCTCTTCGGAGCCCTCTCCGACCGCTGGTCCCGCCGCAAGCTCTATCTCACGGGCGCGGCGCTCATGGGCCTCTTCGCCTTCCCCCTCTTCTGGCTGATCGACACGGGATCGGCGCCGCTGACCTTCCTGTCCCTGCTGATCGGCTTCACGATCCACGCCACCATGTACGGGCCGCAGGCCGCCCTGTACGCGGAGATGTTCCCCGCGGAGGTGCGCTACTCCGGTGCGTCCCTCGGCTACCAGACCGCCTCGGTGCTCGCCGGCGGCCTCGCCCCGTTCCTGATGACCGCGATGCTCGCCGCGACGGGCTCGTCCTGGTCGGTCTCCGCGTACATCCTCCTGCTCTCCGTCCTGACCTTCGTCGCGGTCTACACGATCCGGGAGTCCTTCCGCCGCGACCTGTACGCGGCGGGGTCCCACCAGGAGGACGTACTCGTCGGCGAGCCATGAGCCATGAGCCATGAGCCATGAGCCGTGCACTGGACACCCCCACGTGCACCCAGCAGTGTTGTGCGATGCAGCTACGAGGGGCGTGCTGCGGGAAACGTGTGGGAGAGGGACGTGTTGATCACTGTCGCCGACGTGGAGGCCGAAGCCGAGCGGATCGCGGGGTATGTCGTCAGGACGCCGACGGTGCCGAGCCCCGGGCTCACCGCGCTGCTGGGCGCACCGACCACCGCGAAGCTGGAACTGCTGCAGCGCACCGGCTCGTTCAAGGCCCGGGGCGCCACCGCGAGGCTGCTCACGCTCAGCGCGGCCGAGCGCGCCGCGGGAGTCGTCACGGTCAGCGGCGGCAACCACGGCATCGCCCTGGCGGTCATGGCCGGCATGCTGGACGTCAAGGCGACCATCGTGATGCCCCGCACCGCGCCCGCCAGTGCCCGGGACATCGCGGAGGCCGCCGGGGCGAGCGTCCACATCGCCGACACCATGGACGGCGCGTTCGCCTCGGTCGACGAATTCAGGGACGCGGGGCTGACGCTGGTCCACCCCTTCGACGATCCCACCGTGATCGCCGCCCAGGGCACCGTCGGCCTGGAGTTCGCGCAGGACGCCGGGAAGCTCACCGACGTAATCGTCAGCATCGGTGGCGGCGGGCTGATCTCCGGCGTCGCCACCGCGCTGCGCGCACGCCGGCCAGGGATCCGGGTCTGGGGCGTCGAGACCGAGGGAGCCCAGGCCATGTCGGCGGCGCTCGACGCCGGAGGGCCGACGCCGGTCGAGCTGACCTCGATCGTCTCGACGCTCAGCGCGCCCAGCGCCTCCCAACTCACCTACGAGCACGCCTCGGCGCTGCTCACCGACGTCCTCACGGTGACCGACGCAGAGGCCGTCCAGGGCACGCTCGACCTGGCCGACCACGCGAAGGTCTGGGCCGAGCCGGCCGCCGGCTGCTTGCTGCCGGCGGCCCGCCAGGTACTGGAACGCGTCGGTGAGGGGGCCGAGCTCGGCCTGGTGATCTGCGGGGGCAACACCACGACCACCGACGTGGCGGCCTGGGCCCAGCGCTTCGGTCTGGCCTGACAGCCCGCGGACGTACGTACGGGCTCCGCTAGCGCAGGCCGGCGAACAGATCGGTCTCGGGGAGGTCCGCGCCCGTGGTGTCCCTGACGCGGACGAAGGTCTCCAGGCCCATCAGGTCGCCGAAGCGCTCCTTGCCCATCTTGAGGAAGAAGATGTTCTCGCCCTGGCTGGCGTGCGCGGCCAGGGAGTCGAACTTCTGGTCGCTGAACGCGGCGGTGTCCACCCACGTGCTGATCTGGTCGTCCGGGAGGCCGATGTCGGCCAGCGCGGCGGCCTCGGCGGGGTCCGGCTCCGGCATGTCCTCGTTGAACTCGCGCATGAGCTCGCCGAAGCGCCGCATCCCCGAGTGGGGCATCGTCGTCCAGTACACCTTCGGCGTGAAGTCGATCATCTCCAGTGCCGCCATGGTGATGCGGTTGGCCTGGATGTGGTCGGGGTGGCCGTAGAAACCGTTCTCGTCATAGGTGACGACCACATCGGGGCGGTAGTGGCGCATCAGCTCCGCGAGCCGGGCGGCGCCCACCTCGACGGGGGTCTGCCAGAAGGATTCGGGGGCCTCGTTGCTCGGCCAGCCGATCATCCCGGAGTCGGCGTAGTCCAGCGTCTCCAGGTCGCTGATCCTCAGGACCTCGCAGCTCGTCTCCAGTTCCTGGCGGCGCATCTTGACGACGGCTGCGGGATCGTGGCCGGGTTCGCCGGGCTTGACGCCTCCCGGCCCGTCACCGCAACCGCCGTCGGTACAGGTCACGAGCACCGTGCGGATGCCTTCCGCCGCGTACCGCGCGAGGACCCCTCCGGTGCTGGTGGCCTCGTCGTCGGGGTGGGCGTGCACGGCCATGAGCGTCAAGGGTCGGTCGGTCATGAAAGCGTCCTCCTGCGGAAACATGTCTGGTCCGGGCGCGCGGTCCCGGCCCCTCGGCTGATGCAACCGCGCGGGACGTGGCGACTGTTCCCGACGTGACCGATTCGACTTGTCCTGGTCTCCGGTGCCGCGCGGCTCAGGCCGTCTGGCCTCCGTCGACGACGAAGTCCTGACCGGTGCAGTAGCTGCTCGCCTCGCTGGCCAGGAAGGCCACGAGGGCGGACACCTCGGCGGGCCTGCCCGGGCGGGGGATCGGCAGGTGGGCGACCGCTCCGCCGCCGGCCCGTGTCTCCTCGCTGATCATCGCGGTGTCGATCGCACCGGGACAGATGCAGTTGACGCGGATCCCCAGCGGGCCGAGCTCCTTCGCCGCGGACCGGGATACGCCGCGCAGCCCCCACTTCGACGTGCTGTACGCGAGGCCGCCCGCGTAACCGCTCAGTCCGGCGGTGGAGGAGATGTTGATGACGGACCCGCCGCGCTCGAGCATCAGGGGTGTCACCGCCTGGATGCCGAGGACCGGGCCCACGAGGTTGATCTGCAGGGTGGTCAGGAGCTCCTTCTCGCTGAGCTCGGCCAGCGGGACCTTGCGGTAGGCGGCGGCGTTGTTGACGAGCACGTCGACCCGTCCGAGCCGCGCACGGACCTGCTCCATGGTGTCCCGCCAGGCGCTCTCGCTCCCGACGTCGAGCGCGAACGCGAGTGCCCCGGCCCCGATCTCGTCGGCGACGGCCCGCACCGCGGACTCGTCGAGATCCGTGAGGACCACGCGCGCCCCGAGCCGGGCGAGCAGCCGGGCGTGCTCGGCGCCCTGGCCCTGTGCGGCCCCGGTGACGACGGCGACCCTGTCCGTCAGGTCGACCAACTGGTTCTCTGTCACGACTCGCCCTCTCGTCGATGCGTATGGCAAAGGTGTGTGTTTCGGAGGTGCGTGTTCCGGAGGTACGTGTCTCAGGCGGCGAAGCCGTCCAGGAAGATCGACATGCAGTCCCGTGCGAGGTCCTCGCTCGTGTAGGCGTCCTCCGGGTGCCGCCACTTGACCGAGAGCCACACGGCGTCGCGGATGAAGCGGTGGAAGACCTTCGCCGGGACGTCGCTGCGGAACGACCCGTCCCGCCTTCCGTCGTCGATGGTCTCCAGCCACACGTGCTGCACCTCGTCGGCCAGTTCCTTGATGTGCCGGTACTCGGGCAGGTCCCGGAGGTTCGTGAGCTCGCTCTGGTAGACGGCGGTGGCGTGCGGGCTGTCCTCCGCGGTGCGCAGTGACACCTCGACGATCGCGCGCAGCCGGGCCCGCGGTTCGAGGCTGCGGGGAGCGGCCGCGTCGTAGCGCGACTTCAGGTCCTGGAGGTAGGTGTGGATCACCTCCCGCACGATCGCGTCCTTGGACGGGAAGTAGTGGTACAGCGCCCCGGACCTGACGCCGACGCGCGCCGCGATCTCGCGCACGGTCGTCGCCGCGACGCCCTTGGTCGCGAACAGCTCGGCGGAGGCGTTCAGGATGTCCGCCCGGCGGATTTCGACAGTGGGCATCCGCGCCCCTCCTCTTGATTGATCGCTTGCTCAATGGAGATTAGGGGCCCCTGCGAGTGCGGTCAATCGGTATTGACCAAACGCTCAATCGGCATTAGGAATGCTCCCCAGCGGGCCGCCGAGGCCCGAGCCGGGAGGTGAGCGGTGAGGCACTGGCCCTTGGCCGAGCTCCATCACGTCGGCGTGGTGGTGCCCGACATCGAGCGGGCCGCCGCCGACGTACAGCGGATCCACGGCCTGTCCGTCACGGTCTTCGACGAGACCCGGTTCACGTGCAGGATCCGCGGTGTCGAGCACACCGGGACGCAGCGCATCGGGCTCTCGGCCGGAGGTCCGCCGCACCTCGAACTCCTGCGTGAGGTGCCCGGATCCGAGATCTGGCGGCCCGTGCCGGGCATCCACCACCTCGGCTTCGTGGTCGACGACCTGCCGGCGGCGGCCCGCGCGTGGGAACGGGCGGGGGCGCCGGTGTGGATGGCCGGGGTGCGGGACGGGGTGTGCCCGGTCGGTGCCACCTATCACCGGGACCCGCTCGGGCAGGTCTTCGAGCTCATGGACCGGGCCCTGGCCGCCAAGTTGGCTGCCCAGCTTGGCCGTTGAAAACGAGACACCGAGACACCGAGACACCAAGACACGGACGAAGGAGAGAACCATGAGCCCGCGTGTGGTCTACGCCCGCAGTGTGCACGACGACGCCGAGATCGACGCCTGTCTCGAGGTGTTGCGCGCCGGCCCCTTCGGCCTGAAGATCGGCAAGAACGTCGCCGAGATGGAACGGACCGTCGCCGAGCTCTACGGCAAGCGGCTCGGCGTGATGTGCAACTCCGGCTCCTCGGCGCTCTATCTCGCCCTGGAACTGCTCGACCTGCCCAAGGGTGCCGAGGTGATCACCTCGCCGCTGACCTTCTCCACGGACGTCGGGCCCATCGTGCGCGGCGGCTGGGTGCCGGTCTTCGCCGATGTCGAACCGGACACGTACAACGTCGACGTGCGCGGGATCGAGGCGCTGGTCACCGATCGTACGAAGGCCATCCTCATCCCCAACCTCGCCGGGAACGCGCCCGATTGGGACGTCATCAGGGAGATCGCGGACCGGCACGGCCTCAAGGTCATCGAGGACTCCTGCGACTGCATCGGCACCACCCTGCGCGGCACCAGGACCGGCAGCCGCTCCGACATCACCGTCACGAGCTTCGCGATGGCGCACATCGTGACCTGCGCGGGCAACGGCGGCATGGTGTGTCTCGACGACGAGGACCTGCGCGACAAGGCGCTGATGCTGCGCCGCTGGGGGCGGCGCTCGGAGCCGCATCTGTTCGGTTCGGAGAAGGCCAGGACCGGGCGGGTGTTCCGGGAGGACCTCGACGGCGTCGCCTACGACAACGACTTCATCTTCGACGTACTGCCGTGGAACTTCGAACCCTCCGAGCTGGGCGCCGCGTTCGGGCTCCAGCAGCTGAAGAAGCTCGACGCGAACTTCGCCCGCCGCGCCGAGATCTTCGACGCGTTCACCAAGGCGTTCGGCGCCTACCCGACGCTGTTCTCGCTGCCGCGCCAGCTGCCGGACTGGTACACCGCCTGGCTCTGCTACCCCGTGATGATCCGCCCAGAGGCCGGCTTCACCCGCGGCGACCTCCAGGAGTTCCTGGAAGCCGCGGGGATCGACACCCGGACGGTCTGGAGCGGGAACATCACCCGGCACCCGATGATGCGCGGCGTCGAACACCGGCTGCCCGAGGGCGGGTTGCCCGAGGCCGACGCCGTCTTCGAGCGCGGCATGTCCCTGGGCATGAGCCACGGCACCACGGAGGAGGAGCTCGACCACGTGGTGTCGAGCATCCACGCGTTCGCCGCGCGGTGAGACCCCGCACCGTCCGACACTGACAACGGAGTCACCCATGCCCGAACCCGTCGAGCCGAGAGCCGCCGGAACGAACCCCGCCGTGCTGCGCAGAGTGGCACTGTCCGGTCTGCTCGGCACCGTCATCGAGTACTACGACTTCCTGCTCTACGGCACGATGGCCGCCATCGTGTTCGGGGATCTGTTCTTCCCCGGTGCCGACCCGCTGGCCGGCACCGTCGCCTCGTTCGGCACGCTGGCCGTCGGCTACGTGGCCCGGCCGCTCGGCGGCATCGTCTTCGGACACTTCGGCGACCGCATCGGCCGCAAGTCGATGCTCATCGTCACCATGACGATGATGGGCCTGGCGAGCGTCCTGATCGGCCTGTTGCCCACGTACGCCACGATCGGCGCCGCAGCCCCCGTCCTCCTGGTGGTGCTGCGCATCGTCCAGGGTGTCGCCGTCGGCGGCGAGTGGGCCGGCGCGACGCTCATGGTCGTCGAGCACGCGGACCCGCACCGCAGGGGCCTGTGGAACGGCCTGCTGCAGATGGGCTCGCCCCTGGGATCGGTGGTCTCCACGGGCACCATCGCCCTCGTGACGCAGCTCCCCGATGACCAACTGCTCACCTGGGGCTGGCGCGTGCCGTTCCTGTGCAGCGCGCTGCTCCTCGCCCTCGGCCTCTACATGCGGCTGCACGTCACCGAGAGCCCGCTGTTCGAACAGGAGCGCACCACGGCGAAGAAGCCGCGGCTCCCGCTGGCGGAGGTGCTGCGCAGCCCCCGTGCCTTCGCCCTCGCCAGTGCGGTCGGCATCGGCCCCTTCGCGTTGAACGCGCTGGTCAACACGTTCATGATCACGTACGGCAAGGCCATCGGGTACGCCACGTCCGACGTGGTGACCGGAGTGCTGATCACCGCGCTGGTGGGCCTGGTGGCCATCCCGTTCTTCTCCGCGCTGTCGGACCGTGTCGGCCGCCGTGCCGTGGTGCTCTGCGGCGCGATCGCCTGCGTCCTCCTGGCCTTTCCGGTCTACGCGCTGGTCAACACGGGAACCGTGGTCCTCCTCTACGCCGGCATGGTGCTCGGCCAGCTCGCCCAGAACGCGATGTACGCGCCGCTCGGCCCGCTCCTGTCGGAGCTGTTCGGCACCCAGGTCCGCTACACCGGCGTCTCCCTCGGTTACCAGACGGGCGCGTTGCTCGGTGGTGGTTTCACCCCGCTGCTCGCCAGCGGGGTGTTCACGGCCACGGGTTCACCGTCGAGCACCTGGCTCGCCGTGCTGGCGATCCTGTGCGGTCTGGTGACGGTGCTGGCGATCTGGCGGACGGGGGAGACCGGCGGGAGGGATCTGGCGGAGCGGACGGGGGACGACGCCGCGGTCGGTTCCGTGCCGTAGCTCCACACATCGCCCGCCACTGACGTCCGCGCCGTATCATCTCCCCCGTGGCGACGGGGAAGCGGCTGATCGCCGTGGGGGTTCTGGCCGCGGGGACCGCGGTGGTGGGTGGGGTGTGGGGGCATCGTGTCGCCCAGCACCGGGCCTTTCGGGTCGGGCCGCACGACCGGGCCGTCTACGACGCCGAGCGCCACGCTCTCTACGATCCGGGCCGGGGCGGCTGGCTGGACCTGGACACCGGTCAACTGCACCGGTACGCGGCCGACGCGCCGTGGATGCCGACGGTGCTGCTGCTCCTGGGCGTGGGCTGTCTGGCGTTCCTCGTGCTCGCGGTCAACTGGACGGTCGAGCAACGCCAGTTGGTGTGGCGCACCTGGCGCGAGTGCGTGCGGCGTCCGCTGAACGTCCTCGCGCTGCTCGGGGTGTGGGCGGTGATGATCGCCGTGCCGTTCCTGGCGCAGGGCGGTGCCATCGCCGCCGTCTCCAGGGATCCCATGACCGCACTGTTCATGGGGGTGACCCTGGGGTCCGTGCTCGGTGTGACCCTGCTGGTGTACGTGCCGTGGTGCGTCGTGCGCGGCATCGGGACGGCCGCGCTGCTGTTCCGGCTGGTCCGCGCCAAGGGGGTCGCCTCCGGGGCCGGTGCCGGACGGCAGGACGCGCTGCGGGACGTGGCGCGGCGGGCCGAGGTGTTCCGGGCGGGCGCCGGGCGGGACCTCGACTCCCTGGCGGCTCTTGTGCGCGCGGAGGCGTTCATCGACCTCCTGGCGGACCAGGGGAGCGACACCATGCTGGACGATCTGCTGAGGGACGGCCCGGCCGCTCTCGACGCCCCGCAGCGGCACGTGGTGGACCAGCTGCTGTTCGCGTACGGGCGGCCCGCGGTCGAGGTGAACGTGGCGCGGGCCTTCATCCTCCGCTACGAGTGGACCGGCGCGGCCGGCAATCTGGACCGGGCGATCGCCGTCCTCGACCCGCTCGCCGCGAAGCCGCGCCGCTGGTTCTGGCACACGATGACCGACTGGCCCGTCGTCTTCCTGACGCTGGCCTGGGCGCTCAAGGACCGGTACGAGCTGCGCGCGGACCGGGCCGACCTCGAACGGGCCCTCGCCCTGGTCAGAGAGGTGTCCGCCCGGCATCCCGGCAGGGCGCGGAGCCGCCTCGTCGAGCTGGAGCTGATCGGGTACCGGGCCACGTCCGACCCCGCCGCGCTGGCCGCGGCCGTGCGCGCGGGGCGGCGCGGGGAGCCCGACCCCGGCACGGTCGTGGCGCTGCTGGAGCGGTTCGACCGCGACGGTGACCGTCAGGATCTCGACGAGGCTCGGGAGTTGGCGGACCGGCTGGTGAAGGCGCGCGGTCCCGGACATCCGCTGCACGCCGTCTGTCTGACGGTCAGGGCCCGCGCGCTGGAGGTGTCGGGCGAGCGCGACGCGGCCGCGCGCTGCCTGCGCGAGGCGGTCGGCGACCCCGCGTCGCCGCTGCAGACCCGGCTGGCCGCCGCCGTCCGCCTCGGTGAACTCGGCGCCGGTGGGCCGCTGTCGGTCGAGGGGTACGGGGCGGCGGTCGGACTGCTGCCGCAGATGGCGTGGATCGGGCTGCGCCGCGACGACCAGCGGTGGCTGCTCAGTCGCTGGCAGGGCGTGTCGACGGCGGCCGCGGCCGCCGCGATCGCCGAGGGCCGGGTGGCGTACGCGGTCGAGGTCCTGGAGCACGGGCGCGCCGTGATGTGGGGTCAACTGGCCATGCTGCGAACGGGAATTGAGCGGGCGCAGGACGCCGATCCCGCCCTGGCGCGCCGCCTCGCGGAGATCCGCGCCGAGCTCGACATGCCGGACGACGACACGGGTCGGAGCCCCGGCCACTTGGCGGGCGCCGACGTGGAACGGCGCATCCGGCTCGGCCGCGAGTGGGAGCAACTCACCGCCAGGCTGCGGGAGTCGGAGCGGGCGGGCTACCGGCAGCTGGCGAGGGCCGCGGAGCGCGGCCCCGTCGTCGTGGTCAACGCCAGCCCGTTGCGCTGCGACGCGATCGTCCTGCTGCCCGGCCGCGACGAACCGCTCCTCGTGCCGCTCGACCGGCTCGACCACGACGAACTCGTCGAGTGGGCCCGGCAGTCCGCCGACCCGGACGGCCGCCACCAGGGCATGCTCAACGTCGTCGCGCCACGACTGTGGACCGACCTCGCCGAGCCCGTACTGGCGGCCCTGAGACCACACCTCACGGCCGAGCGGCGGATCTGGTGGTGCCCCACGGGCCCCCTCACCGCCCTGCCGATCCATGCGGCAGGCCTGCACACGCACCCCGGCGGCCCCGCCCTGCTCGACGAGGTCGTCTCCTCCTACACACCCACCATCGGCGCGCTCCTGAGGTCCGCCGAGCGCACCGCCACCGCCCGCGGCCGGCTCGTCGTCGCCGCACCGCAGACCCCCGACCGGCCCGACCTGCCGGAGGTGTCCGAGGAATCCGCCGAGTTCCTGCGGCACTTCCCCGACGCGGTGACGCTCGACCCGGCACACGTCGCCGACGTCCTCACGCGGCTGCGCGACGCCCGCTGGGCACACTTCGCCTGCCACGCCGACGCCGCCGGACTCGCCGTCGCCGACGGTGTGGTCTCCCTCGACCAGCTGGCCGACCTCGGCCTGCCCGGCGGCGAGTTCTGCTATCTGTCGGCGTGCAGCACCGCCGCCCCCGACCCGCGCGCCTACGACGAGGCCATCCACCTGGCCGCCCTGCTCCACCTCCAGGCGTACACGCACGTGGTGGGCACCCTGTGGGAGGTCGACAGCGACAAGGCGCTCGACGCCGCGCGCGAGGTGTACCGGACGCTCACCGCGCACGGCCCGCCCGACAGCGGACTCGCCGCCCGGGCCGTGCACGACGCGGCACAGGCCCTGCGCCGGGCCGCCCCACGCACCGTGGACGTCTGGTCCTCGCTGCTGCACATCGGACCGTAGAGGAGCACCACCCATGTCCATCCGCGACCGCTGGCCCTGGCACCGCCGGGCCCGCACCACGGCCGCCCCCGCCACCGCCGACGTATCCGATGTCGCCGACACGGAACAGACGGCCCTGGCATGGTTCTGCGCCCATCTGCCCGAGCTGCGGGAGAAGGCCGACCGGTACGCGTGGCGGGCCGCCCTCGACCGGGAGGTCGCCGAGGTGCGCGCGGGCAAGCCCGCCTCCGAGGCGCTCCGCGCACTCGACCTGCGGCGCGAGGGCCACCGTTCCTCGGGGCTGCCGGCTTCGGACGCCTGGCAGGAGCGACCCGTCGTCGAGTGGTTCCGCTGTCCGAGCGGACGGTGTCCCGCCCGGGGGCGGGGCGCGGACGCCGCCGAGCCGCGTTGTCACATCGACGGGGCGCTCATGCCCCCGCAGGACGGTGGCTGATGGACGGCATCCTCACCGAACTGGGCAAACGCATCGCCGACCGCTGGTTCGCCTTCCTGATCCTTCCTGGTGTGCCGTTCGCGGTGGCCGTGCTCGCCGCCTGGGCGATGCGGCCCTCCGGCGCGGCCCACGCGCTCGATCTCGGCATCCTCGTACGACGCCTCGACAGCCTCGGTGACACCGCCACGACCACCAAGGGGGCGGTGCTCGGCTGTCTGCTCCTCGGCGGGGTCGTCGTGACGGCGCTCCTCGTACGGGAGTCGAGTCTCGCCGTGCACCGGCTCTGGACGGGCCGCTCGAACGCCCTGCGCCGCGTCATGAACCCCGGCATCCAGCGCCGCCGACGCATCGCGCTGGACACGGCCCGGCAGGGCGGCCACGCCGTGCCCGAGCGCTATCTGCCCCGGCGCGCCACGTGGATCGGCGACCGCTTCGCCCTGGTGGACGAGCGGGTCGCCGCCCAGTACGGGGTCTCGCTCGCCCGGGTGTGGCCCCGCCTGTGGCAGCTCCACGATCTGCGGAGCCCCAAGATCGTCACCGCGGCCTGGGACGAGTACGCCGCCGCGACCGTCCGCGTCGCCTGGGCGCTGCCCTACGCCGTGCTCGCACTGTTCTGGTGGCCTGCCGCCGTCGTCGCCCTCGCGCTCGTTCTCCTCGGCTGGACCCAGGGGCGCCGCGGCGCCGACGACTTCTGCCTCGCCTGCGAGGCGGCCGTGGATCTCCAACTGCGGCGCTTGGCACACGTGGTGGGCGTGCCCCTGCCGCACCGGCGCGTGACGGCGACCGAGGGCCGTGAGATCGACCGCATCCTGGCCAAGGGCGCGTACCTTCCGCTGCCCAGGACCGAGCCCGTCAGGTCAGTTCCTCCGCGAGCAGATCCATGAGCAGCCCGTCCTCCCAGACGCCCGTGCGGTGGTTGCGCCAGTACGCCCGCATGACCCCCACGGGCTTGAAGCCGACCTTGGTGTAGCTGCGGATCGCGACGGTGTTGGCCGCGGCGGGATCGATGGTCAGCCGGTGATGACCGCGCTCCCGCACCAGCCACCTGGCGAGGGTGCGCACCGCGTCGGTCCCCAGCCCCTGCCCGTGCCGCCGGGCGGTCAGGAAGACGTCGATGCCGGCCCTGCGGAACTCCGGCTCGTCCTCCTCGTCGTACTGGATCATGCCGATGACCTCGCCCTCGAAGACGACGGCGAGATCGCCCTCGAAGTCCTCCGGCGGCGACCACCACGCGGCGACCTCCGGTTCACGCACGATCTTGGCGAGGACGGCCTCGTCGCCGCTCGTCACCGGTCGCAGGAGGACCTTGTCCCCGTTCAGCTCCATGGCTTCATGGTCCCTCGAAGGCCTCGCCCCCTCAACGGGATTCCGGGCGGCGGGCCTATCGTCGCCCCCATGACCACTCTGCTGATCGCGGGCATGCCGGCCGCGGGACACGTCAATCCCACCCTCCCCGTCGTCACCGAGCTCGTCCACGCGGGCGTCGACGTCGTCTACCTGTGCGACGCCGAGTTCGGGGACCGCATCCGGGGCACGGGCGCGAGGTTCGTGCCGTACCCCGAGGGTGTGCTGACGGCCCGTGACATCGCGGAGGCGACGCGTGCCGGGAGCAGTGTGGGGGTGGTGGTGAAGGTGCTGCGGGCGTGTTCGGCGCTCGTTCCGTTCGTCGTCGAGCAGGCCAGGGCGGTGGGTCCGGCGGCCCTGATGCACGACTCGAACGCGCTCTGGGGACGGCTGGCCGCGACCGCCCTGAACCTGCCCACCGTCTCCTTCATGACGACCTTCTTCGTCGGGAGCGGCGCGGTGAGGGCCCTCACGGTGCGGGAGAACCTGGCCGTCGTCGGCCCGACCCTGCGCGACATGCCCGCCGCGCTGCGGGCCAAGCGCGCACTGATCAAGGAGTTCGGGAGGGACGCCGTCCCGCCCACGCCGATGCTCCCGCTGCGCGGCGACCTGACGCTCTTCCCGATCCCCGAGGAGTTCCAGTCGCCCGACCCGCGCCTCGACTCCAGCTGCCGCTTCACCGGCCCGACCGCCTCCCCGGACGCCGTACCCACGCCGCTCGACCCCGAGCTCGCCGCCCATGTGTCGGGCGGGGACCCGGTCGTCCTGGTCTCGCTGGGCACGCTGCACGACGGCGGCGCGGACTTCTTCCGCGCCTGCTGCACGGCGCTCGGCGACCTCCCGGTCCGCGTCGTCCTCGCCACCGGCAGCGGAGTCGACCCCGCCGACCTGGGGGCCACGCCGGCGAACACCCTCGCCCGTCGCTCGGTGCCCCAACTCGCCGTCCTGCGCGAGGCGTCGGTGTTCGTCACCCACGGCGGCATGAACAGCGCGCTGGAGGCGCTCAACTGCGGGGTGCCGCTCGTCGTCGTGCCGCAACAGATGGAGCAACTGCTGATCGGCCGAGCGGTCGCCGAACGCGGCGCGGCGGTCCTGCTCCGCCACCCCCTGTCCCACCGCCCGGTCCCGCCCGCCGCACTGCGGGCGTCCGTCGAGCGGGTGCTGGGCGACCGGGGGATGGCGGAGGCCGCTGCCGGGATGGGCCGGAGGTTCCGGTCGGAGGGCGGGGCGGGGCGGGCCGCGGAGCTGGTCCGGGGGCTGTTGGAGGACTGACGTGAGGGGCGGCAGAGCGTCGGCCGGTCCCCGGTTACCCGCCCGGCGCGGAGACGTGCAGCACGGCCACCACCGTCTTGCCGCCAGGTGGGTGGGGCACCGTTTCCCAGTGCGTGCACAGCGCCGATACGAGGAGCAGGCCGCGGCCGTCCGTGGGCAGGGGGGTGCCCGGCGGGCGGTGGTGGGGGAGGAGGTCGCCGCGGGCGTCGGTGAGTTCGATGCGGAGGTGGTCGGACCCCGTGTCGTACGTGAGTGCCAGGCGGAAGTCGCGGCCGGGCAGGCGGCCGTGGGTGACGGCGTTGGCGGCGAGTTCCGCGACGACGAGTTCGGCACGCTCCGTGAGGTCGGGGTGGGCGCCCCAGGAGCGCAGCGTGGTGACGCAGAGGTGGCGGGCCAGGCGCGCGCCCCGGGGTGTCGAGGGCAGGAGTGTGGTGAACGTGGGGGCTGGAGAAGCGAGTTGGGGTGACGGTGGGTGGGTCATGGGGGCAGCGTGGTGCCCAGGGGGTGGTGGGTGCGAGGGGTGAGGGGCGTACGGGGAGTCAGCGTACGGGCACGCGGGGTGGACAGTACGCGGGGTGACTCGTCACTCTGAGTGCATCAAACGCGGGGAGCCGTCTGATGCGGCGCGGAGGAAGGGGCGGCGCATGAGCGGCGTCGAAGAGGTCGAGGTCGAGCGGGAGCCCCAGCCGTCGGACAGTCTGCGCACGTTCGGCGCGGTCGTCCAGGCCCTGCGGGAGCACGCGGGGCTGAGCAGGGACGAGCTGGGGACGCGGGTCCGGTACTCGAAACACACCGTGGAATCGGTGGAGTTGGGGCGCCGGATGCCGGATGAGGCGTTCGTGCGGCGCGCCGAGGAGGCGCTCGGCAACACGGGCGCCCTGTGCAAGGCGGCCCGCCACCTCACACGCGGCGAGGCGGGGCTCGCGGCGTGGTTCCGGCGGTGGGCACGCCTGGAGCGGGAGGCGGCGAGCCTGTGCACGTACGAGTGCCGGCTGGTGCCGGGGCTGCTGCAGTCCAGGTCGTACGCGCGGGCGGTCTTCGAGGGCACCATTCCGCTGCGCACGGACGAGGAGTTGGAGGCCCAGTTCGCCGCCCGGATGGAGCGGCAGACGATGATGCGGGAGCGGCCGACCGTGCCGTTCGACTTCATCGTCGAGGAGCATGTGTTCCGGCGGCGGTTCGGTGACGCGGACGCGATGCGGGAGTCCTTCGACCATGTGCTCGAGCTCACCGCCCCGCGCAATGTGACGCTCCAAGTGGTGCCGATAGAGGGCGGGTTGCATGCCTGTCTGGACGGGCCGGTGCAGATTCTGGAGACGGGAGAGGGGCGGCGGCTCGGGTACTCGGAGGGACAGGAGAACGGGCGGTTGATCTCTGTCCCGAAAGAGGTGAGTGTGCTCTGCCGGCGCTATGACACACTGCGCTCGCAGGCCCTGAACCCCAAGGAATCGCGGGCCCTGCTGGAGCGACTGCGAGGAGAGCTATGAGCAGCGTCACGACGGAACTCGCCTGGTTCAAGTCCAGCTACAGCGGCAGCCAGGGTGACAGCTGCGTGGAGGTCGCGATCGCCGAACAGGCCGTCCACGTACGGGACTCCAAGGATGTGCGCCGCCCCGCCTTCGCGGTGGGGGTCGACGGGTGGGGGCGGTTCGTCGGGTTCGTGGCGGGGCGCTGAGGGCGGGTTCCTCAGACGAGGGCGTCCGCGGGCTCGGCGGTGAAGGTGACCGTGGTGCGTTCGGACTCGACGCCGCGTGCGTTCGTCGCGAAGACCTTCAGGGTGTGCCGACCGGCGGGCCAGTCGGTGTCACGCGTCCAGGCCCAGGTGCCGTCGGCGCCGACGCCCGTCGTGCCGACGTAGCGGCCGTTCTCCCAGAACTGCACGGTGACGGCTTCGCGAGCCGTGCCGGTGAAGTCCCCCGTGTCGCCGGGGACTTCGACCACCGGCGGCGAGACCCAGGTGCCGGGGGCGGCGGTGGCTTCGAGGTACGTGTCGAGCGCCGAGCGGTCGGCGGCGGGGTCCTCGTAGCCGTTGCGCGCGTACCCGATGCGCGGGGCGATGCCGTCGATGAGGAGGTTCACGATGCCCATGATGACGGGGACGTTCCGGCCGGCGACCTGGGTGTGGTCGGGGACGAAGGGCGAGTCCGTGAAGACGAAGTTGAAGTTGTCGTAGCCGTCGAAGTGCAGCAGGTGGGGCCTGATCTGGGAGGCGTACTGCGCGTCGGAGGGCGAGGAGAACAGATAGATGTTCGCGCCCGTGTTGCGCTTCGCGCGCACCAGGTCCGGCAGGCACGCGTCCAGCGCCCGCACGGCGTCGTCACCGAACCCGTCGCCCATCATGGCTCGGGCCGTCGTGGGGTGCACCTGCTGGACGTACGTGCCGATGGAGAACTGGGGAGCCGCGGCCACGATGTTGCCGAACCCGTACGCCAGGCCGAAGTAGAGGGCCGCGCTCGCGCCCTTGGAGCTGCCCAGCAGGGTGCAGTCGGCGCGCGTGAGCCCGAGGGCGTCGACGAAGCGGTCGATGGTGGCGGCGACGGACCGCTCGACGGCACGGTCGTTGTCCCGGCACAGGTAGTAGCTGTTGTGGCCGTCGAAGCGGTCGCGGATCCACAGGACGTTGGCCCGCAGGTTGTCCAGGACCCCGTTCGACCAGCCGTAGTCCTCGGGGGCGCAGAAGTTGGCGAGGACGACGACGAGGTGCCGGTTGCCGTTCCTGGCCGGGTAGAACCGGTACTCGACGGGGAGTTCACCGGAGGTGTCCGTGCCGGTGTGCAGGCGCCGGCCCTTGCTCGACATGGGTGCCATGGGTGGGGTCCTCTCAGGCCGCGACGCGGTCGTCGTGGTGCGGGGCGGGGGCAGGATGGCCGGTGCCGCGACCGGCGGCGGACAGCATCCGGTCGGTCACGCGGGCGGCCGCGGCGCCGTCGTCCAGGTCGCAGAACTGGCGCTGGAACCGCCGGTACGCGAGGGAGTACCGCTCGCGCAGTCCGTCGACGTCGCGGATGGCGGCGACGAGCTCCTCGGACGTGGGAAGCAGCGGGCCCGGCGCCTGCTGCTCGAAGTCGAAGTAGAAGCCGCGCAGCGTGTCCCGGTAGTGGTCGAGGTCGTAGGTGAAGAACAGCATCGGACGGCCGGTGTTCGCGAAGTCGAACATCAGCGAGGAGTAGTCCGTGACCATCACATCGGTGATCAGCATCAGGTCGGCCATGTCCGAGTAGTCGGTGACGTCCCAGACGAAGCCGTCTCCCGCGCCGGGCACCGGGTCGATCACATTGGGGTGCCGGCGGACCAACAGGACGTGGTCGTCGCCGAGTTGGCGGCGGGCGTCCTCCAGGTCGACACGGAAGTCGAGCCGGTACTTCCCCGGACCGTAGGCGAGATGGTCGCGCCAGGTGGGTGCGTACAGCACGACGCGCTTGCCCTCGGGCAGCCCGAGCCTGCGCCGCACCTCTTCGGCGCGCTCGGCGCTCTCCGGGCGGTGGTGGATGTCGTTGCGCGGATACCCGGTCTCGAGCAGCTCGCCCTCGAAGCGGAAGGCGCGCCGCATGATCGGTGTGGAGAAGGAGTTGGGGGAGACCAGCATCGACCACTGGGCGACCTCGGTGGGCAGCTGCTCCAGATAGCCGTTGTCCGCGAAGTGCAGGGTGTCGATGTCGTGGGCGATCTTCTTCAGCGGGGTGCCGTGCCACGTCTGCACCACGATCTGGTCCTCGCGGCGGCGGAAGAACCGGGGCAGATGGTTGTTGTAGACGAGGAAGCGGCTGCGGGCCAGCGCCTCGTGCCACTGTGGCGACCACATGCGGACGGCCTTGGCGCCCGCCGGTACTTCGAGCTGGTCGTCGCGCACGACCCACAGCAGCTCCAGGTCGGTGCCGCGCCGGACGAGTTCGTCGAAGACTGCGCGGGGGCTGCCCGAGATCTGGGTGCCGCGGAAGCTGTCGAAGAGCACGGCGTCGCGCAGCGGCCGCTTGGCGCACTCCGGATAGTGCTTCCTGCGCAGCAGCTTCTGGCGGTACGGGCCGCGGCCCTCCACCGGCATTCCCGTGCGGGCGAGGAGGGTGAACCGGTCGTGCCACTGCGTCTGGACGAGGTACTCGCGGCCGTCCACGTCGGTGGACACGGGCATCTGGGCGATGAGGTCGCGGTGCACCTTCATCGGCACGTCGAGCGGGGCGGCGTCGCCGGGCTGCACCAGACGGAATCCGAAGTCCCAGCGTCCCGTGGCGAGCGCCGCCACGCCGTTGATGCTCTCCACATGGGCGGGGTCGAGCCGCACCTGGAAGCGGCCCGCAACGCAGCGCACGGGGAAGCGGAGTTCCTCGCGCTTGGAGCGCGGGCTCACCACGAGGCGCAGCTGGTCGCGCTGCCGCTCGGACAGACCTTCGTAGCCGGGGAAGTGGCCCTCGACGGTGAGGGTGCCGTCCTCGTCCCAGACGCAGGAGTCGGCCACCGGGGCCGCGGCGCGCTCGAAGAACACCAGGAAGCCCTGGGCGTTGCGGTGCACCACGGCCTCGCGGTCCACGGCACCCGCGCCGTCCCTGGCAGGAGCGGGATAGGTGCCGTCGGCCACGTCGGGGTTGACGAGGGGGTGGAGGGGGCGCTTGCGGCCCGGGACGTGCAGCGTGGTCTTCCAGCTGGTGATGCCCGACGTCGAGGACACGGCCCCGGATCCGCCGTCGCGGTGGGCGGCCGAGGGGACGAGCCCGGACAGCGGCACGCGCACACGGAAGTGGCACCAACCCTTGCCGCCGGGGGTGAAGACGGCCGGAACCTCGTACCGGCCCGCGCCGCTGAGCCCGCTCAGGCGCAGCGTTCCGCTCTCGGGAGTGTCGTCGAGCAGCGCCACACCGCGCAGTTCCACATGGTCGCCGCGCAGGCTGTGGGCCTCGATCCGGCAGCGGACCCGCTCGACGCGGATCTTGAGCGAGCCGTCGACGAAGAGCGGCACGACGCGGGTGTTCTTCTCCACGTAGAACGGCGCCGGGTGGGAGGCCGTGCAGTTGTCGCCCGCGATGATGCCCTTCCTGCGGTACAGCCCGCGGCTCACCGTCCCGACGCCCACGTCCCAGACACCCTCGACCCACTTGCCGCCGCGCTTGAGGCGCTTCGGGTCGACGGTCGCAGCGAACCCCGCCCAGTCGTAGTTGTAGCGGCTCTGGTTCGAGTACTCGGTTGCTTCCGGGGTGTACGTCGTCCGGGCCCGCACGAGCTGGGGGCGCCGGCCCAGCTTCTTGTTCCGCAGCGCGAGGACCTTGACGGTGTGGCGGCGCTTGTGGATGTTGAGGTTGCGGACGTACGCGCGGCCGGTGAGCCTCAGCTTCCCGTCCTCCCAGTGGGCCGAGGCGAGCGAGGAGCGCATCGTGAACTCACGGCCCAGGCGGTACGCGTCGCGCGGCACGCCCACGGAACGGTCGCCGAGGAACGGGTAGTCGAGGTACCGGCGGAACCGGCGGCGGACCGGGACGGGGCCGCCCCGGCGCTCGAACTCCAGCACCTCGAGGAGCTCGTCCATCTTGCGGGCCCGCACCAGATGCCATTTGACGCGGGTGGTCGCGGGCAGCCCGTCGAGGACGGCGGGGTCGGTGGTGGCCAGATACGCGTTGGCGTGCTCCAGGAAGTGGGCGCGGCACTCCTCGTCGGCCTCGGGCATCGCGTTGAGGTGGTGCATGAGGTCGACGCCGATCGCGGCCTCGTCGTAGCGGCGCTTGTGCTCCGCGAACCCCGGCTCCGTACGGCTGCCGAGATACCCGCTGACTTCCCGTACCGCGGCGATGCGGTCGCGCACATTGGTCAGCGCGTGGTTGGCCTGCGTGATCGAGGGGGCGGCGCCCCCGTCGCGGCGGCGCCAGAAGTACACGGGCGTGCTGACCACGTCGACGGCCGCGGCGCTGTAGTGGGCGTAGAGGTTGACCCAGATGTCCTCGTAGAGCACGCCCTCGGGGTACGTGATCCGCGCGCGGTCCCAGAACGAGCGGCGGAAGACCTTGTTCCACACCGTCCGGTCGTACATCAGGCTCTGGTCGCGGGTGATGTGGGTGCGCCGCCGGTCCCGCTTGAGGTGCTCGTGGTGGAGGTTCGAGGGCCACACCGCCTGCGAGTTCATCATCCGCACATTGCCCGACACGAAGTCGGAGCCGCTGTTCTCCAGCGTGCTGATCAGCAACTCGTGCGCGTAGTCCGGGATGACGTCGTCGCCGTCCACGAAGGCCAGGAACTCGGCCTCGGGGTCGGCCGCGCGGATCGCCGTGTTCCGGGCGTGCCCGGGACCGTGCGCCTCCTGGCGGACGAGCCGGAAGCGCGGGTCCCTGCGGCAGTGTTCGGCGGCCAGCTCCGTGGAGCCGTCGGTGGAGCCGTCGTCGACGAGGATCGCCTCGAAGTCCTCGAAGGTCTGCCGCGAGACGGACCGCAGGCACTCCTCCAGGTACTGCTCGACGTTCTGGAACGGTACGACGATGCTGAGCCGCGGTGGCATGGAAGGGTCCTCCCTGGGTGCTGCTGGGAAATCCTGCGGCTCAGTACGGGCCGGGGCCGCGGTCCTTGCCCGCGATGACCGGGCTGAGGGTGCGCAGGGCGAGGCCGGCGGCGATCAGCGTGAGGCAGCCGACGACCAGGCCGAGCATGGCGAGCGGGCTGAGGGTGCCGGTCATGGCGAGGGCGCCGGTGCCGGCTCCGCCGAGTGCGGCGGCGCTGGTGGGGTTTCCGTACATGGTGCTCAACTCCTTGGCAGGGGTGGGTGAGTGGACGGTGCGGTGCGGTGGGCTCAGGTGGCGACCCAGTGGGCCTCACGGCGCAGCACCAGGTCGACGAGCGAGCGGACGAACACCGCCTGCCGGAAGATGTCGTAGAGCAACTCCGGTATCAGGGGCAGCGCGAGGAGAGTCGCCCGCCAGCCGAGGCGACGCACGGTGAGGGTCCGTTCCACGACGAAGATCAGCATGATCGAGGTCCAGAACAGGGACGTGCCGCCCCAGCCGACGATGGCGAGGTTCAGGACCGCGTACAGGAAGAAGAGGCCGAGGGCGAGGGCGCCGATGCCGAGCATGATCTGCTGGCCGAAGTACTTCTTGGTGACCGAGGTCCAGCCGTAGTCGCGCAGGTTCTCCAGGGCGCCGCGCTGCCAGCGCAGCCGCTGGTGCCAGAGCTTGCCGACCGAGGGCATCACCTCGGTGACCAGCCAGCAGCCGTCGGGGGAGACGGTGCGGTACCCGAGCGTCTTGACCGCCTTGGTGATCTCGTCGTCCTCGGTGAGGGAGGCGAGCGAGTAGTAGCTCTCGCCGCCGCCGATGACCCCGTCGAGGCGGGCCTGGCGCACCTCGCGCAGGACGCCCGCGCGGAACAGGCTGCCGGTCCCGGTGAGGACGACGGCCTCGTTGTGCTTGCGGCGGATCTCCAGGGCGTAGCGCTGGTACTCCATGCGCTGCAGCTGGCCGAGCACGCCGCCGCCGGGCTCGCCGTAGAAGATGCCGCCGACGGCGCCGACCGTCGCGTCCTCCATGGCCTCCACCGCGCAGCCCACGAACTCGGGGTTGAGGACGGTGTCGGCGTCCTGGACGAGCACGAGGTCCTCGTCGGCCAGGTCCGCGATCAGGGGAGCCATGGCCTGGTTGAGGGCGCCGGCCTTCTTGTCCTTGTTGTCCGTGGGTACGAAGACCTCGGCGCCGCAGTGCTCGGCGATGCGGGCGGTGGCGTCGGTGCAGTTGTCGGCCACGACGACGATGCGGTCCGGGCGGACCGTCTGGCGGTACAGGCCCGCCAGCGTGGCGACGATGCGGTCCTGCTCGTTGTGCGCGGGGATGAGTGCGACGAGTGTCATTGACGAGCTGTCCCTTGCTCTGTCGTGGACTGTCGCAGGCGGATCGCCTTGCGACGTCCTCGACTCTGAGCGCGCAGGGGGGCAGCAAGGTCGTAGGAAGGTTGCGCGACGGTTGCAGCGGGCGGCGCGGGCGAGGAGGGGACCTTGGGCCCGGGCCCTACGTCGGGCGGGAGCCGGGCACTACGTACCGGTAGCCGACGCCGCGCACGGTCTCGATGGGCGCCTTCTCCCCGGTGGCGCCCTCGATCCCGCGGCGCAGGCGCAGCACGGCGTACTTCACCTTGTGCGCGTCGCCGTCCTCGCCGGGGCGGCCGCGCCACGCGTGGTGCAGCAGCTGCTGCGGGGTGAGCACCTGGCCCGGATTGCGGGCGAAGGCGTGCAGCAGGTCGAATTCCAGGGCGGTCAGTGGCACGTACAGGCCGCCCATGGTGACCTCGCGGCTGGCGAGGTCGAGGCGGAGGCAGCCGTCCTCGAGGAGCTGCTCGGACGGTGACACGGGCGTCGCGCGGCGCAGCCGGGCCATGATCAGGGCCTTGGCCAGACCCTCGGGCATGTCGTACCAGAGCACGTCGTCGGCGCCGGTATCGAGGGCCCGCAGGGCCTCCGCCGAGTCGAAGCGCCGGGCGGCCACCATGACCCGGAGCTCCTCGGTCATCTCCCGCACCCGCCGGAGCACCTCCCAGGGCCCCGGATCCCGGACGCGAAGACCGAGGATGAGCAGGTCGGGCCGGTAGCGGTACAGATCGCGCAGGACGTCGTGTCCGGTGCGCACCAGGTGGTACGAGAAACGGGGGTCGTCCAGGTCGTCCAGCCACTCCAGGGACACGTCGGGCGCCGCCGCCACCAGGAGCAGCGGGAGGGCCCGTCCGCGCGTGCCACGCCGGGGTGCGGATGCCTGCATAGTCCACATGCTCGGGCCACCGGGACCGTGTGTCGAACGGACCGGACCGGGAGCTGAGCCATGGAGGTGGCCGGGCGTGGGCGGTGCCGGTGTGCTCCGCACCCACCTGCGGTGGGTGTGGCGGCCGGGCCACTGGCCGCTGTGGCCCGTCGCCGCCGATGCCCTCCTGTCGTACGTGTGGGTGGTGATGCTGCCCGAAGCTGCCCTACGCCTGCCTGCTGCTGCCGATCCACCCCCTGGCGTACTGGACGATCAACGCGCTGGCCGTCGGTTACGACCCCGGCCGGTACCTGCGCTCCACGTGGCCCTTCAGGTCCTCCGGATAGAAGTACACCGGGCGCAGGTCGCCGCTCGCGTACCGCTTCACCTGGTCGCCGAAGTGCGGGGAGTCCGGGTGGCCGCTGGCGCCGCCCGCCGTGATCGCCCAGGCCCGGAGCTTCGGGCCGAATTCGACGACCGCCACGAAGCTGTTGCCGCTCGTTCCGTAGTAGCGCTTCGTCCCGGGGTAGCGCTTCGCGCCGAAGGAGGCGAGCGAGCCCCACTGGGCGGAGGTGAAGGGGACCGGGTAGCTGGGCTTGCTGTCGTCGAAGGTCTGGGTGACGGCGCCGTCGTTGCGCTGGTAGCGGTTGATCTCGGACCACGGGACCCGCCAGCTCCCGAAGTCCTGCGTCAGACGGTCGACCGCCGATTCGAGCGCGTCGACGCGCTGTGCGTCCGTGGCGCGGTCGGCCATGTAGTCCCAGACCGAGAGGTGCGCGTCGGCGGCCGCCTTGGAGACCAGGGCCCAGAGCGCCTCGCCCCAGAACACCGCGAGCGAGGTCGCCGTCGACTTCGCCGACCAGCGGTGGTCCCAGTCGCGCAGCAGGTCGGTCGGGGCCGCGAGCTTCCGCTTGCGGGCGCTGCCCGCCGGCAGCCCGTCCGCCGCCTTCACCAGGCCGGGGAGGAGGCGGGCGAACGCCGTCAGGTACGGGTCGAAGGCGCCCTCGATGAGGGACTGCGGGGTGAAGTCGTCCCGCGAGGTCAGGACGCGGATCGCGTGCGGGCCGCGCGGGTTCTCGCCCGCCTTGTCGAAGTAGCGCGGGTAGTCGGAGGCGTGCGGGCTGTCCGCACCGGCCGCCGTCCAGGGCCAGTTGTTGCTGTTGAACGCCCAGCCGCTCTTCGGGTTCACCGCCTTCGGCATGCTGTCCAGGGTGTGCAGACCGTGCCAGTCGGTGGCCGGATCGCTGCCGTCGACCGGCTTCATGTAGTCGAAGCGGTCGTCGCGGACCGGCATGAACTGCGGCATCAGGAAGGCGATGTCGCCCTTCGAGTCCGCGAAGAGGGTGTTGTTGGAGCTGTTGGCCTTCAGCTCCGCGACCTTCAGGTACTCGGCGTAGTCGCGGGTCGTCGTGCGCAGGTAGCTCTGCTTCAGGGCCTCCACCGGCTTGTTCATCAGCGCGCACGCGATCCACTTGCCGTCGGCCTCGCGGACGATCGGGCCGTGGTGGGTCGCGTACGTCGTGAAGGTGTGGTGCTCCGTGCCGCCGCTCTCCGTACGGACGGCCAGGGTGATGTCCTGGGACGTGACGGGGCGGTGCTCCTTGCCGTAGCGGTAGGTGTACGTGCCGTCCGAGGCGCGGTCGACCGTCTCCGCGAACTCGTCGATGTTGTCGACGCCGCTCGACGTGTGCATCCAGCCGGTGTTCTCGTTGAACCCCTGGTAGATGAAGAACTGGCCCCAGGTCGCGGCGCCGTAGACGTCGAGGCCCTCCTCGCTCGTCACGTGCTGTTCCGCGCGGAAGAAGAAGCTGGTGTGCGGGTTGATGAGGAGGAGAGCGTGGCCGTCGCGGGTGTGGGACGGGGCGATCGAGATGCCGTTGGAGCCGGACGGTTCGCGGAACTTGAGGCCGCGTTCCTCCTCCGTCAGTGGGACCTCGCGCTGTGCGTAGAACGCCTCCAGCTGGCTGAGGGCCACGGATTCGATGTCGCCGCCGATGCTGCCCTCGGAGAAGCTCAGCGGCATCCACGGCTCGAAGTGCGTGAGGACACGCGGGTGTACGTCCGGGTGGGTCGCCAAATAGTAGTTCAGGCCGTCGGCCCAGCCGCGCATCAGGGCGCGCAGCCACGAAGGACACTTCGCGTACTGCTTCTTGAGGTCCTCCGGGTCGATGAACAGGCGCTGGCGCAGGTCCTGCCAGAGCGCGCTCTCGCCCTCGGACTCGGCGAGGCGGCCGAGGCTGACCAGGTAGTTGCGCTCGATGCGGTTGAAGTCGTCCTCGGCCTGCGTGTACATCATCCCGAACACGGCGTCGGCGTCCGACTTTCCGACCACGTGCGGGATGCCCCAGTCGTCGCGGGTGATGGTCACCCGGGCCGCCTGTCTCTTCCAGCGGGCGAGGTCGGCGGGGGACGACGGGGCGGGGGCGGCGGACGCGAGGCCGGAGGGCAACGTTGTCGCGGCGACGGCGAGGGTGGCCGCCCCGCCGATCACCCGGCGGCGGCTCGGGCCGTTGTGCGGTGCCTGTTCTGTGTGACTCATGCGGTGCTCCACCTTCGTCAGGGCCGTGCGGGGGGTGGGAACGTGTTCACGGTGCGACGGGGTCGAGACTAAGAACCTCCCGGGCGATGATCAACAGTGCGTGCGGGACCGGTCGTTGCCGGTTGCCCCGCCTGCGTTCACCCTCGCGGAGCGATGCCGGTCCCGCGGTGCGGTGACGATGCTGTTCTCCCAAGTCCGGAGCGCTCGGGGGGACTCATTCATGGCATGGAACGTTCCGCTCGTGGTCCGTCGGCCGAAGGCCGTGGTGTCCCGGACGGAGACCGCGCCCGTCGTGGTGCGGCGCGTCGCGGGATGTGTGGTGATCGAGGTGTGCGCGGCGATCGGTCCCGCCGAGGAGGCGTGGATCGGGCGGGTGCTGCACGGGGCCATCCGGCCGGGTGGCACGGGGGTCGTGGTCGACCTGCGGCAGGCGCGGGACCTCGGCGCCAGCGGCCTCAGCGTGCTGCGGCTCGCCCGCTTGCTCGCGGCGCAGCGCGGCGTGGCGTTCGGCTTCGCCGGCGAGCGTCGTCCGGTGCCCGAACTTCCGCCGGGCGGAGGGGCGTACGGGTGACACTCACCCGCCGCGGAGGATGCCGGGCACACGGTCGGCTGCTTCGGTCGCGTCATGGTCGAGGCGAGTACGGACGGCGCGGTGACGATGGTCGGCCGGATGGCGCGGGGCGCGCTCGGCGTGCTGGGGGCGGTGCCGCGGCTGGTCGTCCGACGGTCGGTCGGCCTGGTGCTCGACTGCCTGGACCTGGACGAGCTGGTCGAGCGGGTGGACGTGAACCGACTCGCGGACCGGGTGGACGTCGACCGGGTCGCCGCCCGCGTGGACGTGAACGGGATCGCGGCGCGGGTGGATGTGGCGGCGGTCGTGGCCCGGGTGGACGTGAACGCGATCGCTGCGCGGGTGGACGTGTCGGCGGTGACGGACCGGGTGGATGTGAACGCGATCGCGGATCGGGTGGATGTGGATCGGGTCGCGGGGCGGGTGAACGTAGACGCGGTGGCCGACCGGGTGGATGTGGATCGGGTGGCTCGTCGCGTGGACGTGGACGGGGTGGCGGATCGTGTCGATGTGGATCGGGTCGCTGCGCGAGTGGATGTCGACGGGGTGGCGGATCGCGTGGATGTGGATCGGGTCGCAGCGCGCGTGGACGTCAATGCGGTTGCCGACCGCGTGGACGTGGACCGAGTGGCCGATCGGGTCGACGTGGACGCGGTGGCCGATCGGGTCGACGTGGATCGGGTCGCAGGTCGGGTGGATGTGGATGCGGTGGCGGATCGCGTGGACGTCGACCGGGTTGCCGCTCGGGTGGATGTCGACCGCATCGCCGCCCGCGTAGATGTCGATCGGATCGCCGCCCGGGTCGACGTCGATCGCATCGCGAGTCGCGTGGATGTCGACCGGATCGCCGCTCGCGTGGACGTCGACCGCATCGCCGCCCGGGTCGACGTCGATGCCGTGCTCGTGCGGTTCGATCTGGTGGGGATCACCAGGGGGGTGTTGAGGGAGATCGATCTTGGCAGGATCGTGCGGGACACCGGGGGAGGGCTCACCGTGGAGGCGGTCGACGCGGTGCGGGGGCTCGGGGAGCGGGGGGACCGGAGGGTCAACCGGTTCGCCGACAGGGTGTTGCGGCGGGCCGGGAGCGGGGACGCGTGACCGGCGGGCGGGAAGCCGCCGGGATCGTCTCGCGTGGCCTCGCCGCCCTGGTCGACGCGCTCGTGCTCGCCCTGGTCGGGCTGGTCGTCGAAGTCGGCGCCGGGTGTGCGCGGTTGATGGTCGTCGGGCCGCCGTTCCAGTTGCCGGACGTACCCAACTGGCTTGCCGGGCCCGTTGGGTGGGCTTTCGCCGTCTGCTATCTCGGTGGGGCGTGGGCGGTGGTCGGGGCCACGCCCGGCGGCCGGCTCATGGGGGTGTGCGTGACCGATCGGGCGGGGCGGCGGCTGCGGGCGCCGCGGGCCCTCGCGCGGGCCGCGCTGTCGGTGAGCTTTCCGCTGGGCCTGTTCTGGATCCCGTTCAGCAGACGCAGGGCGGCGTTGCAGGACCTCGTGATGCGCTCCACGGTGTCGTACGACCGCGGCTACGAGTGAGGTGGTGGTGTGCGCGGCAGCAGCGCCGCCGCCCACAGGCCGCCGAGCCCGATCACCGCGAGGACCACCAGCGCGACGGCGTAGGGGCCGACGGCCGGATCGGCGACGAGGATCGTGCCGGCGAGCGCGGTGCCCACGGAGGAGCCCAGGTTGGACACGCTGCGGGACAGGCCGGAGATCTCGCCCTGAAGGTCCTCGGGGAAGCTGGACTGCACCACGTTGACCGACGGGGTGAGCATGAGGCCGACCCCCAGACCGATCAGCAGGAGACCGGGCGTGGAGGCCCACGCCTTCGGGGAGCCGTGGGCCACGGCCAGCAGGACGCCGATGCCGCACACCGTGACGACGAATCCGGCCATGATGAGGCTGCGCTGCTCGCGGCGCTTGGCGAACCGCTCCGCGCCCAGCGAGGTGATGAGCAGCCCCACGGTCGACGCGGTGAAGATGACACCGGTCTCGATGGCGTTGTAGCCGCGGACCACCTGGAGGTACGCGGCGACCACGAACGACACCCCCATGAGCATCAGCCACTGCGTGTGCTGGGTGATCAGTCCGAGGTTCGACGCCCGGACGTGGAACAGCTGCGTGGGGAGCAGGGGTTGGGCGCCGGCCCGCTCCCGCCTGCGGACCCAGCGGAGGAACGCCAGCAGGACCAGGGCGCCGAGCACGAGGAGCCCGCCCATGAGCCACGCGTTGTCGTCCGCCACGAGGATCCCGAGGACCACGAGGACCAGCCCGGTCGCCGACAGGACCGCGCCCACCGTGTCGAACTCGCGCTCCCGGTCCGGCGGGAGCGGATCGTCAAGGCCCCGGCTCAGCAGGATGATGGCCGCGATCACCACCGCCTGGAACACGAAGGACGCCCGCCAGCTGATCGCCGACGTGATCAGACCGCCGAGGAGCGGACCCGTCGCGGCACCGATGCCCGCGAAGGCCATGATCGTGCCGAACGCCCGCGCCCGGCCCGCCACTTCGGTGAACAGGAGGGTGGTGAGGATGTAGACCGGGGGAATCAGCAGGGCCGTGCCGATGCCCTCCAGGATCGAGTTGCCCAGGATCAGCAGACCGAGGCCCGGCGCCGCCGCGCTGAGCAGCGCCCCGACCCCGTAGACCGCGAGGCCGAGGACCAGACAGCGCTTGCGGCCGTAGCGGTCGGCGAGGATTCCGCCGGGAATCATCAGCGCGGCCATGACCAGCAGGAAGATGGTGATCGCGGTCTGCACGCCCTGCACGGTGGTGTCCAGGTCCTTGCTGATGTCGTGGATCATCACGTTCATGTTCGACCCGGCGAAACTGCAGATGAACTGGGCCAGCGCGAGCGGCGCGAGGACGCGGCGCCGCCTGCCGCGGTCCGGGCCGGGGCCGACGTCGGGCCCTGGCGGCTTTCGGCCGTCGGCCGCCTCGGGAGTGCTCGCCACGCTCATCGCCTCGCTTCAGCTCGCTGCCCGGACCCCCGACAGCCTCCGGGCAGGGCCCCGCGCGGTCGTCACCCCCGGAGGGTGACGACCCGGCTCCTCCGGGCCATGACACTCGGCGGCACAGCGGTGCAATCGGCACCCTCCTCAACCCTTGGGGGTCCTGTGATGGCCACCTCGACCACGTCGCAGCACGGCATGGGCAGCGCGAAGGAAGCGGCCGCCGGCGGGCTGACCGTCTTCGCGGCGGTGATGCTCTTCATCTCGGGGACCTTGGGCTTCTGCCGCGGCCTCATGGCGGTGCTGAAGGACAACGTGTTCCTCAGGACGCCCGACTACACCTTCGAGTTCGACCTCACGGCCTGGGGCTGGATCCACATGCTCCTCGGCGCGGTCGCCGTGATCGTCAGCTTCGGCCTGTTCGTCGCGATGAAATGGGCCAGGATCCTCGGCGTGATCCTCGCCGTTCTCATCCTGATCGGCAACTTCCTCTCCATCCCCTACTACCCGTTCTGGTCCCTGACGCTGATCGCGCTCAACGCGCTGGTGATCTGGGGCCTGTGCGTGGTGAAGCGGGACACGCTGTACTGACCGAGTGATCGAGGTGGCTCATGAAGGACAAGCGGGCCGAGCGGATCGCCGAGTTCATCGCACCCCTGCGGGTCGAGCCCGGAGCGAAGGTGCACCTGTCCAAGGACTTCGATCCCGCGAGCAAGTCGGGCCTGAAGAACAAGCGGCAGGGCAAGGAACTGCTGGCCGAGGGCGTCGCCCTGCTCGCCGACCACCAGCGCAGGCTGGCCGCGCAGGGCACGCACGGCGTACTTCTGTGCCTGCAGGCCATCGACGCCGGCGGCAAGGACGGCACGATCCGTCACGTCATGAGCGGCGTGAACCCGCAGGGTGTGCGCGTGGCGGGGTTCAAGGTGCCCTCGCACGACGAGCTGAGCCACGACTACCTCTGGCGCTACTCGTGCGCGCTGCCGCGCCGCGGCGAGATCGGCATCTTCAACCGCTCCCACTACGAGGAGGTCCTCGTGGTGCGGGTGCATCCCGAACTCCTGGACCGCCAGCGGCTTCCGGGCCGCAGGCAGCGCGGGAAGGCGCTGTGGCGGCGGCGCTACCGCGAGATCAACGAGTGGGAGCGGTATCTGACGGACAACGGATTCCGGCTCGTCAAGCTGTTCCTGAACCTGTCCAAGGAGGAGCAGCGGGTCCGGTTCCTCAAGCGCATCGACGTCCCCGAGCGGAACTGGAAGTTCTCGGCGGCGGACGCGCGTGAGCGGGCGCGCTGGGACGACTACCAGGAGGCGTTCGAGGACATGCTGTCCGCCACGAGCACACGCTGGGCCCCCTGGTACGTCGTGCCCGCCGATCGCAAGTGGTACGCGCGGATCTGCGCGGCGGCCGTGCTGTCGCACACCCTGATGGACATCGATCCGCAGTATCCGGTCATCGACGACGAGGCCCGGCACGAACTGGAGCTGGAGAAGCGGCAGTTGGAGAAGGAGGCGCCGGCCGGGGCCGCGGCGGACCCGTACGCGGCCGGGAGGCGGGCCCGGTGACCGCCGCGCCGGCGCATCCGTGGCACGCCGAGCCCGCCGAGTCGGTCGCCCGCGAACTCGGCGTCGACCCGGCCGCGGGACTCGACACCGCACGGGCGAGCACGCGGCGCGCCGAGGACGGGCCCAACGCCCTGCCCGAGGAGAAGCCGACACTGGCGCTGCGCCGGATCCTCGGCCAGTTCACCTCGTACATGCAGCTCATCCTCGTCGCGTCCGCGATCGTGTCGCTCGTCATCCAGGAGTGGGGCACGGCGGTGGTGCTGCTCGCCCTGTCCGTCGTGAACGCGGTCATCGGTCTGCGCCAGGAGGGCAAGGCGGACAGCGCCATGAACGCCCTGAAGGCCATGACGAAGGCCACCGCGCGAGTCCGCAGGGACGGCAGGGAGGCCGAGATCCCCGCGGAGGACGTGGTCGTCGGGGACGTGGTGCTGCTCGCCGCGGGGGACGAGGTCCCGGCGGACGGCCGGCTCGTCGCGGCGACCGCGCTGCAGATCGACGAGTCGGCGCTCACCGGCGAGAGCGTGCCCGCCGCCAAGGACGCGAACCCGGTGCCGGGCGGCGAGCTGGGCCCCGCCGACCAGAGCGACATGGCGTTCATGACCACTCCGGTGACGCACGGCAGCGGGGTGCTGCTGGTGACAGCCACCGGCGCCGACACCGAACTCGGCAGGATCTCCGGCATGTTGACGGCGACGCCGCGCGAAATGTCGCCGCTGTCGAAGGAGTTGAACCGGCTCACGCTGTGGATCGTCGGGGCGGCCGCGCTCACCATGGTCGTGATGTTCGCGCTCGGCCGCGGCCGCGACGAGCCCTGGGACGCCCTCTTTATCAGTGCCGTGTCCCTCGCCATCGCCGCGGTGCCCGAGGCGCTGCCGACGGTCACGCAGACGATCCTCTCGATGGGCGGCCTCGACCTCGCGAAGCGCAACGCCATCGTCAAGGACCTGCCGTCCGTGGAGACGCTGGGCTTCACCTCGGCCGTGAACTCCGACAAGACCGGCACCCTGACGATGAACCAGATGACGGTCGTCGAGGTCGTCGACGCCTTCGACCGGTACACCGTCTCGGGCACCGGTTACGGCCTGGAGGGCCGGATCCACCACGCCGCGGGCAGCTCGCCCGGCATCGAGGACGCGATCCTGCCCTACCTCGTCGCCAGCGACGCCGCGCTGGTCGACGGCGAGGTCGTGGGCGACCCCACCGAGGGCGCACTGCTCGTGCTCGGGCACAAGGCGGGCCTCGACGTCGCCGCCACGCGCGAGCGGCTGCCCCGCATCGCCACCCTGCCGTTCGACCCGGCGTACAAACTGATGGCCACCTTCCATGCGGCGCACGACGGGCAGGGTCGGCCCGTCGTGCGCTGCTTCATCAAGGGCGCCGCGCCCGCCGTGCTCGCGCGCACCACGACGGCCCTGTCGGGCGGTACGGGCATCGACTTCGACGCGGAACTGCGCGCGCGGGCCGACGGCGAGGTCGAGCGGATGGAGCGGGCGGGCCGCCGGGTGATGGCCGCGGCGACGCGCGACCTGGACCCGGTGACGTTCGATCAGGACGGCGAACTCCTCGACGAAATACGGGAGTTGCGGGTGACCAGCCTCGTCGGCATGGTCGACCCCGCGCGCCCCGAGTCGAAGGAGGCGGTCGCCGCGGCGCAGGCCGCCCACATTCGCGTACGCATGGTGACCGGCGACGACGTGATCACCGGCGCGGCGATCGCCGAGCAGATCGGGATCGGCGGAGAGGCGATCCTCGGCGCCGAGTTCGCGGCGCTGTCCGAGGAGGAGCGGCTGGAGCGCATCGACCGGATCGGCGTGGTGGGCCGGGTGGCGCCCGAGCACAAGGTGCTGCTCGCCGAGACGCTGAAGAAGAAGGGGGACGTGGTCGCCATGACGGGCGACGGCGTCAACGACGCGCCCGCCATCAAGGCCGCCGACATCGGCGTCGCCATGGGCTCCGGCACGGAGGTCGCCAAGAACGCCGGGCGGATGATCCTGTCCGACGACAACTTCGCCACGATCATTCACGCGGTCGAACAGGGCCGCAAGATCTACGACAACCTCACCAAGTACATCCGCTTCGTGCTGATCCTGCTGGTCGTCTTCGTCCTGACGTTCCTCGGTGCCTCGCTGTTCAACATCGCGGACGCCGAGCCGTTCAACCCCGCGCAGGTGCTGTGGATCCACTTCGTCGTCAACGCGGCCTTCGGGTTCTCGCTCGGCTTTGACCGGGTCGGCGCGGGGCTCATGACGCGGCGCCCGCGGCCGCGCGGCGAACCGGTGATGACACCGGCGCTGATGCTCACGGTGGGGCTCGTGGGCGCGGGCATCGCCGTCGCGCTGCTGAGCCTGATCAAGCTCGGGGAGGCCCGCTACGACAGCGCCCGCATCGGCAACTCCATCGCGTTCGCGGCGTTCGCGCTCTGCCTGATCGTGGCCGCCGTCGAGTGCCGCAGCCAGACCGGGACAGCGCTCACCGTCGACACCTTCGACAGCAAGCAGCTCAACTGGACGATCCTCGGCGAGTTCGTGCTCGCCGTGCTCGTCACGCAGACCGACGCCTTCAACCGGCTGCTGGACACCGTGCCCCTGCACATCGGCCAGTTCGGCTGGGCGCTGCTGCCCGCCCTCGCGCTGCTCGCGCTGTGGGAGCTGGGCAAGCTGATCGCCCGGCGGAGGTGACCCCGCGGTGCCCAAGGCCCTGCCCGTGCCGCCGGGTGTCCGGACGCTGCGCGCCTATCGGCGATCCTGGCTCGTCAAGGACCTTGTCGCGGGCGTCGTCCTGACCACGCTCCTGGTGCCGCAGGGCATGGCCTACGCCGAGCTGGCCGGGCTTCCGGCGATCACCGGGCTCTACACGTCGGTGCTGTGTCTGCTCGCCTACGCCGTCGCGGGCCCCTCCCGCATCCTCGTCCTCGGGCCCGACTCCTCGCTCGGCCCGATGATCGCGGCGACGATCCTGCCGCTGGTCGCCTCGGGCGGCGACAGCGGGCGCGCGGTCGCCCTCGCCTCGGTGCTCGCCCTGATGGTCGGGGCGATCACGATCCTGGCGGGCGTGGCACGCCTGGGCTTCATCGCCGACCTCATCTCCAAGCCCACGATGATCGGCTACATGAACGGCCTCGCCCTGACCATCCTCGTCGGCCAGCTGCCTAAGCTGTTCGGGTTCTCCGTGGACGCGGACGGCCTGATCGGTGAAGTGGACGCGCTGATAGGCAAGTTGGCCGACGGGGCGCTCGTGCCCGCGGCGGTGGCGGCGGGCGGCGGCTGCATCGTGCTCGTCCTGGGGCTGCAACGGCTGCTGCCGAAGGTGCCCGCCGTACTCGTGATGGTGCTGCTCGCCATCGGTGCGACCGTCGCGTTCGACCTCGGGGAGCACGGGGTCAAGCTGGTCGGCCGGCTGCCCGAGGGACTGCCGCCGTTCACCGTCCCCGACGTCCGCTGGGACGACCTCGGCCCGCTGTTCGTGGGCGCCCTCGGCATCGCCCTGGTCTCCCTCGCCGACACCATCTCCAACGCCTCCGCGTTCGCGAACCGCAGCGGCGAGGAGGTCCGCGGCAACGACGAGATGATCGCCATCGGCGCGGCGAACGCGGCCGCGGGGCTCTTCCAGGGCTTCCCCGTGAGCACGAGCGGCTCGCGCACCGCGGTCGCCGAACGGGCGGGCGCGCGCACGCAGTTGACGGGGCTCGTGGGGGCGGGGCTGATCCTGCTCATGCTCGTGCTGCTGCCCGGCCTGTTCCGCAACCTGCCGCAGCCCGCGCTCGCCGCCGTCGTCATCACGGCGTCCCTCTCGCTGGCCGACCTGGCGGGGGCGGGGCGGCTGTGGCGGCAGCGCAAGGCCGAGTTCTGGCTGTGCACGGCCGCGTTCCTCGGCGTCGCGCTGCTCGGGGTGCTGGCGGGGATCGCCGTCGCGGTGGGGCTCTCGATCCTCAACGTGTTCCGGCGCGCGTGGTGGCCGTACAGCGCGGTGCTCGGGCGGGTGGCGGGACTTGAGGGCTACCACGATGTGCGCTCGCACCCCGATGCGGCGCTCCTGCCGGGGCTCGTGCTGCTGCGCTTCGACGCGCCGCTGTTCTTCGCCAACGCGAAGTCGTTCCGCGACGAGGTGTTGCATGCGGTGCGGGGTGCGGCGGAGCCGCGGTGTGTGGTGGTCGCGGCGGAGCCGATCACGGATGTGGACACGACGGCGGCGGATGTCCTGGAGGAGCTGGACGAGGCGCTGCGCGGGCGGGGAGTCGACCTGGTCTTCGCCGAGCTGAAGGATCCGGTGCGGAGGAAGGTCGAGCGGTACGGCTTGGCTCAGACGTTTGGGCCCGACGCGTTCTTCCCTACGGTCGAGAGCGCGGTGGAGTGGTTCCGTTCCCGGGCGGGCGTGGAAGGTTGAGCCCCACCGGCGTTGCGCTCCCGGGGCTCCGCCCCGGACCCCGCTGCTCAATCGCCGCAGGGGCTTGATTTGCCCACGCGGGTCACGCCTCCGCGGCCAGCAGATGCGTGCCCCAGGCCGGCAGGTCCACGTACAGCCCGCTGTCCAGCAGCTCCGCGCCCGAGCGCTCGTAGCGGTCCGTGCCGAGGAGGCTGGTCAACTGCCAGGTTCCCGGACCCAGTTCGGGCCACGGGAGGCGGACCCGCCCCTGGGCCCGGTGGTCGGAGAGGTTGACCACCGACAGGAAGCGACCCGCCGGACCACTCCAGCACGACGCGACCAGCGCCGCCGCCGAGTCGTTGTCCGGCCAGCCCGCGCAGTCCAGCAGCCGCCAGCTCCCCGTACGCATGCCGCTGTGGTGCACGGCGGAGAGCAGCCGCTCGTGGAAGGAGCGCAACTCGTCGTCGGCCGGCTCGTCGGGGCGCCGGTCGAGGAAGACCGGAAGCTGCACACGGCGCCCGGTGAACTGACCCTCGTGCCACAGCGTCGCGCCGGGCAGCGTCGCGATCAGCGCGGCCGCCGCACGTTCCTTGTCCGGGGCCATGGTGTGCGCCGCCCGGGGCTCGTCGTGGTTCTCCAGGAAGCGGACGAGCCGGCGCTGGTACGTCTCGTCGGCGCCCAGGTGCGCCCGCACCGACGCGGCGTCGTGCGCGAGGATCCGGTCGTAGAGCCGCTTGTCGTAGCAGAAGTCGAAGCCCTGCTGCTGGAGCGCCCATTCGAGGTCCCAGTACGCCTCCGCCGCGAACACCATGTCCGGTCGCTCGCGGTGCACCGCGCCGATGACCTCGACCCAGAACTCCTCCACGGGACGCTTCCCGGCCCGCTCGCCCCACGTGCGCTCGAAGACGTCGTTCGTCAGCAGCATCGCCATGTCGCAGCGCACGCCGTCGCAGAACCGGCCGATGTGGTCGAGTACCTCGACGGTCGAGCGGCGCAACTCCGGGGCGAAGGCGTTGAGTTGGACGACGTCGGGCCACGGCGGGAAGAACGGGTCCCGGCCCCGCGCGAGGACCGCGCGCCCCGTGTCCAGGAAGCCGTCCGGGTCCCGCCGCAGGTCCTCGGTGTCGCCGCGCACGAACAGCTCGGGGTACTCGCCGACCCACGGATTGTCGGGGGCGACGTGGTTCGGAACGTAGTCGAGCAGCAGCCCGACGCCCCGCCGGTCGAGTTCGGCGCGCGCCGCGGTGAGGCCGACGGCACCGCCGAGCGCCCCGTCCACCTCGTAGCGGCGGATGCAGTACGGGGAGCCCGCGATGTCCTGCTCGCCGATGCCGGGGACGGCCGCCTCGAACGCGGCCCGCAGCGCCGGGTTCTGGAGGGCGATGGCGCGCCCCTGCGGGCTGCGCTCCCACACGCCCATCAGCCACACGACGTCGACCCCGGACGGGGTGATCTCGTCCCAGATGTCCTTCGGCACGTCCGCGAGGCCGATCTCGCGGCCGAGCCTGCGCCCCGTCTCCCGCAGCCACACCCGGGTGTTGACCTCGTGGATCACGGGCTGTGCCGGTGAAGCGGCCATCGCTGCTACCTCCTCGTGGACCGCGGCCGGAAGGCGTCGGGGCCGAGCGTGCCGAAGATCTTCATCAGGGCGGCGACCAGACCGGTCCACCCCGTCTGGTGCGAGGCGCCGATGCCCGCGCCGTTGTCGCCGTGGAAGTACTCGTAGAAGGAGACGAGGTCGCGCCAGTGCGGGTCGTCGCGGAAGAGCGGCTGGCCGCCGTAGACCGGGCGGTGGCCGTCCTCGTCGCGCAGGAAGATCCGGGTGAGCCGCTTCGAGATCTCCTCCGCGACCTCGAACAGGTTCATGCGCACCCCGGAGCCCGTCGGGCACTCCACGGTCAGCTCGTCGCCGTAGAAGCCGTACAGATGCAGCAGGGACCGGATGAGCAGGACGTTCATCGGCAGCCACACCGGGCCGCGCCAGTTGGAGTTGCCGCCGAACATGCCGGTGTCGGACTCGGCGGGCAGATAGCCGACCTTGTACTCCTCGCCGTGCACCCAGAACGTGTACGGATGCTGCTCGTGGTACTTGGACAGCGCCCTGATGCCGTAGGGGCTCAGGAACTCGTCCTCCGACAGCACCCGGGAGAGCACGCGGACCAGCTTCTTCTCGTCGACGACCGACAGGAGCCGGGGGCCGCCCGCCTTTCCAGCCTGCGCCTGCGACAGCGTCACGGACAGCGACGGATGGCGCGAGGCGAACCGCTGAAGCCGCTCGCCGAGCCCGGAAAGACGCTCCAGCTGCTGCGGCTGGAACACCGTGGACGCGCACAGCGGCAGCAGGCCGACCATCGAGCGGACCTTCAGGCGCACCGCCTGCCCGTCGGGCAGCCGCAGCACGTCGTAGAAGAACCCGTCCTCCTCGTCCCACAGTTCGTCGCCGAGGTCGCCGAGCCGGTCCATGGACGCGGAGATCCACAGATAGTGCTCGACGAACTTCAGGACCAGCTCGTCGTACGTCTCGTTGTGCTCGACGAGTTCGAGGGCGATCTGCAGCATCGACTGGCAGTACAGGGCCATCCACGCCGTGCCGTCGGCCTGTTCGAGGGAGCCGCCGGTGGGCAGCGGCGCGCTGCGGTCGAAGACACCGATGTTGTCGAGGCCGAGGAAACCGCCCTGGAAGACGTTGCGGCCGCTCGGGTCCTTGCGGTTGACCCACCACGTGAAGTTCGTCAGGAGCTTTTGGAAGGTGCGCTCCAGGAACGCGTGATCGGCGTGCCCGGTCGTCTCCTTCTCCACCGTGTACACGAAGTACGCGGCCCAGGCGTGCACCGGCGGATTGACGTCGCCGAAGCTCCACTCGTAGGCCGGGATCTGCCCGTTGGGGTGCAGGAACGAGTCCCGCAGCAGGAGTTCGAGCTGCTGCTTGGCGAAGTCGAGGTCGACGACGGACAGGGCCACCGCGTGGAAGGCGAGGTCCCAGGCCGCGAACCACGGGTACTCCCACTTGTCCGGCATCGACACGATGTCGTCGCTGACCATGTGGAACCACTCGCGGTTGCGCACGCCGGGCCGCGGCAGGCTCCACGGCGTCAGATGGTGCTCGGCGAGCCAGGTCTCCAGGTCGAACGCGTAGTACTGCTTGGACCACAGCATCCCCGCGAGCGCCTGCCGGAACACCCGCGCCTCGTCCTCGCCCGCGCCCTTGGGTGTCAACTCCCGGTAGAACGCGTCGGCTTCGGCGATCCGGTCGCGGAACACCGTGTCGAAGCCGCGGCCCAGGGTGAGCTGGGCACCGGCGGGTCCGAGACGCAGCCGCAACGTCTCGGACCCGCCGGCGGGCACGGTGAGTGTGTGGTGGGCGGCGGCCTTGGTGCCCTCCTGCGCCGGGTTGACGGTGTGCGGCTCGCCCTCGACGACGTGGCGGCCGATGCCGTCCTTGACGTACGGGGTGTCGCTCGCCGTGCCGAACAGGCGCCCCTTGTCGGTCTCGTTCTCCGTGAACAGCAGCTCGGCCGCGGGGCCGCAGCGCAGGTCGTAGCTGCCGAGCTCCGGGTGGTCGGCGCGGATCGTGCGGGTGCCGCGCGGGCCCTCGGCCGCCCGCAGCACGGGTTTGGGAGCCGTGCTCGCGTGCTCGCCCCACGACCAGGTGTTGCGGAACCACAGCGTGGGCAGCACGTGCAGCTCCGCCTCGTCCGGGCCCCGGTTGTCGACCGTGATCCGCATCAGGATGTCGTCGTGGTCCGCCTTGGCGTACTCCACCGTCACGTCGAAGTACCGGCTCTCGTCGAAGACACCGGTGTCGAGCAGCTCGTACTCGAACTCCTGCCGGGAACGGGACCCGTTGACGGCGACGAGGTCGTTGTACGGGTACTCGGCCTGCGGGTACTTGTACAGGTATTTCAGGTACGAGTGGCTGGGTGTGGCGTCGAGGTAGAAGTAGTACTCCTTGACGTCCTCGCCGTGGTTGCCCTCCGCGTTGGTCAGGCCGAAGGCGCGCTCCTTGAGGATCGGGTCGCGGCCGTTCCACAGGGCGAGCGCCAGGCACAGCCGCTGCTTCTCGTCGCAGATGCCGCCGAGCCCGTCCTCGCCCCACCGGTAGGCGCGCGAACGCGCGTGGTCGTGCGGGAAGTACGACCACGCGTCGCCGCCCGGGCTGTAGTCCTCGCGCACCGTGCCCCATTGCCGCTCGCTCAGGTACGGGCCCCACAGCCGGGAGCGTCCGACTCCGTCGTTGGTCGGGCCGATGCGCGACTGCGACTTCATGCGACCTCCCAGGCTCTGCTCCGGGCCCCGCGTCTCAATGGCCGGCGGGGCTTGATGCGGAGGCGCCAGTCTCGGCAGGGGGCCGAGGGGGCGCCTCACCTTCCGGGGGTGAACTCCCTTCGCGGGCCGCGAGCGTGACCGCGATCTCGTACGCGGCGAGCAGCACGGCGATCACGAGCAGCGCGGTCCACGACGACAGGAGGATCGACACCAGGGCCGCGACGACGGCGCCGCCGACGCGCAGCACGTCCGCGTGCCGGGCCAGCCACGGCCGCAACTGCCGGTCCTTCACCAGGTGTTCGCCCGCCCTCGTGAACCCGTGCCCTGTGGCGCGGGCGCCCTGCACGGTCCACCGGCGCAGCGCGGACGGCAGCCGCCCGGGGCCGACCAGGTAGCAGAGGACGGCGATGGCGACGCCGAGCCACAGCAGTTGATCGCCCCGTTCGCGCAGCGTCGTGAAGACGGTCCACAGTGCCGAGCGTGCCCCTTCGCGGTAGACGCCCTCCGGCAACTGACCGAGCAACTGGTCGCGCACGCCCCGTAGGACGGCCGTCAGCACGGTGACCGTCACCACCAGCCACAGGCCGAGCTGCAGCAGGGTCCGCCGGCGGTTCGGCGACACCCACAGGGAGACGGCGAGCAGGACCGGGACGCCGATCAGCAGGCCCACCAGGGCCCGCTTGAACAGCACGACCGCGTCCTGGAGCTGGCCGAGCGTGTGCCGGTTGTAGAGGCGGATCTGCGCGAAGTCCTCGGGCAGGTCCTTGCCGATCGCCTTCTCGATCCGCTGGTGCAGTCCGGGCGGCAGCTCCCCTGAGGACAGCGTCGGAAGGTCGATCTTCTTGCCGAAGACGGACGGCAGTTCGGTCTCCAGGGAGCCCAGCAGATTGTTGACCACGGGCAGCAGGTTGAGGGTGACCGTGTCGCCCTTCACCTGGACGTTCTCGTTGCGCTTCTCCAGGAGGGCGACGATGCGCTCGTGCGCGAACCGGTTCGTGGTCCGCCACAGCTCCTGGAACCGCTCGTTCGCGATCAGCTCCGAGATCTTCTCGCGCATGAAGTCGTGCACGGCCCCCGTCACCGGGCCCGCGAGGAACGAGGCGCGCGGCGGCAGCGCGTCGGCCAGCCGCCGCTCCACGTCGAGCTGGTCGAAGATCTCGTCCGCCAGGTACCTGGAGACCGCGGCGTTCACCTTCGGGTCCTCGGGCAGCGTGCCCACCGTGGCGATCCAGCGGTCCGTGTTCAGGGTGGTCCGCGAACCCCACACGCCCACCACGGATGTGACCGCGAGCACCGCGACCAGCGCGATCAGGATCGCGGCGATCGTGCGGCGCACCATGAACGTCCGCGCGCGGCGCCTGCGTCGGGTGCCCGCGCGGTCGCGCAGCAGCTCGACCTCTGCGCGCAGCCGCTCCAGTTCGGCGTCGGTGGCGGACGGCGGGCCCGACGGGGGTTCGGCGCGGCCGGGGGCCTGTTCATCGCTCATGGCGTGGCACCTCCCGCGGTCAGCGTCGCCGCGGTCCGTGGCGCGTTGCTCACCTACGGCGGGTGACGCGGGGCGCGGGCGGCGCCGGTGTGATGCGGGTGGAGCTTGACGCCGACAGTCGGAAGGGAGACGCCATGGCGGTCATCGGACCGGTTCAGCTGCTCACCATCGAGTTCGGGCCGGAGGCCAAGTTCGAGGGGCGGATCATCGAGGAGCTGGCGATCCTCGAGGCGAACGAACAGATCCGCGTCCTCGACATGCTCTTCGTCAGCAAGGAACCCGGTGGCGGCCTGTTCTCCCTCGACTTCCAGCAGGAGGGGATGGGCGAGACCGTCGCCGCCCTGCTCGGCATCTCCCGGGAGCGGATGCGCGCGGTGCAGGACACGTACCCGAGCCTGGCCGAGGGCAACGCCTTCGGGCTGAGCACCGGCGACATCCGGGAGATGGCCAACTCCCAGGACCCGGGCACGTCGGCGGCGTACATCCTGCTCGAACACGTCTGGGCGAAGTATCTGCGCAAGGCGGTCAGGGACGCGGGCGGGGTGCCCGTCGCCGAGGGCTTCCTCACCGAGGAGGCCCTGGAGCCCGTGGCCGTCGAACTCGCCGCCGCGGCCAAGCGCCTCGGCGATCCGGTCGCCCCGAAGCCCACTCCCGTACCCAAACCCGGCAACCGTCCCAGGAGGACCTGATGGCCGAACTCGTCGTACTCGGATTCTCGGACAAGGAAAAGGCCGAGTCGGTGCTGCGCCTGGCCGGCGAGCTGTCCCGGCAGGAACTGCTGGAGCTGGAGGACGCCGTGGTGGCCTGGCGCACCATGGACGGCAAGATGCACGTCCACCAGACGCACAGCACCACCGGGGCGGGAGCGGCCGGCGGCGCCCTGTGGGGCTCGCTGTTCGGGCTGCTCTTCCTGATGCCGGTCTTCGGCGCGGCCGTGGGCGCGGCCACCGGGGCCGTCGCCGGAAAGCTCACCGACATCGGCATCAACGACGCCTTCGTCAAGGAGACCGCCCGCGCCCTCGAACCCGGCCGCGCCGCCGTGTTCGCGCTCGTCCGGCGCACCACGCCCGACCGGGTGCAGGAAGCGCTGCGCCCCTTCGGCCCCACCGTGATCCACACCTCGCTCACCAAGGACCGCGAGGAGGAACTGGTGGAGGCCCTCCAGTCCAAGTAGACGCCCGTCGGCCCACGGGCCACCCCCTGTCCAGGCGCCGTCCCACCCGGGAACTTCACCCGGGTGAGATGGCGTCTGGCATGTGCCGGATGCGGCGCTCCCGGCCCCACACTTGCCTCCCATACGGGGGTGTGGATCCACCGCGCTGCGAAAGCGAGGGTCGCCATGGCCGACGGGTCACACCGCACACCGGACGACGGGCCCGGCCCGGAGCAGGCCGACGCCGTGCCCGCGCTGCCCGACTGGATCGTGCCGCGCCCCCGGCTGACCGACCAACTGGCCAGGGGCGTGCGCGGCCCGCTCACCGTCGTCGTCGGCCCCGTGGGCGCGGGCAAGACGGCGCTCGCCCTGGAATGGGCGCACACCCGGCGCCCGCCCTGGCCGCTCGCCTGGGTCACCTGCGACGGGCCCGCCGAGCACCCCGGCGTGTTCTGGCAGCGGGTGTTCGGCGCGCTGCGCGCCGCGGGCGTCGAGGTGCCCGAACCCGCCGCGAGCGAGGACGGGCCGCTGCTCGTGGCGACGCTCGCCGCCTGCCTGAACGGACGGGACGAACCGTCGGTCCTCGTCCTCGACGACTTCCAGCCCGCCCTCGAATCGCCGATCGCCCGCGGCGTCACCCACCTGCTCCGGCACACCCCCGACAAGCTGCGCCTCGTGGTGCTCGCCCGCCGCGACCCGCCCCTGCACGTGTACCGAGGGCGGCTCACCAGCGAGGTCGCCGAAGTACGCACCGCGGACCTCGCCTTCGACGACCGGGAGGCCGCGGCGCTCCTGGCGCAGCACGGCATCGACGTCACGAAGCAGACGGTGAGCACGCTGCGGCGGCGGGCGGACGGCTGGGCCGCCGGACTGCGGCTCGCCGCGATGTCCATGGAACGGCGCGGCGACCCCGAACGGTTCGTCGCGCAGCTCGCGGGGGACGACGAGGCGATCTCCAGCTACCTGGTCGAGGAGGTGCTCGACCAGCAGTCGCCCGGCATGCGCAGACTGCTCCTGACGACGAGCATCCTGGACCGGGTGAATGCCGAGCTGGCCGCCGAACTCGCGGGCGACGCGGACGGCGTGCTGTTCGCGGGGCTCGTCCGGGAGAACTCCTTCCTGCGGCCCGTGGGGCAGGGCTGGTACCGCTGCCACCAGATGTTCGCCGACGTGCTGCGGACCTGCCTGCGGCACGAGACGCCCGGCCTGGTGGCGCCGCTGCACCGCACGGCCGCCGCGTGGCTCGCCGGGCACGGACTGCTCGCCGACGCCGTCCGGCACCTGTTCGCCGCGGGCGACTGGGACGAGGCGGCCCGGCTCGTCGTGCACCGACTGGCGATCGGGCAGGTGCTCGGTCTGGCCAGGACCCGGCTGCCCGTCGACGAGGGCCGGCAGCCGCCCGACGAACCGCCCGCGGCCGAACCGGAGTCCGTGCTGCTCGCGGCGGCCGTCGCGAGGACCCGCCGGGACGACCAGGCGTGCACCAGGAACCTGGAGCGGTCCGCCGAACTCCTCGACCGGTTGCCACCGGGGGAGGACGACCGGCTCGCGCGGTGCCGCCTCGCCCACGCCGTGATCCGGATGGAACGGCTGCGCTGCCGCGATCCGCGCCGCGCCGGGGCCGCCGCGGCCGACGCGGAGGCGGCAGGACCGCACGTGCCGCACGCCCTGCTGGCCGAGCGGCCCGAGATCCCGGCCCTCATCCTGTCCGTACGGGGCAGCGGTGAGCTGCGGGCCGGCAGCCTCAAGGCCGCCCAGGTCTCCCTCACCCGCGGGCTCAAGGCGGCGGGCGCGGCGGGGAACGGCGCGCTGCGCCGGGACTGCCTCGTCGAACTCGCGCTCCTGGAGGCGCTGCGCGGCCGGTTCCGGGCCGCCGACGAGCTCACCGCCCAGGCCGTCCAGCCGCCGATGCCGCCGTGGACCGCGGGCGAGCCCTCGCGGGCCACCCTGCATCTCGTACGCGCCTGGGGCGCCCTGGCGCGCGGCGAGCCCGGCCGGGCGCGGCGCGAACTGGAGCACGGCGAGGGCGCGTTGGGGCAGGCGACGGACACGTTCCTCGCCGAGCTCGGCGGCGTCGTCGCCCGGATCGCGGCCGCCGTGGAGCGCGGCGTCCGGGGCGCCGAGGCCGTCGCGAGCGCGGTGGCGGTGTCCCGGCTGCCGCAGACGGTGCAGCGGACGATCGCGCCGACCTGTGCGCGGCTGCTGAACCCGGCGCGGCCGCGCCGGGCCGCGGACGCCGCGCCCTTGGAGCAGGAGCCGCTCGGGCGGGTTCCCGCGGAGCGGCTCAGCGCGCGCGAACGCGATGTCCTCGACCGGCTCGCGCAGATGATGACCACCGAGGAGATCGCCGACGAGCTCTACCTCTCGGTGAACACGGTGAAGACGCACCTCAAGAGCGTCTACCGCAAGCTGGCCGTGTCCCGCCGCTCGGCGGCGGTCCGCAGGGCCCGCGAGCTCCAGATCCTGTGAGGGCGCGGGGCCGGGTCGCGCCTCAGACGAGCCCCAACTCCCTTGCCCGCAGCAGCGCTTCGGCGCGCGAGCGCGCGCCGAGCTTGCGGTAGACGGCGCGCGTGTGGCTCTTGACCGTGTTGTACGAGACGTAGAGGTCGTCGGCGATCTGGCGCAGCGGGACCTCCTCCTGCAACTGGTGGAGCACGGCGAGTTCGCGGCCGGTCAGCCGCTGCGGCGAGGGCCGCGTTCCGTTCTCCCGCGGGACGGGCACCGCGGCGAGCGCGGCCGAGGCCCGGTGCACCAGCGCGCCGGCGGTCCGTGGATCGGCCACGTCCCCCGCGATCTCCACCAGGACGCCGGCGACCCACATCAGGCAGGTCGTCAGGGCGGCGTCGGCCGCGGTGTCCTCCTCGTGGATCGAGCACAGCTGCAGCCGGAGCGCCATCACGCGCCCCGTCTTCCCCGGATCGTCGACCGTGCGTGGGCACAGTGCTGTGAGCATGCCCCTCACCTCCCCATGTGGAGGGCATCACCCCACCACGGTGGGCCCCGCGCGAACGCGAAGAAAGGGGTCTTCCGCGCCGTTTTCCGGGCGGTACGACTTCGTTATGAGAGCCGAACGGCCCCTACCCGCGCGCCTCGCGCGGCCCCGGAAGGCGGCGGACCTCGAGGAGTTCGAGGCCGAGGCCCTGGATGCGGTCGAGGATGCCGTAGAGGGCGGCCTGGTCGAGGCCCGCGCCGACCAGCACCGTCTCGGCGGGGCGCAGCACGACCGTCAGCTCGCCGAACGCCGACCGGAAGGCCTCGCCGAGCCTGCCCCTGACGCGGATCTCGAAGTCGCCGCCGCCGGAGGGCGTTCCGGCCGGCTCGCGGCCCGGACCCGTGTGTGACCCGGCCATGACGTCACCTCCACTGCGAGCGTCGTCCCGCAGGCCATTGTCCCGGCGACCGCACCGCCGGGGGCATCACCTCGGACGGGTGACAGCCGCGCGCGGGGCGGGGCTCATCCGCTGCGGGTGAACCGATTCCGGTGGCACGGGCCGCATGCTCCGAGTGCATCGAATCCGGATCCACCGAGACCGAGGAGGAGGGTGCGACATGGCCGAGCAGATCTCGCCGGGCCAGGCGCGCTCCGGAGCGTCCGAGCCACAGCCCCGTGTCCGTCCGGCCGCCGTCGGCGGAGTCGTCTTCGCCGCGTTCGTGATGGGCATCATCGGCGCCTATCACGCCATCGCAGGCCTCGCCGCGGTGCTCAACGAGAACTTCTACCAGGCACAGGACGACTACGCGTTCGACTTTGACGTCAATGCCCGCGGCTGGGTGCAGCTGATCACCGGGGTCGTCGTCTTCGCCGCGGCGGTCAGCCTCTTCAGCGGCCGCACCTGGGCGCGGATCGTCGTCATGACCATCGCCGCGATGAGCGCGCTCGAGAACTTCTTCTTCACCCCGTACCAGCCCGTGTGGTCGGCGATCCTCATCGCCCTCGACATCCTCGTGATCTGGTCCCTCGCCGTGTACGGACGCCGTGAGGCGCACAAGGTCTACGGGACGCCGCTCTAGCCGCTCCCGTCGCTCCGGGGCCGCCGCACCGTCAGCGCGAGCCCCGTGACGCCGCGCCAGTCCAGCGGCGGGCGCTCCCGGTACGTTCCCGGGCGCTGCCTCGGCACGAGCACCCGCAGCGCGCCGGGCCGCACCTCGATGCGTACGGGCACGTCCATGCGCACCGCCTCGCCGTCGAGGCCGACGGGGATCGAGTCCCGGTCGGCGTCGACGACCACCGAGCCGGCGGTCCGCGTCGTCACACCGGCGGACCGGCCGCCCCGCAGCAGCCCGGCGGCCTGTGCGGCGCTCGTGACCCGCACGGCGACGCAGCCGAGGACGCCTCCGTCGAGGCGGGTGCGGCGGCCGAGGCCCGCGATGTCGTGGGCGCCGTACGGGTTGTTGCTCACCAACAGCGCCTGCGGATCGGCGACTTCGTGCCCGCCGACCCGCGCCGTGAGCTCCGGGCCCTTGTGCCGGGCGAGCAGATCGGGCAGCAGGTCGAGGGTGGTCCGGGTCTTGCCGTCGCGATAGGCCGGGCTCTGCACGACCTCGGCGTAGGCCCCGAACGAGACGTTGTTGACGAACGGGTGGCCGCCCGCCCGGCCGAGGTCGACCCGCAGCTCCACGCCGTCGGCCAGCGCGTCGAGCGCCTTGCACGGGTCCTCGCGGTCCAGGCCCAGATCGAGAGCGAAGTGATTGCGGGTGCCCGCCGGAATCACCAGGAACGGCAGGCCGAACTCCGCGGCGACGTCCGCCACGAGGGCCTGCGTCCCGTCGCCGCCCGCGACGCCGAGGAGATCCGCCCCGGCGGCGGCACGCTCCCGTGCAAGGGCCGCCACGTCGACCGGCTCCGGACCGTCCAACAGCACGACGTCCGCCCCGAGCTGCTCCGCCTTCGCGCGCAGCCCGAAGCGGTCGACCTTGCCGCCGCCCGACCGCGGGTTCATGATCAGCACCGGCCGGTGGACCGCGGGCGCCGCCGCCTCGGGCATCGGGGCCGGGGCCGACCGCGGCCCGAGCGAGGCCCGGCCCGCCCCCGCGGCGAGCAGCCACAGACCGCCCGACACCAGCACCACCCACACCAGGTGCGCGCGGGCGTACGCGACCAGCACCCAGACCGGCGCGGCGAGCGCCAGGAGCAGGGCGAGGTACCGCGCGGGCCCCCGCCTGCTGAGCACCCACCACACGGCGACGACCGTCACCGCGGTCCCCAGGACCCCCGCGCCGAACAGCGCGAAGGTCCGCACCCCCGCGAAGCCGGCCAGGACCAGCACGGCGCCCGCCGCGGCGGCCAACGACGCGCGCGCCAGCCACCGTTGCCCCCGCCCGTGTTCCCGCGTCGTCGGTTCCATGACCGCCAGTCTGCGACCGGCGGACCCCCGTGGACTCACCCCCGGGAGGCGACCTCACACCGGCGGGGTGACGTCGCGGCGCCCGGCCCGGCGCACGGTGTGCACAGCCTGGAAGGAGGCCGCCATGACCGAGATGACGAGCCGTCGCCGCACCGCGCGCGAGCGGGCGGACAAGGGCAGGTCCGCGAGGTCCCGCGTCCCGCGCTCCGGGCACGCCGCCTATGCCCCCGCCGCCGACCGCCCCGACCCGGTCGACATCCTGGAGAAGCAGTCGGCGGCCAGGCTGCCGGAGCTGATTCCGATCCGCTACGGACGCATGCTGGAGTCGCCGTTCCGGTTCTTCCGGGGCGCCGCCGCGATCATGGCGTCCGATCTGGCGCACACCCCGGTCACCGGGCTGCGCGCCCAACTCTGCGGCGACGCCCACCTGTTGAACTTCCGGCTGCTCGCCTCCCCGGAGCGGCGCCTGATGTTCGACGTCAACGACTTCGACGAGACGCTGCGCGGGCCGTGGGAGTGGGACGTCAAGCGGCTCGCCGCCAGCCTCGTCATCGCGGGCCGCGGCAACGGGTTCGGCCGATCCGAGCGGGACCGCGTGGTGCGGGCCACCGCGGCCTCGTACCGGCAGTCGATGGAGCGGTTCGCCGGGATGCGCACGCTCGACGTGTGGTACTCGCGGATCGAGGCGGAGGAGCTGTACGCCGCGGTGTCCGGGAAGCTGGACGGCCGCACCAGGCGGCGCATGTCGCAGGCGCTCACCAAGGCCCGCGGCCGCGACCACCTCCAGGCATTGGAGAAGCTCGCCCACGTCGTCGGCGGCGAGCTGCGCATCGCCGCCGACCCGCCCCTGGTGACCCCGCTCGACCAGCTCCTTCCCGGCGTCGAACGCAAGGAGCTGGAGACGCAGTTGATCGATCTGATCGAGCGGTACGCGCGCACGCTCACCGCCGAACGCAGGGCGCTGCTCGGCCAGTACCGGGTCGTCGACATGGCGCGCAAAGTCGTCGGGGTCGGCAGTGTGGGCACCCGCTGCTGGATCATTCTGCTGCTCGGGCGCGACGACCATGACCCGCTGCTGCTCCAGGCGAAGGAGGCCGGGCCTTCCGTGCTCGCGGAGTTCGCGGGGCCGGGAGCCCACACCAACCAGGGCGAACGCGTCGTCGTAGGGCAGCGCCTCATGCAGGCGGCCGGCGACATGTTCCTCGGCTGGGAGCGGGTGGAGGGGCTCGACGGGCGCCAACGTGACTTCTACATACGGCAGTTGCGGGACTGGAAGGCGATACCGCAGGCCGATCTGATGTCGCCGCGCGTCATGGGCCTGTTCGGCCGGGCCTGCGGCGCGACGCTGGCCCGCGCCCACGCCCGCTCCGGGGACCGTGTCGCCATCGCCGCCTATCTGGGCCGCTCCGACCCCTTCGACCGGGCGCTCGCCCGTTTCGCCGAGGCGTACGCCGACCAGAACGAGCGCGACCACGAGGCCCTGGCCGCGGCCGCCCGGAAGGGCAGGGTGACCGCGGAGTCAGCGTGAACCGGCGGCCGTCGCGGCGCCGATCCGGCGACGCAGGAACTCCTCCTGGGCCAGGACGCGTCCGACGGCCACCCCGAACACCACCAGGGTGAAGAACACGATCAGCCAGGACAGCACCGTGAACACCGACCCGAGCGCCCCGTAGCGCTCCACGCTCATCCGCAGCGCCCGCGGCAGCCACAGCCCCGACACCCCGCAGAACGCCATCACCCCCGCCGCGGTCAGCAGCGCCCCCGGCAGCAGCGGCAGCCACGGCACCCGCCCCGCGAGCAGCAGATGCTGGGTCCACCACCACATCAGCGCCGCCGCCGCGAACTGCAAGGGGTAGCCGATGACGGCGCCCGCGCCGAACGCCCGGTGCAGCGCGCCCTGCACGATCAGCATCGCCACCCACACCAGCAGCCACACCGCCCACCGCCACGCCACGAACCGCACGGCGGAGCGCGGCAGTTCCCAGGCCCGCTCGCACAGCCGCTGCAGGGCCCGGGTGAACGCGGTGGCCGAGAGCAGCGCCACCAGCACGCCCGCGGCGCCCCAGCTGTGCAGGGCGGCGTCGCCGCCCCCGGCCACGTCCTCGGCCTGCCGCACCACCGGCCCGGACGTCCCGATCAACGTACGCAGCGAGCGCAGGAGTTCGCGCCGCACCAGCGGCGGACAGAACGAGGCCAGGGCGATGAGCATCGGCAGCGCGGCCAGGAACGCCTGCGCGGCGAGCCGCGTCGCCATGTCCAGGATCCCGACGCGCACCAGCTGCTGCGCGATCCGGCCCGCCAAGGGCCGGGCGGCACCCGTGATCGTCATGACAAGGCCCTCCCGGACGGACGGGGCACACGCGCTCCTGCCGGGCACTGTCGGGCCCGCCGCCCGGACGCACGTCGCCCGCGCCGGGTGACACCGCGCCCGGATGTAGGCTCCACGGATGGCGACGCACGAGCGGGAGATCGTGGACCCGGTGGACCTGTGCCACCCCGACGGCAGCCTCGATCCGGCGGCGGTCGGCTGGTCGCGGACGCCGGTGCACCGCGCCAATCTGCGCGGGTGGGGGCGGACCAAGCGGTGGGAGCACTGGTGCGTGACCACGCCGACGCATCTGGTCGCGCTGACCGTGAGCGATCTGGACTTCCTCGCCCTCAACTCGGTCTATCTGCTCGAATTCGGCTCGTCTGTGCGGGAGTTCGAGCGCGCCTCCATCGCTGCGTTCGGGCGCGGGGTGCGGCTGCCGGACCGTGTCGCGGGCTCCCCGGGCGTGCCGGACGTCGTGGTCGGGCCCGCCCGGCCGACCGGCGGCAAGGTGCGCATCGAGATCCGGGACGAGGCGGGCGGTGTCCGGCTGCGCGGCCGGTGCCTGACGACCGACCGGCTTCCGGTCGACATCGACCTGCTGGTCGCGCGGCCTGAGGGCCACGAGTCGCTGAGCGTCGTCGTGCCGTGGGACGCGCGGCGGTTCCAGTACACGTCGAAGCAGACCGCGCTGCCGGCGACGGGCCGGGTCAGGATCGGCGGTGAACGGCTGGAGTTCGGCGCGGGCGAGAGCTGGGCGGTGCTCGACCACGGTCGCGGGCGCTGGCCGCGCACGGTCGACTGGAACTGGGGCGCCGCCTCGGGCCGCTCGGACGGGCACACCGTGGGCCTGCAGTTCGGCGGCCGGTGGACCGCGGGCACCGGCTCCACCGAGAACGGGCTGTGCGTGGACGGCCGGCTCACGAAGATCGGGGAGGAGCTGGACTGGCGCTGGTCCACGTCCGACCCGCTCGCGCCCTGGACCCTGCGCACGACGGAGTCCGACCAGGTCGACCTCGTGTTCACGCCCTTCCACAACCGCTCGTCCCACACGGACCTCGGGCTGCTCGCCAACCACACCGACCAGCGCTTCGGGCACTACGACGGGCGCGTGCGCACCGACGACGGCACCGAGATCGCCGTGCGCGACCTGCTGGGCTGGGCGGAGGACGTGCGCATGCACTGGTGACCCGCGCGTGTCCCGGCGGCCCCGTCCCCTGTGGGCGGGGCCTTCGCATGCCCGGATTCCCCCGCTCGCTCCCGTGTTTGCTTAAAGGTGATCGAAACAAGCCTTGACCCGTCAACTTCGAGCAAATAGCGTCCTTGCATTCCGGTCGACCCTTCACCAGGAAGGCTCCCTGTGCGCAGGCGCTCTCTCCTCGCCGCGGCCGCCACGACACTCGCGGCGGCGCCGCTCGCGTCCGGCTGCGGCCCCTCCTCGTCGAGATCCTCGGCCGCGGGCGGCGGCTCACGGCGCGGCCATCTCACGTACGGCGTCTGGGACGTCTACCAACTGCCCGCCATGCGGCGCGCGGCCCGGGCCTTCGAGCGCTCGCGGCCCGGCGTGACCGTGGACGTCCAGCTCACCCCCAACGGCACGTACTGGACCAAGCTGCGGACCGCCTGCACCGGCGGCGCGGCGCCCGACGTGTTCTGGATGAACGGGCCGAACTTCGGCATGTACGCCGACGCCGGGCAGCTGCTCCCGCTGGACACCGACGGCGACGACGCCGTGCTGCGGACCGCCGACTTCCCCGACGACCTCGTCTCCCTGTACCGCTGGAAGGGCACCCAGTACGGCGCTCCGAAGGACTTCGACACCGTCGCCCTCTGGTACAACAAGGAACTCTTCGACCGGGCCAAGGTGCCCTACCCGGACGCCAGTTGGACCTGGCAGGACCTCATCGAGCACTCCCAGCGGCTCACCGACCGCAGGCGCGGGATCTACGGGGTGGGGGCGCCGGTCCGTGCGCAGGAGAACTACTACAACTCCATTCCCCAGGCCGGCGGCTGGGTCATCTCCAAGGACAAGCGGGACTCCGGGTACGCCGAGGAGCGCACCCGCGAGGGGCTGCGGCTGTGGATCGACCTGATCCACCGGTACCGCTCCTCGCCCACCCTCCAGCAGATGGCCGACACCGACCCCACCCAGATGTTCCAGTCGGGCACGCTCGCCATGACCTACGAGGCGTCCTACAACGCCGCGACCTTCCACGCCGACCGCGAGCTGCGGGCCAAGATCGACGTCGCGCCGATGCCCAGGGGGAGGCACCGCGCGACCGTGCTGCACGGCCTCGCCAACGTCGTCTACGCCCGCACCCCGAACCCCGAACTCGCCCGCGACTTCGTCCGGTTCCTCGGCACCGAACGCATCTCGCTCCTCCAGGGCAAGTACGGCACCGCGATCCCCGCCCGCAACGGCACCGCCGAACCCTGGGCCGCGGGCATGCCGCACTTCAACCTGAAGGCGCACCTGGACGCGCTCGACTACTCGGTGCCCTTCCCCGGCTCGGCCAACAGCGCCGCATGGCAGCACAAGGAACAGCTGTGGCTCGCCAGGGCGTGGAGCGGCGTCGAGAGCCTCGACGGCGCCAGCGGCTCGCTGGCCGACGCCATGAACCAGCTGCTCGCGCAGGAGAGGAAGGGCCAGGCCTGATGAGCGTCGACACGCAGGCGAAAGCCGTCGTACCCGCGCAGCGCCGTCACCCGGAGCCCCCGGACCAGAAGGAGCTGCGGCGCCGCGAGCGGAAGTTCGCGCACCGCGACAAGTGGTGGGGCTACGCCCTCATCGCCCCGGCCGGGCTCGGCCTCGCCGTCTTCTACCTGTGGCCCGTGGTGCAGACGCTGTACTACAGCCTCACCGAATGGGGCCCCTTCGGCGGGACGACCTGGATCGGCGCCGCCAACTACCGCACCCTCGTGGGCGACCCGGAGTTCTGGCAGTCCCTCGGCAACACCGCCGTCTACACCGGGCTCGTCCTCCTCGGCATCCCGCTCTCGATGGTCATCGCCGTCCTGCTCAACCTGAAGGGGCTGCGCGGCACCGGCGTCTACCGCACCCTCTACTTCCTGCCCGTCGTCACGATGCCCGCCGCGGTCGCCGTCGTCTGGCGCTGGCTCTACAACGGCGACGCCGGCATCCTCAACCACGCGCTGTCCACCATCGGCATCGACGGCACGCACTGGGTGTCCGACCCGCACACGATCCGCTTCGCCGTCGCCCTCGTCGGCGTGTGGATGACCGTCGGCTACAACATGATCCTGCTGCTCGCCGGCCTGCAGTCCATCCCCGGCGACTACTACGAGGCCGCCGCCCTCGACGGCGCGGGCCGCCTGCGGCAGTTCTTCTCGGTCACGCTGCCGCTGCTGAGCCCCACGCTGTTCTTCACCACCGTGCTCTCGGTGATCCAGTCGCTCCAGGTCTTCGACCTCGTCTACCTGATGCTCGGCGCCAACACCCAGAACGCGCTGCAGAACCCCGCCTACGGCGAGGGTCAGACGGTGGTGATGCTCTTCTTCCAGAAGGCGTTCTTCGACAACCAGCGCGGCTACGGTGCGGCGATCGTGAGCGTGCTGTTCGTCCTCATCATGGCGCTGACCGCCGTCCAGTTCCGGCTGCAGAAGAAGTGGGTCCACTATGCGTAAGACGGCCATGCGCCAGGGGCGGATCTGGCCCGCCCACGCCCTGCTCGTGCTCGGCGCCGTGATCACCGTGTTCCCGCTGCTGTGGGAGCTGCTCACCTCCTTCAAGAGCTTCGGCGAGTCCGTGCGCGTACCGCCGACGATCCTGCCCGCGCACTGGGACTTCTCGAACTACGCGAAGGTCTTCGACGGGGTGCCGTTCGGGCGGCAGTTCGTGAACACCCTCGTCATGGCGCTGCTGCGGACCGCGGCGCAGATCCTGCTCTGCTCGATGGCCGCGTACGCCTTCGCCCGCATCCGCTTCCCGGGCCGCGGGCCGATCTTCCTCGGGTTCCTCGCCGTCCTGATGGTGCCCGGGCAGCTCTTCCTGCTGCCGCAGTACCAGATCATGCAGAACCTCGGCTGGCTCGACTCCATGCAGGCACTCGTCGTCCCCGGCATGTTCTCGGCGTTCGGCACCTTCCTGCTGCGGCAGTTCTTCATGGGGCTTCCCGAAGAGGTGGAGGAGGCGGCGCGGCTCGACGGCGCCAACCCCTTCACCGTCTTCTGGCGCATCGCGCTGCCGCTCGCCCGACCCGGCCTTCTCGCGCTCGGCATCCTCACGTTCCTGTGGTCCTGGAACGACCTGATGTGGCCGCTGATCGTCAACACCGACCCGGCCAAGATGCCGCTGTCGGCGGGCCTCGCCTCGCTCCAGGGCGCCCACCTCACCGAGTACCCGGTGCTGATGGCGGGATCCCTGCTCGCCACGCTCCCGGTGATCGTGGTGTTCGTCGCGATGCAGCGCCAGTTCATCCAGGGCATCGCTTTCTCCGGCATGAAGGGCTGAACCACGCATGACCACCCAACTCCGTACGGACGAGCCGCAGCACACCCCCACGCCCACCCGCGACCTGCGCCTCGGTGTCATCGGCCTCGGCCTGCGCGCCACCGTCGCCCGCGAGGCCCACCACCCCGGCGAGGGCTCCTCCGTGGTGGCCGTCGCCGACACCGCGCCCGGCATGTTCGGCCGCGCCCGCGAGTGGTTCGGCGACGACGTGCACACCTACGAGGGCCACAAGGCCATGCTCGACGCCGAGGACCTCGACGCCGTCTTCGTCATCACCCCGGACCACACCCACGAGGAACTCGCCGTCGACCTCCTCGAAGCCGGTGTCGCCGTCTTCGTCGAGAAACCCCTGGCGATCACCACCGAGGGCTGCGACCGCGTCCTCGCTGCCGCCCGCGCCTCCGGCTCCCGGCTCTACGTCGGGCACAACATGCGCCACATGCCGGTCGTCCGCGTCATGCGCGAGCTCATCGAGCGCGGCGAGATCGGCGAGGTCAAGGCCGTGTGGTGCCGGCACTTCGTCGGCCACGGCGGCGACTTCTACTTCAAGGACTGGCACGCCGACCGCCGCAACACCACGGGCCTGCTCCTCCAGAAGGGCGCCCACGACCTCGACGTCATCCACTGGCTTGCCGGGGCGTACGCCGAGCGGGTCAGCGCGCTCGGCGGACTCACCGTGTACGGGGACATCGCCGACCGCTCGGGCCAGGCACCGGGCGCCACCATGCCCGACTGGTACGACCCCGAGAACAACTGGCCGCCGCTGTCCCTCACGGGCCTCAACCCGGTCGTCGACGTCGAGGACCTGTCGATGATGGTGATGCGGCTCGAAGGCGGCATCCACGCCAGCTACCAGCAGTGCCACTACACGCCCGACTACTGGCGGAACTACACCGTCATCGGCACCGAGGGCCGCCTGGAGAACTTCGGCGACCACGGCGACACCGCCGAGGTCCGCGTCTGGAAGCACCGCAGCGGCTACCGCGCCGACGCCGACCTCGTCGTCCCGATGCCCTCGCCCGGCGAGGGCGGACACGGCGGCTCCGACCCGCTGCTCGTCGCCGAGTTCCTGCGCTTCGTGCGCGAGGGCGGCGCCACCGACACCAGCCCCGTCGCCGCCCGCGAAGCGGTGGCCGCCGGTGTCGCGGCCACCGAGTCGCTGCGGGCGGACGGCCAGCCGGTGACGGTGGAGCGCGTCGCACCGGAACTCGCCGACTGGTTCACGGGCGGCCAGAGCTGAGGGGAGCGGAGCCGCTCACCCCGTCCACGACCAGTTCGCGACCTCCGGCAGATCGGTGCCGTGCTCGCGGATCCACGCCTGGTGCCGCGTGCGGGCGTCGGCCATCGTCTGGCGCACTGCCGTGGCCCGTACACCGAGCCCCGGCACCCGGTCGATGACGTCCATGACCAGGCGGTACCGGTCGAGGTCGTTGCGCACGACCATGTCGAACGGCGTGGTCGTGGTCCCCGACTCCTTGTAGCCGCGCACGTGCAGGTGTTCATGGCCGGTGCGGCGGTACGCGAGGCGGTGGATCAGCCACGGGTAGCCGTGGTACGCGAAGATCACCGGCTTGTCGGCCGTGAACAGCGCGTCGTACTCGAAGTCCGGCATGCCGTGCGGGTGTTCGCCCTTGGGCAGCAGCCGCGTCATGTCGACGACGTTGACGACACGCACCGCGAGCTCCGGCAGGTGCTCGCGCAACAGGCCCGCCGCCGCGAGGACCTCCTGCGTCGGCACGTCACCGGCGCACGCGAGGACGACGTCCGGCTCGCGGCTGCCGTCCTCGGTGCCCGCCCACTCCCACACACCGGCGCCGCGCGCGCAGTGGGCACGGGCGTCGTCCAGGGACAGCCAGTCGAAGCACGGCTGCTTCCCGGCCACCACGACATTGACGTAGTCGCGGCTGTGCAGCACGTGCTCGGCCACCGAGAGCAGCGTGTTGGCGTCCGGCGGCAGATAGACCCGTACGACGTCGGGGCTCTTGTTGAGGACGTGGTCGACGAAGCCGGGGTCCTGGTGCGAGAACCCGTTGTGGTCCTGACGCCAGACGTGCGAGGTCAGCAGGTAGTTCAGGGAGGGCAGCGGCGCCCGCCACGACAGCTCCCGCGAGGTCTTCAGCCACTTGATGTGCTGGTTCACCATCGAGTCGACGATGTGCACGAACGCCTCGTAGCAGGAGAACAGGCCGTGCCTGCCCGTGAGGTTGTAGCCCTCCAGCCAGCCCTGGCAAAGATGCTCCGACAGCACCTCCATCACACGGCCGTCGTGCGCCAGGTGCTCGTCGGTGGGCAGCGTCCCCGCCTGCCAGGCCTTGCCGGTGGCGTCGTAGACGGCCTGGAGCCGGTTGGACGCGGTCTCGTCGGGGCCGACCATGCGGAAGTCGCGGCGGTCGGCGGTGTCCTTCATGATCTGGGCCAGCAGATCGCCGAGGACCCGGGTGGGCTCGTGGAGCGCGGTGCCCGGCTTGTCGACGGGCACGGCGAAGCGCTCCAGCGGCGGGATCGGCAGCCTGCGGGTGAGCAGCCCGCCGTTCGCATGGGGCGTGCCGCCGAGGCGCCGGGAGCCCTCGGGCACGTACGAGAGGACCTGTTCGGTGGGGCGGCCGTCGGCGTCGAAGAGTTCCTCGGGGCGGTAGGAGCGCAGCCACGCCTCCAGCTGCCGCAGGTGGTCCGGGTTCTCGCGGACGCCGGGCAGCGGCACCTGGTGGGAGCGCCACGTGCCCTCGACGGGCTCGTCGTCCACGCTCGCGGGCCCCGTCCAGCCCTTCGGCGTGCGCAGCACGATCATCGGCCAGCGGGCGCGCTCGGTCGTCTTCCCCTCCCGGGCCTCGCGCTGGATGCGGGCGATGCGGTCGAGGGCCTGGTCCATGGTGCGGGCCAGATCGCGGTGCACGCGCAGCGGGTCGTCGCCCGTCACGTGCAGCGGCTCGTGCCCGTACCCGCGAAGCAGCTCGTCGAGCTCGGCGTCGGGGATGCGGGCGAGCACGGTCGGGTTGGCGATCTTGTAGCCGTTGAGGTGCAGGATCGGCAGGACCGCACCGTCGTGCACCGGGTCGAGGAACTTGTTCGCGTGCCAGGACGTCGCGAGCGGCCCGGTCTCCGCCTCGCCGTCGCCGATCACACAGGCGACGAGCAGGTCCGGGTTGTCGAGGGCGGCGCCGTAGGCGTGCGCGAGGGAGTAGCCGAGTTCGCCGCCCTCGTGGATCGAGCCGGGCGTCTCGGGCGCGACATGGCTGGGCACACCGCCGGGGAACGAGAACTGCTTGAACAGCCGCCCCATGCCGGCGGCGTCCCGCGAGACGTCCGGATACGTCTGCGAGTACGTCCCCTCCAGCCAGGAGTTCGCGAGCACGGCGGGCCCGCCGTGGCCGGGACCCCAGACGCACAGGGCGTCGAGGTCGCGCTCCTTGATGACACGGTTGAGGTGGGTGTGCACGAGGTTGAGGCCGGGGGAGGTGCCCCAGTGGCCGAGAAGGCGCGGCTTGATGTGTTCGGGGGCGAGCGGCTCGGTGAGCAGCGGGTTGTCGAGCAGGTAGATCTGGCCGGCCGCGAGATAGTTGGCGGCCCGCCAGTGCGCGTCGAGCGCGGCGGCCTGGTGCTTGGACAGATCCTTCGCCATGGCAGCTCCATCGGTAGCGGCAGAGATGTGCTCGGCGCCGCCAGTCTGCCGCCCGGTCCGGCCGCGCACGTAGGGCCCTTGGGGCCATCGTGCCGGGTCGCCGGACCGACCCGCCCCAAACACGACGGGGCGAGTCGGGTGACGTGCGGCTACAGGGTGACCTGCCTGCCGCCGAGGGTCACGACGAGCTTGCCGTCCGCCGCGTACGACCACGCGAGCGCGCCGCTGTAGGAGGCACAGCGGGAGCCGTTCGTACCCGTCCAGAACTGGTTCGTGGAGTCCGCGCTGCCGACGGTCTTGTCGTTCGACCCGGAGACCGAGAACCGGCACGAGGTGTTGCTCTTGAACACCGAAGTCCCCTCGTCCCAGGCGAAGTTGCGCTGCGGATTGTCGATGCTGAGGTTGTTCGACACCGCCATGGAGCCCGGGTTGCTGTTGTACGTGAACCCGTGCTTGCCGTTCTTGTACGCGATGCTGCGCCGCACGACGTGGTTGACGGCGATGTCCTCGCCGCCGAGCTTGTACCCGTTGCGGTCGCCGTTCGCGTTCACGGTGCCGTCGCTGAGCGTGCCGTTGTTGTACGCGAGGGAGTCCTCGATGGTCACCGGGCCGATGGGGCCCGTGTCGGACTTCGTGTAGAGGTCCCAGCCGTCGTCGATGTTGTTGTGGGAGACGGCGTAGCGGAAGACGTTCCCGGTGCCGGTGGTCAGCTTCGCGGCGAAGCCGTCGGCGTCCTCGCCGTCCGAGTCGGCGTTGTCGTGGGACTCCGCGCTCACGATCAGGTTGTCGGAGGGCCACTGCGACTGCGGGGTGGTGGAGGCGATGCGGCCCAACTGCAGCCCCGTGTCGCGGTTGTAGCGGGTGACGGTGCGCTCGATGACGTTGTCGCTGCCGCCGACGTAGATGCCGTTGTCCCCGGCGCGCTCCACGACGAGCCCCTTGAGGTGCCAGTACGAGGCGTTGAGCTGGAGCCCGCGGTTGCTCGAACTCTCGCTCTGCGCCGAGAAGTTGAGGACCGGCTTCTCGCCCGGGTAGGCGGCGAGCGTGGTGCGGGCGGCGGCCGTGCCGTTCTTGCCCTCGGGGATGGTGACCGTGGAGGAGTACGCGTACGTGCCGCCGCGCACGTAGATGGTGCCGCCCGCGGAGACCCGGCTGATGGCCGAGGTCAGCGTGGTGGGCGCGGACTCGGTGCCCGCCGCCCCGTCGGTGCCTGTCGGTGACACGTACAGGGCGCCGCTCGCGGGCGGCGTGGTGGTGTCGCCCGTCGGCGTGTCGACATCCACGTAGTCGATGTTGGGAAGCCCTGCGGAGCTCGTCGGGTCGAGGCGGATGGTGTTGCTGCCCGCCTTGAGTGGCACCGTGACGGTCTTGGTGGCCCATGTGGTCCAGGCCCCGGTGCCGGCGAAGGAGGTCGAGGCGGCGGTGGCGCCGTTCACCACGATGTTCGTGGCGCGCGCGGTCGTGGTGCCGTTCGCGTAGCGGATGGCGAGGGTCGCGGTGCCGGCCGCGGGGGAGTCCACGGTCACCTGCGCGTACGCGCCGCTCGCGTTGGTGGCGTTGCAGTAGCCGGAGCCGGTGTAGCCGGACCATTCGGTCTCGACGACGCCGGTGCACACGGCCGGGGAGGACTCGGCCTGGTAGCGGGTGGTGGCGGCCTGGGCCGTGGTGCCGGACAGGGCGACGAGGGTGCCGGCCAGGAGTCCGGCCGAGGTGAGGGCGGTGAGGGGTCTCGCGGCTCGTGAGTTCATCGTTCGTCTCCAGGTGCGTGAACGTGGCTGGTTCGAATCCGTGAACAGGACCGTCCGGAGGCGCCATAATCGCGACGGGGGAAAGCCCTTTCTGCGGGCGGTCGTCGGTGACGGTAGAGCTGGCGCGCCACCCGAGTCAACGGCTATGTATGTGATCGTTGTTCGTGGACATGAACGATCACGGCATGGGGCGGCTCCTCGTCCAGCGCCCTGTGATCCGCCGTGGTCCTGCCGCGGCGGCCCTCAGTCGCCGGTCAGGGTCCGAAGGGGCGGGTGTCCGTAGGCCTGCCGGTAGGGCGCCGCGAACCGGCCCGTGTGGTGGAAGCCCCAGCGTGCGGCGATCGCGGTGACGGTCTCGGTCGCCGGGTCGGCGGCCCGCAGCTCGTCGTGCGCGTGCGCGAGGCGGACCCGGCGCAGATGCGCCAGCGGCGTGGTGTCCAGATGCCGCCGGAACGCGTACTGCAGCGCCCGGACCGTGACATGGGCCGCCGCCGCGATCTCCCGGACGGTGAGCGGCTCCTGGGCGTGCGCCTCGATGTGCGCGACGGCGCGCCGCAGGGTCGCCGAGTGGGCGTCGTGGCGGTCCGTCGCGGTGGGCGGGGCGAGCGCGGTGCTGGGGAAGGCGCCGAGGACGCTCGCGGCCAGGTACTGGGCGGCGGTCGACGCGATCAGCGGCTGCGCCGCGAGCGCGGGGTCGGCGAGGACGTGGTCGCGCACATGCGCGATGGTCCGCTTCAGATGGTCGCCCGCGGCGGCGGAGACCGGCCGGTGGCCGAGGAGCCTGACCGGTCCGGGGCCCGCTCCCGGGGCGGTGGCGGCGACCTCGTTCAGGAGGCCGGGGTCCAGCATCGTGATGTTGTACCGGGCGCCGCAGATCCGCCCCTCGTAGGGCAGTTCCGGCGGGGCGAAGGAGACCATGTCGCCGGGGCCGAACGCGTCCTCGACCTCGCCGAAGGCATGGTCCTGGATGGTGCCCTCGTGGACGAGGCACAGGCAGATCTTCTGCAGCGGCGTCACCTCGTAGCGCATGTCGAAGTCGAGGTCGAGTTCGTCGACGCTCACCCCCGGCATCACGTCGCGCCGGATCCGCGCCCGGCTGGACTCGGGCGTGCCGTTGCCGATGCGCATGCGCGCGTAGTGCCGACTGAGGAAGTCCTCGGTGACCCCGATGTCGCTGCTGTCGAAGTGCAGTGTGCCCATGTGCGCGGCGCTCCCCACTGAATATGCCCGAGCGGTCAGCCTACGGCCGCCGGCCCCGTGCCTGCGACGACGCGCGGCACCGGGTGAGTGCCCTTGCCCACGTTTCGTTTTCCGGATGACGTCCGCCGGAGACTTCGCTGGGAGGACTGCGGCCCGTGTGCGGCAGGCCCGAGTATCGAGATGTCGACCCCTGCCCGGCCCAAGTACCGTGTCGGGTACGGGTCGAGAGTGCCGGTCGCGGCGCTCCCGCCGAAGTCCGAGAAAGGTGAACACCCTGCCAGCTCCCGCTTCCCGACCAGGTGGCCCCATGGCCTTCTTCATGCTGTCCTCGACGAGGCCGCTCGCCCTGCTCTCGGCCACCGACCTCGCCAAGGAACACGAACGGCTGCAGACCGAGGTGGGCCAGCTCAAGCAGGCCGTGACCTCGCACGCCCTGGTGGACCAGGCCATCGGCGTGGTCGTCGTCCTCGGCCGGATCCCGCCCGAGGACGCGTGGCGCGTGCTGCGCGACGTGTCGCAGCGCAGCAACGTCAAGCTGAACCTGGTGGCCGAGCACCTTCTGCAGTTCGCCCAGGGCGGCGAACTGCCGGACGCCGAGCGGGTGGAGCTGCAGCGGGCCATCGAGCGCTACGCCGCGCTCCGGCCGCCGTCGGCGGAGTGACCGGCGGGACCGGGGGCGGCGGTCACGGCAGGCCCTCGACGGCCGTGGCCGCGTACCGGGCCGCCGGCGCGGCGGCGCGTTCGCGCAGGGCGGTGCGCAGCTCCGGCGGGGCCACGGCCTCCGCGTCCGTGCCGAGGCGCCACAGCGCCCACTCCGCGTGCCACAGATCCTGGAACGTCACCTCGAGCCGCAGCAGGCCGTCCGCCTCGGGCCGCGCGGCGCGCACCGCCACCACGGTGTCCAGCAGCTCTTCCCGCCGTGCCGGAGCGACCCGTAGGAGCACGGTGAGGTGCCCGTCGGACAGGAAGCGCGCGCAGCCCGGCTGAACGTCCACACCACCGACGTCGACCAGCTGCTCCCGCACTACGGCGTGCTGGCGGGCCGCCTTGCCGCGGCCGGGGTGGCGCCGACGACCACGATGCTCGGTGTCGTGCGCCTCGCGGTCCCCGGTCAGCTGGTCGAGCTGGAGGGGGCCGCCGTCGACCGACCCGCGCGGGCGCTCGGCGGCGGTCAGCTCAACTGCCGCCGCATGAGCGTCAGATCGAGCCAGCGGCCGAACTTGGTGCCCACCTCGCGCACCGTGCCCTCGTGCTCGAAGCCGTGCCGCTCGTGCAGCCGGATCGAGGCCGCGTTGCCGGCCTCGATCCCGGCGATCATGACGTGCAGACCCGCGGCGGTGGCCGAGTCGACGAGTGTCGTCAGGAGGGCGGACCCGATGCCGGCGCCCTGGTGGCCACCGGTGACGTACACCGAGTTCTCCACGGTGTGCCGGAAGCCCGAGTACGCCTTCCAGGGCCCGTAGGCACCGAACCCGACGACCTCGCCGTCCAGCTCGGCCACGTACGCCGAACCGCGCTCGAGATGCGCGCCCAGCCAGGCCGCTCCCTCCTCGCGCGACTGCGGCGTGTCCGTCCACAGCGCCGTGCCGTGCTCGATGGCGTGATTGCGAATGGCGAGGACGGCGTCCAGGTCGTCCTCGTGGGCCGGGCGGACCTTCACCGCCGGGGCCCGGGTCTCGTATCGTGGATTCATGTCCAATATCGTAGACCCCCTGGTGGAGCGCATCGGTGCCCGGATCCGCGCGGAGCGCGACCGGCGCCATTGGACCCTGGCGGAGCTGGCCGAGGAGTCCGGGGTGTCGCGGGCGATGATCCACCGGATCGAGCGCGGCGAGAGCAGCCCGAGCGCCGTGATCCTGGGCAAGCTGTCGGCGGCGTTCCGGCTGAGCGTGGCGACGCTGCTCGACCCGGAACCGGATCCCGCGTCGGCCGAGGAGCGCGTGCGGCGCGCGGCGGCGGCGCCCCGGTGGCAGGACCCCGAGACGGGATACGCGCGGCGGCAGGTGTCGGGCCCCGGCTTCCCCGCGGAGGTCGCCGAGATCCGGCTGCCGGCCGGGGCGGAGGTGCCGTACCCGGCCGCCGCGTTCGCCTTCCACCGGCAGATCATCTGGGTGCTCGAAGGACACCTCACGTTCCACGAGGGCGACACGGTGCACGAGCTCGACGCGGGCGACACCGTCGAACTGGGCCCGCCCACGGCCTGCGTCTTCGTCAACTCCACGGAGCTGGACTGCCGTTACGCCGTGGTCCTCGTGCGCGGTGAGGCGCCGTGAGGCTGCCGCGCGGGGGCGTCGCGGTGCTCTCCTGCACCGCCGGAGTGGCGCTCTCCAACAATTACGCGATCCAGCCGGCGCTCGGCGACGTCGCCCGCGACACCGGCGCGTCCGCCGCCGCCATCGGCCTGGTCACCACCGCGGCGCTCGCCGGATGCATCGCCGGATTCGCCTTCCTGCTGCCGCTCGCGGACCGGGCGGCGCCGCGCCGGCTCGTCGCGGGCCAGCTCGCGCTGCTCACGACGGGCCTGCTGCTCGCCTCCCGCGCACCCGGCCTCGGCGTGCTCCTCCTCGCCTACGTGATGGTGGGCGCGGGCGCGAGCGTCAGCGCGATGGCGTCCACGATCGCGGGGCGCGGGGTGCCGGGGGAGCGGCGCGGGACGGCCGTCGCGGGTGTCGCGGCGGGCATGTCGGCCGGGATCCTCCTCAGCCGGCTCGTCGGCGGGGCGCTCGCGGACGCGCTCGGCTGGCGGGGGATGCTGCTCGCGTTCGCGGGGCTCGTCGTGGTGTGCGGGGCGGCGGCGTGGGCGCGACTGCCGAGGGAGCGGCCCGAGGGCGGTGGAGGCGGGTACCTCGCCACGCTCGCCGCGATGCCCGGACTGCTCCGGCGGCACCCGGCCCTGCGGCTCGCGGTGCTCAGCGGCAGCCTCTGGTACCTGGCCTTCAGCCTCGTCTGGGTCGCGCTCACGGTGCGGCTCGCGCAGCCGCCGTACGGTCTCGACGCCTCGGCCATCGGCCTGTACAGCCTGGCCGGGGCGCTCGGATTCGCGGCGCTGCCGGTGGCCGGGCGCCTCGGTGACCGGTACTCGCCGCGTGCGGTGATCGCCGGGAGCATGGCGGTCGCGGCCGCCGGTGCGGCGCTGCTGTGCACGGGCCTCGACCGTCCCGTGGTCACGGCGGCGGGCCTCGCCCTGGTCGACGCGGGCTGCTTCACGGCGCAGGCCGCCAACCAGACCCGCGTGCTGTCCATCGACCCACGCCGCAGCGGCAGCCTCAGCGGGGTCTACCTGCTCCTGTACTTCTTGGCGGGAGCCCTGGGGGCGGGTGTGGCGGCGCCACTCGTGTCGGCGGGCGGCTGGGGCGCGGCGAGCGGGGTGGTGTGCGGGGCGTTGGTCCTCGCGGGTGTCGTAACGGTGGGCAATATCAAGCCCCTGCGGCGATTGAGCAGCGGGGTCCGGGGCAGAGCCCCGTGCGGTGGGGCGCAGGCCGAACGGTGACCCGAACCCCCCACCCGATCACGCCTCGCGCCGCGCCCGCTTCTCCGCCTGCTCGGCGTGCAGCTTCTTGACCCGGACGTTCTCCTTGCGGACGTCCGCCTGCGTGGCCCGCTCCGCCTGCAGCCACTCCGGGTTCTCGGACTTGATGGCCTCGATCTGCTCCGTGGTCAGCGCCTCCGTGACGCCGCCGCGGGCCAGGCCCGAGATGGAGACGCCCAGCTTCTGCGCCACCACGGGGCGCGGGTGCGGGCCGTTCGCGCGCAGGTCGACGAGCCACTGCGGCGGCTCGGCCTGCAGCGCGGTCAGCTCGGCGCGCGAGACGGTGCCCTCCTGGAACTCGGCGGGCGTGGCCTCGAGGTACACACCCAGCTTCTTCGCCGCGGTCGCGGGCTTCATGGTCTGGGTGCTCTGGTGCGAACTCATGAGGTCAAGGGTATCGAGCGTGACGGGGCCCGCCGACCACGGCGGGTAGCCTTGGCCCGTGACCGGCACGCAAGAAACCCCCGCACCGTCCTCAGGCCCCGGCTTCCGGCTGGCCTACGTTCCCGGGGCGACCCCCGCCAAGTGGGTGCGGATCTGGCGCGAGCGGCTGCCCAATGTGCCGCTCGATCTGGTGCAGGTGACCGCGGCCGAGGTGGCCGACGTGCTGCGCCGCGGGGACGCCGACGCGGGGCTCGTGCGGCCGCCCGTCGACCGCGAGTACTTCAGCGCGATCCCGCTGTACACGGAGAAGACCGTGGTCGTGGTCCCCAAGGACCATGTGGTGACCGCGGCGGACGAGGTCACCCTCGCCGACCTCGCCGACGAGATCGTGCAGCATCCGCTCGACGACGTGCTGGGCTGGGAGCGGCCGCCGGGGCAGCCCGCCTTCGAGCGCCCCGCCACCACGGCCGACGCCGTCGAGCTGGTCGCGGCGGGCGTGGGCCTGCTCGTCGTCCCGATGTCGCTGGCCCGGCTGCACCACCGCAAGGACCTCACGTACCGGACGGTCACCGATGCTCCGGAGTCGAGCGTGGCGCTCGCCTGGCCGCAGGAGCGCACCACGGACCAGGTCGAGGACTTCATCGGCATCGTGCGCGGCCGGACGGTGAACAGTTCGCGGGGCCGTGCGCAGGCGGAGCCCGAGAAGAAGGCGTCCGACAAGAAGAAGCAGCCGGCGGGGAAGAAGTTCGTGAAGCCGGGGCGCCTTCGGCAGGACGGGCGGCCGCAGTCGAAGCGGAGTGCGAACAAGCCGGCGAAGCGGAAGCGGTCCTGAGGTACCGGGCTGGGTGTACGGTCGGCCGTCCTCCGGTCGCGGGGCTCCGCCCCGGGCCCCGCGCCTCAATCGCCGGCGGGGCTTGAAAAGATCGGGGCTCTGCCCCGGACCCCGCTGCTCAATCGCCGCAGGGGCTTGATTGGCTCAGCCGCCGCTGGGCATTGGTTGGTTCAGTCGCTGCTGGGGCTTGGTTGGCTCAATCGCCGCAGGGGCTTGATTGGCTCAGCCGCGGCAGGGGGCTGATTGGCTCAGTCGTCGCAGGGGCTTGGGTGATCGTTGGTTGTCGGAGGTGATGGCGCTCCCGACCGCAGGCCGTCCATCACCAGGTCCAGCAGGCGGCCCGCCCGGTCCTGCCAGTCGCCCCGTGGGTCGATCAGCCACAGGCCCGCGATGGCCAGCATGAAGTCGTCCGGGGTGACGCCGGGGCGGATCGTGCCCGCCTTTTCGTTCGCGTCCAGGAGGTGGGTCACCGCCTCGGTCAGCGGGCCGTGTGCGAGCTGCTTCATGGTGCCGCGTGCGCTCGTCGCCTCGCGGAGCGCGTCCGCGAGGCCCGCCTTGGCCATCGCGTACTGGGCGAGGCGGTCCATCCACTCCCGCAGGGCCAGCTCCGGCGGCCGGCAGCACAGCAACTCGCAGGCCGCGTCGGCGACCTGCTCCACCTCGTAGCGGTACACCTCGAGGACGAGCGCCTCACGGCTGGGGAAGTTGCGGTAGAACGTGCCCTGCCCGACGCCCGCCTTCTTCGCGATCGCGCTCAACGGCGTGTCCGCCGAGCGCGTCAACTCGGCCAGGGCCACTTCGAGGATGCGGTCGCGATTGCGCTGCGCGTCCGAGCGCAGCGCGGCCGACTTCTTCGAGTGCCCCACGCGAGTTCTCCTCTCTTCTGCCGTGGCGGGGAATAGTCCTTGCTAGGCGGACAGTTGTCCACTACGTTCGTGTCCCGTAGAACGGACAGCTGTCCGGTTAGGGTCAACACCCTAGTGGGTACCGGCCCGGGCCGCACCCACGTCCGGCCCGCCTCCCATCTCGAGCACAGCGAGTACAGCGCCGATTCTCCACGCATCAGACACGCGAAAGAAGGCTGCACCCATGCCCCCAGCTGACATCGGCGGCACGACCGTGTCCGCTACGTCCAGCGTCGTCACCTTGAACATCAACGGGGAGAAGCACACTCTGCCCGTCGACCACCGCACCACGCTGCTCGACGCCCTGCGCGAGCGGCTCGATCTGACCGGCACGAAGAAGGGCTGCGACCAGGGGCAGTGCGGAGCCTGCACGGTGCTGGTCGACGGGCGCAGGACCGTCGCCTGTCTGCAGCTCGCGGTCGCCGCCGAGGACCGGGAGATCACCACCATCGAGGGCGTCGCGGGCCCGGAGGGTGAACTGCACCCGGTCCAGGAGGCGTTCGTCGACCTCGACGGGTACCAGTGCGGCTACTGCACGCCCGGCCAGATCTGTTCGGCCATCGCCGTCATCGAGGAGCACGCCGCGGGCTGGCCGTCCGCGGCCACCGGCGACGTGCGGCCCGAGGCGGGCCCGCAGCCGCTGAGCCCGGAGGAGATCAGGGAACGGATGAGCGGAAACCTGTGCCGCTGCGGCGCGTACGTGTCGATCGTGCAGGCGGTCGCCCACGCGGCCGCGCACGCCGCCGAGGACGCGAAGGAGACCGTGGCGTGAGGGAGTTCGGATACGAGCGTGCGACCGATGTGTCGGGCGCGGTGGCGGTGCTCGGCGCCGACCCCGAGGCGCGCTTCCTCGGCGGCGGCACCAACCTCGTCGACCTGATGAAGATCGGCGTGGAGCGCCCCGCGCGCCTCGTCGACGTACGCGAACTGCCGCTGGACAGCGTCGAGGTGACCGCCGACGGCGGGCTCCGGATCGGCGCCACCGTCACCAACAGCGACCTCGCCGCCCACCCCGAAGTCCGGCGCCGCTACCCGGCGTTGGCGCAGGCCGTGCTCGCCGGGGCCTCCGGGCAGCTGCGCAACATGGCCACCGTCGGCGGGAATCTGCTGCAGCGCACCCGCTGCGGCTACTTCACCGACGTCAGCAAGCCGTGCAACAAGCGGGAGCCCGGCAGCGGCTGCCCGGCCGTCGAGGGTGAGCACCGCAATCACGCCATCCTCGGTGCCAGCGAGCACTGCGTCGCCGTGCATCCGTCCGACATGGGTGTCGCGCTCGCCGCGTTCGATGCCGTCGTCGAGTACGAAACCGCCGAGGGCAAGGGCGAGTTGGCGCTCGCCGACTTCTACCGGCCCGTCGGCGACACCCCGCACCTGGAGACCGGCCTCCCGGCCGGTGCGCTGATCACCGCGGTCACCCTGCCGCCCGCGCCCGTCGCGGCCAACTCGACGTACCGCAAGGTCCGCGAGCGCGCCTCCTACGCCTTCGCCATCGGCTCGGTGGCCGCCGCCGTCGACGTCCAGGACGGCGTCGTGCGGGACGCGCGGATCGCGCTCGGCGCGGTCGCCTCGCGGCCGTGGCGGGCCCGGGCCGCCGAGGCCGCGCTGATCGGACAGCCCGCCGAGGGTGCGACGTTCGCGGCCGCGGCCGACGCCGAGCTCGCCGCGGCGAAGCCGCTGCCCGACAGCACGTACAAGGTGCCCCTGATGCGCAATCTGATCGTTGCGCTGCTCACCGAACTCTCGGAGGCCACCCGATGACGACGACCACCACCACAGCGGCCGGCACGAAGAACACGGACTCGGTGGGTGTCGGGCGCAGCCGGATCGAGGGCCGCGAGAAGGTCACTGGCGCCGCCCGGTACGCGGGCGAGTTCCCGTTCACCGACCTCGCGCACGGCTGGCTCGTGCTGTCCACCGTGGCGCGCGGCCGGGTCCGTTCCGTCGGCGAGGAGGCCGTGCGCACCATGCCCGGCGTCCTCGCGGTCATGCACCACGGCAACGCGCCCCGCATCAACACGCAGTACATGGGCATGCTCGGCCAGCCCGACGGCATCCTGCACGTCTTCCAGCACGACCAGGTGCTGCACGCGGGATGGCCCGTCGCGCTCGTCGTCGCCGAGACCCCGGAGCAGGCCCGCGAGGCCGCCGAGGCGCTCGTCGTCGAGTACGACACCGAGCCGCACGACATCGCGTTCGAGGCCGACCGGCCCGGCACCTACGCCCCCGAGGGCTCGGAGGTGAGCAAGGGCGACCTGGAGGCCGAACTCGCCGCGTCCGCCGCCGTCGTGGACGAGCGGTACACCACGCCCGAGACGCACCACACGGCCATGGAGCCGCACGCGGTGACCGTGCGCTGGGAGGACGGGCGCCTGGAGGTGTACGACGCCAACCAGGGCAGCAAGGCCGTCGCCGACGAGCTCGCGCAGCTGTTCTCGCTCGACCCGTCCGCCGTCCGCGTCGTCTCCGAGCACGTCGGCGGCGCCTTCGGCAGCAAGCTCGTGCGCTCGCACCACGTGGCCGCCGTGATGGCCGCGACCCAGCTCCAGCGCCCCGTCCGGCTCGCCATGACGCGGCGTCAGGTCTTCGCGCTCACCGGCTACCGCAGCCCGACCACCCAGCGGATGCGGCTCGGCGCCGACGCCGACGGACGCCTGCGCGCGTTCGGGCACGACGCGCAGTCGCTGACCTCGAACATCCGCGAGTTCGTCGAGGCGAGCGCCGGATACGGGCGCGTGATGTACGCCTCCGACGCGCACCTGTCCGTGAACCGCGTGGTGCCCGTCGACCTGCCGACCCCGACGTTCGTGCGGGCGCCCGGCGAGGCCCCCGGAAGTTACGCCGTGGAGTCCGCGCTCGACGAGCTCGCCGAGAAGCTCGGCATGGACCCGGTCGAGCTGCGCGTGCGCAACGAGCCGGAGGTCGGTCCCGTCTCGGGCCTGCCCTTCAGCAGCCGCAACCTGCTGGGCTGCTACGAGGACGGCGCCCGCCGCTTCGGCTGGGAGGGCCGCGACCCGCGGCCGCGCGTGCGCCGCGAGGGCCGCTGGCTGCTCGGCACGGGCGTCGCGGCGTGCTCGTTCCCGTCCGGCGTCGCCCCGTCCACGGCGTCCGTCACCGCCGAACAGGACGGTACGTTCACCGTCCGGATCACGGCGGCGGACGTCGGCACCGGGGCGCGCACCGCGCTGACCCAGATCGCCGCCGACGAACTCGGCGTCGACCAGGGCCTGGTGCGCGTACGGATCGCCGACAGCGACTTCGGTCCGGCGTGGGTGTCCGGCGGCTCCATGGGCACGCGCTCCTGGGGCTGGGCCGTGATGGCCGCGAGCCGGGAGCTGCGCGACCGCGTCACCCCGACCGCCGCCATCCCGGCGGAGGGCCTCACCGTGCGCACGGACACCACCGAACTGGTCGGTGCCCTCGCGCAGAAGGAGCGGTACTCCTACGGCGCGCAGTTCGCCGAGGTGGCCGTGGACGTGGCGAGCGGCGAGGTCCGCGTGCGGCGTCTGCTCGGTGTCTTCTCCGCGGGCCGCATCATCAACCCGCTGACCGCGCGCAGCCAGTTGGTGGGCGGCATGACGTGGGGCATCTCCATGGCGCTGCACGAGGAGGCCGTGCGGGACGCGGCGGACGGCGGGCACGTCGGCGCCGACTTCGCGGGCTACCACGTCGCGGCCAACGCGGACGTGCCGGTCGTCGAGGCCCACTGGGTCGACGACACCGACCCGGACGACCCCGTCGGCATCAAGGGCGTCGGCGAGATCGGCATCGTCGGCACGGCCGCCGCGATCGGCAACGCCGTGTGGCACGCGACCGGGGTGCGCCACCGCGACCTGCCGCTGCGCCCCGACCGGGTGCTGCTCGCGGAGGCGCAGCGCGACCATGCTTGATCTCGCGACCGAACTGAGCGAATGGGCCGCGCAGGGCCGGGAGTTCGCCGTCGCCACCGTGGTCTCGGTGAGCGGCAGCGCGCCCCGGCCGCCCGGCGCGGCCCTCGCCGTCGACTCTGCGGGCGAGGTCATCGGCTCGGTCTCCGGAGGCTGCGTCGAGGGCGCGGTGTACGAACTGTGCGTCCAGGCCCTCGCGGACGGCACGCCCGCCCGCGAGCGGTTCGGGTACAGCGACGACGACGCGTTCGCGGTGGGGCTCACCTGCGGCGGCGAGGTCGAGGTGCACGTCGAACCGGTGCGGCGCGACGCGCCGTCCCGGGCGGCGGTGGTCTCGGCGCTCGCCGTGGCGGCGCGCGGCGAGGCGGTGGCGCTCGCCCGGATCCTCGACGGGCCGGGTGAACTCGCCACCACGGGTGGCCTGTTGACGATCCGCCCCGACGGCTCGTCCGAGGGCCACCTCACGGCCGGCGACGACTCGGGGCTCGCGGCGCAGGCCCGCGCCTACCTCGACCTCGGCCGGACCGGGCTGTGCGAGGTGCCGGAGAGCAAGGCGCGGTGCGACGGCGACGTCACCCTGTTCGTCGAGTCGAGCGTGCCGCCCGCGCGGATGATCGTGTTCGGCGCGGTGGACTTCGCGGGCGCGCTGGTCAAGGTCGGCAAGCTGCTCGGCTTCCACGTCACCCTGTGCGACGCGCGCGGTGTCTTCGCGACGCCGACCCGCTTCCCCGAGGCCGACGAGGTGGTCGTGGAGTGGCCGGACCGCTATCTCCGCTCGACGGCGACGGACGAGCGCACGGTCCTGTGCGTCCTCACGCACGACGCCAAGTTCGACGTGCCGCTCCTCGAAGTGGCGCTGCGGCTGCCCGTCTCCTACGTCGGCGCGATGGGCTCGCGGCGCACGCACGACGACCGGATGGAGAAGCTGCGCGAAGTCGGCCTGAGCGAGGGTGAGTTGGGCCGCCTGCACTCCCCGATAGGGCTCGACATCGGCGGCCGTACGCCGGAGGAGACCGCCGTGTCGATCGGGGCGGAGATCGTCGCGGCGCGGCGCGGCGGGACCGGTCTTCCGCTGCGCGGCGGCGAGGGGGCGATCCACGGCTGACGGCCCGCGGCGCCCCGGGGCGGACTCCCGCGCGGCCTCCGTACGCCCCGCGCCTACGGAGGCATCGTGCGGGTGTCCCGCGGCTCCAGGTACGGCTCCTCACCCTCGGGGAGCCCGCTGTTGATGGCGCGCTGCCGGGCCAGCTCCGCGTCGAATTCGAGGCCGAGCAGCAGCGCCAGGTTCGACAGCCACAGCCAGACCAGGAAGATGATGACGCCGGCCAGGGTGCCGTACGTCTTGTTGTACGAGCCGAACCCGGCCACGTACAGCGCGAAGCCGCCGGACGCGGCCAGCCACAGCAGGACGGCGAGGAAGCTGCCGGGGCTCAGCCAGCGGAAGCCGGGGCCGTGCACATTGGGGGCGCGCCAGAAGAGCAGCGCCACCATCAGGGCCATCAGGGCGAGCAGTACGGGCCACTTCGCGATGTTCCACGTCATGAGCGCCGCGTCGCCCGCACCGAGCGCGTCGCCCGCCCGCTTGGCCAGCGGTCCTGTGAACACGACGATGGTCGCGCTCGCCGCGAGCAGTGTCATCAGCGCGACGGTCAGCGCGAGCCGCAGCGGTGCCAGCTTCCACACCGGGCGGCCCTCCTCCGTGTCGTAGACGGCGTTCGCGGTGCGGATGAACGCGGCGATGTAGCCGGAGGCCGTCCAGACGGCGGCCAGCAGGCTCACCACCGCGATCACCCCGCTCGAACCGCCCCTGTCCCGCAGCTGCTCCACCGCCTGGCCCAGCAGGTCCCGCACCGGGCCGGGCGTGAGATGACGCAGATTGTCCAGGACGCCCTGCGTCGCCCGCTCGCCGATCACGCCGAGCAGGGACACCAGGACGAGCAGCCCGGGAAAGAGCGAGAGGACGCCGTAGTACGTCAGCGCGGCCGCCCGGTCGGGCAGCTCGTCGTCGAGCGCCTCCTTGCCGGTGCGCCGCAGCACGGCCCACCAGGAGCGCGCCGGGAGGTCCGTCGGGTCCCTCGGGCCCTCGACCGGCTCACTCGTCGTCGCCATGGGCCTGTTCCTGGGCCTCCTCGTTGGGCGTGAGGGCGTCCCCGCTCTCGCCGCGGCGACGGTCCTTCTCCGCCCGGTGGCGCGGGTCGGTCTGAGCCTCCTCGAACTCCTCCAGGACGCTCTCGGTGGCCGTCTCGGCGCTCTGGTCCTCGTCACCGCGGCGATGCTCGTGGTGGGTCATGGCTCTCCCTCGACTCGTGCTCTGCGGCGGGTGGTTCAGGTGGCTCAGATGTCGCGCTGCTCGAGGTCCCGGGTGGCCGGGCCCTGGACGACCTGTCCTTCGGTGTCGAAGCGGGAGCCGTGGCAGGGGCACTCCCAGGCGCGCTCCGCCGCGTTGAACGCGACCAGGCAGCCGAGGTGGGTGCAGCGCGCGGACACGGCGTGCAGCTTGCCGTCGGGGTCGCGGTACACCGCGCTGCGGCCGCCCTGCGTGCGCAGCACGGCGCCGGTGTCCGGGGGCAGTTCGTCGACGGAGCCGACGCTCGGGGGCCGCAGCCGGTCGCCGATGAAGTGCGCGGCCACATCGGCCTGGTGCTTCAGGAAGCGGGGCGCCTCGCGCAGCACCGAGCGCACCCGGCGCGGGTCGTACAGGCCCGCCCACTCCGGCACGTCGCGGTCCGTGATGAGCGCGGTGAGCAGCGAACCCGCCATGATGCCGCCGCTCAGACCCCAGCCGCTGAAACCCGTCGCGACGTACGTGTGCCTGGCCGCCGGGTGCAGCAGACCGACGAGCGGTGTCGTGTCGCAGGGGAACGTGTCCTGGGTCGCCCACCCGTAGGCGGGCTCGATGCCGGGGAAGGACTTCTCGGCCCACTCCGTGAGGCGGTCGAAGCGCGCCCTGGTGTCGCCCGTGCCGGGCGTGAACTTCTCGCCGGTGACGATGAGCAGCCGCTGCCCGTCCTTGTAGGGCGCGGTGCGCACCGAACGCGTGTTGTGTTCGGGCGTGATGTACATGCCCCGCGGATCGCGCTCCGCGTCGATCGGCGCCGCCACCACCAGTTCCCGGCGGGGTGCGAGCCGGGCGAACAGCAGGGCCCGGTCGAAGATCGGGTAGTGCGTCGCGACGACCACGTCGCGGGCGGTCACCCGGGCCCCCGTCTCGGCCGTCACATGGCAGGCGTGGTCCTCCTCCAGGCCGAACACGGACGTGTGCTCGTGCACGAGCGCCCCGCGTTCCCGCAGGTCCTCGGCGAGCCCGAGCAGGTACTTGCGCGGATGGAACTGGGCCTGCCCCGTCACGCGCACCGCCCCCGCGACCGGGAACGGCAGCCCGGTGTCCCGCACGAAGGTCGCGGGAAGCCCGGCGGCCTGCGCCGCCCCCGCCTCCGCCCGCACCGCGGACAGATGCTGTCCCTCGGTCGCGTAGGTGTAGGCGTCACGGCGCTCCAACTCGCAGTCGATGCCGAGGAGTTCGGCCACCTCGAAGGCGTGCTCCACGGCCTCCGACTGCGAGCGCGCGTACAGGCGGGCGGCGTCGGCGCCCCGCGTGCGCCGCAGCCGTTCGTAGGTCAGCGTGTGCAGCGCGGACAGCTTGGCCGAGGTGTGCCCGGTGACGCCCTCGGCGATCCGCCCGGCCTCCAGGACCGCCACGCTCAGCCCGGCGCGCGTCAGCTCCCACGCGGTGCTCAGCCCGGCGATGCCCGCGCCGATCACGACGACGTCCACGTTCACGTCCCGCTCCAGCGGTGGGAAGTGCGGCCCGGGAGCGGACTCGATCCAGTACGAACCTTGAGCGGATGCGCTTACGGTCATGGGCGCCGAGTTCCCCTGAAAGGGCTGATCAAGCATCGAAACCGGGTACCCGGCCGGTGTCCCTTACAAGGAGCTTCGATGACCGGGAAACCGCGCCTGCGCGCGCTGACCATGAACGTCCTCGCCCCCGAGTACGCGGACGGGCCCGCGCGGCGCCGTGTCCTCGCCGCCGCGCTCGCCGACGCGGCCCCCGACGTACTGGCCCTGCAAGAAGTGGTGCGGGACGACGTGCGGCGGCTCGAGGCGGACGGCTGGCGGGTCGTCCCGCACCCGCGCAGCGGCCCCGACGGGGTCGGCGCGGTGCTCGCCGTGCGCGCCCCGCTCGGCCGCGTGCGCACCGATCCGCTGCAGGTGACCGAGCGTACGGCGGGTACGCCGTGGTGCGGGGTGGCGGCGGCCGAGGTCGCGTACGGGGCGCCCCTCGGCGGCGTCCTCGTCGTCCACCACAAGCCGAGCTGGCCCTACGGCTTCGAGGCGGAACGGGAGCGGCAGGCGCGGGCCGCGGCCCTCCTCGCGGAGCGGATGCTGGCCGAGGGGGCGGGGCGGCTGCGGCACGTCGTCGTCCTCGGCGACTTCGACGCCGGGCCCGATGCCGCGAGCCTGCGGTTCTGGCGCGGGCTGCAGTCGCTCGGCGGCGCGAGCGTCTGCTATCAGGACGCGTGGGAGGCCGTGCACGGCGCCGCGCCGGGACACACCTTCAGCCCCCGCAATCCGCTGGTGCGCGCGGGGGACATGCCGTTGGAGGCGGGGCGCCGCATCGACCACGTACTGGCGCGCTGCGGACGGCACGGGCCGACCCTGCGCGTCGAGGCCTGCGAGCGGTTCCTCGTCGAACCGGTCGACGGGGTCCAGGCCAGCGACCACTACGGAGTGTGGGCCGACTTCGCCGTGCCGGAGCGGGAGCCCGGTGCCTGGGAGGAGTGATCCGTCGCGGCCTCCAGGTCGTCCAGCAGACGGGTCGTCGCCGTGGTCAGCTCGCCCAGCGACGCGAAGCCGCGGCCGTCCGGGTCGGCCAGGTGCGCCGCGATGCGGTCGCCGGCCGCCCGCGCCTCTGCGAGGGACTCCGCGGCCTGCTCCCCGTCGGCACGGCCGATCCGGTCGGCGTCCGTGGCGCACGCCTCGCCCGCCGAGCGCAGCAGCGCGGCCAGCTCGCGCAGCGCCTGCGGCGGGGGTGTCTCGAACGGTGGTGTGTCGTGCGCGACCTCCGTCAGCGCGCGCAGCGCCTCCGCGAGGTGGTCCGCGATCCGCTCCCAGCGGAGGTCACGGGACGGCGGTGCGGGCCGCACGCGGCGCAGCCGGCGCCCGGGGTTGAGCCGGCGGCTCTCGTCCTCCCGGTGCCGCGCGGTGCGCAGTTCGGCGACCGTGGCACCGAGCCGCAGCGCCCGCCCGTGCCACTCCTGCGCGTCGGCCGCGCCGTATCCGTCCTCGATGCCGTCCGCGATCTCCCGCAGCAGCCGGGCGCAGTCGGCCGGCACCTGAGCCCGCAGCCGCAGCACGTCGCTGGTGTGCACGGGCGGCAGCACGAGCGCGTTGACCAGGACACCGACGACCGCGCCGAGCACGGTCTCCATGAGCCGGTGGCCGATCTCCACGGGCGCGTACGAGCCGTACGTCAGGACGAAGAGGGCGGCGCTCGGCGCGTACCAGCCCTGGTCGCCGAAGCGCCCGTACGAGCCGATCAGCACGGTGATCGGGAGCGCGATCGCCATCCCGATCAGCACGTCCCGGGTGAGCGCCATCGCCCCGGACGCGACGAGCGTGCCCGTCGCGACGACCAGGAACTGCTGCACCGCCGAGCGCACCGAGCGGTACACGGTGCTGTGCACCAGGACCACCGCGGTCCACGGCGCGAGCAGCGCCATCGGCGCGTTCCACCACCAGCCCGCGAGGGCCCACGCCACGATCGCCGCGGCGGCCGCCTTCAGCGCCTGCACGGCGGTGGCCCGCTCGGGCCCCGGAACCGCCACGGCACGGCAGGTGGAACGGCCGATGGCCCGGGCCTCGCCCGCGAGCGCGCGCCCCGCCTGACGGAACACGCACCTCACCCCGCCGGGCGGAGGCGCGCGAGAGCCGTCATGTCGCCACGAAGCCCTGGCCGGGACTGGCGTCCGCCCTGCTGACGTCGGCGAGCGCCGAATCGGGGTCCCGGTGCCGGGCCAGGTCGCCCATGCTCACGATGCCGACGGGCAGGCCCTCGCTCAGCACGGGCAGCCGCCGCACCGCGTACCGCCGCATCAGGGCCGCCGCGTGCTCGGCCTCCTCGTCCGGGCCGACGCACCGCGGGTCGGGGGTGCACACCATGCCGACGTCGATGACCTGCGGATCCGCGCCGTCCGCGACGACACGCAGCGTGATGTCCCGGTCGGTGACCAGGCCGACCAGCCGGTCCTCCGCGCACACCAGCACGGCCCCGATGTCCTCGTCGCGCATCGCCTGCGCGGCCTGGCCGAGCGGGGTGTCCGGGGGCACCGCCGTCACACCCTGGGTCATCACGTCCCGCACCCTGGCGGTCATGTCGCGTCCTCCGTCCTGTGGATCGGGTGGATGGGTCACCCGGCGCGGAGTACCCGGGCGGCAGCCGCTCATGCAGCCGGATCGACCGCCCGTCCCGCGTTCACGCAGCTCACGGGAGCCATACATGGAGGAAATCGGGTGACTCGTGGGTACGCGGCCGAATCCGTTCGCCACCCCACGAATCGGCAGGAGCAGGCGGCATGAACAGCCCCGACACCCGGTACCCGGGTCCCATGGACCACACCTGCGCCCCCGTACTCGAAGCCCTGGACTCCTACCACGCGCACGGCAGGCTCGCCTTCACACCGCCCGGTCACAAGCAGGCGCGCGGCGCCGACGAGCAGGCCAGAAGAGTGCTCGGCGACGCCTTCCACGCCGACGTCCTCGCGAGCGGCGGACTCGACGACCGCCGGATGCGCGGCCGCGTCCTGCGGCGCGCCGAGGAGCTGATGGCCGACGCGGTCCACGCCGACCACACCTTCTTCACCACGTGCGGCAGCTCGCTTTCGGTGAAGGCCGCGATGCTGAGCGTCGCCGGCCCCCGCGAGCAGCTGCTCATCGGGCGTGACGCGCACAAGTCCGTGGTGAGCGGGCTCATCCTGTGCGGCATCGACCCCGTGTGGGTCGAACCGCAGTGGGACGCCGAGCGCGGCCTCGCGCACCCGCCGTCCCCGCAGGCGTACGAGGAGGCCTTCGAGCGCCACCCGGACGCGCGCGGAGCGCTGATCACCAGCCCGACCCCGTACGGCACGTGCGCCGACCTGGTCCGGCTCGCCGAGGTGTGCCACGCGCGCGGCAGGCCGCTGATCGTCGACGAGGCGTGGGGCGCGCACCTGCCGTTCCACCCCGACCTGCCCAAGTGGGCCATGGACGCGGGCGCCGACGTGTGTGTCACCAGCATCCACAAGATGGGCAGCGGCCTGGAACAGGGCTCGGTGTTCCATCTGCGCGGCGACCTGATCGACCCGGACACGCTCACCTCCCGTGCCGACCTGCTCGGCACCACCAGCCCGTCGGTCCTGATCTACGCGGGTCTCGACGGCTGGCGCCGGCAGATGCGGCTGCACGGCCGGGAGCTGCTCGGTGATGCCCTCGACCTCGCGGCGCGGGCGCGGCAGGACATCGACGCGATCGACGGCCTGCACGTGTACGGACCCGACGACCTGACGGGCCCCGGGCTCGCCCACGACCTCGACCCGCTGCCCGTCCTCGTCGACGTCGCGGACCTCGACACGAGCGGCTACCGCGTCGCCGACTGGCTGCGCTCCCACCGCGCCCTCGACGTGCACATCGCCGACCACCGCAGGATCGGCGCCCAGCTCACCTTCGCCGACTCCCCGGCGACGCTCGCGGCCCTCCTCGACGGGCTCCGGGACGTCGCGGAACACCGCGCCGAACTGCGCGGCGCGCCGGCCGTCGCGGTGCCCAAGCCCTCCGAACTCCGCCTGGAACAGGCCATGTTGCCGCGCGACGCGTACTTCGGGCCGGTCGAGGACGTCCCGCTGGAGCGCGCCGCGGGCCGGGTGGCCGCCGAGATGACGACCCCGTACCCGCCGGGCATCCCGACGGCGCTGCCGGGGGAGCGGCTCACCGAACCGGTGCTCAGCTATCTGCGCACCGGCATCGAGGCGGGCATGAACGTGCCGGACCCGGCGGACCCCTCGCTCAGGACGATCCGGGTGGTGGCACGGGACGCGTCGCCTCCTGCTCGACGGGGTCCCGCTTGAACGCCCACGCCATCTCGGGCTCCATCGCCCAGTGGAACAGCCACCGCACGGGCCGCGTGCACAGCGCGGTGATGACCGCCGCCGCGATCACGGTCACGGTGATCTCGCCGAGCGGCGTGTGCACCCAGTCGTGGTCGTACCAGCCCCAGAAGCGGGAGCCCTTCGCGAGGAACCCGTGCAGCAGATAGCCGTACAGGGTGCCCGCGCCGAGCGCCGTGCACCACAGCCTGCGCCCGGGCACCCACGCGAAGAAGCAGGCCATCAGGATCACCGAGCAGCCGAACAGGGCGAGCGTCATCACCACGCCCGTCCAACCGGGCGCGCCCAGCTCCTGCGCGCTGTCGCGGCGGTAGAACCAGGCGGCGGTCATCCGCGGCGAGGCCCAGTACGCGACGAGCAGCGCGCTCGCGAAGACCGGCAGGGCGAGGATCCGGGCCCGCCTGCGCCGCACCAGCTGGAAGTGCTCCGGCTTCAGGACCAGGCCGAGCACGAAGAACGGCAGGAACTGCAGCACCCGCTGGAGGTCCAGGTCGTCGCCGATGTCGGGGGAGACGGCGGCGAGCACGGCGACCGCGAGTGCCAGCGGCAGCGGCGCCCGCACGACCTTCCACAGCGGGGTGGTGATGCGCCAGATGAACAGCGCGATCAGGAACCAGGTCAGATACCAGGGGTCGAGGAGCGTGATCGGGTAGTCCGGGTCGTCGCCCACCGTGCGCTTGAAGAACGTGTACGCGACCTCGAAGATCACGTACGGCACCAGTACGCCCGTGACCAGGCGCTTCATCCGTCGTGGGCTCGCGTCGAACGACCGCGAGAAGTAGCCGGAGATGACGATGAACGCCGGCATGTGGAACGTGTAGACGGTGAAGTACAGCGCGGAGGCCGCCCGGCTGTCCCCGCGCAGCGGCTCCCAGGCGTGCCCGAGCGCGACGAGGACGATGGCCAGGTACTTGGCGTTGTCGAAGTACGCGTCACGGCCGTCCGCCTTCATGCGGCCTCCGTCCCGGTCGGTGAGCCTCCCGGTCACGCTTCCCGGACCTGCACGATCGCGCAAGTGAAAGAGCCACGGAGAGTGCGTCCGGACGGTTGCCCCTACACGGGGAGCAGGCGGCCCACCAGCGCGCTCAGCTGGCGTGCGTTGCGGCATTCGTGCATGGCCACCACCTCCGCGTACGTGGAGGCCGCCGAGTCGCCCGTGTCCCACTGGGAGCGGGGCTCCGGGTTGAGCCAGTAGGTGCGGCGGGAGGCGCGGGTGATGCGGCGCAGCGCCGGGAGGTTCGGGTTCTGCTGGTTGTTGCGGGCGTCGCCGAGGATCAGCACCGTGGTGCGGGGGCCCACGGCGGACTCGTAGCGCTCCACGAACTCGCCGAGCGCCGTGCCGTAGTCGCTGCTGCCGTGCCAGCCGGTCAGCGTGGCCTCGGCCGCGATACGGGCGCCGAGGCCCTCCGCGTCCGCCGCGCCGTGCGCGATGAGGTCGGTGACCTCGTCGGTCCGGTTGACGAAGGCGAAGACGCGGATCTTGCTGAACTGGTCGTGCAGGGCCTGGACCAGGAGCATCGTGAAGTTCGCGAAGCCGGCCACCGAGCCCGACACGTCGCAGAGCAGCACCAGTTCGGGACGCGTAGGGCGGCGCTTGCGCAGCACCGGCTTCATCGGGACGCCGCCCGTCGACAGCGAGCCGCGCAGCGTCCGGCGCAGGTCGATGTGGCCGCGGGCCGCGCGGCGCCTGCGGGCGGCGAGGCGCGTGGCCAGCTTGCGGGCCAGGGGGTGGACGGTGCGGCGCAACTCGGCGAGCTGGGCCTTGTCCGCGTAGAGGAACACGGTGCGGTCGGGCGTCTGGACCGGCATCCGGCGGGCCAGCTCGTCGCGGTCGCGGGCCTCCGCGACCCTGCGCCGCGCCTCGCCGCGCACCCCTTCGCGGAACTCCTCGATGCGGCGGCGGATCTCGTCCGCCTCGATGCGGTCGGTGAAGGCCCCGGACTGGCCGCTGCCGCCCGCGCGGATCGCGGACATGACCGGGGCGAGGAGTGTCTGCGGGCGCAGCCGGTCGAGGGTCTGCTGGGACGACCAGCCGTTCGCGTCGTAGCCGCCGAGGGAGTCCACCGCCTCGGCGGCGAGGCGGGCAAGCGCGGCCCGGTCGTTCGCGGCCAGGGCCTCGGTGAGACGCTCGCGCAGGCTGTCCCGGTCGGTGGCGCCGCCCTGGCCGGGCGCGCCCACCGCGTGCGGGAAGTACACGTCGAAGACGGGGTCGAAGACCGCGCGCTGGCCCTGGTCGTGGAGCAGGGCCGAGGCCAGGCCCTCGCGCAGATGCTCCCGGCTGTCCATGCCGAGCGCCGCCACCGCCTGCGCGGCGTCCACGCTCTCGCCCGTGCCGATCCGGATGCCGTGCGCGCGCAGCGCCCGCACGAGCGAGGTGACCCGGTCGGCGACCGACAGGGCCGTGCTCACACCGCGTCCAGGTCGAGCTTGGCCGCCGCCGTGTTCACGTCCTCCTGATGCTTGAGGACGACGCCGAGGGACGCCCGTACGACCTCCTCGTCCAGGCGGTCCGCGCCGAGCGCGAGGAGGGTGCGCGCCCAGTCCACCGTCTCCGCGACCGAGGGCACCTTGCGCAGGTCCATGGCGCGCAGCGCGCCCACGACCCGTACGAGGGACTCGGTGAGCACCGCGTCGAGCTCGGGCACCTTCAGGGCGACGATGCGGCGCTCCAACTCCTCCTCGGGGAAGCCGATGTGGAGGAAGAGGCAGCGGCGGCGCAGCGCCTCCGACAGCTCACGGCTCGCGTTGGAGGTGAGGACCACGAAGGGGCGCCGGGTGGCGGCGATGGTGCCCAGCTCGGGGACGGTCACCTGGAAGTCGGAGAGCACTTCGAGGAGCAGCCCCTCCACCTCGACGTCCGCCTTGTCCATCTCGTCGATGAGCAGGACCTTCGCGTCGTCGCCGCGGATCGCGGAGAGCAGCGGGCGCGAGAGCAGGAACTCCTCGCTGAAGATGTCCGTGCGGGTCTGGTCCCAGGTCTCGTCGCGGCCCGCAGTGATCCGCAGCAGCTGCTTGGCGTGGTTCCACTCGTACAGGGCGCGGCTCTCGTCCACGCCCTCGTAGCACTGGAGGCGGATCAGACTGGCGTCGCTGATCGCCGCGACCGCCTTCGCCAGTTCCGTCTTGCCGACGCCCGCCGGGCCCTCGACGAGCAGCGGCTTGCCGAGCTTGGCGGCCAGGAAGACGGTGGTCGCCACGGCGGGGGAGGCCAGATAGCCCGTCCCGGCAAGGCGCGTGGTGACTTCGTCCACGGAAGCGAACAACGGGGCCTCCAGCTCGGTGCGTTGTAGGACTCCAGGTGATCAGCCGGGGGCCCCGTCCACAATGGGTCGACGCCGTTCATGGCGAACGTCACGTCCTGAGTCCTGTACCGAGACCCTCTCCGTGGCCCGTCCGTATCCTTTCGGTCATGAGGCGCACTTCCTTTGCCGACTGGCCCTGCTCCATCGCCCGCACCATGGATCTGCTGGGGGACTGGTGGACGCCGCTCGTGCTGCGCGAGGCGTTCTACGGCATCACCCGCTTCGACGTGTTCCAGCAGGAGCTCGGCATCGCCCGGACGACCCTGGCGGAGCGGCTGCGGCGGCTCGTCGACGCGGGCCTCATGGAGAAGCGCGCCTACGACACCGCGCCCGTGCGGCACGACTACGTCCTCACCGAGAAGGGCCGCGACTTCTTCGGCGTCCTCGCCGCCATGAACGCCTGGGGCAACCGCTGGCTGTCCGGCGAGGAGGGCGCGCCCGTCGTCTTCGAGCACGACCGGTGCGGCCACGAGAGCGAGGCGGCCGTCGTCTGCGGGCACTGCGGCGAGCCGATGACCGCAGACGACACCCACGCGCGGATGGGCCCCGGCTACCCGGAGAAGCTCGCGCGGCGCCCGGACATCGCGGCGCGCTTCACCCGCTGAACCGATCCCTCAGGTTGCCGGGTTGCTCTTGACGTAGTGAGTCCATCTACGAAACTCTCGTGGTCACAGGCTGTTCTACGGAGAGGTGGAGCACGATGGAATGGACCGGCGCACGCTACGCGGACACGCCGACCGTCGAGGCGCGACGCACGATCGCGGCGCCCCCGGACCGGGTGTGGGAGCTGGTCGGCGACGTCGGCCTGATGCCCCGGTTCAGCGCCGAACTCCAGTCGGCCGAGTGGCTGGGCGATGAGCGCGGCGTCGGCGCCCGCTTCCTGGGGCGCAGCCGGCACGAGGCGTTCGGGGCGTGGGAGACCACCTCGTACGTCGTCGAGTGCGAGCCGGGCCGCGTCTTCGCGTGGGCCGTGGGCGATCCCGAACGGCCCAGCGCTGTCTGGCGGTTCAGCATGGCGGCGACGGAGGACGGGGGCACGGAACTGACGCAGTGGGCGCGGATGGGGCCGGGACGCTCCGGCCTCTCGTACGCCATCGACCGGATGCCGGAGAAGGAGCAGAAGATCGTGTACGGGCGGCTGCGGGAGTGGGAGCGGGGCATGAACGCGACGCTCGACGGGCTGAAGGCGCTGGCGGAGTCGGGCCCGGGCGCGGAAGGGATGGAGGCCTGATGCGTACATCGACCACCATCGAGGCGTCCGGCGGGAACTGGCGGGAGACCGTCGACTTCGTCACCGAGGCCGAGAAGCTGGGCCTGGACATCTGCTGGGTCGCCGAGGCCTGGGGCTCCGAAGCGCCGTCCCCGCTGGGGTACTTGGCGGCGCGCACGGAGCGGATGCTGCTCGGCTCCGGCATCATCCAGCTCGCCACCCGCACCCCGGCCGCCATCGCGCGCGCCGCGATCACCCTGTCGAACATCTCCGAGGGCCGCTTCCTGCTGGGGCTCGGTCCTTCCGGGCCGCAGGTGATCGAGGGGCTGCACGGGGTGCCGTTCGCGCGCCCGTTGGCCCGGATGCGGGAGACGGTCGAGATCGTGCGGATGGCGGCGACCGGCGAGAAGATCGCCTACGAGGGGCGGGAGTTCACGCTGCCGCTGCCCGGCGGGGACGCGAAGCCGATGCGGCTCTCGATGCGGGCGGAGCACGAACTGCCCATCTACCTCGCGACGTTGTCACCGAAGATGCTGCGGCTCACCGGGGAGGTCGCCGACGGGTGGCTCGGGACGAGCTTCGTGCCCGAGGGGGCGAAGGAGGCGTACTTCGACCACCTGGACGCGGGGCTCGCGGCGTCGGGCAGGACCAGGGCCGACCTCGACATCTGTCAGGGGGCCGAGGTGAACTTCGTCGAGGACGAGGAGGAGCTGGCGGCCGTGGTGGGCGGCCGGAAGAAGGAGCTCGCGTTCAGCCTCGGCGGCATGGGCTCCGCCTCGACCAATTTCTACAACCAGGCGTACAGCAGGCAGGGTTGGGCCGACGTCGCCGCGGCGGTCCGCGAACGCTGGCAGGCGGGCGACCGCGAGGGGGCGGCCGCCCTGGTCACCGACGACATGGTCCTCGCGACGACGCTCATCGGCACGGAGGCGATGGTCCGGGAGCGGTTGGCCGTGTGGCGGGAGGCGGGGGTGGACACCGTCCGCCTGTACCCGGCGGGGGACACGGTGTCCGCGCGCCTCACGACCCTGGGCCGAGCGATCGAGCTGGTACGCCAGTCAAGCCCCGCCGGCGATTGAGGCGCGGGGTCCGGGGCGGAGCCCCGTGGCGTAGGGACGGTCGGCCGCAACGTGGAGCGGCGCGGACCACCCCGCATCGCCCTCGATCCGCCGCAGCAGAATCCCCTCCCGGATCGCCCAGGGGCACACCGTCAACTCGCGGATGCCCATGAGCTTCATCGCCGTATGCCCGACCAACGCCCCCGCAAGCGACTGCGACGCCCGCGGCGCGGAAATCCCCGGCAACTCCGCCCTCCGCTCGGCCGGCAGCTCCGCCAGCTCGTCCACCGCCAGGCCCAACGCCCTACGGCTCAACCGCCGCGGTACGAACGGCCCGTGCCGCCCCGGAGGGGCCCCGCACAGGCGCGCCAGCTGCGTGAACGTACGGGACGTGGCCGCCGCCGTGAGCGGCCCCTCCCAGCGGATCCGCGCCGCGACGTCCCTGAGCTGATGCCGCACATGACGCCGCAGCGCCTTCAGCTCCTTCTCCGTCGGCGGCATCCCGTCCCCCGGCAGGTGCTCGCGCGTGAGCCGCCCCGCCCCGAGCGGCAGCGAGATCGCGAACTCGGGCAGCCGCCCCCGCCCGAAGGCGACCTCCAGCGAGCCGCCCCCGATGTCGAGGACACCGAGCGGCCCGGCCCGCCAGCCCATCCAGCGCCGCGCCGCGAGGAACGTCAGCTCGGCCTCCACCTCGCCGGGCAGCACCCGGGGCCGCACTCCGGTCCCCCCCTCGACGGCGTCGAGGACCTCGTCCCGGTTCGGCGCGTCCCTGACGATGGCCGTGGCGAAGACGAACGGCTCGTCGCTGCCCCAGCGTTCGGCTTCCGTGACCGCCGCCCGTACCGCGTCGACCAGCCGGTCCACCGCCACGGGGCCCAGTCTGCGGTCGCGGTCGACCAGCTCCGACAGCCGTAACCGCCGCTTGGCCGTGTGCACCGGCAGCGGCGCTCCGTCGCGCGCGTCCGCGATCGCGAGGCGCACGGTGTTCGAACCGACATCCACCACACTGATACGCATGATCGACCGAGTACCCCTCTCTTCGCGCATCAATGCGCGGGCACTTCCACGACGGTCGCCTACGCGTCCAGCGCGGACATGATCCAACTCCGCGAGTCTGCCGGGTCGATGACCGCGTCGATCTCCAGGGCCGCCGCCGCGTTCACCGCCTTGCCGTGCTCGTACAGCTCCGCGACCCGGGCCTCGAAGGCCCGCTCCCGCTCGGCGGGGTCGGCGATGGCCTCCAGCTCGCGGCGGTAGCCGAGCCGCACCGCACCCTCCAGACCCATGCCGCCGAACTCGCCGCTCGGCCAGGCCGCCGTGCCGAGCGGCGCCCGCGTCGAACCGCCCATCATGGCCATCGCCCCGAGCCCGTACGCCTTGCGCAGCACGAGGCAGACCAGCGGCACGGTGAGGCGCGCGCCCGCGACGAACAGGTCCGCGAACTGCCGCACCGTCGCGCTGCGTTCGGACTCCGGACCCACCATGAAGCCCGGTGTGTCGCACAGCGAGAGAACCGGGAGGCCGAACGACTCGCACAGCCGCAGGAAGCGCGCCGCCTTGTCCGCCGCGTCCCGGTCGACGGCGCCGCCGAGGTGCGCCGGGTTGTTCGCGACCAGGCCCATCGGGCGGCCCTCGATCCGCACCAGCGCCGTGATCGCTCCGGCTCCGAAGCCGCGGCGCAGTTCGAGCACCGAGTCCGTGTCGGCGAGCCCTTCGATCGCGGCGCGGATGTCGTAGGCGCGCCGCCGGTTCTCGGGGATCGCGTGGCGCAGACGCCGCGGGTCGGGCGCCTCCCAACCCGCCTGCGGACCCTGGAAGTACGACAGATAGGCGCGGGCCACGCGCACCGCCTCCGCCTCGTCGGCGACCGGGAGGTCCACGACCCCGTTCGGCACCTGCACCGACAGCGGGCCGATGTCCTCGGGGCGGTGCACGCCGAGGCCGCCGCCCTCGATCATCGCGGGGCCGCCCATCCCGATGTTCGCCTCGGGCGTCGCGATGATGACGTCGCAGCTGCCGAGCAGCGCCGCGTTCCCCGCGAAGCAGCGGCCCGACGCGATGCCGACGAGCGGCACCCTGCCGTTGAGCCGCGCCATCTGATGGAACGTCATGACGTCCAGGCCCGCGATCGAGGAGGTGTCGGTGTCACCGGGCCGGCCGCCGCCGCCCTCCGCGAACAGCACGACGGGCAGCCCGCGCTCCTCGGCCAGATGCAGCATCCGGTCGGTCTTGCGGTGGTTGTTGTGGCCCTGTGTCCCGGCGAGCACCGTGTAGTCGTACGACATGGCGACCACGGGCGCGCCGCCGATCCGGCCGGTGCCGGTGACCATGCCGTCGGCGGGCGTCGAGCGGATCAGGTCGTCCAGCGCGCGGCGCCGCCGTTGCGCGGCCACCGCGAGCGCGCCGTACTCGGTGAACGTCCCCGCGTCGCACAGGTCCTCGATGTTCTCGCGGGCCGTGCGCAGCCCGGTCGCATGCCGCTTGGCGACGGCCTCGGGGCGGTTCTCGTCGAGTCCGAAGGCGTGCCGCGCGACGACCTGCGCGAGATCGGGGCGCACCGCGTCGAGGTCGAGTTCCTCGGCCGCGTCCTCCTGGGATCCGCCCTCCTCCGTCACGTCCAGGAGCACCAACTCGGCGCCCTCGGCGACGGTTTCGCCGACCCCTGCACGCACCGCACGGACGACCCCCGCGTGCTCGGCGCGCACCACGTGCTCCATCTTCATCGCTTCGAGCACGAGCAACGTGGCGCCCGCGGCGACGTGTTGGCCGGGTTCGGCGTCGACGGTGACGACGGTTCCCGCCATCGGTGCGGTCACCGTGCCCGGCTCGGTGACACCTTCGGGCGCAGTGGCGTCGGGCGGTGCCAGCTCCGCCAGGTGGCGCTGTACGAAGCCGGTGTCGAAGCCGCCCGCCGTGAACCCGGGGTGGTCGAGCAGCCGGGCCAGGAAGGGGATGCCGGTCCGCACACCCTCCACCGTGAACTCGTCGAGCGCCCGCCGCGCCCGTGCGCACGCCGCCGCGAAGTCGCCGGCCGGAGCGTGCGCGACGACCTTGGCGAGGAGCGAGTCGAAGCGCGTGCCGAGTTCGGTGCCGGTGCGGGCCGCGGTGTCGACGCGCACGCCGGGGCCCGTCGGCACATCGAGGCGCGCGAGCCGCCCCGCCGACGGCCGGACCGTACCGTCGGGGCCCGTGACCTCCGCGTTCACCCGCAGCTGCACCGCGAAGCCGCGCGGGGCGGGCGGCTCCCCGGCGAGACCGAGGTCGGTCAGGCTCTCGCCCGCCGCTATCCGCAGCTGCGCCGCGACCAGGTCGACACCCGTCACCTCCTCCGTCACCGTGTGCTCGACCTGGAGGCGCGGATTGGCCTCCATGAACACGAACTCCTCGCCCCTGACGAGGAATTCGACCGTGCCGACGCCCGCGTAGCGGGAGGCGCGGGCCAGGCGCAGGGCGGCGTCGAGGAGCCGGTCGCGCACGCTCGCGTCCAGGCCCGGAGCCGGGGCGATCTCGACGAGCTTCTGGTGGCGGCGCTGCGCGCTGCAGTCCCGCTCCCACAGATGACTCGCGGCGGCACCGTCGCCGACGACCTGCACCTCGATGTGCCGAGCGCCCTCCCACAGCCGCTCGACGTACAACTCGCCGCGCCCGAAGGCCTGTTGCGCCTCCGAAGCGCACCGCTCCCACGCCTCGTCCAGCTCCGACGCGTCCCGCACGACCCGCATCCCGCGCCCGCCGCCCCCGCCCACGGCCTTGACCATCATCGGCCCTTCGGCGAGGAACGCCCGCGCCTCCTCCAGCGTGGTGTCACCCTCCGTGCCGGGCAGGACCGGCACCCCCGTCCCGACGGCGAGCGCCCGGGCGCGCGCCTTGTCCCCGAACAGGTCGAGCACCTCGGGGGACGGGCCCACGAAGGTGACACCGGCGTCCGCACACCGCCGGGCGAGCCCCGCGGACTCGCTCAGGAAGCCGTAGCCGGGGTGCAGATACGTACAGCCGCTCCCACGCGCGGCCGCGACCAGCGCCTCGGCGTCCAGATAGCCGCCCGCCGCGAGCGGCACGGCCTCGTCCGCCAGGTGCAGATGCGCCTCGTCGCCCGGCTCGTGCACGGCCACCGTGCGCAGCCCGAGCTCGGCGGCGGCGCGCAGCACCCGGACGGCTATCTCCCCACGATTGGCGACGAGTACGGCGGCAGACCCCATGAACCCCTCCGGGAAGTCGAATTCGGATTCAGAACCGGATTCCGTCATGCTCATTGACACTGACGTCAACGTCAATACTCTGGCGCTGTGGCACGCAGTCAGCAGGCACAACAGGAATGGTCCGTCCGCACCGCCCGGGACCGGACCGACGCCCCGGCGCGCGGACGGCTCCTCGACGCGGCCGAGCAGGTCTTCGCGCGGCTCGGCTACGGCCCGGCGACCATCGCCGACATCACGGCGCAGGCCGAGGTGTCGCGGGCCGGGTTCTATGTCTACTTCGCGTCCAAGGAAGAGGTCTTCCGGGTGCTCGCGGGGCGCGTGCGGGACGCGTTCCTCAGCGCGCAGGACGTGCCCGGGGTGGACACCGACGACGTGGCGGCGGTGGCCCGCGCCTCCACGGCCGCGTTCATCGCCGCCTACGCGCGGCACCTGCCGCTGCTCGTCCTGCTCGAACAGCAGGCACGGGCAGACGCCGAGGTGCGCGCCCTGTGGGAGGAGATCCGCGAGCGTCCGGTCCGCCGCGCCGCCCGCTACGTACGCCGGGTCGCGGCGGAGGGCCGGGCGCACCCGGTCGTCGACCCGCTCACCCTGTCGCGTGCCGTCGGCGGCATGAGCATCGAGTTCGCGCGGCTGGTCGCCGAGCGCCCGGCCGCGTACGACCAGGCGGTCGCCGACGCGACCGTCATGTATCTGCATCTCCTCGGTATCGGAGCAGCACCGCAGCAGTAGGGAGCCGCACGTTGTCCACTGGCACGTCATCCATCGAGGCGCATCTGCGCGATCTGCGCGCCCGCCAGGCCAAGTCCAGGGCGGGCCGCCAGCCGTCCGAAACCCGCCATGAGGCGGGGGAGCTGACGCTCCCCGGGCATGTGGCCCGCTGGGCGGCCCGGAATCCGGACCGGCCCGCGATCGTCACGGCGGACGAGACCCTCAGCTACCGGCAACTCGACGACCGGAGCGCCCGGTTGGCGGGCTGGATGGCCGGACAGGGCGTGCGCCCCGGCGACCGCGTCGGTGTCTTCCTGCCGAACGGGGCCCGCTTCGTCGTCGCCCTGCTCGCCGTGCTGCGCATCGGGGCGGTGCATGTGCCGGTGAACCCGATGTTCCGCGCGGCCGAGCTGCGGCACGAATTCAACGACGCCGGACCGGAGTTGATCGTCACGCGGGACGCGCTGCTGCCCGCCGTCGAGGAGGTGCGGGCCGACACCCCCGTACGTACCGTCCTCGCGGACGCCGACTGGCCGCGGGCCGTCGCCCACGACCGCCACGAGGACATCGCCGACGACCTCGACGCGCTCGCCGCCCTCAACTACACCGGCGGCACCACGGGACTGCCCAAGGGCTGCGAGCACACCCAGCGGCACATGGTCTACACGGCCACCGCCATCGACAACGGCCGGGTCACCACGGACGAGGCGAAGGCCCGCGGCATCGTCTCGGTCTGCTATCTGCCCATCTTCTGGATCGCGGGCGAGAACCTCGGCATCCTCGCCCCGCTCGTCTCCGGCGGCACCAGCGTCCTGCTCACCCGCTGGAACGCGGCCGAGGTCCTCGACGCCATCGAGACGCACGGCGCGACCACCATGGCCGGCACCGTCGAGAACTACCTCGAACTCCTCGACCACCCCGACTTCGCCCGCCACGACCTGACGAGCCTGTCGACCCCGCTGACGGTCTCCTTCATCCGCAAGCTCACCCCGGCGCTGCGCGCCCGGTGGAAGGCGGCCGTCGGCGAGCACAGTGTGCTGCGCGAGGCCTCGTACGGGATGACCGAGACACACACCAGTGACACCAACACCCTCGGCTTCCAGGACGGCGACCACGACCTGCTGAGCGACCCGGTGTTCTGCGGACTCCCGGTCCCCGGCACGGACTTCATGGTCGTCGACTTCACGACAGGGGAGCCGCTGCCACTGGGGGAGCGGGGCGAGATCGTGGTGCGCGGCCCGTCCGTGCTCACCCGGTACTGGCGTGCTCCCGAGGCGACGGAGAGGGCGCTGCGGGACGGCTGGCTGCACACCGGTGACATCGGCGCCCTCGACGAGGAGGGGTGTCTGCACTACCTGGGCCGCGACAAGGACATGATCAAGGTGAAGGGCATGAGCGTCTTCCCGACGGAAGTGGAGACGCTGCTCGCCCAGCACCCCGACGTGCTCGCCGCCGCGGTCGTCGCCGTCGAGGACCCGGAGAGCGGTCAGCGCCCCTACGCGTTCGCCCGCACCGTCCCCGGGTCCGCGCTCACCGCGGACGCGCTGAAGGAGTGGGCGGCCGGGAACATGGCGACGTACAAGGTCCCGCACGTCGTCGAGATACTCGACGAGCTGCCGCTCACCCCCACAGGGAAGATCAGGAAGACGGAGCTGAGCGCTCGAGCCACTCGCACGCGGCCCGCGCAGTGAACTCCTCCTGACCGCCCTTGAACAGCAGGTCGGCCGTGGTGAACGCCGGGTCGTCCGCCTGCGCCGCGACATACGGCAGCGCGATGCAGCGCATGCCGGCCGCGTGCGCGGCGGCGGCCCCCGGCGCCGCGTCCTCCAGGACCACACAGTGCGAGGCCCGCGTGCCCAGCCGGTGTGCCGCCTCCAGGAACACGTCGGGGGCCGGCTTGCCGTTGTCCACCTCGTCCGCCGACACGTACAGCGGGAGCTGCGCGGCGAGCCCCGTGCCGGTGAGGATCGCGTCGATGGCCTCGGGCGACGAGCCGGACGCGACGATCATCGGCACGCCCGCCGCGCTCAGCCGCTCGACGAACAGGCGCATCTGCGGGAAGACATGGGTCTCGGCGCGCGCGAGCTCCAGATAGCGGGCGTTCATCTCCTCAAGCAGCTCGCCGTCCGGCACGTCGATGCCGTACCGCCGCTTCCAGATGCCGATGGTCTCCAGTGTGGAGATCCCGACGTACGTCTCGTGGTCGGCCCACGTGAAGTCCGTGACGCCCTGACGGGCCAGGGTGCCGAGGGAGGCCTTGAAGTAGTTCGGCTCGCTGTCGACGAGGGTGCCGTCGAGATCGAAGACGACCGCGGTGTCGCCGAAGTGGTACGAGGGGTGGTTCGCGTCGCTCATGTGACCCAGGATGCAGGACCGGGAACCCCCGATCATCCCCGCGGCTGTGCCGCCGCCTTCCCGATCGCCTCGACCAGCGGCAGCAGCCGGTGCGGGACGCGCTCGCGCAGGGCCACCTCGGTGCGGGTGCGCACCACACCGGGCAGCCGGTTGAGCTGCTGGATCACATCCTCCAGATGCTCCGCGTCGCGCGCCGCCACGCGGGCGAGGAGATCGCCGCCGCCGGTGGTGGAGTACGCCTCGATGATCTCCGGCACCCCGGCCAGCTCGTCCCCGACGTCCCCCAGGTGGCCCTGCGTCGTCTCGATGTGCACGAACGCGAGCACCGGGTGGCCGAGGGCCGCGGGGGAGAGGGACGGCTGTACGCCCGTGATCACACCGTCCCGCTCCATCCGGTCCACCCGGGCCTGCAGCGTGCCGCGGGCCACCCCGAGGATCCGGGCGTACTCGCGCATGCTGGTGCGGGGCTGTTCCAGGAGGAGCCGCAGGATGCGGGTGTCGAGCTGGTCCACGGCCATGGCGTCGGACTCCTTCGGTGGCGCGGCGGAACGCCGCCGACTGTACCAATGGCTCAGTGCCGCGCGCCTGCCGCGCCGGATGGCCCCGGGAGGCCGACGAACGCCCCGTCGTGGTGCACCAGCGGCCCCGCCTCCGCGACCCGGCCCGCCCGCACCACGAGCCCGATGACCAGCGCGTGGTCGCCGACCGGGCGCATGCTGACCGGGGTCAGCACGAAGCGGGCCAGTACGCCGTCCAGGGCGGGCAGCCCCAGCGGATCCCGGTGCCAGGAGGTGCCCGGCCCGAAGCGGGCGTGGCGCGGGCCCGCGAAGACCCGCGCCACCTCCTCCTGACCGGCCGCGAGCAGCTGCACCATCACCCACGTCGCGTCCCGCACCGCCTCCCACGAACCCGACCGCAGGCCGACCGTGAACGACAGCAGTGGCGGGTCCAGGGAGAGCGAGGCGAGCGAGGTGACACAGAACCCGGCGGGCCGCTCCCCGCCGACCGTGACCACGGCGACCCCCTTGGCGTGCCGCCGCAGCGCGGACCGTACGAGGTCGGAGCGGGCCGCTTCGATGTGCGGCGGACTCGTCGCCTCGGCGGTCACGCCGCCCGCTCCCGCAGCGCGGCCCCGGCACGGGCGTGGATCTCCTCGGCGTGCGGCGACGCCTCGTCCCGCTCGTACGCGTCCAGGTGGGCCCGCCAGTCCGTGACCGCCCCGGCCGGGTCGTCGAGGGCGAATCGGCTGACGCCCCGCAGGTAGAACAGCTCGGGGTCGGGCACGCCGCCGGCCGATTCGAGCGCGCGCTCCAGGTCGGCCACGGCGCGCCGGTGCTCGCCGAGGGACTGCAGCGCCACGGCCCGGTTGATCCGCAGCTCCGCGTCGTCGTCGAGGGCGAGGGCCGCGTCCAGGTCGTCGACGGCCTCGGCCGGGCGCCCCGCGTCGAAGGCGAGGACGGCCCGGTTCGCCCAGGCGGCGAGGCAGCCCGGATCGGCTTTGAGAGCCGCCGAGTAACTCTCGTACGCGGCGTGCGTGTCGCCCAGTTCGGAATGCAAGGTGCCCTGTGCCGCGAGCAGTTGGGGGCTTCCCGGTGCGAGGCTCAGGCCGTGGTCGATGTCCGCGCGGGCCCGGTCGAAGTCGCCGCGCTCCAGGGACAGGTCCGCGCGGTGCAGCAGCGAGTCGACGTGGTCCGGTTCGACGGCCAGGGCGTAGTCCAGATCGCGCAGCGCGCCCGCGTCGTCGCCCAACTCCCGCAGCAGATCCGCCCGGTTGAAGTGCGCCTCGTAGAACGGTGGCGTGAGCCGGATCGCCGCCGCGTAATCGGCGAGCGCCTCGCGGGTCGCGCCGAGCGCGCGGTGCTGGGCGGCCCGCTCGAAGTAGTAGTCGCCGTAGTCGGGGTCGCGGCGGATCACCTCGTCGTAGTCGGCCAGTGAGGCGGTGTGGTCGCCGCGCGCGCCCCGTACCTGCGCCCGGTTGTACAACAGCACGGAACGGTGCAGGAGTTGCTCGTCCGGGCCGAAGTCGGCGTCGGTGATCGCCATCGCCTCGTCGACCAGGGCGAGCGAGCCGTCGGCGTTGCCGCGGTGCAGCTCGACCAGGGCCCGCGCGTTGCGCATGAACGCCCGCACCAGGACCCGCTTGTGCGGATCGGGGTGCACGTCCGCGATCGAGATCGCCGTGTTCACCCAGGCCAGCGCGAGGTCCTCGTCGTGCGCGTCCTTCGGCAGGAACCGGGTGTAGAGCATCGCCATGAGGTACGCGGTCCCCATGTGCGCGTCCTGCGAAGTGGAGCCGCGCCGCATCTCCTCGAAGTACGCGAACGCGTCCGCGCCGCGCCCCAGGTAGCACAGGCAGGCGCCGGTCTTGTGCGTCAGATTCCAGTACGTACGGTCGGGTTCGCTGTCGGCGAGGAGCGCCCGGCCGCGTCCGGCGAGCTCCACCACGGCCTCGTAGAACCCCTTGTTGAAGCAGGCGGTGACGGCCTCGACGATCGCCTCGACGCCCGCGCCCCGCGGGTCCGTGCCGTGCTCCAGGTGGTACGGGATCGCCCCGAGCCGCAGCGTCGGCTCGTCCCGCCCGGCGAGGAGTTCGGCGCGCGCGGTGTGCCGGCGGGCCCGCTCGGCGGCGGGCAGCGCTTCATAGGCGCGGCGCAGGCGCGCGTCGTCACTGGTGCCGTCGCTGTCGATGTAGCGCTGCGCGAGGTCCGTGTCGGGCAGCAGTTCCGCGTCCACGAACGGCAGGCGGGGAACCCGGCGGGTGTGCGCGGCGAGCGCCCTGCCGAGCAGGTCGTCGGCCGCCCCCGCGCCGTCCACGACCACGGTCAGGGTGGCGGGATCGCAGCGCCGCAGCAGCACGGCCACCAGGTCCCGGTCCGTGGGGTCGGCCTCGTCCAGGCCCCGGAAGGCGAGGGTGAGGCCGCGCGGGTGGGCCACCCGCGCCCAGTCCATGAGGAGTTCGGCCACGCCGTGGGCGATGCGCAGGGCGCGGGTCGCCGGATAGAAGCGGGTGCGCTCCTTGGCGTCGGCGAGATTGGTGAGGGTCTGTGGCGGCGTCGGCACGATCGCCATCAGTTCGGGTGCGATCGACTCCACTTCGGTCGCCCGCGCCGAGGCCACCAACTCGCTGTCGTGAGCGACCAGTTGGGGGAGGGCCTGGTGCAGGAGGAAGTGCGCGGCGGTGAACGGGCCGCGTAACCGGCGGTGGCAGCGGACCTCCAGCGACGGGGACGGCGGCGACTCGGCGGCCGTGGTGTCCGCGGTGGCGGCGGCGTCGAACCACCAGTGGCGTGTCGACAGAAGGGCGGTCATGTCAGGGCTCCTTGCGGTGAGTGGGGACGGGACCGGTTCCGCCGGTCCCGCAGCGTGACGTGGACGAGCAGCCCGATCTGGAGCGCGGACAGGAGCAGGAAGCCCGCCGCGTCGACCAGGTCCCAGAACGGGGTGTGCGGGTCGCCGAGCCGGTCCGCGACCGTCGTCCAGAAGTGCGTCGCGGTGGGGATCCCGGCCCAGGCCAGCGAGGCCAGCGAGAACCCGTACCCGGCGAACAGCAGCGGCGCGTACCAGCGGGCCACGTCGCGGTCGCGCGGCGACCACTCGGTGTCCGGCACCGGCGGTGCGAGGCGCAGCGTCCTGCGGAACCCGGAACGCAGCCGGAACCGCGACGCATTCTGCAGATCCGTGCATCCTGTCGCGGTCGACACCACGTAATAGATGTCCGTCTCCAAATAGAACAGGAATTGCCAGATGAGGCGCAGGACGCAGGTGAAGGCGACAGCGAGACAGAGTTTGTGAATCCACGACGGAATGGCGTTCGTGTCGAGCGCGAGCGAAAGCAGCGTGAACCCGCACAGCAGGACCACATCCGCCAGCATGCCCGCCCAGAAAACCAGATAGCGTTTCCGGCGCTCCACGCTGAGCAGTGAATCGAGTCGGGTCTCCGCGACCAGGTAGTAGAGCCTGCGCCCGATCCCGAGCGTGGACGGCAGGCCGAGCCGCCGCGCGGCGAGCGCGTGGAACGCCTCGTGCACGACGATGCACGGCAGCGCGAGCGCGAAGACGGTCAGCGGAATGAGCGTCAGGTAGTGCGTGAAGAACACCTGGTGGTACGAGGGCCGCAGCCCCGGATCGCGCACCATCATGGCCACCGCGGCCGCCACGAGGACGGCGTACGCGGTCCAGGCGGGCCAGGAGAACAGCGCTCTGCCGAGCCCCTGCCAGCGCACCCGCCGCTGCTCGGGATCCGGCTCGCCGGTGTGCAGAAAGCCGAGTTCGGCGAGGGTTTCCAGGAAGTCGTCCATGTCGAGCGGGCCGCCGCACGTGCGCTCGTACCAGTCGGCGACCTCGCCGACGGGCACCCCGTCGGCGAACATCCGCAGCGCCTGTGCCCCCTCCTCGGGGAACACCGCGTACGAACCGGTGTCGGGCCGGCCGACCATCACGCCGTCGTCCTCGGCGACCATCGTGAGCCGGTGCAGCCGAACGGTGCCGTTCATCCGGCACACCCCCTTGTGGGAGACGGGAGTTGCAGGTGGCCGGGGCCGGACCCCGAAGGCGGTCCGACCCCGGCCGGGGAGGCGCAGAATTACGCGGCGTCGCCGCAGAGGTAGTAGCAGGCCGTGGTCAGGCGGATGGGCCCTGCCTTGCGGACAGAAATCTTCTTCATGGTGTTCCCCCTTCCGGATCATCGGAGTTGTGCGAATTCCGGAATCGCTGTGCTGGAGCAAGCTTTGGCATGCGAATTCGGGCATGTCAACGGGGAATCGGAGCGTCCGACACAAATAACGTAAATGTATTGGGGAAATGCTCTCGGGCCGTTTTCCCGCTGTTTTCGGGCAGGGGGAAGCGGCACTCCTTGCACGGGGAAAAAAGAAAGCAGAGTTCGCTCGGTGAACAAGGAGAAGAGATCGAAACGGGCGCGGCGCCTTCGGTCGGCCGCGCCACCCGTGATCAGCGGTGCGCTCTGCGTGCCATCCGTACCTCCCGCACGGCCCCCGTAACAGCCCGGTGCGCCCCGGGCTCAGTGCAGGATACGGAGCGGGGTGGCGCGGCGTTCAGCGAATCCGCGCGGCTATCGCCGCCCGACAACCCCCGGCCCCGACGCCGTCGACCCCCGCACGACCAGCTCCGGCATGAACACGAACTCGGTGTGCGGCGCAGGCGTCCCGCCGATCTCCTCGAGCACCGTGCGGACCGCGGCCTGGCCCATCGCCTGCACCGGCTTGCGGATGGTCGTGAGCGGCGGGTCCGTGAACGCGATGAGCGGGGAGTCGTCGAACCCGACCACCGAGATGTCGTCCGGCACCTCGAGGCCCCGCTGCCGGGCCGCCCGGATCGCGCCGAGCGCCATCATGTCGCTCGCGCACACGATCGCCGTGCAGCCCCGGTCCATCAGGTCGCAGGCCGCGGCCTGCCCGCCCTCCAGTGTGTAGAGGGAGTGCTGGACGAGCTCGCGCTCGATGTCGTCCGGGCTGAGTTCGAACCGGTCCCGCATCGCCCGCACGAAGCCCTCGATCTTCCGCTGCACCGGCACGAACCGCTTCGGCCCGAGCGCCAGGCCGATCCGCGTGTGGCCGAGGGAGCCGAGGTGGGTGACCGCCAGTTGCATGGCCGCCCGGTCGTCCGGCGAGATGAACGGCGCCCGCACCTGCGGAGAGAAGCCGTCCACGAGCACGAACGGCACGCCCTGCGCCCGCAGTTGCTCGTAGCGCCGCATGTCCGCGGTGGTGTCGGCGTGCAGTCCCGAGACGTAGATGATGCCGGTGACACCCCGGTCGACGAGCATCTCCGTCAGCTCGTCCTCCGTCGAGCCACCGGGGGTCTGCGTCGCGAGCACCGGTGTGTAGCCCTGGCGGGTCAGAGCCTGGCCGATGACCTGGGCAAGCGCCGGGAAGATCGGGTTCTCCAGCTCGGGCGTGATCAGGCCGACGAGCCCCTCGCTGCGCCGGCGGAGCCGCACCGGGCGTTCGTAGCCGAGCACGTCGAGCGCGGCGAGGACGGACTGGCGGGTGGCCGCGGCGACGCCCGGCTTGCTGTTGAGGACCCGGCTCACCGTCGCCTCGCTCACCCCCGCCTGCGCCGCGATGTCGGCGAGACGCGCGGTCGCGGGTGCGGCCGGGGGCGCCTTGCGGGCGGCCTGGGCGGGCAGCTGGGTCATCGCACTCCTTGTGGGGGCCAAGAGCTGGGGGAGCCGGGGCAGGAGTCCCGATGATCCCTGTGACGGCGCCCCGTGGCAAGAGCTTGCAGACCCTTGCAGCGCCACATAAGCCCATGTAACAGGTGATAACCACCCGTCGAGTGCCGGAACTTGGAGGTCACGAACCCGTAACCTCCGGCCGTCTCTGCAAATTTTTTCAGCAAGGTCTTTCCTCGGGCTTGCAGCGCTGTTACGTTCACGTCGCCCAGTCGGGCCCAACCCTCTAGGAGTTCTCATGCGGCGTGGCATAGCGGCCACCGCGGTGGTGGCGTCCCTCGCACTCGCGGCGACGGCCTGCGGCGGAAGTGACGACAGCGGTGACAAGGCGGCGGGCCCGGTCACCATCACCTGGTGGGACACGTCGAACGGCACCAATGAGGCGCCCACGTACAGGGCGTTGGCCAAGGACTTCACGAAGGCCAACCCGGACATCAAGGTCAAGTACGTCAACGTGCCCTTCGACCAGGCCCAGAACAAGTTCGACACGGCGGCCGGCGCGAGCGGCGCCCCCGATGTGCTGCGCGCCGAGGTCGGCTGGACGCCCGCCTTCGCCAAGAAGAGCTACCTGCTGCCGCTCGACGGCACGGAGGCGCTCGCCGAGAAGGACAAGTTCCAGGCGTCCCTCATCAAGCAGGCCCAGTTCGACGGCAAGACGTACGGCGTCCCGCTGGTCACCGACACCCTCGCCTTCGTCTACAACAAGGCCCTCTTCAAGAAGGCCGGCATCACCGAGGCGCCCACCAGCTGGGACCAGCTGAAGAAGGACGCGGCCAAGGTCAAGGACAAGACCGGTGCCGACGGCTTCTGGGGCTCCACGGCCGGCTACTACGCCCAGCCGTTCCTGTTCGGCGAGAACACCGACACCGTCGACGCCGCCGGCAAGAAGATCACCATCGGCTCCGCCGAGGCCAAGAAGGGCCTCACCGCCTGGAAGGGCCTGTTCGACGGCAAGGGCCTGCACAAGGCCGACGCCACCGCGGACGCGTACGCGCACATCCAGGACGCGTTCGTGAACGGCAAGGTCGCCTCGACCATCCAGGGCCCGTGGGAGATCACGAACTTCTACAAGGGTTCGGCGTTCAAGGACAAGAAGAACCTGGGCATCGCCACCGTCCCGGCCGGCTCCGGCGGCAAGCCGGGCGCCCCGACGGGCGGCCACAACCTGTCCGTGTACGCGGGCTCGGACAAGGCCCACCAGGAGGCCTCGCTGAAGTTCGTGAAGTGGATGACGTCGGCGAAGACGCAGGAGCAGATCGCCCTGAAGAACTCGACGCTGCCCACCCGCGAGGACGCGTACACCGACAAGGTCACCGCCGACCCCGGCATCGCCGGCTACCAGCAGGTCCTCGACGCCGCCCGGCCGCGCCCCGAGCTGCCCGAGTACAGCTCGCTGTGGACGCCGATGGACCAGGAACTGCCGAAGGTCGCCACCGGCAAGGAGTCCCTCGACCAGGGCGTGAGCGGACTCGAGACCTCGTTCGCCAAGCTGCTGCCCGGCTTCTCCAAGTGACCTGGTAAGACCGCCGGTTCGCGCCCCGGAGGGGAGGGCGCGAACCGGCAAAGACCTGTCCGAGGGCCGGTCGTCGAACCACCGGCCCGACTCAGAAGGTGCTCCGCATGACCCTTGCCGTCGACCGCCCGGACGCGAAGAAGCCCGCGCCGCGGCCGGGCCCGATCCGGCGCCTGAAGGACTCGTACCGCACGTACTGGTACGCGTACGCGATGATCGCTCCGGTCGTCGTCGTCCTCGGCGTCCTCGTCGTCTACCCCCTGATGCGCGGCTTCTATCTGACGCTCACCGACGCCAACAGCCTCAACTCGGCCCGTACGATCGGCGTCAACCAGATCGAGGCCACCTACAAGTTCATCGGCCTCGACAACTACGCCGACATCCTGTGGGGCCCCTCCGCCTACGACCGCTTCTGGTCGCACTTCGTGTGGACCATCGTGTGGACGGCGGTCTGTGTCGCTCTCCATTACGGGATCGGACTCGGCCTGGCCCTGCTCCTCAACGAGAAGCTGCGCGGACGCACCTTCTACCGGCTCCTGCTGATCCTGCCGTGGGCGGTCCCGACGTTCGTCACCGTCTTCGCCTGGCGGATCATGCTCGCCGACTCCGGGATCATCAACGTGGCCCTCGGCACGCTGCATCTGCCCGAACCGAGCTGGCTGGAGGACCCCTCCTTCCAGCGGATCGCCGCGATCCTCGTCAACACGTGGTGCGGTGTCCCGTTCATGATGATCTCGCTGCTCGGCGGCCTCCAGTCCATCGACGCGTCGCTGTACGAGGCCGCGGAGATGGACGGCGCCAATTCCTGGCAGCGCTTCCGGCACATCACCCTGCCCGGCCTCAGGTCGGTCAGCTCCACCGTCGTGCTGCTCGGCATCATCTGGACCTTCAACCAGTTCGCGATCATCTTCCTGCTCTTCGGCAACACGGCACCGGACGCGCAGATCCTCGTGACCTGGGCCTACCGCCTCGGATTCGGGCAGCAGCCGCGCGACTTCGCGCAGTCCGCCGCGTACGGCGTGCTGCTCCTGTCGATCCTCGCCGTCTTCACCTCCTTCTACTACCGCTGGTTGAAGCGCAATGAGCAGCTCGCCGTCTGACGCCGCAGGAGCCACCATCATGACTACGACCACCGAGTCGCGGGTCCCCACGCAGCGTTCAGTGGCCGGGCCCGCCCCCGCGGACAAGCGCCGCGTGCGCGGACGCGGCGAGCGCAGCCCGCTCGCCAAGGCGCTGACGCACGGCGTCCTCGCCGTGGCGAGCCTCGTCGCGCTGTTCCCCGTCGTCTGGCTGACGTATCTGTCGCTCGGGCCCGACAAGGACGACTATCTGCACCCGGGCGACATCGTGGGCAAGGCGACCCTCGACAACTACGCGTACGTCCTGCAGCACACCCAGTTCTTCCACTGGGCGGCCTCGACGCTGATCGTCGCGCTCGGCACCACGCTCGTCGGCGTGCTGTTCGCGGCGACCACCGGCTACGCCGTCTCCCGCATGCGCTTCCCCGGCTACCGCTCGCTGATGTGGGTGCTGCTGCTCACGCAGGCCTTCCCGATCGCCGTGCTGATCGTGCCGATCTACGAGATCTTCTCGGAACTCGGCCTGATCGACACCTACCAGGGCCTCATCCTCATCAACTGCACGACGATCGTGCCGTACTGCACCTGGCTCCTGAAGGGCTACTTCGACACCATCCCCGGTGACATCGACGAGGCGGGCCGGATCGACGGACTCAGCCCCTTCGGCACCTTCTGGCGGCTCATCCTGCCGCTCGCGAAGCCCGGCATCGCGGTCGCCGCGTTCTACGCCTTCATCACGGCGTTCGCCGAAGTCGCCTTCGCCAACACGTTCCTGCTCAGCGACACCAAGTACACCTTCGCGATCGGCCTGGCGAGCTTCGTCAGCGAGCACGACGCGCAGTGGAACCTGATGGCCGCGACCGCGGTGTTGATCGCCATCCCGGTGACCGCTTTCTTCTACCTTGTCCAGAAGCACCTGGTCACCGGCCTGACCGCCGGCGGAACCAAGGGCTGAACCCGGCTACGCAGCAAGGACATCATGAGCCAGCACTCCACGGACCGGCCGGTGGCGGCCGCCACCACGACCCGCGAGACCACCGACTGGTGGCGGGACGCGGTCATCTACCAGGTCTATCCGCGCAGCTTCGCGGACAGCGACGGCGACGGCACCGGCGACCTCGAAGGCATCCGCCGACACCTGCCGCATCTGCGCGAGTTGGGCGTCGACGCGGTGTGGCTGTCCCCGTTCTACGCCTCGCCGCAGGCCGACGGCGGCTACGACGTCGCCGACTACCGGGCCGTCGACCCCATGTACGGCACGCTGCTCGACGCCGACGCGGTGATCCGCGACGCGCACGCCCTGGACCTGCGCATCATCGTCGACCTGGTCCCCAACCACTCCTCCGACCAGCACGAGTGGTTCAAGCGGGCGGTCGCGGAAGGACCCGGATCGCCGCTGCGCGACCGCTACCACTTCCGCGCCGGCAAGGGTGCGAACGGCGAACTGCCGCCCAACGACTGGGAGTCCATCTTCGGCGGTCCCGCCTGGACCCGGCTCCCCGACGGCGAGTGGTATCTGCACCTCTTCGCCCCCGAGCAGCCCGACCTCAACTGGGAACACCCGGCGGTCGCCGACGAGTTCCGCTCCATCCTGCGCTTCTGGCTGGACATGGGCGTCGACGGCTTCCGCGTCGACGTCGCCCACGGCCTCGTCAAGGCGGAGGGCCTGCCCGACATCGGCGGCGGCGAGCAGCTGAAGCTGCTGGGCAACGACGTGATGCCGTTCTTCGACCAGGACGGCGTCCACGAGATCTACCGCTCGTGGCGCACGATCCTCGACGAGTACGACGGCGAGCGGATCTTCGTCGCGGAAGCCTGGACGCCGACCGTCGAGCGCACCGCCAACTACGTCCGCCCCGACGAGCTGCACCAGGCCTTCAACTTCCAGTACCTGGGCGCTCCTTGGGACGCCGAGGGTCTGCGCGACATCATCGACAGCTCCCTCGACGCGATGCGCCCGGTCGGCGCCCCCGCGACGTGGGTGCTGTCCAACCACGACGTCACCCGGCACGCCACCCGCTACGCCAACCCGCCCGGCGGCACCCAGATCCGCACCCCCGGCGACCGCGAACTCGGCCTGCGCCGTGCCCGCGCCGCCACCCTCCTGATGCTCGCCCTGCCTGGCTCGGCGTACCTCTACCAGGGCGAGGAACTCGGCCTTCCCGACGTCACCGACCTCCCCGACGAGGTGCGCCAGGACCCCTCGTACTTCCGCGCCGAGGGCCAGGACGGCTTCCGCGACGGCTGCCGGGTGCCGATCCCGTGGACCCGCACCGGGCCCTCGTACGGCTTCGGCGGCGGCGGCAGCTGGCTCCCGCAGCCCGACACGTGGGGCGAGCTGAGCGTCGAGGCACAGACCGGCGACCCGGACTCGACCCTCGAGATGTACCGCTCGGCGCTCGCGCTGCGCCGCACCACCGCGGGCGCCGGCGACGGCGTGAAGTGGCACGGCGAGGCCCCGCAGGGCGTGCTGCACTTCGAGCGCCCCGGCTTCGCCTGCACGGTCAACACGACGGGCGCGGCGGTACGCACCGCGGCGCCGGGCACGGTGCTGCTCGCCTCGGCGCCGGTGACGGTGGCGGACGGACACATCGACCTGCCCGCCGACACGACGGTGTGGTGGGAGATCGCCTGACACCTGGCGCCAGGAAGGGGCGGCACCCGGTCGGGTGCCGCCCCTGAGGCATAGGCTCCCGCCTGTGATGGCACAGGGGAGGGGCGGTCGGCGTGCGGGCGCGCGCCGGGCCGTGAGGGTCGTGGTGTGGGCGGCGGTGCTCGTCGCGTTCGCGCTGCCGCTGCGCCACGGGCTGCTGGCGACGCGCGCGTACGTGGACGGGTACTGGGCGACGGCGGACCAGGTCGGCGACCGGAACATCAGCGAGACGTTCAGGTGGAGGACGCCACAGGGCGAGGCCGTGCACGGTGTCGTGCACGGCCTCGGGGAGAAGGGGTACTTCGACGAGCCGGTCGAGGAGGACGCCGAGATCTACCCGGTGCGCATCTGGGTCTCCGCCGCCGGCTCGGCCCACTACGACGAGGCGCCGCCCGAAGCCGCGATGGTGATCGGCTACGGTGCGGCGCTCGCCGTCGCGGGCGCGACCGCCTACGTGCTGTGGGCGGTGCGGCGCGCCCGCGACCCGCGCTGAGCGGCTACGCGGTGTGGAAGGCCACCGCCCCCTTCGCCGGCACCGTGAGCTCGGCCTTGCCGCCGGAGACGGTCACCGAGCCCTCGCCGACGACGTTGTCGTACGTGCCGTCCGGCACGCTCGTCGTGTACGTGTGCGTGCTGGCGGACGACGAGTTGTTGATGGCGACGAAGCCGACGTCGCCGCGGCCGAAGCCGATCACGTTCGAGCCGGGTGACTGCCAGTCCGTCACCGCCTTGCCCGCCGCCGCGTTGTGCCAGCCCACCATCCCGGTGATCGCGGTGTCCCGGTCGAGGCAGGACCAGGCGCCCGAGCAGTCGGTGTCGGAGACGATCCCGCTGCCGTCGTTCGGCGGTGCCTGGTCGCTCTGGTCGAACTTCCAGGCCGCGTAGACCGAGGGCCGTCCGTAGCCGCGCGCCAGCTGGAAGATGTTGGCGAGGGTGGCGGTGGCGCCGTCCTTGTAGCTGAGGGTGTCGCCGTTGCGCTCGGTGTCGTGGTTGGTGACGAAGGTGTTGGAGTTCGCCTCGTCGGCGAGTCCCCAACTGCTGCCGAAGGACGACAGGTTGGCGATGTCGCCGCCGCCGAACTGCGACTTCATGGCGGACGCGTACGTGAAGTCGAGGACGTCGCCGTTGCCGTAGTAGTCGCCCGTGGCCGGTGGTGTGCCCGGATACACCTCCTGGGTGATGTACGGGGCGTCGCCCGACGTGGTGGTGTGCAGTGCGCCCACGATCGCCTTGAGGTCGCCGGTCTCGATGTGCTTCGCGGCGTCGACGCGGAAGCCGTCGACGCCCAGGTCGATCTGCTTGTTGAGGAACCCGACGATCTTCTCGCGGACGCCGGACTCGGAGGTGTCCAGGTCGGGCAGGCCGAGCAGCTCGCAGTGCTGGACCTCGTGCTGGTCCGACCAGTTGGCGATGGTCTTGGTGCAGTCGTCGCTGTCGGCCGGGTCGTAGTCCGGGGTGTCGTACTTGTTGGAGATGGTGGTGCCCGCGTAGCCGGTCCCGGGCTGGGCGGACGTGTGGTTGATGACGGCGTCCGTGTAGACCTCGATGCCGGCCGAATGGCAGCTGTCCACCATGGACTTGAAGTCGCTCGCGCTGCCGAAGCGGCTGTCGAGCTTGTACGAGTACGGCTGGTAGACGTCCCACCAGTAGTGGTTGTCCTGCCTGAGGGACTCCTGGGGCGGGGCGACCTGGACGGCGCCGTAGCCCGCCGGGTCGAGGGTGTCGGTGCACTCCTTGGCGACCGAGGCCCAGTTCCACTGCCACAGATTGGCGATGACATCACCGTTGGGTGTGCCGGTGTCGGCGGCCGTCGCGGTCGGGGCGGGCAGGGAGGCCATGCCGCCGAGGGTGAGGGCGCCGAGGGCCATCGCGGTGGCGGTGCGGCGGCGCCTGCGGGGGCTTCTTGGCGTGGGGGATGTGCCGTGCTGCATGTGCGGCTCCTGAATGTGGGGTTCTGGTGGCGCGTCGTGAGCGTGGGGCAGACGAGTACGCCCCGTCAATGGGCAGTTGAAAATTCTTGCTACATCTTTCGCAACTCTTGCAGTGGTGTTCCGGCAGGCGTTACCGTCACGCGGCGGACCGGCCCCACCCTCCCCACGCGCGCGGCCGGTCCGCCCCAACACACCGCATCCCGCGAGGAGTTCCCGACGTGAGCCGCAGTCCGATTCGCGTACCGCACAGACGCGCCGCCGCGTACACCGCGGCCGCCGCGCTCCTCGTGACGCTCGCCCAGCCCCTGGCGGCCCGCGCGGCCGCACCGCCCCCGCCGCCGTCCGACGCGAAACTCGCGGCCGAGCCGGCCCGCCACGACCTCACGCGCGAGCAGTACTACTTCGTGCTCCCGGACCGCTTCGCGAACGGCGACACCGGCAACGACAAGGGCGGCCTGACCGGTTCACGCCTGGCAACCGGCCACGACCCGACGGACAAGGGCTTCTACCAGGGCGGCGACCTCAAGGGCCTGACGAAGCGCCTCGACTACATCAAGGACCTCGGGACGACGGCCATCTGGCTCGCCCCGATCTTCAAGAACAAGCCCGTGCAGGGCGAGGGCAAGGACGCCTCGGCCGGCTACCACGGCTACTGGATCACCGACTTCACGCAGGTCGACCCGCACTTCGGCAGCAACGCCGACCTCAAGAACCTGATCTCCAAGGCCCACGGCAAGGGCATGAAGGTCTTCTTCGACGTCATCACCAACCACACCGCCGACACGGTCGACTACGCCGAGAAGAAGTACGGCTACCGCCCCAAGGGCGCCTACCCGTACCTCGACACCAAGGGCCGTCCCTTCGACGACAGCAAGGGCGTCACGGCGAAGGTCGACGGCGACTCCTTCCCGTACACACCGAAGAACACGGGCGAGATGGTCCCGTCCTGGCTGAACGACCCGACGATGTACCACAACCGGGGCGACTCGACCTGGGAGGGCGAGTCGACCACCTACGGCGACTTCTCCGGCCTCGACGACCTGTGGACCGAACGCCCCGAGGTCGTCTCCGGCATGGAGAAGATCTACGAGAAGTGGGTGCGGGACTTCGCCGTCGACGGCTTCCGCATCGACACCACCAAGCACGTGAACATGGACTTCTGGACGCAGTGGGCGACGGCGCTCGACAAGTACGCCGCCGCGCACGGCCGTGAGGACTTCTTCATGTTCGGCGAGGTCTACTCGGCCGACACCGACGTCACCTCCCCGTACGTCACCCAGGGGCGGCTCGACGCGACGCTCGACTTCCCGTTCCAGGACGCGGCCCGCGCCTACGCCTCGCAGGGCGCGTCCGCCGACAAGCTCGCCAAGGTCTTCGCCGACGACTACAAGTACGCCACCGACAAGGCGAACGCGTACGAGCAGGTCACCTTCCTCGGCAACCACGACATGGGCCGCATCGGTACGTTCCTGAAGTCCGACAACCCGAAGGCGTCCGACGCGGAGCTGGTCCGGCGCGACAGGCTCGCGAACGAGCTGATGTTCCTCTCGCGCGGCAACCCCGTCGTCTACTACGGCGACGAGCAGGGCTTCACCGGAGCGGGCGGCGACAAGGACGCCCGTCAGACCATGTTCGGCTCGAAGGTCGCCGACTACCTCGACGACGACGAGCTGGGCACCGACCGCACGCACGCCGACGCCGCGTACGACACCGGGCACCCGCTGTTCAGGTCGATCGCCGCGCTGTCGAAGCTCCGCAAGGACAACCCGGCGCTCGCCGACGGGGCGCAGAAGGAGCTGTACGCGAAGGACTCGGTGTACGCGTTCTCGCGCACCGGCGACGACCGCGAGTACGTCGTCGCCGTGAACAACGCGAGCGAGGCGAAGACGGTCGAGCTGCCGGTGGAGTCCGCCAAGTTCCGCACCCTGTACGGCGGTTCCGGTGCCGAGCCGGCGTCCGACGGCCGCGTGAAGGTCACCGTGCCCGCGCTGTCCTCGCTCGTCCTGCGCGCCGAGTCGAAGCTCCCCGCGCCGGCCGCGAAGCCCACGCTGTCCCTGAAGGCGCCGTCCGCCGGGGCCACCGGCACGGTCACGCTCTCGGCCGACCCCGTCGACACGGCTTCGGCCCGCGTCGTCTTCGCGGCCCAGGTCGGCAACGGCAAGTGGCGCACGCTCGGCTCCGTCGACCACGCCCCGTACAAGATCACGCAGCACATCCCCGACACGGTGTCGGCCGGAACGCCCTTGCGGTACAAGGCAGTTGTGGTGGACCGTGCCGGACGCACCGCCAGCGCCCTCGCCGACACGACGGCGGGGCAGCCGCCCGCGCCCGAGAAGCCGACGGCCGTGGACCGCGACCACGCCGTCGTCCACTACAAGCGCGCCGACGGCGACTACGACGGCGTGCGCCTGAAGTCCGGTGACACCACCGCCGAGTTCGTCGGCCGCGACGCCTACGGCGCGTTCGCCTGGGTGAAGGTACCGGACGCCGCGAGCTCGGTGACGTACACGATCGAGAAGTCCGGTACATCCGACGGTCCGCAGCGCACCGTCGACCTCGGGAGGACCGGCGAGGTCTGGGTCGAGCAGGGCAAGGAAGGCCAGGAGACGGCCAGGCCCGACGGTGCCTACCCGCCGCAGGACGCCAAGAAGGCCGTCATCCACGTGCACCGCGCCGACGGCGACTACGACGGCTGGGGCCTGCACACCTGGACCGGCGCCGCGAACCCGACCGACTGGTCGAAGCCGCTCCAGCCCACCGGCAAGGACGCCTACGGGCTGACCTTCGAGGTGCCGCTGGCCGACGGCGCGACCTCGCTGAGCTACATCCTCCACAAGGGCGACGAGAAGGACATCGCCACGGACCGCTCGCTCGACTTCGCCACGTACGGCAAGGAGGTGTGGCTCAACTCCGGAGACACCAACTACCTTCTCCCGTCGGTGGGTTCGGGCGCCGACCTCGACCTCGCGAAGGCCGAGGCGCAGTGGATCGACGCCGACACGGTCGTCTGGAAGGTGAAGGCCACCGCCGCCACCAGCCAGCAACTGGTGTACGCGCCGGAGGGTGGCATCGGCGTGCAGGATGGGGCGCTGACCGACGAGGGGCAGTGGCTGCGGCTCAACCCCGGTGACCTGACCGACGCGCAGAAGGCGAAGTACCCGCACCTCAAGGACTATCCGGCGTTCACCGTCGACCCGCGCGACCGCGACCGGGTGCGCGACGCGCTGCGCGGCCAGCTGATCGCCACGCAGCGGGCGGCGAACGGGGCGCTGCTCGCGGCGACCGGCGTGCAGACGGCAGGCGTCCTGGACGACACGTACGCGGACGCCGCGCAGAAGGCCTCCCTCGGCCCGGTGTTCAAGAACGGCAAGGTCACCCTGTCGGTGTGGGCGCCGACCGCCCGCGACGTCTCCCTGGAGCTCGGCGGGAAGCCGGTGGCCATGCGCCGTGACGACGCGAGCGGCGTCTGGTCGGCGACCGGGTCCGCCGCCGCGTGGCGCGGCAAGGAGTACCGGTACGCCGTGCGGGTGTGGGCGCCCAGCGTCCAGAAGCTCGTCACCAACAAGGTCACCGACCCGTACTCCGTGGCGCTCACCGCGAACTCGGAGCGCAGTCTCGTCGTCGACCTCGGTGACAGGTCCCTCGCCCCGAAGGGCTGGTCCGGCCTGGCCAAGCCGAAGGCCGTCCCCATGAAGGACGCGCAGATCCAGGAACTCCACGTCCGGGACTTCTCGGTCGAGGACGGCACGACACCGGCGAAGGACCGGGGCACGTACAACGCCTTCGGCGACAAGGACACCGACGGCTCGAAGCATCTGCGGGCGCTCGCCAAGTCCGGCACCTCGTACGTGCACCTGCTTCCGGCCTTCGACATCGCGACGATCCCCGAGAAGAAGTCCGAACAGGCCGCGCCCGACTGCGACTTGAAGGCGTCGGCCCCCGACAGCGACGAACAACAGGAGTGCGTCGGCAAGGTGGCCGGCAAGGACGCCTACAACTGGGGCTACGACCCGTACCACTACACGGTCCCCGAGGGCTCGTACGCGAGCGACCCGGACGGCACGAAGCGCACGGTCGAGTTCCGCGACATGGTCAAGTCGCTGAACGAGGACGGCCTGCGGGTCGTCATGGACGTCGTCTACAACCACACGGCGGCCGCAGGACAGGACAAGACCTCCGTCCTGGACAAGGTGGTGCCCGGCTACTACCAGCGGCTCATGGCCGACGGCTCGGTGGCCAACTCCACCTGCTGTTCCAACACCGCGCCCGAGAACACGATGATGGGCAAGCTGGTCGTCGACTCGATTGTGACCTGGGCGCGCGAGTACAAGGTCGACGGCTTCCGCTTCGACCTCATGGGACACCACCCGAAGGCCAACATCCTGGCCGTCCGCAAGGCCCTCGACGCGCTGACCCTGGAGAAGGACGGCGTCGACGGCAAGAAGATCATCCTCTACGGGGAGGGCTGGAACTTCGGCGAGATCGCGGACGGCGCCCGCTTCGAGCAGGCCACGCAGAAGAACATGGCCGGCACCGGCATCGCCACCTTCTCCGACCGGGCACGGGACGCGGTGCGCGGCGGCTCCCCGTTCGACGAGGACCCGGGCGTGCAGGGCTTCGCCTCCGGCCTCTACACCGACCCCAACTCCTCGAAGGCGAACGGCACATCGGCCGAGCAGAAGGCCCGGCTCCTGCACTACCAGGACCTCATCAAGGTGGGCCTGTCGGGGAACCTGGCGGCGTACGAGTTCACCGACACGGCGGGGGAGAAGGTGAAGGGATCCGGCGTCGACTACAACGGCGCGCCCGCCGGCTACGCGGACGCCCCCGGCGACGCCCTCGCCTACGCCGACGCGCACGACAACGAGTCCCTGTACGACGCGTTGACGTACAAGCTGCCCGCGTCGACGAGCACGGCCGACCGCTCCCGCATGCAGGTCCTCGCGATGGCCACGGCGGCCCTCTCCCAGGGCCCGGCGCTCTCGCAGGCGGGCACCGACCTGCTGCGCTCGAAGTCCCTCGACCGGAACTCGTTCGACAGCGGCGACTGGTTCAACGCGATCCACTGGGACTGCCGCACGGGCAACGGCTTCGGCCGCGGCCTGCCGATGGCCGCGGACAACAAGCCCAAGTGGTCCTATGCGAAGCCCCTGTTGGCGTCGGTGAAGGTGCCGGGCTGCCGGGACATCGAGGGGACCTCGGCCGCGTACCAGGACCTGCTGAGGATCCGCACGACCGAACCGGCCTTCCGGCTGTCGACGTCCGCGGAGGTCCAGAAGGAGCTGTCCTTCCCGCTCTCCGGCAAGGACGAGACACCGGGCGCCATCACGATGCGGCTCGGCGACCTCGTGATCGTGTTCAACGCGACTCCGGAGCGACAGAAGCAGAAGGTCACCGACGCGGCGGGCGCGGAGTACCGGCTGCATCCGGTGCAGGCGCGCGGCGCGGACGAGTCGGTGAAATCGGCGTCGTACACGGTCGGCACCGGGACGTTCACGGTGCCGGGACGTACGGTCGCGGTGTTCCGCCGAGGGTGAGCGCTTGACCCTCACATCGTGTGAGCCCGTGGACTGGGAGACATCATGTTCACCATCGGAGAGTTCGCCAGGCACGGGCGTGTGTCGGTCCGCATGCTGCGTCACTACGACGCCATGGGGCTGCTGCGCCCGGCCCGTGTCGACCCGGCCACGGGCTACCGCCACTACACCGCCGCCCAGCTCGCCCGCCTCAACCGCGTCATCGCGCTCAAGGATCTCGGCTTCACGCTCGAACAGGTCCGGGAGCTGGTGGACGAGAAGATCGGCCCCGAGGAGCTGCGCGCCATGCTGCGGCTGCGCAGGGCCGATCTGGAGGCGGAGATGGCCGCGGCGGCGGCCCGGCTGACCGGCGTCGAGGCGCGGCTCCGATCGATCGAGAGCGAGGGATTCATGCCCACCGACGACGTCGTCATCAAGCGCCTGCCCGCCGTGCGCGTGGCCGAACTGACCGCCGTGGCCGCCGACTTCGAGCCGGGCTCCATCGGCCCGGTGATCCAGCCGCTGTACGAGGAGCTGTTCCGGCTCCTCGACGCCGCCGGCATCCGGCCCACCGGGCCCGGCGTCGCCCGCTACGAGGACGCCCCCGGCGGCGGCATCCTCGTGCACGCGGGCATCGAGGTGAATGCGGCGCCCAGGGAGGACGGTGCGCTGCGCGTCCTCGACCTGCCGCCCGTCGAGCGCGCCGCGACGCTCGTGCACCGCGGGTCGATGGACGCCGTCCTGCCGTCCGTGCAGACCCTCGCCCGCTGGATCGACGCGCACGGCCATCGCTCGGTCGGCTATCCGCGGGAGATCAACCTGGAGTGCCCGCAGGAGAGGGAGGACTGGGTCACGGAGCTGCAGGAGCCGCTGGAGGGGTAGCCGGCAGCCGTACGGGAGGTCGACAGTCAGACTGTGCAGCCCAGGTTGCACAGCCTGGGCTGTCGATCTACCGTGGAGGCATGAACGACGACAGCGCGTCCGTCGAGGAGCTCGCGGCCCGGGCCACCGACGAGGTGTGGGTGATCATCAGCCGGCTCCGCCGCAGGCTGATGGCGCTCGACGTGGACCCCGAGGGTGAGCTCTCGCCCGCCCAGGCGTCCGTGCTCTCGCGGCTCGACAAGTACGGGCCCTCCACCGCGAGCGACCTCGCGGCGATCGAGAACGTGCGGCCGCAGTCCATGGCCAAGCACGTGATCGCCCTGGAGGAGCGCGGGCTCGTCGAGCGGCACCCGGACCCCGACGACGGCCGCCGCCGCGTGGTCGCGCTCACCGACGCGGGGCGCGAGCGCCGCCAAGGGGTGCGCAAGGCCCGACAGGCGTGGCTCGCCGGGCGGCTCGCCGAGTGCGGAAGCGAGGAGCAGCTGCGCGCCGTCATCACGGCGATGGCGTTGCTCGACGAGGTGACGCAGGCGTGAGCGGCATAACCGAGCGCGTCCGCGGCGTACGGAAGCGGGGCGGAACGGCCGAGGGCTTCGACCGGCGGCTCGTCGCGCCGATGATCCTCGGGTCGATCCTCAACCCGGTCAACTCCTCGATGCTCGCGGTCGCGCTCGTCCCGATCGGCCACGCCTTCGGCGTTCCGCCGTCCCAGACGGCGTGGCTGGTCTCGGCGCTCTATCTCGCGACGGCCGTCGGCCAGCCGGTGATCGGCCGGCTCGTCGACGCGTTCGGCCCGCGCAGGCTCTATCTGCTCGGCACCGCGCTCGTCGGCGTCGCCGGCCTGCTCGGTGTGCTCGCCCCGAGCTTCTGGGTGCTGATCGTCTCCCGGGTGCTGCTCGGCTTCGGCACCTCCGCCGCGTACCCGGCCTCCATGTATCTGCTGCGCACCGAGTCCGAGTGCACCGGCATGAAGAGCCCCAGCGGCATCCTCGCCGCGCTGTCGGTGTCCAACCAGGTCATCGCCGTCATCGGCCCGACCCTCGGCGGCGTGCTCATCGGCCTCGGCGGCTGGCACCTCATCTTCGCGATCAACGTGCCGCTGTCGCTCGCCTGCCTCGCGCTCGGCGCGCTGCGGCTCCCGAAGTCGGCCAGGGCCGGCCGCGAGGCCGACGCCACGACCTCGGCGGACGTGCCCGGCATGCTGCTGTTCGCCGGATCGCTCACCGCGTTCATGCTGTTCCTGACGGCGCCCGGCGCCGCACACTGGTACCTGCCGGTGATCGGTGCCGTCGCCGGCACGGTCTTCGCCCGCCGGGAACTGGCCTCCGCCGATCCCTTCATCGACCTGCGCGTCCTGAGCGGCAACACCCCGCTGCTCGCCACGTACGCGCGCCAACTCCTCGCGTACACCACGTCGTACGCGTTCCTGTACGGCTACAGCCAGTGGCTCCAGGACGGCCGCGGCCTCGGCCCCGAACAGGCCGGTCTCCTGCTGCTTCCGATGTCCCTGATGGCCATCGGTGTCACTGTCCTGACCGGGCGCCGCCCGCAGGTGCGAGCCAAGCTGTTCGTCGGAGGTGTCGCCCAACTCATAGGCGTGGCCGCCCTGTTGGGTCTGAACTCCGACAGCCCGATCTGGCTCCTCGTCGTCATCGGCGCGGTCTTCGGCATCCCCCAGGGCCTCGTCGGCCTCGCCAACCAGAACGCCCTCTACGCCCAGGCCGACCCGGAGCGCACCGGAGCCTCCGCCGGGCTGCTGCGCACGTTCAGCTACCTCGGCGCACTGCTCGCCTCCGCCGCCAACGCCGCCTTCTTCAAGGGCGGCGCGAACACGGCAGGGCTGCACGAGCTGGCCTGGATGCTCGTCGTCGTCTCCGTGCTGCTGCTCCTGGTGACCGTGACCGACAGGGCGCTGCACCGGGTCGGCCGGGACTGACCCTCGTAGTCGACCGCAGCGCGCGCCTCGCCGACGCCTTCCGTGCCGTGGGGCTGCCGGCCCCGACTCACTGACACGCGCCCGGTCCCTGACGCTCCGTCGGCCGCCCCGTACGCTTCGTATGTTCGAAGCGGTCGACGGAAGGCAGTTGCGGGGCATGGGGTTTCAGGAACGTACGCGGTTCGGGCGGCTCGGTCGGGCGGCGGTGCCGGCCGCGCTGACGGTGCTGTTGCTCGCCGGATGTCAGGGGGTGGGCGACGGCGGGTCCGAGGACTCGGCGCACGGCGCGGAACCCTCCACGTCCGCGAGCGCGACCACCGGTGAGAGCACCCTTCCCGGTGTGCCCAGCGCGGACGAGGCCCGTGGCGAGCTGGCCGAACTGAAGGTGGCACCCCACGGCTCCATGTCCGGCTACAGCCGCGACAAGTTCCCGCACTGGGCGGAGCAGGGCGACAGCTGCGACACCCGCGAAGCCGTCCTGAAGCGCGACGGCAAGGACGTGAAGACGGACGGCGAGTGCCACGCGGACTCCGGGAACTGGGTCAGCGTGTACGACGGCGAGAAGTTCACGGACTCCGGTGACCTCGACATCGACCACACCGTGCCGCTCGCCAACGCCTGGCGCTCCGGCGCCGACGAGTGGACGCAGGAGCAGCGCAAGGCGTTCGCCAACGACCTCGAGCACCCGCAACTCCTGTCGGTGTCCGCCCACTCGAACCGTTCCAAGGGCGACCAGGGCCCCGACGAGTGGCAGCCCGACGCCAAGGACTACTGGTGCACGTACGCCCGTTCCTGGGTGTCGGTGAAGTCGACGTACGAACTGACGGTCACCGACGCCGAGAAGAAGGAACTGACGACGATGCTCGGGACGTGTTCCGCGTGAGCGGCGACGAGAAGAAGGCCGAGACACTGACGGGCGAGGTGCACGCGGGACCCGGTGGTGCCATGACCGACGAGGTCGGTGTCGTCACCGGCGACCTCACCGTCTCGACGATCCGGGAGGCCGGGGACCGGGCCCGCATCGCCGTCCAGTACACGGGCGCCGAGGAGTGGTACACCCTCACCGGCAGCCCCGCGAGCGTGCCGCCCGAGGGCCTGGCCGCGCTGCACGCCGAGGTGCTGCGCAGCGTGGAGCGCGGCGGCGGCGCGGTCAGCCCCTGAGGGCTACGCCTCGAAGTGGCGCCGCGGATTGGCGCGCAGGATCGTGTCGATGTCGTCCTTGGACACACCCTTGTCGGCGAGGGCGGGCAGTACGTCTTCGCTGATGTGCCGGTAGTTCCACTTCGGGGCGACCTCGGCGCGGTCCACGTCGCCGAACCAGTCGATGACGCACGAGGCGTCGTGCGAGATCGTGATCCGGTCGGTGTATCCGCGCCGCACCAGCTCGACGACGGTGTCGACGCGCTGCTCGGTGGTGAGCGGGGCGTCGAGCCCGAACCGGTCCATGCCGAGGTACGAGCCCGCATCGGCGAGCCGCGCCAGATAGTCGATGTCGTCGGTGTCCCCGGAGTGCCCGATGACGACGCGCGCCAGGTCGACGCCCTCCTCCGCCAGCACACGCTGCGCGACGAGCCCCGACTCCGAGGCCGCGTGGGTGTGCACGGTGATCGGCGCGCCGGTACGCACGGAGGCCTGGCCGACCGCCCGCATGGCCCGCTCGACGCCGGGAGTGAGGCCCTGTTCCTCGATGGCGCACTTGAGGAACGCGGCACGCACACCGGTGTCCGCGATGCCCTCGGTCAGATCCTTCACGAACAGGTCGACGAGCGGCTCGGGCCCGCCGAACAGGGTGCCGGGACCGTTGTAGTGGAACTGGAACGGCAGATCGTCGTACGTGTAGAGACCGGTCGCGGGGACGATGTTGAGGTCCGTGCGCGCCGCGATCCTCTGAATGCGGGGGATGTACCGGCCGAGACCGAGCACCGTCGGGTCGAGGATGGTGTCGATGCCGAGCCCCTTGAGCTCGTTCAGCTGGGCGACGGCGTCGTCGACGACGGCCTGCTCGTCCCACCGCGCGTAGTTCTGCCGGAACTCCTCGCCGACGATGACGACGTGTTCGTGGACGAGTACGTTCCCGAGTTCGCTGGAGTCGATCGGACCTCGGACCGTCCAGACCTGCGTCATCGGCGCACCTCTCGATGTGGACGTCGGAGTTGACGTCGGATTCAAGGTGAGCCGAGCGTCCCGCCGGGCGCCCGCGGGCGTCAAGACATGGGACGGGGTGTGATCGAAAGAGGCTCGTCGGCGGAGCCTCCAGGGCGTTGGGGGCCGCCCCGAAGTCCGGCCGACGAGCGACTCACAGGCGGCGGATCCAGGCGGCGACGCCGTGGCCCACCACGAGATAGATCACCGCGGGCAGGGCGTTGTTGAAGAAGACCCGCAGCCCCTCGGTGTCCATGGTGAAGATGTCCCGCGCCCAGCCGGAGAGCCAGTCGGCCATCCCGTGCACGAACTCGACGAACACGTTCGACTGGTTCGCGTCGAGCAGGTACAGCACGATCCACAGAGCGAGGAAGACCGCGGCGATGTCGGCCAGCGTGTGCACGAGCAGGGCGAACCGGTCCGCGCCCCGCCCGCTGCGGTTGCGCACGGGGCGGCCGTTCGGCGTGAACCCGGAGTTCTGTCCGTAGCCGGTGTGCGGGACCGGCTCGTAGGGGATGTCGGGGTCCTGGCGGTAGGCGGGCTGCTGCCGCGGGGGCGGCGGCGGTCCGTCGTACGGGCGGGGGTCGTCGTAAGGACGGGGTCCGTCGTACGGGCGCGGACCGCCGTACATCGGAGCGGTGTCGCCGCCTTGGGAGGGGTATGGGGCGTTGTGAGGCGGCCTGTTCGGACCGGGGCCGTATGGGGCATTGTTCGGAATGCCGTCGTTGGGGTGAGTCACGGGCGGCATGTTGCCCGTCGCGGACGGCCGAAACCCGCTTCACCGCCACTTCACAGACACCGCGCATCACGGGGTTTCCGGTCGGGAGAGGTGACCGGTTGTGCCGACTGGGCAGATGGTCCGGCGGTGGACCGCACCGCGCACCCGTGGCTGTACCAATGGCCCAGTGGATCCGGTCACTGTTGAACCACGGGCCCTTCTGCTGCTGAAATGAAGGCGTCGATGGCGCTGCGGACCCGGAAGGGTCTCCGCGGCGCCTTTTCCATGTCAGGGGACGCACGCGGTACGGAAGGGGCGGGGCACGTTGCTGAAGAGGGCGTTCGTGGCGGCGGATCCGGGGCGGATGCGGCTGCGGTTCGCGACGCGGGCCGTGCTGGGGATCGGGCTCGCCGTCGCGCTGTGCGGCGCGGTCGGGCACTCCCTGACCGGCGCGATCACCGGCGGCCTCGCCGCGCTGCTCGCGCTGTTCACGGTGACCGACGCGACGGTGCGCGGCCAGGCCGTCACGACGGCGCTGCTGCCGGCCGTCGGACTCCCGGTGCTCGCGCTCGCCGCGGCCCTGCACGACGTGCCGCTCGCACGCGATCTCGCCTTCCTCGCCGTCGTGGGCGCGGGCGTGTACGCGCGGCGGTGGGGGCCGCGCGGACACTCGCTCGGCGTCTTCGCGTTCATGACCTTCTTCGCCGCCCAGTTCCTGCACACCGTGCCGCGACAGCTGCCCGAGCTGTACGCCGCCGTGCTGCTGTCGCTCGGCGCCGCGGCGCTCGTCCGGTTCGGGGTGTGGTGCTACGAGCGGCGGCTCCCGGCACCCGTGGGCGTGCCCGCCCCGACCGGGGGCACGGGGCTCGCGCGGATCACGACGCGGCAGGCCGTGCAGGCGACCGTGGGGGCCGGCTTCGCGCTCGGCATCGGGCAGCTGCTCTCGGACCAGCGGTGGTACTGGGCCGTGGGCGCCACGTGGTGGGTGTTCGTGGCGACGACCTCGCGCGGGGAGACCGTGGTGCGCGGATTCCGCCGCTTCCTGGGCACGGTGCTCGGCATCGTCCTCGGCTTCCTGGTCGCCGTCCCGCTGCACGACCACGCGGTGGCCGCCGCCGTCATCGTCGCGATCAGCGTCTTCGGGATCTTCTACACCGCCCACGTCTCGTACACGTGGATGATGCTGGCCGTCACCGTCATGGCGAGCATGCTCTACGGGCTGCTGGGCGTGCTCGATCCGGCGCTGCTGGCCCTGCGGGTGGGGGAGACGGCGGTCGGCTCGCTCGGCGCCGTGCTCGCGGTGCTGCTCCTGCTGCCCGTGACCACGCACTCCGTCACCGAGGCGTGGGTCGAGCGGGCCCTGCGCTGCGTGCACGCGTGCACCGCGGAGGCGGCGGCACGCCTTGGCGGCGACGCGGGCGCGGACCCGGCGCCGCGCGTCGCCGAACTGGAACACATCCTCGGGCGCGTACGCCTCTCGCTGTCGCCGCTCGTGCATCCGCTGAGCCCCGTCAAGGCCCGCAAGGGCCGGGCCCGGCAGATCCTCGCCCTGCTCGACGACTGCGCGCGCGAGGTGCGCGGGCTCGCGTCCGTCGCCGCGGACCCGGAGGCCTCGCACGACGCGCGGCTCGCGGCGGCGTGCCAGCGGGTGGAGTCGGCGGTCGAGGCGCTCACGGCGCCCGCGCCTTACGCTCGCGCTGTGGTTCCGGTGCCGTATGCCGCGGAGGCGGAGCATCCGGTCTTGGCGCACCTGCACGGTCTTGAGCGGGCTCTTGTCGAACTCGCGGTGCCGTTGCGCGGGGCGCGGGAGGTGTAGGGCCGTGGCGGTCGTGCGTCCTCCGGTCGCGGGGCTCTGCCCCGGGCCCCGCTGCTCAATCGCCGCAGGGGCTTGATAGGGCTCGCTGCTTCGTCGTAGGGGCGTGCTGGGTGGGGTGTGCGCCCCCGTGCAGTTCCTCACGCCCCGACGGCATCCGTAACCGGCCGCCCACCGGTCTCGACTTGTGGTTGTCTCGCAGCGGCGTGGACACCGGGGCCCCGATTGAGGCAGGTGTCCGGGGCACATACAGGGTGGATCAGTTCGCCCGACGGGTAGGCCCCGCGCCATCGAACGTCCAAGGCGCACGCCCGTGCGGGAGCGGGCCGCGCGCCGATCACCAGCCGCTGGGGGTGCACCATGCGAAGCAACCTGCGCCGGGGACAGGACCCGGGCGACGCCGCCGGCTGGCTCGCCCTCGCGCCGAACCGGCACACCGGCGCCCGCGCCGCCGAACCGACCCGCCACGACCGCTGCCCGGTCACCTCCGAGGGCGCCCGGCCCGCGCCCGCCACCCCGCGCCGCACCGGCGACGTCGCGCACGCCGCCGCCACGTTCGTCCGCCAGCACCACGCGGAGCGGGAGCTCGGCGACCCGGGCCCCCGCCTCGCCGAGGTGGACGCGGAACTCGCTGCCACGGGCACGTACACCCACACCCCGGAGGAACTCGTCTTCGGCGCCCGCGTCGCCTGGCGCAACGCCAACCGCTGCATAGGCCGCCTCTACTGGCAGTCCCTGCGCGTACGCGACCTGCGGCACCTCACCACCGCCGAGGAGATCGCCGAGGCCTGCGCCGATCATCTGCGCGAGGCGGCCCCCGGCGGCCGCATCCGCCCGCTCATCACGGTCTTCGCGCCCGACCGCCCGGACCGACCAGGGCCCCGCATCTGGAACGAACAGCTCATCCGCTACGCCGGCTACATCCAGCGCGACGGCCATGTGGTCGGCGACCCGCGCGGCACCGGACTCACCGCCTGCGCCCGCCGGCTGGGCTGGCGCGGCGGCGAGGGCAGTCCCTTCGACGTCCTGCCGCTGCTCGTGCAGCCGGACCCGCGCGAGCAGCCCCGCTGCTTCGACCTCCCCGCCGACGCGGTTCTCGAAGTCCCCCTGCACCACCCGGAGTTCGACTGGTGGTCCGGGATCGGCCTGCGCTGGCACGCGGTCCCCGCGCTCGCCAACATGTGCTTGGAGATCGGCGGCGTCTGCTACGGCGCGGCCCCCTTCAACGGCTGGTACATGGGCACGGAGATCGGCGCCCGCAACCTCGCCGACACCGACCGCTACAACCTGCTGCCCTACCTCGCCGACCGCCTCGGCCTCGACACCTCCACCGACCGCTCCCTCTGGAAGGACCGCGCACTGGTCGAGCTGAACCGCTCCGTGCTGCACTCCTTCGACAGCGCGGGCGTCACCATGGCCGACCACCACACCGAGTCCCGGCGCTTCCTCACCCACGTCGCCCGCGAGGAGTCCCGCGGCCGCGCCGTCGGCGCCGACTGGTCGTGGATCGTCCCACCGCTCTCCGGCTCGACGACCCCGGTCTTCCACCGCACGTACGACGACGCACCGAGCACCCCCGCCTACGTCCACCACCCCGACGCGCACACCCGCGCCCGCGGCGAGGAACCACCCCGCTCCACGAGGCCCTGGCGCGACCTGCTCTGAGGTCCCCGCTGCTACCGTCGGCGGCACGGGCGCCGGGCCCGTACGCCGAAAGGGGACGCAGTGACCGGGAGTCAGGCAGAGCGGGCGTACATCGGATCGTTCACGGCGGCCGGCGGGCGCGGCATCGTGACCGCGGCGCTCGACCAGAAGGACGGCTCGCTCACCCTCATCGACGCCACGGACGAGCTGCCCGACCCCTCGTACCTGACGCTCTCCGGCGGACTGCTGTACGCGGTGAGCGAGACGACCGAGGGGGCGGTGGCCGCGTTCCGCACGGACTCGCGGCCGCTGACGCCCGCCGCGCCGCCGGTGCCGGTCGGCGGCGAGAGCCCCACCCATCTGTCGGTGTGGGACGGGCGCGTACTGGCAGCCAACTACGGCTCCGGCAGCGTCAGTTCGGTACCGCTGCGCGCCGACGGCATCCCGGCCGGGTCCGGCCCCGAGGTGCACCGGCACACGGGCTCGGGCCCGCACCCGCAGCGCCAACAGGCCCCGCACGCCCACCAGATCCTGCCGGACCCGACCGGCGCCTGGGCCCTCGCGGTCGACCTCGGCACGGACTCGGTCCGCACGTACACGAAGAACCCCGACGGCAGCGGCCTCCTGCCGCACCAGGAGACGGCCCTGCGCCCCGGCTCCGGCCCCCGCCACCTGGCCTTCCACCCCTCGGGCGACTACGTCTACGTCCTCAACGAACTCGCCCCCACGCTCACGGTCTGCGCCTGGAGCGCGGCGGACGGCGCCCTGAAGCCGCTCACGGAGATCCCCGTCCTGACGGGCACACCGGCCGACGACGCGTACCCCTCGGCGCTCGTCGTCGCCCCCGACGGCCGCTTCCTGTGGACGGCCACGCGCGGCGCCGACCTGCTCTCGCTCTTCGCCCTCGACCCGACCGGCGAGCGGCCGACCCTGCACGGCACCGTCCCCTGCGGCGGCAACTGGCCCCGCGACCTGGCCCTCGACCCGTCAGGACGCTTCCTCTACGCCGCGAACGAGCGCTCCGGCGACGTCACGTGGTTCACGGTCGACCGGGAGTCCGGGGTGCCGGTGCGGGGCGGCAGTGTGCCGGTGCCGGCGGCGTCCTGCGTGGTGTTCGGCTAGACCGCGGGCTCGGCGACGCCTACAAGGTAGTTCCGCGACGCGGGCCGCACCTGCGCCGCCCAGCCGAGGGACGCCAGGTCCCCGGTCAGCGCCTCGGCCTCGTGGAAGACCTTCACGATGCGGTACCGGCTGCCGTCCTTGAGCTCGCGCACCGCGGCCGGGCTGGACTCGCCCGCAAGCAGCTCCTCGTTCGCGGCCATGGACGGGCCGTCGTCGACGAACACCACCTTGCCGCCCGGGGCGAGGGAGGCGGCGACCGAGCTCCAGAATCCGGGCATCCGGGCCGGCGGCACGTGCGACAGCCAGAACCCGAAGAACACGGTGTCGTAGCGCCGGGAGGGCCGCCAGTCGAACAGATCGGCCTGCTCGAAGCGGACGTTGGGCGCGGACACCCGCTCCCGCGCGATCGCGAGCACTTCCTCCGACGCGTCGACGGCCGTCACGGACGTGGCCCGCGGCGCGAACTGGGCGGTCCACTGCCCGGTCCCACAGGCCAGCTCCAGCACGTCCCCGCGGACCGGCCACTCGGCACTGGCCCGCAGCAACTCCCGCAGGTCCGCCCGTTCCGCATACGGCCGGTCGTACTCGGGCGCCCGTGCCCGGTAGTAAGCCATCTGTTCCGTCACCAAGGCGTCATCGAGGCTCATCCCCCGACGGTAACGTTCAAAGATCACCCTCGTCAGCCATTCCCCACCACGCCCGTCCAGCGATCGAGGACAAAAAAAGAGGACAAAAAAGGGGGCCCGGGACACCGTCCCGAGCCCCGGCCCCCGACCGCTCAGCCGCCGGAGGCAACCGGCTGAGGCGTGATCCCCAGCGCCGTCGTGTACTTGGCGAGCGCGAGCTTGCCCATCGCCGGGTACGCCCCCAGCGGCTCCGCGACGGCACACCCCGCGTCCTTGGCGGCAGCCTCGAGCACGGACGGGTCGAGCTCGGGCCCGACGAGGTACGGCGCGAGCGCCAGCTGCTGTGAACCGGAACCGCGCAGCTGCTCGGCGGTGGCGGCGACGGCCCCCTCCTCGTCGAGCGCGGCGGCCATCACCGGCACGGCGAGCCGCGCGGCGAGCAGCATCCCGGTGATCCCGGCGGCCTGCACCGCCTCCTCGCCGCCTATGGAGGCGAGGATGATGCCGTCGGCCGCCGTGGTCACGGCGAACAGGCGCGCGCGGTCGGCGCGGGCCAGACCGGCCTCCGAGAGCCGCACGTGCAGCGCCTCGGCGAGCAGCGGGTGCGGGCCGAGCACATCGGTCAGCTCCGCGGCGACCCGGCTGTCGGCGATGGCCTGCCGGATCTGCCGCAGCTGGGCGTTGTCCGGGCCCGCGAGCAGCGGCACGACGACCCCGACGGGCCCGGCCGGCTCCTGCGCCTCGACACCGGCCGCGAGCGCCTGCTCGTAGCGGGCGGTGCGCTCCTTCGCGGCGTGCGCGAGCACGGACGCCAGCGAGGGGAACTCCGCCGAGATCGGGAAGTCGGTGAGCTCACCCTCCACGAAGCCGACCCGCGCGTCCAGGCCGGGCAGCTCGGAACGGGCGATGCTCACCACCTCGTCGGCGAGCATGCGCGTGGCGGTGCTGGGCGTGCCGGGCACCGCGAGCACAAGAGACGGCGCGCCCTCGGGGGCGGCCACGGGTTCCGGACGACGGTGGCGTCCGGGCTGTCGGGGTCGCGGCATTCGTACGGGCAGGCCGGATGCGGGCCCAGTGGGGGTGCTCATGGCGCCGCATGCTACTGGCTCGACCGGCTTCGTTGTTCGGTCAGGGTGCAGGTGAACGGTTTCCGTCCGAGATTGTCCTTTCAGTTACGAATCCTGCAAGTGTCCTGGTCCGGAGGGGTGTGCGGCGGATTCGAAGTGAATTACGGCACATGCAGCAGGCGATGATCGCGCGGCAGCCTGAGCCCGCCCGTGGCGAGCGCGGCGGCGATCACCAGGGACCCGTGCAGCGGGTCACCCGTGGCGGTCACGACCGTGGCCTGCGGAAGCTGCTCGGTCAGCTCTGCGCGCAGCGGGCCGAGCAGCGGCTCGCCCGTCTTGAAGAGGCCCCCCGTGAGGGCGACCTTGCCGCCGTCGGCCGGGCAGACCGCCGCGGCCGCCTCGGCGATGTGGGCGGCGGCCCGGCGCAGGATGTCCGCGGCCACGGGGTCCTCGGCGGCGCAGCGCGCCACATCCGGGGCGAAGGAGGCGAGCGCCGCCGGGCGGTCGGTGCGCGGGTAGATCAGGCCCGGCAGCTCGACGGCGGGCCCGAACCGTTCCTCGGCGAGCGCGAGCAGCGCCTTGCTGCCCCCGCGCCGCCCGTCGAAGGCGCGCATCGCGGCGTCGAGCCCCGCCTGCCCGATCCACGAACCGCCGCCGCAGTCGCCGAGCAGATGCCCCCACCCGTCGGCCCGCCGCCAGCTCACGAGGTCGGTGCCGAGGGAGATCATCCCGGTGCCCGCGGCGACGACCGCTCCGCGCCGCTGACCGAGCGCACCCGCGTACGCGGTGACCCCGTCGGCGGCCAACGCGAGCCGCTCGACGCCGAGTTCACGCGCGAGCGCCCCCGGCAGCTCGGCCCGCAGCCCGTCGCCGAGCGTCGCCATCCCGGCCGCCCCCAACGCGATGCCGGACAGCGTGACTTCCCCGGCCCGGCCCAGCAACTCCCGTGCCATCGGCACGAGTTGCTCCACCATGTGGCCGGGGTCGATGCCGGAGGCGGACGTACGTACAGGCACGGACGAAGCGGTCGTCAGCGCCCGCCCGACGGCGTCGACGGGCGCGAGGGCGGCCCGGAGGCCCGAGCCGCCCGAGTCCACTCCGAGCACCCACTCGCCCACGGCCGGCGTCACGGCAGCTGCCAGTTGACGGGCTGCGCGCCCTGGCGTTCGAGCAGATCGTTGGCCCGGCTGAACGGGCGGGAGCCGAAGAAGCCGCGGTCCGCCGACATGGGCGACGGGTGCGGGGACTCGACCGCCGGGTAGTCGCTGAGCAGCGGGCGCAGATTGCGCGCGTCACGGCCCCACAGGATCGACACGAGCGGCGTCCCGCGCGCGGCGAGGGCGCGGATCGCCTGCTCGGTGACCTGCTCCCAGCCCTTGTCGCGGTGCGAGGCCGGACGCCGCGGGGCCACGGTGAGCGCCCTGTTCAGCAGCAGCACACCCTGCTGCGTCCACGGCGTCAGGTCCCCGTTCGAGGGCTCCGGCACGCCCAGGTCCGCGTTCATCTCGCGGTAGATGTTGATGAGGCTGGGCGGCAGGGGGCGTACGTCCGGGGCGACCGAGAAGGACAAACCAACAGCGTGCCCCGGCGTGGGGTACGGATCCTGCCCGACGATCAGCACCCGCACGTCGTCGAACGGCTGCTGGAAGGCGCGCAGCACGTTGGCGCCCGCCGGGAGGTAGGTGCGCCCGGCGCCGATCTCCGCGCGGAGGAATTCCCCCATCGCGGAGATCTGCCCGGCCACGGGCTCGAGGGCCTTCGCCCAGCCCGCTTCGACGATTTCATGCAGAGGTCGTGGTGCCACGGGCGTCACCCTACTGCCGCCCCGGCACCCCGCCTCAACCGGCCGCCGTCAACCTCCCACTGTGCTAAGGGCGGTACGCAGCGCCCACGGTGTCGCCGCCGCCCACGCCTGCGGGGAGCAGGAGTGCGGGTAGGGGACCGGGCGGGCGGCGTCGGTGCGCGCGTAGCCGCCGAGCACCTCGGGGAGCCGGTGGCCGTGCCCGGCCGCAGCGTCGATGAGGCCGGAGGCCAGCCGGCGCAGCTCGTCGCCGAGTCCGTGGCGGGCGAGGCCGAGCGCGATGACGGCGTTGTCGTGCGGCCAGGCGCTGCCGCGGTGGTACGACAGCGGGTGGTAAGGACGTTGGCCGGCGGCGAGCGTGCGGATCGCCCAGCCGGAGAAGAAGTCCGCCTCCAGGAGCCGCTCGCCCACGCGTCGCGCGCGGTCCTCGTCGAGGATGCCGGACCACAGCAGATGCCCGGCGTCGGAGGCGAGCGCGTCGACCTGGCGGCCCTGTCCGTCGAGCGCCAGCGCCGGGAAGTCGTCCTCCGTCAGCCAGAAGTCGCGGGCGAAGCGCGCCCGCAGCTCGTCGGCGAGCCGGTCCAACTCCCGTGCGTACGCGCCGTCCTGCCACACGTCCGCGGCGAGGCGTGCCGTGCGGCGCAGCGCGTCGTACGCGTAGCCCTGGGCATCGGACACGGCGATGGGGCCCTCCGCCTGGGTGCCGTCCTTGAAGCAGATGGCGCCGGCGGAGTCCTTCCAGTTCTGGTTGACGAGGCCGTTCGGGTCCGGCTCGTACACGAGATATCCGTGCTCGCGCAGGCCGCCGTCGCCGAGCATCCAGTCGACGGCGGAGCGCGCGTGCGTCTCCAGGCGGGCGGCGAGCGCCGCGTCCTTCGTCGTCTCGTAGTGGGCGTGCAGCAGCACCAGGAACAGCGGCGTCGCGTCGATCGTCCCGTAGTAACGCCCGTACGGCACCTGCCCGAAGTGGGCGAGCTCGCCGCGCCGCGTCTCGTGCACGACGCGGCCGGGCTGCTCGCCGCGGAACGCGTCGTACTCCCGCCCCTGCGCGGCGGCGAGTGCGCTCAGCGTGCCGGCCGCGAGGGCGGGCCGGTAGGGGAGCATGAAGTACGAGGTGAGCAGCGAGTCCCGGCCGAACAGGGTGAGGAACCAGGGCACACCGGCCGCCGGGATGCTGACGGGGTCGCCGTCCACGCCGGGGGCGGAGATCGTCAGAAGGTCCAGATCCGCGAGGCCTTGAGCACAGGCCCGGCCCAAGTCCCCCGACATGTCGACGAGTTCGGCCTCGCCGCCGCGCACGCGGTCCGCCGCGAGCTGGGGCCCGCCGTGCGGATGCGCCGCGACGCGCAGCCGCAACTCGGTCCGGCCGTGCGGCTCCAGAGTCAGCCGCCACACCAGTTCGTACGGTCCCTCGCCGCGCACGGTGTCGGGTGCCGGCGTGGCGGTCACGACGGTGCGGGAGTGCCAGTCGGCCCTGCGGTAGTCGAACTCGACGCCCGTGTCCGTGGGCTGAGCCGTGCGCTCCGCACCGGGCTTGGGGTAGCTGCGCTCGTCCGCGCGCAGCTCGAAGGTGTCCGCGAAGTCGGCGTCGGCGGTGACGGCGACCTCGGCGACGAGCGGGTCGGGGCTGTTGCTGACCAGCTGGAGGGTGTCCGTGAACTCGCCTGCCGCGACGGCCTGTTGGCGGAACACGGTGTACGCGGGCGGAGTGTCGCGGGTGCCCTCCGGGGTGAGCACGCACTCCCCGGCCGGCCCGACGGGGGACAGCACGCCGGGCGCGCTGCCGTCGACGGCGAGCCGCCAGCGGCTCAGGTGCCGGGCGTCGCGCACGAACAACCCGTCCGGCGTGGCACCCCGGGTTCCGGTGATCCCGCCGTCGGCGTCGAGGTGCGCGAACGTGGCGTCGCGCACGAGTTGGGCGCGTGGGGCGGCACCGCTCATCGGGCGGCCTCCTCGGGGTTCAGCAGGTCGAGGGCGAGCGCGGCCGTCCAGGAGAACGAGCGGGCGCCGCGCGCCGCGCCCGTGGTCGGGTCGACGTACTCCGCGAAGCCGGAAGCGCCCGCCGTGTCGAGGAACGCGGCGCGTATCCGGTCGGCGTGCACGTGCCGGCCGTGGGTGCGCAGGCCGCGCTCGATGAGCCACGCCGTGTTGAACCAGGCGGGCCCACGCCAGTACCGGGTCGGGTCGAAGGCCGGGCCCGTCAGGTCGTAACTCGGCACGAGCGCCGTGGAGTCGGCGTGGAAGGACGGGCCGTCGAGCGTCGACACCAAGTGGTCCACGACCGCCTCGGGCAGGCCGGGCGCGAGCAGCGGCACCAGCCCCGCCACGCTGCGCGCCGGTACGAACGCGTCGTCGACCAGGTCGCGGGCCCGGAACAGTCCCGCCTCGTCGTCCCACAGGCGGGTCACGAGCGCGTCGGTGAGCTTCGCGGCCTGCGCCTCGTGGGCGGCCGCGTCGCCGCCCACGCATCCCGCGATCTCGGCGAGCGCCAACTCGCTCGCGATCAACAGGGCGTTCATGCACGGATCCTCGAGGCGGAACGGGTGCTCGGCCGCCCGGTCGTCGTACCCCGCGTCGCGGTAGTCGACGGCGAGCCGCACATAGCGGCCGTAGTCGAGGTCGGTCGGGCGGTCCGCCGGGTGGCCGTGGTCGAGGTCGGCGCGCCGGTAGCTGCCGGGGTCGACGGGCGCGATGCGGGCCAACGGGGCGTCCCAGCAAGGGCTGTTGTCCATGCCCGGCTCCCACGGGTGCACGATCGCCGCGAGGCCGCCGCCGCCCAGATCGCGCCGGTCGAGGAGATAGCGGTGCCAGGCCACGAGGCGCGGATACACCCGGGGCAGGAAGCCGCGGCGCCGCGACTCGGCCGGGTCGGCCCGGTGCACGAGCCACGCGGCCAGCGCGTGCACGGGCGGCTGGACGATGCCCGAGGTCTCCAGAGCGACCGGGGCGCCCTGCGCGGCGCCCGCCGTGGACGAGCGCCAGAAGTCGGGGCTCGGGAAGTACGCCCCGTTCGGCACCGCGGAGTTGAAGACGATGTGCGGGACCCGCCCGTCGTCCCACTGCGCGGCGAGCAGCGACTCCAGCTCGCGCTGCGCGCGGCGCGCGGACAGGTGCCGCAGGCCGATCGCGATGAACGCGGAGTCCCAACTCCACTGGTGCGGATACAGGGTTCGGGAGGGCACCGTGCTCGTGCCCACCCAGTTGTCGAGGAGGACCCGGCCCGCACCGCGCCGCAGGGTCAGGTCCGCGGCGGCGGTGCGGGTGGGCCCGTCGAGGAGAGCGGTCACGCGCCGGACCCCTTGAGGAACGCGGGCACGGAACGGACCGCCTCGACCGGGTCACCGGTCAGCCGGCACTCGGCCGCGAGGTACCCCTCGTACCCTGCGGTGTGCAGGGCGCCCAGCCAGGCCTGCCAGTCGAGGTGTCCCGCGCCCGGCTGGAAGCGGTTGGAGTCCGACACCTGGGCGTGCCCGATGTAGGGGGCGTGGGTGAGGATCGCCTGCGCGGGGTCGGTCTCCTCGATGTTCATGTGGTAGCTGTCGATGCCGATCCGGACCGCGTCCAGACCGACCTCCTTGATCAGCTCGGCGGCCTGCTCCAGGCGGTTGACCATGTGGTCCTCGTACCGGTTGAGCGGTTCGAGGTAGAGCGTGACGCCCTCGGCGGAGGCGTGCTCGCCGAGCTCGGTGAGCCCTTCGAGCAGGATCTCGCGGTCCTCGGCCTCCGAGCGCGGCGGCTCGAAGGGCGGCAGGCGCCGCGAGAACATCCCGTACGAGGCCGGGGTCTGCGCGCCGAGCCCGCCGAGCTCCGCGATGACGGACAGCTGGGACTTCATCTGGACGATAGCGTCGCGGCGCAGCTCGTCGTCGAAGGCGCCGAAGAAGTGCAGCATCTCGACGCACACGGTCGGCATGACCACGCCGTCCTTGAGCGCCTGCCTCAACTCCGGGAGCCGGGAGGCGAAGTGCAGGTCGCCCTTGGCGCGCAGCTCGATGGCGTCGTACCCGGCGCCCTGCGCGAACTCCCACTTCTGCTGCAGGGTGTCGCCGGGCAGCAGCTGTTCCTGGGCAGCGAACTTCAGCATGTTCTCTGGGTACCTCTCAGGCCCTGGGGGCCGGCTCGGGCCTTTTTCTGGGGCCGTCTCGAAATTTCTCAGAACGCGAGGACGACCTGGAGGGCGTCCGCGGGGCGCTCGTCGAGCAGGACGTACGCCTCGGCCGCGTCCGCGACCGGGACGACATGACTGACGAGGGACTCCACGTCCACCTGCCCCTCCGCGACGAGCCGCAGGAACGTCTGCTGGAGGCGCTCCACGGTCCAGCGGCCGGACAGCTGGGAGGGCACTCCGCCGATCTGCGAGCAGACGATCTCCACGCGGTTGTGGTGGAACTCGTCGCCGAGCCGCAGCCCCATTCCGTCGCCCTGGTAGAAGCCGGAGGCGACGACGCGGCCGCCGACGGTCACCGAGCGCACGGCCTGGTGCAGCGCCGGGTAGACGCCGCTGATCTCGATCGCGAGGTCGGTGCCGCGGCCCCCGGTGGCCTCGCGGATGCGCTCGGCGACCGCGTCGGTGCGGGCGTTGAGCGTGGCGTGGGCGCCGTACTTCTTCGCCGACTCCAGGCGGTTGTCCATCGCGTCGACCGCGGTGACACGGGCGCCGCTGAGCTGGGCGAGGCGGGTGGCGATCAGGCCGATGACGCCCTGGCCGAACACGGCGACGTCCTCGCCGAGGTTGATGCCGCCGGCCAGCACCGCGTTGTACGCGATGGCGCCGACCCGGGCGAAGGCGCCGGCGAGGGGTTCGAGGCCCGCCGGGAGCGTGTGGCCGATCATGCGCTCGGCCGGGACGATGCCCTCGCTGCGGTGGCCCCAGATGCCCCACACCAGATCGCCGACCTCGGGCATGCCGGGCGTGCCGACCAACTCCGGGGAGACCTCGGTGACTTCGCCGACCTCGGAGTAGCCCCAGCCGACGACCGGGTAGCTGATGCCCGCCTCGTCGTCGCGGAACAGCCGGGCGTCGGCGTCCCACGTGCGGGTCAGGTAGGGGTTCGTGCCGCGGTAGGCGGTCAGCTCCGTACCGGCCGAAATGCCCGAATAGCGAGTGTGGACGCGCAGGTGGCCCGGCGGCAGCTCCAGGCTCTCGTGCTCGGCCACCTCCACCTGGCGGGGACCTGTGAATTGAACGACGCGTTCCACGGACGACTCCGAAAAAGGGTGGTGTGCCTGTTGGTTGAGTCGACAATATCCGCAACTTATGTCTTGTCAACAGGCAAAAGTAGTGCTGAGATGCGTGCTTGATAGACGTAAGTCGGCGATGGGGACGGGCAATGCGCACCAGGACGCGACGGTCGAGGGCGACCGCGGTCGGCGCCACGGCAGCCTTGGGCATAGGACTGCTCACGGGCTGCTCCAGCAGCACGGGGCCGGGCACACCGGACCGTGAGATCACCGTGTGGTCCCAGGAGAACCTCCCGGACCGGGTCGCGGCGACGCAGAAGATCATCGACGGCTTCGAGAAGAAGACCGGCGTCAAGGTGCATCTCGTCGGCGTCGACGAGGGGCAGATGCCCCAATTGATCATGTCCGCGGCGGCGTCGGGGCACCTGCCCGACGTGATCGGCGCCGCCCCCATGGGCCAGACCTGGCAGATGTACAGCAACGGCCTGCTCAACACGGACATACCTCGGCAGATCGTCAAGAAGCTGGGCCGGGGGACGTTCGACAAGAACGCGCTCAAGCTCACGAGCGACGGCAAGGTCAACCTCGGCGTCCCCTCCGACGCCTGGCTGCAGCTCCTCGTCTACCGCAAGGACGACTTCGCCAAGGCGGGCCTCGACAAGCCGGACACGTACGGCAAGCTCGTGAAGGCCGCCAAGAAGCTCACCACCAAGGGGCACGACGGCGTCTCCGCCGCCACCGACCCCTCGGACGTCTTCACCTCGCAGAGCTTCGAGAGCCTCGCGCTCGCCAATGACTGCCAGCTCGTCGACGGCCACGGCAAGGTCACCCTCGACTCCCCGCAGTGCGTCAAGGCCTTCCACACCTACGACCAGCTGGCGCGCGAGTACGGGGCCCCCGGCACCCAGACCGTCGACTCGACGCGCGCCACCTACTTCGCGGGCCGCTCGTCCATGATGATCTGGTCCTCGTTCCTCCTCGACGAGCTGGCCGGCCTGCGCAAGGACGCCCTGCCCAGCTGCCCTCAGTGCGGCGGCAAGGACAAGGAGTTCCTCGCCGACAACACCGGCATCGTCACCGCGCTCAAGGGCGCCCGGTCCAGCAGGCCCGCGCAGTTCGGCGAGATCACCTCCTGGGTCACCACCAAGACCGCCGAGACGGACGCCTCCCGCGGGTTCATCGAGTACATGATGGGCAGCGGCTACGAGTCCTGGTTCGGACAGGCCCCCGAGGGCAAGATCCCGGTCCGCCGCGGCACCGCCGCCGAGCCCGAGAAGTACATGGCCGCCTGGCGGCACAGCAAGATCGGCGTCGGCGAGCGCAAGCCCCTCGACGAGGTCTACTCGCCGCAGGTCCTCGACCAGCTGGCCGGCGGCATCGGCGACCTGCGCCGCTGGGGCATCGAGCAAGGCGAGGGCGCACTCGTCGGCGCCACCAACGGCGAACTGCCGGTGCCCAAGGCCATCGGCTCCATGACCGCGGGCCAGACCTCACCCCGCGAGGCCTCGCGCGAGGCCGAGGAAGAGGTCGCCGCCCTCAAGAAGTCGCTGCAGTAGCCCCTCCGCCGCACCCACGAAAGCCTCGCCATGACTACCGCCACCACCGGCGCGACGCAGCGCCGCAACCCGCCGGACGGATCACCGGACCCGTCCGGCCGCCGCCCCCGCAGGCCCATGACCGCGAGCCGCCGCACCAACCGTGCGGGCCTCGCCTTCGTCAGCCCCACCTTCCTCGTCGTCCTCGTCGTCGTGGTGCTGCCGATCCTGTGGACCGTGCTGCTCGCCTTCCAGCGCGCCAAGCTCGTCGACATCCAGGGCATGGGCCTGTTCGGCAACTGGAGCCTGCGCAACTTCTCGCAGGTCTTCGACTCCGCCGGCTTCTGGTCCAGCCTCGGCACCACGCTCCTCTACACCGTCGGCGCAACCTTCGGATCCGTCGCCCTCGGCCTCATCGCGGCGCTCGCCCTGCGCAAGCCGTTCCGCGGGCGCGGACTGCTGCGCGCCGCGATGCTGCTGCCGTACGTGGCACCCGTCGTGGCCGTCGCCTTCGTGTGGGAGGTCGCGCTCAGCCCGCAGTACGGCATCGTCAACGAGTGGGGCCAGAAGCTCTTCGGCTGGGACGACCCCATCGCGTTCCTGTCCACGCGCGCTTACGAAGTCCACCTCCTGGGGCTGCACTTCGACATCCCGCTCGCGCTGCTCACGGTGATCGCCTTCGAGTGCTGGCGCTACTTCCCGTTCGCCTTCCTCTTCATCCTCGCCCGCCTCCAGGCGGTCCCGGACGGCCTGGAGGAAGCCGCGAAGGTCGACGGCGCCACGCCCACCCAGCGCTTCCGGCACGTCATGCTGCCCCAGCTCATGCCGGTGATCGCGCTGCTGTGCGTGCTGCGCTTCATCATGACGTTCAACAAGTTCGACGACGTCTACCTGCTGACCGGCGGCGGCGCCGGCACCGACGTCGCCGCCGTGCGCGTCTACGACTTCCTCACCTCGCGCTACGACGTCGGCGCCGCGGCCGCCCAGGCGCTCGTCCTGGCCGTCGCCCTCATGGTCCTGCTGGGCCTGTACTTCAAGTTCTTCGGCAACAAGGTCCAGGAGGAGTCGTGACGACGAGGCCCGCCATGACGCGCGCGCAGTTCGAGGAGCGGTTCTTCGGCGTCGCACGCTGGGTGGTCATCGCGTTCCTCGCGCTGATCACGATCGTGCCCTTCTACTACATGCTGCTGCTTTCGGTGAAGCCCATCGACGCGCTGCTCCTCGACCCCGGCTCGCTGTGGGTGTCGGCGAAGCAGTTCACCCTCGACACGTACACCGAGGTGCTGCGCTCCACCGACGACGGCGGCCAGGGCTTCCTCCAGCTCCTGCGCAACTCCGCCCTGGTGTCCCTCGGCACGGTGGCCCTGACCCTGCTCGCGGCAGTCCCCGGCGCGTACGCCATCAGCCGCCTGAAGTTCTTCGGCAACCGCCAGGTCAGCGCGTTGTTCCTCGCGGTGTACATGTTCCCTTCGACGCTGCTCGCGGTCCCGCTGTTCGTGATGTTCGCGAAGATCGGCCTGTCGTCGAGCCTGCTCGGCCTCGCGATCGTGTACGTGGCGCAGACGGTCCCGGTCGCCATCTACATGCTCAAGAACTACCTGGTCACCATCCCGTACTCGATCGAGGAGGCGGCGGCGCTCGACGGCTGCAGCCGCCTGCAGACGGTCCGCAAGGTCATCCTCCCGCTGGCCCTGCCGTCCCTGATGGCGACGGGCCTGTACGTCCTGATGATCGCGTGGAACGAATTCCTCTTCGCGCTCCTCTTCCTGGCCGCCGACCCCGGCAAGTGGACGGTCTCGCTCGGCCTCGCCCAGCTGTCCAACGGCATCGAGGTGTCGAAGACGGTGCTCATGGCCGGGTCCGTGGTGCTGACGATCCCCGTGGTAATCCTGTTCTTCGCCGCGGAACGCCTGTTGACCGAGGGTCTCACCGCCGGCGCGGACAAGAGCTGACCGGGGGAGACGACCCACGTGAACAGGGGGAAGAAGACGATGAGCACGCCAAGTCCGGCGAGCGCGGGACGTTTGCTGCAGCTGATCCGCGGCGGTCAGGCCACCACGCGCGCCGAGCTGCAACGCGCGACCGGCCTGTCCCGTTCGACGGTGGGGCTCCGCCTCGACGAACTCGACCGGGCGGGCTGGCTGCGCCAGGACACCGGCACCTCCACCGGCGGACGGCCCTCGCACCGCCTCGTGTTCGACACCGGGCACGCGGCCGTCCTCGCGGTGGACCTGGAGACCCGGTACGCGCGCGTGGCCGTGCTCGACCTCGGGGGCACGGTCCTCGCGGAGCTGACGGTCGACCTCGACATCGGCGACGGACCCGACCGCGTGCTCGACCGGCTGGCCCGCTGCTTCCCCGACCTCCTCGCGACGTCCGGCATCCTGGCCGGGCGGATCTGCGGCATCGGCCTGTCGGTGCCGGGCCCGGTGGACTGGGAGACGGGCCGGGTCGTCCAGCCGCCGATCATGCCGGGCTGGGACCGCTTCCCGATCAGGGAACGGATGCGGGAGGCGTACGCCGAGCACGTCGGCGCCTCCCTGGAGGACCCGACCGGCAGGACGGTCCCCGTCTTCGTCGACAACGACGCCAACCTGATGGCCCTGGCGGAACAGCAGGCGGGCCACCCCGACTGCGCCGCCTTCGTCCTCATCAAGGTGTCCACCGGCATCGGTGCCGGCGTCGTCGTCAACAACGAGATCTTCCGCGGCATCGACGGCGGGGCCGGCGACATCGGCCACATCCGGCTGCACGACAGGCCCGACGCGCTGTGCATGTGCGGGTCCTACGGCTGTCTGGCGGCGGTGGCCAGCGGCCGCGCGCTCGCCAAGGACCTCTCCAACCAGGGCATGGAGGTCGCCTCCGGCGCCGACGTCAAGGCCCTCCTGGAACAGGGCAACCCCGACGCCGTCCGCCTCGCCCGCGAGGCGGGGCAGCGCGCGGGCGAGGTCCTGGTCACCGTCGTGACCCTCCTCAACCCCGGCGTCCTGGTCCTCGCGGGCGACCTGGCGAGCATCCCCTTCCTCACCGGCGTGCGCGAACTCCTCTACCAGCGCGCGATGCCGCGCACCACCGCCCACCTCGACGTCGTCACCTCCCGCCTCGGCGACCACGCGGGCCTGATCGGCGCGGCGGCGATGGTCGTCGACGTCCTCTACGCCCCCGAACGCGCGGACACCCGCCTGCGCGCGCTCGCCACATCCAGCACCGCACAAGAAGAACCGCAAGGAACCCCGTGACAGACAACGCCGCATGGCCCCACGACCCCGTCCGGGTCGCACTCGTCGGCGCCGGGCCCTGGGCCCGCACCATGCACGCCCGCATGCTCGCCGCGGGCCCGGAGACCCGGCTGACCGCCGTCTGGGCCCGCCGTACGGACGCGGCCCGCGAGACGGCCGAACCCTACGGCGCGGCCGTGGCGTCGAGCTTCGACGAACTCCTCGACCACTGCGAGGCGGTCGCCTTCGCCGTACCGCCGTCCGTCCAGGCCGAGTTGGCACCGCGAGCCGCGAAGGCCGGCAAGGCGCTGCTGCTGGAAAAGCCCCTCGCGCTGGACCTGGCATCGGCCGAACGCCTGGTGGACGCCGTCGACGAGGCGGGCGTCGTCTCCCAGCTCGTCCTGACGAAGCGCTACCACCCGACGACGCGCCGCTTCATCGAGCAGGCGCAACGGACCGAGGTGACGGGCGCCCGCTCCTGCTACCTCCACGGCGCCTTCCTGGGCGGCGACTTCGCCACGTCCTGGCGCCTCGAACACGGCGCCCTGTACGACCTGGGCCCGCACCTCCTCGACCTCCTCGACGCGGCCGTGGGCCCGATCGCCTCGATCCGCGCCACGGGCGACTCCCGCCGCTGGCTGGAACTGACCTGCGAACACGAGAACGGCGCGGTGAGCCAGGCCTCCCTCTCCGGCACCGTCGCCCGCGACCGCGCCCTGACCCGCGTGGAACTCTTCGGCCCGGGCCCGGAACTGACCTACGACACGTCCGAGATCAACCACGAGGAGTGCTGGCCGATCCTGCGCCGCGAGTTCGCGGAGTCGGTACGGAGGGGCACTTCCAGCGACCTGGACGCACATCGGGGGCTCAGGCTCCAGCGCCTGCTTGCCGCAGCAAGCAGCTCCGGCACATCAAGCCCCTCCGGCGATTGAGGAGCGGGGTCCGGGGCAGAGCCCCGCAACCGCAACCCCGCCCCACCGAAACCATTGACCCCGAACAACCAACATGGCACCGTTCCCACATGGGATCGATGCCACACAGTCGGATAACCGAGGACGTCTTCCGCTTCGAAGACACGTGCCACGTCTACGTACTCCGGTCCAACCACACCGCCGTCCTCATCGACTTCGGCACCGGCCGCGTCCTCGACGAACTCGCCGCCCTCGGGATCGACCGGGTCACCGACATCCTCGTCACCCACCACCACCGCGACCAGGTCCAGGGATTGGCCCGCGCCGCCCGCGAGGGCATCCGCATCTGGGTCCCCCCGGTGGAGCGCGACCTGATCGATGCGGTCGACGAGCACTGGCGCACCCGCCCCCTGGACAACGACTACGACGTGCGCCAGGACCGCTTCTCGCTCCTGAACCAGGTCCCGGTCACCGGCACGGTCGCCGAGTACCGCACGGCCCGGTACGGCGCGTTCGACATCCATACGCTGCCGCTGCCGGGCCACACGGTCGGCTCGGTCGGCTACGTCGTGGACATCGACGACCGCCGCCTCGCCTTCACCGGCGACCTGATCCACGGCGAGGGCCGCGTGTGGTCGCTCGCCGCGACGCAGTGGGCGTACACCGGATGGCATCCGAACGCGGGGGTGGAGGGTGCCGCGGCGACGATCCTCTCCTGCATCCAACTCCTCGACCACGGGCCGGAGTTGCTGCTCCCCTCCCACGGCGAAACGGTCACCGACCCGCCCGCCGCCGTGACCCGCCTGCGCACCCACCTCCAAGAGCTCATCGACATGCGCCGCGCCACGCCCTGGGAGCCCGAGCCGATGCTCGCGAGCCCCTGGAAGCCGGTCACCCCGCACCTCCTGCGCAACGCCACGAGCATGGCCAACTCCTACGCCCTGCTCTCCGACAGCGGCACCGCCCTCCTCATCGACTTCGGCTTCGACCTGACGACCGGCCTGCCGGGCGGCCACGACCGCTCCTCCCGCCGGCCGCTGCTCGCCTCGATCGAGGCGCTGCGCCGCGACCACGGCATCGAGCGCGTCGACGTCGCCCTGCCGACGCACTACCACGACGACCACGTCGCCGGCTTCAACCTGCTCCGGGAGGTGCACGGCACCCAGGTCTGGGCCCCCGGCCACATCGCCCCCGTGCTGGCCGCGCCCGCCCGCTGGGACCTGCCCTGCCTCTGGTACGACCCGATCCCGGTCGACCGCACGCTGCCGGACAACGGCACCGTGCGCTGGCGCGAGTACGAGATCGGCGTCCACGAACTGCCCGGCCACACCCTCTACGCGGCCGCGTACTCCTTCACCGTCGACGGTCGCCGGGTCATCGCCACGGGGGACCAGCAGAACACCGCGTGGACCCCGGACGGCGGTCAGCCGGAACTGCTCAACTACCAGTACCGCAACCGCTTCCGCATCGACGACTTCGTGCGCAGCGCCGAGCTGTACCAGCGGCTGCGCCCCGAGGTGATGATCAGCGGTCACTGGCATCCCTTCGAGGTGAGCGACGGCTACCTCGACATGCTGTCCGCGGAGGGTGCCCGCCTGGCCCGTCTGCACCGTGAACTGCTGCCGCGCGACGTCGACTTCGACGCGGAGGGATTCGGCGCACGCATCTTCCCGTACCGCAGCGCGCCCGCGCCGGGCGGCACGGTCCCGCTCACGGTCGAGGTCCGCAACCCGTTCCCCCGAGCGGAGACGGCGCGGCTCGAACTGGTCCTCCCACCCGGCTGGCGCGCCGATCCACCCGTACGCCAACTCAAGTTGGCCGGCCGGGAGGTGGCCGAGGCGCGCTTCACCCTGCGCGTGCCCGCCGACGCCCCCGTTGCGGAGCGGACGCGGGTGGCGGTGGACCTGACGGTAGGACAGATGGCATTCGGACAGCAGGCGGAGGCATTGGTGAGCGTGCGATGACGAGGACCACGACAGCCGTGCACGGCGCGTACGTCGACGGAGCCGTGGAAGTGCACGCCGCGGGCTGGCGGCTGACCGTCGCACCCGACGGCCGGTCCGCCGCGCTGCGCACGACCGACGCCTCCGTGCCGCACCACCCCGTCCACCTCGAACTCGCCGGCGCCCTCGACCGCACGGACCGCACCGACGAGACCCTGTCCGTCGAGGCTCCCGAATTGGACGTCACCGGCCCGCACCCGGTGATCACGATCGCCCGCCGCAGCAGCGCCTGGCGCGCGGCCCGCACCCGCATCACCTGCACCCCCGAGGGGCCCGTCCTCCGCTGGGAGGTCGAGGGCGAAGGCGCCCTGCGGCAGGCCCTGCTGCTCGCCGGGCGTGCCGCGTTCGGCGGGCGTGGCGGCGGCCTGCGCCCGAGCGGCCACGCCTGGCGGACGCTCTTCACGCCGAACCCGGGGCCGCCCCGCCGCCTCACCCGGGGCGCGGGCGACAGTGCCGTCATCGGGGTGTGCGGCGACGCCCGACCCGGCCGCGGCCACTGGTTCTTCACCCCCGCCCCGCTCGCCCTCGCCCTGACCGAGGACCGCCTCGACGACACCGCCGACCCGGCCACCGCCGAGGCGCCGCACGGCTGGTGGACCGTATCGGCCGGAGCGCCCCTCGCCGCCCTGACCTTCACCGAGCTGACGTACGTGCCCTCCGACGGCGGCTTCCACCTGGCCCTCGCGTACGACGGCCACACCCGCGTCGACGGTGTGCACCGCTCGCCCTCCGTACTCGTCTCGCCCGGTCACCCGGACCCGTACAGCGGCCTGCGCGCCCACCGCGGCTGGCTGGAGCGCGAGGGCTGGGCCGCGCGCCCGCGCACCGCTCCCGAGGACCGCCCCGCGTGGTGGACGGAGCCGATGTTCTGCGGCTGGGGCGCCCAGATGGCCCGCTCGCGCGCCACCGGCAGCCCGGCCCCCGCACTGAGCACACAGGCCGAGTACGACGCACACCTGGACCACCTCGAAGCCCACGGCCTCGTACCGGGAACTGTCGTCATCGACGACAAATGGCAGCAAGAGTATGGGAGTTGGCGGGTCGACGGGACCCGCTGGCCTTCGCTCCAGGAGTGGATCGCCGACCGCCACACCCGCGGCCAGAAGGTCCTCCTGTGGTGGCGCGCCTGGGCCACCGAAGGCGTCCCCGACGAGCTGTGCGTGCGCACCGCCGACGGCCGCCCCGTCACCCTCGACCCCACCCACCCCGAGGCCCGCCAACTGCTGGCCGAGAACATCCGGACCATGTTGTCGCCCGCGGCGGCCGGCGGGCTCGGAGCCGACGGGCTGAAGATCGACTTCACCGCCGACACCCCGGCGGGCGAGGGCCTGCGCAGCCACGACGGCGGCGTCTGGGGGATCGCGCTCCTGCACGCCTACTTGAAGGTCGTGTACGAGGCGGCCAAGGACGCGAAGCCGGACGCGCTCGTGGTCACCCACACCCCGCACCCCGCCTTCGCCGACGTCACCGACATGATCCGGCTCAACGACATGCTGCGCCTCGACGACCCCGACCCGTACGCGCGCGTGGTGCCCCAGATGCGGTTGCGCGCGGCCGTCGCCTCGGCCGCCTGCCCCGACACACCCGTGGACACCGACGACTGGTGCGCGCCCGACCGCGAGCAGTGGCGCGCGTACACCGCGATGAAGGACGAACTCGGGGTCCCCGCGCTCTACCTGAGCACCCATGTCGACCGGACGGGCGAGCCGCTTGAGGACATCGACTACGCTGCGTTGCGGACGATGTGGGCCCGATGGCGCGCACGTGACCAGCACGGGAGTGGCGCGGCGGGGCCGAGAGGGCCGGCGGGGGCGACGGGAAGGACGGCCTGATGGCGAACGGGGCGGCGGTGCGCGGCAGTGGCGCGGGCGGCAGGCGCGCGCGGGCGACCCTGCGGGATGTCGCCGAGGCCGCGGGCACCTCGCGCTCCACGGCGTCCCGGGCGCTCGGCGGGCACGGTTACGTCGCCGACCACATCAAGGAGCGCGTCGAGGCCGCCGCCGAGCGGCTCGGCTACGTGCCGGACGTGTCGGCGCGCACCCTGAAGGGGCGCAACAGCGGCCTCGTGGGCGTCCTCGTCTCCGACCTGCGCAACCAGTTCTACGCCGAGCTGGCCGCGGGCGTGGAGCACACCCTGTCCGCCGCCGGGTACCAGATGGTGCTCGTCGACGACCACGGCGACGACGAACGGGCCGCCGCCGGGGCGCGCGCCTTCCTGTCGATGCGGGCCGACGGGGTGCTGCTCACGCCCGTGGCGCGCGGGGCCACCGAGACCCTCGTCGGGCACGGCGTCCCGGTCACGGAGCTGGACCGCAGGTCGGGGGTGCGCGGCTGCGACGCCGTCGCCATCGACAACGAGCGGGGCGCGCGGCTCGCCGTGGAGCACCTCATCGGTCTCGGGCACCGTGACATCGGCATCGTCGTCGACGAGGTCCAGTGGGACACCGGGCGCAACCGGCTCAAGGGCTATCGGGCGGCGCTGCGGGACGCGGGACTGCCCGTGTCGCGCCGGCACGTCCTCGACCTGAGCCAGGGCGAGGGCGACCAGGCCGCGCAACTGGCCGCGTTCCTCGACGGGAACCCGTCCCTGACCGCCGTGTTCGCCGCGAACAACGTCATGGCCGAGCTCGTGTGGCAGGAACTCAAGCGGCGCGGCTCCGCCGTGCCCGGTGACTGCTCCGTCGTCTCCTTCGACGACCTGGCGTGGATGAAGATGGTCGAGCCGGGCCTGAGCGCCGTACGGCAGCCCGTGTTCGACCTCGGCGGACGGGCCGCCGAGCTGCTGCTCGACCGGGTCGGACGAGACGGGGCGGGGCGGGCCGAATCGGTCGTTCTGCAGCCGGAGTTGGTGCTGCGCGGCTCGACCGCGCCGCCCAAGAACTGACCCGAGAACTCCCGAGGGCCGGTCCCACCCGACCCACCGCTCAATTCCAGCAACTGCCCGGCCGAAAACCGTTGACGCTCGGACCGGACGTGGTTACGTTCTCACATGGGATCGATGCCACACCGGCGAACAGGTCGACGGGACCTCGGTGGATCTGAGCCGCATCCCCCTTCCCACCCCCGTGTAGCCAGCCACTCAAAGGAGAGATGATGGCGGCACCACCCCAGCGCATACGCCGCAAGGCGGCGGGACTCGCCGCGGCGTTCGCCCTGCTGCCGGCGCTGTCCGGCTGCGGCGGCGTGAGCATGGCCGACAGCGGCGAATCCACCTTCACCACCATGGGGTTCATGCAGTCCGACGCCCTCGCGAGCGACCGCATGGACGCGGCGCGCAAGGCCCTCGCCCCCGACGGCCTGCACATCCAGGTCAACGAAGGCGCCTTCGACTCGCAGCAGTTCCTCTCCGCCGTCGCCGCGGGCGACGCCCCCGACGCGGTCGTCATGGACCGCACCCTCGTCGGCGGCTACGCGGCCCGCGGAGCGCTGATGCCGCTGACCGACTGCCTGAAGCGCGAGCACATCGACACCGGCGGCTACGTGAAGACGGCGATCGACGAGGGCTCCCTCGACGGCACCGTGTACGCGCTCCCGGACTCGTACGACAGCCGGCTGCTGCTCACCAACGACAAGGTGCTCAAGGACAACGGCACCAGCGCCGCCGACTTCTCCACCGCCAACTGGGCGAAGCTGGAGAAGGCGACGCGGACGCTGCAGAAGCGCAGCGGCGGCAAGCTCACCCGGATCGGCTTCGATCCGAAGATCCCCGAGTTCTTCCCGATGTGGGCCAAGGCCAACGGCGCCGACCTGATCAGCGCCGACGGCCGCACCGCTGAGCTGAACGACCCGAAGGCCGTGCAGGCCCTCACGTACGCGGTGAAGCTGGTCGACGCGCAGGGCGGCTGGGGGAAGCTGAAGGCGCTGCGGGACTCCTTCGACATGTTCGGCGCGAAGAACGAGTTCGTGCGCGAACAGCTCGGCTCGTTCCCGATGGAGGACTGGTACGTCAACGTCCTCGCCGGCGCCTCGCCCAAGATCGACCTCGCGCCCGACGTGTTCCGCGGCCGCGACGGCAAGCCGCTCAACTGGGCCTCGGGCCTCGGCTGGGCGATCCCCAAGAACGCCAAGCACCCCGAAGCAGCCTGCGAGTTCATCAAGACGATGACGTCCACGAAGACGTGGGTGCATGCCGCGCGGGCCAAGGCCAAGGAGACGCGCGCGAGCGGCTCGCCCTACACCGGCGACGTCACCGGCAACCTCGCCGCGGACCGCATCATCGAGCGCGAGGTCTGGAAGCCCACCGGCAACAAGGCCTTCGACAAGGCGACCCGGATCGTCTTCGACCTCTCCCGCAAGGGCTTCGCGGTCCCGTCCAACGCGGCGGGCAGCGAGTTCAAGGAGGCCTGGCAGTCCGCGGTGAACCGGGTCCTCTCCGGCGAGCAGACCCCTCAGCAGGCCCTCGACCAGGCGCAGCGCAAGGCGCAGAGCGCGCTCGACCTCGCCAACGAAGGACGTGAGTAGCGTGCAGTCCGTCCTCACTCCGAAGCCCCCGAAGCGAGCGAGGTCCGGCCGGGCGGCCGGTGCCCAGGATCCGGCCACCGGACAGCGGAAGGCCGCCGGGAGCGCGCGGCGCCGCGAGATCTGGGCCGCGTACGGCTTCATCTCCCCGTGGATCATCGGCTTCGTCGTCTTCACCGCGGGCCCGATGCTCGCGAGCCTCGTCCTGTCCTTCACCGACTACGACGCGATCGGCTCGACGCACAACGTCGGGACCGCCAACTACCAGCAGCTCTTCGAGGACCCGCAGGTCGCGAAGTCGCTGATGAACACGCTGATCTTCGCCGTCCTCCGGGTGCCGCTCGTCATGGCGTTCGCGCTGGTGCTCGCCATGCTGCTGCTGAAGGTCGGCCGCACCGCAGGGTTCTTCCGCACCGTGTTCTATCTGCCGGTGATGACACCGCCGGTCGCCGTCGGCATCCTCTTCCTCCTCCTGTTCAACGGCAACGTCGGCCTCATCAACCACGTCCTCGGGTTCTTCGGCATCGAAGGACCGTCCTGGACCACCGACAGCTTCTGGGTGAAGCCGGGCCTCGTGCTCACCAGCCTGTGGTCGGTCGGCTCCACCGTCGTCATCTACTTCGCGGCGCTGCGCAATGTCCCCAAGGACCTTTACGAAGCAGCCGAGTTGGACGGCGCGAGCCGCTGGACGTCGTTCCGGCACGTGACGCTGCCGCAGATCTCCGGCACGCTGTTCTTCACGCTGATCGTCAACACGATCGCCTCGCTGCAGACGTTCACGGAGGCGTACACCGCGTTCTTCGGCACCGCCACCACGCAGTCGTACAGCAGCGACGCGGCCCTGTTCTACGTCGTCTACCTCTTCCAACAGGCCTTCCAGTACATGCACATGGGCTACGCCTCCGCGCTCGCGTGGCTGCTGTTCCTGGTGATCCTCGTCATCACGGTCATCCAGGCCAAGGTCAGCAAGCGGTTCGTCTACTACGAGGGTGACCAGCGATGACCCAGCTCACGATGCGACCCGACACCAAGGAAGGGCTCACCAAGCGGGCGCTGCGCGTCGTCGGCGTGCTGCTCGCCTCCGTCGTCTTCCTCTACCCGTTCGTGTGGCTGATCAGCGCCTCGCTCAAGCCGTCCACCGACGTCTTCGACAACTCGCTGATCCCGCACGTCGTGCAGTGGTCGAACTACCAGGAGCTGTGGAAGGCGCTGCCGCTGTTCACCTGGATCGGCAACAGCGTCCTGGTGACCCTGGCGGCCGCCGTCACCGTCACGGTCAGCAGCGCCGTCGTCGCCTTCGGGTTCGCGTACTTCCGCTTCCCCGGCCGCGACGCCCTGTTCGCGCTCGTCATCGGGACGATGATGCTGCCGGCCGCCGTCACGATGGTGCCGCAGTACATGGTGTGGAACTGGCTGCACCTCGCCAGCTCCCAAGTCCCACTGTGGGCGCCCAACTTGTTCGGCAGCGCCTTCTACATCTTCCTGCTCCGCCAGTTCTTCCTCGGCCTGCCGCGCGAGCTGTTCGAGGCGGCCCGGGTGGACGGCGCGGGCTATTGGACGCTGTTCTGGCGGATCGCGGCGCCGCTGTGCCGCCCCGCGCTCATCGTCACCTTCATCTTCGAGGTCCAGGCCTCCTGGACGGATCTCGTCCGACCCCTCATCTATCTGCGCGACCCCCAGCTGTACACGGTGCCGCGCGGCCTCAAGGCCGTCCTGGACCAGTTCGGCGACGGCGGCGAGATGCGCTGGGAGATCGTCTGCGCGGCCAGCGTCGTGGTGACCGTGCCGATGATCATCGCCTTCTTCGTCTGCCAGCGGCACTTCACGCAGGGCATCGCCACCACAGGAAGCAAGGGCTGAACAGACACATGACCAACTCAAGCGTGCTCGCGCTCGACATCGGTGGCACCAAGCTCGCGGCCGGCGTCGTGCGCGAGGACGGGGAGACGCTGTCGTTCCTGACCGTGCCCACCCGCGTCGAGGAGGGCCCCGAGGCCTGTCTCGACCGCCTGTTCACGCTCGGGCGCGCCGCCCTTACGGCCGCGGGCATCGACCCGGACGAGGCGCCGCGCGCCCTGCTCGGCTGCGGCATCGGCTGCGGCGGCCCGCTCGACTCCGCGTCGGGCGTGCTCGTCGCGCCGCCGCACCTGCCCGGCTGGCTCGACATCCCGATCGCCCAACTGGCCCGTGACGCCTACGGGTTGACGTGCGTCCTCGACAACGACGGGACGGCCGGAGCCGCGGGGGAGTGGCGGTTCGGCGCGGGACGCGGCACCCGCCACCTCGTCTACCTCACCGTGTCCACCGGAGTCGGCGGCGGCTTCGTCGTCGACGGCCGCACCTACCGGGGCGCGGCGGGCAACGGCGGGGAGCCGGGACACATCACCGTCCGCTCCGAGGGCAGGACCTGCAAGAGCTGCGGCCGGGCCGGCTGCCTGGAGGCGTACGCGTCCGGCACCTCGATCGCCGAGCGCGCCCGCGACGCGCTCACGCTCGACCGGGAGTCCGTGCTCGCGGCCCTCCCGGCCGACACGGTCACCGCCGCCGACGTCGCGCGCGCCGCCCGCGAGGGCGACGAACTCGCCGCCGAACTGTGGCAGGAGACCTGCGAACTCCTCGCCCAGGGCCTCGCCTCCATCGTCAACCTCTACGAGCCGGAGCTCGTCGTCCTCGGCGGCGGCGTCACCCGCTCCGGCGAACAACTCCTGGCCCCCGTACGGGAGATGGTGGCACGCCTCGCCATGGGCCCCGCCGGGCACGCCGCCCGCATCGTCACCGCGACCGGCGGCGACCGGGCCGGTGTGCTCGGCGCCGCCGCCATCGCCTTCGAACGCCTCACGGAGCACGACGGGGCGGGCGCCCCGATGCCCACCCTCAGCTGAACCGACCGCCACCGCACCCCGCCCCTGGAGCACCATGTCCGCCCCGCCCACCGCCCGCCTCAGTCCGACGACCCAGATCGCCGAACACGTCGCCGCCGCGCAGCGCCTGGAGGAACTGCTGCCGACCCTGCGCACCGTCGGCGACGCGCTGATCGAGGTGTTCCGCCGCGGCGGCCGCCTCTACACCTTCGGCAACGGCGGCAGCGCCGCCGACGCACAGCACCTCGCGGGCGAGTTCATCGGCCGCTACCTGCGCGAGCGCCGGGCGCTGCCTGCGGTCTCGCTCGTCACCGACCCGTCCGTCGTCTCGTGCATCGGCAACGACTACGCGTACGAGGAGGTCTTCGCCCGCCAGGTCGAGGCCCTCGTCACCGGCGACGACATGGTGGTCGGCTTCACCACGTCCGGGCGGTCCGCGAACGTGATCCGGGGCCTGGAGGAGGCGGGCAAGCGCGGCGCGCGCACCGTCCTCTTCGCGGGCGGTGACAACGATGGCAGGCCCGCCGCCGCCCACGCGGAGCACGTCCTCGTCGCCCCCGCGCACACCACCGCCCGGATCCAGGAGATGCACCTGACGCTCCTGCACCTGCTCAGCGAGCACGTCGACGCCTGGGCCGCGGGCCCGGACGCCGCCGCCCACCAGCCGCACGATCACCACCCGCACGACCGCCGCCCGGAGGCCGCCGTATGACCACCGCGAAGCCCAACTCCCGCGACCGCACCCTGCACCTCGTCGGCAACGCCCACATCGACCCGGTGTGGCTGTGGCGCTGGCCGGAGGGGCTGCAGGAGATCCGGGCCACCTTCCAGTCCGCCGTCGACCGCATGGAGGAGTACCCCGACTTCGTGTTCACCTGCGACTCCGTCATGTACCTGGAGTGGATCGAGCAGCACGACCCCGAACTGTTCGCCACGATCCGCAAGCGGGTCGCCGAGGGCCGCTGGCAGATCGTGGGCGGCTGGTGGATCGAGCCCGACTGCAACATCCCGTCCGGCGAGTCCTTCGTCCGCCAGGCGCTGTACGGGCAGCGGTACCTGATCGAGAAGTTCGGCGAGGCCGCGACCATCGGCTGCAACCTCGACCCGTTCGGGCACAACGCGACGATCCCGCAGATCCTGCGCAAGTCCGGGACGGACGGCTACATCTTCCTGCGGCCGGGACCGCACGAGCAGGTGCTGCCCGGCCAGTTCTTCCACTGGGAGGCACCCGACGGCTCCCGCGTGATGGCGTACCGGCTGCCCCACGAGTACTGCACGCCCGGCAAGGACATCGGCAACCACATCGACAAGTCCCTCGCGATGATGCCGCCGGACGAGCCCGAGCTGATGGTGTTCTACGGCGTCGGCAACCACGGCGGCGGCCCCACCAAGGCCAACCTCGACTCCATCGCGCGCCTCGACGCGATCGGCGGCCTGCCGAAGCTCGAACTCTCGCACCCGGAGCGGTTCTTCGAGCGCGTCCGCGACCGCGAGGACGTGCCCGTGCACGCGGGCGAACTGCAGCACCACGGTCCCGGCTGCTACTCCGCCCACTCCGGCGTCAAGGCGTGGAACCGCCGCGCCGAGAACGACCTCCAGCGCGCCGAGAAGTGGGCCTCGGTCGCGGCGGCCGTGGCGGGGGAGACGTACCCCGTCGAGAAGCTGACCGAGGCCTGGAAGCTGGTCCTGTTCAACCAGTTCCACGACATCCTCGCGGGGACGTCGATCCGCTCGGCGTACGACGACGCCCGCGACGACTACGGCCGCGCCCGCTCCATCGCCGCCGACGTCTTCAACCGCGCCACCCAGGCCGTCGCCCGCCGCATCGACATCCCTCTCGCCGACGGCACCGTGCCCGTCGTCGTCTTCAACCCGCACCCCTGGGAGCTGGAGCAGGACGTCGAGGTCGAGTTCGCGCAGGCCGCCACCGTGCGCCTGACCGACCAGGACGGCCGGGCGGTGCCGGTGCAGCTGACCCGCTCCGAGGCCAGCATGATGGGCAGCCGCGGCCGGCTCGCGTTCCGCGCCACGGTCCCGGCGTTGGGGCATCGGGTGTACCACCTGGTGCCGGGGGCGGTTCCGGGGGAGGGCCCCGTGACCGCCACGGACACCACCCTGGAGAACGAGCACCTGCGCCTGGAGGTCGACCCGGCGAGCGGCTGGCTCAGCTCCTTCGTCGACAAGTCGACCGGTGCCGAGCTGATCCCCGGGAAGCCGGGCCCGCACGCCGTCGTCATCGACGACAAGAGCGACACGTGGGGCCACCGCGTGCGCGCCTACGACCAGGCCATCGGGTCCTTCACCGGGCGTCGCGTCCGCCTCGTCGAGTCCGGCCCGGTGCGCGCGGTGCTGCGCATCGAGTCGGTGTACGGCAGCTCCCGCATGGCGGAGGAACTGGTGCTCTCCGCGGGCGCCCGCTCCGTCGAGGTGCGCACCGCCGTCGACTGGCACGAGCAGCTCAAGACGCTCAAGCTGCGCTTCCCGACCGCGCTCACCGACGTCACCGCCACGCACGAGATCCCGTACGGCTTCATCGAGCGCACCCCCGACGGCACCGAGGAGCCCACCCAGGCCTGGGTCGACGTCACCGGCACCCTGCCCGGCGGCGAGCGGGCCGGCCTCACCGTCGTCAACGACTCCAAGCACGGCCACGACGTCACCGGCGCCGAGATCGGCATGACGGCGCTGCGCAGCCCCGTCTACGCCTGGCACGAGCCGAAGATCCTCGAGGAGGACGGCGTCTACGAGTACCTCGACCAGGGCCGGCAGGAGTTCAGGTACGTATTGCTCCCGCACGGTGAGGACTGGCGCGCGGCCGACCCCGCGCGGCGCGCCGCCGAGCTGAACCAGCCCTCGTTCGCGCTCCTGGAGACCTTCCACGAGGGGCCGCTCGCCCAGCTCCAGGCGCACGCCGACGACGGCGCGGGCAGCGTCCTCGTCACCGTCGTCAAGGGCGACGAGGACACGTCCGGCGATGTGATCGTGCGCGCATACGAGTCACGGGGCGCGACCGCGTCGGCGCGCATCGCGCTGCCGATGCTCGGCGAACAGCGGGTGATCGAGGCCGAGTTCGGGCCGCACGAGATCAAGACGTTCCGCGTGCCGGCCGACCCTGCCGCGCCCGTCACCGAGACGGACCTGCTGGAGCTCCCCGTGCCCGCGCCCTCGAACAGCTCGCCGGAGGCCTGACCCACGTGCACACGCTCGACGACGGCTGGGAGCTGCGGGCCTGCCTGGGGGACACCTGGCGCTGGCTGTGCGGCCCCGGCCGCCCGGACGGGGAACCCGGCTGGTTCCCCGCGCGGGTCCCCGGCTCCGTCCTCGACGACCTGCGCGCGGGCGGACAGATCCCCGACCCGTACGTGGGCACCGACAGCCTGCTCACCGAGTGGGTGCCGCAGCGTGCCTGGCTGTACCGGCGCGTCGTGGACCTGCCGTGCCTGGCGGACGGCGAGCGCGCGCTGCTGCGCTTCGAGGGCGTCGACCACGAGGCGACCGTCCTCGTCGACGGACACGAACTGGCCCACCACGAGGGCATGTTCGTGCCCTTCGAGGTGGACGTCAGCGCGTACGCGGACGGTGGGCCGCACCTCCTGGCCGTCGTCGTCCACCCGGCCCCGCCCGGCGAACCCCAGGTGGGCCGGACGGACCGGGTGCGCACCCACAAGACACGCATGAACTACGGCTGGGACTTCTGTCCGCGCCTCGTCCACCAGGGCATCTGGAAGCCGGTGCGCCTGGAGATCGCGGGCGCCGTGCGGCTGCGGGAGGCGGTGGTCGACGCGGACGGTTCGGGGCGTGTGCGGGTCGACGCCGCGGTCGAGGCGGCCGAGGCCGGGGTGCTCGGTGTGACGGTGCACGGCCCCGACGGCACGCTCGTCGCCCAGCGGGACGTCCCGTTCGACGCGGGGAACGGGACGGTGACGGCGGAAACGACGGTGGCGCACCCCCAGCTGTGGTGGCCCAACGGCCATGGCGCGCAGCCGCTCTACACCGTGACCGTACGGGCATCGGACGGCGAACCCGTGGTGCGCACGGTCGGCTTCCGCACCGTCCGACTGGTACCGAACCCCGGCGCGCCGGACGACGCCCTCCCCTACACGATCGAGGTCAACGGCCGCCGCATCCACGCCAAGGGCTGGAACTGGGTGCCGCAGGACGCGCTCTACGGGGTGCCGCGCCGAGGCCGGCTCGCGCATCTGCTGCGGCTCGCCGCCGACGCGCACGTGACACTGCTGCGCGTGTGGGGCGGCGGACTCGTCGAGACCGAGGAGTTCTATCAACTCTGCGACGAGCTGGGTGTGTTGGTGTGGCAGGAGTTCAGCCTCTCCAGTTCCGGAATCGACTCCGTCCCGGCCACCGGCGACACCTATCTCGACCTGATGGAGCGCGAGGCTCGGGCGATCGTCCCCGCCCTGCGCCACCATCCGGCGCTCGCCCTGTGGGGGCCCGGCAACGAACTCCACGACACGGCGAGCGCCACCCCGCTCGACGAGAAGACCTCCCCGGTCGTGGAACGGCTGGCCCGCGTGGTGTCCGAACTCGACCCCGACCGCGGCTGGTTGCCCGGATCGCCGTCGGGGCGCGACTTCCTCAACACGCGGGAGAACATCGAGCGGGCGCCCGACGGCCAGCACGATGTGCACGGCCCCTGGGAACACCAAGGTCTCGGCGCCCACCAGCAGTTGTACGACGCAGGAACCAGCCTGCTGCACTCCGAGTTCGGCGTCGAGGGCATGGCCAACCGGCGGACCTGGGACGCCGTGGTGCCCGCGGAGGCCCACTGGCCCACGGACCGCACCAACCCCGTCATGGAACACCTCGGCGCCTGGTGGAACAACACCCCGCTGGTCCAGCGGACCTTCGGCGGCCGGCTCGACAGCGTCGACCTGATGCGCCGGGCCAGCCAGCAGCTCCAGTACGACGGACTGCGGTACGCGGTGGAGGCGAACCTGCGGCGGGCGCCCCGCTCCTCCGGGGCCATCCCCTGGCAGTTCAACGAGCCGTTCCCGAACGCCTGGTGCACCGCCGCCGTCGACCACCGCGGTGATCCCAAGCCCGCCTACCACGGGGTGCGCCGCGCGTACCGGCCCGACCACGTGTGCGCGTCGTTCGCCACGCAGGCGTGGGCGGGGCACGAGCGGTTCGAGGCGCGGGTGGACGGGTGGCGGGACGGTGTGACCGTCGCGCGCATCGTGGCACTCGACGGGAGCGTGGTGCGGGAGAGTCGAGGAGGGGTCGTGGAGCTGGCGACGGACGAGCTGCCGGGCCCGCTGTTCCTGCTCGACCTCCAACTGCTCACGGACGGAAGTGTGTTCATGGCGGGGAACCGGTACGTCCACGGCGTCGGACCCGACCTCTCCGGCTACCTCGACCTGCCTGCCGCCCACGTCCGTCTCGACTGGACGACGGCGGACCGCCGCGCCCTGCGCCTCACCCACGTCGAGGGCCCCGCCGCCCTCGGCCTCCACCTCACCGACGCCCGGCCCATCGACACCCCCGGGTGGGCCGTGTTCGGCGACAACATGCTCGATCTGCTGCCCGGGGAGTCCGCCGAGGTGCCCGTCACCTGGCGCGACGCCCCAGAAGAGGGCCGCGCCGTACTGCTGGAAGGCTGGAATGTCGATGCCAGAGTCCTTGACTGAGCCGCAGGACGCCGTGACGCGGGTGCTCCGCGGCGAGGCCGACGGCCTCCTTGAACTGCCCTACGTCGTCGCCCTGTTGACCGCCGACGGCGACTGCCTTCCGGTGCCGGTCACGGCCGGCGACGAACCGTCGACCGTCACCGGGCGCGCCCACGGCTTCCACGCCACCCTCCGGCTCACCGGCGAGGGCCCCTCCCGGGACGCGGACCTCACCGTCCGCCACGAAGGGGCCGAACCCGTCGACGCCGGGCTCCGCGTCGAGCTGCGGCTCGGTGGCACCGACGACCCCGGGTGGCTGATCCCGGGCGCCTTCTACGGCGAGAACCGCCGCCCCGACTGCGCGCGCCCCTACCCGCGCTACGCCACGAGCGCCGAGGACCCCACGGGCCTCACCGCGTCCGCCTGGTCCTTCCGCGCGGACCGCTGCGCCACCCCCGCCGTCTTCGCCCGCGACCGGCGCGGCGGCGCCGCCCTCGCCCTGGCCGAGACCGGCCCGCTGGGGGAGCAGGGCGTCGGCTTCGCCCTGCTCGACGGCGACCGGCCGGCGCTGCGGCTGCACGCCCCGTACCGCGAGGAACCCGTCACGTACTACGGCTCCGGCACCCCCAGACCCGCCGACACACCCCTGCACACCTGGCGGCCCGGCGAGGAACACACCCTGCGCTTCACCGTGCACCTCCTCGACGCCGACCCGCACGCCTACGCGCGCGTACTGCGCGACCTGCACCAAGCCGCACCCGAGAGGGAGCCCGCCGCCTGGGTCGGCATCGACGAGGCCGCCGCGCTGTCCGCCGAGGGGCTGCACCGCTGGCACTACCGCAGCGATCCGCCCGTACTCCTGGAGACCGCCGCCTTCGACCGCGAAGCGCTCGGCGGCAGCGGCGACCGGCAGGCCATGCACGTCTCCTGGATCAGCGGCGTGCCCTACGCCCACGCCCTGCTGCTGCACGCCCGCAGGGTGGGCGACGCGGAGCGGGCCGCTGCGGCCGTCGCCGTCGTCGACCACATCTGCGACCACCTCACGCCCGGAGGCACCTTCTGGGGCCAGTGGTCCCGCTCGCGCGGCTGGTCCGCCGGGTGGACGGGCGACGCCGACCGGCTGCACGCGCGCACCCTCGGCGACGCGACGCTGTTCACGCTGCGGGCCCTGGTCGCCGAGCGGGCGCGGGGCCACGACCACCCGTCCTGGGAGGCGGCCGTGCGCGGCAACCTGGCCGCCGCGCTCGCCGGGCAGGACCCGGCCACCGGACGACTCGCCGCCGCACACGACGTGCACACCGGCAAGGCGCTCGACCACGAAGGGGCGGCGGGGCTCGCCTTCGTCGGCGCGCTCGTGGAGGCCGCGGAGCTCTTCGAGGAGCCCGCCTACCTGGAGGCGGCCCGGCTGGCGGGCGCCGCGTTCGCCGACGACGTGCGCTCCGAGTTCCTGTGCGGCGCCCCCGAGGACGTCTCCCTCGCTCCGACCTCCGAGGACGGCTACAACGCGATCATCGCGTACACGCTGCTCCATGAGGCGGGGGACCCGGAGGGGCGGTGGCTCGATCTGGCCCGGCGCGCCGCCGACTGGACCCTCACCTTCCGTTATACGTACGACGTCCGCTTCGACGAGCACACCTTCCTCGCCCGCTACGGCTTCCGCACCCGCGGCGCCGACCAGGCCTCGCCCTCCAACCAGCACCTGCACGCCTTCGGGCTGATCTGCCTGCCCGAGTTCGTGCGCCTGGCCCGGCACCTCGACGACTCCTACTACCTGCGCTCCACGCGCGAGAACCTCGACTGCTTCCGCCAGTTCGTGGCCCGCGCCGACGGCGACTTCAACGCCTACCGCGGCATGGTCAGCGAGCGCTTCTACCAGACCGAGTGCTTTCAGGCGAAGGGCATGCTGCTCACCCTGTCCCACGCCTGGTCGGCCGGCGTGCTGCTGTACGCCTGCGAGCGCGCCCGTGAACTCCCCGAATTCCAGGAGGCCTTGTGACGACGCCTGGCTTGCACTTCCCCGCGGGCTTCCGGTGGGGCACCTCCACCTCCTCGTACCAGGTCGAAGGAGCCGTCGACGCCGACGGGCGCGGCGAGTCGATCTGGGACCGGTTCTGCCGTGTGCCGGGCGCGATCGACGGCGGCGACACCGGTGACGTCTCCGTCGACCAGTACCGCCGCCGCGCCGACGACGTCGCGCTGATGGCCGAACTCGGCACCAACGCCCACCGGTTCTCGCTCGCCTGGCCGCGCATCCTGCCCGAAGGCGCGGGACGGGTCGAGCAGCGCGGCCTCGACCACTACGACCGGTTCATCGACGGGCTGTTGGAACGCGGCATCGAACCGCTCGTCACCCTCTACCACTGGGATCTGCCACAGGCCCTTCAGGAGCGCGGCGGCTGGCGGAACCGGGACACCGCGGAGCGGTTCGCCGACTACGCGGCCGTCTGCTTCGACGCGTTCGGCGACCGCGTCCGCGACTGGGTCACCGTCAACGAACCCTGGATCGTCGGACTGCTCGGCCACCAACTCGGCCTGCACGCACCGGGCGAGAAGGACCTCAAGGCCTCCGTCACCGTCATGCACCACCTGCTCCTCGCCCACGGCCTCGCGGTGCGCGAACTGCGGGCCACAGGGCGCGACGACGCCCGCGCCGGCCTCGCGTACTCGCTCTTCCCGCACACCCCCGACGACCCGGCGAACCCCGCCGACCGGGCCGCCGCCGAGGCCTCCGACGGCTACGTCAACCGCTGGTTCCTCGACCCCGTGCACGGCCGCGGCTACCCGGCCGACATGCGCGCCCACTGGGAACAGGCGGTGGGAGAACTGGACTTCATTCGCGCGGGCGACCTCGACACCATCGCGGCGGGCAGTGACTTCATCGGCGTCAACTACTACACGCGTCGCATCGTGAGCGCCCGGCGCGGCGACGGGCCGTGGCCCTGGAAGGTCGAGAAGGGCCGCCCCGACGTCGAGCGCACCGACCTCGACTGGGAGATCGTCCCGGACGACCTCGAGTCCCTGCTCGTACGCCTGCACCACGACTACCCGGGCGTGCCGCTCCTCATCACCGAGAACGGTGCCATCTACGGGGACGGGCCGGGCGACGACGGCCGCGTGCGCGACAGCCGCCGGACCGCCTTCCTGCACGCCCACCTCGCCGCCGTGCACCGGGCGATCGCCGCGGGCGCACCCGTGGAGGGGTACTACCACTGGTCGCTGCTCGACAACTTCGAGTGGGCGATGGGCTATTGGCCGCGCTTCGGCCTCATCCACGTCGACCGCGAGACCCAGCGCCGCACCGTCAAGGACAGCGGACGCTGGTACGCGGAGGTGGCCCGCTCGGGTGTCCTGCCGCCGCCGGACGGGGCCGGGCGATGAGCGGGCGCGCGCTCCTCGCGGGGCTCGACATCGGCACGACCCATGTGAAGGCCGTGCTGTGCGAGGCGGACGGGCGGGTCGTCGGACGAGGCACATCGCCTACTCCCTATGGGAGTTCGCCCCACACGCACCCGGCCGACGCGCTCGTCGCCGCCGCGCTCGGCGCCCTCGCGCAGTGCGTACGGGAGTCCGGCCGCGCCCCGGAGGCCATCGGCGTCACCGGGATGGCGGAGGCAGGCGTACCGCTCGACGCGGGCGGCCGCGCCATCGGCCCCGTGCGCGCCTGGTCGGACCCGGCACCCGCACCGCACGCGCAACGACTGGCGGACACCTACGGTGCGCATGAACTCCACGCTCGTACGGGCGTGTTGCCCAGCCCGAAGGTGCCGCTCGCCAAGTGGTGTGCGCTCGTGGAGGAGGACGCGGGGTTGCCCGCGCGCATGCGGACGTGGGCGGGCGCGGCGGATCTCGTCGCGCACGCGCTGACGGGGGCCGTCGGCACGGACGCCACGTTCGCGCAGCGCACCATGGCGTGGGATCCGGTCGAGCGCCGGTGGATCCCCGAACTGCTGGCGGAGGCCGGCCTGGACGTCGACCACATGCCGCGGGTGCGCGGGGCCGGAGAGCCGGTGGGACACGTCACGGCCGAGGCCGCGGGCGAGGCGGGACTGCGTGCCGGAACCCCGGTCGTCGTCGCCGGGCACGACCACCTCGTCGGCGCGTGGGCCGCCGGAGTGCGCGGGCCCGGACAGGTCGCCGACTCCATGGGCACGGCGGAGGCCGTCCTGACCGTCACGGCCGACCCGCCGGACCGGGCGCGCGCCGCCGCCGAGGGCATGTCGTGGGGCCGGCACGCCGACGGCGTCCACTTCATCGTGCTCGCGGGAGCGGCCAGTTCCGGGCTGTTGGTGGAATGGTTCTGCGACCGGTTCCTCGACGGCGCGCAAGGCCCGGCCCGTTACGAGGAGTTCGCCCGGCTCGTCGCCACGCTGCCCGCGACACCCTGCGGCCCGACCGTCACCCCGTACGCGCACGGCCGCAGCGCACCACGGCCCGATCCGCGGGCCCGGTTCGCGGTGCACGACCTGCGGATCGAGCACGGGCCCGCGCATGTCGCTCGCGCGATCTTGGAGGGCACGGCGCATCAGGCGCGCTGGATGACGGATACACAGGCGCAGCTGTGCGGGGGCGCGCACCCCGGCTCGGTGACGCTGCTCGGCGGCTCGACCCGGCTCGGCGCCTGGACCGCGCTCAAGGCGGCGATCGGCCCGTGGCCCACCCGGGTGTGCGCGGAACCGGAGGCGGCGGGGCTCGGCGCGGCGCTGCTGGCGGGCGCGGCGATCGGCCTCGACCGCCCGCCCGTCGCGCCGTCGCGTCCGCTGGTGCCCGATGCGGCGACGGCGGAGGCGCATCGGGTGCATCACCGGGAGAGGTTCCTGCCACTGGTCGCCCCACCTACGCCACGGGGCTCCGCCCCGGACCCCGCTGGCTCTCGTCCAAGTGCGGGGCTTGAAATGCCCACCCGCCGCCGGGGGTAGATCGGGTGGCCGCCGTCCGCCTTGGGCAATCTGCCGCCTTGGGCGGCAGGGTGGGCAAGGCGGCCCCCGGTGCAGCCCGCGCATGACGTCGGCTTCGCCCCCGTCGCAGCCGGCGCATGACGTCGGCTTCGCCCCCGATTCAGCCATCGCCCTCGGCACAGCCCGCACATGACGACGGCTTCGCCCCCGATTCAGCCATCGCCCCCGTCGCAGCCCGCACATCACGACAGCTCCGACCCCGATTCAGCCACCGACCCCGAGGAACCCCACCCATGACCCGCACCAGCACCACCCCCACGCTCGCCGGAGGCTCCATCGCCCCGGCCCACCTGGCCCGAGCCACCGGCACGTTCGCCATGGTCGCCGCCGACCAGCGCGACTCGCTGCGCACGATGATGGCCGAGCGCGCCGGAGTCCCCGGCAAGGACATCCCGCACGACCACATCACCGACTTCAAGATGGCCGTCGCCCGCGAACTCGGCCCGCACGCCTCCGCGTTGCTCATCGACCGCGACTACGGCTACCGACAGCTCATCGACGACGACGTGCTGCCCAGCTCCTGCGCGCCGATCCTCGCGGTCGACGTCCTCGACCAACTCCCCGGCCAGGCCGTGGAGGGCACGTCCCTGGACGAGGCCGTGGACACCGCCGCGGTCGTCGCCGACGGCACCCGCGGCCTGAAGCTCCTCGTCATCTGGCGCCGCGACGGCCGCCACGAACAACGCGTCGAACTCGCCTCCCGCTTCATCGACCTGTGCCGCTCCGCGGGCCTCGCCTCCGTCCTCGAACCGGTGGCCCGCCCGACCGCCGGCGAAGAGGACACCTTCGTCCTCAACGACGCCATCGTCGACGCGGCCCGCGAACTCGCCCCGCTGCGCCCCTCGTTGTACAAGTGCCAGGTCCCCGACGGCGGCATCGGTTCGCTCGACCACCTCACCGAACAGTCCGCCCGCATCGACGCCGTCGTCGACGTCCCCTGGGTCGTCCTCTCCCAGGGCGTCACCGCCGCCGACTTCCCGACCGCCGTCGAGGCCGCCTGCCGCGCCGGCGCCTCGGGCTTCCTCGCGGGTCGCGCCCTGTGGACCGACGCCCTCACCGGCGACCGCGACGCGGCCCTCCGCGGCCCCAGCACGGACCGGCTCCGCCGCCTCGGCGACATCGTGGACACCCACGGCCGCCCGTGGTGGGACACGGCCGCGGCCCGCGACGGCGAGGCCGCCTCCCGCGCGGAGGCCACGGCATGAGCACCCGCACCCCGCGCGTCTGCGTCCTGCACACCGTCGCAGCACTGCCCGCCACGTTCGACCCGTTGCTGCGCGAACTCGCCCCGCACACACGCCCGTACCACGTCGTCGACGAGAGCCTGCTCGCCGACACCGTCGAGCACGGTCCGCTGCCCCGCACCGCAGCCCGCCTCGCCGCCTACGTCCAGCAGGCCGAGGCGGCCGGCGCCGACGCCGTCCTCGTGACCTGCTCGTCCGTCGGCCCGTTCGCCGAACAGGCCCGTCCGCTCGTCGGAATCCCGGTGCTCCGCGTCGACGAACCCATGGCCGCCGAAGCCGTCCGCACCGGCAGCCGCATCGCCGTCCTCGCCACGCTCGACTCGACGCTCACGCCCACCGCTGACCTGGTGCGCCGAGCGGCCGACGCGCAGGGCCGGGAGATCGTCCTCACCACGACCGCCTGCCCCGGCGCGTACGAGGCACGGACCGGCGGCGACCAGGCCCGGCACGACCGCCTGATCGCCGCGCAGGCCCAGCGGCTCGCCGCCGACCACGACGTACTCGTCCTGGCCCAGGCATCGATGGCGAACGCGCTTGCCGCGCTGCCGGAAAACGCACTCGGCGTGCCCGTCCTGACGTCGCCACGCTCGGGCACCGCCCAACTCGCCGAGCTTCCGGCCCAGAAGGGGGCAACCCCGTGACCCGGGACGACGCAGCCTGGTGGCGCTCCGCCGTCATCTATCAGATCTACGTCCGCAGCTTCGCCGACAGCGACGGCGACGGCATCGGCGACCTGCCCGGCGTCACCGCCCGCCTGCCGCACGTCGCCGACCTCGGCGCGGACGCCGTGTGGCTCACCCCCTTCTACCTGTCACCGATGCGCGACGGTGGCTACGACGTCGCCGACCACCGCGACGTCGCCCCCCGCTTCGGCACCCTCGCCGACGCCGACGAACTCCTGGCCCGCGCCCACGCCTTGGGCCTGCGCGTCATCATCGACATCGTCCCGAACCACACCTCCGACCAGCACACGTGGTTCCAGCAGGCCCTCGCCGCCCCGCCCGGCAACGGGGCCCGCGACCGCTACGTCTTCCGCGACGGCCGGGGCGACGGCGGTTCGGAGCCGCCCACCGACTGGCAGTCCGTCTTCGGCGGCCCCGCCTGGACCCGCGTGCCCGACGGCCAGTGGTACCTCCACCTCTTCGACGGCACCCAGCCCGACCTCGACTGGAACCACCCCGATGTCGTCGCCGAGTACCACGACATCCTCCGTTTCTGGCTCGACCGCGGTGTGGACGGCTTCCGCTTCGACGTCGCCCACGGCATGGCCAAGGACCTCACCGAACCGCTGCGCGACCTCGGCCCCGACCAGGTGCACCACCGCATCGTCGGCGACGGCTGGCACGGCAAGCACCCGTTCTGGGACCGCGACGAGGTGCACGCCCTGCTGCGCGGCTTCCGCGAGGTCACCGACGCCTACGAACCACCCCGCGTCACCGTCGCCGAATCCTGGGCCGCCCTCGACCGGCGCGGCCACTACGTCCGCCCCGACGAACTCCACCAGGCGTTCAACTTCGACTTCCTCGGCGCCGACTGGCAGGGCCCGACGCTGCGGGCGACGATCGACCGCTCCCTCGCCCTCGCCGCCGAGGTCGGCGCGACCCCCACCTGGGTCCTCTCCAACCACGACGTCGTCCGCCACGCCTCCCGCCTCGCCCTGCCACCCGACACCGACATCGAGGCCTGGCTGCGCTCGGGCGGTACCGAACCCCGCGTCCCGCCGGCCCTCGCCGCCCGCCGCGCCCGCGCGGCCGCACTCCTCCTCCTCGCCCTCCCCGGTGCCGCCTACCTCTACCAGGGCGAGGAACTGGGCCTCCCCGAGGTCGCCGACCTCCCGGCCGAAGCCCTCCGCGACCCGGTCCGCCACCGCTCGTCCGGCACCCGCAAGGGCCGCGACGGCTGCCGCGTCCCCATCCCGTGGGCACGCACGGGCCCGTCCTACGGCTTCGGCCCGGCGGCCCCCTGGCTACCCCAGCCGCCATCCTTCGCCGCCCTGTCGGTGGAGTCCCAACAGGCGGACCCGGCAAGCACCTTGGCCCTCTACGGCGAAGCCATCACCCAGCGCCGCACCCTCCTGAGCCCGGACGCCCAGGTCACCTGGCACTCCGCTCCCACCGACGCCGCCCTCGACTTCACGGCCGGCTCCCTGCGCTGCATCGCCAACCCGTCCACCGAGCCGGTACTCCTACCACCGGTCCCCCCGACCCTCACCAGCCTCCCCCTCCCACCCACGGCCCGCCTCCTGCCCCCGGACGCCACGGCCTGGTACCGCGTCGACACCGACATTCCTTCCTGACCCGCACTCGCCCCACCCAGGAGCCCGACGTGTCATCCGAACCCGCGCCAGCGCCAGGCCCGACCCGCCGCACCTGCCTCGCCGCCGGTGCCGCGACGGTCGGTGGCCTCGCCCTCACCGGCTGCGGCACCGCCTCCGGTGACAGCCGCTCCCTGCGTGTCGCCTACCCGTTCTGGGGCGCCGACGACATCGTGCACCGGCAGATGCAGGACACCGCCCGTGCCTTCGAAAAGGCAGCCCCGGGCCGCCGTGTCGAACTCGTCCCGATCCCCGACCAGCAGGGCAACTTCGCCACCAAGATCGAGCTCATGCAGCGCTCGGCCCCCAGTGCCCCGGACGTCGTCTTCCAGGACACCGTGATGACGAACGCCGACGCCCAGGCCGGCTATCTGCGGCCGCTCGACGTCCACCTCGCCGGCTGGCCGGACTGGCGCCACTTCGACGCCACCGCCCGCTCGGCGACCCGCGGCAACGACGGGCACCTCTACGGAGTCCTCACCGGCACCGATGTCCGCGCCGTCCTCTACGACAGACGCGTCTTCGCCGCCGCCGGCCTCCCCGCCACCTGGAAGCCCGCCACCTGGGACGACCTCCTGACGGCGGCCCGGACCATCAAGCGTCGCGTGCCCGACGTCGTCCCCCTCAACCTGTACGCCACCAAGGCGCTCGGCGAGGCCACCACCACGCAGGGGCTGCTGATGCTCCTGTACGGCACCCGCGACGGCTTTCACGACGCCCGTACCGGAAAGTGGGCGGGCGACACACCGGGCCTGCGCTCCGGCCTCCGTTTCGTGAACACCGTCTTCCGCGAGAAGCTCGGCCCCACCCCGCAGATGCTCTACAACCCCACCATCCGCGACAAGATGGTCAGCGAACTGCTGCCCCACGGCAAGGTGGGCATCGCGCTCGGCGAGGGCTCCTGGACACCGAAGACCTGGATCAAGGGCGGCGCGGCCCCCTGGCCCCAGTGGAGCGAACACATCGGCATCGCCCCGATGCCCAGCGAGCACGGTCCGCACCATGTCAGCCTGTCCGGCGGCTGGATGCTCTCCATCGGAGGCCACAGCACCACCCCCGACGCCGCCTTCCGCTTCATCGCGCTCGCCGCGAACCGCACCCGCGCACTCCAGTACGCGGTGGAGAACGCGCAGATCCCCGTGCGTGGCGATGTGCTCGACGACCCCCGCTACCGCGAGGCCTCACCGGGCAACGCCACCTTCGCCGGCCTGCTGAAGGTGACCCACTTCCGGCCCACGCAGGCCGAGTACCTCATGGTGTCCAGCCGTGCCCAGATCGCGATGGAGGACGTCATGACCGCCCATGCGACACCCCGCGAAGCGGCCCGGGCGTATGCCGCCGGGCTCCGCGACGACCTCGGCGCAGACAAGGTACGAGACCGTGACTGAAGCGACCGCCACGCTCCGCACGAGCGAGACACCCCAGCTCCGCGACCGCAGAGGGCCATTCGCTCCGCGCGGTGGCTCCAGTGGACCCGTCCGGCGTCGGCGCGCCCGCGCCCTCCCGCTCCTCCCGTCCGTCGTCCTCCTCGCCGTCTTCTTCGTCGGCCCCGTCCTGTGGTGCGTCTACGCCGCCTTCACCAACACCGCGCTCACCGGGACGGCCGCCCGCGACCCGCAGTTCGTGGGGCTGCGCAACTTCACCCGCCTCCTGGGCGACCAGCAGTTCACCCTCTCGATCCTCCTCACCCTGGTGTTCGCCCTCGCCTCCGGCGTCCTCGGCCAGAACGGACTCGGGCTCGGCCTCGCCCTCCTGATGCGCGGCCGGGCCCGCTGGCTGCGCAGCCTCCTCGGCGTACTGCTCGTCGGCGCCTGGGTGCTGCCCGAGATCGTCGCCGGGTTCACGCTCTACGCGTTCTTCTCCGACGGCGGCACCCTCGACACCGTCCTCGTCTCCCTCCATCTGCCCGCCCCCGACTGGCTGGTCGACCACGCGATGCTCACCGTGGTCCTCGCCAATGTGTGGCGCGGTACCGCCTTCTCCTGGATGGTCTACACGGCGGCGCTCGACGAGATACCGCCCGAGATCGAGGACGCGGCGGCCACCGACGGTGCGTCCGGCCTCGCCCGCCTGTGGTGGGTGACCCTGCCGATGATCCGGCGCTCCGTGTTCACCAACCTGATGGTCGTCACCCTGCAGACGCTCGCCGTCTTCACGCTGATCTTCGTGCTGACCGGGGGCGGCCCCAGTGGCGCGACCGAGACGGTGCCGCTGTACATGTACCAACAGGCATTCAAGTTCTTCCAGTTGGGCCAAGGGACGGCCATCGCGCTCGTGCTGCTCGCGCTCGGCGGCGTCTTCTCCTTCCTCTATCTGCGCCTTCTCAAGCCGGAGTTGAACCGATGACCTCGCAGCCGCTCTCCTCGCTCCCTCCGCTCTCCCTGACGAGACTGAGCGCGCCGCGACGGTCCGCCTCCAGCACGCTCGTGTACGTGGTGCTCCTGGCTGTCGCCGTGTGCTTCGCGGCCCCATTCATCTGGCTGCTCGTGGCGTCCTTCGACGCGGACGCCACGGCGAGCGCCCGCGTGCCGCACCTGACTCTGGGCAACTTCGGCGCGGTCCTCAGCTGGGACACCAGTGTCCGCCCCATCCTCAACAGCCTGCTGATGTGCGGGGGAGCGGCGCTGCTGAACATGGCCGTGTCCGTCCTCGCCGCCTACCCCCTGTCCCGCTACCGACTGCGCTTCAAGCGCCCGTTCCTCTACGGCGTCCTGTTCGCGACCGGCCTGCCGGTGACGGCCGTGATGGTCCCGGTGTACGAGCTCTTCGTACGCCTCGCGCTCGTGGACTCGCTGTGGGGCACCACCTTCTTCCTGGCCACGGCAACCCTGCCGTTCTCCCTGTGGCTGACGAAGGGCTTCATGGACGGGGTACCGGTGTCGCTCGAGGAGGCGGCCTGGGTCGACGGGGCATCGGGCATGCAGTCACTGCGTCATGTCGTGCTGCCACTGATGGCGCCCGGCATGGCGGTCGTGGCCGTGTTCACCTTCATCGGCGCATGGGGCAACTTCTTCATCCCGTTCGTGCTGCTCCAGTCACCGGAGAAGGAGCCCGCGGCCGTGGGCCTGTTCACCTTCTTCGGGCAGTACGGCACGGTCGCATACGGCCAGCTCGCCGCCTACTCGATCCTCTACTCGGTCCCCGCGGTCCTCCTCTACGCCCTGGTCTCCCGCAAACTCGGCAACGGCTTCGGCCTCGGGGGCGGGCTCAAGGGCTGAGCGGACCCGGCCCCCGGGCCCCGGGCCCCGCCCCGCCGGCTACCGCCTCACCCCACCACAGCCGCCCGCACACACAGCACATCCGGCAAATGCGACGCCACCTGTTCCCACGTGTCGCCATCGTCCGCCGACGCGAACACCTCGCCGTTGCGGTTGCCGAAATAGACGCCCGCCGGGTCGTTGTCGTCCGTGCACAGGGCGTCGCGGAGGACCGTGCCGTAGTGGTCCTCCGGGGGCAGGCCGTGGGTGAGGGGTTCCCAGGTCGTGCCGGCGTCCTGGGTGCGGTAGACGCGACAGCGGTGGTCGGCGGGGACGCGGTCGATGTCCGCCGTGATGGGGAAGATGTACGCCGTGTCCCCGCGGTGCGGGTGCGCGGCCGCGGCGAAGCCGAAGGTGGAGGGGAGGCCCTCGCCGATGTCGAGCCACTTGCCGCCGCCGTCGTCGCTGCGGTAGACGCCCCAGTGGTTCTGGAGGTAGAGGCGGTCGGGGTCGGCCGCGTCCCGCGTCACCTTGTGCACGCACTGGCCGAACTCGGGGTTCGGGTCGGGGAGGAAGACCGCCGCCACACCGTTGTTCGCCGGGGCCCAGCTCTCCCCGGCGTCCGTCGTGCGGAAGACGCCGGCCGTGGAGACCGCGACCGTCACCGCGCGCGGGTCGCGCTCGTCCGTCAGGATCGTGTGCAGGCCCTCCCCGCCGCCGCCCGGCACCCACTGGGAGCGGGTGGGGTGCTCCCACAGCGGGCGGCACAGTTCGAACGTCTCGCCGCGGTCCTCCGAGCGGTACAGCGCCGCCGGCTCCGTGCCCGCGTACACCACGTCGGGTTCCGAGGCGGAGGGGTGCAGCTGCCAGACCCGCTCCAGTGAAGTGCCGGTGAACTCGGGGAACTTGACCGCGGGTTTTGGCGGCTCCGTCCAGGTGCGGCCCAGGTCGTCCGAGTGGAAGACGGACGGCCCGTAGTGCGCGCTGTCGCCGCCCGCGAGGAGCCGGGTCCGCTCCCCGCGGGTGTCGATGGCGACCGAGTACACCGCCTGCGCGTTGAAGTACGGGCTCTCGTCGAACTCGAACGACCCCGAACCCGCCCCCGAGCCGCCCACGCGCTTGCGGCCCAGAAAGAGGCCTTTGCGGGTGCCTACCGCCAGTAGTACGTCAGTCATGCCGAACCTCCGAAACGTCGTTGTCTCCAGGTATCGGTCAGTCTGCACCTCGGCACTGACAATGGCCCCCGCACAGGGAATCGGTGCAGGTCAGGGCGGTGGCGGAACCGCAAGCGGGAAGTGGCACGCCACCCGGTGGCCCGCCGAGTTCGGTGTCGACACCGGCGGCTCCGTCGTCGCGCAGACGTCCTGTGCGATCGGGCAGCGGGTGCGGAACCGGCAGCCCGACGGGGGCTTGGCCGCCGACGGCGTCTCGCCCGTCAGCGGCGCTCCCGCGGAGTCCGCCTCCGGATCCGGCACGTTCACCGTGTCGAGCAGGCCGCGCGTGTAGGGGTGCAGCGGATGTGCGTACACCTGCTCCGCCGGGCCCACCTCCACCAGCTTGCCCAGGTACATCACGCCGACCGTGTCCGCGAGGTAGCGGACCACCGCCAGGTCGTGCGAGATGAACAGGTAGGTGAGGCCGCGCTCGCGCTGCAGTTCCCGCATCAGGTTCAGGATCTGTGCCTGCACTGAGACGTCGAGCGCCGACACCGGTTCGTCGGCCACCACCAGGTCGGGAGAGAGCGTCAAGGCCCGTGCCAGGCCAAGTCGTTGGCGCTGGCCGCCGGAGAACTCGTGCGGGTAGCGGTGCACCGCGCCGCGCGGCAGGCCCACCGCGTCGAGGAGTTCGCCGATCAGCTTCTCCTGCTCGGCCTTGTCGCCGACGCCCTGGATGACGAGCGGCTCGCGCAGGATCTCGCCGACCCGCATCCGCGGGTCCATCGCCGCCGTCGAGTCCTGGAACATCAGCTGCACGTCGCGGCGGTGCGTCCGGCGTTCCGCGCGCGACAGCGACGCGCGGTCCCGGCCACCGAACCGTACGGAACCCGCCGTCGGCTCCTCCAGGCCCGCCACGATCCGCCCGAGCGTCGTCTTGCCGCAGCCCGACTCGCCGACCATGCCGAACGTCTCGCCCTTGCGGATGCTCAGCGACACCCCGCCGACCGCGCTCACCGTGCCGCGGCTGCGGGAGAACGGGCCGCCCTTGAGGGGGAACTCCTTGACGAGCGCGTCGAGTTCGACCAGTACGTCGCCGGGGGCCGACTGCGAAGGGATCGAGGGCGGCGCGATCACCTCGTCCGGGTCCGCCGCCTCCGCCTCGTGCGGCACCGGGTGGAAGCACGCGAACCGGTGCTCCGCGCCCTGCACCTCGTCCTCCTCCAGGAACGGCTCAAGGGTCCGGCAGTCGTCCGTCGCGAACAGGCAGCGCGGCGCGAACCGGCACCCGGTGGGCCGCACCGTCAGGCTCGGCGGCAGGCCGGGGACGGTGTGCAGCTCCGTCGCGTTGTCCGCCGCCCGCTCGGGCAGCGCCGCGAACAGCGCCTCGGTATAGCGGTGCCGGGGGCGCGCGAACAGGCCGCGCACGTCCGACTGCTCCGCCACCTGGCCCGCGTACATCACGGCCACCTTGTCGACCCGGTTCGCGATGACACCGAGGTCGTGCGTGACCAGGATCATCGCCATGCCGAGCCGCTCGCGCAGATCGTCGATGAGCTCCAGGATCTGGTGCTGCGTCGTGACGTCCAGGGCGGTCGTCGGCTCGTCCGCGATCAGCAGTTTCGGCTCGCAGACCAGGGCCATCGCGATGGCCACGCGCTGGCGCATGCCGCCGGACAGCTGGTGCGGATACGCCTTCATCCGCTCGGCCGGCTGCGGCATGCCGACCAGGCGCAGCGTCTCCTCGGCGCGCGCCCACGCCTCCTTCTTGGTCACGTCGCGGTGCAGCAGGAGCGGCTCCGCCACCTGCGCGCCGATCGTCATCGTCGGGTTCAGGGAGGTCAGCGGGTCCTGGAACACCATGCCGATGGTGTTGCCGCGCACGTCCTGGAGGACCGGCGCGGGCGCCGCCGCCAGGTCCTGTCCGTCGAAGAGGATGCGGCCGCCGGTGACCTCGCCGCCGGGCGGCAGCAGGCCGAGGACCGACAGGGCCGTCATCGTCTTGCCGCAGCCGGACTCGCCGACGATGCCGAGGGCCTCGCCGGGCGCGAGGTCGAGGGAGACGCCGTCGAGGGCGTGCACCGTGCGGTCGCGCGTGGCGATGTCGACGCGGAGGTCCTCGATGCGGAGCAGGGGAGTCGTCATGGTCGTGGTGCGGCCCTTCTCGCCGGTCGAATGCCGTGGTGCGTACGTCACTTGCGCAGCCGTACTTCGAACGCGTCGCGCAGCCCGTCGCCGATGAAGTTGAACGCGGCGACGACCAGGACGATCGCGATGCCCGGCGGGAAGATCAGCCACCAGTAGCCGTTCTGCGTGTAGGTGATGCCGGAGGACAGCATCGAGCCCCAGTCGGCGGACGGCGGCGGGATCGACAGGCCGAGGAAGGCCAGGTAGCTGACGTAGAGGATGGCGTCGGCGATCTGGAACGTGCAGTTGACGATGACCGTGCCGATGGCGTTCGGGACGATGTGCTTGAAGACCGCGCGGGCGCCGCCTCCGCCCATCATCCGCATCGCCTGCACGTACTCGCGGTTGCGCAGCGACAGTGCCTCGCCGCGCACGAGGCGGGCGGGGGAGAGCCAGGCGACGCCCGCGATGATGAGGATCAGGATGCCCTTGCTGGGCGTGATGATCGCGGCGACGACCACGAGGAGGAACATCGCCGGGATGGCGAGCGCGGCGTCGGTGATCCGCATCATCGTCGCGTCGACCCAGCCGCCGAAGTAGCCGGCGACGGCGCCGTAGACGGTGCCGAACAGCGTCGCCAGGAGGCCCGCCGCGAGGCCGATCTCCAGGGACGTCTGCCCCGCGACCATGAGCCGGCCCACCATGTCGTAGCCGAGGTCGGTGGTGCCCAGCAGATGCCCCGATGCGCCGGGGGAGAGATTCGCCCGGGACAGGTCCGTGTGGACCTGCTCGGTCGGGTGGAGCAGCGGGCCCAGGTAGCAGAAGGCCAGGAGCAGGACGAGCAGGAGCACGCCGCCCAGGGCCAGCTTGTTGCCCGTGAACACGCGCAGGGTGCGGCGGGCCAGCGAGGGAGTGGCCTGCGCGGCCTCCTCCTGCCCGGGTATGGCAGAGGTCGTCACCGTGGTGGTCATGACACGCTCCGGATCCGCGGGTCGAGGACGGCGTACAGGATGTCGGTGAGCAGCGAGCCGAGGACGGTCGCGATGCCGACGACGAGGGTCACGCCGAGCAGGACGGGGAAGTCCGAGCCCTGCGCGGCGTTCCAGAACAGCAGCCCCATGCCGGGGTAGTTGAACATCGACTCGACGACGAGGGCGCCGCTGAACAGCGTCGGCAGGTAGAGGCCGAGGAGGGTGGCGAGCGGGATCAGGGCGTTGCGCAGCACGTGCTTGACCATGATCCGGCGGCTCGACTGGCCCTTCGCCATGGCCGTGCGCACGTACTCCTCGGTGAGGTTGTCGAGGACCGCCGAGCGCATGTAGCGGCTGAACATGGCCACGATGCCGAACGCCATGGTCACCACCGGCAGGATCAACCCGGTTATGTCGCCGAGCAGTTCACCGATCGTCTCGCCCTGCGGGGCCTCCGCCGGGAAGATCGGCAGCACCTGCGCGAACAGGATGATCATGATGAGGCCGAGGAAGAACACCGGCGTCGCGTACATCAGGAACGCGAGACCGGTCAGCGCGTAGTCGGACGCCTTGCCGCGCCGCACCGCCTGGAGCAGGCCGAGCGGCACCGCGATGATCACCGCGAGGACCGTCGACATGAGGGTCAGCAGCAGCGTCTTCGGCAGGCGCTGGGTGAGCAGGTCGATCACCGGCGAGTTGAGCTTGTACGACTCGCCGAGGTCGCCCGTCACCAGGCGCTTCAGGTACATCAGATACTGCGTCGGCAGCGAACGGTCGTAGCCCTGCACGTGGTTGAAGTGCTCGATCTGCTGCGGCGTGCCCTTGGGGCCGAGGATCGCGCGGGCGGGGCCGCCCGGCAGCAGGTGCAGCAGGGTGAAGACGATGATGGAGACGAGGAACAGGACGACGAGCGCCTGAAGGAAACGCTTGACCAGAAAGCCGGTCACTGATCGGCCCCCTTCTTGACGTTCTTGGAGTCCTTGGATGCGGAGTCCTTGACGAAGTACCAGTGCGACGGCTGGAAGGTCACCGTCGGGTTCTGCTCGATGCCGCGCAGGTCGTTGCGGATGACCGACACCTGGTAGGCCGGGTTCGGCATCCACATCACGGGCAGCTGCTCCGCCAGGTACTCGCCGTACTCATGGATGGCCTTCATGTCGGGCGCGTACTGCACACCACGGATGAGGCGGTCCGCCTTCTTGTCGCTGTAGTTGCCGAAGTTGGAGGAGGCCCCGGTGGAGAAGAGCTGCTCGCCGCTCGGGTTGAGCGGGTAGTACCAGCTGCCCGCGGTGCCGAAGAAGGACATGTCCCAGCTGCAGCCGGGGTCCTTCGCCTTGCACGGAACGGAGTTGCCGAGCACGGAGTTGAGCGGCTGCTGGCGGACCGTGAGGTCGATGCCGGCCTTGCTGAGCGAGGACTTGAGCTCCTGCATCATGTTCGTCGTCTCGGTCGAGCCGGACTGCGAGAGCAGGGTGAGTTCGAGCGGGTCGTTCTTCCCGATGCCCTTGCCGCACTCGTCGTCACCGGTGCCGGGCCGGGCGCAGCGCGCCGTACCGTCGACCGTCCTCCAGCCGTGCGCCGACAGCAGCGACTTCGCCCTGGAGACGGAGAACGGGTACTGGTTGTGCGCCATCTTCTTCGACAGGTACTGGCTCTTCGGCGTGACCGGGACAGGGCCGAGCGTCGCGGTCGCGCTGCCCTGCCAGATGACCTCGCTCATCGCCTTCTGGTCGACGAGGTGCTGCATCGCCTGCCGGATGTAGAGCTGGTTCATCTCCGGGCCCGCGTGCGTGGAGTTGAAGTTGTAGACGATGTAGGTGGCCGCCCAGCCCTCCCACGGGTCGACGCGGTACCCCTTGTCCTCGAACTTCTCCTTCTGCGCCATGACCGACGGCGGGATGTAGCCGTAGTCGACGCCGCCGGAGCGCAGCACGTTGTACTCGGAGTCGGCGGTGGTGAACGGCTTGAAGACGACCTTGTCGAGGTGCGGGCGCTCCGACTTCGGGCCGGTGTACTTCTCGTTCGGGACGAGCGTCACCTGCCCGTTGTCCTGCCAGCCTGCCAGCTTCCAGGGCCCGTTGACGGTCTTCCACAGCGGGTCGGTGCCGTACGAGCCGAGGCTCTTGGCGTGCCGGGTGAGGCGGGCGAAGACCGCCTTGGCGCCCTTCGTGGTGCGGTCGAAGTCGCCGACCTTTCCGCCGTCGGCCTTGGCGTCCCAGGCGTGCTGCGGCAGGGCACGCATGTAGTAGAGCTGGTTCGCCGTGAACCAGTCGGGGTTGTACGCGCGCTTGAGGTGCAGCCGTACGGCGTGGTCGCCGACGAGCTCGAACTTCTTGACGTTGTCCGGGATGTTGCCGACCGAGTAGCCGCCCCAGTCGGCTTTGTTCGCCTTGACGAGGTTGAACCAGAACTCGAGGTCGCGGCCGGTCACCTCGGTGCCGTCGGACCACTTGACGCCCTTGCGCAGCGGCACGGTGACCGTCCTGTTCCCGTCGCTGTACTCGGGCTTCAGGCCGAGCGTGCTCGGGCCGTGCGTGACCAGTTCGCCCTTCTCCTGCACGGCGTCGTACACGGGCAGGTAGAGCTGGGACTGGATCGCGTAGTTGTAGGAGCCGCCGTAGCCGGGGGCGCCGATCGGGAAGATCCAGTTCGGGGTCGCCGCGGGCGGCAGGGCCATGGTGGCCGTGCCACCCTCGACGGGGGTGCCGCCCGTGCGGCCCATGGCGATCCGGCCGGCCTCGTGCGTGCAGCCGGAGAGCGCCACGAGCGCCGCCGCGAGGGCGAGCGCGGCGGACGCCTTTGACCTGAGGGAACGCATGCCGAAGGGCCTCCAAGGGGACGGGATCCAGCCCCGTGTGAAGATTCGACGAGGGGCGCCCGAACGCTAAGTCGACCGTTCGAAGCAAGTCAATAGGTTCATTCGGAAAGTAGTTCAAAATCCGGTGGGGCCTGGCGGACTTGGTTCGTGGGTGGTTAGTGTTCGGTCCGACCTCGAACGAACTCATCGAAGTAAGTACGCATCGAAGCAAGTCTCCAGGGGGACCTGATGGCGGACACCGCGAACGAAGGCGAGCCGGGTTCGGCGCAGCACATACTCCGGCTCGTCTCGTCCGGAGCCGCCTCCTCCCGCGCCGACCTCGTCAGGGAGCTGGGCCTCGCGCCCTCCACCGTCTCGCTGCGCGTGCAGGAGCTGGTGGCCCAGGGCGTGCTCACCGAGTCCGGCGAGGGTGCCTCGCGCGGCGGCCGCAGGCCCCGGCTGCTGCGGGTCAAGGCGCAGGGCGGCGTCGCGCTCGCCGCCGACCTCGGCAGCCGGCACGCGCGGCTCGGCGCCGTCGACCTCGGCGCGGCCGTGCACGACGCGGTCGACCTGCCGCACGACATCACCGCCGGGCCCGAGTCCGCCGTCGACTGGCTGTGCGCCCAGGTGGCCGAACTCGCTGAGAAGCAGCGGGAGTCGGGGCGGACCGTGCGCGCGCTCGGCGTCTCCTTCCCCGGCCCTGTCGACCCGGCGGACGGCCGCGTGCTGAGCCCCTCACGGATGCCGGGCTGGCACCGCTACCCGCTGCGCGACGTCCTCGCCGAGCGGCTCGGCATGCCGGTGACCGTCGCCAACGACGCCACGATGATGGCGGTCGGCGAGCACCGCACCTCCCGGCCCGAGCTCGACCACATGGTCGTCGTGAAGGCGGGCCGCGGCATCGGCAGCGGCGTCATCGTCGCGGGCCGGCCGCACGACGGAGCCAACGGCAGCGCCGGCGACATCAGCCACGTCCGCGTGGAGGAGGCCGGCGAGCGGCCCTGCTCCTGCGGGAACATCGGCTGCCTGGAGACCGTCGCGAGCGGCGCCGCCCTCATCCGCGAACTGGCGGCGCGGGGCGTCGAGGTGGCCAACACGACCGAGCTGCTTCAGCTCGTCGCCGACGGCGACCCCGTCGCCACCACCCTCGTCCGCACGGCGGGGCGGCACATCGGCACCGTCCTGTCGGTCGTCGTCAACTTCTTCAACCCGCGGGCCGTCGCCATCGGCGGCGTCCTCGCCACCGCCGAACCCCTCGTCGCCGCCGTCCGCGGCGTGCTCTACGAGCGCTGTCTGCCGCTCGCCACGGCGGACCTGGAGATCACCACGACGGCCGCGGGCCGCGACGCGGGCCTGCTCGGCGCGGGCCTCACGGCGCTGCACCGCAACCTGTCGTCCACCGCCCCCGCCTTCAAGGACTTCAAGGAAGAGAGCGTCCACGCATGACGAGCACCACCCCGATCACCGGCCGCCGCCTGCGCATCGGTATCGGCGGCATCGGCATCGAGTCGTCCACGTTCTGCCCGCACCGCTCCACCACCGACGACTTCCGGCAGACGCGCGGCCAGGACCTCCTCGACCGCTACACGTGGACGCAGCCCGATGCGGACCTCGCCGAGCTGGTCGAGTGGGTGCCGCTGCTGCACGCGACCTCCCTGCCCGGCGGCCCGGTGGAGGCCGAGTCGTACCTGATCCTCAAGAACGAACTCGTCACCCGGATACGGGAGGCGGGCCCGCTCGACGGACTCGTCTACGACATCCACGGCGCCATGAGCGTCATCGGCCTCACCGACGCCGAGGGCGACCTCACCGAGGCGGTCCGCGCGGCGCTCGACCACAACGGCACGCCCGACGACCCGGCCGGCGGCCGCCCGATGATCTCCACGGGCATGGACCTGCACGGCAACGTCTCGCGCCGTTTCGCCGAGCCGATCGACCTGCTCACCGCGCACCGCCTCGCCCCGCACGAGGACGCCTGGGACACCCGCGAGCGCGCCGCCCGCAACCTCGTGCGCTGCCTGCGCGAGGGCACTCGCCCGCACCGCGCCTGGGTCCAGGTCCCGGTCCTGCTGCCCGGCGAGAAGACCAGCACCCGTCTGGAGCCCGCCAGGTCCCTCTACGGCTCGCTCGCCGACATCGAGAAGAAGGACGGCATCCTCGACGCCGCGATGTGGGTCGGCTACGCGTGGGCCGACGAGCCGCGCTGCAAGGCCGCCATCGTGGTGACCGGCGACGACGCCGAACTCGCGGCGCAGGAGGCCGAGTCGCTGGCCCGCCGCTACTGGGACGCCCGCAAGGACTTCCTCTTCGTCGGCCCGACCGGCAGCGCCGAGGAGTGCATCGAGAAGGCCGCCGCGTCGGACAAGCGGCCCTTCCTCATCAGCGACTCCGGCGACAACCCGACCGCGGGCGGGGCGGGCGACCTCGCGTACATGCTGGGCAAGCTCCTGGAGAACGACGCGATCCGCACGGGGAAGGTCACGGCGGTCCACCCCGGCATCACGGACCCCGTCGCCGTGGCGGCCTGCTTCGAGGCCGGGGTCGGCGCCGAGGTCACCCTCTCCGTCGGCGGCAAGGTCGACGCGAACCACGGCGGTCCCTACGAACTCACCGGAACCGTCGAGGCGTTGCAGCGCGCCGCCGACCAGAAGGACCGCGCGGAGGGCGGGGCGTACGACCGCGGTGTCGACATGGCGGCCGTCCGCGTCGGCGGCCTCACCGTGATCCTCGTCGAGCGCCGCAAGCCGTTCCACACCCTCGCCGACTTCATGGGCCCGGCCGAGGGCGGCCTCGGCATCGACCCGCGGACGTACGACGTGGTCGTCGTCAAGATCGGCTACCTGGAGCCGGAGCTGCACGACATGGCCGCGGACTGGCTGCTCGCGCTCACGCCCGGCGGCGTCGACCAGGACCTGCTGCGCCTGGGACACCACCGGGTGGAGCGCCCGCTGTACCCGTTCGACGAGGACGCGTACGAGGCCGGGGCAGGCCCCGACCTCACACCCACCCTCCTGTAGGGCTCAGTCCAGCCACTCCGACTCGTACTTCTCGTACGTGCCGTCGTGCGTCGTCAGGTGCACGAACTGGTTGACGTACTCGTGGAAGTCGCGGTCGCCGCGCGGGGTCGCGTAGGCCTTCTCCGCGAACGAGAACGGCTTGTCGGGGTGGACCGAGCACAGCTCGGGGTGGAGCTTGGACTGGTAGAGGGTCTCGCTCGCGTCGGTCATCATCACGTCCGCCCGGCCCGCCACGATCTCGTCGAAGATCGTGCGGTTGTCCGGGTGGACCTTGATGGTGGCGTTCTTGATGTTCGCGCGGGCGAACTGCTCGTTCGTACCGCCGGGGTTGACGACGACGGTCGTCCCGGCCTGGTCGATGTCCTTGAGCGTCTGGTACTTGTCCTTGTCCGCGCAGCGCACGATCGGCGTCTTGCCGTCCTCGCGGGTCGGCTCGCTGAAGTACACCTGGCGGGCGCGCGGCAGGGTGATCGAGACACCGCCGACGGCGACGTCGCACTTGCCCGCCGACAGGTCCGTGGCGATGTTCGCCCACGTGGTGTCCACCCACCGGGCCTTCGCGTCCAGGCTCTTGGCGAGTTCCTTCGCCATGTCGATGTCGATGCCGCTGTACGAACCGTCCTTGGGGTCCTTGTACGTGAACGGCTTGTAGTCGCCGGTGGTGCACACCCGCAGCACGCCGGACTTCGGCACCGAGTCGAGCAGGCTCGCCTTCTTGCCGGCGGCCTTGTGCACCGCCGACGGCGCGGCGGGAGCGGCGGCGGTCAGGCCGAGCAGACACACCAGGGCGGACAGGGTGGCGACACGTTGTCTGGACGTGCGGCGGCTCATCGCGACTACTCCTCGACAGTTGGTTGCAGGCTGAACGGATCGTCCAGCGGCACACCCTGCCAGAAGACTTCACACCGGTGAAGCGGGTGTCCACGGCTCGGAAGGGCCGCGGACACCACCTCTCCGCGCTACGCCGCCGAGGCCAGCCACAGGTCCGGGCCGAACACCTCGTAGTGGATGTCGGCGGCGGCCACCCCCTTGGCGAGCAGCTGCTCGCGCAGCGTGCGCATGAAGGGCAGTGGGCCGCACAGGTACGCGCGCGTGCCGGGCGCGACGGGGACCTCCGTGAGGTCGGCGAGGCCCGTGTGCCCGCCGGCCGGAGCCCCCTCCTCGTACCAGAAGTGGGCCGCGCCCTCGGGGAGTTTGTCGGCGAGCGCCGCGTGCTCGGTGCGCAGTGCGTGGGCGGCGGGGGAGCGGTCGGCGTGCACGACGGTGACCGGGCCCGCGTGCCGGGTGGCGGCCAGGTCCTCCAGCATGGCGAGGATCGGGGTGCAGCCGATGCCGGCGGAGGCGAGCAGCAGGGGTGCCTCGTCGGCGGTCAGGACGAGGTCGCCGTACGGTGCCGAGACCCGGAGCCGGTCGCCCTCACGCACGCGCGCGTGCAGGTGGTTCGAGACCTCGCCGTCGGTGACCCGCTTCACGGCGATGGAGCGGCCCGTCGCGGCGGGCGCGCCGGTCAGGCTGTACTGGCGTATCTGCCGTGCCTCGTCCGGGAGTTCGACCTGCACGGACACGTACTGGCCCGCCCGGAACGCGGGCGCGGGGGAGCCGTCGGCCGGGCGCAGCAGGAAGGACGCGACGTCGGGCGTCTCCTCGGTGCGGGACACCACCTCCCACTCCCGCCAGATGTCGCCGTCGACCGCGCCCTGCTCCGCGTAGAGCCGCTTCTCGATCGCGACGAGGGCGTTCGCCATCAGCCAGTACACCTCGTCCCAGGCCGCCGCGACCTCCGGGGTGACGGCGTCGCCGAGCACCTCCGCGATGGCCTCGAAGAGGTACCGGTGCACGACCGGGTACTGCTCGGCGCGCACACCGAGGGAGGCGTGCTTGTGGGCGATGCGGGCCAGCATCACGTCGGGCCGGTCGTCCGGGTGGTTCACGAGGTGTCCGGCGAACGCGGCGATCGAACCGGCGAGGGCCTGGCGCTGGGTGCCGGCCGCCTGGTTGCCGCGGTTGAACAGGTCGCGCAACAGCTCCGGGTGGGCCGCGAACAGCTTCTCGTAGAAGAGGCCGGTGATGTCCTCGATGGCGGCGCCCACGGCGGGGAGGGTGGCGCGGACGACGGTGGCCGACCGGTCGGTGAGCATCGGCAGGGCTCCTTAATCTGACTCTCAGATTCATATTCGAGCGCGCGGGTGTTTCCCGGCTTGAGGGGGTGTGTCGCGGGCGGCCGCCCGGCATTGATGATGCCGGGGTCAGTCCGTCCCGGGAGGGGGTGAAAGGGCCACCAGCAACGGGCCGGTGGGGGCCTTGACGAGGTCGGTGAGGCTGAGCGGGTCGAGCGTCGCGAAGAACGCCTCCTGCGCCTCGCGCAGCGCGCCCCGCAGGCGGCAGGCCGAACGCAGGGGGCAGGGTGTCGCCCCCTCGCACTCCACGACGTCCCCCGGACCCTCCAGCTCGCGCACGAGGGCGCCGATGGAGGCCGAGCGGCCGGCTCCGGTGAGCGCGAGCCCGCCGCCCCGGCCGCGACGCGCCTCGACGAGCCCCATCCGCTGGAGCTTGGCGACGACCTTCGCGGTGTGCGTGTACGGCACCTCCATGGCGCCCGCGACCTCGCGGGTGGTGGGCAGTTCGCCCTCCTCGACCGCGAGGCGCATCAGTACGCGCAGGGCGAGATCCGTGAATCGCGTCAACCGCATGGACGCAGGTTAATTAATGTTGCATTTGAAAGGCAAATTAAACGGTGGCCGGCTCCAGGTCCTTCGCCGCCTCGCCGAGCGTCCGCAGCAGCAGCGCGGTGACCGGCGCCGTCTCGTGCCCTTCGAGGACGAACGCCGACACGCGGCGGCCGAGCGCCTGGGTGAGCGGGCGTGCCACGACGTCAGTGTGCCGCAGGAGCGGCAGCGCCGTCCCGGGCACCAGCGCGATGCCCGCCCCGGCGGCCACCAGTCCCTGGACCGCGAGGGTGTCGTCGGTGGTGAAGGCGATGTCCGGCGCGAAGCCCGCCCGCGCGCACGCGGCGAGGAAGTGTCCCCGGCAGCGCCGGCACCCGGCTATCCAGCGCTCCCGTGCCAGTTGCTCCAGGTTCACGCTGCCGCTCCCGGCGAGCGCATGACCGGCCGGGAGCAGCGCCAGCAGCGGGTCGTCGAGCAACGGGACCCGGACCACCCCCTCCTCGCCGTCGCCGGGGGAGTGGGCGAGCGCCAGGTCGCAGCGCCCCTCGCGCAGCGCGCGCAGCGAGTCGGGCGGCTCCTCCTCGAGCAGCTCGACGCGGATGCCCGGATGGGACGCGGCGAGTCGGGCGACGGTCGCCGGGAGCAGCGTGGCGTTCGCGGCGGGGAAGGCGCAGACACGTACGCGCCCCGACTCCAGGCGCGTGATCGCCTTCAGCTGGCCGTGCGCCGTCTCGATGGAGCTGAGGATGCCCGTGGCGTGCCGGGCGAGCAGCTGCCCGGCGTCCGTGAGCCGCAGCCCGCGCCCCGCACGGACGAACAGCGGCGTGCCCGCGGCGCGTTCGAGCGCCTTCATCTGCTGGCTGATGGCGGGCTGCGTGTACCCGAGGTCCCGCGCGGTCGCCGCGTAGGAGCCCGTGCGCACGACCTCGGCGAACGTCTGGATGTGCCGCGAGTCAAACATGCGTACAAGCTATGGAGTTCATCCCGCAAGTCAAGATCGGAAAGCGTTTCTTGGGGTGGGCAAAGAAATGTGATGTGGACCTTGCCGCGCCCGTGCGTCAGTGTGTCCGAACCCCATGTTTTCCGAGGTCAGTGCCGGTCCCGCACCCCGGACCGACGTGTTCTCGGCCGCCCGTGCCGCGCCTCGCCGGCCCCTCCATGTCCCAGGGAAGCACCGTGACCTCAACCGCACGCCTCGCCCGCCGCTGTGTCCCGCTCGCCGTCGCGGCCTGCCTCGTGACCCTGACGACCTCGTGCAGCAAGAGCGCCGATGTCACGACGACCTCGGGCGGGGTGAAGCTGGTCCACAAGGGCAAGCTGACCACCTGCACGCACCTGCCGTACGCGCCCTTCCAGTCGGAGAAGAACGGCAAGGTCGTCGGCTTCGACGTCTCCCTGATGGACCTCGTGGCGAAGAAGCTCGGGGTGAAGCAGGACATCATCGACAAGTCCTTCGAGACCATCAAGACCGGGGCCGACCTCAACGCGGGCCTGTGCGACGTCGCCGCGGCCGGCATGACCATCACGCCCGAGCGCAAGCAGAACCTCGACTTCTCCGACCCCTACTTCGACGCCGACCAGGCGCTGCTCGCCCGCAAGGGAGTCGACGCCAAGACCCTCGACGACATCAAGGGCGGCAAGCTGAAGCTGGGCTCCCAGGCCGCCACCACCGGCGAGGACCTGGCCCACAAGAAGGGTGTCGACTCCCAGTCCTTCGAGAGCTCCGACGCCGAGCTGAACGGGCTGCGCACCGGCCAGGTCGACGTCATCGTGCAGGACTACCCGGTCGTCCAGAACTGGCTCAAGGACTCCGCCGTCAAGGACAAGTTCGCGCTCCTCGGCACCGTCCCGACCGGTGAGGAGTACGGCTTCGCCGTGAAGAAGGGCGGCAACCCGAAGCTGCTCGCCGCCGTCAACAAGGCGATCGGCGAGGCCAAGAAGGACGGCACGTACAAGAAGCTGTACGAGCAGTGGATCGGCCCGATGCCGAAGGGCGCCGACAAGTGAGTTCCGTGAAGTCGCCCTCGGTGGACGGAGATCCGGGGCGCCGGGCCACGCCCCGCAAGCGCATGTCGCCGCGCCGCAGGCGCAAGGTGACGCAGGTCGTCCAGTACGCGGTGCTCGTCGTCGCGGTGCTGCTCGCCGCGACGCTCGCCGACTGGGGACAGCTCCAGCACCAGTTCCTCGAACCGTCCGTGGCCCGCAGGATGTTCCCGGACCTGATCACGACCGCGCTGGTCAACACGGTGATCTACACCCTCACCGGATTCGGCGTCGGTCTCGTGCTCGGCCTGGTCATCGCCCTGATGCGGCTGTCCTCGGTGGCCCCCTACCGGTGGCTCGCCTCCATCTACATCGAGTTCTTCCGTGGTCTGCCCGCCCTGCTGATCTTCATCTTCATCGGTGTCGGTGTGCCGCTCGCCTTCCCCGGCACCGCCCTTCCCGGTGGTGTCTACGGGCAGGTGGCCATCGCGCTCGGCCTGGTCGCCGCCGCGTACATGGCCGAGACGATCAGGGCAGGCATCCAGGCCGTGCCCCGCGGCCAGATGGAGGCCGCCCGCACCCTCGGCATGTCGCGGACCCTCGCCATGCGCTCGATCGTGATCCCGCAGGCCTTCCGCATCATCGTGCCGCCGCTCACCAACGAACTGGTCCTGCTGTTCAAGGACTCCTCGCTGGTCCTCTTCCTCGGCGTCTCCCTGGAGACCCGCGAACTCACCAAGTTCGGCCGGGACCTGGCCGGTGAGACCGCCAACAGCACCCCCATCTTCGTCGCGGGCCTCTGCTACCTCCTGGTCACCGTCCCCCTGGGCTACCTGGTGCGCCGCCTCGAGGCGCGGCACGCGAAGGCCAGGTGAGCGGGGGATGACACCTGACACCAAGGACGCACGGAACGGCACCGAGGACGAGGACACAGGCATGACCGCGGCCATCGAGATCCAGGGACTGCACAAGTCGTTCGGCGACCTGGAGGTGCTGCGCGGCATCGACTTCACCGTCGCGCACGGCGAGGTGGTGTGCGTCATCGGCCCGTCCGGGTCCGGCAAGTCCACCCTGCTGCGCTGCACCAACCTCCTGGAGGAGCCCACGTCAGGGCGGGTGGTGGTGGCGGGCGCCGACCTCACCGACCCGGACCTCGACATCGACCGCGTACGCCGCCGGATCGGCATGGTCTTCCAGCAGTTCAACCTCTTCCCGCACCTGAGCGTCCTGGAGAACCTCACCATCGCCCAGCGCCGCGTCCTCGGGCGGGACCGGGCCGAGGCGGAGCGGACGGGGCGCGCCAACCTCGAACGGGTCGGCCTCGCCGACAAGGAGGCCGGCTACCCGTCCCAGCTCTCCGGCGGCCAGCAGCAGCGCGTCGCCATCGCCCGCGCCCTGTCGATGGGGCCCGAGCTGATGCTGTTCGACGAGCCGACCAGCGCGCTCGACCCGGAACTCGTCGGCGATGTGCTCGGTGTGATGCGTTCGCTCGCCGACGAGGGCATGACGATGATGGTCGTCACCCACGAGATGGGCTTCGCCCGCGAGGTCGCGGACCGCGTCGTGTTCATGGACGGCGGCGTGGTCGTCGAGGAGGGCACCCCGGACGAGGTGCTCGGCAACCCCCGCCACGAGCGCACCCGTTCGTTCCTCGCGCGGGTCCTGAACCCGGGGGAGGCGCGGCCCGCGGACACGCAGCCGCGGAAGTAGCCGACAGACGCCGCGCTCATCCGGCGAACGGGTCCGTGCCCCACAGGTCCGGTGTCACAAGGCGGGCCCGCGTCCCGTCAGGACCCAGGACCTGTGCGCCCAGTTTCTGGATGCGCAGGGCCAGGGTCGTCTCGGTGACCCGGGCCGAGGGGACCGCGCGGGTCAACCGCTCCGCGTACTCGGCCAGCTGGGCGGGGGAGCGGAGCCAGGCACACACCAGGAGGTTGTGCGGGCCCGTCACGGACGACACGTTGCGGGTGCCGCGCTGGCGCAGCACGGCCGCGACGGTCTGGGCGACCTGCTCCGCGGGCACGTTCAGATACAGGAAGCCGAGCAGCGGGCGGGACGTGAACCGGGGCGCGAGCTTGACCACGTAGTGGAGGCCCGAGCGGCTCTCCAGGCGGTCGAGGCGCCGTCGCGCCGTCGCCTCGCTGAGGCCGCAGGCCTTGGCGAGTGCCGTCGCGCCGAGTCGGGCGTCACCGGCCATGGCGTGCAGCAGGGCGCGGTCGGCGGCGTCCGGCATCCCGTCCCGCGACACACCGCCGGACGAGAGGCGCGGGGCGAACGAGGCCACCTTCCTGCGCAGGTCGGGGCCGAGCTGGTGGAGGTGGAGCGGGGAGACCGGGCCGTGCATCCTGGTGACCAGGTCGGCGCGGGTGGCCCGGACTCCGGGCAGGGTGTGCAGGCGCTCGACCAGATAGCGGTCGAGGGCCGTGGTGTCGAAGCAGGAGTGGAAGACCAACAGGTCGGCCGCGCCCGCGAGACGCACGACGCACAACGTGCCCGGATCGCGGGCGAGTTCGGCGGCGGTCGCCGCGATGCCGCCCGGCGTGCAACGCACCTGGATCCACGCGGAGCACAGGGTCGTCCCGCCGCCGAGCACGGCGCCCGGCAGGACGCCGCTCCACGCGATGCCCGCCTCCGTCAGCCGTGCCCAGTGCCGGGCGAGGGTGCCCGCCGTGTGGCCGATGCCCTCCGCCAGCTGGGCCCAACTGGCGCGCGGGGCGAGCTGCAGTGCATGGATCAGCGTCAGATCCGCCTCCGAAACGGCGGATTCGCCTGTTCTCACGGCTCTCCCTGTTGAATCCGCGCATATGCCACACGTACTTTCCGTACAGCGTAACCATGGGTAGCGCGGCGCGCCGGATGCGTCACCGGTCGGATGCGCGACCGGTGCCGCAGTACTCATGGAAGTACACGCCGCAGTGGTCGTCCATCGGAACGCGAAACTCTGCGAGGGTGTGGGTCGGCATGACTGAAGGGCAGTTGAAGGGGCGTGAGCGCGAACTGGCGGCGCTGCTCACGCGGTTGGCGTCCTGGCGCCTGGTGTCCCTGGTGGGCCCCTCGGGGGTGGGCAGGACCCGGCTCGCGCGGGAGGCCGTCGAGCATGTACGCGCGCGTGGCCGGCGCGAAGTCGTGTGGGAATCGGGGGCCGGGCTCGACGCGAGCGTGCTGGCCGGGGTCGTGGTCCGGCTGCGGCACCGGCTCGGTGTCCGGCGCGGACGGCGCCTGCGCGCGCGGCCGTTGCTCGTCCTGGACGACTGGGAACACCTCGGTGGCGCGGGCACCGATCTGATCGCCGCGCTCCTCGAGGACGTGCCGGGGCTCACCGTGCTGCGCATTTCCGACCGGCCGAGCTGGCTGCGCGGCGAGGCGGTGCACCGGCTGCCGCCGCTGAGCCCGGGTGCCGCCGTCGGGCTGCTCGCCGACGCCGCGGGCGGCCGGCTGCTGAGCGACCCCGGCACCGCCGCCCGGGCCACTGCCCTCGCCCATCGTCTGGACGGGCTGCCCGGGGCGCTCCTGGACGCCGGCCGGCGCCTGCGGGGGCCCGCGGATCTGGCGGCCGTGGAGCGCCACCCGTACAGCTCGCGGGCGCTCGCGGAGGCCGAGCGGGCCTACGCGCGCAGCACCCGCGGGGAGCGTGAACTCCTTCGCAGGATCGCCGTGTTCGAGGGCGACTTCGACCTGCGGGCGGTGCGCGAGGTGTGTGCCTCGGGGGCGCTGCCCGCCGCCCGGATCCAGGGCCTGATGGAGCGGGTCGCGCCCTTCGCCCTGGTGCCGGGCGGCGAGGGGGATCCCGGCGGCGGGCCACGGTCCCGGCTCACCGGGCCGATGCGCGAGGTGTGCCTGCGGGCCCTGGAGGCGGCCGGGGAGCGCTGGGCGCTCGCCCTGCACCACCGGACGTGGTGCGCCCGGCTCGCCCGGCGGGCCGCCGAGTGCTGGAGCCGCGGGCGGCAGCGGGAGGCGCGCGCCCTCGTGCTGCGCCAACTCCCCGACCTGCGCCGGGCGATGGACCCCCGCACGGGCCCGCTGTCGCCGACGGTGGAGGCGGGCGTCGCCCTCGACGTCGTGGTGCACCTCTGGTTCCTGTGGGTGGCGTGCGGTCGCGCGCAGGAGGGGCGGACGGCGCTGCGGCGGGTGCTGCGGCTGCACCAGGACCCGATCCCCGGCCGTGCCTGGTGGCTCGCCGGATATCTGGAGCTGCTGTGCGGCGACGACGAAGCCGCCGAGGTCGCCCTCCTGAACGGCCGGCTCGCGGCCGAACGGGACGGCGACGACCGCTGCCTCGGCCTGCTCGCGCACACCGGGGGCGTCGCCGCGCTGCGACAGGGGCGCGTCCGCGAGGCGGCCGAGGCGTTCCGCTCGGCCATCGAACTCCTCGGCGAGGAACCGGGGTTCGGCCCCGGAGGCGCCGGGTCCCGGGCGGCCCTCGCGCTCGCCCTGGTGCGTACGGACCCGGAGGCCGCGCAGGAACTGGTGCTGCCGAGATCGGGCGCGGTCGAGGTGCACGACCCGTGGGCCGAGGCCTGGCTCGGGCACGCGCAGGCCGAGCTGCTGCGCTGGGAGGGCGGCCCGCTGGAGATCGCCGCCGAGGAGGCGGGCCGCGCGCTGCACAGCCACCTCGCCCACGACGACACGGAGGGCGCCGCCTGCACCGCCGAACTCGCCGCGGACATCGCGGCGGCCCGCGGCCGGACCACCCTGGCCCGGGAACTGCTGCGCAGCGCCGACGAGTTGCGCGGCACGGGCCCGCGCGCGGCCGCGTACTGCGCACCGGTCCGCCGTCGCGCGGAGGCGGCGCTGCGTCCGCGCGCCCGGGCCTCGGCGGCGTCGCGCCGGGCGGCAGCGGCGGTGGCGGGCCGGGCGGTGTCGTAGCCCCTCCGGGCCACGGCCGGGCCGCCCGCCAGGTCAGCCCCGGTCGATCGTCCCCCAGGCGCGCTGCGGCTCGGGGGCCCGCCGGACCGGAGTCGGCCCCCGGCGCCCGCGCGGGCGGTGCGTGAGGTGTCCGACCAGCCCCGCCACGAGCCCCACGCCGACCGGGAGCAGGAGGACCCCGGCCATCACCAGCAGGCCGATGCCCCCGCTGTCCCCGGCCGCCAGCGCGCGGACGCCGGAGACGACGAGGATCACGAGGAGGGTGACCGGCGGCAGTGCCCACGGCCACCAGCCGGGCTCCGGGGTCTCCCGCAGCGCCGCGTACCAGTAGCGGGCGCCCCACCACGTGACCGCGAAGGCCGACAGCGCGACCGCCGCGAACGCGGCCTTGGACGGCGGCCGGTCGGAGCTGTTCGCGGCCACGAGCGAGATCACCACGCCCATCAGGGCCATGAAGGGCGTGAGCAGCCCTGCCATGACGAGGCGGTGACGGCGGGAGCCGGTGAAGGAACTGGTCGCGATGAACATGCCACAGAACCCTAAGGGCCCCCGCGCGACGGCCCGGTGTCAGGCCGCCGGCACCTTGTCCAGGAAGCCGCGCACGTCCTGGATCCGGCCCTCCTCGTCCAGTACGAGGACGTCGAAGCCGATCACCGGCGGCTCGGCCCCCTCGGGGCCCAGGCCCCACTGGAACCGCAGCTGCCGGTGATGGGCGTCCACGTCGCCGACGGCGGTGAACACGAAGCCCGGGAACTGCTCGTGCACCCCCTCGATCAGCGCGGCGAGCGCGGCGTGGCCCGCCACCTCGGCCAGCGGGTCGGTGTAGGTGGCGTCGGGCGCCCAGTGCTCGGCGACGAGCTTCGTGAGCTGCTCGCCCCGCGCGTTCCAGGTGGCGAGATAGGCGTCGACGGCGTGGTGTGCGGTCATGGTCGAACCTCCGGTGTGCCGTGGTGCGTTGACGGTGGTGTGCTGACGCCCCTCACACTGGCCGGGCCGCGGCGGAAGCTCCATGACCTCACAGGTCATGGAGCGCACGCCCCGCCGCCGTACGCTGCCGTCATGAGCACCCTCGTGGACTCCCTCGCCCCGGCGGACACCCCGGACGCGCGCACGGTAGGACCGCTGCTGCGCGGCTGGCGCGAACGGCGCCGCTTCAGCCAGCAGGAGCTGTCCAACCGCTCCGCCGTCTCCACCCGGCACCTCAGCCGCGTCGAGACCGGCAGGGCGCATCCGACGTCCGAGATGATCCTGCACCTGGCGGACCATCTCGACGTGCCGCTGCGCGCCCGCAACCAGCTGCTCCTCGCGGGCGGCTACGCGCCGCACTACCGCGACCGGGACCTCGCGGACGCCTCGCTCGCGGTCGTCATGGACGGGCTGCGGGGACTCCTCGACGCCCATATGCCCTACCCGGCCCTGCTGTTGGACACCTACTGGGACGTCGTCGACGCCAACGCGGGTGTGGCCGCCCTGCTCGAAGGGTGTGCGCCCGAGCTCCTCGAACCCCCGATCAACGTCATCCGGCTGTGCGTGCACGAGAAGGGCCTGGCCCCGCGCATCCGCAACTTCACGGAGTGGGCCTCCCACCTGCACCAGCAGCTGGTCCACCGCGCCGAACGCACCCACGACCCGCGCCACTTCGAGCTCGCCGAGGAGACCGCGCGGCACCTCGCCGACGTGCCGCGCTCCGCCCCCACCGGCAGCCCGGTCCTCACGCTGGAACTCACCGTGCCGGACTCCGCACCGCTCCGCTTCTTCAGCACCTCCGCACAGCTCACCACGCCCGCCGATGCGGCGCTCGAAGGGCTGCACCTGGAGACGTTCCTGCCGGCGGACGCCGCGACGCGCCGCCGCTTCGAAAACAACTCGTAGCCGGGCGGGCCTTCTTGGTAGGACTGGCACATGATCGAGAAGGATGCGCAGGACGAACTCGGCCCACTGGAACGCCTCTTGGCGGAGCGCGCCTGCGAGCGGCTGATCCTGGAATTCGTGCGCCGCCTCGACCTCGGGGACCCGGGCACGGTCTGCGAGCTCTTCACCCCCGACGGCGTCTGGGAATGGCCCTACGACGGCCGCAGGATCGAGGGCAGGGAGGCCCTGCGCGCCTACTTCGGCGGCCGCCCCGCCGACCGCCTGTCCCGGCGGATGTGCACGAACATCCTGGTCACCGTCGACTCGCCGGACACCGCGACCGCCATCACGTACTTCGCCACCTACCGGGTCGACGGCCACACCGGCGACTCGATCGTCCCGTCCCGGCCGCCCGCGAACGTCGGCCACTACGAGGACACCTTCCGCAAGGTGGACGGCCACTGGCTCATGGCGAGCCGGACGCTGGTCCTCGCCTTCGGCGGCCCGACGGAACACGTGGGTGGGGGCGCCCCGGCGCGGTGACGGCCGGGCTGCCAGCCCCCGGGGGAGCGAGGGTCACGCGGGCTGCCAGACCCGGGCGAGCGCCGACTCGGTGAGCACATCCTCGGGCCTGCCCTGCCCGACGAGGTGTCCTTCGCGCAGCAACAGGCAGAGGTCCGCCGCGCGCGCGGCTTCGAGGTCGTGGGTGGCCTGCACCACGGTCACCCCCTCGCCCGCGAGCCCCGTGAGCAGCGCCCCGATCCGGCTGCGGGCCTCCGGGTCGAGGCCCGTGGTCGGCTCGTCGAGGAGCAGCAGGTCGGACTCCTGGGCGAGCCCCTGCGCGATCAGCGTGCGCTGCCGCTGGCCGCCCGACAGCTGGCCCAACTGCTGCGCGGCGAGGTCCCCGATGCCGAGCCGATCGAGCGCGGCATCGACGGCGGCCCGGTCCCGGCGCGCCGGCCGGCGCCATGTCCCGAGCCCGCCCCAGCGCCCCATCTCCACCGTCTGACGCACGGTCAGGGGAAGCATGTCCCCGACGGCGCCGCGCTGCGGGACGAACGCCGGCCGCCGATCCCCGTGGTGCCTCACGTCTCCCGATGTGGGGCGGATCACACCGGCCACCACGCCGAGCAGCGTCGACTTCCCGCTGCCGTTCGGGCCGACGAGTGCGGCGGTCGCCAACTCCGGTATGTGCGCGGTGAGTTCATGGAGCACCGGGCGGCCCGGATAGCCGGCGCAGACATCGGTGAGGTGCACACGGTCGTCCCCGAGTCGCTGCGGGGAGGGCGGGGCAGTCGGTTTGTTGAACATGATTGTCATTGTAATGTCCTCGCATGGAGTGGTTGACGGCCCCCTTCGAGGTGGCCTTTGTGCAGCGCGCCCTGTGGGGCGGAATCCTGGTGTCCGCGATCTGCGCGCTCGCCGGGACCTGGGTGGTGCTCAGGGGGATGGCCTTCCTCGGGGACGCGATGTCCCACGGTCTGCTCCCGGGCGTCGCGCTGGCCGCGCTGCTCGGCGGGAACCTCATGGTGGGCGCGGTCGCCAGCGCGGCGGTGATGACGGCGGGCGTGACCGCCCTCGGCCGGGCCAGACGGCTCTCCCGGGACACCGGGATCGGCCTGCTGTTCGTCGGCATGCTGTCGCTCGGCGTCATCATCGTGTCCCGCTCGCAGTCCTTCGCGGTGGACCTGACCGGCTTCCTCTTCGGCGATGTCCTCGCCGTGCGCGAACAGGACCTCGCCCTGCTCGGGGTGGCGCTGTGCGCGGCGCTCCTCGTGTCGTTCCTCGGCCACCGGGCCTTCCTCGCCCTGACCTTCGACGCCCGCAAGGCCGAGACGCTGGGGCTGCGCCCCCGGCTCGCCCACGCCGTGCTGCTCGGACTGCTCGGGCTCGCGATCGTCGCCTCGTTCCACATCGTCGGAACGCTGCTCGTCCTCGGCCTGCTGATCGCGCCGCCCGCGGCGGCCCTGCCCTGGGCGCGCGGTGTGCCCGGCGTGATGGCGCTGGCCGCGCTGCTCGGCACCGCGGCCACCTTCGGCGGGCTGCTCCTGTCCTGGCACCTGGGCACGGCGGCGGGGGCCACCGTGTCGGCGCTCGCGGTGAGCTTCTTCTTCCTCTCCCACCTCGCGTCCGGAGTCCGCCACCGCCGCAGGGGCCGTCCCGCCGGGGCCGCAGACCCCGCCCCCGTACTCGAAGTCGACCGAAGGAAGTCGGAGGCACTGTCTTGACCGCCAGAACCAACGCCGCGAAGTGGGCCCCTATCCCGCTGGCGCTCACCGCCCTGCTCGCCGCGGGCTGCGCGACACAGGAGGACAACGACCCGAAATCCGCGGCGAGTTCACCGTCCGCCACCCCGCACGGCTACGTGGCGGGCGCCAAGGAGGGCGCCGAGCAGCAGTCCCGGCTCCTCCTCAACGACCCCGACAGCGGAAGCACCCGTGTCCTCGACCTCATCACCGGCAAGGTGACGAGGGCGGACAAGGTCACGGACGCCGCGGACCTCGCCACGGACGGCCGCTTCGGCTACCTCCACACCTCCGGAGCCACCCACGTCCTCGACGGCGGGTCCTGGACCGTGGACCACGGCGACCATGTCCACTACTACAGGGCGGCGATACGCGACGTAGGTGAACTCCCGGTCGGAGGTGGGGCGTTGGTCCGCAGTGACGCCGCCGTGACCGCCGTGACCGACAAGAGCGGGCGGTCCGTCCTGTACGACCGCGGCAAGCTCGACAAGGGCGACATCGCCCGCACCCGCGCGCTTCCGGGCACGTACAGCGGGCCCGTCGTCCCCTACGAGGGGCACCTGTTGGCCCTCGCCGGCCAGGGCGACACCGCGAAGCTCACCGTCCTCGACCGCAAGGGCAAGCGCGTCACCACGCCGGACACCGCGTGCGAGGAACCGAAGGGCGACGCCGTCACCCGCCGCGGCGTCGTGTTCGGCTGCGCCGACGGCGCACTGCTCGTACGCGAGGAGAACGGGAAGTTCTCCGCCGAGTCCATCCCCTACGAGAAGGGCGTGCCGGAGGGCGAACGCGCCACCGAGTTCCGGCAGCGCCCCGGCAGCGACACCCTGACCGTGCAGGCGGACGACTCCGTGCGGGTCCTCGACGTCGGTGAACGGTCCTGGAAGCGGGTGGACACCGGCACGGTCGTCGCCGCCAACACCGCCGGGGAGGGCGCGCCGCTGCTGGTCCTGGAGGCCGACGGCAGGCTGCACGGCTACGACATCGGGACGGGCAAGGAGACCGGCCGCACCAAGAAGCTCCTGACAGGGAAGCCGGACACCACGAACCCGCCGGTCATCGAGGTCGACCGCAGCCGCGCCTACGTCAACGACCCCGACGGCAAGCGGGTGTTCGAGGTCGACTACAACGACGACCTGCGCATCGCCCGCACCTTCGATGTCGACATCGCGCCCGCGCTGATGGCGGAGACCGGCCGATGAGCGCGGACGAGGCGAAGCAGCGCGTCCGGGTGGGCACGGCACGGCTGCGCAGTCTGCTGCTCGGCCTGCTGACACTGGTGGCCGCCGCCACCGCGACCGCCTGTGCCACGGAGGGCGAGCGGCCCCGGATCGTCGTCACCACCAACATCCTCGGCGACGTCACCCGCGAGATAGCGGGCGACCAGGCCGAGGTCACCGTCCTCATGAAGCCCGACGCCGACCCGCACTCCTTCGGCCTCTCCGCACGGCAGGCCGCCGACCTCGAACGGGCCGACCTGGTCGTCCACAACGGCCTCGGACTGGAGGAGAACGTGCTGCGGCATGTGGACGCCGCCCGGGAGTCCGGCGTCGCGACCCTCGAGGTCGGCAAGAACGTCGACCCGCTCACCTTCCACACCGGCGACGACGCCGGGAACGGCCAGGCAGACCCGCACTTCTGGACGGACCCGGACCGGATGCGCAAGGCAGCGGGACTCATTGCCGACCGGATCACCAAGCATGTCGACGGCGTCGACGACAGCGCGATCCGGGCCCAAGCAGACCGCTACGACAAGAAGTTGGCGAAGCTCAGCGGCTGGATGGAGAAGTCCTTCGACCGCGTCCCCAAGGAGCGGCGCGCGATGGTCACCAACCACCACGTCTTCGGCTACCTCGCCGACCGCTTCGACCTCCGCGTCGTCGGCGCCGTCGTCCCCAGCGGCACCACCCTCGCCTCGCCCAGCTCCTCCGACCTGCGCTCCCTCACGCAGGCCATGGAACGGGCCGGAGTGCGCACCGTGTTCGCCGACTCCTCCCAGCCCACCCGCCTCGCCGAGGTGCTGCGCAAGGAGATGGGCGGCGGGGTCCAGGTCGTGAAGCTGTACTCGGAGTCCCTGACGGCCGCGGGCGAGGGCGCGGACACGTACCTGCGGATGATGCGCGCCAACACGACGGCGATGACCAAGGGCCTGACGGCCCGCTGACCTCCGAATGTTCGACAGGGAAGGAAGAACGACACACGTGAACACGACCCGGAGCACCCGCAGAAGAGCCCTCGGGGGAACGGCCTGCGCCCTGGCCTTCGCCACGGTCCTGACCGCCTGCGGCAGCGAGGACGACACCAAGAGTTCGTCCAAGGCCAAGGGCGCCACGCCCGCCGCGGCGGTCAAGGACCCGCTCGTCGCCGGCTTCGACGGCGGCCTCTACATACTCGACGGCAAGAGCCTGAAGCTCGCCAAGACGATCGAGCTGCCCGGTTTCAACCGGCTCAATCCCGCAGGGGACAAGGACCACGTCGTCGTCTCCACCGACAGCGGCTTCCGCGTCCTGGACGCCGCCGGACAGCGCCTCACCGACATCCGCTACAAGGGCTCCGAGCCCGGCCATGTCGTCCGGCACGCGGGCAAGACGGTGCTGTTCACCGACGGCACCGGCGAGGTCAACGTCTTCGACCCCGCCGACCTGGGCGACGGCACCAAGCCCGAGGGCCGCACCTACACCTCGGCCGAGGCGCACCACGGCGTGGCCATCGAGCTGGAGAACGGCGAACTCCTCAGCACCCTGGGCGACAAGGAGACACGCACCGGCGTGCTCGTCCTCGACAAGGACAACAAGGAGATCGCCCGGAACGAGAAGTGCCCCGGTGTGCACGGCGAGGCCGCGGCCAAGGGCGAGGCGATCGGGGTCGGCTGCGAGGACGGCATCCTCATCTACAAGGACGGCAGGTTCACCAAGGTCGACGCCCCCGACGACTACGGCCGCATCGGCAACCAGGCCGGCAGTGACGCCTCCCCGGTCCTCCTCGGCGACTACAAGACCGACGAGGAGGCCGAGCTGGAACGCCCCACCCGCGTCTCCCTCGTCGACACGGAGAAGAAGAAGCTCCGCCTGGTCGACCTGGGAACCAGCTACTCGTTCCGCTCGCTGGCCCGCGGCCCCGAGGGCGAGGCGCTGGTCCTGGGCACCGACGGGCGGATCCACGTCATCGACCCGGCCACCGGCAAGGTCGAGAAGAGGATCGACGCCGTGGGGGAGTGGCGGGAGCCCCTGGACTGGCAGCAGCCCCGGCCCACGCTGTTCGTCCGCGACCGCACGGCGTACGTCTCCGAGCCCGGCGAGAAGGCCCTGCACGCCATCGACCTGGACACCGGCAAGAAGCTCACGTCGGTGAAGCTGCCGAAGAGCACCAATGAGCTGTCCGGAGTGGTGGCCGGGCACTGACACAGGCGTGTGCCCCCGCGATCGGCGGATCGCGGGGGCACACGGCCGTTCGCTCAGACCGACCGGTGGTACTGGTCCGGCACGTGGCTCTCGGCGCCCAGCTCGCGCGCCGCGTGGCGGGCGAAGGACGGGTCGCGGAGGAGTTCGCGGCCGACGAGGACCGCGTCGGCCTCACCGTTGGCGAGGATCTTCTCGGCCTGCTCGGGCTCGGTGATGAGGCCGACGGCGGCGGCCGGGACCCCGGCCTCGTTGCGGACACGCGCCGCGAAGGGGACCTGGTAGCCGGGGCCGAGCGGGATGCGGACGCCCGCCGCGTTGCCGCCGGTCGACACGTCGATGAGGTCCACGCCGTGCTCCTTCAGCTCGGCGGCGAACCGGACGGTGTCGTCGGCGGTCCAGCCCTCCTCGCCGTCCAGCCAGTCGGTCGCGGAGATGCGGAAGAGCAGCGGCAGCTCCTCGGGCAGGACCTCGCGGACCGCGTCCACGACCTCGAGGGCGAAACGGGTGCGGTTCTCGTAGGAGCCGCCGTACTCGTCCGTGCGCTTGTTGGAGTGCGGGGAGAGGAACTCGCCGATCAGGTAGCCGTGCGCGCCGTGCAGCTCGATGACCTCGAAACCGGCGTCGAGGGAGCGGCGGGTGGCGTCGACGAACTGCTGGACGATCTCCTTGATCGCCTCGACCGACAGCTCGGCGGGCACCGGGTGGTGCTCGTCGAAGGGCACCGCGCTCGGGGCGACGGCCTCCCAGCCGTATGCGTCGGGGCCGACCGGAGCGCCGCCCTTCCAGGGCTGGTCGGTCGAGGCCTTGCGGCCCGCGTGACCCAGCTGGATGCCCGGAACGGTGTTCTGCGACTTCAGGAACGACGTGATCCGGCGGAACGCCTCGACCTGCGTGTCGTTCCAGATGCCGAGGTCCTGCGGGGAGATCCGGCCTTCGGGGGAGACGCCGGTCGCCTCGACGATGATCAGGCCGGTGCCGCCCGCGGCCCGCGCCCCGTAGTGCTGGAAGTGCCAGTCGTTGGGCGCACCGGTGAGCGGGCCCTCGGGAGCGGCGCTGTACTGGCACATCGGCGGCATCCACACGCGGTTGGGGATGGTCAGGGACCGCAGGGTGTAGGGCTCGAACAGTGCGCTCACGGCGGACTCCATTCGGTGTGGATCGCGGATGTGCCTCGCGGTTGGCGACGAGGATCTGCCTAGTACGATAGCCACCGTAGTACGGCGGATGTCAAACTACGAGGGTTCTCGTACAATGGCCGCAACGCACCGCAGGCATCCAGCCATCCGCACCGCGAAGGGGAGTCGTCCATGACGGCCGCAGCACCGCACACCGAGGCCGCCACCGGCGGTCGCACCCTCGCGCACCCCGACCGCACGGAGATCCGGCTCGAAACGGTGCTGCACGCGCTGTCCGACCCGATGCGCATGGCCGTCGTCCGGGAGATGGCGGCGTCGGCGGACGCCGAGCTGTCCTGTTCGGCCTTCGACCTGCCCGTCACCAAGTCGACCACCACGCACCACTTCCGGGTGCTGCGGGAGGCCGGGGTGATCGAGCAGGTCTACCGGGGGACCGCCAAGATGAACGGGCTGCGCAGGGACGATCTAGACGCGCTCTTCCCCGGCCTGCTGGACCACATCCTCGACGCGGCCGCGCGGCAGCACGACCGGCTCGGCGGGAGCTGACGGCGCCGAACCCGCCTTCTGTGGAAGGTGGTTGAAGAGCAGGTTCAGCGCGATCGCCGTCAGGCAGCCCGCGCTGATGCCGCTGTCCATCACCGTCTGGAACCAGTTCGGGAAGTGCTCGTAGAGCGTCGGCACGCCCACCGGCAGGATGCCGACCGCCACGGAGACCGCCACCACGGTCAGATTGCCGTTCCCCTCGAAGTCCACCTTCGCCAGGGTCTTCAGGCCGCTCGCCGCGACCGTCCCGAACATCACGAGGCCCGCGCCGCCGAGCACCGGGGAGGGGATCGCGGCGACCACCGCGCCCAGCTTCGGCAGCAGCCCGAGCAGGATCAGGATGCCGCCCGAGACGGCGACCACCCACCGGCTGCGCACCTTCGTCATGCCGACCAGGCCGACGTTCTGCGCGAACGCCGTGTACGGGAAGGTGTTGAAGACGCCGCCGAGCACGGTCGAGAAGCCGTCGGCGCGCAGGCCGTCGCCGAGCGCGCGCCGGTCCACCGGCCGGTCCGTCATCTCGCCGACCGCGATGAAGTCACCGGTCGTCTCCGTCATCGTCACCAGCGCCACGATCAGCATCGACACGATCGCCGCCGCGTGGAACTCCGGGGCCCCGAAGTGGAAGGGTGTGCTGATCCCGACCCAGTTCGCGTCGCCGACCGCCGAGAAGTCCGTGAAGCCGGTGGGGATCGCCACCGCCGTGCCCACCGCGATGCCCACCAGCACGGCGACCCGGCTCAGGGCGGGCGGCGCGAACCGCTGCACGCCGAGCACGAGCACCAGGACGAGCGCCGCGAGTCCGAGGTTCCTCGGCTCCCCGAAGTCCTTCGCGCCGGAGCCGCCCGCGGCCCACGTGCCCGCCGTCGGCAGCAGTGACAGGCCGATGATCAGGATCACCGTGCCCGTGACCAGCGGCGGGAAGAAGCGCAGCAGCCGCCCGAAGACCGGCGCGAGGAGCATCATCGCGAGACCCGCGACGATCACCGCGCCGTAGATCGCCGGCAGTCCGCCGCCCGTCGTGCCGATCAGCACCATCGGCGACACGGCCGCGAACGTACAGCCCTGCACGATCGGCAGCCGGATGCCGAAGCGCCACACGCCCACGCACTGGATGAGGGTGGCGATCCCGCACACCAGCAGGTCGGCGGTGATCAGATACGCGAGGTCGGCGGGCGGCAGCTTCATGGCGCCGCCCACGATCAGCGGCACGGCGACCGCGCCCGCGTACATGGCGAGCACGTGCTGCAGCCCGAACGCCGCCAACTGGCGTACGGGCGGGACCTGGTCCACGGGGTGCGTTGTCATGCACGAGAACGTATTGAGCTTGAACGTTTTGTTGATTTCCGTCGTGTTGCCGCTACGTGTCCTTGCCCCCGGACCGCGTCGGATCGGCTACGAGCCCCGCGCCGCGCTCAGCAGGCCGTCCCAGTCGGGAATCTTCACCGACCCCCGCCCGAGCCCGCGGCCCAGCTCCGCCTCGGCCCGCTCGATCGCCCGCCACCCGTCCCACTGCACGGGGCGCGCCCCCGCCGCGATCAGTCCGGTCAGCGGGTCCCGCGCGATACCGGCGTCCGCGCCGGCCAGATCGTCCAGGAGCGACGCGACGGTCTCCTTGGCGCAGGGCCGGTTGGTGCCGATCACGCCCGTCGGGCCGCGCTTGATCCACCCGGCGACGTACTCGCCCGGCGCCACCCGGCCGTCCCGCAGCACCCGCCCCGCCGCGTGCGGCACGGTGCCGCCGCGCTCGTCGAACGGCAGGCCCTCCAGCGGCACCCCGCGGTACCCGACGGAACGCAGTACGAGCTCGGCGCCGATCGTCTCGAACCCGCCCGTGCCGCTCACGCCCCCGTGCCCGTCGGGCCGCGTGTGCTCGAAGCGGACTCCGGCCACCCGGCCGTCGGGGCCCGCGAGCACCTCGACGGGGCGCAGGAAGAACCTCAGGTGGATACGGCGGCGCGCGGCCCGGGGCGGCTCGGCGGCCCAGCCGCGCAGCACCTCCACGTTGCGCCGCTGCGCGGCGGGCAGCGCGGACGGATCGACGTAGGCCGGATCGAGCGCCAACTCGGCCTCGTCGACGAGAACTTCGGTGTCCGGGAGGCCGCCCAGCTCGCGCAGCTCCTTCGTCGTGAAACGGGCCTGCGAGGGGCCGCGCCGGCCCACCATGTGCACGTCCCGGACCTCGCTGGCGGCGAGGGTGTCGAGCGCGGCGCGCGGCATGTCGGTGGGCAGGAGTTCGGTGGCGCCGCGGGCCAGCATCCGGGTCACGTCCACCGACACATTGCCCACGCCGATGGCGACGGCCGTGCGCACACCCCGGACGAAACCGCTGTCGACCGCGTCCGGGTGCGCGCTGTACCAGGCCACGAAGTCGGTCGCCGACCAGCTGCCCGGCAGGTCCTCGCCGGGGATCCCGAGCCGCCGGTCGGCCGCCGCGCCCACGCAGTACACCACCGCGTCGTACAGCTCCAGGAGCTTCGCGGGCGGCAGCGCCGGGCCGATCTCCACGCCGCCGAGGAAGCGGACCCGCTCGTCCTCCAGGACGGTGCGCAGATTGTTCTGCAGCGACTTGATCTTCTCGTGGTCCGGGGCGACGCCGTAGCGCACGAGCCCGTACGGGCAGGGGAGCCGGTCGAGCACATCGACGCGGATGTCCGGGACGCGGTCCTGCCGCACGAGGCCCTGCGCGGTGTAGACCCCGCTCGGACCCGAGCCGACGACGGCGATGTGCGGCACGGGGTGCTCCCTCCGCCGAGGTGCTGATGTGTCCCAGCATGACACCGGGAGGGGCGGCGTGGGAGGGGGCGCGGGGCGGCGCTCAGGACATGTCGCGCATCCGCTCGATCTCGGTGGTCTGCTGCGCGATCACATCGTCCGCCATCTCCTCCACCTGCACGTTGTTCCCGCCGCTCTTGACCTCCGTGGCCATCGTGACGGCCCCCTGGTGGTGCGTGATCATCAGCTTCAGGAACAGCTCGTCGAACGCCTTGCCCTTGGCGGCCCGCAGCTTCTTCAGCTGGGCGTCGGTCGCCATTCCCGGCATCGAGCCGTGCGCCTTGTGGCCCTCGGGCGAGGCGTCGCGCTTGTGCTTCTTCAGCCAGCCGCGCATCATCTCGACCTCAGGACCCTGCGCGGCGGCGATCCGCTCGGCGAGCCCCTTCACCTGCTCCGACTCGGCCTGCTTCGGGGCCAGTTCGGTCATCTTCAGGGCCTGCTCGTGGTGCGGGATCATCATCTGCGCGTAGGTGACGTCGGCGGAGTTCGGGGTGTCGTCCGCGCCGCGCTCCTTCGCGTCCTTGGCCGAAAGCGTCTCGGCCGCGTCGCCCGGCTTGCCCGGCGCGATGACCGAAGGCCCGTCGGACACACGGGAGTTGGCCTTGTCTGCGGCGCCGGAGCCCCCGGAGTCGCACGCGGTCAATGCCAGCGCCGACATCGCCGCCAGCGCGGCGACGGCAACTTTCATGACGATTACGTTGCCAGCTATTGATCTGTGCATGAGGAGGACGATACTCGGGGAGATCCGTGAATCGTTCACGTACGAGCGAAGTCACCGTCACCCAAGGAGACAACAGTGACCCTGTACTCCCCCCGAACACGGCGCAGACGCCTGGGAGTTGCCACCGCGGCGGCCGGACTCCTCGCGGCGCTGCTCGCCGCGGGCCCCGTCTCGGCGACACCCGACCCGGGCGACAAGTCGGCGGCTCCCAAGAGCGTGTCGAGGAGCACCGAGGCCGAGGTCGAGAAGGCGATATCCGCCGGCGACATACCCGGCCAGGACGAGGTCGTCCACTCGGACAACATCCAGCACGTCACCAACATCCCCAAGGACGCGCTGCCCGGCACCAACTCGGACCTCGCCTTCCAGGGCAAGTACGCGTTCGCCGGGAACTACGACGGGTTCCGCGTCTTCGACATCAGCAACCCGAAGGCACCGAAGACGGTCGCCCAGGTGCTGTGTCCCGGCTCGCAGAACGACGTCTCCGTCTCCGGGAACCTGCTGTTCCTGTCCACGGACAGCTCCCGCAGCGACGACTCCTGCGCCTCCACCACCCAGCCGGCGACCGAGAAGTCGTCCTGGGAGGGCATGAAGGTCTTCGACATCAGCGACAAGGCGAACCCGAAGTACGTCTCCGCCGTCGAGACCGCGTGCGGTTCGCACACCCACACCCTGGTGCCGGAGAAGAAGAACGTCTACGTCTACGTCTCCTCGTACTCGCCGAGCGCGACGTTCCCCGACTGCCGGCCGCCGCACGACGGCATCTCGGTCATCAAGGTGCCCCGCAACGCGCCGCAGAAGGCGGCCGTCGTGAACTTCCCGGTCCTGTTCCCCGGTGAGGGCGAGGACGGCGGCGGCAACCCAGGCGCGCCCACCAACCCGGGCGTCTCCAAGACCACCGGCTGCCACGACATCACGGTCCTGCCCTCCAAGGACCTCGCGGCGGGCGCCTGCATGGGCGACGGCATCCTGTTCTCCATCAAGGACCCGGAGAACCCGAAGGTCATCGACCAGGTCCAGGACAACGTCAACTTCGCGTTCTGGCACTCCGCGACCTTCAACCAGAAGGCCAACAAGGTCGTCTTCACCGACGAGCTGGGCGGCGGTGGCGCGGCCACCTGCAACGCGGAGATCGGCCCGGACCGCGGCGCGGACGGCATCTACGACATCACCGGCAAGGGCGACAAGCGCAAGCTCGTCTTCAAGAGCTACTTCAAGATCCCGCGCCACCAGGCCGACACCGAGAACTGTGTCGCGCACAACGGCTCGCTGATCCCGGTCAAGGGCAAGGACCTCATGGTGCAGGCCTGGTACCAGGGCGGCGTCTCCGTCTGGGACTTCACCAATTCCGCGAAGCCCAAGGAGATCGGCTACTTCGAGCGCGGCCCGCTCAGCACCGACAAGATCCAGACGGGCGGGTCCTGGAGCGCGTACTACTACAACGGCTATGTGTTCTCGAACGACATCGCGAAGGGCTTCGACGTCCTGAAGATCAAGGACGCCAGGACCGACCCGGCCTCGAAGATCCGCCTGGGCGAGCTCAACGTCCAGACGCAGCCGGACTACTTCGGCTGACCGCTCGGCCCACCGCCCACGGCCGGTGACAGCGGCTCGAAGTAGCGCGAGAAATCGGCCGGTCTGCCGTGGGCGGGGCTCCCGTCGGACGACGCGTCATCCCCGTCGTCCGGCGGGAAGCCCCATTTCCATTCCAGGCCGTAGCGGCGGAACAGCTCGGCGCGCATGGTCGTGAGGCGCATCGGCACCCCGGGTACGAGCATCGAGAACACGGCGCCCATCAGCACGGCACGCAGCATCGGATAGTCCGTGTCGACGTCCAGCGTCCCGTGCCGCACGACCGTGTCGCGCAGCAGCGCCGCCAGCCGCTGCTGCTCAGGGCACTGCACAAACCCTTCGGCCTGCAGGATCCCCGCCATGTGCGTACGCATCAGGAGCGGTTGGTCGCGGGCGAGACCGAGGATCGCGTCGATGGCGCGGGCCAGCCGCTCGTCCCCGTCGTCGAGGCCGGGCCGCGGCTCCCGCTCCAGCGCCTCCTCCAGGGTGCGGTGCATCAGCCGGTGCACCGCGGACTGCAGCAACTGCCGCTTTCCCGGGAAGTAGTAGGAGACCAGACCGCGCGCCGAACGGGCGCGGTCCGCGATGTCACCGAGCGTCGTCGCGTCGTACCCGCGCTCCCCGACGAGCTCCAACGTCGCCTGCAGGAGCCGTTCGCGGGAACGTCGGCGCAACTCCTCATTGACCGATGCGCTGCGGGGGGACATTCTTATCTCCTGCGTTGACTGGCTCGCAGCCAACTATACTCAGCGCTTCCCGGCCACCGGCCTGTTGGGCGTGGTGTGTGCGGGAGGACCGGCCGTATTCGGGCGACGCGGGGGATCGTCCGAATACGGCTGTGTCGTGTGCGGGGCCGTCAGGTGCCGCCGCGTCACGTGCCGCGGCGTCAGGTGAGGGCGGCTCGGATCAGGTCGAGCACCGGGCGCAGCCCGTCGGGGCGGGCCTCGGCCGGCAGATGGTCCACGAAGTGCACCGCGCAGCCCAGCTCCGCCGCCCCGCCGTCCGCGCGCCGGTCGTCGCCCACCATCAGCGCGTCCGCGGGCGCCACGCCCAGCTCGTCCAGCGCCGCCGTGAACAGCCGGGCGTCCGGCTTCTGGACGCCGTGCCGGTACGACAGGACGTACGCGTCGACGTACCGGTCGAGGCCGTGCGCGGCGAAGACGGGGCGCGGGTCCCAGCCGATGTTGCTGATCACGGCCACCGGCAGCCCGTGCTCGCGCAGACCGGCGAGGACCTCGTGGGCGTCCGGGTAGGGCCGCCAGGCGGCCGGTGTCATGTGCCGGTCGTACAGGGCGTCGTAGAGCCGCTCGTCGGGCAGTGGCACCTGGCGGGCCAGGCCCGTGTACGCGGCGCGGTGCCCCGAGGCGTCCACGTCACGGGCGGCGACGAGCTCGGCGAGGTGCGCGGGGACGTTCACCGGGTGCGTGCTGCCGCCCGGCAGCGCCCCGGCCGCGTCCAGGCCCGCGACGGCACGCGTGAAGTCCTCGTCCGGCAGCGTCAGTTCGGCCTCGTCGAGCACGGCGCGCAGCCAGGACTCGGTGGACTCGATGCGGAAGAGGGTCCCGGAGAAGTCGAACAGCACGGCTTTGATCGTCATGCCGTCGATCCTCCGGCGCGTCGAACGCGCAGGTCAAGACCGGGCGTTGGGCGCGCCCCACTTCTCGTACGCCGCCGTGGACAGCACCACGGTCAGCGCCCCGAGCAGCCAGCCGGCCAGCACGTCCGTCGGCCAGTGCACCCCGAGCCACAGGCGGGTCAGGCCGACGCCGAGCACCGACACCACGGCGAGCGCGAGCGCGGTGCGCCACAGCGCGCGCCCGGCCCCGTACCGCCGCAGCAGCCACAGCGTGAGCGCGCACACCACGGTCGCCGTCATCGCGTGCCCCGAGGGGAACGCCGCGTAGTGCGCCGAGTCCACGGGGTCGCGCCAGGCCGGGCGCGGCCGGTCGACGGCGGCCTTCAGGCCCTGCTGCAGCAGCGTGCCGACCAGGCAGGTGGCCGCCACCCAGCCCGCGAGCAGCAGGTCCCGCAGCCGCCACGCGAGGAGCAGCACGATCACCGCGCACAGCAGCCGCATGGTCCAGGGGTCCCACACCCAGTCGGTCAGGACGCGGTTGACGTGCGTGACACCGGGTTCGGCGAGGGCCCGGCCGTGCAGCGAGCGGGCGATGGCCCGGTCGACGTCCATCAGCGGGCTCCAGCGGAGCGCCACCAGGACGAGCAGGAGGACGGAGGGCAGGGCCAGCGCGGTGGCGAGCGCGCGGACGGGTCGGGGGCGTCGGGGCGGGGAGTCGAGCCGTGCCGGGTGCATGGGAACGATCCTCGCTCATCGGGCGCGGCGCGGGCCATCCCGGTGGGCCGCGCGGCGTGCTGCTACCCCAGCGCCCGCAGGGCGGGGACGAAGGTGACCAGGAGGGGGACGAGCGGGATCAGCGCCGCGACCGCCGTGAGCCGCAGCCGGTGCGCGGGCGACAGGCGCGACGGCGGCGTGAGCAGCCGGTGCACGCGCTGGGGGACCTGCGCGTGCGGCGTCGGACAGGGGCCGAACACCCCGCGGTCCTCGTTGAGTTCGACCAGGGCGAGGGCGATGTTCATCCGCCCGAAGCGGCGCGACGCGACGTCGTCGGCCGCCAGCTCCACCAGGCGGTGCATCTCGTCGCGGAACGAGGCGAACACCGGGACCTGCGGGAAACCGGAGGCCAGCGCGCCCGAGCAGTGCAGCAGCCAGTCGTGCCGCCACCGCGCGTGCCCCATCTCGTGCGCGAGCACCGCGTCGAGGCGGCGCCCCTTCAGGCGCTGCAACGCGGCCGTGGTGATGACGAGTTGGGGCGTCGGGCCCGCCAGCCACCAGGCGTCGGGGCGCTTGCCCTCCAGGACGACCAGGCGGTCGGGGCCCGGCTCCTCGCCCGGCAACAGCGGCGCCCGCTCCAGGAGTTCGGCCCGCCGCGCGCGCCGCCTCGCCCGCGCGTTCCGCACCTCGCGCACCAGCATCGCCGCCGTCCACGCCCCGCCCAGGGCGAGCGTCACGGCGACGGTCGCGGCCCACGGACCGGCGGCGCGCAGCGCGTACGCGTCCACCACCCCGTGCGGCGCGGCCGCGAAGACATGGCCGCGCACGGCGCCCCAGGCGGCCGCCGCGCTCAACGTCATCGACAGGGCGCAGCACAGCAGCACACCCGCCACCACGCACTGCCAGGCCCACAGCGCGACGATCGGCTCCCGCTCCGTCCAGTCCGCGCGCGCGAGCAGTCTCGGCGCGACCAGGGCGGCAAGGGCGCCGAGCAGCAACAGTGCTACGGGGACCGTCATGGCCGTCACCCTATGAGGCGAGCGCTACCCACGGGTATGGCCTGAGGCGTCAAGTGACGCACGCCACGGTTTCGTTGATCGACCCGCTACATCGTCAGCAGCATCGCGAGCATCCCGATCCCCATCGACAGCCGGCACGCCCGCGCCAGCTCCGGACGGTCGCCCCAGCCGGCGGCGACCGCGGGGCCGGTGGTCGTCGTGGCCGCCGTGGCGGGAACGAGGCGGGCGGCCGACCACAGGACGTAGACCGTGAAGTAGAGGAGGAGCGCGCCCGTGAGCGCCGGGGCGCCCGCGCCGCCGTGGTGCGCGTGGGCCGCCGGGCGGACGGCCATCGCCACCGCCATGTACGCCATGGCGAACGTGCCCACCAGGTGGTGCAGGTGGTGGCCCCCCGTTCGGGAGGCCCACAGGGCGCGGAGCGCGGCGGCCCCGAACACGGTCGCGTACAGCAGCCACGCCCAGTGCGGGGGCGTGAGCACCGCCGCCGGGACGGCCATCAGCGCCATCCCGAATCCCATCAGGGCCTCGCCGCCGGCCGTGCGGCGCTGCTCCTCGACGTCGCTGCGCAGGCGCAGCAGGCAGTACGCGCCGGTCGCCGCGCAGAGCGCGACCAGCAGCCACGCGGCCGAGAGCGGTCCGTGCACCGGGTCCCCCATCGTGTCCGTCTCGTCATCGGTGTCCGTCAGGGAGATGCCCCGGCGGGCAGGGGCGTATGGCGGCGCAGGGGAGCACGGGTGGTCGCGCGGGCGGATCGCGCCTCCGGTGTGTGCGTCCGATCACGTGGAATCATTTACGGGTAAAACACCTGCTAAACTTTTCTTATGAGCAGCACACCACCGACACCTCGCACCCCCGCCGTCCACCGCCTCCCGCTCGCCGGAGTGCTGCGCCTCAACAAGCCGTCGGACGTCTGGCTCAAGCCCGCGACCAGCGTCGTCGTCGCCACCGCGATACCGAACATGACGCTGCTCGCCCTGGGCCGACTCGACCTGGCGATGTACACGATGGCGGGCAGCCTGTGCGCTCTGTACGGGCACAACCTCCCGTACGCGGCACGCGCGCGTGCCCTCGCCTGGGTGGTCGTCGGAATGCTCGCGAGCGTCGGCGTCGCCCTGGTCTCCGCCTCGCTCACCTCGTCCGCGGCCGTCCTCGTCGCCGTCGGCGCGCTGCTCGCCGCCGCCCAGAAGACGCTGTGCGACGCCACCCGGATCGGACCGCCGGGACACCTGATCTTCACGTTCATCAGCTCCGCGACGCTGTTCGCGCCGCAGACCCTCGGGCAGGTGCCGGGCCACCTCGCGCTGACGCTGGCCGCGGGCGCCGTGTCGTGGATCGTCGGCATGGCCCCCGCCCTCGTCCGGCCGCACGGACCCGAGCGCCGCGCCACCGCCCGCGCGCTGAACGCCGCCGCCGCGTACGTCGAGCGGCCCGAGCACGCGCCCGCCCGCGGCGCGGCGGCCGCCGCCGTGCACGCCGCCTGGCAGTCGCTGCTCGCCACCGGCGCCCGCACCGAGGCGCGGCGCGCCCTGGAGCGGCTCGTGCTGCGCGCCGAGGTCGCCATCGCGGCGCCGGGCGACGCCGACGCCGACCGGCTGCGCACCTGGGCGGCCGGACTGCGCGGCGCGGGCTCGGTGCCCCGGCCCGCGCGCATCGCCGGGATGGACGACGAACTCCTCGGCATCGAGGCCGAGCTCGCGGGCGGCAAGCCCTCGCTGTGGCGGCGGATCGGCCCCGGCTCGCCGCTGCTGCCCATCGCCCTGCGGACGTTCGTCGGCTGCGCCCTCGCCGGATACGGCTCGCTCGCCCTCGGTGTCGGCCGCCCCTACTGGGCCCTCGTCACCGCCGCCTCGATCTACCAGGCCAACCTCACGCTGTCCTGGAACCGCGGCATCCAGCGCGTCGTCGGCAACATCGCCGGCGTCCTCGTCTTCGCGGCCGTCGTCCCGCTCGCCCACGCCAGCCGGCTCGCCCTCGTGCTGTGCTGCCTCGCCTGCGCCTTCGGGGCCGAGGCGCTCATCACCCGCAACTACTGGCTGGGCAGCCTGTGCGTGACGCCGATGGCGCTCCTGGTCACCGAGTTCGCCCGCTACCAGGAGCCCGGCGAGCTGATCGGCGACCGCGTGATCGACACCCTCGTCGGCGCCGTGCTCGGCGTCGTCGCCGCCATCGCCGTCACCAACCGGCGTGCGACCGACGGCATCGAGAAGGCCCTCGCCGCGAGCGACACCGCCCGCGAGTCCGCCGAGCGCACGCTCGCGCTGCCCACCCCGGGCCACGCCGCCCTGGAGACGGCCCGCCGCGGCCTCACCGCCGCCCTCGTCGAGCTGCGTGCCGCCGCCGACACCGCGGCCGGCGAGTGGTGGCAGCGCGCCCTGCCCGAGGAGCGGGTGCTCGCCGCCGAGCAGTCCGGGCACCGTACGCTCGCCGCCACGGTCCGGCGGCAGGCCATGGCGGGCGACCCGAGTGGTGCGGGCGCCCAGAAGTAGCGGATAGTGGCGGACGCACAGCGTTCGGCCCATGAGGAAGGTCCGGTCAGGCAGGCATGAGCACGCAGCAAGGCCCGGCGGCAACGGCGCCGCTCGACATCGTGTCGTCGGTCGTACGGCAGTGGCAGGCCGTACGCCCCGACATCGACACCGGCCCCATGGAGATCATCGGGCGCATCAACCGGTGCGCCGCGCTGCTCCAGCAGGCCGAGGACGCGCCGCTGCGGCACGCGGGCCTGACCAGGGCCGAGTTCGATCTGCTCGGTACGCTGCGCAGGACCGGGCGCGAGCTCACCCCCGGCGACCTCGCCCGCGAGACGTTCGCCTCCGGCGCCGCCGTCACCAAGCGCCTCAAGCAGCTCCAGGAGCGCGGCCTGATCGCCCGCCGCGGCGACACCCGCGACCGCCGCGTCTCCCACCTCAGCCTGACGGACGAGGGCCGCGCCCTCGTCGACGAGCTGCTCCCGAGTCAACTCGCGTACGAGGGGGCGGTCCTTTCGGGGCTCGGTGAGGGCAAGGACACGCAACTGAGCGCCCTGCTGGGTGAGTTGCTGCTCCAGTTGGAGGGGCGACTGGGGAGCGGACCCCAGTAGGGGCCCGCCGCCCGCCCGCAGTGTGCCCTCAGCGCGGCACCGTCGCCCCCTCGACGCCGTACTCCTCGCGCCGCCCGCACATGCCCAGGCCGCCGTGGCGGGTGGGCGTCGCCGTGTGGGCCGTCGACGCGGCCAGGTAGCCGTCCGCGTCGCCCCGCTCCAGGGCGTCGAGCTGGGCGCCCGTGCGCTCGGCTGCGGCCAGGGCCCCGGTGCGCCACAGCTCGCGCCAGGCGGCCACACGCGGGCGGACCAGCTCCGCCGCCGCCCGCTGGAACGCGCGCAGCGGCTCCGCGTCGCCCGCCGCCAGCGCCTCGCGCAACGGCAGATAGCCCTCGACCGCGAGGTCCCGGCGACGGCGCGCGGCGGCCTCCGCCTCGGGGCCCGCCGGGCCGGGCAGCGCGGCCGCCGCCGCGTACTTCTCCGGGTCGGCCAGATACTCGGGCGGGAACGTGAACACCGCGTCGCCCGCCTCCGGCAGCCCGCTGTTCTGCATCAGGACGGTGATCCGCAGATCCTCGCCCTGCACCATGCGGTGCACCGTGCCCGGCTCGAACCACGCGAGCGACCCGGCCTCCAGGGGCGTGTCCCGGTAGCCGTCCGGGCTCAGCGTCTGCACGGCGCCGCGCCCGCCCGTCACGACGTACGCCTCCGTGCACACCAGGTGCAGATGCGGACTGCCGCCGCAGACACCGTCCGCCGCCTCCCAGTCGTACGCGGAGATGTGGGACAGGCCGATCCCGCCGGGCAGCGGCCGGTCCAGGCTCACCACGCCAGCTCCTTCAGGCGGCCCGCGACCTGCTCCTTGTCCCAGGCGCCGTCGGCGACCACGATCCGGTACCGGTAGCGGAACGTCTCGCCCGCAGGCAGCGCGAACTCCTCGAAGAACGCCCAGGAGAACGCGACCGTCGGGATCGGCTCCGAGCGCACGAACCAGTGCGAGGCGTGGATCGCGTCCACGTTCTCCGGAGCGTGCTCGAAGACGAGCGTCGAGTGGGCGTCCACGTCGTCGTGCTCACCGGTGAACGCCAGCCACGGACCTTGCGTCCCCATCAACTCGCTGTCCGGGGCGTCCCCTTGCGGCCCGAAGACCTTGCCGCCCGTGAAGTCGCGCGGCCCGCGCCACTGCAGCCCGGTGTACCCGGCCATCTCGCGCCCCGCCGTGGTCGGCGAGCCGAAGCGCAGCGCCTCGCCGTCGGCGCGGGTGTTCGTCAGCTCGATCGACCAGTCGACGGCGTACGAACCGGACTCCGCGTCCACCGCGTGCACCCGCACCCCGCGCCGCTCGCGGGCCCACTCGGCGCCGCCGTTCTCGATCCAGGTGAGGCGCTCGGACAGGGACAGCTCGTCGCCACCGACCTCCACGGCGTCGAAGCCGTCGTGGCGCATCGAGCCGATGCGGTCGTGCAGCGGCAGATAACCCTCGCCGTGGACGTAGCAGTTGCCGCCCCAGAAGTTCTGCCCGGAGAGGTGGCTCGCCGTCATCTGGAGGCCCTTGTGCCAGCGGTGGTCGTTGGGCCGGTAGCCCGAGACCAGATTGCCGGACAGGGTGCGCAGCGGATGCACGTACGGCTTGCGTGCCTCGAAGGCCTCCGGGTCCGGCTTGTAGACGTACGAGAAGAGATCCGTGCCGGTCGCGGCGGCGCGCACCACGACGCGGTCGCCGTGGATGTGGTTGACCTGAAGGGTGTTCCCGACGTCACTGCTCACTGCTGCGGGCTCCAATCCGGGTGGTCGCCGTGCATGGCGGCGTAGAACGGGTCGCCGGGGCCGATCTCCCCGGCCGTGACCGTGGCACCGGTGAACGCCGACTTGTACAGCGCGGCGGCGAACTCCAGCGTGCCGCGGGCGCTTCGGCCGCTGCCGGGCGGGCGGGTGCCGGCGTCGTACGCGTCGAGCAGCGCGGTCAGCTGCGCGGTGTGCGAGCTGGGTACGTCGGCGGTGGGCGCGGGCGGCTGCTCGCTGCCGGGGGCCGGGGTGTAGCGCCAGTTGTCGTTGTCGTGCCCGTACAAGTGCGTCAGCTCGACCGTGGCCTTCTCGCAGTCGATGCGGATGCGGCTGGTCTCGTCGGGGGAGAGCACGGAGTTGACGACGGTGGCGAGCGCGCCGTTCTCGAAGCGGACGAGCGCGGTCGACACGTCCTCGCTCTCCGTGTCGTGCACCAGGCGGGCCGCCATCGCCCGGATCTCGGTCCACTCGCCGAGCAGGTGCAGCATCAGGTCGTACTGGTGGATGCCGTGGCCCATGACCGGGCCGCCGCCCTCGCTGGCCCACTTTCCGCGCCAGGGCACCTCGTAGTAGGCGGCGTCGCGGTACCAGGTCGTCTGGCAGTGGGCGACGAGCGGGCGGCCGAGCGTGCCCTCGGAGAGCAGCGAGCGGGCGTGCACGGCGCCCGAGCCGTAGCGGTGCTGGAAGACGACGGACGCGTAGGCGCCGCTGGCCTCCTCGGCGGCGGCGATCTCGTCGTACTCGGCGAGGGACAGGGTGAGCGGCTTCTCGCACAGCACCCAGGCGCCGGACTTGAGCGCCGCGACGGTCTGCTCGCGGTGGAAGACGGGCGGGGTGCCGATGAGGACGAGATCGGGCCGCGCCGCGTCCAGCATCGCGGTCAGTTCGGTGTGCACGGAGACGTCCGCGAAACCGGCCTCGGCGGCCCGGGCGCGGAATCCGTCGAGGCGGGCCTGGTCCACGTCGACGGCGGCGACGAGTTCGACGCGGTCGCGCAGGGAGCTGAGGGCGGGCAGATGGCTGCCGGTGACGATCGCGCCGGTGCCGACGACGGCGGCACGCAGACGGGATCCCTGACGTGAGGGGCTTGGCATGCGGGTTCCTCGCGGAGAGCTGACGGGTGGAAAGCGCTTTCCGTTCCTCGTGACCCTAAGCGGGGGGTGCGGGTCCGGACAAGGGGGCCCGGGTGGGGGAGTTGTCGGGGGTGACCGCCACTTTGAAACGTATCAGTCTCTTCACGTCTCACGACGAGGAAAGCCCCGGAATCCATTGACAGGGCCGTACGCCCCGGGTTCGTATGGACCCGCCCGCAGGTCGACCGCCTGTCGCCGTCGAGCGCGGAGCCGCGAGGCCGCCATCAATGGAGCGTTTCAAGAACGGTGACGACCGTCTGCCGTGCAAGCGCTTTCTGCTCGGTGCTGTGGCCTGATCGCACTGATCACATCAAGGAGAGCCATGAGCGTGACCGCGTCAAAGGAGTCGCGTACCGCGGACGCGCCCGCCGCCGGGCGGGCGATGTCGAGGAAGGCCGCGGCCAGCGGCTGGATCGGCAGTGCCCTCGAGTACTACGACTGGTTCATCTACGCCCAGGCGGCGGCGCTCGTCTTCCCCGGGATCTTCTTCCCCGAGGGCAACGCGACGATCGCCGTGCTCGCGTCGCTCGGCACCTACGCCGTGGGCTACGTCGCACGTCCCATCGGCGCCGCCGTGCTCGGTCACTGGGGGGACAAGAAGGGCCGCAAGGACGTCCTCGTCCTGGCCATGCTCCTGATGGGCGTCTCCACGTTCGTGGTGGCGCTGCTGCCCACGTACGGCCAGGTCGGGATCATCGCGCCGATCCTGCTGACCCTCGTCCGTCTCGTGCAGGGCTTCGCCGTGGCGGGGGAGTTGAGCGGCGCCAGCGCGATGATCATCGAGCACGCGCCGCACGGCAGGCGCGGCTTCCTCGCGAGCTTCGCCCTGCACGGAACGGTCGCGGGCCAGATCCTCGGTGCCGCGATCTTCCTGCCCATGTCGATGCTGCTGTCCGACGAGGCGTTCAAGTCCTGGGGCTGGCGCATTCCGTTCGTGCTCAGCGCCGTGGTGGTCATCGCCGGCTTCCTGATCCGGCGGCGCGTCGAGGAGACGAAGACCTTCGAGGAGCAGCAGGAGGCCGGTCCCGAGGCGCACAAGGTGCCGCTCGTCGAGGCGTTCCGGGAGAACTGGCGGGAGATCGTGCGCGCGGTGTGCATGACGCTCGTCAACGTCATCGGCGTCACGGTCTCCGTGTTCGGCGGCGCCTACGCGACGCAGTCCGGCTACGGCGTCGGCATGAGCACGACCGTCTACCTCTGGATCCAGATCGCCGCGAACGTGGCCGGCATGTTTGTCGTCCCGGTCTTCGGCCACCTCTCCGACCGGTTCGGGCGCCGCCCGATCATGATCGCGGGCGGGCTGGCGGCGGGCCTGCTCTGCTACCCGTACCTGTGGGCGGTCAGCTCCAACAACGTGCCGCTGACCTTCCTCCTCGCGGTCCTCTCCTGGGGTGTCGCCTACCAGTCCTGGAACGCCACGTTCGCCTGCTTCTTCCAGGAGCTGTTCCCGGCGGCCCGCCGGGTCACCGGGTTCGCGCTGGCGCAGAACATCGGCCTGGCGATCGTCGCGTTCCTGCCGACGATCTTCACGATGGTGGCGCCGCCCGGCTCCTCGAACGTGCCGCTCACCATCGGCACGCTCTGCCTCGCCATCACCGTCGTCGCCTCGATCGCGACGTGGAAGTCCCCGGAGACGTACCGCATCCCGCTGGACCGCCTCGGCAGCCCGGACGCGGAGCCGCTGTCGCGGGAGGCGTACGAGGAGCTGCGCGCGGCGGGGGAGTGAGCCGGGCGCGCGGCTCGCTCACGTAAAACGCTCGGCTGGGAAACCCCAGCCGAGCGTTTCGTCGTGGTCCGGTCCGTCAGTGCGCCACGCCCAGCAGCACGGCAAGACCGGCCGCGATCGCGCCGAGCACGGCCACGGCGATGACGCCGAACAGGACGTACCCGAGCCAGGCGTCGTTGCGCGGCCCCCGCCACCCCGCCTTGGCGCCGACCTGCGCGACGACGGCGACGCCGAAGTCCTTGTTGTGCGGGCTCGGGTCCAGGGCGGCGGCCCCGGCGTTCGCCACGCGCTCGAAGGTCTTCCATTCGACCTGTCCGCTCCGGGACCTGGGGCCCATGGTGCCGTCGGAGCCGAGCGGGTGACAGTCGTAGGAGACCTTGATCCTGCGCTTGTCCGCGTCCGGTGTCACGCGCCACACTCGCACCTCGTCGCACCCCTGCCAGCGGGGATCGGTCAGCTCCGGCACGATGTTGAACCACGACTGCGTGGCCTCGATCCGGTACGGGGCGCCGTAGTACGCGATCTGCTGCCGCACGTGCGCGATCAGCTCCTCGGCGGCGGACGCGTCGCCGCCCGCGGGCGCGGCGCTGCCACCGGCATCCGACGTGCCCTGCGCGGGCCCGGCGGCACCGACGCCGACCGGCTGCCGAGCAGCCACCAGATCGGCGACGTCGCTCAGGAACTCCAGTGCCGGCTCGATCTCTTGTGGCGACTGCTCGTCCTTGTCCCAGCTGATCAACTCCGTGTCGGTGAACCGCAGAGGATACTTCGCGGCCCGCGGATCATTGAGCAGGAACTCGGCGAGCGGCCCGTCCAACGCGGCGGCGGCGACGGACGGCTGCAGCGTTCGCACGGTGAACCGCTCGTCGAACTCCGGGTGCCCGATGCGGGCATCGTCCTCTGCCCCGAACGCCCGCCGCAGCATCCCGGTGCGCTGCACCATGAACGAGCCGACGGAGTGCGGGAGTTGAACCGACCACAGGGCGTACGTCGAGCTGCTGCTGTCGTCGCTGGAGCCGTCACCCATGTCGCCGTGGGGCATGGAGGTGGAGACGACGTACCCCTCAACTGCTGCCGCGTCGCGCCCGCGGTAGGGGCCGTGGCAGTAGTCCGTGAAGGTCACCCCCTTCCGGGAGCCGACCGGAAACGGCGCGTCGCCCAGGAACCGGTCGGCTTCGCCGTCCGAGGGCTCCTTGACGAGCTGCCACCCCAGTCGCGAGGTCAGCTCCGCGTACTTGCCCAACTCTCGGTTGCGTCGCCACCGTTGCCACAGCGAGGTCACGACGAGGAAGATCAACCACAATGCCAAAATGATGATGAAGGCGAACACGACGTCACACCTCCCCATCGCCCGGCGTCGGCGTCCCGCCGGTGTCGGTTCTTGACTCCGCCCCGGGACCCACCGGGCGCACGGTGTGGAGGAAGTCCTGGAAGTCGTCCAGGACCTCGTCCAGTTGGTCGGCCCGTGCCGTCAGCGCGATCTCGAACTCGGCATAGCGGTCCGGCCGGTGAACGTCCTCAACGAGCAGCAGAACCTGGCTCTGGCACAACTGCACGGGATGGCTGTCCTGCTGCGCGTAGACCCGCACGTTCTGGACGACGCCGGCCGCGCCCGCGAGTCCCTGCGCGAAGCCGGGGCCTACATCGGTGCGCTTGACGAGCTCGACAGGGCCCACCGTGTCCCGCAGCCGCTGCAGAGACTCGTCGGCGAGTTCGTGCAGGTCGACGGCGGTCTCGCGGGGACGGCCCGTGATGGTGATGTTCGGGATGAAGCCCGAGCCCCGCGAGGCGAGATGGAGGGCGACGAACGCGGCGTGCGGAGCCCCGACCTCCTCGGGCGGGGCCGACTGCCAGCCCGGTGGGACCTCACAGGTCAGCGGTACCGGAAGGGTCTCCGGCATGGTGAATCAACTCCTTGACGTGCACGTGCACAATTCGTAGCAGTTCGCGATGGTGATGGCCGAAGCCGGTGACGATGTGGAGAACGGACACGCACCGGCGACTCATCCGAAGACGGAACCGACCGCCTCGAACTTGTCCGCGGTCCAGTCCTTGGCGTCCCCGGTCCAGTCCTTGGCGGCACTCCCGGCGTCTCCCAGGGTGTCGGCCACCTTGCCGGGGTCGATCTCGACCTGTCCGCCGAGATGCCCGCCGACACCGAGCGCCGCGCCGACGTCGGCTCCGATGACCAGCTTGCCGTCCTTCATACCGGCGTCGGCGTGTGCCTCGGCTCCGATTCCAGCCCAGCCCTCGGCGCTGCCACCGACGCCGACACCCGCGACGGAGGCATGTCCCTCTGCCGTCGCCTTGGCCCCGGCGAATGCCTCGCCGCCGGCGTGGGCGCCGTCCTTGCCGACGGACATGGCGGCGTTCGCCTCGCCGCCCACGTATCCCGTGGCCTTGCCGGACGTTTCGAACACGCCGGCCTCGTACTTGCCCTCGGCGGAACCCTGTGCCAAGTACGCTTTCGCGGACGCCTGAGCCTGAAGCCTGTTGTCCTCGATCCCGGCCCCGGCGCTGCCCTCCACACCGAGTGTGTCGAAGCTCGCCCGTCCGGACACGTCTCCGCCGAGCGCGCTGCCGTGTCCCGAAGTCTCCGCGCCCCACACCTTCGCGTCGCCGGAGACCGACCCGAGGTCCGCGCTGAGCCCGAGGGCCTTGTCGCGCCGTTCCTCGGTGGCCTGCTGGTCCTGGTTGTTGCCCCAGCCCCTGTAGTACTTGCCCCTCTTGTCCTCCTCGCCCTCGGGAGGCTCGGCCTGGCCAGGCAGTCGCCATGGATTGGCGCCGAACTGCTTCGACTCCCAGAACGACAGCGCGGACTCCCCGGCCTGGGACTGCGCGTCCTGCGCCGCCCAGTACAGCCAAGCAGGAGCGTCGGAGTCCGAACCGCCGACCTTCTCGAACCGCTTCTTCGCCGTGTCGCCCGCCGACTCGACCTGGCTGCGCGCCGACTCGAGTTTGTCCTCGGCGCCGATCTCGTCACCGGCGTCGTACAGGTCCACGGCCTCCGCGGCCTGCTCCTGACCCCACTCGAGCACGCCGGCGTAGTCCTGAAGTGCGGCAGAGGCCCTCCGCAACGAGTCGGCACCGCGGTACCACTTGCTCTTCTGCGGCGAGAAGTCGTCCCAGAAGGCGTCGCTTGCGTCACCGTTCCAGCCCGGCGTGCGCACGGAGTGCAGACCGTCGCCGATGGCCTCAACGGCACTGGCTCTCTTGGTCAGTTGTCCAGCGGATCCGTACAGCTGGGACGGGTCACCGGGAACGAGGTCCTTCGGGTCGCTGCTCTCGCCCAGTTTGGCCGTCACAGAACAACCGGCCCGCGCTGGGGCGCGAACGATCCGTGGACGAGCTGCTCTTGGCGTTCGTATTGGAGTGCTGTGTCGGCCAGTTTGTCGGCCGATCCCTCACCGTCGTCCTTGAGGGTCTTGGTCAACGCCTGGTGCCACGTGGCCATCAGTTCGTCGAATGCCACCTCGGCGGCGGAATGGCCGAAGTCGGGTGTGTCCTCGGCAATTTTGTCGAGATGGATCTTGTCCGCTTCGTTCACCGCGTCGCGGATCTTCTTGGCTGCGGAACGCAGCACTTCTGGCTCGACGGAATACCCCGTCATCGATCTCCCCCATGCCATTTCCTGATCGCCCGAACCGGGCGAGCGGGGAGTCTACGTGATCTTGGGGCTCCCGATTGCGCGTCGCCGGGCCGTCAACTGCCCAGGTCAGAGGGGGAGTTCTGGAGAATGTGCTGGTTGCGTGAACCCTGGCTCGGTCCTGATGGCCGCCCCTGGCTTCGGGATCAGCACTCGAAAGGGTGGGGTGCTGCCAGCAAGTCCTTTACTCCGACGGCCAGTTACTCAATGCTCCGGGAGGAAGGTGGGCAGCCCCGGGATGGGGGCTGCCCACAAGACAACGGAGGCGGGGTCGCGTGCCCCGGTGATGTCAGGTGATCGGAAGGTGTGGCTTCTCCGGGGACATCGACCTGCCATCCACCCGTGACGTCACCACCTCGTGGAGTTCCTCGGGGGAGAGGTACGCGTCGGTCATCTCGAAGTCCCGGAGGGTCGCGGGGCGATGGCGTTGGAAGCCGGTGCGGACGAAGTCGTCGCCCGCCACCGCGTTGAGGGTCCAGTTGGCCGCCGTGCGGAAGCGCGCGGTCAGGGTGCGCAGTGCGCCGATGTGGTAGCCGCGTGCCACGACCTGGGCGGGCAGGCCCGTCAGTTGGATGCCCAGGGGCTTCGACACGGCCTGGATGCCGCCCAGGTCGACGACGAGGCCGAGGTCCTTGTGGCGGTAGGGCGCCAGCGCGGTGCCGCGTACCGAGGCGAGGATGTTGCGGGCCGCCGCCCAGCCCTGCCGCATCGCGTGCTGCGCGGTCGGCGGGCACATCGCGTCGCCGCCCTTGACGAGGTCGGGCACGGCCGCCGCGTCGCCGAGCGCGAAGACGCCGTCGAGGCCGGGCACGGTCAGCTCGGGCGTGACCACGAGCCGGCCGCGGTTGGTCTCGGCGCCTAGGGTCGCCACCAGCGGGCTGGGCGCGACGCCGGCCGTCCAGATCAGCGTGTGGCAGGGCAGCTCGCGCCCGTCGGTGAGCGTGACCGTGTCCTCGGTGACGCTCGCCACCGACACCCCGAGCGAGACGTGCAGTCCGCGCCGCTCCAGGATGTCCATCGCCTTGTCGCCGAGCCGCTCGCCCAGTTCCGGCATGAGCTTGGGCGCGACATCGACGAGGTGCCACTTGATGAGCTTCGGGTCGAGCCCCGGATAGCGCTTGACCGCCGCGGTCGTCAGGCGCTGCAGATACGCGGCCGTCTCCGTGCCCGCGTAGCCGCCGCCGACGACCACGAACTGCAGCCGCGCCTCGCGCTCGGCCGGGTCGGAGCTGGCCGCCGCCAGGTCCAGCTGCGTGATCACGTGGTCGCGGATCCAGGCCGCCTCCGCGAGCGTCTTCACGCCGACCGCGTACTTGTCCAGGCCCGGGATGTCGAACTGGCGCGTCACGCTGCCCGGCGTGAGCACCAGGTAGTCGTAGCGCTCGACACTGACCTCGCCGTTTATCTTCCGTACGACGACGGCCTTCGCCTGCGGGTCCACGCCGATCGCGCCGCCCGGCACGATCTGGGTGCGCCGCAGCATCCGGCGCAGCGGCACCGCCACGGACTGCGGGGTGAGCACGCCGGAGGCCACGTGCGGCAGCAGGGGCAGATACAGCTGGTGCGCGGTGGGGCTGATGAGCCGCAGCACCGCCTCTCCGGGCTTGAGCTCCTTCTCCAGCTTGTGCGCGCACTCCATCCCGGCGAATCCCGCGCCGATGATCAGGATCCGGGGGACGGACGACGAACGGGAAGCGCTGGTGTTCCGCGGAGTGGTCATGTCGGATCTCTCCTGGGGTGGGCTGCGTGGGACCTGTGGTGCGTCGTCGATCCCTGCGTATCCGGATTCGGCACGCCCGAATCCCGAACTCACGCCATCCTCCGTCCCCGGCCGGTCCCCCGCACGCGAACCGGGGACCTTACGGGACACCCGGGCCCGCGCCCCACCGCACCCGAACGACCGCGTACGCAGGGCGCCGGGCATAGGCCGTTCGAGCGAGGAGGGTGCCCGGGGCGGCTCAGATTCCCGGCCGATACCGGATCGGATGCTCCTGCGGCACCTCGACGAGGACGATCTCGTGGCCGTCCGGGTCCGTGATCCACATTTCGACGAGGCCCCACGGCTCCTTGACCGGCTCCCGCGTCACGGTGACGCCGCGCTCGGCCAGCTCGTCGTGCGCCGCGTGCACGTCCGCCACCTGCATCCACAGCTTGAGGCTCGGCACCGGGGGCTCCGCGGAGCGCCCCGCCACCTCCAGGAACCCGCCGCCCAGGAAGTACACGGTGCCCCGCTCGGGCCCGGTGCCGAACTCCCGGTAGACCGCGAGGCCCAACGCCTCCCCGTAGAACGCGCGCGACCGCTCGGGATCGGTCGGCCGGATCAGGACCCTGCTGCTCAGTACGTGAACCATGCCGACGCAGCGTAGTGCGGTCGCGTTAACCTCGACGGCGCCCCCGTACGTCAGCCGCCCGAGAAGTCGGAGACCGCCCCATGACCATCGTCGACCTCGCCTTCCGTGACGCCGAACCCGAGGACGTCGACGTACTCGTCGCGCTCGTCGAGTCGGCCTACCGAGGGGACTCCAGCCGGGCCGGCTGGACCACGGAGGCGGACATTCTGGAGGGGCAGCGGACCGACCCGCAGGGCGTGCTGGACGTCATCGAGGCCCCCGACAGCCGGCTGCTCACGGTGGAGCGGGACGGGACGGTCGTCGCCTGCTGCCAGCTGGAGCACCGCGGCGACCACGCCTACTTCGGCATGTTCGCGGTCAGCCCCACCCAGCAGGGCGCGGGGCTCGGCAAGACGATCATCGCGGAGGCCGAGCGCAGGGCGCGCGAGACGTGGGGCGTCAGCGAGATGCACATGACGGTGATCGACGCCCGCGAGGACCTCATCGCCTGGTACGAGCGGCGCGGCTACCGCCGTACGGGACGGTTCACCCCGTTCCCGTACGGCGACGAGCGCTTCGGCATCCCGCAGCGCGACGACCTGAAGTTCGAACTGCTCGTCAAGCCGCTCGACGACTAGTCACGCGGTTCTTCACGCCCAGTCACGCCGTGAAGCGGCCCGTCCGCTTGATCTCCGGGTAGTCCGTCGTCGCGCCGTCGAGGCCGAGCGCCCGCACGAGCCGCAGATCGTCCTGGGTGTTCACGACCCAGCCGATGATCCGCAGGTCGGCCTTGCGGGCGTGCTCGACGATCTCCTGCGTGAGGCGCCGGATGTTCAGCACCAACGTGGTGGCGCCCGCGGTGACGGCCCGCTCGACGACGCCCGTGCCGTAGCGGCTGGCGACCAGCGCCGTGCGCACGCCGGGCACCAGCCGGGCGATCTCGGCGATCGCCTCGTCGTGGAACGAGATCACCTCGACCCGGTGCACCAGATCGCGGCGCAGCATCACATCGGCGAGCGCCCGCGCCGCCGCCGTGTCCTTGATCTCGGCCTGCAGCGGAGTGCCGACCGCGTCGACCACCTCCTCGAAGACGGGTACGCGCTCTCCGCGTCCCGCGTCGAGGCCGCGGATCTCGGCGAGGGTCTTCTCGGCGATCGGCCCGTGGCCGTCCGTGGTCCGGTCGACGTCGGCGTCGTGCATGACGACGAGCGCGCCGTCCTTGCTCAGATGCAGGTCCAGTTCGATGATGTCGAGGCCCCCGCGCTCGGCGGCGACGAAGGACCGCAGGGTGTTCTCGGGTTCGACACCCATGGCTCCGCGATGCCCGATGGTGAGGAAGTTCAAGGTCGTCTCGCCTCCGTCGACTGGCGCTCGGTGCTGCCGCGCGGACGCGACAGACTCGTACACTAACGGGCCGTCCACGCGAGGGAACCGTGCCTGCGAGAAGGACCGGAGTCGTGGGTTCTGGTGCCCACCACCCCGAGGATCAGTCCAGTGATCACGGCGGCGACGAGGACGGCACGGGTACTCATGGCGGATGCGCCTCCGGGCGGTACGGGCAGGGGGTACGGCCCGTCATACCGGGAGGGTCACCCGCGGCGCGAGCCCGCTCACCCGGTGGTGGGCGCGTCCCCGCCGGCGTTGACTTCGGGGGAGGCGGGCAGCGCGGCCAGGTCCGCCAACATGCCCCGAGCGAGCTCGACTTCGGCCGCCAGGTGCCGCTCGCTCCAGCGCAGCGCGATCTGCGGGTGCGCCCACGCCTCCACGCCCTGGGCCCGCGCCGCCGCGTCCCGCACCTCCTTCAACTCGCCCTCGGTGCGCGCCACATGTTCCTCGACGAGCGTGCGCAGCCGCTCCGGATCGGCGAGATGGCCGAGCCACACGCGCAGCAGCACCGGGTGCCGCAGCGACACGGCGGCCGTGTCCCGGTCGCCGTCCGCCCACGCGGCGAGCGCGTCCCGGCCCGCGCGCGTGATGGCGTACGTGCGCTTGGTGCGCGGCTCCTCAGGGCCTGAGCGCCTGGACGTGGCGTAGCCGAGCCCTTCGAGTCTGCGCAGTTCGGCGTAGATCTGGCTGAACGCGGGGGAGCCGTAGAAGAAGCGCAGCGACGCGTCCGCCCACTTCTTCAGCTCGTACCCGGTCCGCTCGCCGGGCGGGAAGGACAGCAGCCCGAGCACGGCCCAGGCGGTCGGCGGCAGCTGCGTGGTCGGCATGGCTCCGCATTGAAGCCAGCTTCAGGTCACGGGCGCAAGACCTCCATGCGACGCAGCCGCGCGGAGAGGTGGTGCTGGAGCGGCTGCCCGACGGCGGCCATGTCGTGGCTGAACGTCAGGGTGCCGTCATCGGTGAGCGTGTAGCGGCGCCCGGTGGCGTCGACCTGCTTGGCGGTCGGGGTCATGGCGACGGTGTCCGTGGCGAGTTCAACGGTCCCGTCGGCGACCTGCCCCACCATGACCTCCGCGACCCCGGTGGGCTGCGTGATCAGCGCCTCGACCCGCCCCTCCGGCTGCACCCGCCACCACCCGCTCTCCCGCGCGGCGGGCCGCACGGCAGCGTCCTCGCCGTCGATCAGCCAGGCCCGCGCTTCGTAGCGCAGAAAGGGCCTGCCGTCATGGCTGAACGTGACCTCCTGCGCGTACGTGAAATTGCCGTCCAGGGTGGGGTATTCACCCCGCCCCCGCCCGTGCCAGCTCCCGATCAGCCCGAGAACGGGCGCGAGCAGGGGGTGCGGCTCGGGGGTCTCGGTGTACGGGTACGAGGGGGCAGGGGCGGGGTCGAACACGGGTGACTCCTGGGGCTAGGGGGTTACCGGGGAAGCGTAGAGCGTGCCCGGACCGCCGGTGCGGAGCGTCGTGCCCCTTCCCATCTCTGACGACTCGTCATATAGCTATTAGTCATATGGCCCCAGTCCAGCCCCCGGGAGGGAACCGTGAAGTTCTCCGTCATCTTCGAGGCCCAGCTCGCCGACCCCACCGTCGAGCGGGAGCACCAACTGCTGCGGGACAGCGTCGAACAGGCCGTGTTCGCCGAGGAGATGGGGTTCGACCGGGTCTGGGCGGTCGAGCATCACTCGCTCAAGTGGTACGCGCACATGTCGGCGCCGGAGATCTTTCTGACCTGGGTCGCGGCGCGCACGTCCCGGATCCGGGTCGGGCACGGCGTCGTGTGCATGCCGTTCAACTTCAACCACCCCGCGCGCGTGGCCGAGCGTGCCGCGATGCTCGATCTGTTGTCCGGCGGGCGGCTCGACCTCGGGGCGGGGCGCGGTGGCACCACGCAGGAGACGTCGCTGTGCGGGGTCGACAAGGAGCGGACCACGCAGGAGGTCGAGGAGGCGCTGCGGATCATCGGGAAGGCGTGGGAGAAGGACGAGTTGGAGCATCACGGCCCGCTCCTCGACATCGACCCGCATCCGATCCTGCCGCGGCCGGCCCAGACCCCGCACCCGCCGCTCTTCCTCGCGTGCAGCCGCACGGAGACGCTGCGCCAGGCCGCCGAGCTCGGCGTCGGCGCGCTGGTGATGGGGTTCGCGGGCCCGGAGGCGATCGCCGACATGCGCGGCGCCTACGACGCGGCGCTCGCGGCGCGCACCCCCGAGCGGCTCGTCTCGTCCGTCGTCAATGATCACTTCTCGGTCCTGTGCCCGACCATCGTGCTCGACGACCGGGAGACGGCCCGCAGCATCGGCATCCGCGGCCAGCGCTTCTTCGCGCAGTCCATCGGCCACTGGTACGGCGGCGCGGGCATCCCCGACGAGGCCGTCGTGGAGGGCGCGGACGAGGCGGAGGAGATGCGCCGGGCCGCCGAACAGGTCGTCGCCCGCCTCCACGAGCACCACATCCCCGTCCGCCCCACCGCCACGGCCACCTTCAACGCCGACCACGCGTACGGCACCGCCGACGACGCCATCGCGTACGTCGAGCGGCTCCGTGACGCGGGCGCCGACGAGATCATGTGCCTCGTCCAGATGGGCACGGTGCCGCAGGAGGCGTGCATGGAGACGCTGCGGCAGTGGGGCGAGAAGGTGATCCCGCACTTCCGCGGCGACGGCGGTGCGTGATGCCCGCCGCTGGGCAGGGATCCGTCCGCCGTTCTGCACCGTCACACCGACCCAGGAGCCGCCCATGACCCCCGACCCGGTCGACCGCCTCGCCCCCGAGGCCCGGCCCCTCGTCGATGCCATCACCGCCGCGTTCCCCGACCTCGGCGGCGCCGTCACCGATGCCGTTGAGGCCCGCAGGATTCTCGCCGCGGCGCCCGATTCGCCGTTCCCCGCGCCCGTGGTGGGGGCCGTCGAGGACCGCGAGATACCCGGGCCGCCGGGTGCGCCCGCGATACCGGTGCGCGTGTACCTGCCGGAGCCGGACGCCGCGCCCGGCCCCCGCCCCGTCGTCGTCTTCTTCCACGGCGGCGGCTGGGTCATCTGCGACCTCGACAGCCACGACCACACCGCCCGCGCCCTGTGCCGGGACGCGGGAGCCGTCGTCGTGTCGGTCGACTACCGGCTCGCGCCCGAGGCCCCGTTCCCCGCCGCCGTCGAGGACGCGTACGCCGCCGTGTGCTGGGTCGCCGACCACGCGTCCGAACTGGGGGCCGACCCGGGGGCGCTGACCGTGGCGGGCGACAGCGCGGGCGGGAACCTCGCCGCCGTCGTCGCCCAGATCGCCCGCGACGAGGACGGCCCCGCCATCGCGCACCAGGTCCTCGTCTACCCCGCCACCGACGCCCGCCAGAAGTCCGGCTCCTTCGACGCCAACGCCGAGGGCTACTTCCTCACCGCCGCCCACTGCGGCTGGTTCCGCGAGCAGTACCTGGGCGCGGACGGCGACCCCGCCCACCCCCACGTATCGCCGCTGCTCGCCGAGGACCTCGCCGGGCTGCCCGCCGCGCACATCGTCACCGCCGGCTGCGACCCGCTGTGCGACGAGGGGCGCGCGTACGGGAAGGCGCTTCGGGACGCGGGCGTCGCGGTCACGGAGGGCCACTTCCCGGGGATGTTCCACGGATTCTTCGGGTTCCCCGAGCTTCTGGAGGACTCCCGGCAGGCCCTGGCGGGTGCGGTGGAGGCGATTGCGGCCACCGCCCGCCACAGGAAAAACAGCGGTGATCTAGGGGGTGGCGCAGGATAATTTCCCGGGGTCCCCCTTGTGGTCGGGAACCTCGCGTGTCTACGGTGTCCTTACGCGAGGTTCTCCCGTGGAGGTTGGGACATGACGGAAATTCTTGTGCAGGCTGGCGCGGAGGGGACGGATTCTCCGGTCCAGGTGGTCGGACCCAGGGTGGTGGAACACCCGGCCTGGCCGTTGCTCAAGGACGCCGTGGAGGAGTTCAGGCCCCTGCAGAGCGCGGACGGGTCGATCGACTTCGAGGCCGAGGGCGCCCCGGCGAAGGCCGACGCCGAGCGGATCCTGGGCCGTGTCATATCCGCGGTCGAGGAGCTGGCCCCGCTGCTGCCGCACGACGCCGCGTACCACGAGGCGCTCGTGCACGACCTGCGCCGCTGGGCGGACGGCGGCTTCGAGGTCCCGGACTTCCTTGACTCGCTGCTCGCCTTCCAGCCCGCGGCCCAGCGCCGGGACGGCCTCCAGCACCTGGTCGTCTTCCCGATGTACACGCAGAACGGCAATCCGGACCGGAACCTGGAAGCCGTCGTGCTGAAGATGGTCTGGCCGGAGTGGCTCGCCGAGCTGGAGGCGACCCGCTACGACAACCCGCTGTTCTGCGGCATCACCTTCGAGGACTTCACCTCCGGGTACGACACGAACTCGGCGGTGCTCTTCCCGGAGACGATCGCCGTGCGCGAGGCGCCCGAGCGCTTCTCCTGGGGCGGCATCTTCTGCGACCGCGAGGCGGCCCGCTTCCGTCGCGTCACCGAGGCCGCCGTCGACATCCTCGGTGTCGAACTGCCCAAGGACATCGAGGAGATGGTCGCGGACCAGGAGCGCTGCCAGCAGGCGTTCGTGCTGTGGGACATGGTCCACGACCGCACGCACAGCCACGGCGACCTGCCCTTCGACCCGTTCATGATCAAGCAGCGCCAGCCGTTCTGGATGTACGGCCTCGAGGAGCTGCGCTGCGACCTCACCGCCTTCAAGGAGGCCGTGAAGCTGGAGGCCGACGGCGTCCCGCAGGCGCGCGACGTGCAGTACGCCGTGCTCTTCGACCGGATGTTCCGCTTCCCGGTCACCGGCGACCGCGTCAAGAACTACGACGGCCTGGGCGGGCAGCTCCTCTTCGCGTACCTGCACAAGCACGACGTGGTGCGCTGGACGGACAACAAGCTGCACATCGACTGGCAGCGCGCCCCCGAGGTCACCAACCAGCTGTGCGGCGAGATCGAGCAGCTGTACCGGGACGGCATCGACCGCCCGAAGCTGGTGCACTGGTTCGCCGCGTACGACCTGGTGTCGACGTACCTGTCCCCGCACCCGGGCTCCACCTGGGCCAAGGGCCCGGACGCCCTGGACACGTCGCTGCCGCCGCGCAAACTCGTGGACGAGGTGCTTCCCGACGAGTTTCCGCTCAGCATGTTTTATGAGGCGCTTTCGAAGAAGCTGAAGAAGGTGATCGCCTCCACGAAGGGGATCACCGCGGAGAGCACCGAGCGGGTGGCCGCGTGAGCCACGGCGAACAGCAGCAGGAGGCGACGGACATGACCGACACCAACGGGACCAGGGACACGCTGGACGGTGCGGTGATCGCGGTCGCCGGAGCCGCAGGACCGGCCGGAAAGGCCACCCTCAAGCGGCTCGCGGAGGCCGGCGCCACCGTCATCGGGGCGGACGCCGACGCGGAGCGCCTGGTGGCGGCGGTCGACGAGGCGCGCTACGCGCACGGCGGCGCCACCGTCATCGGCGACAACGTCGACCTGCTCGACCTGCACGCCACCCGCGACTGGGCGGGCCGCATCGAGAAGGACTTCGGGCGGGTCGACGGTCTCGTGCACCTGGTGGGCGGCTGGCGCGGCGGCGCCACCTTCGCCGACACCGACCTCGCCGACTGGGACCTGCTCGAAAAGCTCCTGATCCGCACGGTGCAGCACACCTCGCTCGCGTTCTACGAGGGGCTGTCCCGCAGCGACCGCGGCCGCTACCTGCTGATCAGCGCCGCGGGCGCCTCCAAGCCGACCGCGGGCAACGCCGCGTACGCCGCCTCCAAGGCCGCGGCCGAGGCGTGGACGCTCGCGCTGGGCGACTCCTTCCGCAAGGCGGGGGGCGAGGCGGGCCCGCAGCAGGCGGCTGCGATCCTGGTGGTCAAGGCGCTGGTGCACGACGCGATGCGCGCCGAACGCCCCAACGCGAAGTTCGCGGGCTTCACGGACGTCACGGAGCTGGCCGAGGCCATCACCGGCGTCTGGGAGCGGCCCGCCGCCGAACTGAACGGGACCCGTCTGTGGCTGACCGAGAAGCCGTGAACCCTGCGAAGACCGATGCCCACCGGCGTCACGACCCCGACACCAGGGGCTTCGCCAGCGACAACTACGCGGGGGGCCACCCCGAGGTGATGGCGGCGCTCGCCCTCGCCAACGGCGGGCACCAGGTCGCGTACGGCGGGGACGAGTACACGGACCATCTCCAGCAGATCATCCGCAGCCACTTCGGCCCCACCGCCGAGGCGTTCCCGGTGTTCAACGGCACGGGGGCCAACGTCGTCGCGCTCCAGGCGGTCACCGACCGCTGGGGCGCGGTGATCTGCGCCGATTCCGCGCACATCCACGTGGACGAGGGCGGCGCCCCCGAGCGGATGGGCGGTCTGAAGCTGCTCACCGTGCCGACCCCGGACGGCAAGCTCACCCCCGAGCTGATCGACCAGCAGGCCTACGGCTGGGACGACGAGCACCGGGCGATGCCGCAGGTCGTCTCGATCACGCAGTCCACCGAACTCGGCACGCTCTACACGCCCGACGAGATCCGCGCGATCTGCGTGCACGCCCACGAGCGCGACATGGTCGTACACCTCGACGGCTCCCGGATATCCAACGCCGCCGCGTCCCTCGACGTCCCGATGCGGACGTTCACGAACGCGGTCGGCGTCGACATCCTGTCGCTCGGCGGCACCAAGAACGGCGCGCTGTTCGGCGAGGCCGTCGTCGTCCTCAACCAGGACGCGGTGCGCCACATGAAGCACCTGCGCAAGCTGTCGATGCAGCTGCACTCCAAGATGCGCTTCCTGTCGGTGCAGTTGGAGGCGCTGTTCGCCAAGGACCTGTGGCTGCGCAACGCCCGGCACGCGAACGAGATGGCCCAGCGCCTCGCCGAGGGCGCCCGCGCCGTCGACGGCGTCGAGATCCTCTACCCGGTGCAGGCCAACGGCGTCTTCGCCCGCCTCCCGCACGACGTATCCGAGCGCCTCATGAAGAAGTACCGCTTCTACTTCTGGGACGAGGCGGCCGGCGACGTGCGCTGGATGTGCTCCTTCGACACGCGCGAGGAGGACGTCGACTCCTTCGTGGCGGCCCTCAAGGAGGAGATGGCGCGCTAGCCGCCGGCATCGCATAGATATGCGGCCGACCGTAAATGTATTGACTTACGGTCGGCCGCATTTCTATGCTCCCGAGGCATGGAGCTGATCCAGCAGAACCCCGATCTGTCCGCCTACTTGGCGGCCGACGACGCCGTCGACCATCACCACCCGCTCGTACGCGAGACGGCGGCGCGCCTCGCGCGCGATGTCGCCGACACATATGCATACGCCCGGGCGGCCTACGAGTTCGTACGTGACGAGATTCCGCACTCCGCCGACAGCGGAGACCCGCGCGTCACCTGGCGGGCGTCGGACGTCCTGGAGAAGGGCACCGGAATCTGCCACGCGAAGGCGCACGCGCTGGCGGCGCTGCTGCGCGTCGAGGACATTCCGACGGCGCTCTGCTACCAGCGGCTGACGCACGACGCGGGGACGAGCTGGTGCGTGCACGGCCTGGTGGCCGTCCGGCTGCGCGGCGCGTGGCACCGACAGGACTGCCGGGGCAACAAGCCGGGCGTCGACGCCCAATTCGCCCTGGACGGGGAGCGGCTGGCGTGGACGCCCGACCCGGAGGCCGGGGAAGTGGACTACCCGGCGCTCCACGACGCGCCGCATCCGGCGGTGCTCGACGCGCTGCGCGGCGCGCCGGACCGTCCGTACTTGTGGGAGCACCTTCCGGACGCGCTCCCGATGTGACCTGAGGGCCTCAGCCGGCCTCGGCGGCCTTGACCTCTTCCGGGGTCGGGGCGGTGCCGCCGAGGTGTGCCGGCATCCACCACGTGTCGTCGGGGCCCTTGGGGCGCACCGGGTAGGCGCGCTGCGCGGCCTCGAGCAGCTCCTGCATGCGCGTGCGCAGGCGGCGCGTGATCGCTCCCGCGTACTGGTCGCTCGGTGCCTCCATGGCCTCACCGACGCGGACCGTGATCGGGATGTGCTGCCGCTTGAAGTTCTTCGGGCGGCCCTTGGTCCACAGCCGCTGCGTGCCCCACAGCGCCATCGGGATCAGCGGCACCCCGGCCTCCTGGGCCAGGCGCACGGCGCCCGTCTTGAAGCTCTTGAGCGTGAAGGACTCCGAGATCGTCGCCTCCGGGAAGACGCCGATGATCTCGCCCGAGCGCAGCGACCGCAGCGCGTGCTGGTACGCGTGCTCGCCCTGGGAGCGGTCCACCGGGATGTGCTTCATGCCGCGCATCAGCGGACCCGAGATCTTGTGGCGGAAGACCGACTCCTTGGCCATGAAGCGGACGAGACGCTTCTGTGGAAGGGCCGCCAGGCCGTCGAAGATGAAGTCCAGGTAGCTGATGTGATTGCTGACCAGGACCGCTCCGCCGGTACGCGGAATGTTCTCCGAGCCCTTGCAGTCGATCTTCAGGTCGAGCGCCTTGAACATCGTGCGGGCGGCGCCGATGACCGGAGGGTAGACGAGCTCTGCCATGGAGGGGGTTGGCCCTTCAGTAAGTTACGCGGCCGTAGGTTTTCCGGCTTGCGCAGATCGTGCCCCATCAACGGCCGGGTGGCCAGTCCTGGTTCCAGCACCGTAAGAGATCCTTGTCACGTGCCGGGAATATGCGAACGGCCGGAAATCGCTGCACTGGAGGCGGCGGAACGAAGGAGGAGCAGGGTGACGGTCGGCGAACAGACGTGGGACGCCGCGCAGTTGGGCGAGGAGCTGGGGGAGCGGGCGACGCTCGTGCAGTTCTCCAGCGCGTTCTGCGCCCCCTGCCGGGCCACCCGCCGGGTCCTCGACGAGGTCGCCGCGATGGTCCCGGGCGTGTCCCACGTGGAGATCGATGCGGAGGCCCGCCTCGATCTCGTACGGGACGCGGGCGTGCTCAAGACCCCGACCGTGCTCGTCCTGGACGCGCGCGGGCGCGAGGTGCGCCGGGCGGCGGGTCAGCCGCGCAAGGCGGACGTCATCGCGGCGCTGGGCGAAGCGGTCTGAGGCGCGCCGGTGTGGGCTGGGCGGGTGTGACGCGTGACGCATCTCCCAGATGACGGAACGCACTTGACTGCATGCGCCACGTATCGTCAGAGTGACCTTATGCCTTCGGAACTCCTTCTCGTCGAGCGGGTCCACGTGGACCTGGCTCGCTGTTCGAGCGCCCGCTGTCCGCGCGTCTGACGCAGCCACGGCCCCTTGCTCGAACCCTCCTGCCAGAAGGACAACTCCATGACGGCCACGCCCGACCTGCGCACCGCCCAGGCAGCGACCCCCGAACTGTTCCGCTCCGTCTTCCGTCAGCACGCGGCCGGTGTGGCGGTGGTCACGGCGCCCGGTGCGCCCCCCGTCGGCTTCACCGCCACCTCCCTCGCCTCCGTCTCCGCGACGCCCCCGGTCATCTCGTTCGGCATCGGCATCGGCTCGTCGAGCTGGCCGACCGTCGCCGAGGCGGAGCATGTCGGCGTGCACATACTCGGCGAGCACCAGGCCGAACTCGCGGCGACTTTCGCGAAGAGCGGCGCCGACCGCTTCGGCGCGCCCACCCGCTGGTTCGACGGCCCCGAAGGGGTGCCGATCCTCGACGGCGTGCTCGCCTGGCTCGTCTGCAGGGTCATCGCGCGGGTGCCCGCGGGGGACCACCAGATCGTGCTCGCGGAGGCGGTCTGCGGCGACCCGGCGGGCGCCGGTCGCCCGCTGCTGTACCACCAGGGCCGCTTCAACGGGCTGCGGGACTGAAAGTTCCTGCACGGAGCGGTTACGCACCGTTGGCAAGGTCACAGTTCAAAGCGCTTGCTTAGTGGGCATAACCTGGGTGTACTGGCGAGTAACCTTTTGATCGGAGCGCGGGCCGCCCCGACCGGAAGAGTCCGCACAAGGCGCATATGCTGCCTGCGAGTAGGCATTTTCAGCCGCAGCAGTACAGCTAGGCGTGTGGCCAGCACAGCTGGCAGCAAGACAGCCGCCCAGATAAAGACGATTGCAGTAGGAGAGCCGGCGTGAGCTTGAGGATCGTTGTCACCGTGAAGTACGTGCCGGACGCCACGGGCGACCGGGGTTTCGCCGATGACCTGACGTTGGACCGTGACG